>NZ_CP119147.1:3862500-5062500 GCF_029167645.1 Streptomyces sp. AM 2-1-1 | reverse complement strand
GCGTCGTGTTCTGAACAGCATGAGGTTCCTCCATCTCACTGAGACGGGCCTTGCAGGGCCCGCCCTCGGCGACCGGTTGCGACGGTCGCTGTTCTTGGTGGCCGTCCCGTCCCCCGCCCCAAAATCGTCGGTGCGGGCGGCGGGACGGCTGTCTTTCGGTGCCGGTATCAGCCGCTGGTGGGCGCGGCGAGGGAGGCACGGCTTTGAAGAGGCATCGGCACGCGGTGCACGAGTGCTTCGAGCGGACCCGTCCGGAGGATCAACTCCATGGCGAGGTGCCCGAGCTGGTAGTGCGGCAGCCGAAGCGTGGTGAGCGCCGGACGCAGGACGGAGGCGATGTCCTGGTCGTCGAACGAGATGACCGACACGTCACCGGGCACGGAGAGACCTGCCTCACCGAGGGCCTGGTAGGCGCCGAGGGACACCCGGTCGGCCAGACACACCAGGGCGCGGGGCCTGTGGCCCGCCGCCAGCAGGGCGGTCACCTCGCGGTAGCCGTCGAGCGTGTCCCAGTCGCACTCGACGACACCGTCCAGGCGTGCGCCGCCCTCCCGGAGGACTTCCTCCAGACCGCGCATACGCTCGTTGCCGGCGACGATCCCCTCCGGGGTGGCCGGCACGGCCTGATGACCGCCGATCGCCCAGATGGCCTCGGTGTGACCGGCCGCGATCAGGGCCCGGGCCGCGTCCCGTCCGGCCTCGAACTCGTCGGGGACCACGGAAGGCGCGTCGAAGCCGGGGGCCAGACAGTTCAGCAGGACCACTCGGCGCCCGAACAGCTCCTTGGGCGGGGTCACGTACCGGGTGAACATGGATGCGTAGATCACCGCGTCGACCTGGCGGTCCAGCAGGGCGTGGACGAGTGAGGACTCGGCGGCACGGTCGCCGCCGGCCTCGGTGATGAACAGCAGGTGGTCCCGTTCCCGGGCGGCCTCCATGGCGCCGCGGATCACGTCACCGGCGAACGGCGTGGTGGTGATCTGATCCGACACGAGCCCGATGGTCTGGGTGGACTTCGTCCGCAGGCTGCGGGCGGTGACGTTCGGGCGGTAGCCCAGCTCCCGAGCCGCTCGAAGCACACGTTCGCGGGAGGCGTCGGAGATGCGCATGTCGGTCCGGCCGGACAGGGCGAACGACGCGGTCGTCGGCGAGACGCCCGCCTTGCGGGCGACGTCGGCCATGGTCACGCGGCGCTCGGACATCAGAGGATCAGCCCCGTTAAGCTAAATCGGATTAGCAAGGTGTGACGAGATTGCGGCACCCGTCATGCGCTGTCAACACCCCGGACATCTCGCCTGCGTAACGGCGCCCTTATGCGCCTTTTGCGGGCCCGGGAGGGGTGTGGAATCGAAATCCGTGTGCGTTAGCCCTTGCTTTAGCGGAGACGACGCGCGAACCATGCCGACCGATGGGCAAATCGAATTAACACGGCGTCAGGTGATGGTCGGTCACCCAAGGACCGGTCGGCGGAGGGTGGGAACGTCCCACCACCCTCACCGCCTTCACCGTCACCGCCTTCAGCGTCGACGCCCCGGTCGGCGACCGGTCCACAGGAGGACCGCCGACCGGACCGTCGGAGACCACGGCCCCACCAGCCCCGATGCCGGCACCTCCGTTCCTCCCCCGACCGGCGGCCCGGAGCAAGTCTCCCCGGGACCCCGCGCGTCCCCGGGCGGCGTCCCGCCAATCCCCCAATCCCCGCACCTCACCCCACATCACCGGAGGTTCGTATGCGAACCCGCTCTCCAGCGAAACCCGCGCGGACGAGCAGGAGCACCCTGCTGCGCCTGCTGCTCGCGCTCACGATCTGCCTCGGCCTGACGGCACCCCTGGCGACGCACACCGCCGGCGCGGCCGGAACCACCCTGTCGAATCCGGGCTTCGAGTCCGGCGATCTCAAGGGCTGGACGACGACCGGAACCGCCTTCGACGGTGCGGTCACCGACAAGGCCGGCTGGGGCTGGGGCTGCTGCTTCAACCAGGCCGGCACCCGCCACCTGTGGGGATTCGCCTCCGGCAGCGACACCCCCACCGGGACGGTGACCTCCGAACCGTTCACCCTCACCGGCACCGGAATGGTCAGCATCCTGCTCTCCGGCGGCCGCAACGACAACGACCTGTACGCCGCCCTCACCACCCTCGACGGCACCGTCCTCCACAAGGCGACCGGAACCGACGACGAGGCCTACCGCCGCGTCACCTGGGACGCACGCACCCACCTCGGCGAGCAACTGCGCATCACCCTCGTCGACAAGGCCACCGGAGGCTGGGGCCACATCAACCTCGACGACGTCCGCGTCGGCACCGACCCCGCGCCCTCCGTGGCCGGCCTGTCGAATCCGGGCTTCGAGTCCGGCGATCTCAAGGGCTGGACGACGACCGGAACCGCCTTCGACGGTGCGGTCACCGACAAGGCCGGCTGGGGCTGGGGCTGCTGCTTCAACCAGGCCGGCACCCGCCACCTGTGGGGATTCGCCTCCGGCAGCGACACCCCCACCGGGACGGTGACATCCGAACCGTTCACCCTCACCGGCACCGGGATGGTCAGCATCCTGCTCTCCGGCGGCCGCAACGACAACGACCTGTACGCCGCCCTCACCACCCTCGACGGCACCGTCCTCCACAAGGCGACCGGAACCGACGACGAGGCCTACCGCCGGGTCACCTGGGACGCACGCATCCACCTCGGCGAGCAACTGCGCATCACCCTCGTCGACAAGGCCACCGGGGGCTGGGGCCACATCAACCTCGACGACGTCCGCGTCGGCACCGACAAGGCACCCGACCCCACGCAGGAAGGTCTCGCCGCCTACTGGGACTTCGCGGAGGGCAAGGGCACCACGACCACCGAGCAGGTCAGCCAGGCCGCCGACCCCATCAGCTACGTCTTCAACGACGCGGTGGACAAGCCGGACAGCGCCCCCCTCTGGCGCACCCGACGCGAAGAGGAAGGCGTCCTCTCCGGCGCCCTCCTGTTCGACGGCTACTCCACGTGGGTCACCCGCGCCGCGTCCCAGACGCAACTCCCCACCGACGGCCTGACCGTGGAAGGCTGGGTCGCCCCCCGCGCCTTCGAATGGGGCGACGAGGACAAGCCCTCCGCCATCGTCAACCAGCAGGACAAGAACGCGAAGCGCGGCTTCTCCCTCGGTGTCGGCCGGCACGGGGTGTGGGAGTTCGGCATCGGGACCGGTGACAGCTGGTACGAGACGAAGGTGCCCAAGGCTGCTGCTCTGGCCGCCGGCAAGTGGGCTCATCTCGCCGCCGTGTTCGCGCCGGGCGAGGGTGCCATCAGGCTGTACCTGAACGGCACGCAGGTCGCCCGGACCACCATTCCCACCAGTGCACGTCTGGCCAAGGCCGACGTCCCCCTGATCATCGGGCGCCACAACCAGCCCGCCATCATCAACGGCACGTTCGCCGTGAACATGTTCAACGGCCTGATCGACGAAGTGAAGGTCCACACCGACCCACTCACCCCCGCGGCCGTCACGGCGAGCCACACCAAGGATCTGCAGTCCTTCGGCGGCGGCAGCATTCCCCGAGCCCGCATGGCCATGGACCGCTCACGCTACGACGGTGACCGTTACCGTCCCGGCTACCACTTCACCGCACCCAACCACTGGATGAACGAGCCCCATGCCCCCATCCAGGTCAACGGCAGGTACCACCTCTTCTACCAGCACAACTCCCACGGCCCCTACTGGCACAACATCGGCTGGGGCCACGCGGTCAGCGAGGACCTGGTCCACTGGAAGGACCTGCCCGACGCCCTCGTCCCCACCGCCGACAGCGTGGCACCCGACGGTGTCTGGTCCGGCGACTCGACCCTCGACGAGAACGGGGTGCCCGTCCTGCTGTTCACGGCCGGTAACGACGCCCAGCGCCCCAACCAGGCAACCGGTCTCGCCCGCCCCGTCGACCCCAGTGACCCCGACCTGGTCGAGTGGAAGATGCACCCCACCCTGGTCACCAGCCAGACCGCCGACCTGGCCGTGGGTGCCGGACGGAAGGTCCGCTACGGCGACTTCCGTGACCCCTTCGTCTGGAAGGAGGGAGACACCTGGTTCCAGCTGATGGGCTCCGGCGTCCAGAACACCTCGGGCACCGACATCGGCGGCACCGCCCTCCTCTACACCTCCAAGAACCTCACCGACTGGACCTACTCGGGCCCCCTGATGGTCGGCGACGTCGCAGCCCACCCCAAGACCGGCCAGGTCTGGGAACTCCCCACCTTCCTGCCCATCGGCAAGGACGCACAGGGCCGCCAGCGCCGCGCACTGCTCGTCAACCCGGCCTTCCCCGCAGGCCCCGGCGAGTACAGCAGCAAGTTCGTCTACTACTGGGTGGGCACCTGGGACGCCGGCGCCCGCCGATGGACACCCGACACGACCCAGCCCAAGCTGATGGACTACGGCGACCACTTCACCGGCCCCAGCGGAACCGTCGACGCCAAGGGACGCTCCCTCGTCTTCAGCATCGCCCAGGACCGGCGCACCGAACGCGCCCACTACGACGCCGGCTGGGCCCACAACGCGGGGCTCCCCATCGAACTGAACATGCGGCCCGACGGAGACCTCGGCTTCCGCCCCGTGGAGGAGGTCTCCCGCCTCCACGCCGGCGCACCGCTCCTTGACATCACGGCGCCGACGTCCGTCAACGACGCCAACACCCGCCTGGCGACCGTCAAGGGCAACATGCTCCACATCAAGCTGACCATGGAGCGGGGCACCGCCGACACCTTCGGCCTCGACGTTCTCCGCAGCCCCGGAGACGAGGAACGCACCCGCCTGTTCTACGACGCCCCCGCGGGACAGCTGGGGGTCGACCGGTCCCGATCAGGGAACTACTCCAGCGCCGAGCCCGACTTCGGCATCCACAAGGGGCCACTCACCCTCTCGGGCGGCACCCTGACCCTCGACGTGTTCCTCGACCGCTCGATGATCGAGGCCTACGCGAACTCCCACAAGTCCATCACCACCCGCGCCTATCCCTTCCGCCAGGACTCCCTCGGCCTGCGGCTGTTCGGTGACGGCAGCGTCATCACGTCCATGACCGTGTGGAAGATGGGCAACCTGACCGACTGATCCCGACCGCACGCACGGAGGGCATGGCTGCCCCGGGCAGCCATGCCCTCAACCACTTCGGCTCACCGCCCGCCCCGCCCGGTTGCGGTGGACGGGGCCCCGCCCACCGCATCCTGCACGACGATTCCGGGTTCCGGACCGACGTCGGCACGCTTCACATCACCGAGAACCAGGAAGCATGGCGTCAGAAGGCCCTCGATGAGTTCGAGAAGGCCGGCGGCGACAGGACGGTCGTCGTTTCCGTGGAAAGCCAGGCAATCGGGCGGACCTTCGGGGAGGACGAATGGTTCCACGCGGTCGGGTCGCACCAGCAGAACGTCTCGGGCATGGTCACCGTCAGTCCGGGCGGCGGCGGCAAGCCACAGGTCTCGCTCGACTACCAGGTCAACGTATGGGACCGGTACAACTGGGACTCCGGAAAATCGACGACGTTCCCCGGTGGTGTCACCATTCCCGACGACGACATGGGGCACCTGCACAGAGTGGGCTTCGCCCAGGAATTCGACATGCGCGGTAGCAGCAGCACCTGCACCCAGGATCTGAACAGTGGCTCAGCCCCCGGGGTGACACCGGCGGACCCTGGGCGCGAAGGGTCCCGCGGGGACGTCTCGCGCGGCGACGAGGAGAACCGGTGAACAACGGATCTGCCCTGCGGCCACGACTGCTCGCGGCCCTCGTGGCCGCCATGCTGCTCACCTCCTGTTCGAGTGCCGGCGAGGATGATCACCGGACGACGGACGAGCGCGCCTCGCACTGGGGAAAGGACATGGGCGCCCCGGAGGCATCAGCGTTCATGAAGGTGGCGGTGCCCGAGAGCGCAACAGAGGTAAAGGGCGCCGTGCAGATCAATCCGCAGGAGGACATCTACCTGCTCTCTTTCGTAACCGACGAGAGGACCGCGGTGCGGGTAGCGGAGGACCTGCGTCCCGAGAAGCCCTTGCGCACCAGAAACCAGGACCTCCCGGCCCCCACCGAACTCTTCGGACACCTCGGCCTCGCCGAGCCCCAGAGCGAGAAAGGTGTCCGTTGGGCCGGGGTTTGCCCGCCCCGCGTGGGGGACAGCCGCCGGAGCGAAGTCCAGTGGATCGAGATCCACGTCCTCGAACTGGACCGCGACACAACCCGGGTGTACATGCAGGCGTTCTGACCGACCGGGAGACGCCTGGGCCGCCCCGGAGCCCGGGACCTGGCGGCCGGCTCCGCCTCAGCCTTCCTGGTCTTCGCCAGCGAGGACGAGTAGCCCGTGCTGCTGGGCACTGCCACCCCCCAGCAGTACACGGGCGGTCACGCCAGCGGCTTCGAGCGCCTCGACCTGGCGCGTGGGCAGGTCACCGCCCACGAGAACTGGCATCGGCATGAGGACAGCGTCTGCTGCCCGTCGGGCAAGCTCACAGCCGCGCGCGAGATCTGCTTGAAGGACCGAAGCCTCACGTTCGCTGCACCTACGTGCGGCGAACGCTGCACGCAAAAACGCCCCGGAAAACGCGTTTCCCCAGGCCATGACGATTCTGCCCGGGGACGCTGGGTGGGGCGGGTGGGACTCGAACCCAAAAGCGTGACGCCTCTCACCTGCGGCTTTACCGAAGCGCCCGAATTACACCCCCGTTTCGATCCGGTTGCTTCCTACTCGATCCGGCTCCATCGGGGATGGTGCAGCGTTCGCTGCACCACCTTTCCAGCGCCTCGCAGAGTTCACCGCTCCGAGCACTCCCCCGTTCCGACCTCGCCGAAGCGGCAATCGTTCGGTCAGCATGGCACCGCCGGAAAGTGGGCGGGCACGGCGGCAGACAACAGCAACCGCCGTCACACTCCGCCATGAGCGGCGCCGACCAACGTGCCGAGCCAATGAGTGGGATACCAGGTCCGACCGGGGCTGTTGTGGGTCACTTGCACGTCGGGTCAGCCGAGGACGTAGGTCTCATCACCGAAGTCGGCGACGATCTTCAGCTTGCCGCCGAGCGCCTTGACATAGGCAGCCAGGGTGTCGACCTCGCTGCGCTCCAGTTGGCCCTTCTCGATACGTGAGACGCGGGCCTGGGTGACACCCATGACTTCGGCGACCTGGACCTGTGTGGTGTGCTGCCGCTTCCGCAATTCGGCGAGACGGTGGACACGGGAGGCCAGGACCAACGCCTGTGCCCCCTTCTGGATCTTCTCCTTCTCCGCGTCGGTGAAGGAGAACTCCTCCGCCAGATCCTCCCAGGAGACGGCCTGCGGGTCCTTGAGGTGATCAGTCATCGTGCCCCGTCCTCTCCGTCGATTCGCTTGAGATGTTCCGCGTACGCCTGCTCCGCCTGGGGTACCGCAAGGCGGTACCAGCCGGACCAGTTGCCAGCCTTGTCGCCACCAGTCAGGATCACAGCCTGCCGGTCCGGATCGAACACGAACAACAACCGCACTTCCGTGGCCCCTGCGGAGCCGGGGCGGAGCTCCTTGAGGTTCGACAGCACCGAGCCCTTGATCGTGTCCACCAGAGGCCGGCCCAGCGCCGGACCTTCCTCCTGGAGGGCAGTGACGGCCTGGCTGACCTGGATCAGGGTGTCGCGGTCAGTCCTGCGCAGATCGTGAAGCCACGAAAGAGCTGGCTCGACCACAACGATCTTCCAAGCCATACCCGAGCCCCCATCTGCATTTTATTACACTGGCAGCATACACCACTGATGTAATAGTGGGACGGGCTGCGGATCTCACATTCACCTCGCCGAGGGCGCGCTCCTCGGTGCCGGGCTGCGACCCGGGAGGGCCGGGGCCCGCCAGCACCGCACGCCTCCTTTGCGCACCACGAAGCCCAGCAGCGCGGGACCGACCACCGCGCACCCACAGTGAAATTAACCAAAACTCCAGGTCAAAGACCTGTGAGAGCTCACATGGCTTCACGCAAGTTTCCCAGCGTTGGGGGACGAACAGGTGAGTCGCCCCCACGCCGAAACCCGACTACTGCATTTCGTCGGGTGTGTCCTCAGCGAGGTGTCCGTGGTGCCGGTACACCATATCGTCGGGATGGCGCGTTACCCGGGCCAGCCTCCAAGCCGCGTCATAGGACATGCAGCCTCCTTCTTGAGCACAAAGCCGCACGGCCAGCAGACTGGTCGCCGGGTCGAGCAGCCAGCGCAAGGCGGGTAGCTTCATCGGTCCGTCCCCGCCTCAGCAACGGGGCGCCGCTCTTCTCCGTCACTGCGGACGCTTACGGGCGGATCAGCGGTCGAGGACGCATCCGGTGTCAGCCAGGCAATCGCGTCGCTCCACCCCATCTGGTCCAGGACGGTGCGCACCGTGGCGGTGAAGCGTGCATGCCGCCCTGGGTTGTCGCCCAGCTCTTTCCAGAGGTACAGGACGGTTTGGGCGATCCGTTCGGCCTTGGACTGAATGTCGTCGGTTGCGCCGACCAGCGGGAGGATCTTCTTGTTGAAGATGTCCCAGTCGAGGGAGTCGAGATCCTCCAAGTGGCGGTCGAGCCACCAGATGCGCGTCGCGTCCGGTTTATCCAAGACCGCTTGTCTGAACCGTTCTCGGCGTTCTTGTTCCTGGTCGAGCTGGAGCGTCACCTCGCGTAAGGCGTCCTGATATCTCTGGGCACGATCCGCGTCCTGCTCGGTGAGCACCAGGGTGATGTGTGCCTGCAGCCAGAGGCCAGAGGTGTCCTCGGGCGTGTGCCAGTACGCCGCAGCGAGCGTGAGACTTTCCTGTGCGGTGGTCAGCTGTTCGGGCATGTGACGCTCGGTGATGCTGCGGCCGATTTTATCCAGGGCGAGTCGGGCGGAGGCTGAGCCGCTGGCCTTCGTGGGGGCGTGTGCCCGGTAGGTGAGTGTGCCGCGGGCACAGAAGCGGATACCAGGCAGACGTGTGGGCCACTGGGTCCGAATTCGGCTGCGACGACGGCTCCACCACGGGCCGGGTCCGTCGATCGTCAAGAGGTCGATGCCTCCTCGGACGTCCAGAATTGGTAGGCGGCCCGTTCCAAGACGTCCCGCCAGAACGGACAGATCGCCGATTCCTCCGTCACCATGAGCCCGTCGAGGCCGGAGCGGCGGCTGGGCGGGGCGAAAATGTCCGCGAGTAAGTCCAGGACCGGTTGCCGGCGCTCGTGGTCGTCCTGGAAGCGCTCCTGCCACCGGGATAGTTGCCTTTCGACCGCCTTTACAGCGGCATCGGTGGACAGCAGATTTTGCCACGCGCGAACGAGGCGCAATCGAGTCTCGGGCGTGGCTACACCGTTCAGGACCAGGTCTGTTCCTTCGTCGCTGGAAACGAGGGCCAGGAACGCACGCAGAGTCTGACGGCGAACAGCCTCGTCGGTTTGCTCACTTTCGGCGTCGCTGAGCCATTGGTCGACGGCCTTACGCACGTGCTCGGGCCGTCGCAGGGTGAGCTGCTGGAAGGCCTGGACGACGGCCTCGGAGCCGTAGTCCTTATGGCCGGCAGCCTTGCCCAGACGCGTCAGCGCGAGGGCCGGCTGGCTGATGCCCCAGCTGCCTGTGCAGATTTCGATGACGAGGTCAACCTTGTTGTCCGAAGGGGCCCTGGTATCCATCCACTGGCGCAAGCGGTCCCTGACATAGCGACCGAACTCGGCATCCCCGGCTGCTTCGGTCAGGACCTCCACGGCCAAGGCCCGCCGGGGGCCACAGAGGTCACTCGCCAGACCGTCGAGGATGGCCCGGTCATGTCGGTGCACCGCCAGCTTCAGCAGCGCAGAGGTGACCTGGCGGGCGTCCTCTTCCGGGATGGCGCGGTCGGCGGCGATACCGATGGCCCACGTGCGCAGAAGTTCGCGTTGGGTGGGGAACTCGTCCCACAGATGGCGAAGGATGGCTGCGGAGAGACCTTCCATGTTCTTGTCATGAAAGGCCCGGTCCCCATCGCGCACAATCTTCGCGGCGCTCAGTCGGCTCGACGTGGTGGCGTCGACCAGCACATTGGCAGCGTCGCGTCCGATGCCGAGTTGCGACAGGAGCCCGTCGGCTGCCTTGATTACGGACCTGCGCAAGCCTCCGTGCAGCAAGGCGCCGGCCCAGACCGTAACCCGGGTGGACAGCAGCTGCGCGTCGCTCACCTTCGCCCGATCATGGCTGAGGAGGTCTTCGATTTCGGTGTGCCAGTCGCCGAACTCGTTGACGATCGCCTGGAGCCGCTCGGGGCCGGATGCCAGGATGAGGCGGTCGGCCAAACGCCACGCCGCACGCGCGGAGGGGTTGGCCTTCCAGATGTCAGCAAACGCCTTTTCCTCCAGCCAGGCCACACGATCACCGCGATGATGAGCCCGCAATTCGGCGGCAACGAGGGCCCTCGCGTCGGGAGACTCCAGTCGGACGGTAAAAGGCAGCGTGGGTTCAGCCCAGTGGCCATACCAGTCGGTGGGCGTGGCGAGGATGACGATGAAGGATTTCTTCTTGCGCAAGCCCTCCCCATGGCCAACCAGGTCGGTGCCGAGCCGGTCGTCTGGCTGCTCCGGAAGGTCGGAGAGGTCGAGGATGTATCCCGTCGCTGTCTCTTCCGGCAGCGGGCGGACCGAGGGCTTGGACCATTCCGGGTCGAGGTCGAAGAGGGCAGAGGGAGGATTGGTGGCCGTACGCAGCAGGCGTACAGCAGCCGTGCGTCGACCGGCGCCTGGGGCTGCGCAGAGTACGACGATTCCATATTTCTCCAGCAGTTCGGAGGCGGCCACCCACTGGCCTGGGTTACGTGGGGGGACGAACCGGTCCTCCTGGCTCGCCTTGTAGGCGGCGTCGCTGTCGGTGATGGGTACGGGGATCACCTGATCGCCGTTCAGGTGCAGGTTAAAGGCCTGGATGCCGTGCCTGCCGGAATGAGTGAAGTTCACCGGACTGGAGTGGGACTGGCCGTTGCGCGCTCTGCCTTCTGGCGGTGTAGGGAAACCTGCGGGCTCGTGCGGCATCGCGGGCTCCGCCGATGGTGACTCGGGATTCGCGCGGTCTTGCCTTCCCGCCTCGTGGTCGATCATCACTGCCCCCGTCCGGTGTCGAAGATGTTGTGGGCTTGGAGGTTGTAGGCCTGGGTGCCGTGCTCGCCCGAGTGGCTGAAGTTCACCGTGCCGGGGGTCGGGGAAGTCGGCTGAGGCGATGGTCCGGGCGCAGGGGCCATCTGCCCATTGGCCGCGTCTGTGGTTCCGAGGGGTTCGAAGATGTCCGGATCCGCAAGCCGCCAGTCAAAGCCGGGAATGTGGACATAGGCCGGCTGCTCGAACTTCTTCACCTTCACCAGGTGCTGCATGAACTGGTCGGGCAGGACTTCGCCGTTGAGGCAGCCACTTTCGAAGACATCCTCATAGACGCGTTGCGAAATGATCACTGCAGTGTTGGTGATCTCCGGGTTCGCTCGGTTCAGCAGAGCGCGAAGTGCGTCATCCTCCAGAAGCCGGTGGATGTGCACCATCGGTACGCCCAGTCCGGTGTGGGGTAGCGGCCCTACGTGGATGCTGACCCTGAGTTGCAGAGGCGTGCTGGCTGGGGCAGCAGCTCTCCGGCGGGCTAGAGTTTGCCGGAGAGCGTCAGGGAAACACCCCACCAGCGCGGGCAGGATCTCCGGGTCCATGCCTGCGACGTAGCTGTCGCCGGCATGCTGGCCGAACACCCGCCGCTCCCAGTGAGCACTCACGTTGCTGGCGCTGAGCGCCTCGGACAGCAACGGCTGCATGTCGGCGTTCACCTGTTGCATGCCCTTGCTGTCCAGCGCGCTGAAGTTGCGGGCGTCCACTGCCAGTACCGCTCGGTAGGGCCACAACGGCTCCCATGACGGCAACATCTGCTGTTCCTCTCGTCAGGTGTTGTGCCGCGACATTGCGGCGGAATGCCACCTTCGTGGAGCAGCAGGGTGGAGATGGTCCAGAATTGGACGGTGCGGTCGTGGCCCGAGTCACATAACGGTTGCGTCCCCCTCGCAGCCGATGCCGTCGGGGAGCTGTTTTTCGTCCCGGGCGGCTGCCCTGAGACGGGCGACGTCGTTAATGACCAGGTAGCGGCGACCGAGTGTGAGGATTCTTGCCGCCTGAAGCTGGCTGAGGGCGTCAAGTGCTGATGAGCGGCTCATCGACACCATCGTGGCCAGCTCCGTCCGAGCCATGCCCAACTCCACGACCAAGCCGTCGTTGCCGTGCGGGTGGCCGATTTCGTCCGCAAGGTGACTGACGATTCGGGCCATGCGCGCCACGCGTGGCAGATGCGCGAGGTCGGCTCGCAGGCGTTCGTGGCTGTTCAGCCGTGCCACGGTCAGCTGGTACACCACCGTGTCCAGGCGGTGGCGCTCTACGTAGCCGCGGAAAGCGTGAGCCGGTAGAACCAGCCCTGTACACGGACGAACTGCGGTGACAGTGGCCGAGCGTGGCAGTCCGAGCAAAGCGCCCATTTCTCCGAGCACTTCACCTGGCCCGCGCAGCGATAGGGTCAGTTCGACTCCGCACTCATTGATCTGCGCCACCTTCACCAGGCCGTCGATCAGCGCGATAACGGAGTCTGGCGACTCCCCTTGGCACAGCAGCACGGATCCACGTCGGAACGTTCGCCGACGCCCGCGTTCCACAAGGTCGCGCCATACGTCTGGAGATACCAGGGACCGGAAGTTCATCAGCGTCCTGCCTTCCTGGTATGTCATCCGGCCACGGTCGCAAGAGCGAAGGCGGTGCAGCCTCCAACCGCCAACATGAGCGACCACTGCACTCGGCGGTGCTTGGCCCAGGCGATCTCGCTCATCACCACTAGTTGCCGGGACAACGGCGGCAATGGATCTTTCTCCCGCAGGATGGCTTCGAGCGCCGCCGGTTCCAGGTTCCGAACATGCCCGAAGTACAGGAAGTCGTCGTCACGTTCCGGCCCCCGCCGCTCCTTGCGGAGATTGGGCGAGATGGCCCAGGCCGCGCAGCTGGCTCCGCTGAACAGGAGCAAGACGCCGCACCACACCAGCAGCCGTGATGCACCCGAGTCGAGTTCGCCAGCCGCTCGTTTGGAACTCGCCAGCAGGCCCAAGACAGCCAAGGCTGTGGACTGCATGGTCAGTGCGAACGAGGCCTTCGAATCGGCCTTGGCCGTCAAATCCGCAACAGCTGCTTGAATCCGCCACGCGGTCTCCGCCGGCTCAACTGCCATCGGCCTTCCCCCCTGTGTCGGGCAGGGCATCCACCTGCCAGCTCGGGCAGAAGCCTGGACAGCGCAGTTGACCCGAAAACCTCACTTGGGGCACTTTGGCCGAGAACGTACACTTCTCAGGCGCGTTGGCCTCAGAGACACAGCTCGCCAACCTCTAGCCCCAGAGGGCCCTCGATGGACCGCTGCCGCTGCGACACAACCGAGGGCCTACCGAAACGGTTCACGATTCACCTTGCCAAAGCGGGCATATCAACTTGTTTTGTCCAGACATATCCGGCTCCAGCTGCACCGATTGTCTGGTCCTCGCAAGGCCCACGGCTCACCCAGATCCTCAGCGATCTGCCGGATCGTCACTCAGACCGGGACTGGCGCAGCGCGACCGAGTCCGCCTTAAATTCCAGCGGATGGTTGTTCATGACCACGCGATGTCCCACGGGGTCAGGCGTCTCGTGTGTCCAAGATCAGGGACAAGACCCGCGCCGGATCCGTTTCCTGGCACTCATCCGAGCAGCTACCTAGTCTCCGCGTCCGGAACCTTCAGTTCGGCGAAGACGCTGTACTCCTCCCACTAGGGCCTGTCCGGCGGATCATGTGACCTTCTGACCGGTCGCTCGTTGGTTCGGGCATGGGTCGGGGGGATCTGACGAACCGCGAGTGGTCGTTACTGGAGCCGCATCTGCCACCTCTGGGTGGCCGGGGTGGCCGGTGGAGCGACCACCGCATCGTGGTGAACGGGATCCTGTTCCGGATCCGGACCGGTGTCCCGTGGCGTGACCTGCCGGAACGCTATGGTTCGTGGAAAACCGTCTATGAACGGCATCGCCGCTGGTCGGCGGACGGTACCTGGGACCGGATCCTGCAAGCCGTCCAGGCCGACGCCGACCTGGCAGGGCGGATCGACTGGTCGATGGTCGGCGTCGACTCGACGTCCTGCCGGGCCCATCAGCACGCGGCCGGCGCACGCAAAGCCCGTCCGCGGATCCCGAAAAAAGGACGACGCCCCGGCACCACCGCCCCGACGAGGGACTCGGACGGTCCCGGGGCGGCCTGACCAGCAAGATCCACCTCGCCGGCGAAGGCGGCTGCCGTCCCATGGCCCTCCTGCTCACGCCGGGCCAGTGGGGCGACGCCCCGCAGATGGTCGAGGTCTTGGACCTGATCCGGGTTCCCCGGCCGCTGGGCGGACGGCCCCGGACCCGGCCGGACCACGTCAGCGGCGACAAGGCGTACAGCTCCCGCCGAAATCGCCGCTACCTGCGAAGACGCCACATCCGGCACACGATCCCCGAGCCGAAGGACCAGCGGGCCAACCGCCGCCGCAAAGGCAAAGAAGGCGGCAGACCAACGGGCTTCGAACGTGACCACTACCGGCGCCGCAACGAGGTCGAGCGGACCATCAACCGGCTCAAGAACTCCCGCGCAGTAGCGACCCGTTACGACAAACGGGCCTACGTCTTCCACGGCACCGTCACCGCCGCAGCGATCCGACTCTGGCTCCGCCAGTGATCCGCCGGACAGGCCCTAGGCCGCCCGCGCGGCACTGTGGCCGTCGGCGTCGGCCTGGCCCAGGGTGATCAAGCGTACGAGCGAGCTCGAGCCTGTGCTCGACGTACGGGCGTGATGCAGTGTTGGCGGCAGGACAGTAGGCATGCGGCCCGACCCTCCGCGGCAAGGCGGAAGCGGCGGAACCCCGATGAGGCCTTCGTGTCCTGCCCGGCGCTCGCTATGCGGTCCGCAATCTGCTTGCACGCCGCGGCCAGCACAGTCACCAGCGCGGCCAAGTGCCCCCGACCGGCATGCCCAGGCTCAGCCCGGTCAGGACGCGCTCGCGGCCCTCGAGAAACACCGAAGGTACAGAGACCAGGAACCGTCTGGTGAACCATGGGCAGGAGCCGTGGGAGCAGCCCACACCCATCCCACGGGCGAGGATGCATAAAAGCCCAGTTCACAGCCGTACGTGACTCTCGCTGGATGCGCACAGCTCCGCGTTCGCTGCACCATCGTGCAGCAAACGCTGCACGGAAAACGCCCCCCGAAAAACGCGTTTCCCCAGGCCAGAACGATTCTGCCCGGGGACGCTGGGTGGGGCGGGTGGGACTCGAACCCACGGCCGACGGATTATGAGTCCGCTGCTCTAACCGGCTGAGCTACCGCCCCGTCTCGGCGTGGCGCGTACAAGTGTGCGCGCCGTCTGCCGCAGCATAGCCGGTCATACGATCTCTCGCTGCGGCTGGTCGGCATCGCTTGATCTTGAGGACCGCGCTGCGTGCTGCCCGGTTCCGGGTGGCCGCAGGACGACCCGAACGTGTCACGGGAGGGGCGCTCCGGGGAGCCGGAGCGCGGCCGGGCCCGCAACGCGGAAGAGGACCCCGAGGGGTCCTCTTCCGTTGGCTCCCCCGACTGGACTCGAACCAGTAACCCTCCGGTTAACAGCCGAATGCTCTGCCAATTGAGCTACAGGGGACCGCGCTCCCCCGACTGGACTCGAACCAGTAACCTGCCGGTTAACAGCCGGCTGCTCTGCCAATTGAGCTACAGGGGATTGCTGCGTTGCCTCGAAATTGTACCTGCCTGGCTACTGCCGAGCGGCGCGCGTTCGCTGCGACACATACATTAGCGCAAGCAGGGGGGTGCTTCGCCAATCGGTATGTCCCGGGGTGATCTCGGGTTCCTCCGGGTAGGCGGGGAGCAGACGTCCCACGCGGCGACGTCCCATGCAGCGAACGCAGAACGAAGGGTGACTGCCATGCGGTACCGGCTCACGTTCATCGCCGGCCTCGCTCTCGGCTACGTGCTCGGCACGCGGGCCGGCCGGGAGCGCTACGAGAAGCTGAAGAAGTCCGCCCGGCAGGTGGCCGAGAACCCCGCCGTGCGCAACACCGTCGAGAGCGCCGCGCACAGCGGCCGGGAGTACGCGGAGAAGGCGTACCACTCGGTGAGCGAGAAGGTCGGGGACCGGGTGCCCGCTTCGGTGACCGACCGGGTGCGCTCGCTCCGGGACCGCTCCGGGCACAACGGCGTCGAGGACGACTGGGGCACCACCAACACCTGAGGCGCCCGCCGCGCCCCGGCGCGGGACACCCCGCGCCTCCACCCGACGGCTCCGGCCCCGGTTCCCGCACTCCGCGCGGGGGCCGGGGCCGGAGCCGGTTTCGGGAACGGGGGCGCGATGCGGCAGAATCCGTACATGGGCATAGTCGCCGGCTTGGACAGTTCCGCCGCCTTCACGCACATCGTCGTCTGCGACACGGAGACGGGTGCCGTGCTGCGGCAGGGGTACGCCGCACATCCGGTCGAGCCGAAATCCGCGGAGGTCGATCCGCAGGCGTGGCTCCTCTCGCTCGGTGAGGCGGCGGCCGGTGGGCTGCTCGAGAACGTCGAGGCGATCGGGGTCGCCGCACAGCAGCACGGGCTGGTGGTGCTGGACCGGCAGGGCACACCGGTCCGTCCCGCGCTGGTGGGCAACGACCGGCGGGCGCAGGTGGCAGCGGCGGATCTGATCGACGGGCTCGGCGGGCGGCAGCCCTGGGCCGAGGCGGTCGGGGCGGTGCCCCAGGCCGCACAGCCGGTGGCGAAGCTGCGGTGGCTGGCCCGGACCGAGCCGGAGAACGCCCAGCGGGTGGCCTCCGTCCTGCAGCCGCACGACTGGCTGGTGTGGCAGTTGCTCGGCCGCCCCGCCCGGCGCACCACCGACCGGGGGGCCGCTTCCGGTACGGGGTACTGGTCGGCGCGCACCTCTTCCTACCGGCCCGACCTCGTGGAGCTGGCGCTCGGCCATCAGGCGGCGCTGCCCGAGGTGCTGGGCCCGTCCGCCGCGGCCGGCACGACCCCCGAAGGGCTGCTGATCTCCGCCGGGACCGGCGAGACGATGGCGGCGGCCTTCGGGCTCGGCGTGGGGCCCGGGGACGCGGTGGTGTCGCTGGGGGCCTCCGGTTCCGTGATGGCGGTGCACCACGAGGCGCTGGCCGATCCGCGCGGGATGATCACGTCGTTCGCCGACGCCACCGGGATGCACCTGCCGGTGGTGCACACCTCCAACGCGGTACGGGCCCTGCGCGGGACCGCCGACATGCTCGGCCTCGACGGCGGGTTGGAGGAGTTGTCGGCGCTGGCGCTGAAGTCGACGCCCGGCTCCTCGGGCCTCGTGCTGCTGCCCTACCTGGAAGGTGAGCGGACCCCGCAGTTGCCGCACGCGGCGGGCACGCTCTGCGGGCTGCGGCGGGAGTCGATGAAGCCGGAGCACCTGGCGCGGGCCTCGTTCGAGGGGATGCTCTGCTCGCTGGCCGACGCCCTCGACGTGCTGCGCCGGCGGGGGGTGGCGGTGCGACGGGTGTTCCTGCTGGGGGCGGCCGCCGAGCTGCCCGCCGTACGCGCGATGGCGCCGGCGCTCTTCGGTACGCAGGTCGTCGTGCCGCAGCCCGCGCAGTACGCGGCGCTGGGCGCGGCCCGGCAGGCGGCGTGGGCCCTCGGGGTGTCGCGGGGGCGGCTCGACCCGGGCACTCCCCCGGCCTGGCAGGGTGCGTCGGCGCAGGTGCTGGAGCCGGGCGAGGAGCTGCCCGTGGGGCGTGCGGTGCGTCAGCAGTACGAGGCGACGCGCGACCAGATCCATCCGGGGGTCTTCGGGTTCGACGGCCCCGAAGCGGGGGCGGCCACCGCCTGACCGTGCCGGGGGGCGTGCGGGCGGTTCTTGACCGCGGCTTGGGTAAATCCGTTCGCCGCCGTGGAGGGGCGTGCCGCAAAATGGGTCGGCCTCTGCCCTATGCCGACCCGAGAGACACGCGTGCTCATAAAACTGCTCAGGTCCTTCCTGGGCCCCTACCGAAGGCCGATCCTGCTGCTGGTGGTCCTCCAGCTGCTGCAGACCTGCGCCTCGCTCTATCTGCCCAGCCTCAACGCCGACATCATCGACAACGGTGTGGTGAAGGGCGACACGGGTTACATCCTGGAGTACGGCGGTGTGATGATCGCCGTCAGCGTCCTCCAGGTCGTCTGCAACATCGGCGCGGTCTACTACGGGGCGCGGACGGCGTCCGCGCTCGGCCGTGACCTGCGGGCCGCGGTCTTCGACCGGGTGCAGTCGTTCTCGGCCCGCGAGGTCGCCCGGTTCGGGGCCCCCTCGCTGATCACCCGTACGACCAACGACGTCCAGCAGATCCAGATGCTGGTGCTGATGACGTTCACGCTGATGGTGTCCGCGCCGATCATGTGTGTCGGCGGCGTCGTCATGGCATTGGGCCAGGACGTGCCGCTCTCCGCCGTGCTGCTGGCCGTGGTGCCGCTGCTGGGGATCGCGGTGAGCCTGATCGTCCGGAAGATGCGGCCGCTGTTCCGCACCATGCAGACGCGGCTCGACACGGTGAACCGGGTGCTGCGCGAGCAGATCACCGGTAACCGGGTGATCCGTGCCTTCGTGCGCGACGGCTACGAGGTGAAGCGGTTCCGGGGCGCGAACACCGAGCTGACGGACGTGGCGGTCTCCACGGGCCGGCTGATGGCGCTGATGTTCCCGGTCGTGATGACCGTGGTGAACGTGTCCTCGGTCGCGGTGGTCTGGTTCGGTGCGCACCGGATCGACAGCGGCGGGATGCAGATCGGCGCGCTGACCGCGTTCCTCTCCTATCTGATGCAGATCGTCATGTCCGTGATGATGGCCACCTTCATGTTCATGATGGTGCCGCGCGCGGAGGTGTGCGCGGAGCGCATCGACGAGGTCCTGGAGACCGACTCCAGCGTGGTGCCGCCCGCGGCCCCGGTGACGGAGCTGCGGCGGCACGGTCATCTGGAGCTGCGCGGCGCCCAGTTCCGTTACCCGGGTGCCGAGGAGCCGGTGCTTCGCTCGGTGGACCTGGTGGCGCGGCCCGGCGAGACGACCGCGATCATCGGGTCGACGGGCAGCGGGAAGTCGACGCTGCTGGGGCTCGTACCGCGGCTGTTCGACGTGACGGAGGGCGAGGTCCTCGTCGACGGTACGGACGTGCGGACGCTGGACCCGGTGCTGCTGGCGAAGACGGTGAGCCTGGTGCCGCAGAAGCCGTACCTCTTCTCCGGGACGGTGGCGTCGAACCTGCGCTACGGGAACCCGGACGCGACGGACGAGGAGCTGTGGCACGCGCTGGAGGTGGCGCAGGCCAAGGAGTTCGTGGAGCGGCTGGAGAACGGTCTGAACGCGCCGATCGCGCAGGGCGGCACCAACGTCTCCGGCGGCCAGCGGCAGCGTCTGGCGATCGCGCGGACGCTGGTGCGCAAGCCGGAGATCTACCTCTTCGACGACTCGTTCTCGGCGCTGGACTACGCGACCGACGCGGCGCTGCGGGCGGCGCTCGGCCGGGAGACGGCGGGGGCGACGGTGGTGATCGTCGCGCAGCGGGTGTCCACCATCCGCGATGCCGACCGGATCCTCGTCCTGGACGAGGGGCGGGTCGTGGGAACGGGCACCCATCGCGAGCTGATGGACGGCAATGGGACGTACCGGGAGATCGTGCTCTCCCAGCTGACGGAAGCGGAGGCGGCGTAATGGCCGGGCCGGGCGGACGGATGATGGCCGGGGCGCCCGTGGGGAAGTCCGCGGACTTCAAGGGGTCGGCCAAGCGGTTGATGCGGCGGTTCAGCGCGGAGAAGTCCTCGCTGTACCTGATGCTGCTCGCCGGTGTGCTGAGCGTGGGGCTGTCGGTGGTCGGGCCGAAGATCCTGGGTGCGGCGACGGACCTGATCTTCGCGGGGGTCGTCGGGCGGGGCATGCCCGAGGGCACCACGAAGGCGCAGGCGATCCAGAGCCTGCGGGACAAGGGCGACGGCACTCTCGCCGATCTGCTCTCCGGGGTGGACTTCACCCCGGGGCGGGGCATCGACTTCACCGCGGTGGGGCATGTCCTGCTGGCGGTGCTGCTGGTCTACATCGGGGCCGGGCTGCTGATGCTGGTGTCGACGCGGCTGTCGATCCGGGTCATCAACCGGGTGGTCTTCCAGCTCCGCGAGGACCTGCAGACGAAGTTGTCGCGGCTGCCGCTGTCGTACTTCGACAAGAAGCAGCGCGGTGAGGTGCTGAGCCGGGCGACCAACGACATCGACAACATCGCGCAGACCCTGCAGCAGACGATGGGGCAGCTGATCAACTCGCTGCTGACCATCGTGGGCGTGCTGGTCATGATGTTCTGGATCTCGCCGCTGCTGGCGCTGGTGGCGCTGGTGACGGTGCCGCTGTCGGTGGTCGTGGCCTCGCGGGTGGGCAAGCGTTCGCAGCCCCAGTTCGTGCGGCAGTGGAAGGTCACCGGCGAACTCAACGCCCACATCGAGGAGATGTACACCGGCCACAACCTGGTGAAGGTCTTCGGGCGGCAGGACGAGTCGGCGCAGCAGTTCGCCGAGCAGAACGACGCGTTGCACGAGGCCGTGTTCAGGGCGCAGTTCAACAGCGGGATCATGCAGCCGCTGATGATGTTCGTGTCGAACCTGAACTACGTGCTGATCGCGGTGGTCGGCGGGCTGCGGGTGGCGTCGGGCGCGCTGTCGATCGGTGACGTGCAGGCGTTCATCCAGTACTCGCGCCAGTTCTCGATGCCGCTGACGCAGGTCGCGTCGATGGCGAACCTGGTGCAGTCCGGTATCGCGTCGGCCGAGCGGGTCTTCGAGCTGCTGGACGCCGAGGAGCAGGGGGCGGACCCGGCCGACGCCCAGCGCCCCTCCGAGCTGCTGGGCCGGGTGCGGCTGGAGAAGGTGTCGTTCCGTTACGACCCGGAGAAGCCGCTCATCGAGGATCTGTCGCTGAGCGTGGACCCGGGGCAGACGGTGGCCATCGTGGGGCCGACGGGTGCGGGCAAGACGACGCTCGTCAACCTGCTGATGCGGTTCTACGAGGTGACCGGCGGGCGGATCACCCTGGACGGGGTGGACGTGGCGCGGATGTCGCGCGACGAGCTGCGGTCCGGGATAGGGATGGTCCTCCAGGACACCTGGCTGTTCGGCGGTTCGATCGCGGAGAACATCGCGTACGGCGCCGCGCGCGAGGTCACCCGGGAGGAGATCGAGGAGGCCGCCCGGGCGGCGCACGCGGACCGGTTCGTCCGTACGCTCCCCGAGGGGTACGACACGGTCATCGACGACGAGGGTTCCGGGGTCAGCGCGGGCGAGAAGCAGTTGATCACCATCGCGCGGGCGTTCCTCTCCGACCCGGTGATCCTGGTGCTGGACGAGGCGACCAGCTCGGTCGACACCCGTACCGAGGTGCTGATCCAGAAGGCGATGGCGCGGCTCGCGCACGGGCGGACCAGCTTCGTGATCGCGCACCGGCTCTCCACGATCCGGGACGCCGACGTGATCCTGGTGATGGAGAACGGTTCCATCGTGGAGCAGGGTTCGCACGACGTGCTGCTGGCGGCGAAGGGCGCGTACGCGCGGCTCTACGCGGCGCAGTTCGCCGAGGCGCTGGCCGAGGTCGACTGAGGCCCGCGGACGGAGGAGGGCGCTCCTGGTCGGCCGTGACGGCCGGTCCGGGGGCGCCCTCCTCCGTGTCCGGGGCGGCCGTCACCACCTGGGTGGCCGGGTCAGTCCAGGTAGCCGCGGAGCTGTCCGGCGTAGGCGTGGCCGCGCAGCCGGGCGAGGGTCTTGGCCTCGATCTGGCGGATGCGTTCGCGGGTCACGCCGAAGAGGGTGCCGATCTCCTCCAGGGTGCGGGGGCGGCCGTCGTCGAGGCCGTAGCGGAGCCGGACGACGCGGCGTTCCCGTTCGCCGAGGGTGGAGAGCACGGCTTCCAGGTGTTCGCGCAGCAGCAGGAAGGACGCCGAGTCGGCGGGTGAGGTGGCGTCGCCGTCCTCGATGAGGTCGCCGAAGCAGACGTCCTCCTCCTCTCCGACGGGGGCGTGCAGCGAGACGGGCTCCTGGGCGAGCCGCAGGACCTCGCGGACGCGTTCGGCGGTGAGGTCGAGTTCGGCGCCGACCTCCTCGGCGGCGGGCTCGTAACCGCGTTCCTGGAGCAGCCGGCGGCGTACCCGGACGACTCGGTTGATCTGTTCGACGACGTGGACCGGGACGCGGATGGTGCGGGCCTGGTCGGCGAGGGCGCGGGACATCGCCTGGCGGATCCACCAGGTCGCGTAGGTGGAGAACTTGTAGCCCCGGGTGTAGTCGAACTTCTCGACGGCACGGATGAGGCCGACGTTCCCCTCCTGGATCAGGTCGAGGAGGGTGAGGCCGCGTCCGACGTAGCGTTTGGCGACGGAGACGACGAGCCGGAGGTTGGCCTCGATGAGGCGGCGTTTGGCGGTGCGGCCGAGGACGGTGATCCGCTCGAGGTCGCGGGCGAGCCGGGGGCCGGGGCCGGGTGCGCGGCGCAGGCGTTCCTCGGCGAAGAGCCCCGCTTCGACGCGCCGGGCCAGCTCCACCTCGTCGGCGGCGGTCAGCAGCGGGACCCGTCCGATCTCGCGGAGGTACTGGCGCAGCAGGTCCGCGCCGGCTCCGGAGTGATCGGTCCGGGACGGTGGCGGGGTGGGTGCGGTCCCCTCCTCGTCGTCCTGTTCCTCCAGCACGGCGCCGGGGGGCGTGAGTGGCGCGGCCCGGCTTTCCACAGGGTGCGGGGCCCTGCTCCGCGGGGGAATCGCGGGGGCGTACGCGGGCATGCGCGCGGGGGCGTGGTCCGGCTTGCTCGTCACGGTCCGGGTCTGCACGGGGGCGACCTCCAGGTGATCGCTGCCGGAGCGCGGTGACGGGGGTCCGCCCTCGGTGGGCCGACGCGCTCCGGTGACTCAGGCACCGCCGTCCAGTGTGGCGTACGACACATCGCCGCCACGAGGGGCGTGCGGTGGTTTTCTGGGCGAGCGGGCGAGCGGGCGAGGCGGCGGGCCCGTGGGGGCGCGGCGGGCCGGTGCGGGCGGGGCGGGCCGGTGCGGGCGGGGCGCGCGTCAGAGCGCGTCGGTGCCGTGGGTGCGGAGCGCCTGGGCGTACTGCTGGAGGACCCAGACCTCGTTCTGCGCGGCGGCGAGGTGGTCGGGGGCGACCTGGGAGCCGAGGCGGGCGAGGCTGCTCTGCACGTCGGCGATGCGGCGGTCGACGGCGCGCAGGCGGACGTTGACGAGGTGGAGGCCCGCGTAGGTCTCGTCGATGGTCTTGCCGTGGAATACCTCGACGGCGAGCTCGGTGACGAGTTTGCGGACGCTGTCCCGCGGGGTGGCGTCCAGCACGGCGGCGAGGTAGTCACGGGGGTCGGCGACGCCCTGTTCGGCGCCGCCGGCCTCGGCGATGCACTCGCGGACGGCGGCGTAGGGCGGGGCGGTGAACTCGTCGGAGCCGTATGCGTCGAAGGCGGGCGAGACCAGGGCGGGCTTCTGCAGGGCCAGCTTGAGGAGCTCGCGCTCGGTGCGGTGGGCGGGGCTGCGGAGGTTGAGCGCGGGGCCGGCGGGGGCGAGGGAGGCGGGGGTCACGTCCTGGTGCCGGGCTCCCGCGCGGCCCTGCTTGTTCCCGGCGCCGGACCGGTTGCCGCCGTCGCCGCCCCGGCCGCGCGCCCACTGGGCGAGCTGGTGGACGCGGTGGACGACGTACTCCTGGTCGAGGATGCCGACGAGGCCGGCCAGCTGGACGGCGACCTCGCGCTGCATGCTGCCCGTCTTGATCTTGGCGACGACGGGCGCCGCCTCGTCCAGGGCGGCGGCGCGGCCGGCGGGCGTTTCCAGGTCGTAGCGGCCGACGATCTGGCGGAGCGCGAACTCGAAGAGCGGGGTGCGGGGTTCGACCAGGTCGCGGACGGCGTCGTCGCCCTTGGCCAGCCGCAGGTCACAGGGGTCCATGTTGTCCGGCGCGATGGCGATGTACGTCTCGGCGGCGAACTTCTGGTCGTCCTCGAAGGCGCGCAGGGCGGCCTTCTGGCCGGCCGCGTCGCCGTCGAAGGTGAAGATCACTCGGGCGCTGCCGTTGTCCATCAGCAGCCGGCGCAGGATCTTGATGTGGTCGTTGCCGAAGGCGGTGCCGCAGGTGGCGATGGCGGTGGTGACGCCGGCCAGGTGGCAGGCCATGACGTCGGTGTACCCCTCGACGACGACGGCGCGGCTGGCCTTGGCGATGTCCTTCTTGGCGAGGTCGATGCCGTAGAGGACCTGCGACTTCTTGTAGATCGGGGTCTCGGGGGTGTTCAGGTACTTCGGGCCGTTGTCGTCGTCGCGCAGCTTGCGCGCGCCGAAGCCGACGATCTCCCCGGCGGTGTCGCTGATGGGCCACATCAGCCGGCCGCGGAACCGGTCGATCGGGCCGCGCCTGCCGTCCTGGGAGAGGCCGGAGGTGATGAGTTCCCGGTCGCTGAACCCCTTGCCGCGCAGGTAGCGGGTGAGGTGGTCCCAGCCGGCGGGGCTGTAGCCGACGCCGAAGTGCGCGGCGGCGGCCTGGTCGAAGCCGCGCTCCGCGAGGAACTTCCGGCCGATCTCGGCCTCGGGTCCGTCGAGCTGCTCGACGTAGAACTTCGCGGCGGCCTGGTGGGCCTCGATCAGCCGGATGCGTTCGCCGCGCTGCTGGGAGGGGTTGTAGCCGCCCTCCTCGTAGCGCAGGGTGATGCCCGCCTGCGCGGCAAGGCGCTCGACCGTCTCGGAGAAGGTGAGGTGGTCGATCTTCATCACGAACGCGAGGGTGTCGCCGCCCTCCTGGCAGCCGAAGCAGTGGAACAGGCCCTTGGAGGGACTGACCTGGAAGGAGGGGGACTTCTCGTCGTGGAAGGGGCAGAGGCCCTTGAGGTTTCCGCCGCCCGCGTTCTTGAGCTGGAGGTATTCGGACACGACGGAGTCGATCGGGACCGCGTCCCGTACCGCCTTCACGTCGTCGTCATTGATCCTGCCAGCCACGGGTGAAGTCTACGGGGGCGCGAGGGGTCGCTGTCCTGGCCCGGGAGGCGGGCCCGGGTACCGCGACCGCATAGGGTGACGCGATCACGTCATTCGTTGGTGGGGGCACACATGCGGTACGGACGGTGGGCGGTCGCGATGGTGGCGGTGGGGGCGGCCCTGGTGGGGCTGAACCGGTGCGGCGGGCCGGGTTACCCGGTGGCGTCGTCCGCCGGCACGGCGGCCCTGGTGAGGGCGGAGTCGGCGCACCTCGCCACCCTCGGCCCCGTGGCGCGGGCCGAGCGCGTCGACGACGGGATCTCCGTCTCCCACTGCTCCGCGGACGGGCTCCTGCCCGGCGCCGAGGTCGTGCCCGGCGCCTACCGCCTGACCTCGCGCTGGTCGGCCCAGGACCTGCCGCACCACGGGGCGACCGGGGCCATCGCCGCCGCCGCGGAGAAGCTGTCGGCGGCCGGGTGGAAGGTCGAGGGGGCGCTGGACGACGTCCTCCCCGCCTCCGCCACGGCGGAGCGCGACAGCCGGCCCACCGAGGGTGCCGCCGTCCACCTCACGGTGACCTTCCGCGCCCCGCAGGACTCGTACCTCGTCGTCACGGTCTCCTCGGAGTGCGCCCGGGACCCGCACGCCCCGGACGACGCGGAGTGGCTGCCCGTCCTCTCCTGACGGCGCGCAGGTGCGCGGGGCGCTTGCCGGTGGCATGCCCCGCTCCCGGAGGTGCCGGTGCGCCTTCGGGTACGGGAGAGGGCTCCGGGCACGGGACGGGCCACCCGGGGCGGCGCGGACCGGTCAGAGCAGCGACGTGAGGGCGACCGAGGGATCGGCCAGGGTGTCCGGGTCGATCTGGGCGCGGCTGCGGATCAGCTGCTGGACGGTCTCCGTGACGTCCCACACGTTGACGTTCATCGCGGCCAGCACCCGCCGTCCGCGCAGCCAGAAGGCGAGGAACTCGCGCTTGCGGGCGTCGCCCCGGATGACGACCTGGTCGTAACTGCCGGGCGGAGCCCACCCCGAGTACTCCAGGCCCAGGTCGTACTGGTCGGAGAAGAAGTACGGCACCCGGTCGTACGTCACCTCCTGCCCGAGCATGGCGCGGGCGGCGGCCGGACCGCCGTTCAGGGCGTTGGCCCAGTGCTCGACGCGCAGCCGGGTGCCGAAGAGCGGGTGCTCCACCGAGGCGACGTCCCCGGCCGCGTGGATGTGCGGGTCCGAGGTGCGCAGCGAGGCGTCCACGGCGATGCCGCCGCCGTGCGCCCGGTCGGCGAGCTCCAGCCCGGCGGCCTCGGCGAGACCGGTGCGCGGGGCGGCGCCGATCGCGGCGAGCACGTGGTGGGCGGGGTGCTCCTCGCCGTCGTCGGTCCGGGCCGCGAGCACCACGCCGTCCTGGCCGACGATCTCGGTGAGGCGGGCGCCGAAGTGGAAGCGGACACCGTGGTCGGCGTGCAGGTCCGTGAAGATCTGGCCCAGTTCGGGGCCGACGACGCCGTGCAGCGGGGTCGGTTCGGGCTCGACGACGGTGACCTCGGCGCCGTAGGAGCGGGCCGCCGCCGCGACCTCCAGACCGATCCAGCCGGCCCCGGCGATCACCAGGTGGCCGTTGTCCCGGCCGAGGGCGGACAGCACCCCGCGCAGCCGGTCGGCGTGGGCGAGGCGCCGCAGGTGGTGGACGCCGACCAGGTCGGTGCCGGGGACCGGCAGGCGGCGCGGTTCGGCTCCGGTGGCGAGGAGCAACTTGTCGTAGTGGATCACGGTGTTGTCGCCGAGCTGTACGGAACGGGCATAGCGGTCGAGCGAGGTGACCGGCTGACCGAGGTGGAGCTCCACGTCGGCGCCCGCGTACCACGCCTTCTCCTGCACGAACACGGTGTCGCGGTCGGCCTTGCCGGAGAGGTACCCCTTGGAGAGCGGTGGCCGCTCGTAGGGGTGGTCGCGTTCGTCGCCGATCAGGATCACCCGGCCGTCGAACCCCTGCGTGCGGAGCTCCTCGGCCGCCTTCGCGCCGGCCAGACCTCCGCCGACGATGACGAACGTCCTGTGTGCGTCCACCACTTGCTGCCTCCTCAGTGCGTACTGCGCGGCGCCCTCACCCTGCGAGCCTCCCGCACGCCGGGTGAGGGCGGAAGGGGCGTGCCTCTTCGGCGCCCGCCCCATGGTCGCGGTCCCGGCTGTGCGGTCCGCCCATCATCCGCCCCCGGCCGGTGCCGGGCGGAGCACGGCGCGTCAGGCGGGCCTGGTGGCGAGGAAGAGGTGCAGGGAGCGGGCGGAGGCGTCGGTGAGGGCGGCGATCTGGTCGACGAGGACGCGCTTGCGGGCCCGGTCGTCGGGCGCGGTCTCGAACAGGGCGCGGAACTGGGGCTCCAGGCCCTCCGGCGCCCGGGCGGTGAGCGCGGCGGCGAGTTCGGCGATGACGACGCGCTGGTCGGCGCGGATCACCTCCTGTTCGGTGCGCTGCATGACGTACCGGACGGCGACGGCCTTGAGGACCGCGCACTCCGCGCGGACCTCGCGGGGGACGACCAGCTCGGCGCCGTAGCGAGTGAGGCGGCCGGGGCCGTGGACCTCGCGGGTCGCGGTCTCCGCCGCCTGGCAGAACCGGCCGATGAGCTGGCTGGTGGCGTCCTTCAGCCGCGCCTGCGCCACCGCGGAGCCGTCGTACGCGTGCGGCCACCACTCCTGTGCGGTGAGCCGGTCCAGGGCATCGGCGAGCTCCTCGGGGTCGGTGTCCGCCGGGACGTACCGGCCGATCGCGGCGCCCCAGACCGCCTCCCGCTCGCACGGGTCGTGCAGCAGGGCGGGGACGATGTGGCCGGCGTGCAGGCCGTCCTCGAAGTCGTGGACGGAGTAGGCGACGTCGTCGGACCAGTCCATCACCTGGGCCTCGAAGCAGGTGCGGCCCGCCGGGGCGCCCTCACGGGCCCAGGAGAAGACCGGCAGGTCGTCCTCGTACACGCCGAACTTGCCCGACTCCGGGTCGTCGGCCCGGCCGCCGCGCGGCCACGGGTACTTGGTGGCGGCGTCGAGCGCGGCCCGGGTGAGGTTGAGGCCGACGCTGGCCTGGTCGCCGGTGCGCGGGTCGCGGACGAAGCGCTTCGGCTCCAGCCGGGTCAGCAGCCGCAGCGACTGGGCGTTCCCCTCGAAACCGCCGCAGTCGGAGGCGAAGTCGTTGAGCGCCTGCTCGCCGTTGTGGCCGAACGGCGGGTGTCCCATGTCGTGCGAGAGGCAGGCCGCCTCCACCAGGTCCGGGTCGCAGCCCAGGGTGGCCCCCAGTTCGCGGCCGACCTGCGCGCACTCCAGGGAGTGGGTGAGCCGGGTGCGGGGGCTGGCGTCCCAGGCGTCGCCGCGCGTACCGGGCGTGACGACCTGGGTCTTCCCGGCGAGCCTGCGCAACGCGGCGGAGTGCAGCACCCGGGCCCGGTCGCGCTGGAAGGCGGTGCGGCCGGGGCGTTTGTCGGCCTCGGTGTCCCAGCGTTCGGTGTCGGCGGGCGAGTAGGGGGTGAGCGCCGGGGCTGCTGCTGCCCGGGCCGTGCCGTCGGTGCGTGGTGTCTGGCGTGTACCGATCCCGTATGTCCCGTCCATGGTTCCGACCTTAACGACCGTCTCGGACAACGGGCCGGGATCACAGGGGAAGAGGGTGCGGGGGCGGGGTCAGGCGCTCGCGAGGAGGGGCGGGACGCCGACCGCGGGTGTGGCCCCGGCGCGCGCGTGGTCGTAGCGGTGCAGCAGCAGCCGTGCCATCGCGGGGTGGTCGCCGAGCGGCGCCGCCGCGATGCCCGGGGCGGCGTCGGCCGCCGCCGTCGCGAACCGGCCGGGGGCGGTGAAGTACGAGGCGACGGCGGTGCGGTGGTACCCCCGGGCGGTGAGCGCGCGGACGGCGACGGGCACGGTGGGCGTGGCGGCGGAGGCGTACGCGGGCACCACCGGGACGCCGCCGAGCCGCTCGGAGAGCAGGCGGGCGGTGTGCCGGGTGTCGGCGGCGGACTCGGGGTCACGGGAGCCGGCGGAGGCCAGCACCACGGCGTCCCCGCGCCCGGCCGGCCCGCCGTCGGCCCAGCCGGCCTCCACGAGCCGCCCGTACAACGCTTCCACCAGCAGCGGGTGGGGTCCGAGCGGGGCGGCGATCCGGGTACGGACCTCGGGTGCGGCGGCGGCGAGCGAGGGCAGGTCGTGCTTGACGTGGTGGCCGCGGCCGAGCAGCAGCGGTACGAGGACGGCGGAGCCGCCCGCGAGCCCGGCGAGGGTCTGCGGCAGCAGCGGCTGGTTCAGCTCGATGTGGCCGAGGCGGACATCGAGGCCGGGGCGCATCTCCCGCACCCGCCCCAGGAGTGCCCCCACGGTCCGCAGGGCCCGCGGGTCGCGGCTGCCGTGCGCGACGGCGACCAGGGCCGGGGCGCCGCCGGAGGTGTCGTGGGCGGGCCGGACGGGGCGGGCGGAGTACCGGGTGCGCTGCATGGGCCTGCGGGTTCCGTTCCGG
Organism: Streptomyces sp. AM 2-1-1; assembly: GCF_029167645.1. Taxonomy (NCBI): domain Bacteria; kingdom Bacillati; phylum Actinomycetota; class Actinomycetes; order Kitasatosporales; family Streptomycetaceae; genus Streptomyces; species Streptomyces sp. AM 2-1-1. The sequence goes on along the minus strand of NZ_CP119147.1, from coordinate 5,033,030 downwards.
GAGGCGACGGCGGGGGACGGTGCGGGCGTCGTCGTGGCGGGGCGCCCGCACCCTCCTGTCACCAGGGTGCCGCAGGGAGGTTGCCTTTCCGTTGCGCCCGGGTCACGGAGGTTTTCGCCGGCCTCACCGACGGGCGACGGCCGGTGTCAGCTCCCCGGTACGGGGTGTCACGGGGCACCCGCCCACACAGCCCTCGCACGGTCAGGCGGTCAGGCGGTCAGGCGGTCAGGCGGTCACGGTGACGCCGTCCTGGTCGTCTCCGGTGGTCGCCCGGGTGACGGGGACGACCGGGACCGCCGGAACCGCCGGGACCGTGGTCCCGAAGAGCCGTTCCAGGACGACGGCGACACCGTCCTCCTCGTGGGAGAGCGTGCGGTGCGGGGCGGCTGCGAGGACGTCGGGGTGCGCGTTGGCCATGGCGTAGCCGGCGCCCGCCCAGCGCAGGACCTCCAGGTCGTTGGGCATGTCGCCGAAGGCGACGACGTCGGCGGCGGTGAGCGAGCGCTCGGCGCAGAGCAGTGCCAGGGTGCCGGCTTTGGTGACGCCGGGGGCGCTGATCTCCAGCAGCCCGCGTCCGCCCGAGTGCGTGTACTGGGCGAGCTGGGGCGCGACCCGTTCGGCCACCGCCCGCAGAGTGTCGGCGTCCGTCCTCTGCGACCAGGCGAGCAGCTTGGCGAGCGGGACCCCGGTCTGCCAGAGCGCATCCCGGGTGGGGAGGACGGACTCGGCCGACGGGTCGCCGGAGAAGCGCAGCAGGAAGGAGGGCTCGAAGTGGATGTGGCCGGCGGCCTCGATCCCGAAGGAGACCTCCGGCAGCTCCGCCGCGAGGAGACCGGCCACCCGTCGGGCGGTGGGCAGGGCCAGGGGCCGGGAGGCGGTGACCGTGCGGGTGGCGAGGTCGTAGACGACGGCGCCGTTGCTGCAGACCGCGGTGCCGGTCAGCCCGGTCTCGTCGGCGAGCAGATCGAGGTAGCGGGGCGGCCGGGCGGTGACCACGACGATCTCGGCTCCGGCGTCCCGTACGCCCGCGAGCGCGCGCAGGGTCCGGGGTGACACGGTGCCGTCGCGTCGCAGGAGGGTGCCGTCGAGGTCGGTGGCGACGAGGCGGGGGAACCTCATCGCACGATGCTAATGCCCGTGACCAGCCGGGAAACACACCAGGACCCGCCCCCGGTGAGGGGCGGGTCCCGGCGCGGTGGTGCTGGAGTGCGTGCCGGTCAGCGCGTCACTTCAGGGCGGGCGGAGCCGCGTCCACCGAGGTGCCCCACGTCGAGGGCGCCGTGCCGACCCGGTAGGTCAGCTCGCGGGTGTCACGGATGTCGTCCGTGGTGAGGTAGCTCTTGGTGTAGGAGCGGCCGTCGGCCTTCGCGGACTGGATGTAGCGCGCGGAGTCCGAGGTGCCCGGGGCCTTCACGGTGAGCTTGCCGCGGGGGTAGTAGTGACGGTCCAGGGTGAGGTCCACCCGCTCGAAGACGGGGGTGGAGAGGCCCCAGGTGTCGGTGCCCGGCTGGACCGGGAAGATGCCGATCGACGAGAGGACGTTCCAGGCGGACATCGTGCCGAGGTCGTCGTTGCCCGTCATCCCGGTGGGGGTGTCCGTGAAGAGGGTCAGCGCGGCGTGCACCACGTCGGTCGTCTTCCAGGGCCGGCCGGTCGAGAGGTAGGTGTACGGGGCGATCAGGTCGGGCTCGTTCTGCGGGTTGTACTTGTCCGCGTTGTAGTACGCGTACGGGCCGTTGACCCACACCTCACGGGCGGTCTTCGCCGGGTCCTGGAGCAGCTGGTCGTAGGCGAAGAAGGAGTCGAGGCGGGCGTCGGCGGCCTGGGTGCCGCCGATCAGGTCGACCATGCCGGGCAGGTCCTGGGGGACCAGCCACTGGTACTGCCACGAGGTGCCCTCGTGGAAGCCGACGCTCTGGGCCGGGTCGGTCGGGCCGGTGAAGGCGCCGGAGGCGTCCCGGGCACGGAAGAAGCCGGTCGAACCGTCGAAGATCTTGCGGTAGTTCTGCGCCCGCTCGGTGTAGCGCGCGGCGTCGGCCCGGTGGCCGAGGTCCTTGGCCATCTGACCGAGCATCGCGTCGGAGAGCGCGTACTCCAGGGTCGCGGAGGCGCCGTGGTCGTAGTCCGAGTCGCCGGGCTTCACGTGCGCGCGGCCGGCGATGTACGGGGCAAAGCCGTCTGCGAGGTACTCCGCGTTGGCCTCGCGGCCCACCGGGGCGGAGTCGGCGGGCGGTACGCCGTCCGCGTTCTTCTTCAGCGCCGCGTACGCCTGCTCCTCGTACCCCTTGAGGAGGCCCTGCTGGTAGGCGTTGGTGAGGAACGGGGTGACCGGGTCACCGGTCATGATGTTCGTCTCGACCGTGCCGTAACCCCACTTGGGGAGCCAGCCGCTCTCCTCGTCGATCTTGATGACGGAGATCGCCATGTCACGGGACTCGCCGGGGGCGAGCAGCGACAGGAGTTGGGCCTGGGTGCGGTAGGTGTCCCAGAGCGACCAGTTCTGGTAGTACGTGAAGCCCTTGGCCCGGTGGATCTTCTGGTCCCAGCCGGTGTAGCGGCCGTCCACGTCGCTGCCGACGTTGGGCGCGAGGAACGAGCGGTAGAGCGACGAGTAGAAGGTCCGGCGGACGGTCTCGCTGCCGCCCCGCGCCTTCACGTCGTCGAGCCGGTCCTCCCACGCGGCCCGCGCGGCCTTCGCGACCTTGTCGTACGAACGCCCGCCCTCGGAGCGGAGGTTGAGGGCCGCGCCCTTGGCGTCCACGTAGGAGATCGCGGTCGTCGCCTCGACGGTGCGGTCCTTGGCGGTGTCGAACCGCAGGAAGGCGCCGTTGCGCTCGCCGGCGGCGGTGGAGGACTTCGAGCCCTCGGTGACGACGCCGCCCTTCCAGGTGCCCGAGACGGTGAAGGGGCGGTCGAAGCGGGTGATCGTGTAGACGGTGTAGGGCTTGGTGTCCTGGCAGAAGCCGCTGCCGGTGATGGCGGTGCGCACGGTCCGGTCGTCGAGGATCTCGACCTTGGTGCCCACCGTCTTGTGCAGCGACTGACCCGCGTTGATGAGGACGTTGGCCTTGTCGGTGGCGGGGAAGGTGTACCGCTGCACGCCGGTACGGGCGGTGGCGCTCAGCTCCGCCTTGATGCCCGTCTTCAGGCCGACTTCATAGGTACCGGGAGCGGCCTTCTCGTCGTCGTGGCTGAACTCGGCGGCGTAGGCGGCGTTGTCGGTCGAGGTGATGTCACCGGTCGTCGGCAGCACGGGGAGGTCGCCGCCGAGACCGCAGCCCACACCGGAGATGTGCACGGTGGAGAAGCCCCGGATGTGGTTCTCCGAGTAGTCGTAGCCGGTGTTGTGACCGGTGTCGGGCGAGAACTGCACCATGCCGAACGGCACGGCCGCACCGGGGTAGGTGTTGCCCTCGTTCTCGGTTCCGATGAACGGGTTGACGAGATCGGTGAGCCGGTCCTGACCGTGCCGGCCGGAGTCCGCCGCGGCCGGTGCGGCGACGGCTCCGCCGAGGAGCGCGGCCGTGGCGGCCGCCGTCCCCGCGCCGCGTATCCAGTGGGTCCATCTCATGGAAAGAACGCCTCTCCGACGTAGACAACGTTGTCATACCGCAGTGCGTGATCATTCTTGGCCTGAGTGCGTGTACCCGTCAAGGGTCGTGACGGGGCGAACTCCGGCGCCCCGGGTCGGGAGGCCGCCCTGCGGGGCGGCCTCCCGACCCGGGCGGGACGAGGTGGCCCACCGGCGGTGCGGCGGGCGCGCGTGCGGCGGTCCGTACCTCGCCCCGGAGGATCGGTCCGCCCGGGGGGATCGGGCCCGACCCGCCGGTGCACGGGGCCCGTCCGGTCGGCAGAGGGGGACCTGTCCGGTCAGCGCACCGGGGCTTCGGCGCGTTCGACGCGCTGCGTGCCGTTCAGGGTGCGGTACGAGCGGACCCAGGCGCTCGTGGCGTCCTTGCGGGTCTTGTCGGAGACGACGTAGTAGTCCATCTGCGAGCGTTCGGCAGTCACGTCGAGGACTCCGTACCCGTGCCCGTCCATGTCGACCCACTTCACGTGGCGGTTGGCTGCCTTCACCGCGGCGGCGGCGATCAGGGAGACCGTCTGCGGGGGGACGTTCAGGGTGTCGTCCAGGTTGTCGGAGGTCACCGACGTGACCACGAACTCGGTGGCGGCCGAGGCCGACAGGGGGTACGTCGCCGCCTTGACGGGCACGTCGTTGGCCCAGGCCATGTGGATGTCGCCGGTCAGGAAGACCGTGTTGGTCACCGACCGGTCCCGCAGGTGGCTGATCAGCTCCTTGCGGTCGTCGGTGTATCCGTCCCACTGGTCGACGTTGACGGCGAGGCCCTCGCCGGGCAGCCCCAGCAGCTTCGCGAGGGGCGCGAGCAGGTCGGCGGGGACGGAGCCGAAGGCGACCGGGGAGATCATCACCGAGGTCCCGACCAGCTTCCAGGTGGCCGGCGACCCGGCCAGTCCGGCCTTCAGCCAGTCCAGTTGGGCCCGGCCGGTGATCGAGCGCTCCGGGTCGTCGACCGTGCCGCTGCCGAGGGACGCCTGCTCGGAGCGGAAGCTCCGCAGGTCGAGCAGGTGCAGTTCGGCGAGGCTGCCGAAGGAGAGCCGGCGGTAGACGGTCCCCTCGGTGGAGGCGCGGACCGGCATCCACTCGAAGTACGCCCGCTTGGCCGCCGCGACCCGGTCGGCCCATGCTCCCTCGGTGCCCGGGGTGTGGTTCTCGGCCCCTCCCGACCAGGCGTCGTTGGCGAACTCGTGGTCGTCCCAGATCGCGATCACCGGGTGGGCCGCGTGCAGCGCCTGGAGGTCGGTGTCCGTCTTGTAGGTCGCGTGCCGGAGGCGGTAGTCGGCGAGGGTGAGGATCTCGTGGAGCGGGGCGTGCGGGCGGACCACGGTGTCGCCGTGCGCGTAGCCGCCGGACGCGTACTCGTAGACGTAGTCGCCGAGGTGGAGTACGGCGTCCAGGTCGGCACGGGCCGCGAGGTGCCGGTACGGGGAGAACCAGCCGGCCTCCCAGTTGGCGCAGGAGACCACGCCGAAGCGGACGCCGGGCGTCGCCGCGCCGGCGGCGGGTGCGGTGCGGGTGCGGCCGACGGGCGAGAGGGCCTGCCCGTCGGCCGCCGAGAAGCGGAACCAGTACGCCGTGGCCGGGCGCAGCCCCCGGACGTCCACCTTGACGGTGTGGTCGGACCCGGCCCGGGCGACGGTGGTACCGGCGGCGACGGTCCGGGCGAACGCCTTGTCCTCGGCGACCTCCCACCCGACCGGGGTGTCCGCGCCGAGGCCGGAGCCGGGTACGGCGTCGGGGGTGGGAGTGACGCGGGTCCACAGGAGGACGCCGTCGGGGAGCGGGTCGCCGGAGGCGACCCCGTGCGCGAAGGCCGGTCCGACGGCGGCTCGGGCGGCGGTCGCGCCGAGGAGGACGGGGGCGGCGACGGCGGTGGCCGCGGCCGCCGTGGCGGCGGCTTTGACGACCGTACGACGGGTGGGCGCGGGAACGAGTTCTCTGGTCACGGGCGCACACGCTACTGACGGGTATGGCCAACGGGACTACGAACGACAGAAGTTGGCTCGACCTTCGGCGAACCGTCGCCCGTCGTTGGGCCCGTGGTGCGCGGGTGCCCGGACGGGCCGCTGCCGTGGCCCCGGTCATCCGTTCCGGAGATCCTTCGCTCGGCTCAGGCGGTCTCCGGCCGGCGGAACGCGTCGGCGTGACGCGCACACCACTCCGCGAAGGTCCGCGGCTTGCGTCCCAGCAGACCCGGCCCGCACCTGACAATAATGACACCGGACGCGCACGACATCCTGCCGACCGCCGCTCCGTGGGCGATGACCCCTCAGGACCCGACATGACTGCTCAGTGGTACGTCCTCATCGAGGAGGACACCCGGACGACCCGCCAGGCCGACGGCGTCGAACTCAGGTTGCACCGATGGACATTGGTGGCGAGCCACCCCGTCACGGGCGGCGAGGCGGAGGCGCTCGCCGTGGCCGAGGAGGCGGCGCTGCACCACGTACCGGCGGTCCTGGCCCGCCATGCCCGCCCGGACGAATCCCCCGCCCGCGACGCCTACCTCACCTCCGACGGCTCCTGGCTGGTCCACGTCCGCCAGCACCAGCGCGAGTGCCACCTGCGCGTGACCACCGCCCGCCTCCTCCACACGCGGGAGGAGAAGCTCGCCCCGGCCAAGTCCTTCAGGGAGAAGATCCGCCACGCTCTGGACGGCCCCGAACCCGCGGCGGTCCCGTGGACCCCTGGGAAGTGACGCTCCCGGAGGCCGTCGGCACACGGAGGGTTCAGGACGCGGGCGACCCGCAGGACAGCCCGGCCGTGCGGGGCGGCGGCCGAGAGACACCGGCCTTTCGGCTCTGCGTCCGCAGCACCGCGTGAAGTCGACCGCGACCGGCCGCCCCACGCTTCCGCTGTCACCGTCGAGCCGTCGAGCCGTCGAGCCGTCGAGCCGTGGAGCCGTAGAGCCGTAGAGCTGTCGGGCCGAATCCCGCTCGGTGCAGAACCCCGGGCCACTCTCACTCGTCCTCTCCGGAGAGAGGGCAGCACGAGCGCCGTGCGCCGCAGTACCGACAGGGGCTCCCCATGCGACGACGACCGAGACCGCTGACGGCCCTGCGGGCCCTGTGGCCGCTCACCCGGCGCGGTCAACGGCGTTCGCTGCAGGGCCTGATGGTCGCCTGCGTGCTGGCGCTGGCCCCGATGACCTGGATGTACACGGCGGCCCAGGCACACGTACGGACCACGGCGGACGCGCCCGAACGGGGCGTGGCCGTGGTGTTCGGCGCAGGGCTCCGCGACGGCCGGCCGACCCCGTACCTCGCGCACCGCCTGGACGCGGCCGCCGAGCTGTACCGGGCCGGCAAGGTGAAGGTCCTCCTGGTGACCGGCGACAACAGCCGTGCGGAGTACGACGAGCCGGACGCGATGCGGGCCTACCTCACGACCCATGGGGTGCCCGCCGCCCGGATCGTCAGCGATTACGCGGGCTTCGACTCCTGGGACTCCTGCGTGCGGGCCAAGAAGATCTTCGGGGTGGACCGCGCGGTCCTGGTGAGCCAGGGGTTCCACATCCGACGAGCCGTCGCACTCTGCCGCGCCGCCGGGATCGACGCGTACGGGGTCGGCGTCGACGAGCCGCATGACGTCACCTGGTACTACGGCGGCACCCGCGAGGTCTTCGCGGCGGGCAAGGCCGCCCTGGACGCCTTCTTCCGGCCCGACCCGCATTTCCTGGGCCAGAAGGAGGAGGGCGTCTCGGACGCGCTGGCGGCGGCGGTCTCCGAGCGCTGACCACTCTGTCGAGGCCCGCTGCGAGACGTTCCTGCCCCTGGGAGACCGGGCGGGCTTCCCTGGACGACCGTCTTCTCGACCCGGAGGCCACTGTCGACTCGGCGCCCGGCGGTTACGTAGGGGGCATCATGTTTCACGAGCTCTACGAGGCCGATCTCCTGCCCGAGTCGGAAGCCACGCGCCGCTGGTCGAAGGCGGTCGGGATCGACTTCCACGAGGTCCACGTGGAGACCAACGCGCACGACGTGAAGCTGCTCTTCTCGGATCTCCGGGTGAGTGAGGCGCCGGCCGGATACGCGCCCTTCATCGCCGGGTGAGAGGCCGCGTGCGAGTGCTCGGCGGAGAGCCCGAGCCGGTACGTATCCGTGATCAAGCGCCGCTGCCCTCGGCGTTCCCGGCAGGATCGACGACCTCCCCGGAGTGCCCGGAGGGGTGGTCGTCGAAGAGGCGGCAGGGGCCGTGGACTTCGTCGTAGTGGGTGCAACGGAGCAGTACGACCCGGTACATGGCGCCGGCCGCCCAGCGGACCCATACCCCGCTGCCGAGCCGGTCGTCGTCCCACTGTGGGCAGGCGTGTTCGTCGCGGTGTCGCTCCCCCAGGACACAGCGGACGGGCCGAGGCTCCGCGAGGGACCCTTCCGCCCGGACCGCACGGCCCGTGGGCGGCAGCAGGGCGACGGCAGTGCACCGGAACACGGTCACTCCCCCGAGGGCGAGGTGCCCCGTGCGCTCGAACTCCACATGACCGGCCTTTCGTTGGTCGCTTCTCAGTGAACGAGGTCGAGGGTGGTACGGGCTCCACGGCGCCGGTCGGGCTGTGCGATCGAGCCCGTACGGGGCTATGCCGGATGATCGGCGGCCTGGTGGCGTCTGCGCAGGACCCGCCAGTCGGTGGCGCCGCTCAGGTCGCCCATCCGCTCGGCATCCCCCTCCGCCCAGTCGTAGTCCAGGCAGACAGGACAACCGGCAGCGGGGCCGGAGACGCTCCCCGGGTCGGAGATGGTGCCCTCGGGGACGGGTGCGTCGTCGGGGGTAGGTACGTCTTGGGTGTCGGGTACGTCGTCGGGGCATGCACTCACAGCACGTCACCCCGGCTCCGGGCGTTGCACCGCGCGTTCTCGGCCCGCAGTCGCTCTATCGGCGTTGCCGACCGGACGAACTCGGGGGCCGCCTCCCATTCGATCCCGCCACAAACAGGTCTCAAGGACCAATAGGGGCCGGCGACTCCACGGAACTCCCCGACACGATTTTCGAATCTCGTGTCCACCATGAGTGTTCCTGGGGTCGGAATCAGCCGGCGTGGGCCTTCCTGAGCGGGAACATCGGCGTCGGGCACGGGCATGGCGACTCCTCTCTGTAGCGACTCCGTTACGGGGGCGCCCAGATTCCCCTAGGATTGAGCCCTGTTCAAGTTTTCCCCGGTGGAGGAAAAGCGTGGTCAACATCCGCGATCTCGATCCTGACGAGTCCCCAAGCGCGTCTTTCGGCGTGGAACTCCGCAGCTCGCGCGAGTCGCAAGGGTTCAAACAGACGCAGTTCGCCCTGCTCCTGGCCTACTCCAACTCCCATATCTCGGCTGTCGAAACTGGTCGAAAATTGCCGACTTTGCGTTTCGCGCGCGCCGCTGACAAGGTACTTCGAACGGGAACGAAGTTCGAACGGCTCTGCCGTGAAGTACGGCATCAGACGATGCTGGAAGGGTTTCCCGAGTACGTGAGGTACGAGGGACACGCACGGGAGATCCGGCTGTTCGAGAGCGGCATCATCCCCGGACTGCTGCAGACCCGCGAGTACGCCGCAGAGCTGGCCCAGGCGGCCGTCGACCGTGGCGTGATCACAGAGGAACAGGCGGCCGAACGCGTCGACTTCCTCACGGAACGGCAAGCCGCCATCGCACGGACTCCCCCGCCGGTCGTCCAAGTGGTGCTGGACGAGAGCTGTCTCCGCCGTGAGGTCGGCGGACCTGGGCTCATGGGAAGCCAGTTGAGACGGCTGGTGGAGTTCGCCCGGTTACCGAACACGACCCTGCAGGTGACGCCGTACAGCGTCGGTGCGCGACGCGCCTTCGACCTGCCCGTGCGGCTACTCACACTGCCGGATCGGAGCATGATCGGATACGCCGAGTCGCAGTTCCAGGGGCACTTGGACCGCGACGGCCGGTTCGTGGAGGGTGTGCTCGCGGCCTACTATCAGCTCCAGAACGAGGCGTTGTCACAGACCGCATCCGTGGCCATGATCGAGCAGGTACGAGAGGGAACCCCGTGACCGAAAACCCTGAGTTCCACAAGTCCTCCTACAGCAACAACGGCGGCGACTGCATTGAGGTCGCCACCAACCTGGCGTCCGGGCACGGCATCGTTCCCGTACGTGACAGCAAGGACCTCAGCCGCCCCGCGCTCGGCCTCGGCACCGACTCCTTCACGTCGTTCGTATCTGCGATCAAGGCGGGTCATCTGAGCGCCGCTTGATGGATCGCCCCGCACCACGCCCTCCACAGACGGCCCCCTCATGCGTGAGGGGGCCGTCTGCCGTGCCGCACGGCAGACAGACTGCTCACGAAGCCACGACAGCGGCCTGAGGAGAGCACCGGCTCCCACCGCCGGGTCGCCACCGACCTCGTCATCGCTCATCCGTCTGGTGCACGTCCGCGACTCCAAGGACACCGGCGGCCCGGTTGCCGACATCTCCGCCCTCCCCGCTCACCGCCTTCCTGGTCGGCGTCGGAGCCGGCGACTTCGGGCCGTCCGACCGGTCAGGCGCACCGCCGTCGCATGCGACCGGGCAGCTCACCCCTCGTCGCCGTGGGTGAGGTGGCCGTCGGCGAACCGCCAGTGGTACTGGTGCGGGGTCAGCCGCCACGTCTCGTCGGCAGCGATCGCCCTCATGACCCAGGCGTGGAGTTGCGGGAGCGCGTGCGCTCTCAGGGCGGCCCGGACGGCAGCGCGTTCCGTGGCATCGACCGGGTGGACGTCCAGACGGATGCCGACCGCGTCCGGATGGATGCCACGGCCGTAGTTGCGGGGTTCCGGAGCGACCCATGCCGCGCCGAGGACGATGGACCCGCTGTCGTACCCGGTGAGGAACCGCAGATCGTTGACGCGGCGCATCTCGGGGCCGAGGCACCCGTCGATGTCAAGCGAGGCCCCGGGTGAGTCGTCGGTTGCGTGCGGACATGGGGAGCAGCGTGCCAGGGTGCCGCTGCCGTGCATCACCCGGACCGCTGACGAGGCGTCCCGGCTCGGGCTTGGACGGGGGCCCCGCCGCGAGGCGCGGTGACGCCCCCGTCCCGTGCCGCTCACCCGGCGGCCGGCGCTACCCGCGGTGTCCGGAGGCGGGGAGCGGGTCCCCCGCCGCGCGGACGACCTTGGCGATCCAGGCCATCGCCTCGGGTACGTCGTAGTTGCCGGCGTGCGGCTGGTTCCAGGCGAGCCGGTAGTCGACGTCCTCGACCTGCCGGTCCGCTTCGAGCGCCCGGTCGAGGTTGAGGGAGACGATGAACGAGGTGTCCCGGTCGCGGGTGCCGTTGCGGATGTACCAGTGGGCGGCCGTGTCGGCGCCGGTGCCGATGAAGTCCATCGGGTTGATCAGGTGGACCTGGTCGTCCACCGTGGTGGAGCGCTTGGCCGTGTACTGGTCCCAGGTCAGGCCCGTGTCGTCCGTCCCGCTGCCGTCACCGGGGACGTCGTTCTGGTCCCAGCCGTACTGGGTGTAGTTCATGTACTTCTGGTCGGCCGGGCCGAAGAGGTCGGTCTCGGAGCCGCTCGTGGTGTTCCCGTTGACGCCCACCGCGTCGAAGGCGGGGGTGGTCTTCAGGGCGGCCTGGGCCACGACGAAGGCGAGGTACTTCTTCATGTCGACCGAGCGCACCGTGTCGGTGGCGTTGTCGGCGTCGATCCAGTCGTTGACGTACGACTTGGTGGTCGGCGTACCCCCCATGCCGCCGGACTGGAGGTCGAAGGTGGCGCCGAGGGCCGGGATCGTGTGGGTGGCGTCGGCCTTCAGGTAGGTCTCCGCCGAGCGGACGACCTCCTTGCGGATGGTGTCGATCATGTTCGCGGCGGTGAGCTTCGAGCCGTCCGGGTTGCGGAGTCCGAGGCTCTTCTCGTACGCCGGGAACTGCGCGGCGAGTGCGGCGGCGTCCTCCGGTGAGGGGTTCTGGCCGGTGTCGGCGCGGGTGTCGAGGACGGAGTACAGCCACTCGTACGCCTTGTCGGCGTTGCCGAGGTCGGTGATCGGGCAGTACGCGTCGACGGCGAAGACGTCGTCCCCCAGGGTGCTGCGGCCCTTCGCGTCGATCCCGGCGGCGCCGATCCCGGCGAGGTAGGGGTCGTACGCGGCGCTGTTCCCGGAGGCGCCGAGGATCGACACCAGCGCACCGCCGCCGCTGGTGCCGTTGATGACGATGCGTTCGGCGCTGCCGGGCATCGCGGCGTCGTTGAGGCGCAGGTAGCGGACGGCCGCCTTGGCGTCGACCACGGCGGCGGGTGCCTTGCCGGGGGCCGTGCCGTCGGCGCCGAGCATCCCGCGGCTGCGGTTGGCGACGTCGACGAAGACGTACCCGGCCTTGAGCGCGGCGCCGACGTTGCTCGTCGCGCTGGTGTAGGACGCACCGCCGGTCACGCTCGCCTTGACGTAACTGGCTTTCCAGCCGCTGTTGTTCACGGCGAAGTAGAGGGGAGCGCGCTGGTTGCCGAAGGCACTCTCCGGGACGAAGACGTTCATGCTCTGGTAGCCGCAGGCGGTGTTGGTGATCGTGCTGTTCCCGAAGCCGCCGGGCTGCTGGGCGGCCGCCGCGACCGGCTTGGCGACGTAGCAGACCTCCTTGTACCAGCGCACGTTCACCGGTTGGCCGTCGACGGTGACGGTGATCGTCGTGTAGGCGGCGGCGTCGAAGTCCAGGGCGGCGTCCTCGGCGTCCGCCGCGTGGCCTCGGCTCCACGACGGGGCCGCACCGGCGGTCGCCGCGAAGGAGGACGGCACCGCGAGGGCGGTGAGGGCGAGGGAGCCCGCGATTGCCATGCTCCGCACGAGGCGTCCGCGGGGTGCGGGACGCCCCTCGCGCATACCCGCCACGGGGTGTCGTTCGAGCGTGTCGCGCCCGATGGGCGCCGAGAGCCGCTGCATGGGGGTCTCCCTCTGTCGAGCACCAAGTGCTGTCGCTGTCACCTCAGGACCGAGGCGGCGGGAGGCACGCTACGGGATTGTCAACAATATGCCCACCGATCTGTCGAACATTTTTGTTGGCAATGAGTGATCGTCACGATGCCGTGCTGACGTCCGAAACGGTGTGCGAGGACGCGGGCGGGGGATACGGGTGGGGAGCGCCGGTGCGCGGGGGAAGGAGCAGGAGGATGCGCCCGGCCGTCGGCCACGTCCGTTCCGCGGGGTGCGGTGGGGCTGGGCGTTCGGACTGCCGGCCGGGGATCCCGTCGAGCGGGGTGTGGCGCCGGCCCGTGACGAGGCGTGCGTCGCGACCGGAAGGGGCCGCCCGTGCCTCTCCCGGCGCAGGCCCTCTGCCGCGCCTCAGAGGGGCAGGCCGCCCCGGACGAGTTCCCGGTGGGACTCCTGGAGTCCGGCCGGCAGCGCGTCCACGTCGAACCACCGTGCTTCCAGGATCTCGAAGTCGTCGATCTTCAGGGTGCCGCCCACGAGCCGCGCCTCGTAGGCCACTTCGAGGCGGAGCCGGTAGCCGCTCTTCAGGCGCACCAGCCGGCCGGGCTCGACGTCCAGACCGGTCTCCTCCTTCACCTCCCGGACCACGGTGAGCGGGAACTCCTCGCCCTTGACGGCGAAGCCGGTCGGCAGGCCCCAGGGGTGCTGCGGCGTCCACAACCGGTGTCTGAGCAGCAGGACCTGGCCGGCGTCGTTCCGTACGACCCCGGTGACGCCCACCATGAAGGTGGCGTGGGCGAGCCACAGCACACGCCATTGCAGCGGGCCGCGGATGAGTCGCCAGAGCTGTGCGACGAGTCGATGCATGGGATACCTCTCACCGGTCGTACGGGTGTTCTCCTCAGCCCCAAGAGTGCTCCATGGCGGCCGCGGTGCGCCGTCGCGCGCCGCGACCCCGTCGTGAGGTCGGTCCGCCCCGGCCGCCGACCTCACGACCGGGTCGCGGCCGGGCTGAGGTGTGTGTACCCGGGGTGTAACCGGATACCCCGCCCATCCGTAATGCCCCGCGTCCACGCTGGGCGTATGGACACCGAGACGCCCACCCACTGCCCGTACTGCGCGCTGCAATGCGGGATGACGCTGCGGCCGGTCGCCGGCGCGCCGGTGGCCGAGGTGGTGGAGCGGACCGACTTCCCCGTCAACCGGGGTGCCCTCTGCGGGAAGGGCCGGACGGCCCCCGCCGTGCTCTCCTCGGCGGTACGGCTGACGGGCCCACTCGTCCGGAACGCGGTGAGCGGCGTGCTGGAGCCGGCCGGGTGGGACGAGGCGCTGGGCCGGATCGCGGACGCACTGCGGGCCACCCGGGCGGCGCACGGCGCCGACGCGGTCGGGGTGTTCGGCGGGGGCAGCCTCACCAACGAAAAGGCCTATCTGCTGGGGAAGTTCGCCCGGGTGGCGCTCGGCACCTCGCAGATCGACTACAACGGCCGCTTCTGCATGTCCTCGGCCGCCGCCGCCCACCAGCGGGCCTTCGGACTCGACCGGGGGCTGCCGTTCCCGCTGGAGGACATCCCGCGCACCGGTTGCGTGATCCTCGTCGGGTCGAACCCGGCCGAGACGATGCCGCCCGCCCTGCGCTACTTCACCGAACTGCGTGCCAACGGCGGCAAACTGATCGTCATCGACCCGCGCCGCACGCGCACCGCCGAGCAGGCGGACCTGCACCTGGCGCCGCGCCCCGGCACGGATCTCGCGCTGGCGCTCGGCATGCTGCACCTGGTGGTCGCGCAGGGCCGCCTCGACGAGGAGTTCGTGGCCGCCCGCACCAGCGGCTGGGAGGACGCACGGGCCGGGGTGATGGCGCACTGGCCGGAGCAGGTGGAGCGGATCACCGGGGTCTCCGTACCCCAGCTCCGGGAAGCGGTCGCGATGTTCTGCGACGCGGACTCCGGCATGGTGCTGACCGCGCGCGGGCCCGAGCAGCAGGCGAAGGGCACCGACACGGTCGGCGCGTGGATCAACTTCTGTCTGGCGACCGGCCGGGCGGGGCGTCCGCTCTCGGGCTACGGCTGCCTCACCGGCCAGGGCAACGGTCAGGGCGGCCGGGAACACGGCCAGAAGGCCGACCAGTTGCCCGGTTACCGCAAGCTGACCGACCCGGCGGCCCGGCAGCACGTCGCCGGGGTGTGGGGGGTGGACCCGGACGCGCTGCCGGGGCCGGGGCGCAGCGCGTACGAACTGCTGGACGCGCTGGGCGGGGACGTACGGGCGCTGCTGGTGATGGGCTCCAACCCCGTGGTCTCCGCACCGCGCGCCGGGCACGTGGAGGAGCGGCTGAAGTCGCTGGACTTCCTGGCGGTCGCGGACGTGGTGCTCTCGGAGACGGCGGCGCTCGCGGACGTGGTGCTGCCGGTGACGCAGTGGGCCGAGGAGACCGGCACGATGACCAATCTGGAGGGCCGGGTGCTGCTCCGGCGGAAGGCCGTCACCGCTCCGGAGGGTGTCCGCAGCGATCTGGAGGTGATGCACGGGCTGGCCGCGCTGCTGGGGCACGGGAAGGGATTCCCCACCGACCCGGAGGAGGTCTTCGAGGAGCTGCGCCGGGCGTCGGCGGGCGGCGCCGCCGACTACTCGGGCATCACGTACGCGCGGATCGCGGCGGAGGACGGGGTCTTCTGGCCGTGCCCGGGCGAGGTCCCCGGCTCCGTCGGCCCCGCCCCGGAGAAGGCCGGCCCCGAGCCGGAGAAGACCGGCCCCGGCCCGGAGCGGTGCGGCCCGGACACTGCGGAGGCCGGCCAGTCTCCGGCGGGCGCCGTGCACCCCGGTACTCCCCGGCTCTTCCTCGACCGGTTCGCGACCGAGGACGGGAGGGCGCGGTTCGTGGCGGTGACCCACCGGCCGCCGGCGGAGGAGACGGACGAGGCGTACCCGGTGGTGCTGACGACCGGGCGGGTGGTGGCGCACTACCAGTCGGGGGCGCAGACCCGCCGGGTGGCGGAGCTGAACGCGGCGGCCCCCGGCTCCTTCGTGGAGCTGCACCCCCGGCTGGCCGAACGGATCGGGGTGGCGGAGGGCGAGCCGGTCGCGGTCACCTCACGGCGCGGGCGGGCGGTGGCGCCGGCCCGGATCACGGCTTCGATCCGGCAGGACACCGTGTTCATGCCGTTCCACTGGGCCGGTGAGGGCCGGGCCAACTCGCTGACCAACCCGGCCCTGGACCCCGTCTCGCGGATGCCGGAGTTCAAGGTGTGCGCGGTCCGGGTGGAGGCAGGAGACGGTCGGTCCGCGGGGGCCGGTGACTGAGCCAGTCGCCGCCCGGTATGCGGGGGCCACTCGCGCGCAGGGTGCGGGTGACCGCCGGGGCGGCGAGGTAGACCCAGGCGCGGACGGTTCCGTAGCCGGGCACCTCGACCGGCCGGACCACCCGTTCGTAGAGGTTGCGGGGGTCACCGGGTCCCAGGTACGTCTCCAACCGGTCGAGCGCGACCAGGAGTCCGGGGTACTCCGCGGGCGCGGCGGTGAGCAGGGTCCCCCGGACCGTGCCGTCCCCGTCGGTGGCGAACGGGTATCCGGGGCCGTCGTAGAGCGCCCCGCCGTGCAGGAACGCCCGCTGCGCGCGGACGTCACGGCCGCGGACGAACCGGTCGTGGTTGTGTTCGCCGGGCCGCAGGGTGCCGTACACGAAGAAGGGCAGCGCGCTCCCGGGGAGCCCGGGCGGCGGTACGGGGACGGGGCAGGGCCCGGCGCCCTCCCCGGTGGCCGTCACAGCGCCGCGGCCGAGGACGTCCGTCACAGCGCTGCGGCCGAGGACGTCTGGTCGGTCACCCACGCGAGGTAGCGGGCGCTGCCCCGGACGATCGGGGTGGCGACGATCTCGGGGGTGTCGTAGTCGTGGGCGGCGTGCAGGTGGTCCTCCAGCTCGTCGTAGCGCTCGGCCCTCGTCTTGAAGAGCACCTGCCACTCCTCGGCGGTCTCCACGGCGTTCTGCCAGTGGTAGACGGAGGTGACGGGTGCGGAGACCTGCGCGCAGGCGGCGAGCCGCGCCTCCACCGCACCCCGGGCCAGGGCCATGGCCTTCTCCTCGCTGTCGGTGGTGGTCTGCACGGTCAGCCAGGCGGCGGGCGGCGTCGTCATGATCGCTCCTCGGGGCACGGCGTCCGGGGCGCGGCTGCCCCGGCGGGTCCGGTACCGATTCTCGGCCTCCACCGCCCCGGCTGCCGCCCGTACGCGGATACGGGTCGGCCCTCCGCCGGGTGACGGTGGCGCGCGGCGACCGGCCGGACGGACGGGTCCCCGGCGGCCGGACCGGAAGCCCGGCCGGTCCGCCGGGGATACCGACCGGCGGAAGAGCGGCGCGGGGTGGCCGGAACATGTCCCTCCCGATACGGCGATCCCGGCATTCAGGCCGCATATTCGTTTCAGCACCGCTGCACCGTCAGGCATTTCTCGCCATGATCACGACGCAGGCCCGGAATTTTTTCATTCAACGGAAAGAGAATGCGGCCAGAAAACCTTTCCATTGTCTAAATACTACTTTTACGCCACTCTTGGGCGTGGTTATCGAAATGTGGAACAAGGGAATATTAGCGGTGAGCACGGAAAGCGAAGAGCCGCCCCCGGTCGTATGCGGACCGCTCGGAGAGAGGGCGGGCATTCCTCGTTCTCCGTCCTGCCCAGCCGTCCCGCCCGCCCCGGGCGGGACGGTGCCCACCGGACGCACCTCGCCGGTGCGAAGAGCGCCAGGAGACGGCATGGCCGTGACGCCCAGGTCCACACCCACCCCCATAGACCCCCCGAACTTCCCGCAGCAGGACGACGGCACGGGCCTCCCCGGTCCCGACGGTCCCGGGCCCGCCTGCGAGCCCTTTCCACCCGGTGGCGAGCAGGGACCCGCAGGGCCGCAGGGACCGACGGGCCCCCAGGGCCCCTCGGGGCGAGCGGGGTGCCCCGGTCCGGCCGGACCGGCAGGACCCGCCGGTGCGACCGGGCCCGCCGGTCCGGCCGGACCTCCGGGACCTCCCGGACCGGAAGGTCCGGCCGGCGCGCAAGGGCCTCGCGGCATCGAGGGGCCGGCGGGTCCCGAGGGTGCCGGTGGACCTCCCGGTGCCGAAGGCCCCGTGGGGGCCAAGGGCTCCGAAGGCCAGCCGGGACGGGACGGCAGGGACGGAAAACCCGGAGCGCACGGGCTGCCCGGAACCGACGGCCGGGAGGGTCCGGCCGGCCCTCGGGGGCCGCAGGGCTCGCGGGGCGATCCGGGTCCCGAAGGGCTCGTGGGCCCGCGGGGTCCTCGTGGCCCCAAGGGTGATCCCGGCGACCCGCCCAGCCCGGAATATCTGCGGCAGCTGATCCGGGAGACTCTCGCCGAGGCCGGTTTCTGCACCGCCGTCTGACACCCGTTCACCAAGCCGCTTTCCCGTACGGCCGACCGCCCCGAATTCCGCGCATTCGGCGGCGGGCGGCGAACGTAGCGAATGCGGCGCACGCCGAAAGGCGTCCGCACACCGGTGGTGCGCGGGCGTCCCCGCCGTGCGGCGGCCGCCCCCGACGGCGCCGCACCCCCGCGCCGGTCCGCCACGGAGAACGAACTCCGCGACGGACCGGCGCGTGGCGTCGGACACACGGCGCCGGACGCGCGGCGCGGGGCGGAACGGTCCGAAGGGGAGCCGACACCCACGGACGGGCCGCCTACGGGCCGCCGACAGGCCGCCGTTGCCCGCCCGTCGGGCCTCCGGGCGCCGGTCGCCCCCTCCCCCGTCCGGCCCCGGGCCGCGCCCGGGCGGCGGGACGGCACGATTACCGTGGGAATCATGATCCCTTTCTCCCCCGCCCCGTACGTCGAGTTCGACGGCCGCCCGGCCACCCCGGACGACCTGCGGATTCCGGCCTTCGCCGGCTACGGCCACTTCACGGCCTTCCAGGTGGAGGACGGCCGCGTACGGGGGAGGGACCTCCACCTGAACCGGCTGCGCGCCGCGAACCAGGAGCTCTTCGGCCTCGACCTGGAGGCCGGGCAGGTGCGGGAGCTGGTACGGGGGGCCCTGGCAGGGGCGGGCGTGCGGGACGCCTCGGTGCGCGTACACGGTTACCTGCCGCCGGGGGCCGCGACGACCGTGCTGATGGTGACCGTGGCGCCTCCCGTCGCACCGGCCAGGGAGGCCCTGAGCCTGCGCTCCGTGCCGTACGCGCGCGAGCTGCCGCACCTCAAGCGGCCCGGCGACTTCGGCCAGGCGTACTACGGCAGGCTGGCGGTGCGCAGCGGGTACGACCAGGCGCTGCTGACCGCGCCCGGCGGCGTGGTCACCGAGGGATCGACCACCAACGTCGGCTTCTGGGACGGGTCCTCCGTCGTCTGGCCGGACGCCCCGGCACTGGTCGGGATCACCATGGCGCTGCTGGAGGAGGGCCTCGCCCTCTCGGGGTCCCCGTCGGCCCGACGGCCGGTGACCCTGGACCGCCTCGGTGCCTTCCGGGCCGCGTTCGTCACCAACTCGCAGCGCATCACACCCGTCCGCCGCGTCGACGACCGGACCTTCCCGGTGGACGCGGAGCTGATGGAGCTGCTGGAGACCGTGTACGGGGCGGCACCGGCGGACGTGATCTGAGCCGGGCGGCGCCGGGCGGGCCGTCTTCGGGAGGTGGGCCCCGCCGGGCGCCGGGCCCGGACGCCCGGGTACTCCTCGTCCCGCCGGCCGCGACCGCTTCTCCGGCGGACACGGCAACGCCCTCGCCGGGCCCGGGGGGGGGTGGGGCCGGCAAGGGCGGTTGCCAAGGGGCGGCGGGGGGGTGCCGCCCCAAGGGGGGACACCATCCGTGTGCCCGCCCCTCTCGGGCCCATGCATGTGACCTGCGTCACAGTCCGTTCCGAGGCGTCACCCGTTCGGCACGGAGGTGCGCCGTATGCGCCGAAAGAGACGTCGACACCGCCTTGACCTGCGCTGATCTCCCTGAACAAGGGTGCCGCGCCGGTCCGTACGGGTGGTTTCTGAGGGCGCGTCAGCAGGCATGCGGGGCGGGGCGCCCGTTATCTCGGAGGCAGGGCCCGCCCGCTGGTGCCGGGCCCGCCCGGATCCGCCCGGGCCCGTCCGCTCCCGCCCGGTCACCCCGGGCCCGAACCGCTCGAGCCCGGACCGTTCGGATCCGCCCCGCTCGCGCCCGTACCCGGAGGACCCCCATGCTCCGTCCGCTCCGCTCCCTGTCCGGTACCGCTGTCGCGCTCGCCGCGACCACGACGTTCGGCGTCGCCCTCCTCGCCCCGTCCGCACACGCGGGCGACCTCGACCGGGGCCGGCTGGAGCTCACTCCGTCCACCGCCGTTCCGGGCGCCAAGGTCACCGCGAGCACCACCGCCTGCGGCAGGAACGGCGCGGGCGTCGGGGACGCGAACGCGCTGGACGCGGGGGACTTCGACCTCTACCCCGGCGCGCAGAAGGGGACCGTGGTCGGGCACTTCACCGTCCCGCGCGAGACCCGTCCCGGCAGCTACGACATCGCCGTCGCCTGCGACAACGGCAAGGACGCCGCGGGGAAGCTGCTGGTGACCGGTGGTTCCGGCGGCCACGACCAGGGGCAGAGCCAGGACCAGGACCGGCAGCCGTGGGGCCACGTCGAGACCGGCGTGGGCGGCAGCGTGGGTCCGGACGGTACGCAGATCGCGGCCGGCTTCGGTGTCCTCGGCGCGGCCGGCGCGGGTGCGCTGTGGATGGCGCGCCGCCGGGCGGCCGGCTCCCGTTGACCCGCCGGGACGGTGGGCGCGCGGCCGTACCCGGCGGCGCGCCCACCGCCCTCCCGCGCGACCTTCCCCGTCTCCGCACACCATGACGCGAGCCCGCCCCGGCTCCCGTGAGACTCCCGAGGACGGCACCGTGTCCCAGAAGGCACACCGTGGCAAGGCCTGGCTGATCGGCGTCGCCGTCCTGGGCGGCGTCTGGCTGATCCAGAACGGCGCCGGTACCCAGGTGGTGCCGCCGCAGCCGTCCACGGCCGAGGCGTTCGCCGCCGGCCCGCAGTTGTTGCCGGGTTCTCCGGTCGCCGAGCCGCTGCCCCCGTCCGCCCCGGTCCGCGTCCGCATCCCCGAGATCGACGTGGACGCGCCGATGACGCGGCTCGGCCTGCGCACCGACGGCAGCCTGGACGTGCCGCCGGAGGAGAACCGCAACGTGGCCGGCTGGTACGGCGACGGCGTCCCGCCCGGCGCCCGGGGCACCGCGATCGTGGCCGGGCACGTGGACAACGCCAAGGGCCCGGCGGTCTTCTACGGACTGGGAGCGCTCGGCCGCGGGGACGAGGTGGAGGTCGTGCGGCGGGACGCGCGCACCGCCGTCTTCTCGATCGACGCGATCGAGGTGTACGAGAACGACGACTTCCCCAGCACGCGCGTCTACGGGAAGGCGCCCTACGCCGCGCTGCGGCTGATCACCTGCGGCGGCGGCTTCTCGAAGGACACCGGCTACCGGGGGAACGTGGTGGTCTACGCCCACCTCACGGACGTGCGGGAAGCCGGCTGAGCCCGGTTCTCACCCCGTGAACTGGTCGAAGCCCAGCTTGGCGACGAGCGAGAAGACCACGACCAGCAGTACGCCCCGGACGAACCCGCTCCCCCGGCTGAGCGCCATCCGGGCCCCGGCCAGTCCGCCCGCCAGGTTGAAGACCGCCATCAGCGCGGCGAGCTGCCAGAGCACGGTGCCCTGCACGGCGAACATCGCCAGCGCCCCGGCGTTGGTGCAGACGTTCACGATCTTGGCGGTGGCGGAGGCGGTCACCAGGTCGAGGTGGAGCACCGCCGTCAGCGCCAGCACCAGGAAGGTGCCGGTGCCCGGTCCGAAGAGCCCGTCGTAGAGGCCGATGCCCCCGCCGACCAGGACGATCGCGGTGACCGTACGGGCCCGGGTCACCCGCCGGTCCGTCCCGTCGTCGACCGGCGCCGTACCGAAGGACGGCCGCAGCAGGACGAAGGCGGCGACGGCGAGCAGCGCCACCATGATCACCGGGCGGAGGACCTCGCTGCTGATGCCGGCCGCGAAGAACGCCCCGGTCATCGACCCGGCGAGCGCCATCAGTCCGATCCGCACCGCCGTGCCGACCCGCACCGGGGCCCGGCGCGCGTAGGCCACCGCCGCCCCGCTCGTGCCGACGATCGCGACCGCCTTGTTGGTACCGAGCACCTGGGCCGCCGGGACGTGCGGCAGCCCGAGCAGCAGGGCCGGCAGGAGGAGCAGGCCGCCGCCGCCCACCACCGCGTCGATCCATCCCGCCGCGCACGCGGCGAGGCAGAGCAGGACGACGGTGGTCAGTGCGATGTCAGGCATGTCCAGGACACTAGGCGACGCCCCGGAGCACCCGGAACCCGCCCCGACCTGCACGGTTCCGCGCCCGCGGGCCGGTCCCGGGAGAGCCGGTCGTCCGTCCCGGTGGGCCGTGAACCGCCCGCCGGGACGTCTCTCCGTCCCGGTGCGGGAGATGTACGTCCCCTCACACGGGCCCCCGGCCCGTGCTGAGCGCAAGGTTCCTCCCGGGAAACAGCCGGGATGCGGTCGGGTAACACCCACCGCCCAGTCTCAGGGGCATGACGACACGCAGGGAGCCGGAGCGAACGGCACGGGTGGTGGTGATCGGCGCCGGGATGGCGGGCGCGCGGCTCGCCGCCCGGGTGCCGGACGTCACCGTCATCGGCGAGGAGACCCACGCCCCGTACAACAGGGTGCTGCTCGCCGAGGTGCTGGCCGGCCGGTACGCCCCCGAGGTGATCTCGCTGCCGTCCGCCGAGGCGCGGCGCGGGGTGCGGGTCGTCCGCATCGACCCGGCGGACCGGCTGGTGCACGGCGACGACGGAAGCGTCACCCGCTACGAACGGCTGGTCCTGGCCACCGGCTCCAACCCGGTGCTGCCGCCGCTGCGCGGGCTCGGCGCCACCCTGCCGGAGGGTGTCCACCCCTTCCGTACGCTCGACGACTGCCTGGCGCTGCGGGACGCGGTGCGTCCCGGGGTACGGGCGGTCGTGATCGGCGGCGGGCTGCTGGGCGTCTCGGCGGCCCGGGCGCTCGCCGAGCGGGGCGCCCAGGTGGTGCTGGCCCAGCAGGGCGAGCACCTGATGGAGCGGCAGCTCGACCCCGAGGCGGCCACACTCCTGCGCCACCACCTGGAGGCTCTCGGCGTCGAGGTGCACACCGAGTGCCGGGTGCGCGGGCTGCGGGTCACGGACGGCCGGGTGCGGGCCGTCGAGATGGCCGACCACTACGCGCTGGAGGCCGACCTCACGGTGCTGGCCTGCGGGGTGCGGCCGCGTACCGGACTGGCGAAGGCGGCCGGTCTGGAGGTGGCGCGGGGGATCGTCGTCGACGACGAGCTGCGCACCTCGGACCCGTACATCCACGCGGTCGGCGACTGCGCCGAGCACCGCTCGGTCGTCTACGGACTGGCCGGGGCGGCGCTGGAGCAGGCCGACGTGCTCGCCGAGGTGCTGGCGGGGCGGCCCGCCCGCTACCGCGGCACCCGGGCGCTGACCCGGCTCACCCTGCGCTCCCCCGGCTCCACCGGAGCCGCGGACCCGGGGCTGGACCTGGCCGCGTTCGGCGAGGCCCGGCCGCTGCCCGGTGACGACGTGGTCCGCCTCGCCGACGCCACCCGGGGCGCGTACCGGACGGTCGTCGTGCGCGGCGACCGGCTCGCGGGCGGGGTGCTGCTCGGCGATCTCGCCGCGGTCGGCACGCTCGCCCGCACCTGGCAGGAAGACGAACCGCTCCCCGCCGACATGTCCTTGCTCCACCTGCTCACCGACGACGGAGGCTTCTGAGATGCCGGTGTCCCCCATCCCCACCACACCTTCCGCGGCCCCGCACACGATCGTCGTCGTCGGCCACGGCATGGTCGGCCAGCGATTCCTTGAGTCCCTCGCCGACCGGGGCCTGACCCCGGCGGCCGGCGGCCCGCGGGTCGTGGTGCTCTGCGAGGAGCCCCGCCCCGCCTACGACCGGGTCCACCTGACCTCGTACTTCTCCGGCACCTCGCCGGACGAGCTCTCCATGGTCGAGGCCGGCTTCATGGAGACCCACGGCATCGAACTGCTCGTCGGCGACCCCGCCGAGAGCGTCGACCGCGAGGGCCGCACGGTCACCTCGCGGTCCGGGCTCACCTTCGGCTACGACACGCTGGTGCTGGCCACCGGTTCCTTCCCGTTCGTCCCGCCGGTGCCCGGCAAGGACGCGGAGGGCTGCTTCGTCTACCGCACCATCGAGGACCTGCTCGCCATCGAGGAGTACGCGAAGAACGCGACCACCGGCGCGGTGGTCGGCGGCGGGCTGCTCGGGCTGGAGGCGGCCGGCGCCCTCAAGGGGCTCGGGCTCGCCACCCACGTGGTGGAGTTCGCGCCCCGGCTGATGCCGGTCCAGGTGGACGAGGGCGGTGGCGCCGCGCTGCTGCGCACCATCGAGAACATGGGGCTGAGCGTCCACACGGGCGTCGGCACCCAGGAGGTCACCACCGGTGCGGACGGCACCGTGAACGGGATGGCGCTCTCGGACGGTTCCCACCTCGCCACCGACCTGGTGGTCTTCTCGGCCGGGATCCGGCCCCGCGACCAGCTGGCCCGCGACTGCGGTCTGGAGGTCGGCCCCCGCGGCGGCATCGTCGTCGACGAGGAGTGCCGCACCTCGGACCCGGCGGTGTTCGCGATCGGCGAGTGCGCGCTCGCCTCGGACGGCCGGGTGTACGGGCTGGTGGCACCGGGGTACGAGATGGCGGTGACCGCCGCCGGGGTGATCGCGGGCCAGGAGGCCTCGTTCACCGGCGCGGACCTGTCGACGAAGCTGAAGCTCCTCGGGGTGGACGTGGCCTCCTTCGGGGACGCGCACGGCACCTCCGAGGGCTGCCTCGACGTGGTGTACGCGGACTCCCGCTCCGGGGTCTACAAGAAGCTGGTCATCGGCGCGGACGGCACCCTGCTCGGCGGGGTGCTCGTCGGGGACGCCGAGCAGTACGGCACGCTGCGGCCGATGACGGGCACGGTCCTGCCGGTGCCGCCGGAGCAGCTGGTGCTGCCGGCCGGCGCGGGCGGCCCGGTCACCCTGGGTCCGTCCTCGCTGCCGGACGAGGCCGTCATCTGCTCCTGCCACAACGTCACCAAGGGCGCGATCTGCGAGCACACCACCCTGCCCGAGGTGAAGAAGTGCACCAAGGCCGGTACCGGCTGCGGAAGTTGCGTCAAGGTCATCGGACAGCTGCTGCCGCAGAGCCAGGACAAGGGCCTGTGCGGCTGCTTCGCCCACACCCGCAGCGAGCTGTACGAGATCGTCCGTACCCTGGGCGTCACCACCTTCGCCGAGCTGCTCGACTCGCACGGCCGGGAGACGGCGCGCGGCGGTGACGGCTGCGAGGTCTGCAAGCCGACGGTCGGATCGATCATCGCCTCGCTCGCCCCCACGGTGGGCGCGAGCGGTTACGTCCTCGACGGCGAGCAGGCGGCCCTCCAGGACACCAACGACCACTTCCTCGCCAACCTCCAGAAGAACGGCTCCTACTCGATCGTGCCGCGCATCCCGGGCGGCGAGATCACCCCGGAGAAGCTGATCGTCATCGGCGAGGTGGCCCGCGACTTCGGCCTCTACACGAAGATCACCGGCGGACAGCGGATCGACCTCTTCGGCGCCCGCGTCGACCAGCTCCCGCTCATCTGGACCAGGTTGGTGGACGCCGGTTTCGAGTCCGGGCACGCCTACGGCAAGTCCCTGCGGACGATCAAGTCCTGCGTGGGGCAGACCTGGTGCCGGTACGGCGTGCAGGACTCGGTGAAGATGGCGATCGATCTGGAGATGCGCTACCGGGGCCTGCGCTCCCCGCACAAGTTCAAGTCGGCGGTCTCCGGGTGTGCCCGCGAGTGCGCGGAGGCCCGGGGCAAGGACTTCGGGATCATCGCCACCGCCGGCGGCTGGAACCTCTACGTCGGCGGCAACGGCGGCGCCACCCCGCGTCACGCGGACCTGCTCGCGCAGGACCTGTCGGACGCGGAACTCGTGCGGCTCATCGACCGGTTCCTGATGTTCTACATCCGTACGGCGGACCGGCTGGAGCGCACCTCGACCTGGCTGGACCGGATCGAGGGCGGCCTCGACCACGTGCGGGACGTGGTGGTCCACGACTCCCTCGGGCTCTGTGACGAGCTGGAGCGCATGATGGCCGACCACGTCGCGGGCTACCGCGACGAGTGGGCCGAGACCCTCAACGACCCGGAGCGGCTCCGCCGGTTCGTGACCTTCGTGAACGCCCCCGACGCGCCGGACCCCTCGGTGCGGTTCGTGCCGGAGCGCGACCAGGTCAAGCCCGACCTGGACATCCTCGCGGGCCCCGTGCTCGCGATCCGTACGCTGGAAGGGACCGCATCCTGATGACGGCAACGACGACGGCCCGCGCGCCCCTCGCGCACGGTACGACCACGGTGCAGCTGGCCCTCGGGGACGAGTGGTTCACCCTGTGCGAGCGTTCCCTGCTGACCCCGGGCCGGGGGGTGGCGGCGCTCCTCCCCGACGGCCGGCAGGTGGCGGTCTTCCTGGACCGGGCGGGACGCGTGTACGCGATCGACAACCGGGATCCCTTCACCGGGGCGTACGTCCTCTCCCGCGGCCTGATCGGATCGGCGGACGGCCGGCCCTTCGTGGCCTCCCCCCTGCTGAAGCAGCGGTTCGACCTGGCGACGGGGTCCTGTCTGGACGACGACGAGGTGGCGGTGGAGGCGTTCACGCTCCGGGAGCGGTAGGCCCTTCCCGGCACGCAGCGCGATCCCCGTACGGCGGTCGCGCTGCGTTCATGTCGGGTTGACGCTGCGTCAACCGGCTCCTCCTACTGTGCTGACGCGCGACCCGCCGGGCCGACCGGACCGGCGGGATGGCACGTCACCAGTGGAGTGATCGTGGAACGACGGAACTTCCTGCGCACAGCGGTGGTCGGAAGCTCGGCCGCCGCCTTCGGCGGCACCCTGTGGCGGGGCGCCGCCTCCGCCGCCCCCGCCCAGCCGGCCACCGGTCCCTACGGGGGCCTCCAAGCGGCCAACGGCGACGGCATCCTGCTGCCGGCCGGATTCACCAGCCGGGTCGTCGCCCGGTCGGGGAAGACCGTGAGCGGCTCCTCGTACGCCTGGCACAGCGCGCCCGACGGCGGCGCCACCTTCGCCGACGGCAGCGGCTGGATCTACGTGTCGAACTCCGAGGTCGCCTCGGGCAGCGGTGGGGGCGCGAGTGCCGTCCGCTTCGACTCCTCGGGTTCGGTGACGGGCGCGTACCGCATCCTGTCCGGCACCAACAACAACTGTGCGGGCGGGCGGACTCCGTGGAACACCTGGCTCTCCTGCGAGGAGGTCACCCGGGGCGCCGTGTACGAGACCGACCCGTGGGGCGTGAACGCGGCGGTGCAGCGCCCGGCGATGGGCCGCTTCAAGCACGAGGCCGCGGCGGCCGATCCCGACCACGGTTACGTCTACCTCACCGAGGACGAGACGGACGGCCGCTTCTACCGCTTCCGCCCCACCACCTGGGGCAACCTCGCGAGCGGCACCCTCCAGGTGCTGGTCGCGGGCAGTGCCACCTCCGGCCCGGTGACCTGGACGACGGTCCCCGACCCCGACGGCACCCCCACCCAGACCCGCTACCAGGTCGCCGGCGCCAAGGTCTTCAACGGCGGCGAGGGCTGCTTCTACGCGGCGGGCACCTGCTGGTTCACCACCAAGGGCGACAACCGGGTGTGGGCCTACGACGCGGCGGCCTCGTCGCTCTCGCTGGTCTACGACGACTCCCTCGTCACCTCCGGCACCGCCCCACTGACCGGCGTGGACAACGTCACCCGGTCCGCCTCCGGCGACCTGTACGTGGCGGAGGACGGCGGCAACCTGGAGATCTGCCTCATCACCCCGCAGAACACCGTCTCGCCGTTCCTGCGGGTCAGCGGCCAGTCCTCCTCCGAGATCACCGGCCCCGCCTTCTCCCCGGACGGAACCCGGCTGTACTTCTCCTCGCAGCGCGGCACCAGCGGGAGTTCGTCCGGCGGCATCACCTACGAGGTGAAGGGCCCGTTCCGCGGCTGACCCGGTCACCCGCCGGGCCCGCGGCCCGGCGTACGGTCCGGCCTGCCGCCCCGCGGAAGCCGGACCGTACCGCGGTGGCCACCGGCCGTACGCTGTGCCCATGATCCAGGGCTGGAACACGCGCGACATCCCCGACCAGAGCGGCCGCACGGCCGTGGTCACCGGGGCCAACAGCGGCCTCGGCCTCGTCACGGCCCGGGAGTTGGCCCGCCGCGGGGCCAGGGTGCTGCTCGCCTGCCGGGACGACGAGCGCGGGGAGGGCGCGGCGGACCGCATCCGCCGGGCGGTCCCCGGCGCGGACGTGGCGTTCGTCCCGCTGGACCTGGCGGACCTCTCCTCCGTACGGGAGTTCGCGGCCTCGCACGCCCCCGACCGGATCGACCTGCTGGTCAACAACGCGGGGGTGATGGCGCTGCCGTACGGGCGGACGGCCGACGGCTTCGAGACGCAGTTCGGCGTCAACCACCTCGGGCACTACGCCCTCACCGGGCTGCTGCTGCCCGCCCTGCGCGCGGCCGGGAAGGCGCGGGTGGTGACGGTGTCGAGCATGCTGCACGCACTCGCCGACATCGACATGGGCGACCTCAACAGCGAGCGCAGGTACCGTCGCTGGATCGCCTACGGCGCGTCGAAGACCGCCAACCTGCTCTTCGTCCACGAGCTCGCCCGGCTGCTGGCGCGGACCGGTTCGCCGGTCGTGGCCGCCGCCGCGCACCCCGGGTACGCCTCCACCAACCTGACGACGGCGGGTCCCCGGCTGGAGCGACGCCGGTCCACCGAGCGGGTGATGGCGCTCAGCAACCGCCTGGTCGCCCAGACCGCCACGGCGGGGGCGCTGCCCGTGCTCCACGCGGCGACGGCGCCCGGCGTCCGGCCCGACTCGTTCACGGGCCCGGGACGGCTCGGGGTGCGCGGCGCGCCGGCCCGCTCCTGGCGGGCGCGCCGCACCCTGGACGACGTGACGGGCGAGCGCCTCTGGTCGGCGTCCCAGCAGCTCACCAAGGTGGTGTACCCGGGCCTCTGAGGGGGTGTGCGGACGCGCCCGCCGGCCGCCCGGAGGCGGTCAGGAGCGTTCGGCGACGGCGGCCGGGTCCATCCACATGACCTCCCAGACGTGGTGGTCCGGGTCCTGGAAGGAGCGGCCGTACATGGTGCCGTAGTCCTGGGTGGCGCCGGCCGGGAAGCCTCCGGCGGCGAGCGCCGTGTCGACGGTCTCGTCCACCTCGGCGCGGCTCTCCGCGCTCAGACAGAGCATGACCTCGGTCGTCTTCTCCGCGTCCGCGATCTCCTTGGTGGCGAAGTCCCCGAACCGCGGTTCGGTGAGCAGCATGACGTAGATCGTGTCGCTGATGACCACGCAGGCGGCGTGCTCGTCGGTGAATCCGGGGTTGCAGTGGTAGCCGAGCTTCTCGAAGAAGGCCTTGCTGACGTCCAGGTCCTTCACCGGGAGGTTCACGAAGATCATCTTGTCCATGGTGGTCCCACTCCTCCGTGTCGCCGCCGCCGGGAGTCGGTGGCGGTCCGCGCATGGGCGCTGCGGCCATCCTGGGCCGCTCCCGCGCGCTTTCGAAGGGGTAGACGGCTGGCGCGCCGGGAACTCATCGCCCGGAGCAGGAGATCGCCCCGAAAAGAATGAACTTTGCAGGATGTGCATTTTTGCATAGCATGCATCTTCGTGACCTCCCCCCCTTCCCCGGCGCCCGGCCTGCGCGAGCGCAAGAAGCGCGCCACCCGTGAAGCGCTGGCGGACACCGCCCTGCGCATGGCGGCCGAACACGGGCTCGACCAGGTGACGGTGGAGGCGGTCACCGAGTCGGTCGGCGTCTCGGTGCGGACCTTCTTCAACTACTTCGCCCACCTCGACGACGCCATTCTCGTCCCGGACCCGGACAGCGCCGGGCGGACCCGCGCGGCGGTCCTCTCCGCCCCGGCGGAACTCGGCCCGCTCGCCGTCCTGCGCCGGGTCCTCGGGGAGGAGATGGCCCACATCGAGGACGCGCCGGAACGGTGGGAGCTCCAGTGCACCGTGCTGGGCCGCACCCCCTCGCTCTTCCCCCGCTTCCTCGCCGCGCGCGGCGCCGACGAGGAGGCGCTGATCTCGGCGGTGGCGCAACGGCTCGGCCAGGACCCCACGTCGGGTCTGCGCTCCCGGTTGCTGGTGCACGCCGCCGTCGCCGCCGTACGGGCGGCCGTGGAGATCTGGACCGCCACCGGCCGCACCCGCGCGTTCCTGACCCTCTACGACGAGGCCTTCGACGAGCTCTCCGCCGGCCTCGGCGACTGAGGCGCCCGTCGAGCATCTGCCCGACCCACCGGCCCGCACCCCGGGCCGCCGCTCCACCAGCCCGCCCCGGGCCGCCGCTCCACCTTCCGCACCAGCAGAGACAAGAGGTACAACCAGCGATGTCCGCTGCCGTGACGCCCGAACCCCGGGAGTCCTCCTCCATGAACCACCGCCAGATAATCCAGGCCATGTCCGGGCTCATGGCCGGAATGTTCGTGGCCATCCTCGCCTCGACGGTCGTCGCCAACGCGCTTCCGCGCATCATCACCGACCTGCACGGCAGCCAGTCCTCCTACACCTGGGTGGTCACCTCGGAGCTGCTGGCGATGACGGCCACCGTGCCGGTCTGGGGCAAGCTCTCCGACCTCTACGACAAGAAGCTGCTGCTCCAGCTCTCCCTGTCGATGTTCGTCGTCGGTTCGCTCGTGGCGGGCTTCTCCCACAGCGTCACCGTGCTCATCATCAGCCGGGTGCTCCAGGGCATCGGCGCCGGCGGTCTCACCGCGCTCGCCCAGGTCGTGATGGCCTCGATCATCCCGCCGCGTGAACTCGGCAAGTTCTCCGGCATCTTCGGCGCCGTCTTCGCAGTCGGCACCGTCGCGGGCCCGCTGATTGGCGGCGTGCTCGTCGACACCTCGTGGCTCGGCTGGCGCTGGTGCTTCTTCATCGGCGTACCGTTCGCCCTGCTCGCGATCTTCCTGCTGCAGAAGACACTCAAGCTGCCCGTCGTCCGCCGCGAGGCGAAGATCGACTACCTCGGTGCCTTCCTCATCATGGCCGGGGTCAGCGCCCTCCTGCTCTGGGTCACGCTCGGCGGCTCGGAGTTCGACTGGGTGTCCGGTCCGTCGGCCGCGCTCGTCCTCGGCGGCGCCGCCCTGGTCGCGCTCGCCGTCCTGGTCGAGTCGAAGGTCCAGGAACCGATGATCCCGCTGAGCATCTTCCGCAACCGGACCGTCTCGCTGACCACCGTGGCGAGCTTCCTCGTCGGTGTGGCCATGTTCGGCGGCACGGTCTTCCTGTCGCAGTACTTCCAGATCTCGCTGGGCAAGTCCCCCACCATGGCGGGTCTGATGAGCCTTCCGATGATCCTCGGCCTGATGGTCTCGACGACCGTCGCCGGTCAGCTCATCAGCAGGCGCGGCAAGTGGAAGTCGTTCCTGGTCGCCGGCGGCGTCATCATGACCGCCGGTATGTGCCTGCTCTCCACGATCGGCGCCGGCACGTCGTTCTGGGTCATCGCGCCCTACATGGCCGTGCTCGGCATCGGCGTCGGCATGCTGATGCAGAACCTGGTCCTCGCGGCCCAGAACGACGTGGCCGCCGCCGACCTGGGCTCGGCCACCTCGACGCTCTCCTTCTTCCGCAGCCTGGGCGGCGCCGTGGGCACGAGCGCGCTCGGTGCGGTACTCAGCCACCGGGTCGCCTCCGAGCTGGAGAAGGGCTTCGGCAGCTCCGGGGCCGGCGGGGGCGACGGGGCCATCCCCGACCTGACGACCCTGCCGGAACAGGCTCGCGAGATCGTGCAGAACGCGTACGGCGTCGCCACCGGCTCCGTCTTCCTCGTCGGCGCGCCCTTCGCGCTCTTCGCGCTCGTCGCGGTGCTCTTCATCAAGGAGAAGCCCCTCAAGACCAAGAGCGGTCTGGAGCGGCTCGCCGAGGAGGGCGAGCAGCCGCCGGTCGTGCCGGTGCACTGACCCGTACGACCTCCTCCGCGGCGGGTCCCTGGTGTCCCCCGTGACCCCGCGACGCGTCAGGGCCGGTTCCGGACTTCCCGGAGCCGGCCCTGGTCCGTGGCTCCTCCGGGTCAGGCGCCGGGACGGCGGGCGACGGACGGGACGTGCGCCCGGGCCCGGAGAGAGCCGGGCCCGTCTACCTGTCCGGTTCCTCCCCCTGCTTGCCGGGCTCCTCCTGCCTGCCCGCGAATGCCTTCCGGAGTGCCGCGTCGAGCTCTTCGGCCTCATCGGTGTCGGGCCGCCGATCCGCCTTCAGCAGCGCGTACACGTGGGACTGGAGGACCTGGGTGAACGCGCCGTAGTACGGGGTGCGCGGGCGCTGCACCGCCACCGTCAGAGCCGAGCGGAGAGTCTCCGTGTACACGGTGCGCTCCTGCGCCGACTGCCTCTTCGGTGCGCCCTCCCCCGTGGCGTCGTCGGCAGGCCGGATCGCGGCATCGACACGGGGCCAGCAGGGCTTCGAGACGCCGTCGTACACGGAAGTCCGGGTGGCGGCGAAGCCCGCGTCGAACAGACAGCGTTCACTCTCCGGCGAAGTCAGGAAGGCGATGAGCGCGCGGGCGTCGTCCGCGCGGGGCGAGTCGGCGGCCACGGCGAGGTTCTGCCCGCCGAGCACCGCCTTGCCCGGCAGCCTGCGCACTCTGTACTCACCCGGCTCCATCAGGCTCGCCAAGGCCCCGTACGCGTACGGCCAGTGGCGCAGGAAGACGGCGCGGTCCTCGGTGAAGTCGGCGAGGGACGCCGTCTCGTCGGAGTCGAGTGCGGCCGGTTGCACCCTGCGGTCGCCGACGCGGTCGATGAGGGTGTCGAGACCGCGTTTCAACTCCTCGGCGTTGGAGAGGTAGTGCCCCTCGCTGTCGGTCAGGTAGACCTCGGCGTCGGCGAACGCCTCGATCGTGTTGACCGTCAGCCCTTCGTACTCCTTCAGCTGGGTGGTCCAGCCGGCCCGGTCACCCGGCTTCACCGGGTTCAGGTCCATGGTGTCGATCGACGAGAGGAGCTGCGCCCACGTCCAGTCATCTGTCGGCCGGTTCTGGGGTTCGATGCCCTTCAGGGAGCCGGGCCGGTAGTAGAGGAGCCCCACGTCGGTGTTGAACGGCCGGGCGTAGGAGCGTCCCTTCCAGACGGTGGTGGCATGGACCTGCTCGATGAAGCCGGCGTCGTCGGGGGATCCGGTCTTCGCGACCGGCATGGGGCTGATGAGTCCGGCTTCGGCGAATTCGGGGATCCAGGTGATGTCCAGGTTCACCACGTCGTAGTGGGCGCTGCCGGACTGGAGTGCGCCGAGGAGCTGGCTGCGCTGCTGGTCCGCGCCCCCGGGCAGCTCGACGAGCTTGGCCTGCTGGGACTCGGACCCGGCGTGCCGGCGGTTCCATTCCTCCACGAGCTGCTGCCGTACGCTTCCGGAACCGGTGACGTCGAGTCCGCTGGCGATGACGAGAGGCCCGTGCGCCGCCTCCTTCGGTCCGGGCTGCTGCCGGTCCTCGGGCCCACCCGTGCATGCGGCGGAGACGAGTGCGAGAAGACAGCCGAGGGCAGCGGCCGTCCTGGTCCCGTGGCGGACGGCGGCCCTCTCCGCACGGCTCATTCCGCGTCCCCCGTACCGGTCTTGGCGACCTCCGCCGACAGTCCGGCCGCGATGTCGTCAGCGGGGTCCAGGCAGCGTCCGGCACTCGCCCGGGCGAGCCGGTCGCCGAGCGAGCCGGGTGCGCAGGCGCCGTTCCGCAGCGAGACCGTCACGATCCTCACGCGGACCTCCCCGCCCGCCGTCGAGACCAGATCCTCCTGGTCCTTCTCCGTCACCGCGTCGAAGTCCTCGCCGTCGGTCATCACCACGAGGAGACGCGGCTCCTGCGTGTCGGCGGCGTCCTGGCGCAGGGTCTTGAGTGCCCTGGTCAAGCCGTCCGCGATGCGGGCGTTGACATCGGCGGTCTTCGCCCCGGCGACGGCCCCCTGAGCGCGGGCTCCGCCGCCGGGCTCGAACTTCACGAGCTGGGTGGGCGGCGCCCCATCGTCCACAGCGGCCATCCAGACCCCGAGCGAATCCCTGGCGCCCAGCGCACTCATCGAGCGGACCACCAGTTCCTTGAGGCCTCCGGTGCCGTCCCAGACCCGCTTGTCCGCCGTCGAACTCGAATTGTCGAGGAGATAGAGCACCTTGCCGGGCCCGAGCGCGTCACGGTAGTCGTGCAGAGCGCCGTTCAACGACGCGGCGGCGGCGGACTCACCGGTCTCGGGGACATGTGCCAGGAGGGACCTCCCGTTGTCCCCATACCGCAGGGTCGATCCCTCGACGGGTGTGGCCGGGGCACCGTCCTGCGCCACGCCCCGGAAACCGTCCCTGGTGAAGTACCCCTGGCCACGCGGGTCCGTAGTCAGCCACGCGTGGAAGGCCCGGACCGCCGCTTCGCGCTCATGGGCATCCCGGTCGGCTCCCGCCCAGGTGACCCGCACGAAGGGAAGATCCAGCATCGGCACGTCGGAGGGGTAGTAAGCCACCCGGCGCCTCAGTGCCTCCGTCGCGCAGCCGGGGCGGCCCGGCTCGTTCGCCGACAGGTTGAACCGGGCCACGGTCTGCTCCGGCACGAAAACCGCGGCGTAGTCCTCCAGGGTGCCCCGTGTCTCTTTGGCCAGCGCGCACATCAGATCCTGAGCGCTGGAGGGCATGGGCCGCAGCACCTCCGCCATCTTCTGTTCGACCATGCCCGCGCCCCCGGAGTGCGGGGCCCGGTAGAGCGCTTCGGTCGCCAGCAGGGCGCCCTCGGTGGCTTCGGGGTCGGGGCGCAGGATCTCGACGTCATCGATCCCCTTGAGTCCGGAGACGAGGGTGTCCAGCGGCTGTCCGGTCTGGAGGGAGAGTGGCAGCGGGACGGTGTCCGGCACCCCCAGAACCATCGGTGTGTACGCGACGGAGCCGAGACGGTCGAGCTCCACGACGTTCCTTGCCTTGGCTGCCGCCGACACGCCGGAGGTGGACGCGGGGGAGGTGGACGCGCCGCCGGCCCCGTCGGCCGCCGCCCGCTGCCACGCGCTGCCGGCGGCCGGTATCCAGATGTCCGGTTGCGCGCCGATGTCCCGCTGCGGCCGCAGGCAGTCGCCCGTGGCCGGGCAGGTGGCGGGTGGCTCCTGCCAGAGCGAGGAGGACCGGAACGCCTCGACGGCGTCGGTGGACTTGGCGTCGTACACGTCGATGCCGACGGTCCGGCATCCGTCGCCGCCCCGCTCGGAGTAGGCGTCGGCCGCACTCTGTACGGTCTCCCGCAGATCGGGGTCGGTGAGCACCCGCAATTGCAGCGGCAGCGCGCAGGGTTCATCACCGATCGAATGCAGCACGTACACCGTTCCGAGCCCGACGAGGGCGACAAGTCCCGCCGCCACGAGTGCGGTCGTACGCTTCAGGGCTCTCGGACGCATCCTCCACCAGCGGGGCTTCCGGATGGGCCGGGGCGTGTCCGCCGCGAGGGCGAGCACCACGTCGTCGCCGTGCCGCAGCTCGTCCGGGACCCACGGGTGACCGTCGACGGCCCTGA
Organism: Streptomyces sp. AM 2-1-1; assembly: GCF_029167645.1. Classification (NCBI taxonomy): domain Bacteria; kingdom Bacillati; phylum Actinomycetota; class Actinomycetes; order Kitasatosporales; family Streptomycetaceae; genus Streptomyces; species Streptomyces sp. AM 2-1-1. The sequence continues at coordinate 4,997,989 of NZ_CP119147.1, read as the reverse complement.
GCGGAGCCATCGCCTCGCGTATGCCGGTGACGACGCTGGTGAAGGTCACCGGCCCGCCCTTCCCCGTGGTCAGCAGCCGGTGGAAGGCTGCCGTGAACTCCGTACCGGTACGGGGATCACCGGGCGGGATCTCCACCCCTGGCTCCGCCGCGGTGAGCAGGGCGAAGTTCTGCCCGGAGACGGGGTTGAAGTCCGCGAGCGCGTTGCCGGCGAAACAGCAGTCGAGGATGACGACGACCCAGTCGGCGCGGGCCTTCCGCAGTTCCGGCATGATGTCGTCGCGCCAGGACAGTGTGTCCGCGAAAGGGTGGCGGCGGTCCCGGGTCACCTGCGCCTCGGTGAACATGAGGTTGAGGTCGCTGCCGTCGGTGCGCACGATGCCGTGCCCGGCGAAGTAGACCACCAGCAGCCCGGTGACGTCCCTGCGGGCATCGGCCAGCGCCTCGCGCACCCGGATCTGGTCGACGGTGGCCGCCGAGCCGCCGACTGCGGGGATCACGACGAGATCCTCCGGGCGAAGCATCCCGGTGCCCTCGGCGGTCAGGGCCTCGCGCATGAGGCGGAGGTTGGTCGCGACGGCCGGAAGGTCGTTCCGGCTGCCCTGGTAGTGCTCCACCCCGATGAGCACGGCTCTGTGCCGTCTGCCCCTGTTCTCCTCGCCGCGCGCGTCGTACAGCGGCACGACTGCTAGACCTCCCCGGCCTCGTCGCCGCGCGTCCGGTCGCGACCGTCGGACGCGGGGGGCCCGTCGTCCGGGCCGGAAGTCCGCCCGGTGTCCGTGCCGACGGAGCCGGGGAAGGTGTCGGTGTCACGGCTCAGACCGGAACCCGGCCCCTGAGGCGGGCCGTCCAGGGTGACCCGGGGCGCCTCCTCGGGGGCGGCGAACCGGCGCCGGTTGCGCAGCCAGGTGCCCACGGACCTCCACGCGTTCTCGAACACGGGGCGGACCGCCTCGGCGGTGACGAGGAGGATGATGTCCTGGACCAGCTCCCCGCTCATCGCCTCGGTCTGTGTGAGCGAGTCCTTGCGCTGCAGGGTGAGTTCGCCGCGTTCCAGCGCGTCCTCGAGGACCGGCGCGGTCTTCAGCCAGGTACGCAGGGCCTCCAGGTCGTCGCGCCTGGTGTGCGTCCCGCTGAGGCTGATCCGTAACTCGACCTTGTCCTTCCCTTCCTCCGGCGCGCCCTTTCCTGCCTCGTCCGTCATGCCTGCCCCCATGAACCCCATAGGTCCCGCCACTCTCGCCCCGCAAGGGGGGTGGTCACCGAACACACAACTATGTCACGGGCGTTGGTCCGGAACACCCCTTTGTTCAGGACATCCGGGGGCCGCCGGGGGCGGTCGGTGATCAGGGGAAGGGGAGGCTCGGTCGCGCGCTCCCGGCGGCGGGACCCGCGACCGCCTCGCGGCGCTCTCGGCGACGGACTGCGCGCCGGGGGTGTGCGAGGGCGACCGCTCCACCGCCCACAGCGGTGCGGCACGCGCGGGCACGGGGGCCGTGTAACGGACGGGAAACAAACCGCCCGTGCCGTTCCTGGCCGGCTCAGCGCTGCAGCAGTATCGGAAGGGCCGAACGCCGCGCCCGACGGGGCGGCCGCTCCACCGTCCGGAAGCACCCCCGGCCCACCCGGCATGGCCCCCACCCTCAAGGAGACGAACATCGTGCCCGCCCTCAGGAAGACCACCCGGAGCCTGTTCGCCGTAGCGTTACTGGCTGCGGGCTTCAGCGTCGCCACTCCGACCGCTCCCGCCCATGCCATGAACCAGACATCGTGCTCCACCAGCGACTTGCTGCACATATGGGGCCACTACAGTCGTCCGCAGATCTACGGCCCTTCCGGACCCTTCGAATTCTGCGCCGCCAACGCGGGGACCATGGGACTCGGATCCGGCGCCTGGGTGGACAAGATCTCCACGGGGAACAACGACATCCAGATGAACGACGCCAACGGGGCCACGGTCAGGATCAGCCGCTGGAACATCGTGACCTACCCCAACCAGCCACCGAACATCGCGTCCATTCAGATCTTCTGAGGTGCCGGGGTGTTCCGCGGCCGCGCGCACGGGACCGTCGCCCGGCGCCGGACCGGCGCGGGGCGCACCCGTGCGGGGACGCCGGCGCCCGTCAGCGGGACACCGGGCGGGACGCGGTGACACGAGGAGACACCGCGCGGCCGGAGGGCCGGTGTCCGGCCGCGTGTGAGCGCCTCCCGCCCGGCCCTGTCGCCCGGGCGGGATCTCGCGGTCCCGCCTCCCGGGCGCCGGCCGGCCACGCCCCTCCCGCCCCTCTCCCCCGCCCTTCCGGTCCGCCCGTCAGCCGCGCCGGGTCAGGAGCGCCTCCAGTGCCTCGGCCGGCTCCGGATGCCGGGCGAGGAGCGCGGCGCCCGCCGGGGCGGGGCCGGCCGTCTCCCACCCGCCGTCGCAGCCCAGCAGCGCGGCCACCGCGTCGCAGGCCGCCGGATGCGCGGCGAGCAGTGCGGCGCCCCTACGCGCTCCGGTACCGGTCCGGCGCACCGTCGTCACCGGGGCGGGCTGCTCGCGCCACGGCGGTACGAAGGTGTCCAGCGCGTCGAGCCGGCCGGGGAAGATCCGCCCGGCCTCCCGGATCAGCAGCGGGGCAAGTTCGGCACCCTCGGCCCGCAGGGTGGTGATGAGCGTCGGGAGCCAGGGCAGCAGCACCCGGTCGGGCAGGCGGGCGAAGGCGTTCGACACGGCTTCGACGACGAAGTCGGCGAGGTGCGGCACCGGCTCCAGGGCGTGCAGGAAGCCGCTGAGGTAGCGCGGATAGGCGGGCACCACCAGGGGGTTGCCGAGCAGCCCGTCGCAGCGCTCGCGCAGCTCTTCGCGGGAAAGCTGCCCGAGGTGCGTCCGGGCCGCCCACAGCAGCGCGACCCGGGACGGCTCCTCGGGGTGCGACTGGGCGAGGGCCAGCTCCAGCTGGGTGCGGTCGCAGCCGAGCGAGAGCGCCAGCCCTTCCATGGAGAAGAGGAAGCCCAGCGTGGCGGCGACCTGGCGGCTGCTCGCGTCCTCGTCATGGAAGGCGGTGGGCAGCAGCGTGCAGTAGTGGGCGTATCCGGCCTTGACGAAGGACTCGATCCAGGGCGGCAGCACCGGCTCGCTGGTGCGGTAGTACGCCAGCAGCCGGCGTATCCGGCGCAGCACCTGGGGGGCTCCGTCGATCCCGCGCTCGGTCGTCAGCACCTCCAGGGCGCGGGTGCCGAGTTCGGCGGCGAGCCGTCCGCCGCGCAGGTGGAGCGTGGCGTCCTCGACCGCCCCGAGCACGGTCGCGGCCGTCGCCCGCGGATCGTACGCGGCCCGGCGCAACCGCTGTTCCAGGACCTGTTCGATGCTGACGCCCTCGTACCCCAGCTCGATGAGGGCGCGTTGGTGGGTGCCGAGGGCGAGGTCCCAGGACTCCTGGCGGGAGCGCTCGCCGAGGCGCCGCTCCCCCATGATCGGCCGGGCGGTGCCCTCGGGCATCAGCCGCCGCAGCATCCACAGGACGTCCGAGCTGCGCTCCAGCTCCGGGTGGGACGCCATGTCGAGCAGCGCCCGGCGCACTCCGCGCTGCTGGAGGTCGAGGCCCAGCGGGGCGAGCCGGTCGTGGACGTCCCGGGCGAGCGGTGGCAGCGCGTCGTAGCCGACCCGGCCGTTCCGGTCGCCGCCCATCATGATCTCGACGAGTCGGCGCACGTCCCGTCGGCCGGGCACGGCGTCCTTCTCGATGCAGGTGACGGCCGCGTCCTGGAAGTCGTACGGGGTGGGGCGGGCGCGGTCGCGCATCCCGGCCAGCAGGATCGAGGTCTCGAAGACCGCGATGGCGTCCGCGGTGGAGGCGAGGTAGCCGTTGCGCCGGGCGGCGCGGACGATCTCCACGGACCAGCCCAGGAGTTCGGTCTCGTCCAGGTCGTCCAGCACGGGCGGGCGCCGCAGGAAGCCGGAGAGCCGGTCGGGGGCGGCGGCCCCGGTGGCGGACGGCTCGGCGGGTGCCGGCGCCCGCACCGCCGTCCGCGCGCTCTTCCCGGCCTGTGCCTGCCCCGCCAGCCGGAAGGGCTTCACCCGGGTGCGCCGGAGGTTCTTCGCCCACTGGGTCGCGGCGATCGACACCGAGCCGGCGGCGAGGCCGAACTGCGCCTCGATGGCCGTGTGGCTCGACGGGATCAGCCCGTAGCTCCAGGCGGTGCCGCTCGGCGGGCTGATCTCGAAGCCGTCGGCGCCCGCCACCCCGAACTCGGCCACCCGGCTGGCGGCGTGGAACGCGCCGCAGACGTAGAGGCAGTCGGCGGGGTCGGTGCCGGTCGCGGCCAGGTGCTCGCGCATCCGGGTCCACATGTACCGCTCGCGGTCCTCGTCGACGCGGGTGCGCCGGACGTCGTCGGGCGCCAGCCGCCGGAACAGGCTGCCGATCAGCAGCATGACCTGCCGGTAGGTGTCGTGGTCGCTGTCGCCGAGGGGCAGTTCGACGTACTGGTGCCACCACTCCGACCAGTGACGCACCCGGCCGTGGCGCAGCAGGTGCTCCTCCAGCTCGGCGAAGCGCGGGCGCAGGTCGCCGATCTCCACGCCGACCGCGTCGCCGTGGAGCGCGGCCTCCTCGTCGGCCGCCGCGGGAGAGGGGGTGCCGGGGTCCTCGCCCCGGTCGTTCCCGTCCCGAGCGTCCTCCCCCCGGGTCTGCCACTGGAAGACGTGGTCCGAGGACCGGTCGACGAGGACCAGCTCGACTCCGGGGGTCTCCAGGGCGTAGGCGATGGCCTGGTACTCGGCCGACGCCTCGGTGATCGGCGCGACGACCGAGAGCGGGGCCCACGCGGCGGGGAACCCCTCGGCGTCGCTCGCGAACGCCTGCAGCGCCACGGGGAGGCGGCAGTTGCGCAGTTCGGTGAGGAGCGGTGCCATGTCCTCGCACAGCTCCAGGTAGACGACCTTCGGCTGCTTCTCCCGCAGCCGTCGCGCCATCGCCGTCGCCGAGGCCGGCGAGTGGTGGCAGACCGGGAAGATCTCCAGCGGCTCGCGCACCGCGCGGTCCACGTCGTCCACGAGGCCGAGGAGGAGGCCCTCCAGCGCGTCCGGCCCGTCCGCGAAGGCCGCCGCCGCGTCCTTCAGCTGCCCCCGCAGTGCGTCGAAACCGGTCTTCCCGCCTTGTCCGGCCGCCGTCCGAGGCACGCTGTTCCTCTCCCTCACTCCGTTCACGCCGGTCACCCCGCTCCCGTACTGCACCGTGCTCACGACAGGGTGGCGATCGCGTCCCGGCCGCCCTCCAGGAACTCGGGCCAGGCGCCGCCCTCCTCCTTGCCGCGGGGTTCCACCACTCCGTGCAGGTACTTGTTGAGGATGGCCAGGTCCTCGGGTTCCCGCCGCACCAGCGAACCGACGAGCGAGGAGGCGAGGGTACGGGCGGTGAGCTCCCGCTCCCCGAAGAAGTTGCTGTGCAGGATCGCGTCCTCCAGCACCCCGATCTGCTCGGCGCTGGAGAGCGCGGACTCCAGCTTCTCGTCGTCGCTGCCCGCCGCGGCGGCCGAGGCGCGCAGGTCGGCGAAGCTCTGCAGGAGTACGTCCAGCAGGGTGGGCGGGACGTCCAGTTCGATGTGGTGGCGGCGCAGCAGCTCCTCGGTGCGGAAGCGGACGATCTCCGCCTCGCTCTTCTTGTTCGTCACCACCGGGATGCGGACGAAGTTGAAGCGGCGCTTGAGCGCGGAGGAGAGGTCGTTGACGCCCCGGTCGCGGCTGTTGGCCGTGGCGATGACGGAGAAGCCCGGCCGGGCGAAGACGATGTTGTCGTCGCCCTCCCCGCTGCCCAGCTCGGGGACGGAGACGTACTTCTCCGAGAGGATCGAGATCAGCGCGTCCTGGACGTCGCTGGTGGAGCGGGTCAGCTCCTCGAAGCGGCCGATGGTGCCGGTCTCCATCGCGGTCATGATCGGCGAGGGGATCATCGACTCCCGGGACTGGCCCTTGGCGATCACCATGGAGACGTTCCAGGAGTACTTGATGTGGTCCTCGGTGGTGCCGGCGGTGCCCTGCACCACCAGGGTGGAGTTGCGGCTGATGGCGGCGGAGAGCAGCTCGGCCAGCCAGCTCTTGCCGGTGCCCGGGTCGCCGATCAGCAGCAGGCCGCGGTCGGAGGCGAGGGTGACGATGGACCGCTCCACAAAGGTGCGGTCGCCGAACCACTTCTGGCCGATCTCGCGGTCGAGGCCGTCCGCGCGCTCCGAGCCGAGGATGAAGAGGCGGACCATCTTCGGCGACAGGCGCCAGGAGAACGGCTTGGGGCCGTCGTCGACCGACTCCAGCCAGTCGAGTTCCTCGGCGTACTTGATCTCGGCGGGGGCGCGCAGCAGGTCGGACATGTCAGGGCCTTTCTCGGGTGGGAGGGTGCTGGGCGGGGGCGTGCTCAGGTGAGGAAGGTCTTCAGCTCGTGGACGAGCTTGCGGATGTGGCCGGAGAGGACCGGTGTCCCCAGGTCCTTGAAGCGCTCGCGGAACCACGGGTTGACGCTGCCGCGTCCCGCACTGGTCACCGAGCCGACCGGGATGAACTTGACGCCCGAGCGGTGGAGGTCGGCCATGCTCGCGAAGAGCGGCTCGTGCTGCCACTCGTAGAAGTCGGAGATCCACACGACGACGGTGTTGCGCGGCTCCGCGATCTTCGGCCGGGCCAGCGCCATGGCGACCGTGCCGTCGGTGCCGCCGCCGAGCCGGGTGCGGAGCAGGGTCTCGAAGGGGTCGTGCACCCACGGCGTGAGGTCGAGGGCCTTGGTGTCGTACGCGACGAGGTGGACGTCGACCTTGGGCAGACCGGCGAAGATCGAGGCGAGGATGGTGCAGTTGACCATCGAGTCGACCATCGATCCGGACTGGTCCACCACCACGATCAGCCGCTGCGGCGTCGTCTTGCGCGCGGTGTGGCGGTAGTAGAGGCGGTCGACGTAGAGCCGCTCCTCCTCGGGGCTCCAGTTGGTGAGGTTCTTCCAGATCGTGCGGTCGATGTCGAGGTTGCGGTAGACCCGCTTGGGCGGCACCGAGCGGTCCAGGGGGCCGACGGTGGCCTTCTCCACCTGGGTGCGCAGCACCTCGGCGACCTCGTCGACGAACCGCCGGATCAGCGCCTTGGCGTTGGCCAGGGCGACGCCGTCCAGGTTGTTCTTGTCGCGGAGCAACTGTTCGATCAGCGACATGCTCGGGGTGAGGCGCGCGGCGAGCGCCGGGTCGGCGAGCACCTCGCGCAGCCGCATCCGGCTGACGAGATCGGCTTCGAGGGCGCCGAGTTCGGGCCCGATCGCCGGGATCAGCCGGCCGAGGTCGGGGGTCGTACCGCCGCCCGATCCGGTGGGGCTCACCCCGGCGCCGCCGCTCCGGCGGCCGCCGCGCAGCGCGCCGGGCTCGCAGCCGAGCGCCCGCTCCAGCCACCCCGCGTCGGACTGCCAGCGCGACAGCTGCCCGGCGGTGACCGGGCCGGTGCCCGTGGCGAAGACGTTGAGCAGCACCTTCGACACGAGGGCGGCGCGGCGCACCTCGGCCTCCCGGTCGCGCGCCTCCGTCTCCCCCGCGCTCTCCCCGCCGGCGCCGGCGCCGGGGTCGCCGGTGAGCAGTCCGTCGAACTCGGCGGCCAGGTGCGGGTGGCGCTGCACGAGGGAGTCGACCGCGGTCCGCCGGTCCAGCAGCCCGGCCGGCAGGCCGATGTCCTCGACCACGGCGAGGCTCGCCGATTCCAGCGACGCCTGCTCCTCGGGGTCGAAGAGCTGGGCGAGGAGTCGCCAGTAGAGGGCCTGCCGGCGGTTGTCCTGGGAGTCCGCGGCGGGATCCGGGGTGGGGTGCGGGGGTGCGGCGGGGGCCCCGGACCCGACCGCGGGGTACGGGTTTCCGGTGAGGGCCCCGGGCCCGGCGGTGTGGTACGGGTTTCCGGTGGGGGCCCCGGGCCCGGCGGTGGGGTCCGCGGTTCCGGTGGGGGCGCGCCCCGGGATCGCGCGCTCTTCGAGGTCGTCCGGTCGTCCGGTCATTTCCGCAGCAGCCTTCCGGCGCGTTCGCGCAGTACGGCCGCCGCGTCGGTGGCGGCCTTCTCGGCCCGGATCCCGGCCTTGTCGCTCGTGCCTCCGGCCCACGCCCCGGCGTGCACCGCCACCGCCTTCTTCCGCACGGTGGTCTCGACGGCGAGCGGCTGGAGCCGGAACGCCCCGGCGTCCCAGCGGAGCAGCCCTATGCAGGCTCCGGAGGCGAGGACGCCCTCGGGGGTCAGCGGTCCGGCGGCCGGAACGCGGTCCGTGTCCACGGCCAGGGTGTGTCCGGCGAGGGAGAGGACCACGGTCCCGTCCTCGTCGGCCGCGGCCGCGTATCCGTCGACGAAGACGGGGACGGCGACGGCCGCGGGATGGCGGTCGAGCGGGGCGGTGGCCCGGCCGGTCGCGGTGGGCAGGGCGACCCGGGCGGTGGCGAAGGCGTCGGCGGGTTCGCCCGGGCGGGCGTGGTCGTCGCTCCAGATCAGGTCGCCCTCCGGGGTGAGGGGCATGCCCCTCACCTCCATCGCGCGGCCTTCACCCACCGCCGCCAGCAGCGAGAGGTGCGGGCGGAGCAGCTGCCAGAGGCCGGCGCCGACGACGGAGTCCGGCTTGGGGGCCGACACGGAGGCCCGCACCAGGAACTGCGGGGAGCCGTTCTCGGGCTCGAACACCGCGTGCACCTGCGCCTGTACGGCGGTCGCGTGCTCCTGCAGGTCCACGCCGAGCGGCAGCAGCCGGCCGGTGGCCGGGGCGGTCACCGGGGAGACGGTGGCGCCGGGCAGGGTGAGGAGCATCGCCCGCGCCCAGAGGTCGGCCCAGCGCCGCACCGGGACGTGCTCCAGAGCGGCGCCCGGGCAGGACGCGGCGAGTTCGGCGGCGAAACCGTCCAGGAGGGCGGCGAGCCGGCGCAGTTCCGGGTCGGCGAGCATCGCGGAGACGATCCGCGCGGCCCCGGAGACCACGTCGTGGTCGATGCCCCGCCAGCCGCAGCGCGCCAGGTCGGACAGCCAGGAGCGGGCGGCGACCATCAGGTTCACCGGCTCCCCGGGCCCGGCACCGGGCGTGTCCACCGCGACGGAGGTGCGGCCGGTCGCCTCCTCCACGCGGGCCATCAGGGCGTCGTGCGCGGAGCCGAGCAACGCGGCCCGGCCGGCGGCGAGAGCGGTGAAGTGCTCCTCGCCGGCCGCCCCGGAGGCCGCTCTGCCGGCCGCCTCGGCGACCCGGGCGGCGAGCGGGCTGCCGGTGAGCGCGGCGGCGAACTCCGCGAGCGCCGAGGCCTCCGCGGCCCGCGGCCGGAGCAGACCCGTCTCCAGGGCCCGGTCGAAAGCGTCGACGGCGGTCAGCACCTCGTCGAGTCCGGGGATCTCGTCGGCGAGCCGGTCGGCGCGCATCACGCGGCCGCCCTGGTCGGCGGGAACCACTGCATCTCCGGCAACGGCCGGGTGGTCGGCGCGAGTTCGAGGTAGGCGAGGTGGTGCAGGAACCTGCTGAAGACGGGTGCGGCGGCCGTGCCACCGGCCGGCCCGGGGCGGGCGGCCGTCATGGTGGCCGTGATGCCCGGGGCGGTCGGCTCGCCGTCGGTGGGCTCGGCCTTGAGGTACCTGGCCACCCGCTCGGCGCCGTACTGGAGGACGGACTCGTTGACCAGGGCGCGGATGTGGTTGCAGAAGCCGCCCCGCGCGCCGCCGCAGGGGCGGTTGTTGTTGGTGCTGCAGGCGTAGGCGTAGCTCCTGGTCTCGACCGAGGAGACGTAGACCCGTTCGATGTCCGACCCGCTGGACACCACGCCCTGCAGCCGCCCGTCGGCCAGTTCGACGAACGGGACCTTGGCGAGCTTGCGCGGCCGGGCGGGCGGGACGACCCGCACCACGCTCGACCTCTCCCCAGCTGACGACACGTCATCTCCTTTGCCTACGAGGGGTTTCACGGACCCGAACGGGTCTCCGCACGTGAAAGGGGGTCCGCGCCGCACGGAGGCGGTGGCGGAACACGACTGAACATACGTGCGCCCACTGACATCCCCCGCCGTGCGCGGCGCGAGGACCGCGAGCGCGGGGTCGCCGGACATCCGCCCGGGCCCGGCAGTCCGGAAGCAGCGGTGCGGGACGGGGCGGGAGGGGCCGGCGGGGAGGCGGGACGGAGGAGCGGGGCGAGCGGAGGCGGCGGGACGGGGCCGGCGGAGAGGCGGCACGCGGGGACCACCCGCCACTCACCGGCCCGGACCCCGCCCCGGCCTCGCCCCACCCCCGGCCCCCGTACCGGAGCGGCGGAAATCCCCGGGCGGCCCGGACACTCCCCGTCACGCCACCCCGCCTCCCGTCGCGCCACCCCCCGCCACCCGGCCGTATGCGGGGACTCTCGTGTGTCAACCCTGGCGAATCGGCGTTTCGGGGTGACCAGGAGCGTCTGGCGTCGTTGGCGACTGTGTTTGCGCAAGAAACAACTTCATGGAGGACGGCGCGATGTACGAGATGCTGACCAGGTTGCTGGTCGAGGAGTTCGGACTGGACGAGGACCAGGTGCGTCCCGATGCCACGGCCCGTCAACTGGAGCTGGACTCGCTCTCCCTGGCGGAGTTGGCGGTGATCATCACCGAGGGCACCGGGGTGCGGCTGGAGGACGTGGAGGTGAGCCCCGACAGCACGCTCGGTCAGATGGCGGAGGCGTTCGGCCGGGCCCTTCCCCCGGCCCCGGCAGGCCGCGCGGCCCTCCCACCGTCCCTCTCCCCGTCGTCCGGCGACGCCCGGCCCGCGGCCCCCGCCCCCTCGCTCGACCAGGCCCTGTCCGTCGCGCCTGCCCAGTCGTGAGAGCCGGTGTCGTGGTGACGGGCCTGGGCTTGGTCACGCCCGGCGGCATCGGTGTGGAGGCCGGCTGGCGGGCCGCCCTCGCGGGGGTGTCCACGGCCGCCCGGGACCCGCGGCTGGCCGGACTGCGGGTGGACATCTCCTGCCGGGTGCCGGAGTTCGACGCCGACGCGCTGCTCGGGCGGCGTCTGGCCCGCCGGATGGACCGGGGCACGCAGCTCGGCGTGGTCGCCGCCCGCGAGGCGTTCGCCATGGCGGGCCTCACCGACGGGGACTGGGACCCGGCCCGGGTGGGGGTCGTGATGGGTTCGGGCGGCTCCAGCGTGGACGGCCTCCTCGACATCTGCGACCGGCTCGCGGCCGGCCGGCCCGAGAGTGTGCCGCCGATGGCGCTGCCCCGCAGCCTGCCCAGCGCGGGCGCGACCGAGGTCGCCCTCGATCTCGGGGCGGCCGGACCGAACTTCGCGACCTCGGCAGGGTGTGCCTCCGGGCTCACCGCGATCGGGGTCGCCCGCGACCTGCTGCGCTCGGGCGCCCTGGACATCGTGGTGGCCGGAGGCGCCGAGTCGCTCTGCCACCCCCTCACCGTGACCGCTTTCGCGCAGTTGGGCGTCCTGTCCACCCGGCCCGGCGACCCGTGCGAGGCGGCCCGCCCCTTCGGCCGGGACCGGGACGGCTTCGTGGTCGCCGAGGGGGCCGGAATCCTGGTGCTGGAGCGCGCCGCGTACGCCCGGGCCCGCCGCGCCCCGGTCCTGGCGCACGCGGCGGGTTACGGGGCGGGGAGCGACGCCCACCACGTCGCCGCCGTCCACCCCGAAGGGCGAGGCGCCGAGCGGGCGGTGCGCGCCGCGCTCGCCGATGCCCGCTGGCGGCCCGAGGACGTGGAGCACGTGAACGCGCACGGCGCGGCGACGCGGGCCAACGACGCGGCCGAGGCGTCCTGGCTGGCCCGGGTGCTGCCGCACCGCCCGCCGGTCACCGCCACCAAGGCCACCCTCGGTCACGCCGGGGCCGGTTCGGGGGGCATCGAAGCCGCCCTGAGCGTGCTCACCCTCTCCCGCCGGACCATCCCGCCGACCGCGAACCACACCGAACCGGACACCACCCTCGCCGGAGGGATCGACCTCGTCACCCGGGCCCCCCGGGCCGGCGGGCGGCGCACCGCGCTGTGCGTCTCCACCGCGCTGGGCGGCCAGAACAGTGCGCTGGCCCTGCTGGCCTCCTGACCCCGAACCGCCCCGCCCGCGACCCGCGCGGCCCCGTCACCAGGACGCTCCCCGCCGGCCACCCCGGGGCCACCCGCACTCCGGACGGCCCGTCCCCGCCGCGTACCCCCCGGACCGCACGGAACGGCGCCCCCGCCGTACTCCGTGACAGCACCGAGCGCGCACCCGCCGCTCCCCGTGAACCACTGGAGGCACCGAATCCGATGAGCACACTCCTGCCGTCCGCCCAGACGCCCCCCGCCGCCCCCTCCACCGTGTCGCCGGCCACCGCCTCCGAGCCACCCGGGCCGCAGACGCAGGTGATGCGTCTGCTGCGCCGGCTGCGCACCGAGGCGGACCCGTACCCGGTCTTCGACCAACTGCGCCGGCTCGGCCCGGTCGTTCCGGTACCGGCGCTGAACGCGCTCGTCGTGACCGGCTACGACGAGTGCCGCCACGTGCTGCGCGACCCGGCGTACATCCTTCCGGACGTCGCCTGGCGCGACGCGCACACCGACGGGTGGCGCCACCACCGCAGCATCGTGAGCAACGCCACCTCGCTGCCGAACACCAACGCGCCCCGCCACACCGTCGTCCGGGCCCACCTGGCCCAGGGCTTCCACCGCACCGCGCTCGCCGCGCTGCGGCCGGTGGTGACCGGTCTGATCCACAGCGGCCTCAACGGCCTGGGCGCCGCGCTGGCCCGCGGGGGCGTCGCCGACCTGGCCGAGCACGTCAGCCGGCCGCTGCCCTCCCGCGTCATGTGCCAGGTCCTGTCGCTGCCCGACGAGGACGCCCCGATGCTCGTGGAGTGGACCAACCGCTGGAGCGCCGCCGCCGAGCTCTTCCCCACCGAGGCGGAGCTCAAGGACGCGGACGAGGCCGACGCCGCGCTGGTCGGCTACTTCCTGCGGGTCGTCCAGGAGCGCGAACGGTGCCCGGGGTCGGACTTCCTCTCCGCCTGGGTCACCGCCGCCCGGGCGGACGGTGTGGCGACCGACGACATCGTGGTGCACACCGCCCAGTTGTTCGTCACCGGCTTCATGACCGTCCAGTCCTCGCTGACCAGCGCGGCGCACGCCGTCCTGGCCAGCCCCGAGCTGACCGCCGCGCTGCGCCGGCGCCCCGGGGACATGGGTGCGGCCGTGGAGGAGGTGCTGCGGCAGCGTCCGGCCGCGGCGGTCGTGGGCCGGGTCGCGACCCGTGCCGGACGGCTGGCCGGGGTGCCCGTCGCCGCCCAGCAGCGGCTGATGGTCGTGGTGCCGGCCGCCAACCGCGACCCGCGGGCCGCCGCCACCGCCCATCTGACCTTCGGCGTCGGCCTGCACTACTGCCTCGGCGCGGCCCTGGCCCGGCTCCAGCTGGGCGAGTTCCTGCCCGCCCTGCTCAGCCGCTTCCCCTCGCTGCGCCTCGCCGACGACCCGGCTCCGGGCGACCCGCTGTTCCGCCCGGCCGAGAACCCGGCGCCGATGACCGGGATCGCCCTCCCGCGCCACGTCCGCCTCCTCACCACCACCTCCCCGAGAGCCTTCCGATGACCCTCACCCCCGCCACCCCGCCGGGCCTCGGTCCCACCGCCGTGGGACACCTCCTGCACGACCTCGAACCGGCCGTCGCCGGGCTGCTCGACCGTCACCTCTCCACCGCCCGCGACTGGATGCCCCACCGGTACGTCCCCTGGAGCGCGGCCCGCGACTTCGACGGGCCGCTCGACGGCGCCCCCTGGGACCCGGACCAGTGCGCGCTGCCCCGCGCCGTGCGGGACGCCCTCGTCGTCAACCTCCTGACCGAGGACAACCTGCCGAGCTACCACTTCGAGATCGCCACCCGCTTCGGCCGCGACGGCGCCTGGGGGACCTGGGTGCACCGCTGGACGGCGGAGGAGGGGCGTCACGCCGACGTACTGCGCGCCTATCTGCACGCCCGCCGCGCCGTGGACCCGGTGGACCTCGAGGAGCGGCGGATGGTCCAGGTCGGTACCGGTTACCGCAGCGACCAGCCCACCTCGCTGCACGCGCTGGCGTACGTCACCGTCCAGGAGCTCGCCACCCGCCAGGCCCACCGCAACGCGGGCCGGGCCTGCGGCGACCCGCTGGGCGAGCGGCTGATGGCACGGATCGCCGCCGACGAGAACCTCCACATGCTCTTCTACCGCGACCTGTTCGGCGAGGCGCTCGCCCAGGCCCCGGACGCCGCCCTGCACGCCCTCGCCGACGTGGTGTGCGGGTTCCGGATGCCCGGGACCACGCTGCCCGGCTTCCGCACCCGGGCCCTGCGCATCGCCGCCGCGGGCATCTACGACCTCGACGTCCACCGCGAGCACGTGCTGCATCCGCTGCTGCGCCACTTCGCCGCCCTCACCCGGAGCGGCCTCGGACCTCTCGGGCGGCAGGCGCAGGACCGTATCGGCGCCCATCTGGAACACCTGGAGCGGGCGGCCGAGCGCTCCCGCCGCCTGTACCGGCGGATGGCCGCGCTCGACCCCGGGACCGCGGCCGTCGCCGCCGCCCTCGCCGACGGGGGGACCGCGGCCACCGGGGCGGCCGTCACCGCCGAAGGGGCCCACCGTGCCGGGTGAAGCCGCCGTCACCGGCCTCGGCATGATCACCCCCGCGGGTCCGGACACCGCCGCGACCTGGACCTCGGTGTGCGCGGGGAGGAGTCTCGCCCGGACCGATCCCGAACTGGCGGGGCTCCCCGTCGACATCTCCTGCCGGGCCGACTTCGATCCGGAGGCCGTCCACGGCCGCCGTCTGGCCCGTCGGCTGGACCGTTTCTGCCAGCTCGCCCTGGTGGCCGCCCGCCAGGCCGTGGCGGACGCCGGACTGGACCCGGCCACCTGGAACGCCGACCGGATCGGCGTCGTCCTCGGTGTCGGCAGCAACAGCCTGGAGACGTACGGCCGGGAGTTCCCCCGGCTCGGCCGGGACGAGCCCCATCTGGTGTCCCCGCTGGCGCTGCCCCGCAGCGTGCCCAGCATGGCCGCCGCCGAGATCGCCCTCGACCTCGGCCTGCGCGGTCCCAACTTCACCGTCGCCAGCGCCTGCGCCTCGGGCGCCACCGCGCTCGGTGTCGCCCGTGACCTGATCGCCGCCGGCACCTGTGACCTGGTACTGGCCGGCGGGGCCGAGTCGGCGCGGTCCCGGATGACGGCGACCTGCTTCACGCAGATGCGGGCCCTCTCACGGGGTGCGCCGGAGCGGGCGTCCCGCCCGTTCGACGCGGACCGCGACGGATTCGTCCTCTCCGAGGGGGCCGCCGTCCTCGTCCTCGAACACCCGGACCACGCGCGGAGCCGGGGCGTACGCACCCGGGCACTGCTGCGCGGGTTCGGTGCGACCGCCGACGCCCACCACCCCGTCGCCCCGCACCCGGAGGGCCGGGGCGCCGAGTACGCCCTGCGGGCCGCACTCGCCGACGCGGGCTGCGCTCCCGGAGAGATCGGTCACGTCAACGCGCACGGCACGTCCACCCCCGCGGGTGATGCCGCCGAAGCCAGGGCGCTGCTGCGGCTCTTCGACGGCGCCCCGCCGCCGGTGACCGCCGCCAAGGGCGTCCTCGGTCACGCGCTGGGCGCGGCCGGTGCCATCGAGGCGGCCCTGACGGTCCTCACCCTCGAGGAGCAGCTCGTCCCGCCGACCGCAGGCCTCACCCGTCAGGAGCCGGGCCTGGAGCTGGACGTGGTCACCGGCGCGCCCCGCCCCACCGCTCTGGCTGCCGCCGTCTCCAACTCCTTCGGTTTCGGCGGCCAGAACGCCGCCCTGCTCTTCACCGCCGTCTGACCCCGCCGGGGACATCCCCCGGACGGGGTGGAGCGGCGGCACCCCCGCACAGGGTGCCGCCGCTCCGGTTCCGGAGGCGCTGCCGGGCCTGGGCGAGGGGTGGGACGCGGCACGGGCGGCGGCTCCGGAGAACAGGGGCCGGACGGGGGTCAGCGGGTGTCGCCGCCCCTCGGCCCGGCGGCGGCCCGTCCGGCCTCCAGCCGGGCGACGGGGATGCGGAACGGCGAGCAGGACACGTAGTCGAGGCCCACCTCGTGGAAGAAGTGCACCGACTCCGGGTCACCGCCGTGTTCACCGCAGACTCCGAGCTTGAGATCGGGGCGGGTGGCCCGGCCGGCCTCCACCGCGCTGCGCACCAGCGAGCCGACCCCGTCCTGGTCGATGGTCTCGAACGGGGAGACCCCGAAGATGCCCTTCTCCAGGTAGGCGGTGAAGAAGGAGGCCTCCACGTCGTCGCGGGAGAAGCCCCACACCGTCTGGGTGAGGTCGTTGGTGCCGAAGGAGAAGAACTGCGCGGCCTCGGCGATCTGACCGGCGGTCAGCGCGGCGCGGGGCAGCTCGATCATGGTGCCGATGGTGAGCTTGAGGTCGGTACCGGTGGCGGCCTGGACCTCGGCGATGACCCGGTCGGCCTCCTCGCGGACGATCTCCAGCTCCTGGACCGTGCCGACGAGCGGGATCATGATCTCGGGGCGGGGGTCCCCCTTGGCGTTCTTCCGGTGCGCGGCGGCCTCGGCGATGGCGCGGACCTGCATGGCGAAGAGGCCGGGGATGACCAGGCCGAGGCGGACCCCGCGCAGCCCCAGCATCGGGTTCTGCTCGTGCAGCCGGTGTACGGCCTGGAGGAGGCGCAGGTCGTTCTCGTTGGCGTCCTTGCGGGACTCGGCGAGCGCGACGCGCACCGAGAGTTCGGTGATGTCGGGCAGGAACTCGTGGAGCGGCGGGTCGAGCAGCCGTACGGTGACGGGCAGTCCGTCCATCGACTCGAACAGCTCGATGAAGTCGGCCTTCTGGAGCGGCAGCAGCTCGGCGAGGGCGGCTTCCCGCTCGGCGTCGGTGTCGGCGAGGACCAACTGCTCCACGAGGACGCGGCGTTCGCCGAGGAACATGTGCTCGGTGCGGCAGAGGCCGATGCCCTGGGCGCCGAAGCGGCGGGCGCGCAGGGCGTCCTCGGCGTTGTCGGCGTTGGCCCGTACCCGCAGTCGGCGCATCCGGTCCGCGTAGGCCATGATCCGGTGCACGGCGGCGACGAGCTCGTCGGCGTCGTCGGCGCCCGCGTGCATCCGGCCCTCGAAGTACTCGACGACCGGGGACGGTACGACGGGGACCTCGCCGAGGTAGACCTTCCCGGTGGAGCCGTCGACCGAGACGAGGTCGCCCTCCTCCACGACGGTGTCGCCGACGGTGAGCCGGCGGCGCTTGGTGTCGACCTCGATCTCCTCGGCGCCGCAGACGCACGTCTTGCCCATGCCGCGCGCCACGACGGCGGCGTGCGAGGTCTTTCCGCCGCGCGAGGTGAGGATGCCCTCGGCGGCGATCATGCCGTCCAGGTCGTCGGGGTTGGTCTCGCGGCGGATCAGGATGACCTTCTCGCCGGAGCGCGACCACTTGACCGCGGTGTACGAGTCGAAGACGGCCTTGCCGACGGCGGCGCCCGGGGAGGCGGCGATGCCCCGCCCGAGCAGCCGGGTCGTCGTGGTGTCGTCGAAGCGCGGGAACATCAGCTGGGCGAGCTGGGCGCCGTTGACCCGCTGGAGCGCCTCCGCCTCGTCGATGAGCCCCTGGTCGACGAGTTGGGTGGCGATCCGGAAGGCGGCCCCCGCCGTCCGCTTGCCGACGCGGGTCTGGAGCATCCACAACTGGCCGCGTTCGATGGTGAACTCGATGTCGCAGAGGTCGCGGTAGTGGGTCTCCAGCGTCTCCATGATCCGCATCAGCCGGTCGTAGGACGTGCGGTCGATGGTCGCGAGCTCGGCGAGCGGCACGGTGTTGCGGATGCCCGCGACGACGTCCTCGCCCTGCGCGTTCTGCAGGTAGTCGCCGTAGACGCCCTGGTGGCCGCTGGCCGGGTCGCGGGTGAAGGCGACGCCCGTACCCGAGTCGGGTCCGAGGTTGCCGAAGACCATGGAGCAGATGTTGACGGCGGTGCCGAGGTCGCCGGGGATGCGCTCCTGACGGCGGTAGAGCTTGGCCCGGTCGGTGTTCCACGACTGGAAGACCGCGTGTATGGCCAGGTCCATCTGCTCCCGGGGGTCCTGCGGGAAGTCGCGTCCCGCCTCGGTCTTCACGATCCGCTTGAACTGCTTGACGAGCTTCTTGAGGTCCTCGGCGCCGAGGTCCGTGTCGACGCTGACCTTCTTGGCCCGCTTGGCCGCCTCCAGCGCCTCTTCGAAGAGGTCGCCGCCGACGCCGAGCACGGTCTTGCCGAACATCTGGATGAGGCGGCGGTACGAGTCCCAGGCGAAGCGCTCGTCCCCCGCCTGCGCGGCGAGACCGACGACGGAGGCGTCGGAGAGGCCGATGTTGAGGACGGTGTCCATCATGCCGGGCATCGAGAACTTGGCGCCGGAGCGTACGGAGACCAGGAGCGGGTCGTCGTGCTGGCCGAGGGTCTTGCCCATCCGCGCCTCCAGGGCGGCCAGATGGGCGCTCACCTCGTCGCGGAGCTCGTCGGGCTCCACACCGCTGTCGAGGAAGACCTTGCACGCCTCGGTGGTGATGGTGAAGCCGGGAGGGACCGGCAGGCCGAGGTTGGTCATCTCGGCGAGGTTGGCACCCTTCCCGCCGAGCAGGTCCTTCAGATCCTTGTTGCCCTCGGTGAAGTCGTAGACGAACTTCTGAGGACCGTTGTGTACGGACACGGGTCTCGACTCCTTGCGGACGCGGTGGGTGCCCCCGACGGTGGCTGCCCTGACGGCCAGGAACATACCCAGATCGAAGGCATCCGGTGACGTCCACTTCTCCATCGTGCGACCGCAACCACCCGTCTGCCAGCAGATCGAAAGTGACGGGGCCTCACCACCCCACCGGCGAATGCGTTCACCTCCCGAACGCGGGGTGACGCTCCGCTCATGGACCGGCGCCGGATCGCCACAGGGGGTGAGCATGGCGTCGATCGATCAAAGTCCGCACATCTGGCACGCAGTGCCATCATTTGAGAAGTTGCGACATCAGTCGAGCGCTCATTTGAGCCAAACATGCCTCAGGCGTGGCAAGGATCACGTCCTCCGGAGCCCTCGGATACCACCATGCGGACACGCGGCGGACGCATCGTCCTCGACAGGGGTCCCGTCCGACCTCCGGACGGGACCCCTGTCGAGAACACCTGCCGACCCCGCACGGCGCGGACCGGCCCTCGACGCCGTACTGAGGGACGAAAAGGTGCATTTCCCTCGCTCATCTGAGCCGCACCGGAGAAGGGCACTGGGTGCCTTTCCCGGTGCGGTCCCAGCGGCTCAGGCGCCCGGCAGGAAGAGGCAGAAGAGGTGGCCGTGCGGATCCCGGAGGACGCGCACGTCCTCCTGCGGCTGGTACTCCTCCAGCGTCGCTCCGAGGGCGCAGGCGCGGGCGGTCTCCCCGTCGAGGTCGTCGACCTGGAGATCGAGGTGCGCCTGCATCTGCTGGGTCCCCGGCTCGGGCGGCCAGACGGGAGTGACGTGGATCGCTTCCCGCTGGAAGCTGAGGCCGGGCCGTTCGCGTTCCGGGTCCCTGAGCCGGACCCATTCACTGTCCCGCTCGACCTCCTCCCAAGCCAGCAGGGCACGGTAGAAGTCGGCGAGGGCCGGCGGATCCGGGGTGTCGAGGACAAAGGCAGCGAGTGTCGTCGTCATCTCCGACGTTTTCCCCGGATACGTCTCGCGTATCTCCGCCGGTCCGCCGGCGTTCCTCGCACGGCGTCGGCCGGACCCGGATCCGCCGGGCCGGCCGGATCAGCCGCCGGAGGTGTCCAGCTCCGCGTCGGCGCTCACTCCGGAGCAGTCGTACGGGTCCTTCAGCCAGCCGTCCGGGAGGACGACCCGGTTGTTGCCCGAGGTGCGTCCGCGCGGGCCGTCCGCGCCGTCCGGCCAGGGCTGGTCGAGGTCCAGCTCGTTCAGCTGGCCGGCCAGCTCCTCCAGGGACGAGGTGACCGCGAGGTTCCGGCGCATCTCCGAGCCCACCGCGAAGCCCTTGAGGTACCAGGCCACGTGCTTGCGGAAGTCGATCACGCCGCGCGCCTCGTCGCCGATCCACTCGCCGAGCAGGGTCGCGTGCCGGACCATCACCTCGGCGACCTCGCGCAGGGCGGGCTCGCGCTTGGTGTCCGTCCCGTCGAAGGCGCCGACCAGGTCGCCGAAGAGCCAGGGGCGGCCGAGGCAGCCGCGGCCGACGACCACGCCGTCGCAGCCGGTCTCGGCCATCATCCGGCGGGCGTCCCCGGCGGACCAGATGTCGCCGTTGCCGAGGACCGGGATCTCCGGCACGTGCTCCTTGAGGCGGGCGATGGCCTCCCAGTCGGCGGTGCCGCCGTAGTGCTGGGCAGTGGTCCTGCCGTGCAGGGCGACGGCGGCCACCCCCTCCTCGACGGCGATCCGGCCGGCGTCGAGGTAGGTGAGGTGGTCGTCGTCGATTCCCTTGCGCATCTTGATGGTGACCGGCAGCTCCCCGGCGTTCGCGACGGCCTCGCGCAGGATCGCGCGGAGCAGCGGCCGCTTGTACGGGAGCGCCGAGCCGCCGCCCTTGCGGGTGACCTTGGGGACCGGGCAGCCGAAGTTCAGGTCGATGTGGTCGGCGAGGTCCTCGTCGACGATCATCCGGACGGCCTTGCCGACCGTGACCGGGTCCACACCGTAGAGCTGGATCGACCGGGGGGTCTCGCTCGCGTCGAAGTGGATGAGCTGCATGGTCTTCTCGTTGCGCTCGACCAGGGCCCGCGTCGTGATCATCTCGCTGACGAACAGCCCGTGGCCGCCGGAGAACTCGCGGCACAGGGTGCGGAACGGCGCGTTGGTGATCCCGGCCATGGGCGCGAGGACCACCGGCGGCTGCACGGTGTGCGGGCCGATACGGAGCTGCTGGGGCGCGGGGGCGAGCGTGGTCATCCCCCCATTGTCCCGCACGCCGGCAACTCCTCCGCCGGGGCGGTCCGCGCGCCCCACGCGCCCCGTACGCCGTACCTCTCACACCCGCCACGCCCGCCCCGGCGGAACGCGGCGTTCCGGCGGCGGCTGGCTAGCGTCGGGCGGCATGACCTTACGTACGGAACGACGAAAGGCCCTCCTCGTGCCGCAGCGCCCGTCCACCCCGTCCCTCTCCCGCCGGGGCCTGCTGGGTCTCGCCGGAGCGGCGACCGCCGGTACGCTCCTCACCGCCCGGCCCGCCCACGCCGCCGGCGCGACCGCGCTCCCGGGAAGGGCCCCCGACGCGGCGGGGGCCGCGCTGACGGCCCTCGAGCGGGAGCACGGCGCCCGGGTCGGCGCGTACGCCCGCAACCTCGCCACCGGCCGCACGGTGGCGCACCGGGCCGGGGAGCGCTTCCCGCTCTGCTCCACCTTCAAGACGCTCGCGGCGGCGGCCGTCCTGCGCGACCTGGACCGCGACGGCGAGGTGCTGGGGCGGCTGATCCGCTATACGGAGGCGGACCTGGTCACGGCCTCCGACGTCACGCGGGCCCATCTGGCCACCGGGATGACGGTGGCGGAACTCTGCGAGGCCGCCATCTGCGACAGCGACAACACCGCGGGCAACCTGCTGCTGCGGGAGCTGGGCGGTCCGGCGGCGGTCACCCGCTTCTGCCGGTCGGTCGGCGACCACCGGACCCGGCTGGACCGGTGGGAGCCGGAGCTGAACTCGGCGGAGCCCTGGCTGCGCCGGGACACCACCACCCCGTACGCGCTCTCCCGTACGTACGCCGGGCTGGTCCTCGGTGACGTCCTCGCGCCGCACGACCGGGAGCGGCTGACCGGCTGGCTGCTGAACTGCCGGACCAGCGGCACCCGTTTCCGCACCGGGCTGCCCGCCGGGTGGACGATCGCCGACAAGACCGGCGGTGGCTCCTACGGCACCTGCAACGACACGGGGATCGCCTGGACCGCGTCGGGCGAACCGGTGGTGGTGACCGTGCTGACCACCAAACCGGAGGCGACGGCGGTCGGTGACCACCCGCTGGTCGCGAAAGCGGCGGGGGTACTGGCGGCAGCGGTCGGCTGAACCGCCGGGAGACGGCCGCGGGGCCCGTACCGCCGGAAGGACGGTACGGGCCCCGCGGGGCGGTGAGGGTGGGGCGTCAGCTCCGGTCCTCGGCGGCGTCCGCGCCGGTCACGGAAGCGTCCGTCGCGGCGGCGTCGGTCTCCGGGGCGGTGCCGGTGGCGCGCTCGCGCATCTTGCGCACCAGTTCCTGCTTCTTGTCCTCCGCCACCTTGCGGTCGGCGTCGCGGACGGTGCCCGCGCCCTGCTGGTCGGCCCGGGACAGCTTCTTGCGCTGTCCGCCGACGCCGAGGAGGTTGTTGCGGCTCTTGGCCATGGTGTTCTCCCATGTGGGGTGAGAAGGGGGTGGTCCGTGGTGGTCACGGATCGATCCGTGGGGCGGCGGGCTCGAGGGGCGGTGCCGCTCGTCCCCGCCGCGCGCTCACTCGTAGATCTGGAAGAACGGCATAGCCAAAACCGTACCCCGCTCGCGGAGCGCCCCGCACCGCCTTTTCCGGCGGCCGCCGGTGCCGAGGTGCGGCCGGCGTCGCTCAGGCGCCCGGGTCGACCGTCGCCCGGTGGGCCTCGGCCAGGTGCTCCTGCGCCTTCAGCCAGGGCAGGAACTGCGCGCTCCTGCGCCAGTCGCAGCTCTCGCAGGTCAGGAGCCGCGCCACCCCCGACTTCCGTACCTGGACGACGTGTTCGCGGCCGTGCTGGTCCCGGCGGCTGACCTTGCTCTGGGTCGCGGGCACCATGGCGGCCTCCGGGGTAGGGGTGGCCCCAGTGTGCGACGAAGCCCCCGGACCCGTGCGGGGTCCGGGGGCTTCGGAGCGAAACCGTGATGCGCCGGTCGCCGGCAGCCGCGATGCCCCGGCTGTCGGCGACCGTGTGGCGTCAGCGGCCGTGAGGCGTCAGCAGCCCAGCAGGCGGGCGCCGAGGTACGCCTGGATCTGGTCCAGCGAGACGCGCTCCTGCTTCATGGTGTCGCGCTCGCGGACGGTCACCGCGTTGTCGTCCAGGGTGTCGAAGTCGACGGTGACGCAGAACGGCGTACCGATCTCGTCCTGGCGGCGGTAGCGGCGGCCGATGGCGCCGGCGTCGTCGAACTCGATGTTCCAGTTCTTGCGCAGGTCGGTGGCGAGGCCCTTGGCCTTCGGGGAGAGCTGCGCGTTGCGGGAGAGCGGCAGGACCGCGACCTTGACCGGCGCGAGGCGCGGGTCGAGGCGCAGCACGGTGCGCTTCTCCATGACGCCCTTGGCGTTGGGCGCCTCGTCCTCGACGAAGGCGTCCAGGAGGAAGGCGAGCATCGCGCGGCCGACACCGGCCGCCGGCTCGATGACGTACGGGGTCCAGCGCTCGTTGGCCTCCTGGTCGAAGTAGACCAGGTCGGTGCCGGACGCCTTGGAGTGCGCCTTGAGGTCGTAGTCGGTGCGGTTGGCGACGCCCTCCAGCTCGCCCCACTCGCTGCCGCCGAAGCGGAAGCGGTACTCGATGTCGGCGGTGCGCTTGGAGTAGTGGGAGAGCTTCTCCTGCGGGTGCTCGAACCAGCGCATGTTCTCCTCGCGCATGCCGAGGTCGGTGTACCAGTTCCAGCGCTGGTCCATCCAGTACTCCTGCCACTCCTCGTCCTCACCCGGCTTGACGAAGAACTCCATCTCCATCTGCTCGAACTCACGGGTGCGGAAGATGAAGTTGCCCGGAGTGATCTCGTTCCGGAAGGACTTGCCCATCTGCGCGATGCCGAACGGCGGCTTCTTGCGGGAAGTCTGCAGCACCTGGCCGAAGTTGGTGAAGATGCCCTGGGCGGTCTCGGGGCGCAGGTAGGCGACCGAGCCGGAGTCCTGGGTCGGGCCGAGGTGGGTGGAGAGGAGACCCGAGAACTGCTTGGGCTCGGTGAAGGTGCCCTTGTTACCGCAGTTGGGGCAGTTGAGGTCGGCGAGGCCGCCCACCGGGGGCTTGCCGTGCTTCGCCTCGTACGCCTCCTCCAGGTGGTCGGCGCGGTAACGCTTGTGGCAGGAGGTGCACTCGGTCAGCGGGTCGCTGAAGGTGGCGACGTGGCCGGAGGCGACCCAGACCTCGGGGGCCAGGATGACCGACGAGTCGAGACCGACCACGTCCTCGCGCGAGGTGACCATGTAGCGCCACCACTGACGCTTGAGGTTCTCCTTCATCTCCACGCCGAGCGGGCCGTAGTCCCAGGCGGCCTTCTGACCACCGTAGATCTCACTGCAGGGGTAGACGAAGCCACGGCGCTTGCTCAGGCTGACGATGGAGTCGATCTTGTCGGCGGCCACGGTGCTCTCTTCATTACGACGGCGAAACGGGACAGAAGCGGCGCTGAGCGCCTCGCTGGAACGTGGTGCTCAGGAGACGGGCGAGCGAATGCCCCAGATTACCGGCGGGCGCACCCCCCGGATCAAATCGGGGGCCGGAGTGCGCTTCAGGCCGCCGGCCCCACCAGTCGGTTCATCAGCCTTGTTGACAATCGTTTCCAGTTTTGTTGAAAATGGGTTTCATGAACGTACGCCGCCTCATACCCGCCACCGCCGCCCTCGGCGCGGTCGCCCTCGGTCTCACCGCCCTCACCGGCTGCTCCGGCTCCGACGCGGCCGACGGGTCGGGCGGCGGCGAACTGGACGTGGTCGCGTCCTTCTACCCGATGGAGTTCCTGGCCGAGGAGATAGGCGGGACGCACGTCTCCGTCACCACCCTGACGAAGCCGGGCGTCGAGCCGCACGACCTGGAGCTCAGCCCCCGCCAGATCGGCTCGCTCGGCGACGCCGACTACATCCTGTACCTCAAGGGCATCCAGCCCGCCGTGGACGACGCCATCGCCCAGTCCGGGGCGAAGAACACCGTGGACGCGGCGGAGCTCACCTCGCTCGAAGCGCACGGCGCCGAGGTCGACAGCCCCGACCACGCCTCCTCCGACGAGCACGAGGAGCACGAGGAGCACGAGGAGCACGACGGAGCCGGGCTGGACCCGCACATCTGGCTGGACCCGGTGAAGTACGCCGAGGTCGCCGAGGGCGTCGGCACGTCCCTGGCGAAGGCCGACCCCGCCCACGCGGCCGACTACCGGGCGAACACCGACCGGCTGGTCGAGAAGTTGAACACCCTGAACACGGCGTACGAGACCGGGCTGAAGTCCACCACCACCAAGACCTTCCTCACCACGCACTCCGCCTTCGGCTACCTCGCCGAGCGCTACGGCCTCACCCAGGAGGGCATCGCCGGAGTCGACCCCGAGGCGGAGCCGAGCCCGGCCCGCATCAAGGACCTCCAGCACATCGCCGAGGAGAACGGGGCCACCACCGTCTTCTTCGAGACGCTCGCCAGCGACAAGACGGCGAAGACCCTCGCGAAGGACACCGGTCTGCGCACCGACGTCCTGGACCCGCTGGAGGGCATCACCGACTCGTCGAAGGGCGACGACTACCTCCAGGTCATGGAGTCGAACCTCGGCGCGCTCCAGAAGGCGCTCGGCGCCAAGTGACCGCCGACGCACCCGGAGCCGCCCCCGGCGGAGCGGCGCCGCGACCGCACGAGAAGACGACGACCGGACCGGAGAAGCGCATGGACGAGCCCCGTACCCCCTCCCCCGGCGCCCCGGCCGGCGCCCCGGCCCCCGCGGGTGACGCCGTGCTCCGGCTCACCGGTGCCACGGCGACCCTCGGCTCGCGCCCGGTGCTGCGCGGGGTCGACCTCACCGTCCACGCGGGCGAGGTGGTCGCCCTGCTCGGCGCCAACGGCTCCGGCAAGTCCACCGCCGTACGCTCCCTCATCGGGCAGGTGCCCCTCAGCGGCGGAACCGCCGAGCTCTTCGGCACCCCGCTCCGCCGCTTCCGGCA
Source organism: Streptomyces sp. AM 2-1-1 (assembly GCF_029167645.1). Lineage (NCBI taxonomy): Bacteria > Bacillati > Actinomycetota > Actinomycetes > Kitasatosporales > Streptomycetaceae > Streptomyces > Streptomyces sp. AM 2-1-1. The sequence goes on along the minus strand of NZ_CP119147.1, from coordinate 4,972,195 downwards.
GTGGGCCCGCGTCGGGTACGTACCGCAGCGCACCACCGCCTCCGCGGGGGTCCCGGCGACCGTCCGCGAGGTCGTCTCCTCCGGCCGGCTCTCGCGCACCGGACTGCGCATCCCGGGCCGGGCGGACCGTGCCGCCGTCGACCGGGCCATCACGCTCGTCGGCCTCTTCGACCGCGCCGGGGACTCGGTGAGCGCGCTCTCCGGCGGACAGCACCAGCGGGTCCTGATCGCCCGCGCGCTGGCGTCCGAGCCCGAGCTGCTGATCATGGACGAGCCGATGGCCGGTGTCGACCTCGCCAGCCAGGAGATCCTCGCCACCACCCTGCGCGAGCAGGTCGCCGCCGGCACCACCGTGCTGCTGGTCCTGCACGAGCTGGGCCCGCTGGAGCCACTGATCGACCGCGCGGTCGTGCTGCGCGACGGCTGCGTGACCCACGACGGGCCGCCGCCGCGCTCGGTCGGGCAGCACGCGCTCCCCGGCCACGACCACGTCCACCCCCACGCGGCTTCCGAGCCCGTCCGAACGGGACTGCTGACCTGATGGAATTCCTCGAACCCGCCTTCATGCAGCGCGCGCTGATCGCCGCCGTCCTGGTCGGCATCACCGCCCCCGCCCTCGGCATCTACCTCGTCCAGCGCCGCCAGGCCCTCATGGGCGACGGCATCGGCCACATCGCGATGACCGGCGTCGGCCTCGGCTTCCTGCTCTCCACCAGTCCCGTCTGGATGGCCACCGCCGTCGCGGTCGCCGGCGCCGTCGTCATGGAGCTGATCCGCTGGTTCGGGCACACCCGCGGCGACATCGCGCTGGCCATGCTCTTCTACGGCGGCATGGCGGGCGGGGTGATGCTGATCAACATCTCCGACACCGGGTCGAACGCCAACCTCACCTCGTACCTCTTCGGTTCGCTCTCCACCGTCTCCTCCGAGGACGTGTGGGCGATCACGCTGCTCGCCGCGTTCGTCGTGCTGGTGACCGTGGGGCTGCGCCGCCAGCTCTTCGCGGTCAGCCAGGACGAGGAGTTCGCCCGGGTCACCGGACTGCCGGTGCGGCTGCTGAACCTGCTGATCGCGGTGACGGCCGCCGTGACGGTCACCGTGGCCATGCGGGTCGTCGGCCTGCTGCTGGTCAGCGCGCTGATGGTGGTGCCGGTCGCGGCCGCCCAGCAGGTGTCGAAGTCCTTCCGGCTGACCTTCGTGCTCTCCGTGGTGATCGGTACCGCCGTCACGCTGGCGGGCACCGTCACCTCGTACTACCAGGACGTCCCGCCGGGCGCCACGATCGTGCTGCTGGCCATCGCCGCCTTCGTCGCACTGACCGCGCTGGCCGCCCCGCTGGCCCGCCGCAGGGCCCGGGGACGCGCGAGCGACCCCCAGGAGTGCACCCTGGAAGTACCGGCCGGCCGCACCGCCCCGGACGACGTGCGCGTATGAGGGTTTCGCCCGGTGGGGCTGGCACAATGGCCCGACATCCGTACGGGCGACACGAGGAGGCAGCTGTGGCGGCGCCGATCAGTGGCACGAACGCGGCTCCGGTACGGGGGCGCTCCACCCGTCAGCGGGCGGCGGTCGCGGCCGCCCTCGACGAGGTCGACGAGTTCCGCAGTGCGCAGGACCTGCACGACGTCCTCAAGCACCGCGGTGACTCGGTGGGTCTGACCACCGTCTACCGCACCCTCCAGTCCCTCGCCGACGCGGGCGAGGTGGACGTCCTGCGCACCACCGACGGCGAGTCCGTGTACCGCCGCTGCTCGACCGGGGAGCACCACCACCACCTGGTCTGCCGGGTCTGCGGCAAGGCGGTCGAGGTGGAGGGCCCGGCCGTGGAGCAGTGGGCCGAGACGATCGCCTCCCAGCACGGCTACGTCAACGTGGCGCACACGGTGGAGATCTTCGGGACCTGCGCGGAGTGCGCGCGGTAGCGGTGGAGCCGGAACGGCGGAGGGGGAGGACCGGTGGCCGGTCCTCCCCCTCCGCCGTTCCGCTCTCCCGGCGTCACGCCTCCGGCGCGGTCCCGGCGGCCGGTGCGATCTCCTGCGCCCCGCCGAAGCGGCGGTCGCGCTGGGCGTACTCCAGGCAGGCGCGCCACAGGTCGCGGCGGTCGAAGTCGGGCCACAGCACGTCCTGGAAGACCATCTCGGCGTACGCGCTCTGCCAGATCAGGTAGTTGGAGGTGCGCTGCTCGCCGCTGGGGCGCACGAAGAGGTCCACGTCCGGCATGTCCGGGTAGTAGATGTACTTCGCGAACGTCTTCTCGTTGACCTTCGACGGGTCGAGCCTGCCCGCCGCGACGTCCTGCGCGATGCGCTGCGCCGCGTCGGCGATCTCCGCCCGGCCGCCGTAGTTGACGCAGAAGTACAGCGTCATCCTGTCGTTGTCCTTGGTCTGCTCCTGGGCGATCTGGAGCTCCTGGACGACGGACTTCCACAGCTTGGGCATCCGGCCGACCCAGCGGATGCGGATGCCGAGCTCGTCCATCTCGTCACGGCGGCGGCGGATGACGTCGCGGTTGAAGTTCATCAGGAACTTCACCTCGTCCGGCGAACGCTTCCAGTTCTCCGTGGAGAAGGCGTAGAGCGAGAGGTTCTTGACGCCCATCTCGATGCAGCCCTTGAGGACGTCCATGACGACGGCCTCGCCGACCTTGTGGCCCTCGGTGCGCGGGAGACCGCGCTCCTTGGCCCAGCGGCCGTTGCCGTCCATCACGACGGCCACGTGCCGGGGCACCAGCTCGGCGGGGATCTTCGGGGGCGTCGCACCGGACGGGTGCGTCTCGGGGGTCTTGTACGTGCGCCGGTTACGGCCGCCGAGGATCCCGCGTACTGCCATGAGCTTCTCTGTCTCCCTGTGTCGCTTCTCCGCGGACGGCTGCGAGGATCACTGTTCCACGTACCGCAGCGAGCGCAGACCGCGCTCCAGATGCCAGTGCAGGTAGGCGGACACCAGCCCGCTCCCCTCCCTGGCATGACGCGCCTCGCACGCGTCCGCCGTCGCCCAGTCACCACTGAGCAGCGCGCTCAGCAGGCCGAGGGCCTCCGAGGAGGGTACGACGCTCCCGGGGACCCGGCAGTCGGCGCAGATCACTCCACCCGCGGCGATGGAGAAGAAACGGTTCGGACCGGGCATTCCGCACCGGGCGCAGTCCTCGAAGCTCGGGGCGTAGCCGTTCACGGCGAGGGAGCGCAACAGGAACGCGTCGAGGATCAGGTGGGGCGCGTGCTCGCCCCGCGCGAGGGTGCGCAGCCCGCCGACGAGGAGCAGGTACTGCTGGACGGCAGGTTCGCCCTCGTGGTCGGTGAAGCGTTCGGCGGTCTCCAGCATGGCGGTGCCGGCCGTGTAACGGGCGTAGTCGGTGACGATCCGGCCGCCGTACGGGGCGATGGTCTCGCTCTGCGTGCAGAGCGGCAGCCCCCGGCCGACCAGCTCACTGCCCCGCGCGAAGAACTGCACGTCCACGTGGGAGAAGGGTTCGAGGCGGGCGCCGAACTTCGACTTGGTGCGGCGCACCCCGCGGGCGACCGCGCGCACCCGGCCGTGGCCGCGGGTCAGCAGGGTGATGATCCGGTCGGCCTCGCCCAGTTTCTGCGTACGCAGTACGACGCCGTCGTCCCGGAACAAGCTCATGGCCCCATTGTCGCGCACCGGACGGGGCGGTGTCCGGCGCCCCCGGAGCCCCCGGTACGCGCCCTCGGAGGGCTCCGCGGGCAGTCGGGGGCGCCGGGGTCGTCCGAAGGGCTCAGGACGGCGTGCGGGCGGCCTCGGTGAGCAGTCGCGCGGTGTCCTCGGGGCGGATCCGCAGCGCGTGGCCCACGGTGGTGAGCACCTCGCGCTCCGCCGCGCCGTACGGGCCGTCGGCCAGTGCGATCCGGGCACCCTGGAGCAGGACCGACTCGCGGCCCGCCGGGACCAGGTGGTCCGCGAGCGGAGTGAGCACCTCGTGCAGCTCGATGGCGAGGGCGGCGCCGCACGCCCCGGCGGCCCCGGTGCCGTCCTCCTGGCCGATGTCTGCGGTCAGCACCTCCACGACGGTGAGGAGCCGCTCCTGCGAGCAGTCGTCGAGCCCGGCCTCGCGGATGGTGGCCGCCGCGGTCTCCAGGGCGGTGCGGGGGGTGCCCCCCGAGGCGAGGACGGCCAGCGCGACCGTGTGCACGGCCTCCCGGAGCATCGCGGAGAACCGGGTGGTGGTGGGGTGTTCCAGGGCCTCGGTGCCGAAGCGGGCACGGCAGTCGGCGCACTCGACGACCGGGGCCGTGCCGCCGCGCCGCACCAGCGGCACCCCGAGCACGGTGAAGCGGTGCCGGCCGGTGAGGCGGCGGTAGTTGCGGTCGCCGCCGCAGTCCTGGCAGAAGAACTCGCCGTCGCCCACGACGTCCCAGGCGGTGCGGAGGCCGTACAAGCCCGTTCTCAGGGCGCGTTGTCCTTTGGCTGACCGCACGTCGCACACCTCCGTAACGCTCCGGCAACATTGCCGTGGGTTGCACGTGATGTTAGCCACATGCACGAGGCGGCGTCAGCACCTCGACTGTCACAAGACCTGGAAATGGCCGATCCCCGCCCACCCGGAAGGGGTGGACGGGGATCGGCGAACGGTGCGGGAGGGGACCGGCAGGGCTCCGGGGCGGGCGCGCGGCGGCCTCCGGCCCGGTGTCAGCGGCCGGCGCGGTTGACCGCGGAGACGACCGCCTTGAGCGAGGCCCGGGTGGTGTTGGCGTCGATGCCGATGCCCCACAGGACCTTGCCGTCGATCGCGCACTCGATGTAGGCGGCCGCCTGCGAGCTGGCCCCCTCGCTCATCGTGTGCTCGGTGTAGTCCAGCAGCCGGGCGTCGATGCCGATGCCGGCCAGTGCCTCGAAGAAGGCCGAGATCGGGCCGTTGCCTGTCCCGGTCAGCACGGTGTCGACGCCGTCCACGGTCGCCTCGACGGTCAGCGTGTCCCGGCCGTCCTGCTCGGTGGTGGTCTGGCCGGAACGGATCTGGACCCGTCCCCAACGGGCCGCCACGTCGTCGGCGTTGGGCAGGTACTCGTCCCGGAAGGCCGACCAGATCTGCGCGGGGGTGACCTCGCCGCCCTCGGCGTCCGTCTTGGCCTGGATGATCCGGGAGAACTCGATCTGCATCCGGCGCGGCAGGTCCAGCTTGTGGTCGTTCTTCAGGACGTACGCGATACCGCCCTTGCCGGACTGCGAGTTGACCCGGATCACGGCCTCGTAGCTGCGGCCGACGTCCTTCGGGTCGATCGGCAGGTACGGTACGGCCCACTCGAGAGCGTCGACGCTCTTGCCCTGGGCGGCCGCGTCGGCCTCCATGGCGTCGAAGCCCTTCTTGATGGCGTCCTGGTGGGAGCCGGAGAAGGAGGTGTAGACGAGGTCGCCCGCATAGGGGTGGCGCGGGTGGATCTCCATCTGGTTGCAGTACTCGCTGGTGCGGCGGATCTCGTCGATCTGCGAGAAGTCGATCTGCGGGTCGACGCCCTGGGAGAAGAGGTTCATGCCCAGGGTGACCAGGTCCACGTTGCCGGTGCGCTCGCCCTGGCCGAACAGGCAGCCCTCGATGCGGTCGGCGCCGGCCATGAGGGCCAGTTCCGCGGCGGCGACGGCCGTGCCGCGGTCGTTGTGCGGGTGGACCGACAGGCAGACGAACTCGCGGCGGGACAGGTGGCGCGACATCCACTCGAACCGGTCCGCGTGCGTGGACGGCGTCGAACGCTCCACGGTGGCGGGCAGGTTGAGGATGATCTCGCGGCCCTCCTCGGGCTGCCACACGTCGCAGACGGCCTCGCAGACCTCCAGGGCGAAGTCCAGTTCGGTGTCGGTGAAGATCTCGGGGCTGTACTGGTAACCGAAGATCGTGTCGTCGCCCAGGATCTTCTCGGCGTACTCCATGACCAGCCGGGTGCCGTCCACCGCGATCTGCTTGACCTGCTCCTTCGAACCGCGGAAGACCACGCGGCGGAAGGTGGGGGCGGTGGCGTTGTACAGGTGGACGGTGGCCCGGTGGGCGCCGACCAGCGACTCGACGGTCCGCTCGATCAGCTCCTCGCGGGACTGGGTCAGGACGGAGATCGTCACGTCCTCGGGGATCGCGCCCTCTTCGATGATGGAGCGCACGAAGGCGAAGTCGGTCTCGCCGGAGGACGGGAAGCCGACCTCGATCTCCTTGTAGCCCATCTTCACGAGCAGGTCGAACATCTCGCGCTTGCGGGCCGGGGACATGGGGTCGATCAGGGCCTGGTTGCCGTCGCGCAGGTCGGTGGAGAGCCAGCGCGGCGCCGCCGTGATCCGGCGGTCGGGCCAGGTCCGGTCGGGGATCTCCACCGCTTCGTACCGGCCGTACTTGTGGACCGGCATTCCGGAGTTCTTCTGGAGCCGCGTCGCGTTGGTGATCGGCGTGGGACGGCCGACGGAATTACCGGAAGGGTTCACGGTGGTCATGGCGTAGGGCTCCTCGGGGTCCAGCTGGGGGACGGCCGACTGTGTCGCTGCAGCACCAGACTCCGCGGGGAGGGGGTCGGCCTACGACTACAGGCCCTCACCGCGGCAGCTAAGGAGAAGCAGCCCGAAACGCATGATGCGACGAGAGTAACCGAGAGGTGCGAGGGACGCCGGTCCGTATCAGTATGCGGGACTGTGCGCACATGGCGAGTAAACAGTGATCCATCACTCTATTTCGTCAATTGCCGTCGCAACCAGTGACAGAGTGATGACGGAGTGCCACAGTCGTCATCATGATCTCTCGACCCCATGACGGTTCCGGTCTCCACCCCGTCTTCTGCACCATCGTGCCGCCGCACCTCCTCGACCAGCTGGCGCAGTCCGACGACCCGGCGGTCGCCGGTCCGGCCCGCCGCACGCTCGACGCGGACGGCATGCGCCGCACCCTGCGCAGAGCGGCGTCGCTGGCCGCCACCGCGCCTGCTCCGGCCACGGCGGGCGCCGTGCCCAGCAAGCCCCGGCGCTCGATCTACGACTGCCGTCACCACACCGCGCTGCCGGGGCGCAAGGTCCGGGGCGAGGGCGACGACCCCACCGGCGACGCCAGCGTCAACCGCGCGTACGCCGGCTTCGGCGCCACCTTCGACCTGCTGCTCTCCGCGTACGGCCGCAGCTCGCTCGACGGCAAGGGGATGCGGCTCATCGGCTCGGTCCACTACGACCGGGACTACAACAACGCCTTCTTCGACGGCCAGCAGATGGTCTTCGGCGACGGTGACGGCGAGATCTTCCTCGACTTCACCCTCTCCATCGACGTCATCGCCCACGAACTGGCGCACGGCCTCACCCAGCACACCGCCAACCTCGTCTACGAGGGCCAGGCCGGCGCGCTCAACGAATCCGTCTCGGACGTCTTCGGCTCCCTGGTCAAGCAGTACTCCCTGGGGCAGAGCGCCGAACAGGCGGACTGGCTGATCGGCGCGGGCCTGCTCGCCCCCCGGGTCACCGGGGAGGCGCTGCGCTCGATGAAGGCGCCGGGCACCGCGTACGACGACGACGTACTCGGCAAGGACCCGCAGCCGGCCTCGATGGAGGACTACATCGAGACCGACGAGGACAACGGCGGCGTCCACCTCAACTCCGGCATCCCCAACCGCGCGTTCTACCTCGCCGCGTCCGCCCTCGGCGGGAACGCCTGGGAGCGGGCCGGCCAGATCTGGTTCGACGTGCTGACCGGCGGTGAACTGACGGCGACGGCGGACTTCGCGGACTTCGCCCGGCTCACCGTGGCGGCGGCCCGGGACCGCTTCGGCGAGGGCGACGAGCGCGAGGCCGTGATCAAGGGGTGGTCCGAAGTGGGCGTACCGACCGAGTGAGCGGGCCACTATGGATCCCATGCGCATTCACGTGAAGCGGACCGGCGGATTCGCCGGCCTTTCCCGCCGGGGCGAGATCGACACGGCCGGGCGGGCGGACGCCGCCGCCTGGGAGTCCCTGGCCCGTTCCGCGCTCGCGGAGGGGGCCGGGGAACCACCGGCCGGTGTGCCGGACGGCTTCCGCTACACCATCACCGTCGACGGGCGGACCGTGCACTGCGCGGATCCGCACCTCACCGACGACCAGCGCACGCTGGTCTCGCGCGTCCTCGGCGAGGGTGCGTAGGACCGGGCATGAGGCCGGCGGCGGCGTGCGGGCCGCCGGCCGGCCGGCTCAGAAACCGAGCTTGCGGAGCTGCTTGGGGTCGCGCTGCCAGTCCTTGGCGACCTTGACGTGCAGGTCGAGGAAGACCGGCGTGCCGAGCAGTGCCTCGATGTGCTTGCGGGACTTGGTGCCGACGTCCTTCAGCCGCTGGCCCTTCGGGCCGATGATGATGCCCTTCTGGCTGGGACGCTCGATGTAGACGTTGGCGTGGATGTCGAGCAGCGGCTTGTCCGCCGGGCGGTCCTCGCGCGGCAGCATCTCCTCGACGACGACGGCGATGGAGTGCGGCAGTTCGTCGCGCACGCCTTCGAGCGCGGCCTCACGGATCAGCTCCGCGACCATGACCATCTCGGGCTCGTCGGTGAGGTCGCCCTCCGGGTAGAGGGGCGGGCTGACCGGAAGCAGCGGGGCGATCAGGTCGGCCAGCAGCCCGACCTGGTCGTCCTTGACCGCCGAGACCGGCACGATCTCCGCCCACTCGAAGCCGAGCTCCTGGCTCAGCTGCGAGACGGCCAGCAGCTGTTCGGCGAGGGCCCGGGAGTCCACCAGGTCGGTCTTGGTGATGACCGCGATCTTCGGGGTCTTCCTGATGGCGGCGAGTTCCTTGATGATGAACTTGTCGCCGGGGCCGAGCTTCTGGTCGGCGGGCAGGCAGAAACCGATGACGTCGACCTCGGCCCAGGTGGTCCGCACGACGTCGTTCAGCCGCTCGCCGAGGAGGGTGCGCGGCTTGTGGAGTCCCGGGGTGTCGACCAGGATCAGCTGCGCGTCGTCACGGTGCACGATGCCGCGCACGGTGTGCCGGGTGGTCTGGGGGCGGTTGGACGTGATCGCCACCTTCTGCCCGACCAGAGCGTTCGTGAGGGTGGACTTGCCCGCGTTGGGGCGGCCCACGAAGCAGGCGAAGCCGGCCCGGTGGGGGTCGGTGTCCGTGGCCTGCCGCGGGGCGGCTTCGGGGTTCGGTCGAGCGCTCATGGCGCCCATTGTCCCCGATCCCGGCGGCCCGGTGCACAACAGTGGTCCGCGAACCCCCCGCGCGGGGCGGGCGGGCCCCGGTCCGGACGCAGGTCGGACGCAGGTCGGACGCAGGTCGGACGCAGGTCGGACGCGGGGAAGACAGCCTGCTGGGGATAGCGTGCCCCCATGTTCGTCGCCCGCTCCGCCGCCCTCTTCGTCGTCGCCGCCCTCTTCGAGATCGGAGGTGCCTGGCTCGTCTGGCAGGGCATCCGCGAGCACCGGGGATGGGCCTGGATCGGCGCGGGAGTGATCGCCCTCGGTGTGTACGGGGCGGTCGCGACCCTGCAGAGCGACGACGACTTCGGACGCATCCTCGCCGCCTACGGCGGGGTCTTCGTCGCCGGCTCGATCGCCTGGGGCATGGTCGCCGACGGCTACCGCCCGGACCGGTACGACATCGCCGGCGCGCTGGTCTGCCTCGCCGGCATGGCGGTCATCATGTACGCGCCCCGGGGGGAGTGACCGGCTGCCCCGACCGCCGGGCGGGCCGCCCCGGGGCCGCCCGCCCACGTGGGCGACGTCACCCCGCGGTGACCCGCACCCGTACGGTCCCGTCGGGGCCCGCCAGGAACACCGGGGTGTCCGCCCCACCCAGGTCGCGCACCGCCGCCCGGTCCTCGTCGGCGGGCGCCTCGGCGTCCGAGACGACGGCCGCCGCTTCGAGCGAGGTCGCCCCACTGGCCACGGCCATCGCGACGGCCGTCTGGAGGGCGGTGAGCCGCAGCGACTCCAGCGCCACCGTCCCCGCCACGTACGTGCGTCCCGTCTCGTCCCGGACGGCCGCGCCCTCCGGAACCCCGTTGCGGGCGCGGGCGCTGCGCGCGAGCGTGACGATCTTGCGGTCCTCGGCCCCGAGGTCGGTGCTCTCAGTCATGTGCCGAGCATACGAACCGTGCGGCGGGGCGCCTCATCCCGGTACCGGGTACATCGCGCCGCGCCGTCCCGCCGGGGACGCCAGCCAGACGAGCCGCTCCTCGGTACCGGTCCCCGGCAGCGGGGTGTGCAGCACGATAGCCAGGTCCGGGCGGGCGGGCACCCGCAGTTGGGTGGACTCCACCCGCAGGGTTCCCGCCACGGGGTGCTCCAGCTCCTTGCGCATCAGGCCACCGGGCGCGACGTCGCGCTGCTCCCAGAGGGCGGCGAACGCAGGGCTGGCCTCCTTCGCCTCGGCGACGACGGCCTGGAACCCCTCGTCCTCCGGGTCCTCCGAGCAGCCGGCGCGGAACTGGGCGACGACCCGCGGCGCGATCAGGTCCCAGGTCGTCGCCCGGGACCGGTAGACGTCGTCGGTGAAGAAGGAGATCAGGCAATTCTGCACGATGCCGGGGCGCAGCCCGAGGACCGTGGACGCGGCGTCGTTGTAGCGCACGACGTTCCAGTAGCGGTCCATGATGTGCGCCGGGAACGGCATCCACGCGTCGATGAGCCGGCGCAGCCCGGCGTCCATGCCGGCGTCGGCCGGATCGGTTTCGGGGGCGGGCGGGTTGAGCCCGGCGAGCACGTACAGATGACGGCGCTCCGCGCTGGTCAGCCGCAGGACCCGGCCCACCGCGTCCAGCACCTGCGGGGAGACGGTGATGTCGCGTCCCTGCTCCAGCCACTGGTACCAGGAGACCCCGACGCCCGCGAGGACGGCGACCTCCTCACGGCGCAACCCCGGGGTACGGCGGCGCGCGCCGCCGTCCGGGAGCCCGGCCTGGGCCGGGGTGACCCGGGCCCGGCGGCTCATCAGGAACTCGCGCAGTTCGCCGAGCCGGTGGGCCTTGGCACTGCCGATCGTCGAACGGGCCGGTGTCGCCACGTCGTCTCACTCCCCCTGGTTCGCGCACATGGTGCCGGACGTCGCTTCCGGCGGCCCCGGCGGTCCCCACAGCCCTGTCGGGCCCGCCCTTCCCGTCGCTCCTCCGCCAACTGGTGGTGCCACCAACAGGATAAGGAGCGTCTCCCCACCGTTGTTCCGTGCCGCCGAAGGTGGGGCCATGGCGACAGAAACCCCTCCCGCGGCCCCCGGCATCCCCGGCGCCGCCGCACCCGTAAGGCCGGCGGCTCCCGGAGCGCCCCGTCCCGTCCGGCTCTCCGGCCGCTCCCGGCTGGTCCTCCTCGTGCTCTGCGCCGCCCAGTTCATGGTGGCGCTGGACTTCTCCGTACTCAACGTGGCCCTGCCGGTGCTCGGAGCCGACCTCGGGCTGAGCACCTCCCAGCTCCAGTGGGCGATCACCGCGTTCGCGCTGCCCTCCGGCGGATTCCTTTTGCTCTTCGGGCGGATCGGCGACCTCTACGGGCGGCGCCGGCTCTTCCTCGCGGGTCTTCTCGTGTTCGGCGCGGCCTCGCTGCTGGCGACCTTCGCCTGGGGCCCGGTGCCCTTCCTCGCGGGGCGCGCCCTGCAGGGGCTCGGTGCGGCCGCGATCGTGCCCACCGGGATGTCGCTGCTGACCACCACGTTCCGGGAGGGCCCGGAGCGCGACCGGGCGCTGGGGATCAGCGGCACACTGCTCTCGCTCGGCTTCACCGTGGGCATGGTGGCGGGTGGGGTGCTCACCGACACGCTGGGCTGGCGCTCCACCATGGGACTGCTGGCGCTCGCCTCGGTGGGTGTCCTCGCTCTGGCCCCGGGGGTGCTGACGGAGTCCCGGACCCCGCGGCGGCCCCGGCTGGACGTGCCGGGTGCGGTCAGCGTCACCGGCGGGCTGCTCGCCCTGATCCACGCGCTGTCGACCGCCGCCCAGCGCGGCTTCGCCCACGTGGACGTCCTGGTCTCCCTCGCCCTCGGGGTGACGCTGCTGGTGACCTTCGCGGTGGTGGAGGCCCGGGCCGCCGAGCCACTGGTCTCACTGCCGATGCTGCGGCGCCGGACGGTGGCCTTCGGCAACCTCGGCGGTCTGCTGACCTTCGCGCTGATGTCCACCGTCGTCTTCGTACTGACGCTGTACCTCCAGGACGTACTGGACCTGTCGGCGTTCGCCACGGGGCTGGTCTTCGGGGTCCAGGGCCTCCTGTCGGCGGTGGCCGGTACGTACGCCCCCCGGGTGATCGGCCGCTTCGGCGCCCGCCGGACCCTGGTGGGCTCGCTCCTCGGTCAGGGGGCCTTCGTCGCGCTGCTGCTGGCACTGGGCGAGCACACCGGTGTACTGGTCGCGACGGTCGGCGTCTCGCTGGCGAGCATGTGCCACCTGGGCGCGATCGTGAGTTACGGCCTGACGGTGACCTCGGGGGTCCCCGACGACGAACAGGGTCTGGCGACCGGCCTGGTCACCACCACGCAACAGGTCGGCCTGACCCTCGGCATCCCGCTGCTGGGCGTACTGGCGACCACGCGGGGCGAACTGTTCATGGGCGTCCGCACCGTGGTCGCCCTGGACGCGGCGCTCCTCCTCGTCGGCGCGGTGGTGGTGGCGGTGGGGCTGCGGCGGCACGGGGCGGCGGAACGGTCCTGACCACCGGTTTCCGCGGCAGCAGGGGCACCCCGGGACGGGACGCCCCTGCTGCCGCGGGTTCGGGGCACCGGTCACCGGCATCGGCCGGCCCCGGGGCGCCCGTCCCGCCGGATCGTGTGTCAACCGCTACGGGGAGCCTTCTCCGACGCGCCCTCCCAGGTGTGCTGCTCACCATGACCGGCGAACAGGCAGCAGCCGTCACCGTCCGGCCCCGGGGCGGTTGCCGGGCAGTCCCGCAGGGCGACCAGGTCCACGGCGGTCATCACCTTCCAGCGGACCCACAACGCGGTGCCGTACGCACCCGGATCGCCGACGAGGCCGTAGTGCTCCCCGTCCTCGTGTGCGGACAACTGGCACTGCACGACGCTGTCGACGCAGACGTCGGCCGACCTCTCCTGCGCTTCCCGCCTCAGATCCGGGGGCAGCCGGCGCCAGTAGGAGCACCGCATCACGACCCCGCCCGCGAGGAGACTCCGAAACGCGGGGAACGATTCGTGCAGCGCGGGCACATGCACGCCGGAAAGAGTCCAGGGTTGTCGAGGAACACCGGCTCCTCGACTTCCCGCACCTCCGTCACCCGGCCCCAGGTTCGGCCGGAGTCGCGGGAGACTCTGAGGGTCATGAGGATTCGCTGCGCCATCTCCACGCTCCGGTGCTGTGCCGGCGTGTCCGGCACGCGTGCCTCGGCTTCGTCTTTCGTCGTCATGACCGAACTCCTTTGTGAATCCCGTTGCTCGTCCGGGGCAACTTCCATGGAAGCGGCATGAGTCGGAGGTCTCCACGGCGTTCATGCGGCAGTCTTGAGGCACGTCCGTGCACGGGTACCGCAGGGGCTGAGCCGCAGGAAAGGGGGTGGCATGGGACTCGCGGAGCGGCGCAGATCCCTGGGCTACAGTCAGGAGAAGCTGGCCGAGTTACTCGGCGTCGACCGCACCACTGTCGGACGTTGGGAAAGCGGCAAAGTCACTCCTCAACCGCTGCAGCGAAGGGCGTTGGCCACCGTCCTCGAAGCGGGCTTCCAAGAGTTGGACGTCCTCCTCGCACCACCCTCGCGAGCCACAGTCGAGGAAACCGCTGGACGCAGTCACTCCATCGCACCTCCGAGCGCGGGAGACCCCGACGAAATGATTCGCCGCGAATTTCTCCGCATTCTGACTGTCAGCGGAGCTCTGACCGCCCTGCCGGCCTTGGAGGCCGAGGCCCTCACCGAGGGCGTTCTCCGAGGGGCACCCGCCGACTTCGCCCGCATGAACAGCCACCTCTGGCAGGTCTACCGACTGGCCCGCTCCAAGGGCTCCGTGTATCCCGTCATCCGTGACCAACTGACGACGTTGAACGAGGCGCTGGCGAACCACCGCGGAAGCCCGCAGCCTCTGCTGCACGCGGCCTCCGAACTCTTCCAATTGGCCGGCGAGGTGGCGTTCGACGGGAACCGGTACTCCGACGCCGTGGGGTCGTACTCGCTCGCGGCATCGATCAGCAGGGATGCCGGGGCGTACGACCTGTGGGCGTGCGCACTCGTCCGTCACGCCTACGTGGACATGGCCGAGCAGCGCTTTCACCAGGCGGCTCAGATGCTCGCAGCGGCCGAACGACTGGCCGGCCGAGGAGACAGCGCCCTCGCCACTCGTCATTGGGTCGCCTCCGTCCAGGCCGAGGCATACGCGGGTCTCGGCGACCTCATGGCGTGCGAGCGCGCGATGGATCTGGCTGAGGACGTTCGCGATCTCGACGTGCCCGGCGACCACGGTGGATGGCTCCGGTTCGACGGTGCGCGACTGGCCGAGGAACGCGGATCGCGGTACGTACGGCTCGGCCGTCTCGACTTGGCGGAGCACGTCTTGAGAGACGCTCTGGAGCAGTCAGCACTGGCCTCCGGGCAGTCGTACCGGCGACGCGGAGCGGTCCTCGCCGACTTGGCCGCCATCGGCGCCAAGCGGCGCGATGTCGAGCAGGTGGTGGCGTACGGCGGGGAAGCCATCTCACTGGCCCGAGCCTCCGCCTCCGGGTACGTCGCCCGTAGACTCCGGGCCCTGTACGACGAGTTCGGCCCTCTGAGCCGTGATCCCCGCGTAGCGGAGCTGGGGGCCGGGATCGGCGCTCTGAGCACGCCGTGACGAAAGGAATAGGCATGTCGCAGACCGAGGGCGCACGATTGTTCCGGGAAGCCTGGATCGCGGGAGTCCGGCGGCACTTCCCCGGCGAGCCGAAGGCCGGTTACGTCACGCCGTGGGACGAGACCCCGCAATGGGAGCGCGAGGCCGCGAGCTCCGTCCACGAGCAGGTCCGTCACTTCGTGGAGATCAGCGGCGGCTCGACGGCACGGCTCTCCCGCGAGCAGAAGAGCCGCTTCGTCGCGTTGTGCTGGACGGCTCAGATGTTCCACCACTTCGAGGAGCCCAAGCCCGGCTACGTGGCCGACTGGCCGGACCTCCCGGCCTGGCAGCGGGAGACCGACGCCGATGTCTTCGAGGCCATCGAGAAGTCGCTGGGCTGAGGTCCGCCCGGCAGGAAGACGCGGCGCCCCCGGTACGACACCGGGGGCGCAGGGGGCCGTCCCGGGCTCAGGGCCCGGGACCCGCTCACGAACGGTCGAGCCGGAGCCGGTCGTCCTTGGGCAGGCCCGCCACCACCAGGTCGTACGAGTCCTCGATCAGCTCGCGGACCATCTTGGCGGGCAGTTCGCCGACGGTGACGGTGTTCCAGTGTCGCTTGTTCATGTGCCAGCCCGGCACGATCGCGGCGTGCTCCTCGCGCAGCCGCACCGCCTCGTCCGGGTCGCACTTGAGGTTCACGGTGAGCGGGCGGGCGTCCAGGGCGCTGAGCGCGAACACCTTGCCCAGCACTTTGAAGACCGAGGTCTCCGGCGAGAAGGGGAACTCCTCCACGCTCTCGTTGAAGTCCAGGCAGAAGGCCCGTAACTGTGCGCCGTTCACTCCGACTCCTTCTCCTCCGGCTCCACGAGCACGGTGACGATCTTGTTGCGGCGACCGGCCGGGGACTCGGCGGTCAGGCGTAGTTCGCGGCCGTCCGGGAGGCCGACCACGGCGGTGGCGCCGGCGATGGGGACCCGGCCGAGCGCCTTGGCGAGGAGGCCACCCACGGTTTCGACGTCCTCGTCGTCGTATTCGTCGAAACCGAAGAGCTCCCCGAGATCGCCGATGTCCAAACGTGCGGTGACCCGGTAGCAGCCGTTCTCCAGCTCCTGGACGGGCGGCAGTTCACGGTCGTACTCGTCGGTGATCTCACCGACGATCTCCTCCAGGATGTCCTCGATCGTGACGATGCCGGCCGTGCCGCCGTACTCGTCGATGACGACGGCGACGTGGTTGCGGTCCTGCTGCATCTCGCGCAGCAGGTCGCCGGCGTTCTTCGTGTCGGGGACGAACACGGCGGGCCGCATCGCGGTGGAGACGAGGTCGGCCTCGGAGTCGCGGTTGATGTGGGTCTTGCGGACCAGGTCCTTGAGGTAGACGATCCCGACGATGTCGTCCTCGTTCTCGCCGGTGACCGGTATCCGGGAGAAACCGGAGCGCAGGGCGAGGGTGAGCGCCTGGCGGATCGTCTTGTACCGCTCGATGGCCACCAGGTCGGTGCGGGGCACCATCACCTCGCGGACGAGGGTGTCGCCGAGCTCGAAGACGGAGTGCACCATGCGGCGTTCGTCGTCCTCGATCAGCGATTCCGCCTCCGCGAGGTCGACCATCGCGCGCAGCTCCGCCTCGCTGGCGAACGGGCCCTTGCGGAACCCCTTGCCGGGGGTGAGGGCGTTGCCGATGAGGATCAGCAGTTGCGGGATCGGGCCCATGATCCTGGCCAGCGGCAGCAGCACGTACGCGGCGGCGGTGGCGGTGTTCAGGGGGTGCTGGCGGCCGATGGTGCGCGGGGAGACGCCGATGGCGACGTAGCTGACGAGGACCATGACGCCCATCGCGACGGCCAGCGCCTCCCAGGTCTCGTCGAGCTCCTGGAGGCAGGCGTACGTGACGAGGACGCCGGCCGCCATCTCGCAGGCGACCCGCACCAGCAGGGCGACGTTGAGGTAGCGGGTCGGGTCGGAGGCGACCTGCGCGAGCTTCGCGCTGCCGCGCCGTCCGGCCCGGACCGCCTCGGCGGCCCGGAAGCTGGACATGCGCGCGATGGCGGTCTCGGCACAGGCGGCGAGCCACCCGACGATCACCAGCAGGACGGCCCCGGCGACGAGCGGAAGGCTCACGAGACCGTGGGAGCCGGAGAGGGACCGGTCAGCCCGTGCTCGCCCCGCCAGCCGTCGACGATGGCGGCCTGGAGGCCGAACATCTCGGCTTTCTCCTCCGGCTCCTCGTGGTCGTACCCGAGGAGGTGCAGCACCCCGTGGACGGTGAGCAGTTGTAGCTCCTCGTCCATGGAGTGCCGCGTGTCGGCCTCTTCGCCCTGCCGCTTCGCGACCTCCGGGCAGAGCACGATGTCACCGAGGAGTCCCTGCGGGGGTTCCTCCTCGTCCTTCGACGGCGGACGGAGTTCGTCCATCGGGAAGGACATGACATCGGTCGGGCCCGGCAGGTCCATCCACTGGATGTGCAGTTGCTCCATGGCGTCGGTGTCCACGACGATCACCGAGAGTTCGGACAGCGGGTGGATCCGCATCCGGGCGAGGGCGTAGCGGGCGATGTCGAGGATCGCCTGCTCGTCGACCTCGGTTCCGGACTCGTTGTTGACGTCGATCGACATGGTGCGCTGAAACTACTTCCCGTTGGTACCGGCTCGGTCGTCGTACTTCTCGTACGCGTCGACGATACGGCCGACGAGCTTGTGCCGGACGACATCCTGGGACGTGAGCCGGGAGAAGTGCACGTCCTCGACCCCGTCCAGGATCTCCTGGACCTGTCGCAGACCGCTCTTGGTGCCGTTCGGCAGGTCGACCTGGGTGACGTCACCGGTGATGACGATCTTCGAGTCGAAGCCGAGGCGGGTCAGGAACATCTTCATCTGCTCGGCGCTGGTGTTCTGGGCCTCGTCCAAAATGATGAAAGCATCGTTCAAGGTGCGGCCCCGCATGTAGGCCAGCGGCGCCACCTCGATCGTGCCCGCCGCCATCAGGCGCGGGATCGAGTCGGGGTCGAGCATGTCGTGCAGCGCGTCGTAGAGCGGGCGCAGGTACGGGTCGATCTTGTCGAAGAGCGTGCCGGGCAGGAAGCCGAGCCGCTCCCCCGCCTCGACGGCGGGCCGGGTCAGGATGATCCGGCTGACCTGCTTCGACTGGAGGGCCTGGACCGCCTTCGCCATGGCGAGGTAGGTCTTGCCGGTGCCCGCGGGGCCGATGCCGAAGACGATCGTGTGCTTGTCGATGGCGTCGACGTACCGCTTCTGGTTGAGCGTCTTGGGGCGGATCGTGCGCCCGCGGTTGGAGAGGATGTTCTGGGTGAGCACCTCGGCGGGGGTCTCACCCTGGGGGTCGCCCTCACCGTTGCCGCTCGCCCTGAGCATGGCGATCGAGCGTTCCACTGCGTCCTCCGTCATCGGCTGCCCGGTGCGGAGCACCAGCACCATCTCGTCGAACAAGCGCTGGATGAGGGCGACGTCGGCGGGGTCGCCCGTAGCGCTTATCTCGTTGCCCCGTACATGGATATCGGCTGCCGGGAACGCCGTTTCGATCACGCGCAGCAGGGAGTCGCCCGACCCCAGGAGCATCACCATGGGGTGAGCGGCCGGAATCCTGATGCGGGCACGCGCCTGTGGCCGTGTGGGTGACTGAGTCATGGGCCGGCCCTCGGGCCTGCGCATACCTCCCGTTGAGGGGTTGTCGCCGATCGACAACCTCTGCCTCAAGCCTACGACTCCGCGCCGACAACGCCGAGAGGTTTTGCGCTCCCTTCCCGGGCACCGGCCGGGAACGCGCGGGACCGTCCTCAGGGCGCCCGGAAGCCGATGGTGGGAACGGCCCGGCGCAGCGGCCAGGGGCGGTGGGCCGCGGGCAGCAGGCGTTCCAGGAACGCGTACCGCTCCAGGGCGACCGGGTCCTGGGCCTCGAAGGTGCGCACCTGCTGCCACCAGGCGGCGATCTCGGCCCAGCCGGGCGCGGAGAGTGAGCCGCCGAACTCCTGGACCGAGAGTGCGGCGGTAAGACCGGCGAAGGCGAGCCGGTCGGCGAGCGGCCAGTCGGCGAGGGTGCCGGTGACGAACCCGGCGACGAACACGTCTCCCGCTCCGGTGGGGTCGAGGGCGGCCACGTCGATGGCGGGGACCTCTGCGGTGGTGCCGGTCGCCGCGTCCACCGCGTAGGCGCCGTCCGCGCCGAGGGTCACCACGGCGAGCGGGACGCGTTCGGCGAGCGCGTGGGCGGCGGCGCGGGGGGTGTCCCGGCGGGTGTAGCGCATGGCCTCCTCGGCGTTGGGGAGGAAAGCCGCGCAGTGCGCGAGGTCGGGCAGGGCGTCCAGGTCCCAGCGGCCCGTCTCGTCCCAGCCGACGTCGGCGAAGATCTGGGCGCCGTTCTTGGCGGCCGTCGCCACCCAGGGCTCGCTGCGGCCGGGGGTGAGCGAGGCGACGGCCGCACGGGCGCGCGGCGGGCAGTGCGGGAAGGCCCGCCCCTCCGCACCCGGGGCGGCGGCCGGGGGCGGGGCCTCGTGGCCGTGCGAGACCATCGTGCGCTCGCCCTCGTACGCCATGGAGACGGTGACGGGCGAGTGCCAGCCGGGGACGGTGTGCGACATGGAGAGGTCGATGCCCTCGCCCTGTTCGAGCGCGTCCCAGCAGTACTCGCCGTAGTGGTCGTCGCCGAAGGCGGCGGCGAGCGAGGTGCGCAGGCCGAGCCGGGCGAGGGCGGTGGCCATGTTGGCGACCCCGCCGGGGCTGGATCCCATGCCCCTGGCCCAGGACTCGGTGCCGCGCACGGGGGCGCTGTCCAGCCCGGTGAAGACGATGTCGAGGAAGACCGTGCCCGTCAGGAAGACGTCGCAGGCGGGGTCCTCGGGGACCCGCAGCCCCACCAACGGGTCGATGACCGGATTGTCGTTGCTCACCATGCGCTCCCCGGGGTGCCGTGCTGCCGACGTGGTGGGTGGACGTGGTCCGCGGATGCCGCGACCGGTGGTGGTCGACCGCCGGTGAGCGGCTTGCGGAATCCGGCCAGTCTGCACGATCCGCACACGTCCCCGCAGCCTCCTCGCCCTCTCGTGGCGCCGTGGCTGACCTGGGCGAACATCGCTCGCTACCCCGGACTCGCGGGAGCAAACACACATGTGCCCCAGATCACATAATCCTGCCTTTCGATCCGCTGTGCGTGCTTGATACAAATTGCCCGGCGGACACGATCGGGTACGAAGACCGGGGAATCGCCTTTCTCCCCCCATTTCTCGCTTCATCCTGGTTCTCCCCCACCCTCTCCTCCACCCCAGCACCGCCCTCCCCCCTCCTCCCTGCCGTACTCCGGCATGTCTTCAGGAACGCCCATGTCCCCGCGCCCGCACGCCGCGTGGCCCTTGGTCGCCGTGTTCACCGCCGGTTACCTCGCCGCCTATCTGCTCCCCACCGTCGTCGGGCGTCTCAGCGCCCATCTGGGCCTGACGACCGCTCAGGCGGGCCTCGTCGGCAGCGCCCTGCTGCTCAGTTCGGCCTCCGCGGGCTTCTCGCTGGCGGGCCGCGTCGAGCGGTTCGGCTCACGCGGCCCCGCCCGGCTCGGGCTGGTCCTCGCGGTCACCGGGTACGGCTGCGCCGCCCTGACCACCTCGGTGCCGCTGGTGGTGCTGGGCGCGGCGGTCGGCGGTTTCGGCTCCGGCACGGCCACCGCGGTGGCCGCCTCCGGGATCGCCGCGCGGAGCGACCCGCACCGCACCTCCTCGCTCGGGCTGCTCAGCGTCTCCGCGACCGCCGGCGCCCTCTACCTGACGATCCCGCACCTCGGCGGCGGCCACCGGCTGCCCTTCGCCGCCATCGCCCTGGTCGCCCTGCTGGTCTGGCCGGCCACCTCGCGGCTCACCCCGCCGGATCCGGTCGCCACCACCGGGACCCCCGCCACCGGCCGTCTGCCGCACCGGCGTTCGGGTCTCCTGCTGGCGGGCGGCATGCTCGTCTGGTCGATGGCGCAGAACGCGCTCTGGGGCGTCAGCAGCCGGATCGGCGTCGACCAGGTGGGGCTCTCCGAGGTCACCGTCGGCGCCGTGTTCGCCGCCGCGCTGGGCGCCGGGCTGCTCGGGGTCGTGGGCGCGGGGGCGCTGGGGGCCCGGCTCGGCCGCGCGGTCCCGATCGGCCTCGGCACGGTCGTCATCGCGGGGAGCATCGTGCTCAGTGCCTCGGCGCGCGGCCTCGGTTCGTTCGCGACCGGTGAGGTGCTCTGGAACACCGTCTACCCGGTGGTCCTCTCCTACCTGATCGGGCTGGCCGCCTCGCTCGACGTGCGGGGCCGCTGGGCGGTCCTCGCCGGTTCCGCCTCGTCGGTCGGGGTGGCCTGCGGGCCAGTGCTGGGGAGCGTGCTCTCCGAGGGGGCCGGGTTCCCCGCGATGGGCCTGGTCCTCGGGGCGGTGACCCTGCTGGTGGCGGCTCCGATGACGGCGGTGGCGCTGCAGGCCGGCGGGCGGCCGCTGGTGCCGGGTTCGGTGCGGCGCCGCGGTGGGGCGCCGGCCGCGCTGCTGGCCGCCACGACGGGCGGCGGCCTGCCGGGGGCCGTACCGAAGCTGGGAGCGCCGGAACAGGCCGTCACGGAGATCGCGGTGCCCGCCCTGCGCCGCAGGCGGCTGGGGCGGAGCGCGTTCCGGACGGCCGGTCCGGCGGGCGGGCCGGGTCAGTCGAACGCGTACGCCTCGACCTCGGACAGGTAGCGGGCCCTGCGCTCCTCGTCGTGGTCGAGGAAGGCCGCCTCGAAGGAGTTGCGGGCCAGGGTGCGCAGCTGTTCGTGGTCGAGGGCGAGCGCCTCGTGGACAGCGTGGAAGGTGTCTCCGACGTAACCGCCGAAGTAGGCCGGGTCGTCGGAGTTCACCGTGCAGTGGAGCCCGGCCGCCAGCATGGCGGGCAGCGGGTGCTCCTCCAGGGTGTCGATGGCGCGCAGCCGGACGTTGGAGAGCGGGCAGAGGGTGAGCGGGATCCGGTCGGCGACGAGCCGGGCGACCAGTTCGGGGTCCTCCATGCAGCGCAGCCCGTGGTCGATCCGTTCGACGCCGAGGATGTCCAGGGCCTCGCGGATGTACTCCGGCGGGCCCTCCTCGCCGGCGTGGGCGACCTTGCGCAGGCCGAGCTCGCCGGCCTTCTCGTAGACCTCGCGGAACTTCGCCGGCGGGTGGCCGACCTCGGCGGAGTCGAGGCCGACGGCGGTGATGCGGTGCAGGTACGGCGTCGCGGCCTCCAGCGTCTCCAGGGCCGACTCGGCCGACTGGTCGCGCAGGAAACACAGGATGAGCCGGGTGGAGATGCCGTGCTTCTCCTCGCTGCGGTCGAGCGCGCGGCCGAGTCCCTCGATGACCGTGCCGATGGGTACGCCCCGGGCGGTGTGCGCCTGCGGGTCGAAGAAGATCTCCGCGTGCCGTACGCCCTGGGCGGCGGCGCGGGTGAGGTAGGCGTCGGCGAGTTCGGCGAAGTCCTCCTCGGTCCGCAGCACCGCCATCAGCGCGTAGTACAGGTCGAGGAAGCTCTGCAGGTCGTCGAAGAGGTACGCGGTGCGCAGCTCCTCGGTGGTGGCGTGGGGCAGGGTCACCCCGTTGCGCCGGGCCAGTTCGAAGGCCAGCTCGGGTTCGAGGGTGCCTTCGATGTGGAGGTGGAGCTCTGCCTTGGGGAGGTGCACGGTGTCTCGCTCACGGTGGGGGTGGTGAGGTGGTTCGGCGGTGCCGGGCCGGCACCGGTACGTCAGTGGTGCCGGGTCGGCACCGGTACGCGGGTCAGGTCCTGGGCGACGGTCAGTCCGCCCTCGAACCCGGCGGCACGGGCCTGGATCCCGAAGGGTTCCGGGTCGTCGTACCGCTGGGAGAAGTGGGTGAGTACGAGGTGGCGTACGCCCGCTTCGGCGGCCACCCGGCCCACCTGGCCGGCGGTCAGGTGGCCGTGGTCGGTGGCCAGGGCGATGTCTTCGTCGAGGAAGGTCGACTCGATGACGAGCAGGTCGCATCCCTCGGCGAGCCCGTACACACCGTCGCACAGCCGGGTGTCCATGACGAACGCGAACCGCTGGCCCGCCCGGTGCTCGGAGACGGCGTCGAGCGGGACACCGCCGAGGACGCCCTCGCGCTGGATGCGGCCGATGTCCGGCCCGGCGATGCCGTGGGCGGCGAGGAGTGCCGGGACCATGCGGCGGGAGTCTGGCTCGGTGAGGCGGTAGCCGTAGGACTCGACGGGGTGCGACAGCCGGCGGGAGTCGAGGGTGTACGCGTCGGTGGTGGCGAGCACCCCGTCGGCGGCGACCGGGACCTCGTTCAGCTCGACGGTCTCGCGGTAGGCGGTGGCGTACCGGAGCCGGTCGAAGAAGTGCTGCCCGCTCGCCGGGTAGTGGGCGGTGACGGGGTGCGGTACCCGGTCGAGGTTGATCCGCTGGATCACTCCGGCCAGCCCAAGCGAGTGGTCGCCGTGGAAGTGGGTGACGCAGATCCGGTCGATGTCGTGCGCGGCGACACCGGCCCGCAGCATCTGGCGCTGGGTGCCCTCGCCCGGGTCGAAGAGGATGCCCTCGCCGTCCCAGCGCAGCAGGTAGCCGTTGTGGTTGCGGTGGCGGGTGGGGACCTGGCTGGCGGTGCCGAGCACCACCAGCTCACGTGTGGACACGGGGCGGCGCTCCGGTCAGCCGGGGGGCCACTGGAGGCCGCGGCCGCCCAGGACGTGCGCGTGCGCGTGGAAGACGGTCTGGCCGGCTCCGGCGCCGGTGTTGAAGACGACGCGGTAGCCGTGTCCGTCGACCATCTCCTCGGTGGCGACCGCTCCGGCCTCGCGCAGCACGTCGGCGGCGATCCGCGGTTCGGCGGCGGCGAGCGAGGCGGCGTCCGGGTAGTGGACCTTGGGAATGACCAGGACGTGGGTCGGCGCCTGGGGGTTGATGTCGCGGAAGGCGACGGTGGTGTCGCTCTCGCGGACGACGGTCGCCGGGACCTCCCCGGAGACGATCTTGCAGAACAGGCAGTCGGTCTGCGGCTCTCCCGCCATGGGCCGGCCTCCTCGGTGGCTGGTGACGCTGATGACATCGGCCGGTGGCGCCGATGATCCGTTCAGCGCATCGTATCGGGGCGCCCGCCGCCCCCGGCGGGGCGGCGCGGGGAGGGCGCGCCCGGTGGTCGGCCCGTGGGCTCTCAGCCCCAGCGGCCGGTGCGCCCCAGCAGCAGCGCGGTCGCCGCCGTGCCGGCGGTGGAGGTGCGCAGCACGCTGCGGCCCAGCCGGTACGTGCCGGCTCCGGCGGCGGTGAAGAGCTCGAGTTCCTGGGGCGAGACCCCGCCCTCCGGGCCGACGACGAGCACGATCTCGCCGGACTCGGGCAGCTCGGCGGTGGCCAGCGGTTCGCCGGCGCAGGCGCGGTCCTCGTGGAGCACGCCCGCGAAGTCGGCGGCGGCGAGCAGGGCGGCGACCTGTCTGGTGGTCATGGCGTCGGCGACCTCCGGGAACCGCACCCGGCGGGACTGCTTGCCCGCCTCGCGGGCGGTGGAGCGCCATTTGGCGAGCGCCTTGAGTCCGCGGTCGCCCTTCCACTGGGTGATGCAGCGGCCGGCCTGCCAGGGCACGATCGCGTCGACGCCGGTCTCGGTCATCGTCTCGACGGCGACCTCGCCCCGGTCACCCTTGGGCAGGGCCTGGACGACGGTGATCCGGGGAGCGGGCGGCTCCTCCTCCATCACCGACTCCAGGTCCGTGACGATCAGCCGGTCCTTGCCCTCCGTGGCGCGCACGACGCCCTCGGCCCAGTGGCCGGTGCCGTCCGTCAGTACGACGTCCTCGCCCGGCTGGAGCCGTTTCACGGTGACGGCGTGCCGTCCCTCGGGGCCGTCCAGCACGAACTCGGGCCCGCTGGGCATCTGTTCGACGACGAAGACGGGTGCGGTCACTGTTCACTCCTCAGGCCGGCGGTGCGCAGTTCCTCCGCGAGCAGTTCGACGAGTTCGCCGGCGGGCAGCTCGCGTGCCATCCGGTGGCCCTGCCCCGCCCAGAGCGCCATCGCCTCGGCGTCCCCCGCCTTCGCCGCCGCCTTGCGCAGCCCCGAGGTGAGGTGGTGGACCTGGGGGTAGGCGGCCGGGGCGTACGGGTCGTGGTCGCGGACGAAGCGGTTGACGAGGCCGCGGGCGGGGCGGCCGGAGAAGGCGCGGGTGAGCGCGGTGCGCACGAAGAGCGGGTTGGTCAGCGCCTGCTTGTGCAGCGGGTGCGCGCCGGACTCGGGGCAGGCGAGGAACGCGGTGCCCAGCTGGACGGCGTCGGCTCCGGCGGTGAGGGCGGCGGCGATCTGCGCGCCGCGCATCATCCCGCCCGCCGCGACGACCGGCATCTGCACGGTCTCGCGGACCTGGGTGATCAGGGAGAGCAGTCCGATGCCGGTGTGGTCGGCCTGCGGGTCGTCCTCGTGGGTGGACTGGTGGCCGCCCGCCTCGATGCCCTGGGCGCAGACGGCGTCGGCCCCGGCCCACTGGGCGTCGCGCGCCTCTTCGGCGGTGGTGACCGTGACGATCGTGTAGGTGCCCGCGCGGGCGAAGGCGTCCAGGGTGTCGCGGGTGGGGCAGCCGAAGGTGAAGGACACCACCGGGACGGGCTCCTCCAGGAGGACCGCCACCTTGGCGTCGTAACCGTCGGAGGTGTCGGCGCCGGTGGGGTCGCCGAGCGGGGTGTCGTACGAGGCGGACTCGCCGGCCAGCCGGTGGCCGTACTCCGCCACGACGCCGGGGTCGGCGAGGGCGGGCTGCGGCATGAAGAGGTTCACGCCGAAGGCGCCGCCGGTCGCTCCGCGGACCTCCCGGACCTCCCGGCGCACCGCGTCGGCCGTCTTGTAGCCCGCGGCGAGGAACCCGAGGCCGCCGGCTTCGGCGACGGCGGTGACGAGCTGAGGGCAGGACGCGCCGCCCGCCATCGGGGCCTGCACGATCGGATACCGGCAGAGATCGGTCAGGGAGGACATCCCCGCATCGTGCCACGTCCGCTCCGCCGTGCCGAATCCGTGCCCGATCCGTGCCGATTGCCTGCCGGGTACGGCCGGACCGCCTCGCCCCGGCGCGGGAGCCGCGCCCCCGCGCACGCGCCACCGCCCGCCGGGACGGGTCCCGGCGGGCGGTGGCGTTGGGGCCCGAGCGGTGGGTGTCTCAGCGACCGTTGAAGGCGTCCTTCAGACGGGAGAAGAGTCCCTGCTGTCCGGGCTGGAACTGCCCGGTGGGCCGCTCCTCGCCGCGCAGCTTGGCCAGCTCGCGCAGCAGGCGTTCCTGCTCCGCGTCGAGCTTGGCGGGGGTCAGCACCTCGACGTGCACGATGAGGTCGCCCCGGCCGTTCCCGCGCAGGTGCGTGATGCCGCGCCCGTGCAGGGGTACGGACTGGCCGGACTGGGTGCCGGGCCTGATGTCGATCTCCTCCACGCCGTCGAGCGTCTCCAGCGGCACCTTCGTGCCGAGGGCGCCCGCCGTCATGGGGATGGTGACCGTGCAGTGCAGGTCGTCACCGCGCCGCTGGAAGGTGGAGTGCGGCAGCTCGTGGATCTCGACGTAGAGGTCACCGGCCGGACCACCACCGGGGCCGACCTCGCCCTCGCCGGCGAGCTGGATGCGCGTGCCGTTGTCGACACCCGCGGGGATCTTGACCGTGAGGGTGCGCCGCGAGCGGATGCGGCCGTCGCCGGCGCACTCGGGGCAGGGGGTCGGCACGACGGTGCCGAAGCCCTGGCACTGCGGGCAGGGCCGCGAGGTCATGACCTGGCCGAGGAAGGACCGGGTGACCTGCGAGACCTCGCCGCGACCGCGGCACATGTCGCAGGTCTGGGCCGAGGTGCCGGGGGCCGCGCCCTCGCCGCTGCACGTGGTGCAGACGACGGCGGTGTCGACCTGGATGTCCTTGGTGGTGCCGAAGGCGGCCTCGGAGAGGTCGATCTCCAGCCGGATCATGGCGTCCTGGCCGCGCCGCGTGCGCGAACGGGGCCCGCGCTGCGACGCCGTGCCGAAGAAGGCGTCCATGATGTCGGAGAAGTTGCCGAAGCCGCCGGCGCCGAAGCCGCCCGCGCCACCGCCGCCGCCCGAGGCCGACAGCGGGTCCCCGCCGAGGTCGAAGACCTGCTTCTTCTGCGGGTCCGAGAGCACCTCGTAAGCGGCGTTGATCTCCTTGAACCGCTCCTGGGTCTTCGGATCGGGGTTGACATCCGGGTGCAGCTCGCGGGCGAGCCGACGGAATGCCTTCTTGATCTCGTCCTGCGACGCGTCGCGCCGTACGCCGAGCACGGCGTAGTAGTCGGTGGCCACTTACGACTCCGCCAGGATCTGTCCGACGTAACGTGCCACTGCGCGTACCGCTCCCATCGTTCCGGGGTAGTCCATGCGGGTCGGTCCGACCACGCCGAGTTTGGCGACTGCCTCGTCGCCCGAACCGTAGCCGACCGTGACGACGGACGTGGAGGTGAGGCCCTCGTGGGCGTTCTCGTGCCCGATCCGTACGGTCATGCCCGAGTCCGTGGCCTCACCGAGCAGCTTCAGCAGGACGACCTGCTCCTCCAGCGCTTCCAGCACGGGCCGGATCACCAGGGGGAAGTCGTGCCCGAAGCGGGTGAGGTTGGAGGTGCCGCCGATCATCAGCCGCTCCTCCGTCTCCTCGACCAACGTTTCGAGGAGGGTGGTCAGGACCGTGGAAACAGTCCCGCGGTCCTCGTTCTCGAAGGATTCCGGCAGGTCCTGCACGAGCTGCGGGACATCGCTGAAGCGGCGTCCCGCGGCTCTGCTGTTGAGCCGGGCCCGCAGATCGGCGAGAGAGGTCTCGCCGAACGGCGCGGGGCAGTCGATCATACGCTGTTCGACCCGGCCGGTGTCGGTGATCAGGACCAGCATCAGCCGGGCTGGTGACAGGGCCAGCAGCTCCACGTGCCGCACCGTCGAACGGGTCAGCGAGGGGTACTGCACGATGGCGACCTGACGGGTCAGCTGCGCGAGCAGCCGTACCGTGCGTCCCACCACGTCGTCGAGGTCGACCGCCCCGTCGAGGAAGTTGTGGATCGCCCGGCGCTCCGGCGACGACAGGGGCTTGACGCCCGCCAGCCGGTCGACGAAGAGGCGGTACCCCTTGTCGGTGGGGATGCGCCCGGCGCTGGTGTGGGGCTGGGCGATGAAGCCCTCGTCCTCCAGGACCGCCATGTCGTTGCGGACGGTGGCCGGGGAGACCCCGAGCCGGTGCCGCTCGGTGAGCGCCTTGGAGCCGACGGGCTCCTCGGTGCCGACGTAGTCCTGGACGATGGCGCGCAGCACTTCAAGTCTGCGTTCGCTGAGCATGGCGCACACCTCCAGCTGTCGGTCGTGGTGGATTCCGCCTGGCACTCCGTGCGTCCGAGTGCCAGCTTTCCCCCGGTCAGTGTACGGGGGTGGGGAGGGCCTCGGGCAAGGGCGACCGGCCACGGTCCACGAGACCGCGCAGGTCGATGCGGATAGCGTCTCCTCATGGACCTCTCTTGGGAAGAGCTGGGCTGGGAGCGGTTGGGCCACGGTGTGGGCCGTCGGCGTCTTCCCGGCTGGGACGCGACCGCGGCCCTGGTCGCCGGCGCGGACCGCGCACTGGTGGTGGACACCGGTGCGAGCCTGCGCGAGGGCGTCGGGCTGCGGATGCGGGCGCAGCGCCTGCTGGGCCGGCGGGTGACGCACGTCGCACTGACCCATCCGCACTTCGACCACGTCTTCGGTACGGCGGCCTTCGCGGGAACCGAGGTGTTCGGTGCGTACGGGGTGGCGGCGCTGATGCGGCGGTCGGTGGACGAGATGCACGCCGATGCGGTCCGCGAAGGGCTGCCCGAGCACGACGCGGCGGCGGCGGTGGACGCGCTGGTGCTCCCGGGCCGTGAGGTGTGCCACCGGTGGACGCTCGACCTCGGCGGTGGGCGGGAGGTGGTGCTCGCCAATGTGGGACCCGGTCACACCGGGCACGACCTGGCGGTGCTGGTACCCGGGTCCGGGGCGTCGGGGGCGCCGGCGGTGGTGCTCTGCGGGGACCTGATCGAGGAGTCCGGCGAGCCGCAGACGGGCCCGGACTCGGTGCCGGCCCGGTGGCCGGCGGCGCTGGACCGGCTGCTGGCGCTGGGCGGCGAGGACGCGGTGTACGTGCCGGGGCACGGGGCGGTGGTGGACGCCGCGTTCGTGCGGGCGCAGCGGGAGGTGCTGGCGGAGCGCTTCGGCGTGGAGTGAGCCCGGACGGCACCGGAGTCGGGCACCCCCCGGCCGGCCGGCGAATTATCGTCGTGCCATGCGCAGCTACCAGCCGGACCTGACCCCGCCGTGGAAGAGGTCCGCCCCCGTGCCCGAGGTGCCCGCCGAACCGGATCTGGTCGTGGAGGAGGTCTCCACCGGGTTCTGCGGGGCGGTGATCCGCTGCGAGAAGTCCGCCCAGGGGCCGGTGGTGACGCTGGAGGACCGGTTCGGCAAGCACCGGGTCTTCCCCATGGAGCCGCGCGGATTCCTGCTGGAGGGGCGGGTGGTGACGCTCGTGCGCCCGTCGTCCGGTGGTCCGGTGACGCCCGCCCGTACGGCCTCCGGGTCGGTGGCCGTGCCCGGCGCGCGGGCCCGGGTGGCTCGGGCCGGGCGGATCTACGTGGAGGGCCGGCACGACGCGGAGCTGGTCGAGCGGGTGTGGGGCGACGACCTGCGGATCGAGGGGGTGGTCGTGGAGTACCTGGAGGGCATCGACGATCTCCCGGCGATTGTGCGGGAGTTCGCGCCGGGTCCGGACGCGCGGCTCGGGGTGCTGGTGGACCATCTCGTGTCCGGTTCCAAGGAGTCACGCCTCGCGGCCCGGGTGACCGATCCGCACGTGCTGGTGGTCGGACACCCCTTCATCGACGTGTGGGAGGCCGTGAAGCCGGCCTCGGTGGGGATCCCCGGCTGGCCGTCCGTACCGCGCGGGCAGGACTGGAAGACGGGGGTGTGCCGGGCGCTGGGGTGGCCGGAGAACACCGGGGCGGCCTGGCAGCGGATCCTGTCGGGGGTCCGCTCGTACCGGGACCTCGAGCCCCAGCTCCTGGGGCGGGTCGAAGAGCTGATCGACTTCGTCACGCTCGCGGAGTGAGGTCCGGGGGGTGCCCCGGGACGCGCTCCGGGGCACCGACCGTCCCCCGTTCCCACGCATCTGGTCCCGATCCGGATACATCGCTGCGGTTCGCACGCCTGACCGGTTGATTGGGGGGTTCGGAATCGGTCTGCGACGGGGGACACGGGGATGACACGAGGGGCCTGGCAGCAGAACGGCGGCAACGAGGCGGCGTCCGCCGTCTTCCATCTCGTGCAGGAGCTCATCGACCGGTACCGGATCAACCGGCCGGTGATGCCCATCGTGGTCGCCCAGGCAGAGGACCCCGGCGCCGGCCCCGGGATCGACGAGCGGGTCCGGGAGATCGCGCACCTGGTCCACCGGGCCAACGAGCCGCGCCGGGTCCCGGTGCGGCTGCTGGAGAGCCGGGGCACCTCCCCGTACGAGTCGGCGCTCGGCATGGTGCGGACGCTGGCGGAGCGCCCCTGGGAGACCCGCGAGCGCAGCCAGTACAAGCCCTTCACCTTCCCCCGGTCGCGGCTTCTGGGCGCCATCGAGCAGGCGACCGCGCAGGTGGTGGCGCGACCGGGCGGCGGTGCTCCGGCCGACCGGGGGGAGCGCATCCTGGAGGAGCTGGGCTCGCTTCGCTGGCGGCCCACCCGGTCCGGGCCGGACGACTGGACCCGCTCGCTGCGCGCGTCGGTCCGCCCCGAGACCTTCCTGGGCGCCGTCTTCATCGCGGTGCTCGGCGTGCTGCTCGGGGAGATCGGCTGGACCGCCACACTGCTGCTGACCGCCGCCGCGACCCTGGTGCTGGCGGTGGTGCGGCTGCTGACGACCTCGGCGCCCCCGCTGCTCTGGCTGCGGCGGGCCAGCCGCTGGCTCGCCACCACCTCCTCGCTCGCCGCCTCCAGCACGGCATACCCCTCGGACGGCTGGTCCTGGCTGTCGCCGAGCGGTTCGTGGCGGGTGATCCGGGCCCGCGCCGCCGCCGTCGCGCTCCGGGTCGCCGAGGCGCGGGAGGGCGACGCGGCCGCCCGCCAGTTCCACCTGGAACTGCGGGTCCAGGCGTTGCTGGAGGACCTGCGGCACAACTACCGGCCCCGCGCCTGGGACGGGCGGCGCGGCAAGCGCACGGTCCCCCCGGTCGTGCTGCTGCCGACGGCCACCCGGGAGAACGGGGGTGTGCTGCTGATCAACGCGATCAACAACGTGCGCTCGCGCCGCAGCGAGGTCGACCCGCTGCTGCTCCTGGCCTCGCTGCCGGCCGCCGAGGAGCTGACCCACACTCCCTCGCAGCCGCCGGTGGACCCGTCGGCGGACCGCCGGGTGCCGTGGTCGGGGGCGCAGGCCCGCTACCGGCGGTGGGTGGACGACCTGAGCATCGGCCAGTCCCCCGCTGGAGCGTCGGCGCTCTCGTGGGTGCTGCGGCTGCCGCTCTCCACGGCCCAGTTGACCCACGAGCACGCGGACGCGCGGCTGCACACGGTGCGGGTGCGCCGGACATGGGCCTGGTTCGTCATGTCCCGGACCTCCGTGGCGCTGATCCTCGTCGGAAGCCTGCTCGGCACCTTCCTCTGGAGCGAGCACTGGCAGGCCACCTACTGCCACGGGCCGCTGACCGACCGGAACACCGACGCCGTCTGGAGCCGGTCCGGCCCCCGGGAGTGCGTGGGTGTCGCCACGGCGCCCGAGGTGTGGTTCGCCGGGGGGAACGACCTGGAGCTGAGGGGTCTGGGCACGGGAGTCACCTTCGAGCGCGTCGAGCGGGCCGTCCGGGAAGAGAACGCCGGGATCGGCGCCGACGAGTCGTACGTCACGGTGGTCTACGCCGGTCCGCTCACCGCCGAGAAGGTGGAGGACAGCCGCAAGGGGCTGGAGGAGCTCACCGGGGTCTACCTCCACCAGCGGTCGGTCAACAGCCCGCTGACGAAGCACCCGGTCAAGCTCAAGGTCCTGCTGGCCAACGGCGGCGAGGACATGCTGCACCAGACCGTCACGGTGCGGAAGATCATCGAGGTGGCCCGGCAGGACCCGCACGTGGTGGGGGTCGTCGGCATGGGCCGCAACACCACGGAGAGCGAGGAAGCCACCGAGGCGCTGCGCAAGGCGGGTCTCGCCGTGGTGGACACCACCAACTCCAGCGGCGAACTGCCCCGGAAGTCGAACTACTTCGGGCTCGCGGCCACCGACGAGGAGCAGACGTACGCACTCGGGCTCGTCGCCCGCCGGCTCGCACCCCCCGACGGCACCGGCCGCGCCCTCGTCCTCTCCCGGACGAAGGAGAACGGGGACAAGGACCAGTACACGATCGAACAGCGCGACGCGGGCCGGAAGATGCTCGAAGCCGCGGGCTACCTCGTCGGTGAGAACGTCGGCTACCCGCTCGCCGACAACGGCGCGGCCGCCCTCGGCGAGGCGGTCGCCTCCCTGTGCGAGGCACCTCCGGTCCCGGACGCGCTGTACTTCGCGGGCCGGGCCGAGGACGTCGACCCGCTGATGGAGAAGCTGTCGCACACCACGGGGTGCTCCCGGAAGGACATCACCGTCTTCACCGGCGACGACCTGACCAAGGCCACCTTCACCGACACGGGCCGGGTCACCCTCTACTACACCGCCCTCGCTCCGACGGCCGCGGACCGCGGCGCCGCCTTCTACCCCCGCGCGAGCGCGGCCCTCGCCGCACTGCTCCCGGAGGGAACCGGACGGCCCACGTCGCGGACCGGCCCGGAGGGGTACCGGAACGCCCTCTGGGCCAGCGGCCAGATCGTCATGGCCTACAGCGCGACGGCCGCCCTCTACGACGCCGCCGCCCGGGGCGACGTCGCGCGCAGCGCCGCCGAGACCTGGGCGCTGCTGCACACGGTGGACCTCGACGACATGCCCACCGGCACCGTCTCCCTCGCCGGGTCGCCCGCCTCCCTCACCGACAACCTGCACGGGCTGGACGTCGTCAAGGTCGTGGGCCGGGGTGCGGAGGCGGTCACCTCGATCGTCTGCGGCAAGGCGGCGGGCCGCACACCGGAGAAGCTCAGGCTGACCGGGGAGAGCTGCCGGCCCTGAACCGGGTGGCGGTCAGTCGACCAGGTCGCGCACGACCGCGTCGGCGAGGAGCCGTCCGCGCAGGGTGAGGACCGCGCGGCCCTCCTCGTACGGTCCGGGTTCCAGGAGGCCCTCGCCGAGGACCCGTCGGGAGGCGGCGAGGCCGTCCGGCTTGAGCAGCGAGAGGGGGCAGCCGTCAAGGAGCCGGAGTTCCAGCAGGACGCGCTCCACGCGGCGGTCCTCGACGGAGAGGATCTCCCGGCCCGCGCCGGGCGAACGCCCTTCGGCGAGCGCCTGCGCGTACGCCCCCGGGTGCTTCACGTTCCACCAGCGCACGCCGCCGACGTGGCTGTGCGCGCCCGGCCCGGCGCCCCACCAGTCGGCGCCGCGCCAGTACAGCTCGTTGTGCAGGCAGCGGCCCTCGGGGGTGCGGGCCCAGTTCGAGACCTCGTACCAGGAGAAGCCGGCGGCGGCCATCGCCTCGTCGGCGATCAGGTAGCGGTCGGCGTGCACGTCGTCGTCGGTCATCGGGACCTCGCCGCGCCGGATGCGGCGGGCCAGCTGGGTGCCCTCCTCCACGATCAGCGCGTACGCCGACACGTGGTCGGGGCCCGCGCCGATCGCCGCGTCCAGGGAGGCCCGCCAGTCGTCGTCGGACTCCCCCGGAGTGCCGTAGATCAGGTCCAGGTTGACGTGGTCGAACCCGGCGTCCCTCGCCTCGGCGACGCAGGCCTCGGGCCGCCCGGGGGTGTGGGTGCGGTCCAGGATCTTCAGCACGTGCTGCTTGGCGCTCTGCATGCCGAAGGAGATCCGGTTGAAGCCGCCCGCGCGCAGCTCGGCCAGGTAGGCCGGTCCGACCGACTCCGGGTTCGCCTCGGTGGTGATCTCCGCGTCCGGGGCGAGCCCGAACTCGTCGCGGATCGCCGCCAGCATCCGCACGAGGTCGGCGGCGGGCAGCAGGGTGGGCGTGCCGCCGCCGACGAAGACCGTGCGCACCGGGCGCGGGTCGTCACCGAGGACCGTGCGGGCCCGGCGGACCTCCTCGATCAGGTGGGCGGCGTAGTTGTCGCGGGAGGCCAGGGCGCCGCCCGAGCCGCGCAGCTCGGTGGCGGTGTAGGTGTTGAAGTCGCAGTAGCCGCAGCGGGTCGCGCAGTACGGGACGTGCAGGTAGAAGCCGAGGGGGCGGTCGGCGGCGCCTTCCAGGGCGTGGCGGGGCAACGCCCCGTCGTCGGGCACGGGCTCACCATCGGGCAGTACGGAAGGCATACCGTCCATTGTCGCTCGCCGCCGAAGTGGCCCGGGCCACACGCGGCGGCGCCCGCCGTCCGGACCTCCCCCCGCGGGGCGGGGGGGCTCAGTCCGCGCGGAGCACCAGCAGCGCCACGTCGTCGTCGGGGGGCAGTGCGGAGAAGCCGTGCACGGCCCGGCGGATGTGCTCGGCCACCTCCCTCGCGCTCTGTCCCGCGCAGGACGCGAGCGCGTGGGCGAGACCGTCACCGTCGTCGAAGAGCACGGAGCCGGAGCGCCGCTCGGTCACCCCGTCCGTGACGCAGAGCAGGGTGTCGCCCGGCTCCAGGTCGAAGCTCTGGCTCTCGTACGCCACCTCCTCCACCACTCCGAGCAGCACCTGCGGCTCGGCCGCCGGCCGAACCGAGCCGTCGGGGCGCAGTAACAGCGGCAGCGGGTGGCCCGCGCTGGCGACCGTGCACCGCGCGCCGCCGCCGGGGAGCGGGACCACCTCGCCGTAGAGCAGCGAGAGGAAGCGGGACTGCCCGCCGTCGGAGATCTGCTGCCCGCCCGCCGCCACGACCATCAGTGCGGCGGCCTCGGCGGCCTCCATGGCGTCGTCCAGGAGCAGCCGGTTGAGCCGGTCGAGTACGTCTCCGACCGCGAAGCCCTCGCGCGACAGCAGCCGGATCCAGGGCCGGGCCAGGCCGGTCACCACGGCGGCCTCGGGGCCGCTGCCCTGGACGTCGCCGAGGACGAAGCACCAGCGGTCGTTCGGGCACGGGAAGATGTCGTAGAAGTCGCCTCCGA
The DNA here is from genome assembly GCF_029167645.1 of Streptomyces sp. AM 2-1-1. Classification (NCBI taxonomy): domain Bacteria; kingdom Bacillati; phylum Actinomycetota; class Actinomycetes; order Kitasatosporales; family Streptomycetaceae; genus Streptomyces; species Streptomyces sp. AM 2-1-1. Next base: position 4,937,411 of record NZ_CP119147.1, on the reverse strand, counting down.
CCACGCCGTCGTCACTGGGCTCGTAGACGAGGGCGTGGCTCATGCCGGGGATGTCGGCGACCTTGTTGGGCAGCAGCCCGCGCTGGAGGATGCGGCTGATGGTCGCCTGCCGGGTGTAGGCGCGGGCGGCCCCGACGGCGAGGCCGAGACGGCGTACGAAGTCCTCCACGACGCGGACCACGGCCTCGGGCATCCGGGCGCCGGGCTCGTTCTCGCGGCCGACGAGCACGGTGCCCAGCGTGCGGCCTCCCGCCGTGATGCGGCAGGCGAGGGCGGCCCCGTCGCGGGCTCCGGGCTCCCGGCCCGCCGGCGGCCAGGGCAGGGCCACGGGTCCGGATCCGGCGCTGCCCGGGAGCCTGAACGGTTCGTTCATCAGCACCCCGCCCAGCGGCCCGGTGACGGCGTCGTCCCCGGGCCGTACGCAGGTGAGACGAGGTGCGCCCGGGGCGCCCGCGCCTCCCTCGTCCAGCCAGATGGCGCACCAGTCGACCAGCCGGGGAACGAGCAGCCGGCCCGCCGCCGTCGCCACCCACTCCTCGTCGAGCTGGCCGGTGAGCAGGTCGGACGCCTCGGCGAGGAAGGCGAGGGCGCCCCGTTCGTCCCAGACGCTGTCGTCGCGGGTGTCCGGCTGGGCGGCCGCCACCAGGAGGTCGCTGGTGGCGGCCCGCGGGACCTCGGAGGCGTGGCCACCGGGCGCGCCGCGGGGGCCGGTGGGACCGACGGGGCCGGTGGCGCCGTGCCGGTGGTCGGCCGGGGTCTCCGCACCGGCCGGAGCGGGGCCGGCCCAGTCGTCCACGGGGAGCCGGGCCCAGACGGTCTTGTGCCCGGTGCGGTAGGTGATGCCCCAGGCGGCGGAGAGCGCGGCGACGAGGTCGAGCCCCCGGCCGTACTCGGCCAGGCCGTACGGGTCGCCCGCCGCCTGCGGCCCCGGTGCGACGGACGGCTCGGGAGCGGCGACGCCCGGAGGGGCGGTGCGGGTGGGGGCCGTGGAGGCGGTGGTCACCTTCGGCGGGGTGGCCGCGCCCGCGCCGGGGAGCGGCCGGGGGGCGGTGGCCGCCGAGGGCGGTTCGCCGGTCCGCTCGCCGGTCGCCCGGGCGGGACGGTGGTCGGTGATCTCCAGGACCAGCGCCGCCGGTTCCTCGCCGGTGGCGTGCTCCAGACGTACCAGCAGGCCGACGACGGTCCCGGCGTGCACGACGGCGTTGGTGACCAGCTCGCTGGCGACGTTCACCAGGTCGTCGGCGAGCCGGTCGCTGAACCCCACGGCGGCCGGCACTCCGAGCCCGGCCCATTCGGCGAGCACGGCCCGGACGAACCGGCGGGCGCCCGACGGGGACTGCGCCGTGCCGGGCAGGCTGGTCGTACTGACGAGCGGGGGTTCGCCGGCCCGGCCCGCGTCGGTACCACCCGCCCGGTGGATGGTGGCCCGCTGCACAGGAATTGGCCCCACGGTGCGGCTCCTCCGGATCTCGAAACGCCGCTGACGACAACGACAGAGTGGCAGACCGGCCGGGCTCGGGCGCACCTAGTTACCGAACTGGGAGGAGGAATGCGCGCCACTCCCACGCGGGTCGTGCGCCGGAGCACGCGGCCGGCGCACGGCGGGCGCGACGGGGCGCGCCCCGGACCGGCCCGCTCCCCGGGTCACGAGCGGGGACGGGAACGGGAAGCGGGGGCGGGCACGGTCGTGCGCCCACCCCCGCCCCGGCGCCGCGCCGGATCAGGCTTCGCGCGTCCCCGCGTACATGTCCTCGATGAGCGCCTTGTACTCCCGCTCGACGACCGGCCGCTTCAGCTTGAGGCTGGGGGTCAGCTCGCCGTGCTCGATGTCCAGGTCACGCGGGAGGAGGCGGAACTTCTTGATGGTCTGCCACCGCTGAAGTCCCTCGTTGAGCTGCTTGACGTACCCCTCGATGAGCTCCACGGTCTGCGGGGCGGCCACCACTTCGGCGTAGGACTTCCCGTCCAGACCGTGTTCGGCGGCCCAGCCGAGGATCGCGGGCTCGTCCAGGGCGATGAGCGCGGTGCAGAAGTTCCGGTCCGCGCCGTGCACCAGGATGTTGGAGACGAACGGGCAGACCGCCTTGAACTGGCCCTCGACCTCGGCCGGTGCGACGTACTTGCCGCCCGACGTCTTGATCAGGTCCTTCTTCCGGTCCGTGATGCTCAGGTACCCGTCGACGGAGAGCTCGCCGATGTCGCCGGTGTGCAGCCAGCCGTCCGACTCCAGCACCTCGGCGGACTTCTCCGCCAGCCGGTGGTAGCCCTCCATGATGCCGGGGCCGCGCAGCAGCACCTCACCGTCGTCGGCGATGCGGACCTCGGTGCCGGGGAGCGGCTTGCCGACGGTACCGGTGCGGTAGGCCTCGCCGGGGTTGCAGAAGGAGGCGGCGCTGGACTCGGTCAGACCGTACCCCTCCAGGATGTGCACGCCCGCACCGGCGAAGAAGAAGCCGATGTCCGGGGCGAGCGCGGCCGATCCGGAGACGCAGGCGCGCAGCCGGCCGCCGAACGCCTCGCGGATCTTGGCGTAGACGAGGGCGTCGGCGGTCCGGTGCTTGAGGCCGAGGGCGAAGGGGACGGAGGCGGTGCCGGTGCGGCGGAAGTTGTCCTGCGAGACCTTGGCGTACTCGCGGGCGACGCCCACGGCCCACTGGAAGATCTTGTACTTGGCTCCGCCACCGGCGCGGGCCTTGGCGGCGACGCCGTTGTAGACCTTCTCGAAGATGCGCGGGACGGCTGCCATGTAGGTGGGCCGGACCACCGGGAGGTTCTCGATGATCTTGTCGACGCGGCCGTCCACGGCGGTGACGTGGCCGACCTCGATCTGGCCGGAGATCAGCACCTTGCCGAAGACGTGCGCGAGCGGCAGCCAGAGGTACTGGACGTCGTCGGCGGTGATCAGCCCGGTCGAGGGAATGGCCTTGGCCATGTACGACCAGTTGTCGTGCGGCAGCCGTACGCCCTTGGGCCGCCCGGTGGTGCCGGAGGTGTAGATCAGGGTGGCCAGCTGGTCGGCGGTGATGGCCGACACCCGCTTCTCGACGGCCTCCGGCTGCTCCGCCAGGTGGGCCGTGCCCCGGGCCTCCAGCTCGGCGAGGGTCAGCAGCCAGCCCTCGGGATCGCCGGCTTCGGCCTCGGCGCCGGCCGGGTCGATCACGACGACATGGGTCAGCTCGGGCAGCTCGGCGCGGGACTCCCGGGCCTTCGCCACCTGGGCCGCGTTCTCCGCGATCAGGACCCGGCTCTCGGAGTCGGCGAGGATGAACGCGGACTCCTCGGTGTTGGTGGAGGGGTAGACCGTGGTCGTCGCGGCCCCGGCGCACATCACCGCCAGGTCGGCGAGGATCCACTCGACCCGGGTGGAGGACGCGAGGGCGACCCGCTCCTCGGGCCGTACGCCGAGCGCGATCAGGCCCGCCGCGATGGCGTAGACCCGCTCGGCGGACTCGCCCCAGGTCAGTGACTTCCACTCGTCCGGGCCCTCACCCGTGGACGACGGCACCGGGTAGCGGTACGCCTCGGCGTCCGGCGTGGCCGTGACGCGTTCGACGAAGAGGTTCGCCACCGAGGGCGGTCGGTTGTCGATCAGGGTCTGTGGTGTGTCGCTCACGACGTCCTCCGGGGCCTGCGGCATCACTACGACCGGCCGCTTGGTGATCCTGCTGTCTCTGCTTGCTTCTCGTTCCCGCTCTGCGCGTGATCCTGATTCAGCGCGCGGTCCTGCTCGTCCCGCTCGCTCGGCCGTTCCCGCCCCGTTCGACCGGCTATCCACCGGCTTGCTTAACTGGCGAGTAACCAGACGAGCCGTGATCAGGGTAAAGCGCGCCCGGTTCCCGCGTAAGGGGCCATGGGCCGTCGGTTGATAACGAACGGGCCCCCGCTCCACGCGCTGTGCGCGGGAACAGGGGCCCGAACGTGTGACACCTCGAACATCCCGGCCGAACGCCTGGTGGGGCGTCCGCGGGCCGTCCGCGGGCCGTCGCGAGAACGGAGCCGGACGACTCGGTCGGGGGACGGAGCCGGAGGACGGAGCGGGGCTACTTCTTGCCCTTGGCCTCGCCGCCGGGCTCGTCGGTCGACAGGACGGCGATGAACGCGTCCTGCGGCACCTCGACGTTGCCGACCATCTTCATGCGCTTCTTGCCTTCCTTCTGCTTCTCCAGCAGCTTCCGCTTACGGGAGATGTCACCGCCGTAGCACTTGGCGAGGACGTCCTTGCGGATGGCGCGGACGGTCTCACGGGCGATGACCCGGGAGCCGATGGCCGCCTGGATCGGCACCTCGAAGTTCTGCCGGGGGATGAGCTTCTGCAGCTTGGCGACGAGCCGGACGCCGTACGCGTACGCCTTGTCCTTGTGGGTGACGGCGGAGAACGCGTCGACCTTGTCGCCGTGGAGCAGGATGTCGACCTTGACGAGCTGCGCGGACTCCTCGCCGATGGGCTCGTAGTCGAGCGAGGCGTAGCCGCGGGTCTTGGACTTCAGCTGGTCGAAGAAGTCGAAGACGATCTCGGCGAGCGGCAGGGTGTAGCGGATCTCCACCCGGTCCTCGGAGAGGTAGTCCATGCCCATCAGGGTGCCGCGCCGGTTCTGGCAGAGCTCCATGATCGCGCCGATGAACTCGCTCGGCGCGAGGACGGTGGCCCGGACGACCGGCTCGTGCACCGAGTCGATCTTGCCCTCGGGGAACTCGCTCGGGTTGGTGACGATGTGCTCGGAGCCGTCCTCCATCGTCACGCGGTAGACCACGTTGGGCGCGGTGGCGATGAGTTCGAGACCGAACTCGCGCTCCAGGCGCTCGCGGACCACGTCGAGGTGGAGCAGCCCAAGGAAGCCGACGCGGAAGCCGAAGCCGAGGGCGGCGGAGGTCTCCGGCTCGTAGACCAGGGCCGCGTCGTTGAGCTGGAGCTTGTCCAGAGCCTCGCGCAGGTCCGGGTAGTCCGATCCGTCCAGCGGGTAGAGCCCCGAGAACACCATCGGCTTCGGGTCCTTGTACCCGCCCAGCGCCTCGGTCGCCCCGTTGTGCAGGGAGGTGATCGTGTCACCGACCTTGGACTGACGGACGTCCTTCACACCGGTGATGATGTAGCCGACCTCACCCACACCGACGCCGTCAGCCGGAGTCATCTCGGGGGAGGAGACACCGATCTCCAGCAGCTCGTGCGTGGCACCGGTCGACATCATCCGGATGCGCTCACGCTTGTTGAGCTGGCCGTCGATCACACGGACATAGGTGACGACACCCCGGTACGGGTCGTAGACCGAGTCGAAGATCATGGCGCGGGCAGGGGCGTCCGCGTTGCCGACGGGGGCCGGAACGTCCCGGACCACGCGGTCCAGCAGGGCCTCGACGCCGACGCCGGTCTTCGCGGAGACCCGCAGGACGTCCTCCGGCTGGCAGCCGATGAGGTTCGCGAGCTCCTCGGAGAACTTCTCGGGCTGCGCGGCCGGGAGGTCGATCTTGTTCAGCACCGGGACGATGGTGAGGTTGTTCTCCATGGCCAGGTACAGGTTGGCCAGGGTCTGCGCCTCGATGCCCTGGGCCGCGTCGACCAGCAGGACCGTGCCCTCGCACGCGGCGAGCGAGCGCGACACCTCGTACGTGAAGTCCACGTGCCCCGGGGTGTCGATCATGTTGAGGATGTGGGTGCCGCCCTTGCCCTCCGCCGTGGTCGGCGCCCACGGGAGACGGACCGCCTGGGACTTGATGGTGATACCGCGCTCGCGCTCGATGTCCATCCGGTCGAGGTACTGAGCGCGCATCTGCCGCTGGTCGACCACGCCCGTCAGCTGGAGCATCCGGTCGGCAAGGGTCGACTTGCCGTGGTCGATGTGCGCGATGATGCAGAAGTTGCGGATCAGCGCCGGGTCGGTACGGCTCGGCGCGGGCACGTTGGTGGGAGTCGCGGGCACGCAGGGTCCTGATTCTTGAGACGCCGAACGCCGTGTCTCGGGTCGATGGCGGGTCGGTCGGATCTGTACGTAGCTCCCATCGTCCCACGCCTGCGGGCCGGCCACGGGTTTGGGCCGGTCGGAGGGTGACTGGTACCGTGGTCAGCTGTGCCTCGTGGCTCTTACGGGCGGCGCGGCGCACTCAGAAGATCCAACGAACCTGAAAAGGCTTCTTCGTGGCGAACATCAAGTCCCAGATCAAGCGGAACAAGACCAACGAGAAGGCGCGCCTGCGCAACAAGGCCGTCAAGTCGTCGCTCAAGACCGCGATCCGCAAGGCCCGTGAGGCTGCCGTCGCCGGTGACGTCGAGAAGGCCACCACGGCCGCTCGCGACGCTTCCCGCGCGCTCGACAAGGCCGTCTCCAAGGGTGTCATCCACAAGAACGCCGCGGCCAACAAGAAGTCGGCCCTGGCCTCCAAGGTTGCCACTCTCAGCGCCTGAGCATCTGATGTGATCGCCGGAACGGACGCAGCGGGCCCTCTACCCCGCTCCTGACCGGCAACCCGTGCCGCACACCGAACCTGCGTTCGCCACGCGGGTGCGGCACACCAGAGGTGTGAACGGAAAGGCCCCGTGCGTCCCCTCCCCAGGGGACGCACGGGGCCTTTCCGCTGCTCGGGTCCAGGCGAGCCGCTCGGGTCCGGGGCGCCGACGGCGCGGGGCCCGCAGGACGGGCGGGCGGGCGCGGGGCCGGACGGGCGGGGACCTTACATGCGCGGGGCCTGCGGGGCTCCGGGTGGTGTCAGCGGCCGGTGCGGGCCGCTCGGGCCACGGCGACGACCGCCTTCTCCAGGGCGTACCCCGGGTCGTCCCCGCCGCCCTTGACCCCCGCGTCCGCGGCGGCCACGGCCAGCGTCGCCGCGGCGATCCCGTCCGGGGTCCAGCCGCGCATCTGCTGGCGCACCCGGTCGATCTTCCACGGGGGCATGCCCAGCTCCCGGGCCAGGTCGGCGGGGCGTCCGCCGCGGGCGGAGGAGAGCTTGCCGATGGCCCGGACGCCCTGCGCGAGGGCGCTGGTGATGAGGACGGGGGCGACACCGGTCGAGAGCGACCAGCGCAGCGCCTCCAGGGCCTCGGCCGCCCGTCCTTCGACCGCCCGGTCGGCGACGGTGAACGAGGACGCCTCGGCGCGGCCCGTGTAGTAGCGGCCGACGACGGCCTCGTCGATGGTGCCCTCCACGTCCGCGACCAGCTGGGAGACGGCACTCGCCAGCTCCCGCAGATCGCTGCCGATCGAGTCGACGAGGGACTGGCATGCCTCGGGGGTGGCGGAACGGCCCAGCGCCCGGAACTCCGACCGCACGAAGGCGAGCCGCTCGGCCGGCTTCGTCGTCTTCGGGCAGGCGACTTCCCGCGCTCCCGCCTTCCGGGCCGCGTCCAGCAGGCCCTTGCCCTTGGCGCCGCCCGCGTGGAGCAGTACCAGGGTGATCTCCTCGGCAGGCGAGTCGAGGTACGCCTTCACGTCCTTGACGGTGTCGGCGGAGAGGTCGTGGGCGTTGCGGACGATCACCACCTTCCGCTCGGCGAACAGCGAGGGGCTGGTCAGCTCGGCGAGCGTGCCCGGCTGCAGCTGGTCCGACGCGAGATCGCGGACGTCCGTGTCGGCGTCGGCGGCGCGGGCTGCCGCCACCACCTGCTGCACGGCACGGTCCAGGAGGAGGTCCTCCTGGCCCACGGCGAGCGTGAGGGGGGCGAGCGGGTCGTCGGTGGGGTTCCTTCTGGTGGCCATCGCCGTCCAGCATCCCACGCTCCACCGACAGCCCGGCCGGCGTCCACCCTCCGGCGTGCTGGTCGGCGCGGTCCGGTCCGGCGGGTCCGGTCGGGCGGGTCCGGTCCGGCGGGTCCGGTCCGGCGGGTCCGGTCCGGCGGGTCCGGTCCGGCGGGTCCGGTCCGGCGGGTCCGGTCCGGCGGGTCCGGTCCGGCGGGTCCGGTCCGGCGGGTCCGGTCCGGCGGGTCCGGTCCGGCGGGTCCGGTCCGGCGGGTCCGGTCCGGCGGGTCCGGTCCGGCGGGTCCGGTCCGGCGGGTCCGCATGCGGAGGGGGACCTGCGGGTCACGGTGGGGCGTGCCGGGGCGCGGTCCGGCGACCTGTGGAGAGGGGGCCACCGTCGCGGTCGCAGCCCGGCGGTCCGGCGGTCGGCTGCCGGCGATGCGGCTACCGGTAGTCGGCGGTCCGGCTACCGGCGGTCCGGCGCACGGGTCGGCGCGGGTGAGAATGGGTGGGTGAGCGACGTGAGACATGTACTGGTGCTGCCCGACCGCGATGCCGCCCAAGACGTGGCGGAGGAGTTGCCCGCCCGCTTCGCCGTGGGTGAGGAGCCCCACCTGCTGCGGGATGCGCTCGCCGGGGAGGACGACGCCGAGGACGCCCAGTGGCTGGTGGTCGTGGAGGACCCGGACGGGCGCTTGGACCCCGCCGCCCTCGACGCGCTCGCGGCCGAGCACGAAGGGTGGCTGGAGGCCCCGTAGAGGGCCCCGGCCGGAGCTCCGGCCGTTCCCGCCCGGGGGGCCGGGGCAGCGCACCCTGACGAGGCTCGGCGCACCCCGACGGCCGGCGCCCCGAAGGGCGATCGGGGCCGAAGGGCGATCGGGGCCGAGGGGCCTGCGCTCACCGAGTGGTCAGCTTTTCTGGACGATCTGGATGTCCATCTCGATGGCGATGCTGGAGCCGACGACCGCGATGCCCTTGGCCAGCATCGTCTGCCAGGTGAGGGTGAAGTCTTCGCGGTGCAGCTCGGTGGTGGCCCGGCAGGCGGCCCGCACCTCGCCTTCCAGTCCGTTGCCGAGGCCGAGGTACTGGGTCTCCAGCGTCACCGTGCGGCTGACGCCGTGCAGGGTGAGCGCGCCGGTGACGGCCCAGCGGGTCCCGCCGCGGTGCACGAAGCGCTCGCTGTAGAACTCCAGCGTCGGGAAGTGCCCCACGTCCAGGAAGTCCCCCGACCGCAGGTGGTCGTCGCGCATCTGGACGTTGGTGTCGATGGAGGCGGCGTCGATGATGACGTGCATCGCCGAGTCCTCCATGTGCTCGGCGATGCGGATGGCGCCGGCGAAGGTGTTGAACCTGCCGTGGACGCGTGCCATGCCGATGTGCCGCGCGGTGAAACCGATCTGACTGTGGGTCGGCTCGATCTCCCAGTCCCCGGGGGCGGGGAGCTGCGGGGGCTGCACCAGCTGGAGCCGTACGTCGCCCAGGTTCGCGTGGCCGTCCTCCGACACCGAGACCGGGCCGTGGAAGGGGGTGAACCCCTCGGAGGTGACGCCCAGTCGGTACTCCCCCGCCGGAACGGAGGCGAGGATCCTCCCGAACGGATCGGTCTCACCGCCGAAGACCCTGCGGCCCGCGGCGTCCGTGACGGTGAACTCGGCCTCCAGCACCGGCTGGTCGACGGGGTCGAGCACGCGGCAACTGATCACGCCCGCCGACCGCGGAACCGTGACTCCGGCGAGGGCGCCACCGGCGGCGGCACCCGACTGTCCATTGCTGCGAAACCAACGGCCGAACATGCTGCACTCCCGGGGGCGATCACCTGGGGCCCCTGCGGCTGGACGTCGTTGTCGGAGCAGCGGCCCATCGACGAAAGTGCATTCGATCATCATTGCCGCGTTCGAGGCAAACAGAGGCGCTCGTAGGGGGATGTAACGAGCTGTGACGGAGTGCTACCCAACCTCCCTCATTGACGCCACCTCTCATTGATTGCGGCGTATGGCCGGACAGATCCCCCTCCGGTCCCCACCCTGACTGTCCACCCGGCCCCCTGCTGTCTCCGCGGCTCTGTGCGGTCTCCCGGTCACCGGCTGTCGGCCCCGCCCCCGGAACGACCCGCTCCCCGTCTCCGGGACCGGGAACGGATGCCTCATCGACGGCCCGTCACACGCAGTCCACTTCCCGCCCCGCTCACGGCGATCGCCCCCTCCAGGTCCGTGCGCATGACCGTGGCGCCCCCGGCCCGCAGGGCGGCGACCGTGCGCGGAGCGGGATGGCCGTACGGGTTCTCCGCACCGCAGGAGATGAGCGCGAGCCTCGGTCGCACCCGGTCGAGCAGCCTCGGGTCCTGGAAACCGGAGCCGTGGTGCGCCACCTTGAGCACGTCCACGGGGGAGAGCCCGGGATGGGCGCGTATCAGTCCGCCCTGGGCGAGGGGTTCCAGGTCGCCCAGGAGGAGCAACCGCAGGCCGCCCCGCGCCGTGACGAGCAGGGTGACGCTGGCGTCGTTCGGCTCCTCGGGCACCGAGGGGGTGGCCGGCGCTCCGGCCAGGGGGCGGGGCAGGGCGGTACCGACCGCCGGCAGTGCCGTCCCCGCCGCTCCCGGCCAGAGGACCCGCCAGTCGAGGGCGCCGATGCGCCGGTGTTCCCCCGCCACCGCCGGGATGACCGGCACGCCTGCGGCGGTGGCGGTCCGCCGGACGAACGCCGCCTGCTCCGGGGGCTGTTCCAGTCCGGTCGTCTGGATCGCCCCCACCGCCCGGCCACGCAGTACGCCGGGCAGGCCGCGCACGTGATCCGCGTGGAAGTGGGTCAGCACCAGCAACGGCACCCGGCTCACCCCCAGCTCACGCAGACAGCGGTCGACGGGGGCCGGTTCGGGTCCGGCGTCCACGACCACCCCGGCCCCGTCCCCCGCCGCGAGCACCATCGCGTCGCCCTGCCCCACGTCGCACAGCGCGAAGGCCCAGCCGGGCGGGGGCCACCCCGTCACCATCCGCGTCAGCGGTACGGGTCTCACGACCGCGAGGACCAGCAGCAGCGCGGCAGCCGCACAGACCCAGGGATGCCGCCCCCACCGGCGGACGCCCAGCACGACGAGCACCGTCGCTCCGGCGAGCAGTCCGGCGCCTCCCCAGCCGCCGGGCCAGGCCGTCTCCGCCCCCGGCAGGCCGGCGCCCGTCCTGGCGACACCCGCGATCCAGCCCACCGGCCACCCCGCCACCCGGGCCAGCACCTGCGCCGCCGGCATCGACACGGGCGCCACGGCGAGCACGGCGAATCCGAGGACCGTCGCGGGCGCCACCGCGAATTCGGCCAGGAGGTTGCACGGGACGGCCACCAGGCTCACCCGGGAGGCCAGCACCACGACGACCGGCGCGCAGACGGCCTGCGCCGCGGCCGCCGCGGCCAGCACCTCGGCGAGCCTGGGGGGTACGCCCCTGCGGCTCAGGGCCGCTCCCCAGCGCGGTGCGAGGGTGAGCAGCGCGCCGGTGGCTAGGACGGACAGCAGGAAGCCGTAGCTCCGGGCCAGCCACGGGTCGTACAGCACCAGCAGCAGAACCGCCGCCGCCAGCGCGGGAATCAGGGCTCGGCGGCGCCCGGTCCCGATGGCGAGGAGCGTGATCAGGCCGCACGCGGCCGCTCGCAGCACGCTCGGCTCCGGACGGCAGACGAGCACGAACGCGAGGGTGATCAGGCCACCGGTCAGCGCCGTCATGCGCAGGGTGAGCCCCAACCGGGGAGCCAGGCCCTTCCGCTCGGCGCTCAGGGCGGCGCTCGGAGCGCCGATCAGCAGGAAGAGCAGCACGGACAGATTCGCTCCGGACACGCTCAAGAGGTGACTGAGGTCGGTGGCCCGGAAGGCGTCGTGCAGCTCGGTCGGCACGCGCGAGGTGTCACCGAGCACCAGCCCGGGCAGCAGCGCCCGTGCGTCCGGCCCCAGCGTGTCGGTGGCCCGGCGCAGCCCTTCGCGCAGCTTCCCCGCCGTCCGTTGCGCGAAGGTGGGCCCCGTGAGGATCTGCGGCGCCGCCCTCGCCTCCACCCGCAGAGAAGCCGCGCTCCGCTCGCCCTCGCGCGTCGGGGGGACGAGCCGCCCGGCGATCCGCAGGCGGGTGGTGGGCAGCAGGCTCTGCCACGCCTGCGGCCCGGCCCCGGGCGACACCATCAGGACGACAGGGGTCCGAAGCCGGTACGCGCCCTCCCACGAGGCCGGTCCGGTGCCGCTCGTGAGCCGGTGCCCGGCGCTGGGAAGCCGGCCGGGGCCGGGACCACGGGCGGGGCGCGCGAGCCGGATGATCTCCGCGTCGATCAGCAGCAGCGCCGGCATGCTCCGGCTGCCCCGTACCTGGGCCCGCGTCCGTACCGGATCGGCAGTGACCGTCACCTCGGCTTCCACGTCGGCGTGCGCCCGCGCCAGGGCCGGTACCGGTCCTCGGCGGACGTCGGCCCCGTGCAGCCCCGCCGACGCGGCCCCGGCCGCCGCGCAGAGCAGTACGGCGCTCACCGCGACCCGTCCGGTGCGCCACCGGCCCCCTTCCCCGCGTGCCGCACGCAGGAGCACCAAGGCCACCAGGAGGCAGCCGACGACGCCCGTCGCCGTCCAGGCCCCCGGCGCGACGAGACAGAGCGCGGCCGCCGCCCAGGCGGCGAGGGCCGGGAGCAGGAGGCGCAGATCGGCCGGATCCTCCCCTCCCGCCCTCGTGGACGTCGTCCCGGCGGAGGGACCCCAGGGTCCGGTGCCGGTGCCGGTGCCGGTGCCGGTGGGCGGCCCCTGCCCCGTACCCGCACCGGTGCGGGTACGGGAGGTGCCGGTGCCCGTCCCCGTGCCCGAGGGGCCGGCCTCCCGGGTCATGGCCGTACCAGGGGCTGGAGGTCGTCGAAGCGCCGGTCGCCGATGCCCGTGACCTCGCGCAGCTCGTCCACCGAGCCGTACCCTCCGTGCTCGACGCGGTAGTCGACGATGTGCTGGGCGAGGACCGGCCCGACCCCGGGCAGCGTCTCCAGTTGCTCGGCGGTGGCCGTGCTGAGGCTCAGGGGCCCGGTCGGCGCGACCGGGCCGGCGCCCGCACCGGACGCTCCGGCCCCGTCCGGGGGCGGCCCGGCCGGGGGGGAGGCCGACCAGCACCTGCTCGCCGTCCGTGAGGACCCTGGCCCGGTTGAGACCGGTGACGTCCGTCCCCGTGAGCACTCCCCCGGCGGCGTCCAGCGCGTCGGCGACCCGGGCCCCGGCCCGCAGGTGCTGGACACCGGGCCGCCGCACCTTGCCGTTCACGTCGACCAGGATCTGATCGGCCGTCATCGCGCCCGGGGCGGTCGGGGACGCCGGACGCGGTGCGGCCGGTGACGCCGCGAACTCGGCGCGGACGTTCTCCGTACGCGGCACGGCGGACGTCCCGGCCGCGACCCGCACCGCTTCGGGGACGTGCACGTCCTCCGGTCCGGCCGACCAGAAGTGCGCCCCGGCCAGGACCGCGAGGCCGGCCAGCACGACACCGAGTACGGCGGTCGTCTTCGGTTCGAGGCCGCAACGGAGCTGGAACCAGAGGGGTAAGCGCTCACGCAGGGCCGACGCACCGGGCCTCTCCACCCGCTCCGGAGGGACAGCATCGCCACCGGGGACGGGCCCGACCTCGGCGGGCGCGGGCTCCCCGTCGCCCAGGAGTGCTTCGGCCCGGCGGCGCGCCGCCGCCTCCACCGCCTCGGTCGGCCGCCCCCTCGCCCGCCGTCCCGCGCGTGCACCGGGGACGCCCATGGCGGCGGGTGCGTCGGGGCGACAACCGGAGCCCGCGGAGGCGGGAACGGCCGAAGCGGGGACGGCCCACGACGGGTCGGCGGCGGGAAGGGCCGGGCGGTCGAGCACCGGAGCGGACGAGGAGGGACGCGGGTGAACCGAAGGAGGAGTCATGCCTCAGGACGTTAGGCAGCTGAGCGCGAACCTGCTGAGCAGCCCCGATTTCCGTGGACAACCCCCCGATTGTGGATAACTCCGTCACCCTTCAGGGAGCGAGAGCGGGGACGGAGCGGAGGAGATGCGCCCGCGCCCCGGCTCACCGCGCCGAGATCACCGCAGCGAGATCACCGCGGCGAGCAGGCCCGGCCCCGTGTGGGCTCCGATGACCGCACCTACCTCGCTGACGTGCAGGTCGACGAGGCCCGGCACCCGCTGCCGCAGGCGCTCCGCCAGCCGCTCGGCCCGGTCCGGGGCCGCGAGGTGGTGTACCGCGATGTCCACCGCACCCGTACCGGCGCGTTCAGCGACGATCTCCTCCAGCCGGGCGATGGCCCGGGAGGCCGTCCGTACCTTCTCCAGCAACTCGATCCGGCCGTCATCGAGCTGGAGCAGCGGCTTCACCGCGAGCGCGGAGCCGAACAGGGCCTGGGCCGCGCCGATCCTGCCGCCCCGGCGGAGGTAGTCGAGGGTGTCCACGTAGAAGTAGGCGGAGGTGGCGGCCGCCCGCCGCTCGGCGGCCCGTACCGCGTCGTCCACGTCCCCGCCCGCCTCCGCGGCCTCGGCTGCCGCCAGCGCGCAGAAGCCGAGGGCCATGGCGACCATCCCGGTGTCCACCACGCGCACCGGCACCGGGGCCTCCTTCGCCGCCAGCAGAGCGGCGTCGTAGGTCCCGGAGAACTCCGCCGACAGGTGCAGGGAGACGACTCCCGTCGCGCCCGCCGCGGCCGCGGCACGGTAGGTCTCGGCGAAGACCTCGGGGCTGGGCCGGGAGGTGGTCACCGAGCGGCGCTTCTGGAGGGCCACCGCGAGCGAGCGGGCGGAGATCTCCGTACCCTCCTCCAGCGCCTGGTCGCCGAGGACGACGGTCAGCGGCACCGCGGTGATGCCGTGCCGTTCCATCGTCCGGGGAGGCAAGTAGGCCGTTGAATCGGTGACGATCGCGACATGGCGGGACATGAGCCGGAGATTACCTTCCGGTGCGCGGGCGCGGCAGCCCGACCCCGGGCCGCTGCCCTTTTACGGGCGGTGCGGGACGCATCCTGCCACTCCGCCGCCCGCACCGGACGCGTCGGGGAAGAACGACCGCCGCCCGGATCTCAGTTCGTCGTCTCCGGACGGGAGGACTTCTGCCACGACGGGCTGGTCCACGCGCGGGGATCGGACGCCGGCAGTTCCTGTGCGGCCTCGGGTCCCCTGCCGGCTCCCGTCGTCCGCGGTCCGGCGCCTTCCGGCGCTCGGGAACCCCGGGACGGCTGATCCCGCGGCACCTGCTGCTCCCGCGTCGCCCCCGGTGCCGGCTCCTCGACGGTCCAGTGCCGCAGTGCCCCGGCCTCCACGTCGATCTGCGCGTTGAGGGTGTCCAGGTCCTCGTCGGCGAACCGCCTGGCCCGGTCCCGGGCCGCCCAGCGCAGCGAGTCGGCCGAGCGCGTGATGCGGCCGGTCCGGTCCCGCAGCGCGGGCATCAGCGTGGTGACCGTCGCCCGGTCGGGCTCGCGCTCCAGCCGCCTCAGCTCGTCGTCCAGCTCCCGGCCGTGCGCGCTGAGGCGCTGGAAGAGCGCCAGGGACTCCGAGAGCGAGGCGTCCTGGGCCGCGTCGGTCCCGAGTGCCTCCTGGGTGGCGCGCATCGCGGTGCGCAGGGAGAGCCGCAACTGCGCCAACTCGCCCGCCACCCCGGGTTGGCCGTAGCTCTTCGCCCGCAGCGCGGTCTCCTCGACCGTCCGGCGGGCTTGCGTGAGGGTCCTGTCGACCCCCCGCTTGGCGGCCTTGACGGCTTTGACCCCGACGTACACGCCGAGGGCGGCGAACACGACGAAGAGCAGCGTCAGGATCAGAAGCAAGGTCTCCATGAGCGCCCCTCGGCAGTCGGCGGTCGATCGGGTCGGGATGGCTCGGCGGGCAGCCGGTGACGGCCGCCCTCTCCACGGTAAACGCAACGGGCAGGCCGAGGGTTCCGTCGGAACCCCCAACCTGCCCGTAGGGGAAAGCCCTGGCACCGGTCCCGGGGCCGGTCGCCCCGGAACCGGGAACCGCGGCCAGGGACAGCGGCTCACCCGGAGCCCGCGCCCGGTGCCCAGGGACCGGCGCCCGCACCGAGCCGCCGGTCCGGGGCCCCGGGTGCCTCGCACGGGGACGATGGCCCCGGGTGCCTCAGAACTCGCACCGGGACGACGACCCCGAGCGCCCTACATGGGGACAATGACCCCCGGGCGCCTCACGCGGGGACGATGTTGACCAGCTTCGGGGCCCGCACGATCACCTTGCGGATCTCGGCTCCGCCCAGGGCGGCGACGACGGCGGGGTCGGCCAGGGCCAGCGACTCCAGCTCCGCCTCCGTGACGGACGGGGAGATCTCCAGACGGGCCCTGACCTTGCCCTTGACCTGGACGACGCAGGTGACCGTCTCGTCGACGACGTACGCCGGGTCGGCCACCGGGAAGTCCTGGTGCACGACCGACTCGGTGTGGCCCAGACGGCGCCACAGCTCCTCGGCGACGTGCGGGGCCAGCGGGGCGACCAGCAGCACCAGGCGCTCGGCGACCGAACGGGAGAGCGGACCGCCCGTCTTGGTCAGGTGGTTGTTCAGCTCGGTCACCTTGGCGATGGCCGTGTTGAAGCGCATGTTGGCCATGTCCTGGGCGACCCCGTCGATCGCCTTGTGCAGCGCGCGCAGCGTGTCCTCGCCGGGCTCGGTGTCCACGACGGTGACCTCACCGGTCTCCTCGTCGACGACGTTGCGCCACAGCCGCTGCAGCAGGCGGTACTGGCCGACGACGGCCCGGGTGTCCCACGGGCGCGACACGTCCAGCGGGCCCATCGCCATCTCGTACAGGCGCAGCGTGTCCGCGCCGTACTCGGCGCAGATCTCGTCCGGCGTGACGGCGTTCTTCAGGGACTTGCCCATCTTGCCCAGGACGCGGCTGACCTTCTCGCCCTGGAAGAAGAACTGGCCGTCCCGCTCCTCGACCTCGGCGGCCGGCACCGGGATGCCCCGGGCATCGCGGTAGACGAACGCCTGGATCATGCCCTGGTTGTACAGCTTGTGGAACGGCTCGGCGGACGAGATGTGGCCCAGGTCGTGCAGCACCTTGGTCCAGAAACGCGCGTACAGCAGGTGCAGCACGGCGTGCTCGGCGCCGCCGACGTACAGGTCGACACCGCCGGTAGGCCGGTCTTCACGCGGCCCCATCCAGTACTGCTCGATCGCCGGGTCGACCAGCGCCGACTCGTTGTGCGGGTCCAGGTAGCGCAGCTCGTACCAGCAGGAACCCGCCCAGTTCGGCATGGTGTTGGTCTCGCGTCGGTACGGGCGCGGACCCTTGCCGTCGCCCAGGTCCAGGGTGACGTTGACCCAGTCGGCGTTCCGCGACAGCGGGGGCTCCGGCTTGGTGTCGGCGTCGTCCGGGTCGAAGGTGCGCGGCGAGTAGTCCTCGACCTCCGGCAGTTCCAGCGGCAGCATCGACTCGGGCAGCGGGTGGGCGATGCCGTCCTCGTCGTAGACGATCGGGAAGGGCTCGCCCCAGTAGCGCTGGCGGCTGAACAGCCAGTCGCGCAGCCGGAAGTTCACGGTGCCCTCGCCGACGCCGTGCTCGTCCAGCCACTCGGTGATCTTCGCCTTGGCGTCGGCCACGCCCAGGCCGTCGAGGGAGATCCGGTCGTTCGAGGAGTTGACCAGCTTCGCCTCGTACGAGGAGAAGGCGTCGTCCCACGTGGTGGTGTCGGTGCCGCGGCCGTCCGAGGGCTCGACGACGCAGCGCATCGGCAGCTCGAAGGCGCGGGCGAACGCGAAGTCGCGGGTGTCGTGCGCGGGTACGGCCATGATCGCGCCGGTTCCGTAGCCCATCAGCACGTAGTCGGCGATGAAGACGGGGACCCGGTCGCCGCTGACCGGGTTGGTCGCGTACGCGCCGGTGAAGACGCCGGTCTTGTCCTTCGCCTCGGCCTGCCGCTCGACGTCGGACTTGGCCGCGGCCTGCTTGCGGTAGGCGGTGACGGCCTCGGCGGGGGTGGCGTGGCCGCCGGTCCAGACCGGGTGGGTGCCCTCGGGCCAGGTGGCCGGGATGATCCGCTCGATCAGCTCGTGCTCGGGTGCCAGCACCATGTAGGTGGCACCGAACAGGGTGTCCTGCCGGGTGGTGAAGACGGTGACGGCGCCGGCGCCGTCGACCGGGAAGTCGACGCGCGCGCCCTCGGAGCGGCCGATCCAGTTGCGCTGCTGCAGCTTGATGGCGTCGGGCCAGTCCAGGCCGTCCAGGTCGTTCAGCAGGCGGTCGGCGTAGGCGGTGATGCGCATGTTCCACTGGCGCAGCTTGGACTTGAAGACCGGGAAGTTGCCGCGCTCGGAGCGTCCGTCGGCGGTCACCTCCTCGTTGGCCAGGACGGTGCCCAGGCCGGGCGACCAGTTGACGGGCGCCTCGGAGGCGTACGCCAGGCGGTACTCGCTCAGCAGGTCGGCGCGCTCGACGGCGGACAGGTCCGACCAGGCGCGGCCGTCCGGCGTGGGCCGCTCACCGTTCTCGAACCGCGAGACCAGTTCGGCGATGGGACGGGCCTTGTCGGCGTCCGTGTCGTACCAGGAGTCGAAGATCTGCAGGAAGATCCACTGGGTCCACTTGTAGTACTCCGCGTCGATCGTGGCGAACGAGCGGCGCTTGTCGTGGCCCAGTCCCAGCCGGCGCAGCTGGACCCGCATGTTCTCCATGTTCGCCTCGGTGGAGATCCGGGGGTGCGTCCCGGTCTGCACGGCGTACTGCTCGGCGGGCAGGCCGAACGCGTCGAAGCCCAGCGTGTGCAGGACGTTGTGGCCGGACATCCGCTGGTGGCGGGCGTAGACGTCGGTGGCGATGTAACCCAGCGGGTGACCGACGTGCAGTCCCGCGCCCGAGGGGTACGGGAACATGTCCATGATGAACTTCTTGGGCTTGGCGGCCAGCTCCGGGTCGCCCGCCAGGTCACCGGACGGGTTGGGCGCCTCGTAGGTCCCCTCGGCGTCCCAGAAGTCCTGCCAGCGTGCCTCGATGTCGGCGGCCATGGCCGCCGTGTAGCGGTGCGGCGCAACCGTCTCGGCTGCGGAATTCGTCTCGCTCATGATCCTCAAAGCTCCATCGATCGTCATCTGCCGGCGTCGCCCACGTCGAAGGACGCGCGTCTGTGGAAACGAAAAATCCCCTCGCACAGGAGGGGACGCCGCGCCGAGTCCGACCAGGCGTTCTCACCGGTCGGGAGTGATCAGCGCGGCTCGCTAAGCAGAAGGCGTACGGCACGCATGGCGTCAGGGTACCGCACGGAGCCGGAGCGACTCGGGGAGCGACCGCTCCCCGGACGGCCCCCGCGAGCGGGGAAGGGGTGGAGAACGAGGAAGGCGGACCATCCGATTCGGATGATCCGCCTTCTTCTTCACCGTGGAGCTAAGGAGAATTGAACTCCTGACCTCCTGCATGCCATGCAGGCGCTCTACCAACTGAGCTATAGCCCCGTGTTGCGCCGCCGTCCGGTTTCCCTTGGCGACATCGAGAACATTACACGGCCTTCCCGGTGGTCCCCAAATCCATTCCGGACCGGACCGCCATGACCCGGATCCTCCCGCTTCGCGCTCCCGGTCTTCACGCCGTGGCGAAGGAGTAGAACCGCTTGAGGGTGCAGTGTTCTTCCAGGAGCCGCCCGTAGATCGGCTCCCCCTCCAACTCGCGGTACGTCTCGATGGGGTCGCCTTTTATGATCAGCGCCCGCGCGCACTCCTCGCACCAGTACTGGTAGTCCGCGTTGATCGGATCCATGTCCCTGACGATGGGCGTACCGCTGCCGCACCAGTCGCATTTCCGCCTGTGCGCACCCATGCAGTCAGCTCCAGCTGTGGCCGCTGGCCGTGCGTGCGCGACGGATTCCCCTGCACCCCGGGGCGTGTGCCACCTGGGAGGAACCGCGGGACGGGCAGCCGGGACCGGACCTGTGTTCGGGAATCACGGTAACTACGGGACGTGCGCGCGGAGCTGGGACGTCGGACACCCAGGGCGGACCGGGGATCCGCACGCGGCTCGCAGGCATCGTGCTCCCTCCCGATCGGTCCGTCGCCCCCTCCGGCGCTCCGATTCTGCCATGCCGCCGCAAGAGGGGCGGCTCGCCGAACCACGTCCGACGGACGACTGACGCCGCGTCAGCGCGAGGGCCCGGGCGTGGGGCGGCGGAGCCCGCCTCCGTCGCCCGCGGTTCGCACACCGGAGCGAGCGCCGACGTGGGGCCGACACGCAGAAGATCCCGCCCCCAGGGGGACGGGATCTTCTTGGATCTTCTGTGGAGCTAAGGAGAATTGAACTCCTGACCTCCTGCATGCCATGCAGGCGCTCTACCAACTGAGCTATAGCCCCGCTGTTCGCCGTCCTGCTCCGCTTCTCCACCGTTCCGGTGTTTTCCGCGCTGCGAACAAGAAGAACTCTAGCCTGTGACCAGCCGGAAAGTGAAATCCGGCCGGTGCCGCCCTCCCGGATGCGTTCTCCGGGACGCCGGGCGGCCTCTCAGGTGTCGTCGCCCAGCACCGGTTCGGGCAGGGTTCCGGCGTTGTGCTCCAGCAGGCGCCAGCCGCGCGCGCCCTCCCCCAGGACCGACCAGCAGCAGTTGCTGAGTCCGCCGAGGCCCTCCCAGTGGTGGGACTCCAGTCCGAGCAGCCGGCCGATCGTCGTCCGGATGGTGCCCCCGTGGCTGACCACGACGAGCGTGCCGCCGTCCGGGAGCCTGTCGGCGTGCTCCAGCACGACCGGGGCGGCGCGGTCGGCCACCTCGGTCTCCAGCTCGCCGCCACCGCGGCGCACGGGTTCGCCCCGCTTCCAGGCGGCGTACTGGTCGCCGTACCGGCTGATGATCTCGTCGTGCGTGAGCCCTTGCCATGCTCCGGCGTAGGTCTCGCGCAGTCCCGCGTCGTGGGTGACCGTGAGGCCCGTCACGGCGGACAGCTCGGCGGCCGTGGCCGCCGCACGCCGCAGATCGGAGGCGACGACGGCGTCGGGCTTGAGGGACACGAGAAGGCGGGCGGCCCGGCGGGCCTGCCCGATTCCCGTCTCGGTCAACTCGATGTCGGTGGAGCCCTGGAAGCGGCGCTCCAGGTTCCACGCCGTCTGGCCGTGCCGCCAGAGGACTACTCGGCGGCCCCGACCGCTGCCGTTGCCGTTCAGCTCGCGTCACCTTCCGCGGTGCCGTTGAGCCGGGCGTGCTCCTCGGCCTTGCCGAGGGTCTTCACGGCGTCCTCGGGGAGCGCGATCTCGGGGCAGTCCTTCCACAGGCGCTCCAGCGCGTAGAAGACGCGCTCCTCGCTGTGCTGGACGTGGATGACGATGTCGACGTAGTCGAGCAGGATCCAGCGGGCGTCGCGGTCGCCCTCGCGGCGCACCGGCTTGGCACCGAGCTCCTTCTGGAGCCGCTCCTCGATCTCGTCGACGATCGACTTGACCTGGCGGTCGTTGGGGGCCGAGGCCACAAGGAAGGCGTCGGTGATCGACAGGACGTCACTGACGTCGTAGGCGATGATGTCGTGCGCGAGCCGGTCGGCCGCCGCCTGGGCGGCGGCGTTGATGAGCTCGATGGAGCGGTCCGTGGCGGTCACATGCAGGCTTTCGTCGGCGGGCGGGGCAGTCCCTGTGGAAGCTGTTCCGTCGTCCCTGGCGGATCGGCGCGCGGACCGGGCGGCGCGGTTGCGCCGCGGTCGTCGCGCGCCCGCCAGAAATCGCGGGACTCTTCCTTAGGGTCTCACGGACAGCCGACCGTGCCGACGGGGAACTGCCGGGCGCGCCGCGAGGGCCCTCCCGCCGCTTCGGCGGGAGGGCCCTCGCGGGCCGGTCCGGAGGGTGGGCCCCGGCGTGATCAGGACGTCCTGAAGTCGTAGTCCTGGCCGAGCACCACCGAGACGTCCGCGTTCGCGGCCGCCTCCCCCTGGGTCACGACGCTCTCCGGCAGGCCGAGGGTCTTGGCGACCTCCACCGCCTTCGCCTTGTCCTCGGCCGCGCCGTAGACGATCTGCGAGGCGGACGTGGTCTCCGCCTTGCCGGCGTCGACGAAGGAGTATCCGCCGTTCACCAGCACCACCCGCGCCGCGTCGAGGGCGTCCGTGTCCCCGTAGGCGTTCTTCACGCCGACGCGGACGGCGGCGTCCTTGTCGGGGGCGCGCACCGCACCGCCCAGGACGTCCTTGACCACGCTCTTCCCGGTCGCGTCGCTCAGGGTGCCGTCGCCCTGCACCGGCAGGACCTCGGTGGTGTAGTCCCCGACCTTCGCGTGCCCGGCGAGCTTCGCCAGCGAGGCGCCGAGGTCGGCCTCGGGGAGCGACGGGTCGAGGATCTGGGCCAGTGTCTGCACCGTGACCGTGGCCGCCTTCGGGTCCTCGGAGAGCTTGCGCAGCACTCCGCGCAGCACCTGGCCGAAGCGCGTCAGCTGCGTGGCCTCCGGTTCGCCCTTGGCCCGGTACGTGGCGTACGCCACGGCCATCGTGCCGCTGAGGGTCTGCGCCCGGCCCTTGCGGACGACGGGCGCGGCGCCCTTCTTGGTGTCCGGGACGTCGGTGTCGGTGTCGACCTCGATGTTGCCGACCAGTTCGACCAGGTTCTCCAGGTACGGGGTGTCCAGCCGCCAGGTGCCGCTGATCTTCGTGCCGAGGAGCGTGTCGATCGCCTCGCGGGTTCCGGTGCTGCCGTCGTCCTCCACCGACTCGCCGAGCGTGGTGGTGGTGCCGTCGTCGTTGGCGACCGCGAGCGAGTTGGGCAGCAGGACGGTGGTGCCCTTCTTCGTGGTCACGTTGTCCACCAGCAGGGCGGTGGACGTCCCGCCGCCCTTGGTGTTGTGCAGGTGCACGACGATGACGTCACGCTGCTGCGGACCGCTCGCCGTGGGGGCGTCCGCGTCCGGACCGGACGAGCCGGGCAGCTTTCCGGCGGACCAGAGGTAGCCGACCCCGGCCACGAGGACGAGCGCCACGAGGACGATCAGCCCGATCAGCCGGTTGCGGCCCTTGCGCCGGGCCTCCTCGCGCCGCTCGCTGCGGCTCTCGGTGAAGGCCAGCCAGTCGATGACGTCCTCGGAGTCCTCGTTCGGCTCTTCGATGAAGGAGAACTGCCCGCCCCGGTCGTCGTCCTGCGGGGACCGGCGCTGTTCCGGGACGACGGGATCCGGTTCGGCCGCCCGCGCGGGGGCGGCCGGCTGGGGAGCGGGCTGCGGAGCCGTCTGCTGGGGGACGTTCCACTGCTGGGCGGTGGTGTCGGCCACGACGGGCTGCTGCCCGGTGTCGTAGCCATAGCCTCCCCCGTAGCCGTAACCCTGCGCGTCGCCCTGCGGCTGACCCTGTGCGGGGTGGCCGGTGTAGGGGTCGTACAGCGGGGAAGGCTGATGCTGCTGGGGTGGTTGCTGGGCGTACGGGTCGTAGCCGTACCCCTGGCCCGTGCCGTCCTGCTGACCCTGCGTCGGCTGCCCGTAGGCGTAGGGGTCCTGCGGGGTGTACGGGTCGTGGCTCTGCGCTTCCGGCTGCTGGTACACCGGCTGGCCGTAGGCGTCGTAGCCGATGATCTGCGGCTGTTGTCCGTACGGGTCGTACGGGTTCTGTCGGTCGTTCACCACCGGTGCCCCTCTCCGTGGCTCATTCGCCCCGGTACAGCTGGCGTTTGTCGATGTAGCGGACCACACCGTCGGGCACCAGGTACCAGACCGGATCGCCCTGTGCGACCCTCCACCGGCAGTCCGTCGACGAGATGGCCAGGGCCGGAACCTCCACGAGGGAGACACCGCCTTCGGGCAGTCCCGCGTCGGTGAGCACATGGCCCGGCCGGGTCACGCCGATGAAGTGGGAGAGCGAGAAGAGCTCCTCGGCGTTTCGCCAGGTGAGGATCTGGGACAACGCGTCGGCGCCGGTGATGAAGAAGAGATCCGCGTCCCCGTGCGTTTCCCGCAGGTCGCGCAGGGTGTCGATCGTGTAGGTCGGCCCTCCGCGGTCGATGTCGCTGCGGCTCACCGAGAACTGCGGGTTCGACGCGGTGGCGATGACCGTCATCAGGTAGCGGTCCTCGGCCGGCGAGACCTCTTTGTGGCTCTTCTGCCACGGCTGCCCGGTCGGCACGAAGACGACCTCGTCCAGGTGGAACTGGGCGGCCACTTCACTGGCCGCCACCAGGTGTCCGTGATGGATCGGGTCGAACGTCCCGCCCATGACGCCGATTCGGCGCCGGCCGCGACCGGTAGGCACTTCCTGCTCTCCCATGCGTGCAGACCCTACTGGCACGGCGTCACCGCTCAGCGGTCGCGGTTGAAACGGGTGGTGACGAAGAGCAGAAGCAGCAGGGCGACGAAGGCACCGCCACCGGTCAGATAGGGGTTGAGGCTTTCGTGGTTGCCGCCCTCGCCGCCCTCGGAGGCGAGAAGGACCAGCTGGTGGGCGGTGCTCGTGAGGCTCATCTTCGGCAGGACCTATCGATCGGGAGTCGGAAGGAAGACGTCGGGCACATCGTATGCGGGTCCGCCGGGCACGCTCACGGCGACTCAGTCGTTGGAGTCGTCGTTGCGGTAACCGCGCAGCAGGAACCAGGCCATCAGGGCTGCTCCGACGAGGGAGACGAGCAGCACGATCCGCACGGTGTCACCCGGTCCCTGGCCCTCGGCGGCGGCTGCAAGCAGTTCGGCGGTGTGCGGCATTCCGGGTGCTCCTCATAGTTGTCCACAGCCCCCCGCACACCGTAGCGCCAGCACCTAGGCTGGCCCGTGCCAGGGGGACGGGCGGCGTCCCGTACGCAACAGGGGGAACAGATGAACGGCGACACCCGCACCAACGAACCCAGCAGGCGGCGCAGGCGGTTCCCGGGAATCTCCTCCCGGGCCTACGAACACCCGGCGGACCGCTCGGCCCTGGTGGCCCTGCGGAAGCTGTCCGGGTTCGACACCGTCTTCAAGACGCTCAGCGGCCTGCTGCCGGAGCGGAGCCTGCGGCTGCTCTACCTCTCCGACTCGGTGCGGGTCGGCGACGAGCAGTTCGCCCACCTCCACACCATGCTGCGCGACGCCTGCTACGTCCTGGACCTGCCGAAGGTACCGGCGATGTACGTCACGCAGGATCCCCGGCCCAACGCCATGTGCATCGGGCTCGACGAGCCGATCATCGTGGTGACCACCGGTCTGGTGGAACTGCTGGACGAGGAGGAGATGCGGGCCGTGGTGGGCCACGAGGTGGGACACGCCCTCTCCGGCCACGCCGTGTACCGCACGGTGCTGCTCTTCCTGACGGGCCTGGCGACGAAGGTGGCCTGGATACCGCTGGGCAATGTGGCCGTGCTGGCCATCGTGACGGCGCTGCGCGAATGGTTCCGCAAGTCGGAGCTCTCCGCCGACCGGGCCGGGCTGCTGGTGGGGCAGGACCTCCAGGCGTCCATGCGCGGCCTGATGAAGATCGCCGGCGGCAACCACCTCCACGAGATGAACGTCGACGCCTTCCTCGCCCAGGCCGAGGAGTACGAGAAGGCGGGCGACCTGCGCGACTCGGTGCTCAAGATCCTCAACGTGCTCCCCCGTTCACACCCCTTCACCACCGTCCGCGCGGCCGAACTGAAGAGCTGGGCCGGGACCCGGGACCACCAGCGCATCATGGACGGTCACTACCCGCGCCGCGAGGACGACAAGGATGCCTCGGTGACGGACTCCTTCCGTGAGTCCGCCGCGCACTACGCCGATGCCGTGCGCACCAGCGGGGACCCGCTGTTCAAGCTCGTCGGCGACATAGCCGGAGGCGCCGGGGACCTCGGCGGCAGGCTCCGCGACCGGTTCACGGGCGCCGGCCAGGCGAAGGACAGCGCGGCGGACGCCTCGGGCGGCCCTACGGCCGGCTCGGGCCCCGCGAAGGGCCCGACAGCGTCGGAGCAGGAGGGGCCTGACCGAGCGCAGGAGTGAGTTCCAGGGTTCCGCAGAGCCCGCCCCGGGGCGTCCCCGTCGTGTACGGATCGGTGCCCCGGGGTCCGGCGGAGTCAGCGCGCTCCCCGGCGAACAGCGGGCGCAGCGCCGGGGCGGTCCCCGAGGAACAGGACTGCGGTCCCGCCTGTACGTACGCGGTCCGCAGCTCCAGCCGGTGCAGCCGCAGGTCCTCCCGGTCGAAGCGGAGGCGCAGCAGCCGTCGCACGGTGAACAACGAGGCTCCGTCCGCCCGCCGGGGGCCGTCGACGGCCGGGCGCACGGTGTAGGTGTAGGTGTGGTCGGC
The DNA here is from genome assembly GCF_029167645.1 of Streptomyces sp. AM 2-1-1. NCBI lineage: Bacteria > Bacillati > Actinomycetota > Actinomycetes > Kitasatosporales > Streptomycetaceae > Streptomyces > Streptomyces sp. AM 2-1-1. Next base: position 4,911,595 of record NZ_CP119147.1, on the reverse strand, counting down.
GACGACCTCCAGGGTGCCCGCGTCCGCCTGGGAGTACGCGAGCGTGCCGTCGACCCGGATCGCGGGGTCGGCGAGTTCGGTGCGGGCGGGGTCGAAGCGCACCAGCCAGCCGGCCGCCGGGAGCCTGCCGTCCCCGGCCGGGGCGTCCATGCTCAGGTCGAACTCCGCGGCCTGGTCCGGGTCGAGCAGCGCCCTGACCGTCCCGTTCTGCTTCCCGCCGAGCACCTGGGGGTCCAGTGCGGACTCCACCAGGAAGTCCTTGGCCGTGGCGAGGGCCGCCATGATCTCGCTGCCGGAGAAGTTCTCGGTCCGCCGGACCGCCGGCAGGTTGATCCCGGCCGCTCCGACGCGGAAGTGCGCGGCCGGCCCCTGCTCGACGAGTTCCCGGGGGGACCCTCCCGGTACGGCTCCGCGCGGGGCGAGCGGCACGACGGTGGCCTCGAGCGGTTCGGGCCGGCCGGAGACGGCGGTGGGCAGCAGCGGCTGGCGGAACCCGATGTACACGGCGGAGGCGAAGGCGAGCGCGACGAGCACGATGAGGACGGCGGCGAGGCCGGGGCCCCGGTGCGGGGAGCGTCGCGGCACGGAGCGGACGGCACGGGCGTGCTCGCCCATCCGCTCCTGGGCCGAGAACTCCTGGAGTCGGGCGGCTCGGACGAAGGACTCGTCGAAGACGAGCGAGCGGTACTCGTCCTCGTCCCCCGCGGGGCTCTCGGGGGGCTCTTCCGGTGGACCTTCGCGACCTGCCACGACTTCTCCCGGTCTCCACACCACCGGCACGGGGTCGGTGCGCAACGGTCTGCCCGGCCGAGCGGCCGAGGGCAGCGAGAAGCCCCCTCCGGAAGAGGGGTCACACTGTGAGGGTAGGTCGATTGCGCCTCGCGTAAACGCGGTGGCGGCGGCCGACCGCGGAGTTCGCACGACTGGGCGCTACGCCGCGACACGGCCGGGTGGGTGACGCCCGTACGGGCCGGGGAGTGGGAGCCCGCGGGGAACGGCGTTCAGGGCGCGTGCGGGAGGGCGGACAGCGCACCGGCCGTCCCGGACGCTTCCCGCCCGTCCGCCGGTCACGGCGCCGTCGCGGCGTCCTCCGCCCGGTCGGCGGTGCCCAAAGGCTCCGTGGCCGCAGGGGGAACCGCCGCGTCCGCCCCGCCGGCCGTCGGCTCCGTGGTCGCGTCGACACCGCTGGTCGTGGGCGGCAGGTGGTCCTGGTTGTCGGCCGGGGAACCTCGGTAGACCGCGCTGAACGCGAGCGCGATCATCCCGATCCCCATCAGCAGCGCCAGGAGCCAGGCGACCGGCCGGTGCCAGCGCGCGGAGCCCCGGTAGGGGCGCAGGGCGCCGCCGTGCGGGCCGTACGGGCCCGCCGCGACGTCACCGCCGTCGGGGTCGTAGTCGACGTCGTCCGGGTCGTGGGGGGTGCGCCCGCCGGCGTACTCGCGGCCGGGGCGGTGGCGGTCGTACGGATCGCCGTCCCGGGCGGTGCCCGCCGGGCGGGACCGGGCCGCCTCGGCTTCCGCGCGCGCTTCGGCGGCGGCGACCAGCCGTTCCACGGCGGTGGGCTCGTGGATCCTCGCGGCCCGTACGAACTCCTCGTCGAACACCACGGTGGCGAAGTCCTCGTCCGCGCCCCCGCGGTCGTCGTCGGGCTCCCCTCCGTCCTGAGACGGCCTGCCCCCCGCGTCGTCCACGGGATTCAGCGTAACCGCGTCGGGGCGGTCCGGTCAGGGAGACGGCGGAACTCTCCCCGACCCGACGGGCCCGTCCGGCTACCGTGTGTGACCGTCGCCGGTGACGATGTACTTGGTGGTGGTCAGTTCCGGCAGCCCCATCGGGCCCCGGGCGTGCAGCTTCTGGGTGGAGATGCCGATCTCCGCGCCGAACCCGAACTGCCCGCCGTCGGTGAAGCGGGTGGAGGCGTTGACGGCGACCGTGGTCGAGTCGACCAACTGGGTGAACCGGCGCGCCGCGGCCTGGGAGGTGGTCACGATCGCCTCGGTGTGGCCGGAGGACCAGAGCCGGATGTGCGCCACCGCGGCGTCCAGCGAGTCCACCACGGCGGCGGCGATGTCGTAGGAGAGGTACTCCGTCTCCCAGTCCTCGGCGGTGGCCGGCACGACGGTCGCCTTGGACCCCTCGGCGTACGTCAGGACGCGCTCGTCGCCGTGGACCGTCACCCCGGCCGCGGCCAGGGCGTCCAGCGCGAGCGGCAGGAACTGGTCGGCGACGTCCCGGTGCACGAGGAGCGTCTCGGCGGAGTTGCAGACGCTCGGGCGCTGCGCCTTGGAGTTGACCAGGATGTCGACGGCCATCGCCAGGTCGGTCCGGGCGTCCACGTAGACGTGGCAGTTGCCGGTTCCGGTCTCGATGACGGGGACGGTGGACTCCTCGACGACCCGGCGGATCAGTCCGGCGCCGCCGCGCGGGATCAGCACGTCCACCAGGCCCCGGGCCCGCATGAGCTCGCGGACGGAGTCGTGGCTCTCCCCGGGGACCAGCTGCACCGCGTCGGCCGGCAGCCCGGCTCCGCCGACCGCGTCGCGCACCACGCGGACGAGGGCGGAGTTGGAGGCGTAGGCGGACGAGGAGCCGCGCAGCAGGACGGCGTTGCCGGACTTGAGGCAGAGGACCGCGGCGTCGACGGTGACGTTGGGGCGGGCCTCGTAGATGATCCCGACCACTCCGAGGGGCACGCGGACCTGGCGCAGGTCGATGCCGTTGGGGAGGGTGGAACCGCGCACGACCTCGCCGACCGGGTCGGGCAGGGAGGCCACCTGGCGCACGTCGGCGGCGATGGCGCGGATGCGTTCGGGGGTGAGCGTGAGCCGGTCGACCACCGATTCGGCGGTGCCGGCGGCCCGGGCGCGCTCGACGTCCTCGGCGTTGGCCCCGACGATTTCGCCCGCCCGCACCTCCAGCGCGTCGGCGACGGCGAGCAGAGCGTCGTCCTTGGCGGCGCGCGGGAGCGGCGCGATGTCGGCGGCGGCAGCGCGCGCCCGGTAGGCGGCCTGCGCGACCGGGGACATGTTGTCGTACGGCGAGAGCGTGGTCATGCCCGCAGGGTAGTGCGCGGCCCGCGGACATACGGCCCGTATCCCGTGATGCGAGACACCCTGGCCGGAGCGCGGCCGCCGGGCCCGGCGGGACCGCGTCCGCGGGACACGCCGGGCAGTGCCCGCGCAGCCTTCCTGCCCTGCCCCCCGGAGCCCGGCGGGCGGTCCCGTGCGGTGTTCCACGGTGTTCCGCGACGGTCCGTGACGGACGGGCCCCTCCCGCTCAGTACGGGTGGACGCCCACCGGCGCGGCGGGCGGCGGGCCGTACCCCTCGGCGACGCGCTGGTGGTAGGTCTCCCGGTCGATGACCTCGAGGCCGACGATCTCCCACGGCGGCAGTTGAGCCGTGGAGCGGTGCTCGCCCCAGAGCCGCAGGGCGACGGCGGCCGCGTCGTGCAGGTCCCGCGCCTCCTCCCAGTACCGGATCTCCGCGTGGTCGTTCGCGTACCGGCTGGTCAGCAGGAAGGGATGGTCGTGGGCCAGTTGTTCCAGGCCGCGTCTGATCTCCCCCAGGGGCGTCTGGGCCCCGGAGACGCAGAGCGTGATGTGCCACAGCCGGGACTGTGCGGTCTCCCCCTTCACCGCCCCCGGCTCGTGGCCGGTGGTGCGGTCCTCGGCCCGGTCGCTCCCGCGGTCGGCGGGCGGGCTCCGGTCGAAGCCGGTTCCCGCCCCCACGCTGGTCAGTGCGCGGGTGCCCGTTCCTCGGGGCGGCGCCCCCGGGCGCGCTCGTCTCACCGGCGGCCTCCTGTGGATGTGGTGCTGTGCTGTCCCCTGCGTACCCCCGCTACAAAGTTGACCAGCCCGAGGGCGGGCTTGGGGCGGTTTTGGTGAAGCTCTCCGCCGGGAGCACGGAGTTTCAGCCGATTCAGGGGGCCGAGGGGGGCACGAGGACGACGAGGTCGTCCCTGTGTACGACCTCGCGTTCGTAGGCCGGACCGAGTTCCCGGGCCAGCTCGTGCGTGGAGCGGCCGAGGAGCTGGGGGATCTCCTTGGCGTCGAAGTTGACCAGGCCGCGCGCCACGGCCCGTCCGGCCGGGTCGCGCAGTTCGACCGGGTCCCCGGCCGTGAAGTCGCCGTGCACGGCCGAGATGCCCGCGGGCAGCAGGGAGGTACGGCGTTCGACGACGGCCCGGACGGCTCCCTCGTCGAGGACGAGCGCGCCCTGCGGGGCCGAGGCGTGGGCCAGCCAGAGGAGGCGGTCGGCCGAGCGGCGGCCGGTGGGGTGGAAGAAGGTTCCGGTGTCCCGTCCGGCGAGGGCGTCGGCGGCGTGCCAGGCCGAGGTGAGGACGACGGGGATGCCTGCGGCGGTGGCGATCCGGGCCGCCTCCACCTTGGTGACCATGCCTCCGGTGCCGACGCCCGCTTTGCCCGCGCTGCCGATCGCGACGCCCGCCAGGTCCTGGGGGCCGGTGATCTCGGCGATGCGCGAGGTGCCGGGTGTGCTGGGGTCGCCGTCGTAGACCCCGTCCACGTCGGAGAGGAGGACCAGCAGGTCGGCGTGGACGAGGTGGGCGACGAGGGCGGCCAGACGGTCGTTGTCGCCGAAGCGGATCTCGTCCGTGGCGACGGTGTCGTTCTCGTTGACGACGGGCAGGGCACCCATCTCCAGCAGCTGGTCGAGGGTGCGGTAGGCGTTGCGGTAGTGGGCGCGGCGGCTGGTGTCGTCGGTCGTGAGCAGCACCTGGCCGACGCGTACGCCGTAGCGGGCGAAGGACGCCGTGTAGCGGGCCACGAGCAGCCCCTGGCCGACGCTGGCCGCCGCCTGCTGGCGGGCGAGGTCCTTCGGTCTGCGGTGCAGGCCCAGCGGGGCGAGTCCGGCAGCGATGGCGCCGCTGGAGACGAGGACTATCTCCCGCTCACCGCCGCCGCGGACCTTGGCGAGGACGTCCACGAGGGCGTCCACCCGGTCGGCGTCGAGTCCGCCCACGGCGGTGGTGAGCGAGGAGGAGCCCACCTTGACGACGATCCTGCGGGCCTCGGTCACCCGTTGTCTTGCCACTGTCTCCGCTGCCGATGTCACAGGGGCGAATCTATGTCAGCCGGGGTGGCGGCCGCACCGCTGTTCCGCCCCATGGACGCGGAGTGGTAGAGGCGGTCGCCGCTCGTGCGCTCCGGAGCCCGAGGCCGCCCCGGCCGTGGCGGCCGGGGCGTCCTGGGGCGGTGCGTACGGGGTGGTCCGGGGCGGGACGGTCCGGGCTGGGAGATCAGCCCGTCCGGCTGCCGCTGTCCGCGAGGGTCCGGTCCTGCCCGGAGTCCCCGGCAGCGGCTTCCGGCTCCCCGAAGGGAGCGGGCTGGGCCGCCGGCGGGGCGGTGGGGGCGGTGCGCTTGCGGCCGATGTCCTTGAGCCGCATCGCGGGCTTCTCGACCAGGTGCCAGGAGAGCGCCGCGGCCGCCAGCGTGCCGGCGAGCGACATCGCGAGGTAGGGCCAGAAGCCCCAGCGCGCGAAGCCGACGGCCGTCAGCGACTGCTGGATGGCGAAACCGTAGATGTAGACGCCGTAGGAGAGGTCGTTGCGGGCCCCGATGCGGCGGAACGGCCCGGGGAGCCGGATGGCGAGCCAGAGCAGCAGGTAGGCGAAGGCGGGGATGCCGACGACGAAGAAGTACCCGTAGTGGATGCTGCCGAGGAGCACGAGGACCGCGAGGACGCCCAGCGGGTCGCTGACCGGGACACGCTCCCGGTACATCTCGATCAGGGCACCGATGGCGAAGGCGAAGCCGAGGTAGATGAGGACGTCCGGGTCGAACTTGCCCATCACGGTGAAGATCTCGAAGCTCGTCGCGTACGAGGAGTCGGAGAAGCCCGCCCAGAACGGGGTCGCCAGAGCCGGGTCGATCACGAGGAACCCGAGGACCGCGGTCACCACGAGCACGACCCGGCGGGCCCGGGCGAGGACGCCCGTCACGGCGAGCAGGGCCACGCCGAAGTAGCAGAGCACCTCGTAGCGGAGCGACCACAGCGCGGCGTCGATGCTGGGGCTGTGCGCCAGACCGGATCCCGCGGAGTGGGCGATGACCCCGGACACGTCGTTCTGGCGGGGCGCGATGGCCCAGTTCGACTCCATGTAGTCGACGGGTCCCCTGGCGTGGCCCCAGAAACCGTCCAGGCTCCCCTGCTGGCGCCAGTAGAGGAAGGGCGCGATGGCGAACGCGGTCACCGCGAGACAGACCCAGAGACCCGGCAGCAGGCGCAGGGCGCGGTGCCAGAGGAAGCGGCCCAGGGGGAGCCGGTTGCCACTGCGGGTCACGAGGATGCCCGACAGGACGAAGAAGCCGTAGACGGAGACCTTGCCGAGGTCGGTCTGCCCGTGGCTGAACCAGTGACCGAACTCCTTGTCCCCGAATCCCAGCACGCTGGCGTGCGAGACGACGACGGCGGAGGCCAGACACAGCCGGATGAATCCGAGACTGTTGTTCCGGCCCTTGAAGCAGTCGGCGACCGATCCCTGGGACCATGCGATCCGGCCGACCGCAGTACGCGTACGTGTGATGACGGCACCTCTAACCGAAGAAGCGACGGACCGGCCTGCCGTCCCGGTCCGCGAGGCACGTGCGAAAGCAACGCCGCACGGGCACAAAGCCACCACTGCGTACGCCACTTGGCCGCGCGGGAAAGGCTCCCCCCCGGGCCCGGACCTCTGGTGCACCGTACATGACATCACGGCCGGTCCGAACTGTTCGATCCGCCACAACCGCTAAGGTGCTTCCGGGCGGCGACCCTCGCCCTCAATCGGTCTCCGATCCCGACACCGCCTTCGCGTTCAGGGTTCCCACAAGAGATGGGACACAGTTGTGTCAGTCAAAGTCAGCGTCATCATCCCGGTGTACAACCCGGGAAAGTACATCGACCCCGCCATCGATTCCTTGCTGCGTCAGACCCTCCCCGCAAGCGAATTCGAAGTGCTGTTCGTCAATGACGGTTCGACCGACGACACACGCGAGCGGCTCGAAAAGCTTGCCACCGAGCACGCGCACTTCCGTGTGATCACCATCCCCAATTCGGGCTGGCCGGGCAAGCCTCGCAACATCGGCGTGGCGGAAGCCAAGGGCGAGTACGTCCAATTCCTCGACCAGGACGACTATCTCGCCTCCGAAGCGCTGCAGCGCCTCTACGCCATGGGGCACCGCAACGGCTCGGACATCGTCATCGGCAAGGTGGCCAGCAACTTCCGCGGCGTCCCGCACGGCGTCTTCAAGGTCAACCGCGAGAAGTGCTCCCTGCGCGACGCTCCGCTGTACGACAGCCTGACCCCGCACAAGATGTTCCGGACGGAATTCCTGCGCGAGAACAACATCGCCTATCCCGAGGGCAAGCGCCGCCTCGAGGACCAGCTGTACATGATGCAGGCGTATTTCCCGGCGAAGGTCGTCTCCATTCTCGGCAGTTACACCTGCTACTACTACTCGCGGCGCGACGACGGCCAGAACGCCGGCTCCGCGAAGATCATCCCGTCGGGCTATTACGGGAATCTCCGCGAAGTCCTCGACGTCGTCGTGGAGAACACCGAGCCGGGCGAGTTCCGCGACCTGCTGCTGCGCCGCTTCTACCGTGTGGAGATGTTGTCGCGTCTCAGTGAGCCCGCTGTGCAGAAGTACACACCGGAGTACCGGGACGAGATGATCGACGCGGTCCGGCCGCTGGCCGCGGACTTCATGCACGACGGCGTGCACGACGGGCTGGGCCCGATCCAGCGGCTCCGCTCCACCCTGCTGCGCAACGACGACCGCCAGGGACTGCTCCGCATCGCCCGCCTGGCCGCCTCCATCAAGGCGACCGCCCGCCTCGAGAAGCTCGCGTGGCAGCCGGACGGCCGGATCAGGATCGACGTCACCGGCCGGCTCGTCCACGGCGACGACCAGGCGCCCGTCACCCTGGTGCGCCGGGGCGGCCGCCTCCACCTGCACCCGGACCTCACCGCGGACCTGCTGCCGGCCGGAGAGCTGCTGGACGTCGAGGACGACCTGGACGGCTACATGGCGGAGATCTCGCTGCGCAACCGCGAGACCGCCGTCGAGTGGCCCTGCCCCGCGAAGTTCACCTCGGAGGTCAGGGAGATCTCCGACGGTGTCTTCGAGGTCTTCCTGAGCGGCTACGGCCACGTCACCTCCGAGGGCGTCAAGGGCCGCGGCCGCGTCTCGCGCGGTTTCTGGGACATCTGGGTGCCGCTGCGCGGGCTCGGCGTCGTCCGCAAGGCCCGGCTCGGCGCGGACCGCGCCCCCGAGGTCGACGCGGCGTGCCTGCCCGCCTCGCTGGGTTCTCCCGCCCGTGCCGTGATCCCGTACTTCACGGACCCGCACGGCAACCTGACGCTGGACGTCGCCCGCCGCGCCAAGAAGCTGGCCGCGTACCTGGAGGGCCGCCCGGTCCTGCGCACCCCCGGCTCCAGGACGGAGCTGCGCCTCGACATCGTCACCTCGGCCGCCACGGCGCCCTCCAAGGCCGAACTGGTGCTGACCTCGACCGGCGGCGACGACCGGACCATGCCGACGACGCTGCGCCCCGTGCAGGGCCGCGCCCACGTCTCGGTGCCCGCCAAGGCCGCGGACGTGCCGCCGGGCGAGTGGAAGCTCTCGGTCCGGCTGGACGGCGCCAAGAGCGCCGGGGTACCCCTCGCGGACGTACGGGTGGAGCGGGGCGGGAAGATCGTCCTCGTGTCGGACCTGCCCGAGGTGAGCCCCGCGATGCTGAGCGCGATGGCCGCGGCGCGCCGCAAGGCGACCGTGCGCAGCGCGCTGCGGAGCGTGGGCGGACCGATCGTCCGTCGGCTGCCCGCCAAGGCCCGCAAGAAGGCGCGCGGGCTCGCCAAGAAGGTCGGCGGCTGACACACCGTCCGCGGCCGTCCGCCACCGGGCGGCCCGGTCCGAGTGTGGGCCCAGAACGTGAAGAACCCGAGAAGCGAAGAGAACAGGAACGTGAATCAGATGCGGCAGCTCGACATCGCCGGGGCGTGGGTGCAGGAGCCCAAGCTCTTCCCCGACAGCCGGGGAAGCTTCCACGAGTGGTTCCAGGCCGCCGACTTCACCGAGGCGGCCGGGCACGGCCTCCGGCTCGCCCAGGCCAACTGCTCGGTGTCGAGCCGGGGGACCCTGCGCGGCATCCACTTCGCCGACGTGCCGCCGAGCCAGGCCAAGTACGTCAAGTGCGTGCGCGGCGCGGTGCTGGACGTGATCGTGGACATCCGGGTCGGCTCCCCCACGTACAAGCAGTGGGAGGCCGTACGGCTCGACGACGTCGACCACCACGCGGTCTACCTCTCCGAGGGGCTCGGTCACGCCTTCATGGCCCTGACCGACGACGCCACCGTGGTGTACCTCTGCTCCGAGGGGTACGCCCCGGGCCGCGAGCACGGCATCAACCCGCTCGACCCGGAGCTGGGCATCGAGTGGCCCGAAGGCATCACTCCGCTGCTCTCCGACAAGGACGCCGCCGCCCCCACGCTGGCCGAGGCCGAGGCGCGGGGTCTGCTGCCCTCGTTCGAGGCGTGCCAGGCCTACGCCGCGCAGCTGCGCGCCCGGGGCTGATCCGGCGGCAGCCCGCACACCACGACGCCCGGCCGGTGATCCCGGCCGGGCGTTCGGTGTTCCCGGGTCCCGGCACGCCCTCGCGGACGGCCGGGCGGTCAGCCGCGCTCGGCGGTGACGAGGGCGGGGAACGCCTCCGCCAGTGCCTCGCGCCAGTCGCGGACCGGCTCGATCCCGGCGGCGGACCACCGGTCGTGGCCGAGCACGCTGTACGCGGGGCGGGGAGCGGGCCGGACGAACGCCTCGCTGGTGGTCGGCCGGACCCGCTCGGGGTCCGCGCCCAGCAGCCGGAAGATCTCCCGGGTGAAGCCGCACCAGGTCGTCCCGCCGCCGCTGGTGCCGTGGTAGACGCCGGCCGGGGCGGTGCCCGCGAGCGCGCCCTTGCCGAGGGCCACCAGACGGTCCGCCAGGTCGACGGTCCACGTCGGCTGCCCGCGCTGGTCGTCCACGACGTCGAGCGTCTCCTTGATGCCTTCCAGCTTGATCATCGTGCGGACGAAGTTCCCGCCGCCCGCTCCGTAGAGCCAGGCCGTACGGACCACGTAGCCGGTCTCCGGCAGGGTCTCCAGCACCGCTCGCTCGCCCGCGAGCTTGGTGCGGCCGTAGGCGCTGCGCGGAGCCGTGGGGGCGTCCTCGGCGTACGGCTCGTCACCGTCGCCGGCGAAGACGTAGTCCGTGGAGACCTGGAGCAGGACGGCGCCGTGTTCGCGGCACGCCTCGGCGAGGACCCGCGGGCCGGTGCCGTTGACGCGCAGCGCGGCCTCCTCCTGGCTCTCCGCGTCGTCCACGGCGGTCCAGGCGGCGCAGTTGACGACGACCGCGGGGCGGTGCTCCGCGAAGACGGCGCGCACGGCCTCCGGGTCCGCGACGTCGAGCGCCGCGCGGTCGGCGGCGACCGCGACGACGCCCTCGGCGGCCAGCTTCGCCAGCACGTCCCGGCCGAGCATGCCGCCGGCCCCGGTCACCAGCCAGACGGCGCTCACAGGGCGGCCCGGTCCTTCAGCGGCTCCCACCAGGCGCGGTTGTCGCGGTACCACTGCACGGTCTCGGCGAGGCCCTGCTTGAAGTCCTTGCGCGGGACGTAGCCGAGCTCCTCGCGGATCTTGGCGCAGTCCACGGAGTAGCGGCGGTCGTGGCCCTTGCGGTCCTCGACGTAGGTGACGCTGGTCTCCCAGTCGGCGCCGCAGGCTTCCAGCAGCAGGCCGGTGAGCTCCTTGTTGGAGAGCTCGGTGCCACCGCCGATGTTGTAGACCTCGCCGGCGCGGCCCTTGGTGCGGACCAGCTCGATGCCCTGGACGTGGTCGTCGATGTGCAGCCAGTCGCGGACGTTGGCGCCGTCCCCGTAGAGCGGGACGGTCTTGCCGTCGAGCAGGTTGGTGACGAAGAGCGGGATGACCTTCTCGGGGAAGTGGTGGTGCCCGTAGTTGTTGGAGCAGCGGGTCACCCGCACGTCGAGCCCGTGGGTGCGGTGGTACGAGAGCGCGATGAGGTCGCTGGACGCCTTCGCCGAGGAGTAGGGCGAGTTGGGCTCCAGCGGGTGCGTCTCGGGCCAGGAGCCCTCGTCGATCGAGCCGTAGACCTCGTCGGTGGAGATGTGCACGAAGGTCTTGATCCCGGCCAGGTGCGCGGCGTGGATCAGGGTGTGGGTGCCCACGACGTTCGTACGGACGAACTCGGCGCCCCCGTCGATGGAGCGGTCGACGTGCGACTCGGCGGCGAAGTGCACCACCTGGTCGTGGTCGGCCATCAGCTTGCCGACGAGCTCGGCGTCGCAGATGTCCCCCTGCACGAAGGAGAAGCCCGGGTGGTCGCGGACCTCGTCGAGGTTGGCGGGGTTGCCCGCGTAGGTGAGCTTGTCCAGCACCGTGACGGCGATGTCGCCGGGGCCCTGGGGGCCGAGGACGGTACGGACGTAGTGCGAGCCGATGAAGCCGGCTCCGCCGGTCACCAGGATGTGGGTGGTCATGAGGAGATCTGCACCTTGCTGTGGTCGCCGAGGACGAGTCGGTGGGCTGAGGGGTTGCGGGGCGCCGGGGTGACCTCGACGTCGCGGCCGATGAGCGACGCCTCCACGCGGCGGACACCGGTGATGGAGGCACCCCGGAGCACGATGGAGTACTCGATCTCGCTGTCCTCGATCCGGCAGCCCTCGGAGACCGAGGTGAAGGGACCGACGTACGCGTCGCTGATCACGGAGCCGGCTCCGATGATCGCGGGCCCGACGATGCGGCTGCCGGTGACCTTGGCGCCGGGCTCGATCCGCACGCGGCCGATGATCTCGCTGTGCTCGTCCACCTCCGCGCCTTCCACGGTCGGCTCGACGGTCTCCAGGACGGACCGGTTGACCTCCAGCATGTCGGTGACGTTGCCGGTGTCCTTCCAGTAGCCGGAGATGGTGGTCGAGCGGACGTTGCGCTCCTGGTCGATCAGCCACTGGATGGCGTGGGTGATCTCCAGCTCGCCGCGCCAGGACGGCTCGATCGAGCGGACCGCCTCGTGGATCGCCGGGGTGAAGAGGTAGACGCCGACGAGGGCGAGGTCGCTCTTCGGCTCCTTCGGCTTCTCCTCCAGGGCGACGACGCGTCCCTGGGCGTCCAGTTCGGCGACGCCGAAGGAGGTCGGGTTCGGGACCCGGGTCAGCAGGATCTGCGCGTCGGGGCGGTCGTCGCGGAATCCCTCGACCAGGCCGGTGATGCCGCCGACGATGAAGTTGTCGCCGAGGTACATCACGAAGTCGTCGTCGCCCAGGAAGTCGCGCGCGATGAGTACCGCGTGCGCCAGGCCGAGCGGCGCGTCCTGCGGGATGTAGGTGGCCTTGATGCCGAGTGCCGAGCCGTCCCCGACCGCTTCCCGGATCTCGGCGGCGGTGTCGCCCACGATGATGCCGACCTCGGTGATGCCCGCGTCGGCGATCGCTTCGAGCCCGTAGAAGAGCACCGGCTTGTTGGCGACCGGTACCAGTTGCTTCGCGGACGTGTGGGTGATCGGGCGCAGGCGGGTGCCCGCCCCGCCGGAGAGTACGAGTGCCTTCACGTGTGCTGTCCCCAAGCTGCGTGGTCGGTGGCCGGAAACCGGATGGCAGGCGTTTCCGAGGCCGCTTTCATTCCATGGGATATTACTTCGAGTTCGCCTGCGGTTTCCCGGAGAGCAACCCGTCCCCCGCCCGTCCCCCGCCGTTCGGCCCCGGGCACCGGCCCGCGGCCCGCGGGAGATCACACGGAGGACTTCCAGCGCCTCATGTCGCGGCGGACCCGGCGGACCACCCGGTGCGCCAGCGTGGGGGCGGGCTTGCCCTGACCCGGCTTCGGCCGCGGGGGCGCCTGCAGCCGCTTGCTGGTGGACCATTCCGGCACCGTCATCTCGAACACCTCGTCCGGCAGGCCCGCCTCGGGCTTGCGGAAGTGCGGGTACGCGAGGTAGGCGGCGTCCCCCCGGTCCGCCCGGACGACCTTCGGCGTGTGCCGGGCCGCGAGGTACCGGTGGACGTCGGCGAGCAGGTCCAGGCGGCCGCGGGCCACGCATTCGAGCCGGAGGCGTTCGTTCACCTTGATCAGCTTCGCGACGCCCGGGGTCCAGTACGCGGTGATCGGGGCGGCCAGTTCCAGCTTGTGGGCGCGGACCTCCTCGCTCTCCTTGAGGATCGCCGGTCCGAACTGCTGGATCAGTCCCACGGTGAACGGGCGCGCCATCAGGTAGTCGCGCTCCGGGCCCGCGGGCACCAGCCCGGCGATCAGCTCCACCATCGCCTTCAGTGCGGCGAACCGGGGCTCGTAACCCCCGGAACGGGTGACGTGCAGGCCGTCGTCGCGTCCCACGAGGTAGTAGCAGACGTATTCGGAGACGACGGAGACGCCGGCGCCCCTGAGGTACGCCTCCATGGTGAAGAGGGAGTCCTCCCCGGTGCTCATCGTCTCGTCGAAGGTGATCCCGTGCCGGACCAGCAGGTCGCGGCGGAAGAGCTTCTGGGCGCTGAGGGTGTAGATGACGCGGGAGGAGTAGAGGTCGACGCGCTCCTCGTCGTGGCGCCCCCACATGGACCCGGCGGCGCCCCGGTTGACCCCCACCATCTTGCCGAGCACCACGTCGGTGCCGGCCTTGTCGGCGAGGGCGACCATGCGTTCGAGCGCTTCGAAGCCGAGGAAGTCGTCGGCGTCGAGGAAGAAGACGAACCGGCCGCGCGCGCGGGCGAGGCCCACGTTGCGCGGGCCGCTCGGGCCGCCCGAGTTGGCCTGGTGGATCACGGTGGTGGGGATGTTGGTGCGTGCGGCGAACTCGTCCAGGTAGGCGCCGGTACCGTCCTTCGAACCGTCGTCGACCGCGATGAGTTCGAAGCGGTCGGCGGGAAGGGTCTGTGCCTCCACGGACTGGAGGCACCGGGTGAGGTAGGGCATCGCTTCATAAGCGCCGATGATCACGCTGACGTCCGGAATTAGAGTTTCGTTCACAAATACACATGACAGCGGACACACAGACTTAGTTGCGTTGCTGAGTCAAGTGCGATAAGTGAGACGCATCACAATGGCCCGTTCTCGTTCTTTCATGAGCGAGAACGGGCCATGGACTGCTGTGTTTCAGCCAAGGACGGGCCTGATGGGAAGTTCAGCCACCCACGGGCTCGTTGAGATGCGCGGTGCGCAGGTTGCGCGCCTCCGCCCGGGCGGCCAGCGCGTGGACGGCGCGGTCGAACCGGGAGAGTGAGGACGGCTCGTCGGGCCCGAGGAGGTACTCCTTGAGCTCCCGCCGGCCCTCGGCGAGGTCGTCCCGCGCCGGGTCGGTGACGGCCGCGAGCAGGCGGTCCAGCTCACTCGCGTCGTTGGAGAGGATCACGGCGGCCCGGACGGCGGTGTTCTGCCGCTTGAACTCCTCCTCGCCGAGCTCCGCCGAGTCGGTGACCGCGTACGGCTTGCCGCTGGCGATGAAGTCCGAGACCACGCTGGAGATGTCGGACACCATGGCGTCCGACTCGTTGAAGCAGTCGTACAGGCGCATCGTCGAGCCGGAGATGACCTGGTGCTGCCACCAGCCCCGGGAGCGCCAGTAGGCGGCGTTCCACTCGTCCCGCAGCTTCGCGGTCTCCGCCTCGCGCGCCGGATCGGCGAGCGAGTTGCGCGAGAGCTCCGCCTCGTCCCGGGCCGTCTCGCCCGCGCCGCCGGCCAGCTCGGCCAGGCGTGCCTCGATGCGGGCCAGGTCGGCACGCGCCTCGGCCTGCTCGCCCTGGAGCGCCGCGCTCTCCTTCGCCCAGCGCGCGTCGGTGAGGCGGCGGGCGGCCGCCTCCTCGATCATCGCGGTGATCCGCAGGTGCGCCTCGGCGGCCTTGCGGCTGCGGGTGCCGGTGAACGGGTGCGGCTTGTAGAGCACCCGTACGGGCTGCTCGGACTCCAGCAGGCGCCGGACGATGTTCTCGCCCGCGAGCAGCAGCGAGGTGTTGCCCGGGTTGTCGTCCCAGCCCTCCCAGGTGGGCGCGTACAGCACGGTCGGAACCGGGTTCTTCGGCGTACCGGTCCACGGGGTGATGGTGGCCAGCTGCGGCCGTCCCACCTCCACGATGTCCTCGTCACGGACGCCGACGTCGGCCAGCGCGTAGCGGTCGCGGCCGGCCCGGCCGGCGGTCCACACCTCGTCGTACGCCTTGCTGTACGGGTTGACGCTGGCCAGCTTGTCGCTGTCGCCGTGCCCGATGAAGACGTGCTTGATGGTCGGCACCCGCAGCATGTGGATGTTCTTGCCGACGTTCGCCGCGTAGAGCGCGACGCGCACCGTGGAGAGGTCCATGTTCATCAGGTGCACGCCGCCCGGCACGCAGAGGACCGGGACGGAGGTGCCGGCGAGCTGCGGGACGATGGCCCGCTCGCGCAGGAGGATCAGCGGACGGCCGTCCAGCCGGCCCATGGTCTCCAGCCACATGTTGACCTGGTAGGCCGAGTCCTTCGAACCGGAGAAGTAGAGGACGACGGTCGGCTTGTACTGCTGCAGCCACCCGTCGACGGCCGCCAGGACCTTCGCCTCCGGGGGTACGAGGCGGCTGGGCCGCACGTACGGGAGCAGCGCCAGGATGTAGAGCCCGGCGAGGAACAGCGTCAGCCCGAGGCCCGCGTAGGCGAACTCCTCGACGTCGCTCCTGATCGCGATCAGCACGCCCACCATGGCGAAGACGTCGAGGTGGAGCATCTTCTCGGCGGGGCGGCTCATCAGCAGCCGCGGCGGGGCGTCCCCTATGCCGACGGGGCCGAGGTCGATGTTGCGGGTGACCACCGGCAGCTTCCGGCGCAGCCGGATGAGGGTGACCATCGCGCTCTGCGGAGCCTGCAGGCCGTAGAAAACCAGGAGACAGGCGACCGTCGTGTAAAAGAGCGTCTCCTCGCCGAATCCCATGCGCGCCAGCAGAAGAATCAGCAGCAGTTCGCGGACGAGGAATCGGATCGACAGGCCGGCCCGGACGGCGGCGAGGCGATTGACGAGATAACTGCCGCAGTAATGCAAATAGCGGTCGGCCACATAAGTGGCGAGGACCGCTGCGGCGAAGAACCAGAAATTGGGGAGTATCGCCGCGAGCATGACGCACGGGAATCCCAGGGCCAGGAAGAGCGCGGCGGCCAGTTCGGACCCGCTGCCCACTCTCGCCACGCGAATGGCTTTCGAAAACACGAAGTACCGCTCCCGAGGGTTCCGACATATACCTTGCGAGTGGATTGTGAAGAAAATCCTTCACGAATTCGGACCCCTGCCGTTCACGCGGAGGTGAACAACAGGGGTCCGAATGGTGGATTGTCAAGCAGTATTACACATCGGCCTGTCGGTCCAGGACGGCGGCCAGCGCCTGCTCGAAGCCGGACGCCTGGGAGGCGCCCCGGGTCGGGTCCTGCTGCCGGACGTCGATGACGTGGCCGGTCATCTCGGAGAGCAGGACGTCGAGCGAGGTGCGGGCGACCGCCTCGGAGGAGAGCAGCGAACCGGCGGGCTCGTCGCCGAAGGCCTTGGTACGCATCGGCGTGGCGGTGCGCTCCGGGTTCACACAGTTCACCCGCACCCCGTCGGCGGCCCACTCGTCCGAGAGCGCCTGGGTGAGGTTGACCATGGCGGCCTTGGTCGAGGAGTAGAGGCTGTACTCGGCCCGGCCGCGGGTGTAGCTGCTGGAGGTGTAGAGGAGCAGCTGACCCTTGGACTCGGCGAGGAACTTGTGCGAGGCGCGGGCGATCTGGACCGGCGCGAGGTAGTTGACGTTCAGCGCTTCCTGGATCGTCGCGGTGTCCGTCTCCGCCAGCTTGCCGATCCGCAGCACTCCCGCGGTGTTGACGACGTAGTCGACCCGGCCGGTCTCCGAGTAGGCCGTGGAGAGCGCGTCGTCGATGTGCTCCGGGTTCTCCACGTGCGTACCGGTGGTGGAGCGGCCGAGGGCGTAGACCTTGGCGCCGAACGACTCGGCGAGGGCGGCGATGTCCGCGCCGATCCCGTACGAGCCGCCGAAGACGACCATGGTCTTCCCGGCCAGCGCCTCCCGGTAGGCGGCGTCGTCGGCGGCCGAGACCACGGCCGTGGAGGCCAGCTGGAAGAGCTTGTCCGTGATGAAGACGTCGACCGGCTGCGTCACCTTCATGTTGTACTCGTCGCCCGCGACGACGTAGATCGGTACGTCGGGCAGGTACTTCAGGACCACCGAGCAGTCGTCGGTGGCCTGGAAGTTGGGGTCGCCCGCGGCGACCTCGTACGCCCGGCGGATGGTGGAGAGCTTGAACCCCTGCGGCGTCTGGCCCCGGCGCAGGCGGGAACGGTCGGGGACCTCGGTGATGAACTCGCCGTCGCCGCCGTGCGTACGGGTCACGATGATCGTGTCCGCGGACGGGATGGCGACGTCGACCGCGTCGTAGCGTCCGAGGGCGTCCACGCAGTCCGTGATGACGCGCTGCGACAGCAGGGGGCGCACGGCGTCGTGGAAGAGGACGTTGCGGTCCTCGCCCTCCGCCAGGCCCTCGCCGAGCACGGAGATCGCCCGCTCGGTGGTCTCGTTGCGCGTCGTCCCGCCCTCGATGACCTTGACCACCTTGGTCAGGCCGGCCTTCGTGACGATCTTCTCGACGTCGGCGACGTAGCCGGGGGCCATCAGCACGATGATGTCGTCGATCGAGTCGGACTGCTGGAAGATCGACAGGGTGTGCTCGATGACAGCCTTGCCTGCGATCTTCAGCAGTTGCTTGGGGATGGACAGTCCCACGCGCTGACCGGTACCCCCGGCGAGCACGACTGCTGTGGTACGGGCTTGGGCTATGTGCTGCACAGACACAGACGACCTACCTTGCGAGGGCTAGGGAACCCCCCGATGGTTGCACTCTCCGTTACCATCTCGCAAGGTGGACGTCGAGTGGCCGCTGCTTGACGGACACCCGGCGTTCCCTTGTGAGCAGGGCCGTTACCTGCGAAAGCGCCGTACGCGCGGGTGACCGACACCACACGGTTGAGCGACCCGGAGCGCGCCTGAGCGCCGCGGAGGGCCTTCCCGATTCACCCGACCGGCCGACACGCGCCGCCCCGTCTCACCCGTTCGGGGGTGCCGGCTCCCCCGGGTTCCGTACCGCGCACGGGAACGCGAGAGGGCCCCTCCCCCGGCGACCGCGCGGGCCGGGAGGCCTGCTGCGGTGTCCGGCGGAGGGGCCCGCACCGGCGGCGTGTGCCCCGGTGTCCCTCACGGCTTTAGAAGGGGTCGAACTCGTCGTACTCCTTCTGCGAGTCGTCGCGCTCGGCGTCGCGGTCCCGGCGACGCTGCGCGGCGGGGCGCGGGGCCTCCATGCGGTGGTCCTCGCCGCGGCGGCCGAGCATCTCGGCGCCGGCCATCATCGTCGGCTCCCAGTCGAAGACGACCGCGTTCTCCTCGGGGCCGATGGCCACGCCGTCGCCCGCACGGGCTCCGGCCTTCATCAGGGCCGTCTCGACGCCGAGGCGGTTCAGCCGGTCCGCGAGGTAACCGACGGCCTCGTCGTTGGAGAAGTCGGTCTGGCGCACCCAGCGCTCCGGCTTCTCGCCGCGCACCCGGTAGATGCCCTCCTCGTCGACGGCCACGGTGAACCCGGTGTCGTCGACGGCCTTCGGGCGGATGACGACGCGGGTCGCCTCCTCCTTCGGCTTGGCGGCACGTGCCTCGGCGACGATCCCGGCCAGGGCGTAGGAGAGGTCGTTGAGGCCCTTGTGCGCGAGGGCGGAGACCTCGAAGACGCGGTAGCCGCGGTCTTCCAGCTCCGGACGGATCATCTCGGCCAGCTCCTGGCCGTCGGGGATGTCGACCTTGTTGAGGACGACGATGCGGGGCCGGTCGTCCAGGCCGCCGTACTGGCGCAGCTCCTCCTCGATGATGTCGAGGTCGGAGACGGGGTCCCGGTCGGACTCCAGCGTCGCCGTGTCCAGCACGTGCACGAGCACCGAGCAGCGCTCGACGTGACGGAGGAACTCCAGGCCCAGTCCGCGGCCCTGGCTGGCGCCGGGGATGAGTCCGGGGACGTCGGCGATGGTGTAGACGTTCGCGCCGGCGGTGACGACACCGAGGTTGGGCACCAGGGTCGTGAACGGGTAGTCCGCGATCTTCGGCTTGGCCGCCGAGAGCACCGAGATCAGCGAGGACTTGCCCGCGCTCGGGTAGCCGACCAGCGCCACGTCGGCGACGGTCTTGAGCTCCAGCACGATGTCGCGCGACTCGCCCGGCTCGCCGAGGAGCGCGAAGCCGGGGGCCTTGCGGCGGGCCGACGCGAGCGCGGCGTTGCCGAGGCCGCCGCGGCCGCCCTGTCCGGCGACGAAGGTGGTCCCCTGACCGACGAGGTCGGCGAGGACGTTGCCCTCCTTGTCGAGGACGACGGTGCCGTCCGGCACGGGCAGGACCATGTCCTGGCCGTCCTTGCCCGAACGGTTGTCACCCGCGCCGGGCTGGCCGCTGGTGGCCTTGCGGTGGGGGTGGTGGTGGTAGTCGAGCAGCGTGGTCACGGCCTGATCGACGACGAGGGTCACGTCGCCACCGCGTCCGCCGTTGCCGCCGTCGGGTCCGCCGAGAGGCTTGAACTTCTCACGGTGGACGGAGGCACAGCCGTGGCCTCCGTTACCCGCGGCGGCATGCAGCTCGACGCGGTCCACGAAGGTGGTCATGGTGGGTGCCTCCAGGTACTGCAATCTGCGGAACTGTCTCTGATGTAACACGCCGAGGGCGGACCCGCTTCCCCGTCGACCGGGAAAGCTGCGATCCGCCCTCGGAAGGTGTTGCGTCGTTACCGTGCTCGCCGGAAGATCAGGCGGCGACGGGAACGATGTTGACGACCTTGCGGCCGCGGTGCGTGCCGAACTCCACCGCACCGGCGGTCAGCGCGAACAGCGTGTCGTCGCCGCCGCGGCCGACGCCCGTGCCCGGGTGGAAGTGGGTACCGCGCTGGCGGACCAGGATCTCACCGGCGTTGACGGCCTGACCGCCGAAGCGCTTCACGCCGAGCCGCTGAGCATTGGAGTCGCGCCCGTTCCGAGTGGACGATGCGCCCTTCTTGTGTGCCATGTCTCAGTCCCTTACTTCGCAGCCGCGGGGATACCGGTGACCTTGATCGCCGTGTACTGCTGGCGGTGACCCTGGCGACGGCGGTAGCCGGTCTTGTTCTTGTACCGAAGGATGTCGATCTTCGCACCCTTGTGGTGGTCCACGATCTCCGCCTGGACCTTGATGCCGTCCAGGACCCACGGGTCGCTGGTCACGGCGTCTCCGTCGACAACGAGCAGGGTCGAGAGCTCGACCGTGTCGCCAACCTTGGCAGTGGAAATCTTGTCAACCTCAACGATGTCACCGACAGCAACCTTGTGCTGGCGGCCACCGCTGCGCACGATGGCGTACACGCGGATCTCTCTCTCACTCGGAACGGATCCCCTGATGCCAGCCGCCCGCACGGGCCGGAGCCCGGGACGATCCGGAAGGATGAGCGGCCTCTCCTGGCGCGGAACCGCACCGGGAGGGATGTGCTCAGGGGTAGGCGCACAGAAAAACACGCCGAGCGGCAAGGCTACGGGTCCGGCGCCCGGCCGGTCAAACCGCCCCCGGCGCGGGCGCCCGGACCGTGCCGGGCACCCACCGCCCGGCACGCGCGGCCGGGCGCGACCGGGCACGGCCACGCACCGCCTCGGCGCCGTCCCGGCAGTCGGCGGCGGACCGCCGCGGCGCACCTCCGTACGGGCGGCCCGTGCGCGCCCCGGGGGAGTCTCCGCAGCGCACCGCGGTGGCTTCCGGCGCTGGCCGGTCGCAGGCGGCTCGACCGCGGCCGGCTCCGGACCGGCCCCCGACACCGGCCTCCGGCAGGTCCCTCGCCCCCACGCGTGAGCAGTCCCCCCAGGGGACAGCCGTGCCGCCCCGGGGGCCCGGCATGCAGGCCTCCACGTACCGGTGGGCCGCTCCCCCGCGTCGGGGAAACGGCCCACCGGTGGTGGTGCGGGTCAGCCCGCGGTCACTCCTCGGACGAACCGGCCGACGCCTGCTCGGCTGCGACGGCCTTCTTCGTCGCCCGCTTCGCCGGCGCCTTCTTGGCCGTCGTCGTCTTCTTCGCGGTCGCCGCCTTCTTGGCCGGGGCCGCCTTCTTCACGGGAGCCGCCTTCTTGGCCGGCGCCGCCTTCTTCGCGGGCGCCTTCTTGGCGGTCTTGCGCGCCGCCGTCTTCTTGGCGGGCGCCGCCTCCTCGGCCGTGTCACCGGTTTCGGCGGCGGGTGCCTCGGCGATCTCGTCCTGCGCGGCGGGCGTACCCGTCACGACGACGATCTCGGCCTGCTCGGCACCGGACGGCGAGCCCGCCGGAGCGGTCGCCTTACGGGTCGCCCGGCGACGCGCCCGCGGCGCGGCCGGGGCCGCTGCCTCGACGGTCTCCGGCTCGGCCGGTCCCTCGACGAGAGGCGCGGACGCCTCGACGACCGGGTCCTCCACGGCGACCGGTTCGGCGGTGGGCTCCGCCGGGGTCACCGGCTCCTCAGGGGCGGCCGACGGCGGGGCACCCGCCGGTGAGGTCGCCTTACGGGTCGCCCTGCGGCGCGTACGGCCCTGGGGCGCGGCCTCGGGCTCGGGGGCGGCCGGAACCTCCTCCACCGGCGGAGCGACCGGCTCCGCCACCTGCTCCACGACCTCGGCAGCCCGCTCCTCGGCGGCCGGTGCCTGAGCGGCGGCCGGTGCCTGAGCGGCACTCCGGGGGGCACCCGCCGGGGCCGACACCTTGCGGGTCGCCCGACGGCGTCCGCGGCCACGGGTGGCCGCCGCCTCCGCCTCGGCGGGGCTGCTGTACAACTCCTCGTCCGGGACGAACTCCGGCTCGGGCAGCGCCACCGGCGCGGCCACCTCGGCCGCGATCTCGGCCTCGGACTCGTGCTCGTCCTCGTGGGCCTCGTCGTCGTGCTGGTGGTCCTGCTCGTGACCGTGCTCGTGGCCCTGGTCCACGCCGCCGCGGCCGCGCTTCTTGGAGCGCTTGCCGCCACCGCCGCCACCGGAGGTCGTCGGCTGCTCCATGTGCACGATCACGCCGCGTCCGTTGCAGTGGACGCAGGTCTCGGAGAACGACTCCAGCAGACCCTGCCCGACCCGCTTGCGGGTCATCTGGACGAGCCCCAGCGAGGTCACCTCGGCGACCTGGTGCTTCGTACGGTCGCGTCCCAGGCACTCCAGCAGACGCCGGAGCACCAGGTCGCGGTTGGACTCCAGCACCATGTCGATGAAGTCCACGACGACGATGCCGCCGAGGTCGCGCAGCCGCAGCTGCCGCACGATCTCCTCGGCCGCCTCCAGGTTGTTCTTGGTGACGGTCTCTTCGAGGTTGCCGCCCTGACCGGTGAACTTGCCGGTGTTGACGTCGACGACGACCATCGCCTCGGTCTTGTCGATCACCAGCGAACCGCCGCTCGGCAGGTAGACCTTGCGGTCCAGCGCCTTCATCAGCTGCTCGTCGATCCGGTACGTCGCGAAGATGTCGACCTCGGAGGTCCAGCGCGACAGGCGGTCCGTCAGGTCGGGGGCGACCTGCGAGACGTATCCGTGGATCGTCTGCCAGGCGTCGTCACCGCTGACGATGACCTTGGAGAAGTCCTCGTTGAAGATGTCGCGCACGACCCGGACGGTCATGTCCGGCTCGCCGTAGAGCAGCGTCGGTGCGTTGGAGCTGCCGGTGGCACGCGACTTCTGCTGGATCTCCTCCCACTGACCCTGGAGGCGCTCGACGTCACGGCGGAGCTCGTCCTCGCTCGCGCCCTCGGCGGCGGTGCGCACGATGACGCCCGCGTCCTCGGGGACGATCTTCTTGAGGATGCTCTTCAGCCGGGCGCGCTCGGTGTCCGGGAGCTTGCGGCTGATACCGGTCATCGAGCCCTCGGGCACGTAGACGAGGTAGCGGCCGGGCAGGGAGACCTGGCTGGTCAGACGGGCGCCCTTGTGACCGATCGGGTCCTTCGTCACCTGGACGAGCACCGACTGGCCGGACTTGAGGGCCGTCTCGATGCGGCGCGGCCCGTGGGCCATGCCGAGCGCCTCGAAGTTGACCTCACCGGCGTAGAGCACGGCGTTGCGGCCCTTGCCGATGTCGACGAAAGCGGCCTCCATCGACGGCAGGACGTTCTGCACCTTGCCCAGGTAGACGTTGCCGACGTAGCTGGTGGCCTGCTCCTTGTTGACGTAGTGCTCCACGAGCACGTCGTCCTCGAGGACACCGATCTGGGTGCGCTCGCCGCTCTGGCGGACGACCATCACCCGCTCGACGGCCTCGCGGCGTGCCAGGAACTCGGCCTCGGTGATGATCGGGACGCGTCGGCGGCCCTGCTCACGGCCTTCGCGGCGGCGCTGCTTCTTCGCCTCCATACGGGTCGAGCCCTTGATGGACTGGACCTCGTCGAAGCCGGTGCCGGGCTCACGCTCGGCCGTCTCCCTGCTGCGGCGCTCACGCGGCTCGCGGACCTTGACGACCGTACGCTCCGGGTCGTCGGCACCGCCCGAGCCCTGGGCCCCGTTGTCGGTGACGCCGTCGACGGCGTCACCGCTGCGGCGACGGCGACGGCGGCGGCGACGGCTGCTGCTGCTGGAGCCGCCGGCCGCCGAGTCGTGGTGGTCCTCGTCGTGGTCGGTGTCGTGCTCGTGCCCGGTGTCAGGCTCGTCCTGGGTGTCGAGCCGGCGCTGCTCGGCGGCGGGCGCGTCGGACGGGGCGGAGCGCTCGCTCTCGTACCCCTCGTCACCGTCGCCCGCGTCACCGCGGCGGCGGCGCCGGCCACCGCGGCGGCGACGGCGCGACGGGCGGTCGCCGTACTCGTTGTCGTCGGCCGACTCGGGCTCCTCGTCGGGCTCGGTCTCCGGCATGTCCTCGGGCTCGGGCTCGGCCTCGGGCTCCGCCTCCGGCTCGGCCGGCGCGACGGTCTGCTCGGCCTCGGCGGCCTCACCGCGGCGGCGGCGACGGCGGCGCGGGGTCTGGCCGGCCGGTTCGACGGGTGCGGGCGCCTCGACGGCCTGCTGCTGGACGTCCTCGACGTCCTCGTCCTCGTCCGCCGGCTCCGCGTAGGGGGGAGCGGCGGCGGCCGCGGCGGCGGCGGTCTCCGGGGTCTGGAACATGGGCTCGGAGAAGACCGGCGCCTGGAAGACGGCCACGGCCGGGCGCGCGGCGCGGCGACCGCGACGGACGGGCTCCTCGGTGGCGGTGAACTCAGGGCGGGTGGAGGGGGGTACCGCGCGGGTGGAGGGAGCTGCCGCGCGGGTGGAGGGGGCTGCCTCGTGGGATGCGGGAGCGTCCGGGCGGGCGGAAGGAGCGTCCGCCTGGGTGTCGGGGGCCGGCGGCCGGCCGGCGGGGGAGGTCGCGCGGCGGCGCTGACGGCCGCGCGGCGCGGTCTCGGCGACCTCCTCGGGCTCGGACGCGAGCTCCTCGGCGACGGCCTCGGGCAGGGCCTCGCCCACCGGCTCCGTCTGCTCGGCGGCCTGCGGCGCACCGGCGGGCGAGGTCGCCTTGCGGGACGCGCGACGACGGGCCCGCGGTGCCTCGGCGACGGGCTCGGTCTGCTCCACGACGGGCTCGGCCACGATCTCCTCGGCCGGCGCGACGGTCTCGACGACGATCTCCTCGGGGGCCTCGGCCTGCGGCGCACCCGCCGGGGCGGTCGCCTTGCGGACCGCACGACGACGGGCCCGCGGAGCCGGAGCCCCGACGGCCTCGGCGGCTTCCTCGGCTACGGGCTCTTCGGCGGGAGCCGCGACGGCTTCTGCCACCACCGGAGCTTCCTCGGCGGCGCCCTGCGGCGCACCCGCCGACGACGTCGCCTTGCGGACGGCGCGACGACGGCCGCGCGGGGCTTCGGCGACGGGCTCGGCCTGCTCCACGACGGGCTCGGCCACGATCTCCTCGGCCGGCGCGGCGGTCTCGGCGACGATCTCCTCGGGGGCCTCGGCCTGCGGCGCACCCGCCGGGGCAGTCGCCTTGCGGACCGCACGACGACGGGCCCGCGGAGCCGGAGCCCCGACGGCCTCCTCGGCCACGGGTTCCGCGGCCCGAGCCGCGACGGCTTCGGCCACCACCGGAGCTTCCTCGGCGGCGGCCTGCGGCGCACCCGCCGACGACGTCGCCTTGCGGACGGCACGACGACGCGGGCGGGCGGGAGCCGCCGGGTCGGCGGTTTCGGCGGCCGCCTCGGTCACGGCGGTCTCCGCCACGTCCGGGGTCTCGTCGCGCGTCGGTGCGGCTCCGCCGGACGGCGGGCCCGCGGGGCGGGAAGCGGCGCGGCGCCGACGGCGCGGCGGCAGCTTGTCCCCGGGGGCGTTCTCTTCGTTGTTCCCGGTCGTGCCGGGTTCGGTCGACTCAAGCATGCGGGCGGTTCTCCCGTCGTGCTCCCGGGCGCCGCGCCTGATCCGGTCCGGCGGGTTGGTCGCGCGGTGCGCGATCCCGCTGTCCGGGGCGCGGGCGCCACACGGGAGCTGATGTCTGGCTCGCCGGTTCCCTACGCGTGGTACGTACGGCCTGGCGAAAGTCTTCTGGTCAGTGCGCGTCCCGACCCCGGTGGTTCTCCGGGCGGTGGGACCGCGCTACAACGACCGCCTTACGCGGAATCCGGACCTTCGGGCGCCGTCGCGACGCTCCCGGGGGCCGCCGCTGGGACGGCCGGGGGTGCGTCGCGGTCGGGCGCGAGCGGGTCGGTCACCGTGCCGGACTCCTCGTCGAAGAGCCCCTGCGCCAGCCTGGTCACCGCTACGGGGACCGGCGGCGCCAGGTCGGCCACGGCTCGGAGACCGGACAGGACGTCGTCGGGTCGTACGGCGGGTGTCATGTGCCGCACTACCAGGCGCAGTATCGCACAAGCGGTGTCCGCGGACCCATCGGGCCGGGGATCGAGGGCCCGCAGATCGACCACGGCCTCCCGGGCGTCGAAGGTACGCATACCGTTCTTCGCCCGGCGCTGGACCTCGACGGTTTCGGCGGCGAGGAAGGCGGCAACGGCTCGTTCGGCGTCCTCGACGGCGACGCCGTCCAGGCGCATCTCCCAGACGGAGGCGGTCAGCCGGTCGGCGAGCCCGGAGGTCCGGGCCTCCACGGCGTCGGTGATGTCGAGGCCGTCGGGCAGGGACTCGTTGAGGAGGTCGCGCAGGACCTGCGGGTCACGCTGCTCGGTGAGGGCGATCTCCAGGAACTCGGCCTCACTGCCGGTTCCGGTCGGAGCCGCGTTGGCGTACGACACCTTGGGGTGCGGGGTGAAGCCCGCCGAGTAGGCCATGGGTACCTCGGAGCGGCGCAGGGCTCGCTCGAAGGCACGCTGGAAGTCTCGGTGGCTGGTGAACCGGAGGCGGCCGCGCTTGGTGTAGCGCAGTCGGATGCGCTGCACCGCCGGTGCGGGCGGCGGGCCTTCGGGCTGTCGCTTGCCCAGTGGTTCTTCTCCTCGGTGCGGGGCGGGCGCGGTGGCGCGCCGCCCACGAAGTACAGGTCGTCACGGCGGGCCCGCTCCGGCTCACCCCCTCCGGCCTGTGGTGCCGCCGGGCGGGGAGATCTCGGGTGCGGGCGCCACGCCGTGCACGTGTCACGTGGTGCTCCTCACCCAGAGTACGCGCAGTAACCCTCCCGGGTACGCCGACCTCCGGGTTCCCCGGTACGACGGGTGCGCGCCGGGGTCCGGGCCCGAGCCGGTACGGTCACGGCTCCACGACCACCGTCGGGCCGGCCCGCCCCGCCCGGACGTGCGGAAGGCCCGCTCCGGGACGATCCCCGGAGCGGGCCCGAGCAGCGGGTGCGCCGGTGGGCGCGCCCGTCACTTCACCACGGTGAGCGGCAGCAGCTTCTTGCCGGTGGGGCCGATCTGGATGTCCAGGTCGAGCTGCGGGCAGACGCCGCAGTCGAAGCAGGGGGTCCAGCGGCAGTCCTCGACCTCGGTCTCGTCGAGCGAGTCCTGCCAGTCCTCCCAGAGCCACTCCTTGTCCAGGCCGGAGTCGAGGTGGTCCCAGGGCAGGACCTCCTCGTAGGTCCGCTCGCGGGTGGTGTACCAGTCGACGTCGAGGCCGAAGGCGGGGAGCGTCTTCTCGGCGCAGGCCATCCAGCGGTCGTAGCTGAAGTGCTCGCGCCAGCCGTCGAACCGGCCGCCGTCCTCGTACACCGCGCGGATGACCGAGCCGACGCGGCGGTCGCCGCGCGAGAGCAGGCCCTCGACGATGCCGGGCTTGCCGTCGTGGTAGCGGAAGCCGATGGAGCGGCCGTACTTCTTGTCGCCCCGGATCTTGTCGCGGAGCTTGGCGAGGCGCGCGTCGGTCTCCTCGGCGCTCAGCTGCGGCGCCCACTGGAACGGGGTGTGCGGCTTGGGGACGAATCCGCCGATGGAGACGGTGCAGCGGATGTCGTTCTGGCCGGACACCTCGCGGCCCTTGGCGATCACCTTGACCGCCATGTCGCCGATCTGCAGGACGTCCTCGTCGGTCTCGGTGGGCAGGCCGCACATGAAGTACAGCTTCACCTGGCGCCAGCCGTTGCCGTACGCGGTGGAGACCGTACGGATGAGATCTTCCTCCGAGACCATCTTGTTGATGACCTTGCGCATGCGCTCGGAGCCGCCCTCGGGGGCGAAGGTGAGGCCGGAGCGGCGGCCGTTGCGGGTCAGCTCGTTGGCCAGGTCCACGTTGAACGCGTCGACGCGGGTGGACGGCAGCGAGAGGCCGATCTTGTCCTCGGTGTACCGGTCCGCGAGGCCCTTGGCGATCTCGCCGATCTCGGTGTGGTCGGCGGAGGAGAGCGACAGCAGGCCGACCTCCTCGAAGCCGGTGGCCTTGAGCCCGCGCTCGACCATCTCGCCGATGCCGGTGATGCTTCGCTCCCGCACGGGGCGCGTGATCATGCCGGCCTGGCAGAAGCGGCAGCCGCGGGTGCAGCCGCGGAAGATCTCGACGGACATCCGCTCGTGGACGGTCTCGGCGAGCGGGACCAGCGGCTGCTTCGGGTAGGGCCACTCGTCGAGGTCCATGACGGTGTGCTTGGAGACCCGCCACGGCACGCCGGACCGGTTCGGCACCACACGGGCGATCCGGCCGTCCGGGAGGTACTCGACGTCGTAGAAGCGCGGGACGTAGACACCGCCGGTGCGGGCGAGGCGGAAGAGCACCTCGTCCCGGCCGCCGGGCCGGCCCTCGGCCTTCCAGGCGCGGACGATCTCGGTGATCTCCAGGACCGCCTGCTCGCCGTCGCCGACGACCGCGCAGTCGATGAAGTCCGCGACGGGCTCGGGGTTGAACGCGGCGTGGCCGCCCGCGAGCACGATCGGGTGGTCCACCGTGCGGTCCTTGGACTCCAGCGGGATGCCCGCCAGGTCAAGGGCGGTGAGCATGTTGGTGTACCCGAGCTCGGTGGAGAAGCTCAGCCCGAAGACGTCGAACGCGCCGACGGGCCGGTGGCTGTCCACCGTGAACTGCGGCACCTCGTGCGCGCGCATCAGCTCCTCGAGGTCCGGCCAGACGCTGTACGTGCGCTCGGCGAGGACCCCTTCGCGCTCGTTGAGCACCTCGTAGAGGATCATGACGCCCTGGTTGGGCAGGCCGACCTCGTAGGCGTCGGGGTACATGAGCGCCCAGCGGACGTCGCATTCGTCCCACTGCTTGACGGTGGAGTTCAGCTCACCGCCGACGTACTGGATGGGCTTCTGCACATGCGGGAGCAGAGCTTCGAGCTGTGGGAAGACCGACTCGGCAGACATCTCGCGAACCTTCGTGAGCTGACAGGGGTGACCATCCAGCGTACCCCTCCGCTCAGCTCCCGTGCGCCGACCGCAGCCGGGCCCGGGACGCCCGCCCCCACACCCGGGGCAGCCGGGCCTCCAGCAGGGCCGCCTCCGCTTCCTCGCGGCCGTAGAGGAGTCCCCAGGTGAAGGCGGACTCGCCGGCGCCGTGGGCGTGCACGGCCAGGGCGCGCAGGGCGTCGCGGGCGACCACGCCGTCCTGGTGGTCGCCGAGCAGACTCTGGACGGCCTTGACGCGCCGGGCGAGCCGCTTCGCGGGTTTGCCGAGGGCCGGGCGTGCGGCCTCGGCGGCGTACCGGGCGCGCTTGGCCGCCTTGCGGGCCTCGTGCATCGCCAGGTCGCGGTCGTGGCCGGGCGGCAGGTCCAGCGCGTGGCGGATCCTCACGGCGAGCCGGTGGTGGTCCTTCAGCACCGCGCTCGTGAGCGGCCCGGCGGCGTCCCGGCCGGCCGCGGGCAGCAGCGGCGGGTCGGCGAGCAGCGCGTCCAGGGCGCCGAGCAGCGCGAGATGGCGCTCGCCGTCGAGCGCGGCGAGGATCCGCTCGTGGGAGGCAGCCCGTTCCGCCGCCCCCCACCGCTCCAGCCGGCCGCGTACGGGTCCCAGCAGCAGGGTGGGTTCCACCCCGTCGACGTGGTGGAACAGCCGTGCCTCCAGCACTTCGTGGTCCCGGCCGGTGCCCAGTTCGGCGGCGAGCCACTTCAGTTCGGCGCGGACCGGATCGGTGACGGTCCGGTCGAGCACCTTCCGGTAGGTCGTGAAGGCGCTGCGCAGCCGGCGGGTGGCGACCCGCATCCGGTGCACGGCGCCGGGCAGCTCCCGGCGGACCGCCGGGTCGAGGGTGATGATCGTCTCGATCTGCTGCCGCACGTAGGCGAGGACCTGCGCGCCCGCCGTGTCACCGGCCCCCTCCTCCCTGGCCTCCGTGGCCGGTGCGCCCTGCGCGGCATTCTCCGCCGGGGGTTGCCCCGGCGCCGTCGCCGCCAGCGCGCGGGCCAGTTTGGACGCGGAGGACGAGGGGTGCACGCCCGCCGCGGCGAGCCGTTCGTCCACCGCGTCGAGGAAGGCGGGGTCGCCGCCGTCGGCGAGTTCGACCTCGATCTCGGTCCACGTGGCGGTGGCGCCCCGGCCGTCCCCGGTGAGGCGCTCGGCGAGGACCGTGTCGACGCTCAGCTCCGCGAGCAGCCGGCCGCGGTCGTCGTTCAGGTGGTGGACGTCGCGCGAGGAGAGCAGCCGGACCACGGGGACGACGGGCCGGTCGCGGACCCGGGAGCGGATCAGACCGGCCAGCGGGTCGGGGAGTGTCTCGGAGAGGGGGGCGCCGATCTCGTCCCGTACGCCGGGTGAGACGGGGAACTTCACGTGCCAGCCGGCGTCGGCGCCGCCCGTCCTGCGGCGCAGGGTGACGGCGCCGGCGGCGAGCCGGAGGTCGTGGGTGTCGTAGTAGACGGCGTCGAGTTCGGTGACCCCGCGTGGCACGGCCGCGGCGGTGCCGGCCACGCCGGTCAGGTCCGGCAGTGGGGTGCCCGCAGCCGTTTCGTACTTCCGCTCGATCTCGCGCTTCACGTCGGCCATGTTCCGAATCTAGTCCGACTCCGCCCCTTCGCGTCGAGTCGGCGGGAACGGCCGGACACCGCCCCGTACGACCGCGCTCCGGACACACCGGCGGGAAGGCCCTCGGCCCGGTGGCTGCTGCCACCGGGCGGAGGGGGGACGCGTCGTGCGGCGCTCAGGCCGACATCGGCCGTTGCACCCGGATCGACTGGAGGAGCCCGATCGCGACCCAGACGGCGAACATCGACGACCCGCCGTACGAGACGAAGGGCAGCGGCAGACCGGCGACCGGCATGATGCCGAGCGTCATCCCGATGTTCTCGAACGCCTGGAAGGCGAACCAGGCGATGATTCCGGCGGCGACGACGGTGCCGTACAGCTCGGTGGTCTCGCGGGCGATGCGGCAGGCGCGCCAGAGGACGACGCCGAGGAGGACGATGATCAGCCCGGCGCCGACGAAGCCGAGTTCCTCGCCGGCGACGGTGAAGACGAAGTCGGTCTGCTGTTCGGGGACGAACTGGCCGGTGGTCTGGGTGCCGTGGAAGAGTCCGGTGCCGGTGAGGCCGCCGGAGCCGATCGCGATGCGGGCCTGGTTGGTGTTGTAGCCGACGCCGGCCGGGTCGAGGGCGGGGTTGGCGAACGCGGCGAAGCGGGCGATCTGGTAGTCGTCCAGCAGCCCGAGCTGCCAGATGGAGACGGCGCCGAGCGCGCCCGCCCCGAGGAGGCCGAAGACCCAGCGGTTGGAGGCGCCGGAGGCGAGCAGGACGCCGAGGACGATGAAGACCATCACCATGACCGAGCCCAGGTCAGGCATGAGCATGACGATGCCCATCGGGATCGCCGCCACCCCGAGCGCCTTCGCGACCGTGCGGTGGTCGGGGTGGAGCTGGTCGCCGGCGTCGACCCGGGCGGCGAGCAGCATCGCCATCCCGAGAATGATGGTGATCTTGGTGAACTCGGAGGGCTGGAGCGAGAAGCCGCCGCCGATGATGATCCAGGCGTGCGCGCCGTTGACCGTGGCGCCGAGCGGGCTGAGGACGGTCAGCACCAGGAGGACGGAGAGTCCGTAGAGGATCGGTACGGCTCCGCGCAGGGTGCGGTGGCCGAGCCAGATCGTGCCGATCATCAGGCCGAAGCCGATGCCGGTGTTGAGGGCGTGGCGGAAGAGGAAGTAGTACGGGTCGCCGTGGGTGAGGCTGTCGCGCCCCCGGGTCGCCGAGTAGACGAGCATCGACCCGATGAACGAGAGTGCCAGCGCCGAGCCGAGCAGCGGCCAGTCGAGCCGCCGCACGACGGAGTCGCGCGCGGTGAGCCGGGCCCACGAGGAGCGCTCGGGGGTGTAGCGGGAGACGGAGAAGCCGGCGGCCATCAGTCCCGCCTCCCCACGGTCGCGGCGAGCGCCTGCTGTCCCTCTTCGAGGGGCTTGCCGGCATCGGGGTCGTACGGCTCGACCTTCGGGGCGTTGATCGAACCGTCGGACTGGATCTTCGGGAGCGACTTCTGCGGCGTGGGCAGCAGCGCCTTCCCGAGGTCCTGCTTGCCGGTCGCGTCCAGGCCGTAGAGCGCGTTGTAGATGTTGCGCACCGCGGGGCCGGAGGCACCGGAGCCGGTACCACCCTGGGAGATCGTCATGACGATCGAGTAGTCCTTGGTGTACGTGGCGAACCACGAGGTCGTCTGCTTGCCGTAGACCTCGGCGGTACCCGTCTTGGCGTGCATCGGGATCTTGTCCTGGGGCCAGCCGCCGAACCGCCAGGCGGCGCTGCCCCGGGTCGCGACACCCGCGAGGGCTTCGTCTATCTCGTCGCGGGTGTCTCCGGTGAAGGGCAGCTTGCCGTGCGAGGTGGGCTGGATCGCCTGGACCGTCTTGCCGTCGCCACTGACGACGGCCTTGCCGACGGTCGGGTCGTAGAGGGTGCCGCCGTTGGAGATCGCGGCGTAGATGGTGGCCATCTGGATCGGGGTGACGAGGGTGTCGCCCTGGCCGATCGAGTAGTTGACGGAGTCACCGGCACGCATCTTGTCGCCTTCGAGGCAGTTCTCGTAGGCGATCTTCTCGACGTAGGTGCCGTCCTTCTTGCCCTGCTTGCACCAGGCGGCCTTGTTGGCCTTGAAGAAGTCCTCCTTCCACTGGCGGTCGGGGACGCGGCCGCTGACCTCGTTGGGAAGGTCGATGCCGGTCTCCTTGCCGAGGCCGAACTGGTGCGCGGTCTTGTAGAACCAGTCGCCGCGGTTCTTCTTCGGCGAGGTGCCGCCGTCCTTCAGCCACTCCTTGTGCGCGATGCCGTAGTAGACGGTGTCGCAGGAGACCTCGAGGGCGCGGCCGATGGTGATGGAGCCATAGCCCTGGGACTCGAAGTTCTTGAAGGTCTGGCCGCCGATGGAGTACGAGCTGGGGCACGGGTAGTTGCCGTCGAACGGGTACCCGGCGTTGACCGCCGCCGTGGAGGAGATGACCTTGAAGATGGAGCCGGGGGCCGCCTGGCCCTGGATCGCCCGGTTCAGCAGCGGGAAGTTGGACTTCTTGGTGGTGAGCTTCGTGTAGTCCTTGGCGGAGATGCCGCCGACCCAGGAGTTGGGGTCGTAGTCCGGCAGCGAGGCCATCGCGACGACCCGGCCGGTCTTGGCCTCCATCACCACGACGGCGCCGGAGTCGGCCTTGTAGTTCTGGCTGGTGTTCTTGTCGAACTCCTTGCGGGCCGTCTTCATCGCCTTGTCGAGCTCGTACTCGGCGACGGACTGCACCCGGGCGTCGATCGAGGTGACGACGCTGGCGCCCGGCTCGGCCTGGTCGTTCTCGGCCTGTCCGATGACCCGGCCGAGGTTGTCGACCTCGTAGCGGGTGACCCCGGCCTTGCCGCGCAGCTCCTTGTCGTACGTGCGCTCCAGGCCGGAGCGGCCGACCTGGTCGGAGCGCAGGTAGGGCGAGTCGCTGTCCTGGGCCTTGGTGATCTCCTCGTCGGTGACCGGGGAGAGGTAGCCGAGCACCTGGGCGGTGTTGGCCCCGCCGGGGGCCGCGTAACGGCGTACCGCGGTGGGCTCGGCGGTGATGCCGGGGAAGTCCTCGGCGCGCTCGCGGATCTGGAGGGCCTGCTGGGTGGTGGCCTCGTCGGTGACCGGGATCGGCTGGTAGGGCGAGCCGTTCCAGCAGGGCTGGGGGGTCTTCGCGTCGCAGAGCCGGACCTTGTCCTTGACGTCCTTCGCCTTCATGCCGAGGACTTCGGCGAGGCGGGTGAGGACCGCGTCGCCGTCGTCCCGCATCTTCAGCAGCTCGGTGCGGCTGGCCGAGACGACGAGGCGGGTCTCGTTGTCGGCGAGCGGTACGCCGCGCGCGTCGAGGATCGAGCCCCGGACCGCGGGCTGGACGACCTGCTGGACGTGGTTGTTCTTGGCCTCGTCGGTGTACTCCTGGCCGTTGCGGATCTGGAGGTACCAGAGCCGGCCGCCGAGCGTGAGGAGGAGGGAGAAGACGAGGATCTGGATGACGACGAGGCGGATCTGGACGCGCTGGGTCCGGCCGGTCTCGGGGATGTTGCTCACGGTGCGCCCCCGTCGGTGCTCGGGTGCTGGTCCGGCCTCACAGTCGCTTGACCCCCTTGATCCTTCCCGCGCGCGCGGCGCGATTGCGGGCGGCCCTGACGCGGAGTCCGCCGCGCTGGCCGCCGATCGTCAGGCCGGTGCCCGAGGAGAGCCAGCCGGCGGAGACGTCGCCGCCGGCCGACTCGGAGACCGGGTCGTTCTCGGTGCGCCGGGCGATCCCCATGATCAGCGGTACGACGAACGGCGCGAGCAGGAGGTCGTACACGGCGGCCGTGAACACCAGGTTGGTGAGTCCGACGTGCCGGGCGGCGGTGTCGCCGACGAGGGCGCCCACGAGCGCGTAGAGCAGGGTGGTGCCGACGGCCGCGGCGACGACGAACGCCATGGGGCCGAAGGCCGACTTGAGCTGTCCGTTCTCCGGCCGGACCAGCCCCGCGAGGTAGCCGATCACGCAGAGCACCAGGGCGTAGCGCCCGACGGCGTGGTCGGCGGGCGGGGCCAGGTCCGCGAGGAGTCCGGCCGCGAAGCCGATCAGCGCGCCGCTGACGTGCCCGTAGACGAAGGCGAGTCCGAGGACGGTGAGCAGCAGCAGATCGGGTACCGCGCCGGGGAGTTGGAGCCGGGCGAGGACGGACACCTGGACCACGAGGGCGACCACGACGAGGGCGACGGAGAGGAGCGTCCGGTTCAAGCGCATGGGATCAGCCCTACTCCTGGTCGTTTGCCTGGCCGTCGTCGTCCGTGTCGGCGGCGTCGGTGCTGGCGTTGGTGGCGTTCGCGTCCGCCGTGCCGTCCGACGCCGCGGCGCCGGCCGTCCGGTGGATGTTGCCGACGACCTTGCCGTCGCCGTCGACGAGGTCGCCGTTGGGCTGGACGGTCACGGTGACGGTCGGGGTGGGCTTCGGCTTGGCCGAGGTGGCGGGCTTCTTCGGCAGGACGGCGTCGCGCGGGTCGGTGCGCGGGGCCAGCACGACGATGCCGACGATGTCGAGCTTGGTGAAGCCGACGTACGGCTTGACGTAGACGGTGCGGGTCAGGTCGCCGCCGGACGGGTCGACGCGGACGACCTCGCCGACCGGGACGCCGGGCACGAACGGCTTGCCCTTGCTGGAGCCGAAGGTGACGAGCCGGTCGCCCTTGGCCACCTTGGCCTTGCCGTTGAGGAACTGGACCGAGAGCGGGCTGTTGCCCTGGCCGGTGGCGAAGCCGAGCTCGTCCGTCTTCTCCATGCGGGTGCCGACGGTGAAGTCCGGGTCGTTGGCGAGGAGTACGGTCGCCGTGCGCGGGCCGACGGTGGTGACCCGGCCGACGAGTCCCTCGCCGTTGAGGACGGTCATGTCGCGGGCGATGCCGTCCTCCGAGCCCGCGTCGATGGTGATGGTCCAGGAGAATCCCTGGGCCGCTCCTATGGCGATGACCTGGGCGCCCTTGATGCCGTACTGACCGGCGTCGGCGTTCTTGAGGATCGCGTCGAGCTGGCGGACCCGGCTGTTGGTGCGGGCGTCGCTGCCGAGCGCTGTCTTGAGCCCGGCGTTCTCCTTCTCCAGGGCGGCGATCCGGTCGTGCCGGTCGCCGGAGTCCCGGACGGCGCCGATGGCGTTGCCCACGGGATCCACCGCCGCCGCCACGCCGTTCTCGACCGGTCCGAAGACCGTCGCGGCGGCCTGCCGGGCGCCGTCCACCGGCGAGTCCTCGCCGCCGCGGATGTCCACCGTGATCAGTGCGAGCGCGATGACGATCAGCAGCACCAGGAGCAGCCGGCTCTCTCGTGTGTCCCTCACGTGCGGCGGCCGTGCCTTCCTCGTAGGAATGTTCGTGCCTGTATATCAACGATCTGCCGTACGGGGCGGCAGCGCCCGTACGGCAGACCGAGGGTGTCACTCGCCCTTGGGCGGGGATCTACCGCCGGGGCTGGGCGTCCAGGACCTGCTGGAGCGCCTCGAACTCCTCGACGCACTTGCCGGAGCCGAGCGCGACCGAGTCCAGCGGGTTCTCGGCGATGTGGATCGGCATGCCCGTCTCGCGGCGCAGCCGTTCGTCGAGACCGCGCAGCAGCGCGCCGCCGCCGGTGAGGACGATGCCGCGGTCCATCACGTCGCCGGAGAGCTCGGGCGGGCACTTGTCGAGCGTCGTCTTCACGGCGTCGACGATCGCGTTGACCGGTTCCTCGATGGCCTTGCGGACCTCGGCGGCGGAGATGACGACCGTCTTGGGCAGCCCGGAGACGAGGTCACGGCCGCGGATCTCGGTGTGCTCGTCCTTGTCCATGTCGTACGCGGAGCCGATCGTGATCTTGATCTGCTCGGCGCTCCGCTCACCGAGGAGGAGGGAGTACTCCTTCTTGATGTGCTGGATGATCGCGTTGTCCAGTTCGTCGCCGGCGACCCGGATCGACTGGGCAGTGACGATTCCGCCGAGCGAGATGACGGCGACCTCGGTGGTGCCGCCACCGATGTCGACGACCATGTTGCCGGTGGCCTCGTGGACCGGGAGGCCGGAGCCGATGGCCGCCGCCATGGGCTCCTCGATGATGTGCACCTGACGGGCGCCGGCCTGGGTCGACGCCTCGATGACGGCGCGGCGCTCGACTCCCGTGATGCCGGAGGGCACGCAGACGACGACGCGCGGGCGGGCCAGGTAGCGGCGCTTGTGGATCTTGAGAATGAAGTAGCGGAGCATCCGCTCGGTGATCTCGAAGTCGGCGATGACGCCGTCCTTCAGTGGCCGTACGGCAACGATGTTGCCCGGTGTACGGCCGATCATCTTCTTGGCCTCGGAGCCGACCGCCAGGATTCCGCCGGTGTTGGTGTTGATGGCCACGACGGACGGCTCGTTCAGGACGATGCCGCGCCCCCTGACGTACACCAGCGTGTTGGCAGTCCCGAGGTCGATAGCCATGTCACGACCGATGAACGACATTGAGTTCCCCTTGTTCCCCATGAGGATGCGGCGGTGCCTTCCCGAGAAAGCATGATGGCTGGTTCTGCTCGGCGAATCCGGCGCGCTGCGGGTGTGGAAGCTTCCATCGTAGTGCCGGGCGCCCGGACACAGCGCGAGGGGCATTCGCCTTACCGAGTGGAACGCGTAGGCGTTCCACCCATGGTGACGTTACGTCGGTGGGATGCGTTCCCGCGAACGGTGTCCGTATACCGAAGGGCGACCGAATTACTTCGGTCGCCCGCGGTCGCCAGCGCTGTTTGGCCGATCGGCCGTCAGGACAGGCCCGGGAAGAAGAGCTTCAGCTCCCGCCCGGCGGACTCCTCGGAGTCCGAGGCGTGGATGAGGTTCTCCCGGACGATCGTCCCGAAGTCGCCGCGGACGGATCCGGGCGCCGCGGCGATCGGGTCGGTGGGGCCGGCCAGGGCTCGGACGCCCTCGATGACCCGCTCGCCCTCGGCGACGAGGGCGACGACGGGACCGGAGGCCATGAACTCGATGAGCGGCTCGTAGAACGGGCGGCCCTTGTGCTCGCCGTAGTGCGCTTCCAGCGTGTCCCCGTCGAGCGTACGCATCTCCAGCGCGACGATCCGCCAGCCGGCCTTGCGCTCGATGCGGCCGACGATCTCACCGATCAGCCCACGCCGGACCGCGTCCGGCTTGAGGAGAACGAGGGTGCGCTGGGTCATGTCGTGCGGCTCCTTGCGAGCGGAGGGTGCGGGAGAGCGAGATTACAGGGGCCGGGCGCGGCCCCGACGGGCGGGGTTACGCAGCGTCAACCCCAGGGCGTCAGCCGGCGGCGGGAGCGGTCTCCGCCTCGGCCGCCAGGGCAGCCCAGCGCGCCTTCGCCTCGTCGATCTTCCGGCCGTAGTGCACCGACGCCCACCACAGGGCGGCGAAGGCGATCCCGAGAACGTACATCACCGGTACGAAGACACCGCTCACCACCAGGAGGATCTGGAGCGCCCAGCCCAGGGCCACACCGCCGGGGCGGGTGAGCACCCCGCAGAGCAGGACGGAGAACAGCATGCCGATGCCGCATACGGTCCAGACGGTCGCCGTCGTCAGGTCGTCGGACTTCATCGCGACGAGCCCGGCGAAGCCGATCACGAAGAACTCGCCGATCAGCGTCGACGCGCAGAGGGTACGCACAGGGTCAGCCCCTTCCCAGAAGCAGCCGGGCCTCGCCGACCGTGATCACGGAACCGGTCACCAGCACGCCGGCGCCCGCGTATTCGTCCTCTTCCTCGGCGAGGGTGATCGCCGCCTCCAGCGCGTCGTCGAGCCGGGGCTCCACCTGGACGCGCTCGTCGCCGAAGACCTCCACGGCGACGGCGGCCAGCGTGTCGGCGTCCATCGCCCGCGCGCTGGAGTTCTGGGTGATGACGACCTCGGCGAAGATCGGCTCGAAGGCTTCGAGGAGCCCTCGCACGTCCTTGTCGTCGCTCGCGCCGACGACGCCGATGAGCCGGGAGAAGCTGAAGGCCTCGGTGATTCCCGCGGCACAGGCAGCGGCGCCGGCCGGGTTGTGGGCGGCGTCGAGGACGACGGTCGGGCTGGAGCGGACGACCTCCAGACGGCCCGGTGAGCGGACCGAGGCGAAGGCCGTGCGGACCGCGTCGATGTCGAGCGAGCGGGTCTGCTCGCCGCCGATGCCGAAGAACGCCTCCACCGCGGCGAGCGCCACGGCCGCGTTGTGCGCCTGGTGGGCGCCGTAGAGCGGGAGGAAGACGTCGGTGTACTCGGAGGTCGGGCCGCCGAGGCCGCGGAGCGTGAGCAACTGGCCGCCGACGGCGATCTCGCGGGAGACGACGCCGAACTCCATGCCCTCGCGGGCCACCGTCGCGTCCAGCTCGACGGCCTTCTTGAGCATGACCTGGGCGGCGTCCACCGGCTGCTGGGCCAGGACGACGGTCGCGCCCCGCTTGATGATCCCGGACTTCTCGCCGGCGATCTCGGCGGGCGTGCTGCCGAGCCGGTCGGTGTGGTCGAGCGAGATCGGGGTGACGACGGCGACACCCGCGTCGATCACGTTGGTGGCGTCCCAGGTACCGCCCATGCCGACCTCGACCACGGCGACGTCGACCGGCGCGTCGGCGAAGGCCGCGTACGCCATGCCCGT
This sequence comes from Streptomyces sp. AM 2-1-1, assembly GCF_029167645.1. Taxonomy (NCBI): domain Bacteria; kingdom Bacillati; phylum Actinomycetota; class Actinomycetes; order Kitasatosporales; family Streptomycetaceae; genus Streptomyces; species Streptomyces sp. AM 2-1-1. The sequence continues at coordinate 4,872,658 of NZ_CP119147.1, read as the reverse complement.
GAGCACCTCGAAGAAGGAGAGGCGGTACGGCTGCTGGGCGTCGACCATCTCGACGTACGGCTTGATGTCCTGGTACGTCTCGACGAACCGCTCGGGCGTGATCGGGGAGCCGTCCAGGCTGATGCGCTCGGTGATCGACTGGACGTGCGGCGAGGTGTAGCGGCCGGTGCGCAGGTCGAAGGCGTTGAACAGCGCCTCGATCATGCGGGCGGTGCTGGTCTTGCCGTTGGTCCCGGTGATGTGGATGGACGGGTAGGCCCGCTGGGGCTCGCCGAGCACGTCCATCAGGGCGGCGATCCGGGTGACGGAGGGTTCGAGCTTGGTCTCCCCCCACCGCCCGGCCAGCTCCTGTTCCACGGCGCGCAGCGCCCTGGCGGTCTCGGGGTCCTCGGGCGTGGCGGGGGGCGCGTCGGACACCGGCGGCCCGGACTGGGTGCGCAGGGTGCGGCTCCCGGCCTCGATCACCGCCAGGTCGGGGTCGCGCTGGGTTGCTTCGTCCACGATCTCCGAGAAGGTGTCGTCGGACTCTGACGCGTCGTGCCGGTCTGAAGGGCGGGGCTCACTCACGGGGCCAGTCTACGGATGGCCGCGGACATCGTGCGCAGCGCCCGCGCCGGGCCGGAGCCCCGGGCACGGCGAAGCCCCCGCGCTCCCGGTGGTCCGGGTGCGCGGGGGCCGTGCGGGACGGGTCAGCCCTGCGGCAGGTTCGCCAGCTGGGCGGTGATCCGCTCAATGTCGGCGTCCGCCTTGGCGAGCCGGGCGTGGATCTTGCCGACGACGGCGTCCGGGGCCTTGGCGAGGAAGGCCTCGTTGCCGAGCTTCGCGTTGGCCTGCGCCTTCTCCTTCTCGGCGGCGCCCAGGTCCTTCGTGAGGCGCTTGCGCTCGGCCTCCACGTCGATGGTCCCGGACAGGTCGAGGGCGACCTTCGCGCCGGCCACCGGCAGGGTCGCGGTGGCGTGGAAGCCCTCCTCCGCCGCCTGCAGGCGCAGCAGCTGGCGGATGGCCGCCTCGTGCGGGGCGAGCGCGGTGCCGGTGAGGGTCAGCTCGGCCGGGACCTTCTGGCCGGGCTTGAGGCCCTGGTCGCCCTTGAAGCGGCGGACCTCGGTGACGACCTGCTGGACCAGCTCGATCTCGGCCTCGGCCGCATCGTCGCGGAAGCCGGAGTCCTTCGGCCAGTCGGCGACGACGACCGACTCACCACCGGTGAGGGTGGTCCAGAGCGTCTCGGTGACGAACGGCACGATCGGGTGGAGCAGCCGCAGCGTCACGTCCAGGACCTCGCCGAGGACCCGGCCGGAGACCTTGGCCTGCTCGCCGCCGGCGAAGAAGGTCGTCTTCGACAGCTCGACGTACCAGTCGAAGACCTCGTCCCACGCGAAGTGGTAGAGGGCGTCGGAGAGCTTGGCGAACTGGAAGTCGTCGTAGAAGGCGTCGGCGGCGGCGACCGTCTTGTTCAGCCGCGAGAGGATCCAGCGGTCGGTGGCGGAGAGGCGGTCGGCCGGCGGGAGGTCGCCCTCCACCGTCGCGCCGTTCATCATCGCGAAACGGGTGGCGTTCCAGATCTTGTTGGCGAAGTTGCGGGACGCCTGGACCCAGTCCTCGCCGATCGGGACGTCCGTACCGGGGTTGGCGCCCCGCGCGAGCGTGAAGCGGACGGCGTCCGAGCCGTAGGTGTCCATCCAGTCGAGCGGGTCGACGACGTTGCCGAAGGACTTCGACATCTTCTTGCCGCGCTCGTCGCGGACGAGGCCGGTGAGGGCGATCGTCTTGAACGGGACCTCCCCGTCCATGACGTACAGACCGAACATCATCATCCGGGCGACCCAGAAGAAGATGATGTCGTGGCCGGTGACGAGGACGTCGGTCGGATAGAACTTCTTGAGGTCCGGGGTTTGTTCGGGCCAGCCGAGCGTGGAGAACGGCCACAGGCCGGAGGAGAACCAGGTGTCCAGGACGTCGGTGTCCTGCGTCCAGCCCTCGCCCGCGGGCGGCTGCTCGTCCGGACCGACGCAGACGACCTGACCCTCGGGGCCGTACCAGACGGGGATGCGGTGGCCCCACCAGAGCTGGCGCGAGATGCACCAGTCGCGGAGGTTGTCGACCCAGTCGAAGTACCGCTTCTCCATGTCCTTGGGGTGGATCGCGACCCGGCCGTCGCGGACCGCGTCACCGGCGGCCTTCGCGAGGGTCTCGACCTTGACCCACCACTGCAGGGAGAGCCGGGGCTCGACCGTCGTGCGGCAGCGGGAGCAGTGGCCGACGGAGTGGACGTAGGGGCGCTTCTCGGCGACGATCCGGCCCTGCTCGCGCAGTGCGCCGACGAGGGCGGAGCGGGCCTCGAAGCGGTCCAGGCCCTCGAACGGGCCGGGGACGGTGATGACACCGCGCTCGTCCATGACCGTCAGCGACTCCAGGCCGTGGCGCTGGCCGATGGCGAAGTCGTTGGGGTCGTGGGCGGGGGTCACCTTGACCGCGCCGGTGCCGAACTCCGGGTCGACGTGGGCGTCGGCGACGACCGGGATGGTGCGGTCGGTGAGCGGCAGCTTGATCCGCTTGCCGACGAGGTGGGCGTAACGCTCGTCGTCGGGGTGGACGGCGACCGCGGTGTCACCGAGCATCGTCTCGGCGCGGGTCGTGGCGACGACCAGCGTCTCGTCCCCCTCGCCGTAGCGGATGGAGACCAGCTCGCCGTCGTCGTCCTGGTAGTCGACCTCGATGTCGGAGATGGCCGTCAGACAGCGCGGACACCAGTTGATGATGCGCTCGGCGCGGTAGATCAGCTCGTCGTCGTACATCTTCTTGAAGACGGTCTGGACGGCCGCGGAGAGGCCCTCGTCCATGGTGAAGCGCTCGCGGGACCAGTCGACGCCGTCGCCGAGGCGGCGCATCTGGCCGAGGATCTTGCCGCCGTACTCTTCCTTCCACTGCCAGACGCGCTCGACGAACTCCTCGCGCCCGAGGTCGTGGCGGGACTTTCCCTCTTCACCGAGCTGCTGCTCGACCTTGTTCTGGGTCGCGATGCCGGCGTGGTCCATGCCGGGCAGCCACAGCGCCTCGAACCCCTGCATCCGCTTGCGGCGGGTGAGGGCGTCCATCAGCGTGTGCTGGAAGGCGTGGCCGAGGTGGAGCGAGCCGGTGACGTTCGGCGGCGGGATGACGATGGTGTACGGGGGCTTGTCGCTCGTGGCGTCCGCCTCGAAGTAACCGCGCTCCACCCAGCGCTCGTACAGCTTCCCCTCTACCTCGGCCGGCGCGTACTGGGTCGGCAGTTCGGGGTTGCCGGCTGATGGCTGCGATGAGTTCTCGGTCACGGGTGACAGTTTAGGGCCGTCACAGCCGTGCCCCGAAACGGGTTTGTTCAGTAACGGTGTGCTTGCGGATGTCCCACGTGGGGGTCGCTTCCGTCAGGATGACCGGAACGCATAAGCATTCGGAGGGGACAGCGTCATGAGCAACGACCAGCCGGGACCGTACGGCGGCCAGCAACCGCAGGGCCGGCCCGGACCCTACGGCCAGCAGCCCGGACCCTACGGGCAGCAGCCGGGACCGTACGGCCAGCAGCCGCCGCAGGGCGGACAGCCCGGCTACGGTTACCCGCAGCAGGCCCCTCAGGGCGTCCCGCCGCAGCAGCCCCCGCCGCCGCAGGGCGGACAGCCGGGTTACGGCTACCCGCAGCAGGGTCAGCAGCCGGGGCCCTACGGGCAGCAGCCGCCCACTCCCCCGTACGGCGGCCAGCAGGCCTACCCCGGCCAGCCGGGACAGCCGCCGTTCGACCAGCCCAGGAAGAAGCGGACCGGCCTGATCGTGGCGGCGGCCGTCGTGGCGCTGGCGGTCATCGCCGGCGGGGCGTACCTGCTGAACTCGGGCGGGAGCAACGGCGACGTGGCGGACTCCACCAAGGGGTACAAGATCACGCCGCCCGCCTCGGTGGGCGACTACAAGCAGGACACCACGGAGGCGGAGCCGGGCGCGGCCATGACCGGGAAGGACAAGAAGGACGCCGAGGCCATAGGGATAAAGAACCCGAGCAAGGTCGGCGCCCAGTACGTGAGCGGTGACATGGAGAAAAACCCGCTCACCACCAAGATGGTCCTCCTGGAGGGTGCCTGGGGCGAGGTCGAGGACCCCGAGAAGGCCATCGACGGATCGTTCAAGAGCGCCGCGACGGAAGCCGCCCTGGACGAGGAGGGGACCGGGAAGCTGGTCGGCAGCCCCCAGCAGGTCGAGCCCGCCGGTTTCGAGGGCGCCCTGATGAAGTGCCAGGACTTCACGATGAAGAACCCGGAGGGCGACGGCTCCGTGGAGAACGGCCCCAAGGAGATGACCATGCCGGTCTGCATCTGGGCCGACTACAGCACCGTGGGCATCGTGATCGGTTTCGACATCGGCGGCGCCATGACCAACAAGCCGATGAGCCAGGACGAGGCGGCCTCGCTCGCCACCAAGCTCTACAACACCTCGCGCACCAAGGTCTGATCCGCTTCCACGCCCGAGGGGCCCGCTCGCACGGTGTGTGCGGACGGGCCCCTCGGGCGTTGCTGCGGACGGGAGCTACGCGGACTTCTCGTGCCGGCCGCCGTCGTTCTTGCCGATCGTGCGCGGCTCGCGCGGCACCAGCGTCGGGTTGACGTTGTTGCGGACCACGTCCGGGGTGATGACCACACGGGCGACGTCCTTGCGGGACGGGACCTCGTACATCACGGACTGGAGGACTTCCTCCATGATGGCGCGCAGGCCGCGGGCGCCGGTCTGCCGCAGGATCGCCTGGTCGGCGATGGCCTCCAGCGCCTCGCGCTCGAAGTCCAGCTCCACTCCGTCGAGTTCGAAGAGCCGCTGGTACTGCTTCACCAGGGCGTTGCGCGGCTCGATGAGGATCTGGAGCAGCGCCTCGCGGTCCAGGTTGTGGACCGAGGTGAGGACGGGGAGCCGGCCGATGAACTCGGGGATCATGCCGAACTTGACCAGGTCCTCCGGCATGACCTCCTGGAACTGGTCGCTCGCCTGGATCTCCCGCTTGGAACGGATCGTCGCGCCGAACCCGATGCCCTTGGCACCGGACCGGGCCTCGATGATCTTCTCCAGACCGGAGAAGGCGCCCCCCACGATGAACAGCACGTTCGTCGTGTCGATCTGGATGAACTCCTGGTGCGGGTGCTTCCGGCCGCCCTGCGGCGGCACGGAGGCGGTGGTGCCCTCCAGGATCTTCAGCAGCGCCTGCTGGACGCCCTCGCCCGAGACGTCGCGGGTGATCGACGGGTTCTCGCTCTTGCGGGCGACCTTGTCGATCTCGTCGATGTAGATGATCCCGGTCTCGGCCTTCTTGACGTCGTAGTCGGCCGCCTGGATCAGCTTCAGCAGGATGTTCTCGACGTCCTCGCCGACGTATCCGGCCTCCGTCAGCGCCGTCGCGTCGGCGATGGCGAACGGGACGTTGAGCATGCGGGCCAGCGTCTGCGCCAGCAGCGTCTTGCCGGAACCCGTCGGGCCCAGCAGGAGGATGTTCGACTTGGCGAGCTCGATCGCGTCGTCCCGACTCGAACCTCCGCCGTTCTCCCCGGCCTGGACCCGCTTGTAGTGGTTGTACACCGCGACCGAGAGGGCCTTCTTCGCGGGCTCCTGCCCGACGACGTACCCCTCGAGGAACTCGTAGATCTCGCGCGGCTTGGGAAGTTCTTCCCAGCGCACTTCCGAGGTCTCGGCGAGTTCCTCCTCGATGATCTCGTTGCAGAGATCGATGCACTCGTCGCAGATGTACACACCGGGTCCCGCGATGAGCTTCTTCACCTGCTTCTGGCTCTTTCCGCAGAACGAGCACTTGAGCAAGTCGCCGCCATCACCGATGCGTGCCACGAGGTGCTTCCCCTTCGCCTGGGAGACGCCTGGTTCAGCGACTCCTGGTGCCTCTATTCGACGGTACCTTGCCTGGCCCCCCGTTCGGGCCCCCCTTGGCACGGTTCCCACGGCCGAAGACCGGCCGGATGTGCGTGCCAAGGGGAAAAGACCGACGTCAGACCGCGGATCCGGCCGAGGTCTTACGGGTGGAGACGATCTGGTCCACCAGACCGTACGCCAGGGCTTCCTCGGCGGTCAGGATCTTGTCACGCTCGATGTCCTCGCTGATCTTCTCCAGCGGGGTGGTCGAGTGCTTGGCCAGCATCTGCTCCAGCTGGGTCCGCATGCGCAGGATCTCGTTGGCCGCGATCTCCAGGTCGGAGAGCTGCTCACGGCCGGTCTGCGAGGACGGCTGGTGGATCAGGACGCGGGCGTGCGGGAGCGCCATGCGCTTGCCCGGGGTGCCGGCGGCCAGCAGGACGGCGGCGGCGGAGGCCGCCTGGCCCATGCAGACCGTCTGGATGTCCGGCTTCACGAACTGCATCGTGTCGTAGATCGCGGTGAGCGCGGTGAACGAGCCGCCGGGGCTGTTGATGTAGATCGAGATGTCGCGGTCCGGGTCCATCGACTCCAGGCACATCAGCTGCGCCATCACGTCGTTGGCCGAGGCGTCGTCGATCTGCACGCCGAGGAAGATGATGCGCTCCTCGAAGAGCTTCGCGTACGGGTCGTACTCGCGCACGCCCTGCGAGGTGCGCTCCACGAAGCGCGGCACGATGTAGCGGTTGTCCACCTGCGGGCCGGTGTAGAGGCCGCTCGCGGAGGCGCCGGGGAAGTTGTTCATGTGGGTGTTCACCATCCTGGTGGCGTTCTGTGGGCTGGTTTCTCGGCGCACGTTCTTGGCGTACGAGGGGTGTGCGGGAGCGGGGCCGTCCGGGGCGAGCCGGATCAGGCGCCGGTGCCGCCACCGCCCGGGATGCCCGACGCGGCCGTGATGATCTCGTCGATGAGGCCGTACTCCTTGGCCTCCTCGGCGGTGTACCAGCGGTCGCGGTCACCGTCGCGGATGATCGTCTCCACGGTCTGGCCGGAGTGGCGGGCGGTGATCTCCGCCATCCGCGTCTTGGTGCGGAGCAGGTACTGCGCCTGGATCTTGATGTCCGAGGCCGTACCGCCGATGCCGGCCGAGCCCTGGTGCATGAGGATGTCGGTGTTGGGGAGCGCGAAGCGCTTGCCCGCGGCACCGCCGGTGAGCAGGAACTGGCCCATCGAGGCCGCCATGCCCATGCCGATGGTGACGACGTCGTTCGGGATGTACTGCATGGTGTCGTAGACCGCCATGCCGGCCGTCACCGAGCCGCCGGGGCTGTTGATGTAGAGGTAGATGTCCTTGTCGGGGTCGGCGGCAAGGAGCAGCAGCTGTGCGGTGATCTTGTTGGCGATGTCATCGTCGACCTGCTGACCGAGGAAGATGATGCGCTCGCCGAGCAGTCGGCTGTAGACCTGGTCGCCGAGGCCACCACCGAGGGACGGCTCTCCGGCGGCGTAGGGCATCAGATTCGTCACGTATCCACCTGCTCGTCTCTGACGGCTCCGGCCGTCTCAGCGTCTTCGTACCGGGTGGGCCGGGACTCCCCGACCCTTCCTCTTCATGGACCCTAACGCGCAGGTGGAACAAGACCATCCCGCTTCCCCAACTGTTCGCTGGGAGCGCAAGGTACGCAGTGCGCACAAGGGTTCTGAGGGTTCGTCGCAGGCGTGCCGCAAAGGCCGGCCGGCGCCTGCGGGGGCGGGCCGCCGAAGCCGGGGGCGGCAGTGTGCCGCCGTTCGGGGCCTACGACGACGGGCCCCGGACGGCGCGATGCGTCCGGGGCCCGTCGTGCGGATCAGCGGGAGGCTCAGGCCTCCTTCTTCTCCTCGGCGGCAGCCTCGTCGGAGTCGGAGTCGGAGTCGGTGGCGGCGGCCTCGGCCGTCTCCTCCTCCTCGTCGTCCTCCAGGTCGACGATCTCACCGTTGGTGTCGGTGACCTTGGCGGCCTCGACGACCAGCGCGAGCGCCTTGCCGCGGGCGACCTCGCCGACGAGCATCGGCACCTGGCCACCCTCGACGACGGCCTGGGCGAACTGGTCCGGGCTCATGCCGGAGGAAGCCGCACGCCGCATGAGGTGCTCGGTGAGCTCCTCCTGGTTGACGTTGAGCTTCTCCTTGTTGACGATCTCGTCCAGCAGGAACTGCGTCTTGATGCCCTTGACGGCCTGCTCCGAGGTCTCGGCCTCGAACTCCTCGGCGGACTTGCCCTGGATCTCCAGGAACTTCTCCAGGTCGAGGCCCATCTGGCCGAGCTGGTGGTGCTCCAGGTTGTGCTTGCGGGTGTTGATCTCGTCCGCGAGCAGCTTCTCCGGGATCGGGACCTCGGCGAGCTTCAGCAGCTCCTCGAGGACGCGTTCCTGGGCCTGGGTGGCCTGGTCGTACTGCTTGGTGTTCTCGAGGCGCTTGCGGCTGTCGGCGCGCAGCTCCTCCAGCGTGTCGAACTCGCTCGCCATCTGGGCGAACTCGTCGTCCAGCTCAGGCAGTTCGCGGGCGGCGACGGCGGTGACCTTGACGGTGACCTCCGCCTCCTTGCCCTCGGCGGAGCCGCCCTTCAGCTCGGAGGTGAAGGTGGCCTCGCCACCGGCCTCCAGACCCGTGAGGGCCTCGTCGATGCCGTCGAGGAGCTCACCGGAACCGATGGTGTACGAGACACCGTCGGCCACGCCGTCCTCCAGGACCTCGCCGTCGACCTTGGCTTCGAGGTCGATCGTCACGACGTCGCCCTCGGCGGCGGCGCGCTCGACCGGGTTGGTGGAGGCGAAGCGCTCGCGGAGCTGCTCCACGGCCTTCTCGATGTCCTCGTCGGTGACCTCGAGGGCGTCCACGGTGACCTCGATGCCGGAGTAGTCCGGGATCTCGATCTCGGGGCGCACGTCCACCTCGGCGGTGAAGGAGAGCAGCTCGCCGTCCTTCAGCTCGGTGATGTCGACGTCGGGCTGGCCGAGGACATTCAGCTCACCCTCGTTGACCGCCTCGGTGTAGAACTTCGGGAGGGCGTCGTTGACGGCCTCCTCCAGAACCGCACCGCGGCCGAACCGCTGGTCGATGACCCGGGCCGGGATCTTGCCCTTGCGGAAGCCCTTCACCGTGACCTGCTGGTTGATCTTCTTGTACGCCGCGTCGAGGCTGTCCTTGAGCTCCTCGAAGGGCACCTCGATGCTGAGCCGAACCCGGGTCGGGTTCAGGGTCTCCACGGCGCTCTTCACGGTTCGGTCTCCTATGTGGCTGACTTCGGGGGGTCCCGCCCGCCGCCTCTCGGCGGCTTCGCGGATCGGCCCGGCTCATCAGACACACGGGCACGCAATTTGCATAGTAACGGCAAGGGGGATGTCTCCCCCAATGCGATCTTCCTGGTGGTCGGGGTGGCCGGATTCGAACCGACGACCTTCCGCTCCCAAAGCGGACGCGCTACCAAGCTGCGCCACACCCCGTCGGTGCGACACAGAGGGTACATGCAGAAAGGGTGTCTCTCCGCCGCTTTCCGGCGGGCCCGCGACAGATGCCCCGTCACGCCTACGGCAGGAGGCGGGGCGCGCCGCACGCGTTCCCCGGACCTCCCGGTGCGCCTCCGGGGCAGGGATGTGCGGTCGACCGCCGCGACCCGCTACGATGCTCTTCGTACCCGGGGCCGTTCGCGGCCCGTGGTGCGACCTTGCGGGCGTAGCTCAATGGTAGAGCCCTAGTCTTCCAAACTAGCTACGCGGGTTCGATTCCCGTCGCCCGCTCCATGACGAAGGCCCGGTGCCGCGTCCCGTGATCCCACGGGCGCGGCACCGGGCCTTCGTCGTTCGCGCGTGCGACGGGCCGTCGCCCGGCCGGCCGTGGGGACGGCGGTCGGCCGGGCGACGGAGGTCTCCGTACGCGGCCCGGGGCGCGGCGGCCGGGCACGGTCTCCGTACGCGGGACACGGGTGCACCGCGGCCGGGCCGGAGGGCGGTTCAGAAGCTGATCTGGTTGATCGTCTCGGCTATGGAGTTCATGAACCTGTTGATCGACGGCGCCATGCCCGTCGACGCCAGGAAGAAGCCGAAGAGGATCGCGACGATCGCCGGCCCGGCCTTGATGGATCCACCTCGGATCAGCACCACCAGGATGATCGCCAACATCAGCACCACAGACAGTGAAATGGCCACGACTGCTCACACCCTAGGTCGGTCCGCCTTGCCGGCCCGGGGGCGTGCTCCGTCGCGCGCCCTCCGTTCACTCCATCGTGCCATCAACTCCCGCGAGAGGGTGGCCGGGTGACGGGGTGACCTGGCTGGTTTTCGCCATCTTCACACCGTCCGCGCACCCCGGCGCCGCAGTCGCCCGGACGGGGAGGGCCTCTGCGAGCCCGGAGCGACCGGACGGACGAGGGCCCAGCGCCCCGGCCCTGCCCCGCGGCGATCGAGCGAGCCGCAGCGCATGGGCGGCGATCTCCCCACACGAGGACGCCCCTTTCTCACGAGTCCCGCACAGAAATCGGAAGTGGGGGCGTGTGTCCTCTTTCGCCCACGCCCGTGGGGAGGTCATTTGCCCGACTTGAGTAGGTATCAATCCCTCATAAGGTACAGAACTCTGCTGTTTCGAGGCCGAATTGAAGGGCAAGCGGATATTTTCCGACGCGTTTTACGAAAAGCGAACGACAGGTTTAGGTTTTTCGAATGCTTCCCGCTCCGAGTCGTGCACAGAGGACCGCGCTTCCGCCGGAGACCCTGGACCCGGAGCCCGGACCAGGATCCGCAGCGATCGCGACGGGGGCTCCCCCGGCGCCCGCGTCGGCGCCACGGGCGTCCGCTCCGGTGGCCAAGCCGCGCGATCCCTACTTCGACAACGTGAAGTATCTGGCCATCGTGCTCGTCGCCGTGGCGCACTCCTGGGAACCGGTGATGGGCGACAGCCGGGCGGCCCGTGCGGTCTACATGATCATCTACACGTTCCACATGCCCGCGTTCATCCTCGTCTCCGGCCACTTCTCCCGATCCTTCGACGCGAGTCCGGGCAGGATGAAGCGGCTCGTCACCGGCGTCGCCGTCCCCTACGTGGTGTTCGAGACGGCGTACTCGCTGTTCAGGCGGTACGCGGGCGGAGAACCCGACGCGCCGATCACCCTGCTCGACCCGCTCTTCCTGACCTGGTTCCTGGCCGCCCTGCTCATCTGGCGGCTGACCACCCCCCTCTGGCGGACGCTGCGCCACCCGCTCCCCGTCGCTCTCGCCGTGGCCGCGCTCGCCTCGGTCTCCCCCGGCATCGGGAACGACCTGGATCTCCAACGAGTCCTGCAGTTCCTGCCCTTCTTCGTCCTGGGCGTACTGGCGCGGCCGGAGCACTTCGTCCGGGTCCGCCGACGCGAGGTACGGCTCCTCGCCCTGCCTCTCTTCGCGGCCGCCCTGGCGTTCGCCTACGCGGTCGCCCCGCACCTGCAGCTCGGCTGGTTCTACCGCAGCGACAGCGCCCAGGAGCTGGGTGCGCCCTGGTGGTCCGGGGTGACGATGACGCTGCTGATGTTCGGCTGCGCCCTGCTGCTCACCGCGGGGTTCCTCTCCTGGGTGCCGGCCAGGACGACCTGGTTCACGAAACTGGGCGCCGGCACCATCTGCGGCTATCTGCTGCACGGCTTCCTCATCCGGGGCGCCGAGTACGCCGGACTCATCGACGGGAACGCGTGGCTCTCCGGCCCGGCAGGGCTGGCCCTCGTCGCGGTCATGGCGGCCGTGGCGGTGACGCTGCTCTGCACGCCGCCGGTCCGCCGGGTGATGCGGTTCGCCACCGAGCCGGACATGGCGTGGGCCTTCCGCAGGAGCCCCGCCGGCCGCTGACGCGGCGCGCCGCCCCGTCCCCGCCCTCCGGGCCCGTCCGCCCCGCCGGTCTCCACGTCACCGCCGTCCCCGTCGGCCCTCTCGGCGGACACGGATTCCCTACGGGCGCGGGTTGGCCGAATTCATTCGGTCGGGGGCGATTCATCGACATGGAGACCGAGCAGCCGTCGTACCTGCGCATATTTCTCCGTCAGCCGGGTAGCCACGGCCGGATCCAGGACGGCCAGGCGCTCCGGGTCCGCGTTGTGGGCGACGTCCGCCTCCTTGATCAGCAGCGCGCCCGGCGTGGCCAGAATCCTGCCGGCGTACGCGGACAACTCCTCGTCCTCCCGCCGGGTGAGAGCGAGCACCATCTCCTTCACGCGGGGATCCAGTGCCGCGTCGGCCAGCCACTCCCGGCCGAGCACCCCGTCCTCGACGGAGTCGTGCAGCCAGGCGGCGGCGATCTGTTCCGCGCTGCCGCCCCGGTCCCGCACCCCTGCGGCCACGGCCGCCAGGTGCTCGGCGTACGGCCGGCCGGCCTTGTCGGTCTGCTCGGCGTGCGCCGCGCGGGCGAGCGCCTCCACCTCGGCCAGGTTCCAGAAGGGCTCCGTCATGGGGCGACCCTACGGCCGGGCATCCCCCGGGGACAGGCTTCGGCGACGGGCGTCCTGATCCGTCTCGCGGTGTCGGCCCGTCCCCGGACGGAGGATTTCTTGACCTTCTCTTTGCCCTGGTCCTCGACGTGTCGATGGGGCCCGTCGATGGGCTGGAGGGCCGGGCCCGTCCGACGTGTCGATGGGCTGGAGGGCCGGGCCCGTCCGACGTACGGGCACCCCCGTGGCCGTGGGAAACGCCTCTCCCGCCGCCGCTCTCCTCGCCCGTTCAGCTGCGGCGGGAGAGGAGGAGCAGGGCGCGGTCGTCGTTGACGTCCTTCGCGCACGCCTCGATCAGGTGCCAGGCGGCGCCTTCGAACCCGGTGGTGACGTACCGGTCTGCCTCGCCGGTCAGCCGGTCGATGCCGTCGGCGATGTCCCGGTCCGACGCCTCCACCAGGCCGTCGGTGAAGAGCATCAGCACGTCGCCCGAGGCGAGCGAGCCCTTGACCGCGTCGAACTCCGCACCGTCGTAGACGCCGAGCAGCGGGCCCTCCGCGGCCTTCTCCTCCCACTGGCCGGTCGCGGCGTTCAGCTGGAGGGCCGGCGGGTGGCCGGCGGAGAGGATCTCGTAGTCGCCGGTCTCCAGGTCCAGCACCAGGTGGATCGAGGTGGCGAACCCCTCGTCCCAGTCCTGGCGGAGCAGGTAGCCGTTGGCGGCGGGCAGGAATCCGTGCGGCGGGAGCGAGCCGAGGAGGCCGCCGAACGCGCCGGAGAGGAGCAGGGCGCGGGAACCGGCGTCCATGCCCTTGCCGGAGACGTCGGTGAGGACGACCTCCAGCGTGCGGCCGCCGTGGGTGCGGGCCGCGACGACGAAGTCACCCGAGAAGGACTGGCCCCCTGCGGGGCGCAGCGACATCTCGCAGTGCCAGCCCTTCGGCAGGCGGGGCAGCGCGCTCTGGACCCGGATGCGTTCGCGGAGGTCGAAGAGCATGGTGCCGCCGCGCCGCCAGGGCACCCCGACGCGGGCCCGGAACTGGGCGAGGACCAGGCCGAAGAAGCCGCAGGCCCCGACGACGAGCACGTTGCCGGGGGTGACGGTGACGTCCGCCGGGGACGGGCCGAGGGTGAAGGACTCGACGATCAGCGCGCCCGCGGCGACGGCGTACAGGGTGAGCAGGCTGGAGGGGCGGAGCAGCAGTCCGCCCGCGACGATCGGCAGGACGAGGGCGGTGGGCGAGAACCACTCCGGGTTCCAGATCGTCGCCAGCGTGAGGGCCGGGATCATCAGCAGCAGCCCGACGAAGGCTATCCAGTCGGCCCCGTCACCGCGGAAGTAGTCGACCCCCGACCGGCGCAGCGCGATGCGGACCCGGTGGGCCGTCCGTCGCCACCGGGCCATGTGCGCGTTCACTCCGTCGCGAGAGGCCATTGTCGGGACCCTATCGACCGAACGGGTCGCCGCGCAGGGGGACCCCGGCTCGGGGCGGTACGAAAGGGCGTCGCGCCGCCGGTGGAGGCTACGGCGGGCGTGGCGTACGACGCCGGACCGGCCGGGGGGAGCGGGTCGGGCCCACCGCCCGGGACGGATTGGGGGAACGTGCGTTCGGTGGGGTCAATCGGCGTGGACGGAGTCGCCGTCGGGGCACCCGTACGCGCACGCCGGGGCCGGGAGCAGCTGGAACCGGTACGGCCGGGTGCGGGGCACCCGGTCCGCCGCGGGGCGGTCAGCGACGCTGGCAGCCGGGGCACCAGAACAGGTTGCGGGCGGCCAGTTCGGCGGTGCGGACGTCGGTGCCGCACAGGTGGCACGGGCGGCGGTCGCGCCGGTAGACGTAGACCTCGCCGCCGTGGTCGTCGACGCGGGGCGGGCGGCCCATCGCTTCGGGCGTGTGCTCGGGCCGGACGGTGTCGATCCGGTTGTTCCGCACTCCCTCGCGCATCAGCAGGACGAGGTCGGCCCAAATCGCGTCCCACTCGGCGCGGGTGAGGTCCTTGCCGGGGCGGTACGGGTCGATGCCGTGGCGGAAGAGGACCTCGGCGCGGTAGACGTTGCCGACGCCGGAGACGACCTTCTGGTCCATCAGCAGCGCCGCGACGGTGACCCGGCTGCGGGAGATCCGGCGCCAGGCGCGCTCTCCGTCCTCGTCGCCGCGCAGGGGGTCCGGGCCGAGGCGTGCGTGTATCGCGTTCTTCTCGGGCTCGGTGATGAGGGCGCAGGTGGTGGGGCCGCGCAGGTCGGCCCAGTGGCCGGCGCCGGCCAGCCGGAGGCGGACCGTGTCGGTGGGCGGCGGAGCGGGGGCCGTACCGAAGCGGAGCTTGCCGAAGAGGCCGAGGTGGATGTGGACCCATCCGCCGGCGCCGAAGCCGAGGAAAAGGTGCTTTCCGTGGGCGTCGGCATCGTCGAGGACCCGGCCGTCGAGGAGTGCCGCGCCCTCGGCGAACTTTCCCTGCGGGCTGCTGACGCGCACCGGCCGTCCGGCGAATCGCTCACGATGGTCGGCCGCGAGGCGGTGGATGGTGTGTCCCTCGGGCACGCGGGCTCTCCTGACGGGCAAAACGGCCGTGCCGCCGGGCGACGGCCCTGGCGGCACGGTGAGGTGGTCGGCGGATGCGGGGCGGTCGCGGTCAGCCCTGCTGCGGATGGTGGGCGGGGACCGGGGGGAGCTCGCCGGTCTCCTCGTACGCCGAGAGCATCTCGATGCGCCGGGTGTGGCGCTCCTCGCCGGAGTACGGGGTGTTGAGGAAGATCTCGACGAACTTGGTGGACTCCTCCTCGGAGTGCATCCGGCCGCCGATGGCCACGACGTTGGCGTCGTTGTGCTCGCGGCCGAGGGCGGCGGTCTGCTCGCTCCAGGCCAGCGCCGCACGGACGCCCTTGACCTTGTTGGCGGCGATCTGCTCGCCGTTGCCCGAGCCGCCGATCACGACACCGAGGCTCTCCGGGTCCGCGGCCGTCTTCTCGGCGGCACGGAGGCAGAACGGCGGGTAGTCGTCCTGGGCGTCATAGATGTGGGGTCCACAGTCCACGGCCTCGTGGCCGTGGGCCGTCAGCCACTCGACGAGGTGGTTCTTGAGTTCGTAGCCGGCATGGTCCGATCCGAGGTACACGCGCATGCCGGAAAGTGTGGCACGGGCGCGGCGAGGAGGCCGTCAGCGGGGTCGGGGCCGTCAGCGGGGTCGCGGGCGCACCGCCTCGGACCTGCGGGGGTGCGTCCCCGCAGGGATACGGGCGGGTTCGCGGCGCGCGTACGAAGACGCCGAAAGGCCCACCGGAGCCTGTCCGGTGGGCCTTTCGGCGCGGAGCGGGAGGGCGATTCAGCCGCGGTGGCCGAGGAGCTTCCAGGAGGCGGGCAGCGCGCCCATCGCGAGCAGCGCCTTCACCGCGTCGCCGATGAGGAACGGTGTCAGGCCGGCGGCGATCGCCGCGCTCGCCGACATGCCGGTGGAGAGGGCGAGGTAGGGGACGCCGACCGCGTAGGTGAGGGCGGAGCCGACGGCCATGGTGCCCGCGGTACGCAGCACGGAGCGGTCGCCGCCCCGGCGGGCGAGAGCTCCGACGACGGTGGCGGCGAGCAGCATGCCGAGCACGTAGCCGAAGGTGGCGCCGCCGGCGCCGGAGGTGCCGCCGGAGAACCACGGCATGCCGGCCATGCCGACGACGGCGTAGAGCGCCAGCGAGAGGAAGCCGCGGCGCGCGCCCAGCGCGGAGCCGATGAGGAGCGCGGCGAAGGTCTGGCCGGTGACGGGGACCGGTGATCCGGGGATCGGGACCGCTATCTGCGCGGCGAGACCGGTGAGGGCCGCACCGCCCAGGACCAGGGCCGTGTCGACGGCCACGCGGTGCCGGGCCGCGGGCAGCAGGTCGGCGAGGACCGTTCCGGAACGGACGGGGGCGGCAGCAGTGCTCATCGGGACTCCGCGGGTGAGGGTGGGGCGGGAACGGTCGGAAAGGCAGGCCTGCGGCTGACGTTAGCCGACGGGCCGCCCGCTGATCACCGTGTGCGGCCGACAAAGGGCCGGGCCGGGAGTTGGTGGGGTTCGCACAAAGAGGCGCGGACAACCACATCTCGGCGTGAGCCTCATCACTCCCCCTCATGCAGCGCAGACGCTCTTCCCAGCGCGGCCTCGCCCGACGCGTCGCTGTAGGTTCCCCACTAAACCCGGGGAGCGGCGGCGAGCGCCCTCGCTGACGCGACGACGCGGCACGGCCGGGCGCCCCCTCCCTCCGGCGATCTTCTTCCTGCTAGCCTGCACTTGCACATCGGTTGCAATAACAACAGCTGAGCATCTGAAGGGTTCGGACCATGGCCACGTACACACTCCCGGAACTCCCGTACGACTACGCGGCGCTGGAACCGGTCATCGACCCGCAGATCGTCGAGCTCCACCACGACAAGCACCACGCGGCGTACGTGAAGGGCGCGAACGACACGCTGGAGCAGCTGGAAGAGGCCCGCGACAAGAACGCCTGGGGCGCGGTCAACGGACTCGAGAAGAGCCTCGCGTTCCACCTCTCGGGGCACATCCTGCACTCGATCTACTGGCACAACATGAGCGGCGACGGCGGCGGCGAACCGCTCGCCGCGGACGGTGTCGGCGACCTCGCGGACGCCATCGCCGCCTCCTTCGGCTCCTTCGCCGGTTTCCGGTCGCAGCTGACGAAGGCGGCCGCCACCACGCAGGGTTCGGGGTGGGGCGTCCTCGCGTACGAACCGCTGAGCGGCCGGCTGATCGTCGAGCAGGTCTACGACCACCAGGGCAACGTCGGCCAGGGCTCCGTACCGATCCTGGTCTTCGACGCCTGGGAGCACGCCTTCTACCTCCAGTACAAGAACCAGAAGGTCGACTTCATCGAGGCGATGTGGCGGGTCGTCAACTGGCAGGACGTGGCGCAGCGGTACGCCGCCGCGAAGGCGCGCGACAACGTACTCCTGCTGGGCGGCGTCTGACCTGCCGCAACCCTGGTCGTCCTGCCTCGTGATCGTCTTCTCACCCTTCACCCGGCAGGCGGATGGAAGAAGAGCCCCCGCGAGGACATGACTCGCGGGGGCTCTTCCCCGTGCCGGGCGGTACGGAGGACCGTCAGACGCGGAACACCGCGCCGATGAACTCCGCGAGCAGCCGCTCCTTCAGCGGACCCGGCAGGGCGTCCAGCAGCACCAGGACCGGCGCCATCCGGCCGGGCAGACCGGCGTCCCCGTCGAGCCCCGCGAAGGCCAGTACCCCGGCCACCTCCTCGGGCCCGAGCGACTGGGGGTCGAGAGTCGCGGCCAGGGCGGCGAGGGCCGGGTCGACCACGACGGGTTCCCGCGCGCGGGCGGCGACGAGGGACTTCGCCAGGTCGGCGAGGAGGCCGTCGACCCGGCCGACCGTGGCCGGGGTCAGCGTCAGGTGCAGGTTGGGCGGCAGGCCGTCGAAGGAGAGCTGGGGCTGGAGGTACCAGCCGAGTTCCCGCATCTCGTCGGCGAGGTGGAGCAGCAGGCTGAGGTCGGGCCGGTCCTCGTCCCCCGGCGCCCCGCCACCGGGACCGGCACCCGCGACACCGCCGGTCCCGCCGCCGCCGAGCACGGTGAACGCCACGAGTCCGGCGGCGGGCTCGCCGAGGATCCGGACGCCGGAGAGGGCGCGCAGGCCGGCCAGCAGCCGGTCGGACGCGTCGGCCACCCGGGCGGCGAGCGCGGTGTACCCGTCCTCGCCGACGTGCTGGAGCGCGGCCCACGCCTGGGCGAGCAGTCCGCCGGACTTGGTGCCCTGCACGGTGGGGTTCACGACCGGGTAGCCGGGCCAGCCGGCGTGCGCGAAGTACTGGTACCGGCGGAGTTCCGCGTCCCGGTAGAGCACCACGGACGCGCCCTTGTCGGCGTACCCGTACTTGTGGAGGTCGACGGAGAGCGAGGTCACGCCGGGCACCGACAGGTCGAACGGCGGGATGTCACGCCCGGCCCGCCGCAGATGGGGCAGCAGCCAGCCGCCGATGCAGGCGTCGACGTGGCAGAGCACCCCGCGCGCGGAGGCGGCGGCGGCGATCCCGGCGACCGGGTCGATCACCCCGTGGGCGTACGAGGGGGTGGAGGCGACCACCAGGACGGTGCGGTCGGTGAGGGCCGCCGCCATCGCCCCGGCGTCGGCCCGGAAGGTGACCGGGTCGACGGGGACGACGACCGGTTCCACGCCCAGGTAGTGGGCGGCCTTGTGGAAGGCGGCGTGGGCGGTGGACGCCAGCACCAGCTGGGGGTCGGTCACCCCGCGTACGGCGCGGGCGTGGTCGCGGGCGGTCTTGACGGCGAGCAGGATGCTCTCCGTGCCGCCGCTGGTGAAGGTGCCCTGGGCGCCGGGGACGCCGAGGAGGTCGACGGCGGCGCGGACGAGGTCGTTCTCCAGCCGGGCGACGCTGGGGAAGACGGTGGGGTCGAGGCCGTTGACGGTGGCGAAGGCGGTGTACGCCCCGGCGGTCAGCTCGTCGAGTCCCTCCAGCCCGGCGTCGTAGACGTAGGCGAAGGTGCGCCCGCCCCGGGTGGGGGCGTCGGCGCCGCGCAGGGCGCGCAGTTCGGCCAGCACCTCGGCGGCGGGCCGGCCGGTTCCGGGGGCGGGTACGGCGTCAGTCGGCAACGGTCAGATCCTTGTTCGGTGCGGAAAGGGCCCCGGAAGGGGCGTCGGAGGGGGCGGGTGGGCGCTCCGCCGGATCCCCGGACGGGCGCGTCGTCTCCTCGCCGTAGCGGTGCAGCAGCCACAGGCTCGCGGCGGCGAGGACGGCGGGCAGCAGGCTCATGCCGACGGTGATGCCGGTGAGGGCGGCGCCGGGCTGGGCCACCTCGTGGTCGGCGTCCGAGGAGCGGAACCCGGTCACCGCGAGGACCAGCGCGAACAGCCCGGCGCCCAGGGCGAAGGCGAGGGTCTCGGCGGCCGTCCACAGCCCGGTGAAGGTGGCGGTCCTGCGCTTGCCGGTACGGACCGCGTCGGCGGCCAGGGTGTCGGCCAGCAGGGTCAGCGGCAGCAGTTGGAGGCCGGCGTACGCGATGCCCACCACCGCCACCGCGAGGTATCCGAGGGCCGGCCCGGCCACCCCGGTGAAGGCGAGGGCGAGCGCCCCGGCGACGTAGAGGAGCGAGGCGCACCACTGGGCGTACCTCGTCCCCCTGGCGCGGGCGAGCCGGGTCCAGAGCGGCATGAAGAGCACCAGCGGGCCGATCATGCAGGCGAAGAGCGGGGTCACCGCCGACGCGGAGCCGAAGGTGTACGTCGCGAAGTACTGGACGCCCGCGAGCATCACGCCGATCGCCAGCGCCTGGAGCGTCCACATGCCGGCGAGGTGGAGGAAGGCCCGGTTGGTGCGGGCGGCGGCGAGCTGGGCGCGGAGCGAGGGTTCGGCCTCGCTCCGCGCGACGGCGGGGGCCCACCGGGTGGTGAACCAGGCGCCGAACATGCCGGCCGCGAGGAGCACGGCGACGACCGCGCCCATCAGCCGGTAGCTCGCGGGGGTGTCGCCGTCCGCGTGCGCGATCGCGGGGGCCACGGCGCCGGAGAGCAGGATGGCGACGCCGAGGAACGCCACCCGCCAGGCCAGTACCCGGCTCCGCTCGGCCGGGTCCTCGGTCATCTCGGCGGGCATCGTCACGTACGGCACCTGGAAGACGGCGTACGCGGTCGCGGCGAGCAGGAACAGCACGGCGACGTACCCGGCGGCGGCCGCCCCGCGCAGGGCGGGGGCGGCGAAGATCAGCGCGAAGAGCGGCGGCAGGGTGCAGGCGCCGATCAGCAGGAACGGGCGGCGCGGGCCGCCGCGCAGCCGGCTGCGGTCGGAGACCGCGCCGACCAGCGGGTTGATCAGGACGTCCCACGCCTTGGGGAGGAAGACCGCGCCGCCCGCGACGGCGGCGGGCACGTCCAGCACGTTGGTGAGGTAGTACAGGAGGATCAGCCCGGGCACGGTGGAGAACGCGCCGGTGCCCAGCGAGCCGAGCCCGTAGCCGATCCGGACGCGGCGCGGCAGCGGCGGGAGCGGTCCGGGGGCCGGGAGGAGGTCGGCTGACATGACGCAGATCAGACACGAGAGTCCGAGCCCTCGGCAAGGGTCCGGTGTGACGTGCGCGTGAAACTCGCGCCGCACGCGGACGGACTCCCCCCGCCGTTCGGCGTGACGGTGCGGGTCCCGACGGCCGCCGGGCCCGCACCGCGCGGGGGGATCAGTCGAAGATCGGGCCCTGGGTGCGGGTCCGCTTGATCTCGTAGAAGCCGGGGATCGAGGCCACCAGGAGCGTGCCGTCCCACAGCTTGGCCGCGTCCTCGCCCTTGGGGGCGGGGGTCACGACCGGGCCGAAGAACGCGATCTGCTCGCCGTCGGCGCCGGGCACCGCGATGACCGGGGTGCCGACCTCCTGGCCGACCTTGTCGATGCCTTCCTTGTGGGAGGCGCGCAGCTCGGCGTCGTAGGTGTCGTCGTCCATGAAGTCGGCGAGCGAGGCCGGCAGGTCCACGTCGGCGAGGGCGCCCAGGACCGCTTCCCGGGTCGGGCCCTCGCCGTTGTTGTGGAAGCGGGTGCCGAGCGCGGTGTAGAGGGGGCCGGTGACCTCGTCACCGTGCAGCTGCTGCGCGGCGACGACGACCCGGACCGGGCCCCACGCCTTCTTCTCCAGCAACTCGCGGTACTCCTCGGGCAGCTCGTCGAGCTTGGGCTCGTTGAGGACGGCCAGGCTCATCACGTGCCAGCGGACCTCGACGTCGCGGACCTTCTCGACCTCCAGCATCCAGCGGGAGGTCATCCAGGCCCACGGGCAGAGCGGGTCGAACCAGAAGTCCGCGGGGGTCTTGCCGGGCGCGGTAGCGGTGTCGGACATGTCTCTCCTTGGCAGCGTCGGTCTCCGCGCGGGGAACGTCCGGGACCACCGGGACATTCCCCGCCGGACGCGTGCGAGGATCAAAACATTCGAAATCGAGTCACGAAGGAGTGCCGGTGCCCGGTGAGAACCTGTCCCGCGAAGAGGCCCGCGAGCGGGCGGAGCTACTGACCGTCCAGGGATACGAGATCGCGCTCGACCTGCGGTCCGCCGTCGGCGGAGCCGACGGGGAGGGCGCCGGGCGCACCTTCCGGTCCGTGACCACCATCCGCTTCCGCTCGGCGCGCGCCGGCGCCTCCACCTTCGCCGACCTGATCGCCCCGGGCGTCGACGCGGTGACCCTGAACGGCACCGCGCTCGACCCGGCGGCGGTCTTCGACGGGACCCGGGTGGCGCTGGACTCCCTGGCCGACGGCGAGAACGTCCTGGTGGTCGACGCCCGGTGCGCGTACAGCCGGACCGGCGAGGGGATGCACCGGTTCGTGGACCCGGAGGACGGCGAGGTCTACCTCTACACGCAGTACGAACCGGCCGACGCCCGCCGCGTCTTCGCCAACTTCGAGCAGCCCGACCTCAAGGCCCCGTACCGCTTCGAGGTGACGGCCCCCGAGGGCTGGCGGGTGTGGAGCAACGGCGCCGAGGAGTCCCACGAGGGCGGGGTGTGGCGCTTCGCCGAGACCGAGCCGATCTCGACGTACATCACCGCCGTGGTCGCGGGTCCGTACCACTACGTGAGCGACCACTACTCCCGCACCTTCGCCGACGGCACCACGCTGGAGATCCCGCTCGGCGCGATGTGCCGCAAGGGGCTCGCCCGCCACTTCGACGCGGACGACGTCTTCCTCATCACCAAGCAGGGCCTGGACTTCTTCCACGACCACTTCGACTACCCGTACCCGTTCGGGAAGTACGACCAGGCTTTCGTGCCCGAGTACAACCTCGGTGCGATGGAGAACCCGGGCCTGGTCACCTTCCGCGAGGAGTACATCTACCGCGGCAAGGTCACCTCGGCGTCGTACGAGCGCCGGGCCAACGTCATCCTGCACGAGATGGCGCACATGTGGTTCGGCGACCTCGTCACCATGAGCTGGTGGGACGACCTGTGGCTGAAGGAGTCCTTCGCGGACTTCATGGGGTCCTTCTCGATGGTGGAGGCGACCCGCTTCACCAACGGCTGGATCACCTTCGCCAACAACCGCAAGGCGTGGGCCTACCGGGCCGACCAGCTGCCCTCCACCCACCCGGTCACGGCCGACATCCGTGACCTGGAGGACGCCAAGCTGAACTTCGACGGCATCACGTACGCCAAGGGCGCCTCCGTCCTGAAGCAGCTGGTCGCGTACGTCGGGCGGGACGCGTTCCTCGAGGGCGCCCGGCGCTACTTCAAGCAGCACGCCTACGGCAACACCCGCCTCGGCGACCTGCTCTCGGTGCTCGCCGAGACCTCCGGCCGCGACATGACCGCCTGGTCCCGCGCCTGGCTCCAGACGGCGGGGGTCAACAGCCTCACCCCCGTCCTCACCTACGACGCCGAGGGACGGGTCGCCGAACTCACGGTGGTCCAGGAAGCCGCCGCGTCCCACCCGGAGCTCCGCCCGCACCGCGTCGCGGTGGGCCTCTACCGGCGGGACGGGAACGGCGCGCTGACGCGGTACGCCCGCGCGGAGACCGACGTCTTCGGGGAGCGCACGGCCGTCACCGGGCTGGCCGGGGCCGAGAAGCCCGAGCTGGTCCTCGTCAACGACGACGACCTGACGTACTGCAAGGTCCGCTTCGACGCGGCGTCCCTCGCCACCCTGCGCACCCACCTCGGTGCCCTGGAGGACCCGCTGGCCCGCGCGCTCTGCTGGTCGGCGCTGTGGAACATGACCCGTGACGGGCTCCTGCCGGCCCGCGACTTCATCTCCCTGGTCCTCACCTTCGCCGGCCGTGAGTCGGACATCGGCGTCCTCCAGATGCTGCACAACTGGGCGCATTCCGCGCTCGTCCACTACACCGCCCCCGACTGGCGCGAGGAGGGCGGACGGCTCCTCGCCGAAGGTGCGCTGCGCGAGCTGAGGCGCGCCGCGCCGGGCGGCCAGGACCAGCTGACCTGGGCCAGGTTCTTCGCCTCGTCGGCCGCCTCGGACCAGGACTTCCGGCTGCTGGGCGAGTTGCTCGACGGCTCGGCCGTGATCGAGGGACTCGACGTCGACCAGGAGCTGCGCTGGGCGTTCCTCTTCCCGCTGGCCGCCCACGGGGTGGCCGACGAGGCGGCGATCGCCGCCGAACTCGCCCGCGACGACACGGCGTCGGGCAAGCGCCACCAGGTGCGCTGCCTGGCCGCGCGCCCCTCGGCGGCGGTCAAGGACCAGGCGTGGGCGGCGGTCGTGGAGTCGGACCGGCTCTCCAACGCGCTCGTCGAGGCGACCATCGCCGGTTTCACGCGGCCCTCGCAGCGCGCCCTGCTCGCGCCGTACACGGAGAAGTACTTCGCGGCGATCGAGCGGGTGTGGAAGGAGCGCTCCATCCAGATCGGGATGGACGTCGTCTCCGGCCTCTTCCCGGGGCTCCAGGACGATCCGGCGACCCTGGAGGCCACCGACACCTGGCTGAAGGAGCACGAGGACGCCGCTCCCGCGCTGCGCCGTCTGGTGCTGGAGGCCCGCGACGACCTGGCGCGCGCGTTGCGCGGCCAGGAGTGCGACGCCGCCGCTGCCTGACCCCGGGGCCCTTCCCGTGCGGGCCGTCCCCTTCACCGGGGGCGGCCCGCACCGCTGTGCGCCGGTGGCCGACCGCACCGGGACGCCGGCCGACGGGCGCCGGGGACCGAGCGCACGGCGGGCCATTTCGATCACCGGTCCGCACGCAGCGGGCCCGGGCTGTCCGGGTATGTCGACGGGCCTGTAACAGGGGTTAGCCGCCGGTCCGCCGGCGGAAAACCCCTGGGCATGAACCCCTCGTGCACCAACGACGACCCGTCCCTCTCCTCCCCCGGCGGCCGCTCGGGCACACCCGGGGCGGGCCTGCGGGTCGTCACCGGCGCGCAGTTGCGGCAGTGCGGCCTGACCACCGCCCAGGTCTCCGGACGCTGTTCTCCCCGGGGTCCCTGGCAGCGGCTGCTGCCGGGCGTCTACCTGCTGCACACGGGCCCGGCGGACGGAGCGGACCGGCTGCGCGCCGCGCTGCTGTACGGGGGGCGACCCGCCGGCGGGCGCCGCGGCACGGACGGCGACGCCGCCGCGGACGGGCCAGAGGGGGCGGTCGTCACCGGAGTGGCGGCGCTGGCGCTGCACGGTTTCGCCGCCGCGCCGCCGGTGCTCGCGCTCACCACCGTCGACGTGCTGGTGCCCCGCACCCGGCGGCTGCGGCCGGCGGAGTTCGTCCGGGTGGTGCGCGCCACCCTCCCGCGCGACCCGGTGGTGATCCACGGGTTTCCGGTGGTGACCGCGGAGCGGGCCGTCACCGACGTGGTGGCCGGGCTCGACGACCCGGTCGCGGTACGGCTGCTGCTGGCCGAGGCGGTCCGCGACGGCCACTGCGAACCTTCGGCGCTGGTCGCCGGGTTGGGCGCCGCGAAGCTCCTGGGGCGGCCGGCCGTGACCCGGGCGGTCGAGCTGCTGCTCGCGGAGGGCCGGAGCCTCGCCGAGGAACGGCTCTACACGATGGTGCGGGCGCACCGGTTGCCCGAGCCGGTGTGGAACGTGGATCTGCGGCTGCCCGGCGGCCCCCACCTGGGCAGCGTGGACGCCTACTGGCCCGAGGAAGCGGTGGCGGTGGAGCTGGACACCGCGCGGACGTCCCACCGGCGGCCCCCGCGGTCCACGTCGTGGCCCGCTCCCCGGGGGCCGCACCGCGGGGCGGAGCAGGACGCGGACCCGGTGGCGCACGCCGTGCGGCGGGAGCAGTTGGAGCGCCTCGGCGTCACGGTGGTGCGGCTCTCGGCGGGGAAGCCGCACGAGGCGATGGGGCAGCAGGCGGGCGTGGTGCGGACGGCGCTGCGCGCCGCGCGCGACCGGGAACCCGCCGCGTACGTGGTGGCGTTGCCCCGCTGAGCGGGGGACCAGCCGGGGGGGGAGGGGACCCTTAGGTCCGTGTCCGACACCTTTTCTCCCCGGTGACGCAGAGGCACCGGTGGCGGATCTACGCCATGTCGTCTAAGCGCCTCGGTCAACTCTCCACAAACCCTGTCGGGTACGAAAGGGTGAGCGGTCATCCGGTACCGATTTCCGGACTCTTCCTTTCCGATCGCAGGGATGCTGATGACCAAGGATTCTCCCGGCTCCATACCCGCGGCGAGACGAGTGGCCCGGGTGGCCGCCGCGGCGGGCCTGGTGGCCGCGCTCGCCGCCACCGCCACCACCCCGGTGTTCGCCGCAGACGACCCCGCCGTGAACACCCTCAAGCCCACCGCGACGAGTCCGTCGGGCGACAAGCTCGGCGAGGCGGACGCCGATCTCCTGGCGAAGGCCGAGGCCACCGGCGAGAAGACCGTCACGATGATGGTCGCGACGAAGCCCGGCGCGACCGAGCAGGTCGCCGACCAGCTCGACGCCGTCAGCGGCTCGCTGCTCGGCCGTACGTACGACGCGCTCGGTTACGTCCGGGCGACGGTGCCCACGAAGACCGCGAAGGCCACCATCGCGTCGGCCTCGAAGCTGTCGTCCGTCCTCGGCATCGACCTCCAGCAGGAGATCGAGCTGGACGACCCGACGCCCGCGGCCGACCGTGCCGCCGGCGCGAAGAAGGCCACGACCTCCAGCACGTACGCGGCGCCGTCGAAGAAGACGCCCGCGAAGAACCCGTACAACCCGTCCTTCGAGACGGGTGCGGTCGACTTCGTGCAGCAGAACCCGAAGGCGGACGGCCGGGGCATCACCATCGGCATCCTGGACTCCGGTGTGGACCTCGGTCACCCGGCGCTCCAGAAGACCACCACCGGCGAGCGCAAGATCGTCGACTGGGTGACCGCGACCGACCCGGTCAGCGACGGCGACGGCACCTGGCTGCGGATGACGCAGGCGGTCTCCGGCCCGTCGTTCACCGCCGGCGGCGTCACGTACGCGGCGCCCACCGGTTCGTACAGGTTCAGCCTCTTCCGCGAGTCGGCCACCAACGGCGGCGACATGGCGGGCGACCTCAACCGCGACGGCGACACCACCGACAGCTGGGGCGTGCTCTACGACCCGGTGACCGGCGTGACCCGGGTGGACCTGAACAGCGACGCGGACTTCTCCGACGACACGGCCCTCAAGCCGTACAAGGAGAAGAACCAGGTCGCGTACTTCGGCACCGACGACCCGCGCACCGACGTCGCCGAGCGCGTCCCGTTCGTGGTGGAGACGCGCAAGAACGTCGTCTACAACGCGGCGGGCGCCACCTCCGACTACGTCAGCATCGGCGTCATCGAGAGCGAGCACGGTACGCACGTCGCGGGCATCACCGCGGCGAACGGCCTGTTCGGCGGCAAGATGAACGGTGCGGCCCCCGGCGCGAAGATCGTCTCCTCGCGCGCCTGCACCTGGACCGGCGGCTGCACCAACATCGCTCTCACCGAGGGCATGATCGACCTCGTCGTGAACCGCGGGGTCGACGTCGTCAACATGTCGATCGGCGGCCTGCCGCCGCTCAACGACGGCAACAACGCCCGCGCCGAGCTGTACAAGCGGCTCATCGACAACTACGGCGTCCAGCTGGTCATCTCGGCCGGCAACGACGGCCCGGGCGTCAACACCATCGGTGACCCCGGCCTCGCCGACCACGTCATCTCGGTGGGCGCGGCGATCTCCAGGGAGACCTGGGCGGCCAACTACGGCTCCCTCGTCACCAAGAAGTACGACATGCTGCCCTTCTCCTCGCGCGGTCCGCGTGAGGACGGCGGTTTCGCGCCGATCATCACCGCTCCGGGCGCGTCCATCAACACCACGCAGACCTGGCTGCCCGGCGGGCCGGTGAAGGAGGCGGGCTACACCCTGCCCGCCGGTTACTCCATGCTGCAGGGCACTTCGATGTCCTCGCCGCAGGTCGCCGGCGCCACCGCGCTGCTGCTCTCCGCCGCGAAGCAGAAGCACATCGACCTGCCGCCGGCCGATCTGCGCACCGCCCTGACCAGCTCCGCCACCCAGATCAAGGACGTGCCCGCGCACGCCCAGGGTGCCGGCCTCATCAACATCGTGGCCGCGTGGAAGCTCATCAAGAAGGGCGCCGCGGCCAACGAGTACGCGGTCAAGGCCCCCGTCGACACGGCGATCGACTTCGCGCTCAAGGACCCGGGCTTCGGCACCGGCCTCTACGACCGTGAGGGCGGCCTGAAGACCGGTCAGAAGAAGACGTACGACGTGGTCATCACCCGTACGACCGGCGCCGACCGCGACGTCGCGCACAAGCTGTCGTGGAAGAACGGCGACGGCACCTTCAAGCTGGTCGGTCCGAGCACCGTCCGACTGCCGCTCGGCACGCCGGTGACCGTGAAGGTCCAGGCGCAGCCCCGCTCGGTCGGCGTGCACAGCGCCATCCTGGAGGTGGACGACGCCAAGACGGTGGGCGTGGACCACCAGATCCTGACCACCGTGGTCGTCGCCACCGACATCAAGGCGCCTTCCAACGCGTTCCGCGCTTCCGGTTCGGTGCAGCGCAACGGCACCACGTCGTACTTCCTGAACGTGCCCGAGGGCGCCAAGACCCTGGAGGTCGCGCTCGGCGCCCTGCGCTCGGGCAGCCAGACGCGGTTCATCTCGATCCACCCGTACGGGGTCGCGGTCGAGGACAGCTCCACGATCTACTGCTACCCGAACTACGAGAGCCCGACGAACAAGTGCCGTCCCGACGCCCGCGCCTACCAGGACCCGCAGCCGGGTGTCTGGGAGATCGAGGTCGAGGCCCGTCGTACGTCGCCGCTCCTGGACAACCCCTACACGCTCGACGTCTCGCTGCTCGGTGCCACCTTCGACCCGGCGGTGCAGACCATCGCCGAGGCGAAGATCGGCACCCCGACGGCGGTCGGGTGGACCGTCACCAACGAGGCGGCGGCCCTGACCGGTCACCTCAAGGGCGGTTCGCTCGGTTCGGCGGCGGTCGGCCGCCCGTCGATCTCGACGGGCGACGCGCAGATCTCCACGGTGACCATCGGTGAGGGCGTCGAGAAGCTCGACGTCGCCGTCGGCGGCACTTCGGACGCCAACGCCGACATCGACCTGTACGTCTACCTCGGCGACGAGGAGGTCGGTGCGTCGACCACCGCCGGGTCCGAGGAGTCGGTGAGCCTCGTCTCGCCGGCTGCCGGTACCTACACGATCCTGGTGGACGGGTACGACGTTCCCGCCGGCACCACCGCGTACGACTACCGCGACGTGTACTACACCGCGTCGCTCGGCACCATCGAGGTCGACGAGTCGACGCCGGTCAACCTCGCCGCCGGGGCGTCCGCCCACGTCG
This sequence comes from Streptomyces sp. AM 2-1-1, assembly GCF_029167645.1. Lineage (NCBI taxonomy): Bacteria > Bacillati > Actinomycetota > Actinomycetes > Kitasatosporales > Streptomycetaceae > Streptomyces > Streptomyces sp. AM 2-1-1. Next base: position 4,844,113 of record NZ_CP119147.1, on the reverse strand, counting down.
GGGCCGAGGTGGTCGTCGCCGGCGCGGCTCCCGAGGGACGGCAGTTCTTCGGCGAGGTCCAGCTGGTGAACTCCCACGGCACCGCCGCGGGCAAGGGCAGTGTCGTGATCGCCAAGGTCACGGAGTAGCACTCCGGCCGGCCGGTCCGCGGACCGGCCGGCGGGCAGGCGGGGCGGGCGCTCTCACGGGCTCCCGCCCCGCCGTACGTCCGCACGCTCCCGGCGCCGCCCCTCCGGACCCCGCCGAAGATGTTGGCTCCCCGGGGCCGCCCGACGGCAGAACCTGCGGCGGGAGCGGCAGGCGTCCGCAGGCCGGACAATGGATTGGACAAGGTGGGCGGGGACAAACGCATCATGGAGCCGCGAAGGGCCGCCCCGCACGTCTCCCACCAGGGACGACGGGACAGCCACCAGGGCCGCACACACGTACAGAGGAGTCTCCCCGTGAAGGTCGGAATCGTCGGTGCCACCGGTCAGGTCGGCACAGTCCTGCGCAAGATCCTGGCCGAGCGGGAGTTCCCGGTCACGGAGCTGCGGCTCTTCGCCTCCGCACGCTCGGCGGGCTCCACCATCGACTTCCGGGGCACCTCGGTCACGGTCGAGGACGCCACCACCGCCGACTACACGGGCCTGCAGATCGTCATCTTCTCCGCCGGCGGCGCGACCTCCCGGGCGCTCGCCGGGAAGGTCGCCTCCCAGGGTGCCGTCGTGATCGACAACTCCTCCGCCTGGCGCATGGACCCCGAGGTCCCGCTGGTCGTCTCCGAGGTCAACCCGGAGGCCGCGCTCAACCGCCCCAAGGGCATCATCGCCAACCCGAACTGCACCACGATGGCCGCCATGCCCGTGCTGCGCCCCCTGCACGACGAAGCGGGCCTGGAGGCCCTCACCGTCGCCACCTACCAGGCGGTCTCCGGCTCCGGTGTGGCCGGTGTCGCCGAGCTGCACGGCCAGGCGTCGAAGGTCGTCGCCGACGCGGACAGGCTGACCCACGACGGCGGTGCCGTGGACTTCCCGGAGCCCGGCGTCTACAAGCGTCCGATCGCCTTCAACGTGGTGCCGCTCGCCGGTTCGATCGTCGACGACGGTTCGTACGAGACGGACGAGGAGCAGAAGCTCCGCAACGAGTCCCGCAAGATCCTCGGCATCCCGGGGCTGAAGGTCTCCGGCACCTGCGTGCGCGTGCCGGTCTTCTCCGGCCACTCGCTCCAGATCAACGCCCGCTTCGCCCGCCCGATCAGCGTCGAGCGCGCCCACGACCTGCTGAGGGACGCCGAGGGCGTCGAACTCTCCGACATCCCGACCCCGCTCCAGGCGGCCGGCAAGGACCCCTCGTACGTCGGCCGCATCCGGGTCGACGAGACGGTCGAGCACGGTCTCGCCCTCTTCGTCTCCAACGACAACCTCCGCAAGGGCGCGGCCCTGAACGCGGTGCAGATCGCGGAGCTGGTGGCGGCCGAGCTGAACGGCTGACCCGGTCGCACGTCCGAGGGGGAGATCACCGGTCGCCGGTGGCCTCCCCCTCGTGCTGTGTCCGGACCGGCTGCCGGGCGACACCGGCTTCCGGCGTGGAAGGATGACCCGAAACGTCACCATCGAAGGAGATGACCGGGTGCCCGGCACGAATCTGACCCGCGAAGAGGCACAGGAGCGGGCGCGCCTGCTGACCGTGGACGCGTACGAGGTCGAGCTCGACCTCTCCGGAGCGCAGGAGGGCGGGTCCTTCCGGTCCGTCACCACGGTGCGCTTCGACTCCGCGGAGGCCGGTGCGGAGACCTTCATCGACCTCGTCGCCCCCGCGGTCCACGACGTCGTCCTCAACGGCACCTCGCTGGACGTCGCCGCCGTCTTCCGCGACGCCCGGATCGCGCTGCCGCACCTGCGCGAGGGCGCGAACGAGCTGAGGGTCGTCGCCGACTGCGCATACACCAACACCGGTGAGGGCCTGCACCGCTTCGTCGACCCGGTCGACGAGCAGGCGTACCTGTACACCCAGTTCGAGGTGCCGGACGCGCGGCGGGTGTTCGCCAGCTTCGAGCAGCCCGACCTGAAGGCCACGTTCGCCTTCACCGTGACGGCCCCCGCCGGCTGGACCGTGATCTCGAACTCGCCGACGCCGGAGCCGGTGGGCGACGTCTGGACGTTCGAGCCGACGCCGCGCATCTCGACGTACATCACCGCACTGATCGCGGGCCCGTACCACTCGGTGCACAGCAGCTACGAGCGCGACGGCCGGACGGTGCCGCTCGGCATCTACTGCCGCCCCTCGCTCGCCGAGTACCTCGACGCGGACGACATCTTCGAGCTCACCCGGCTGGGCTTCGACTGGTTCCAGGAGAAGTTCGACTACGCGTACCCGTTCGCCAAGTACGACCAGCTCTTCGTGCCGGAGTTCAACGCCGGTGCGATGGAGAACGCGGGCGCGGTCACCATCCGCGACCAGTACGTCTTCCGCTCCAAGGTCACCGACGCCGCGTACGAGGGCCGGGCGGAGACCATCCTCCACGAGCTGGCCCACATGTGGTTCGGCGACCTGGTCACCATGGAGTGGTGGAACGACCTCTGGCTGAACGAGTCGTTCGCCACCTACACCTCGATCGCCTGCCTGGCGGACGCCGAGGGCTCCCGCTGGCCGCAGTCGTGGACCACCTTCGCGAACTCCATGAAGACCTGGGCGTACCGGCAGGACCAGCTGCCCTCCACGCACCCGATCATGGCGGAGATCAACGACCTCGACGACGTCCTCGTCAACTTCGACGGGATCACGTACGCGAAGGGCGCCTCGGTCCTCAAGCAGCTCGTCGCCTACGTCGGCCAGGACGAGTTCTTCGCGGGCGTGCAGGCGTACTTCAAGGCGCACGCCTTCGGCAACACCCGCCTCACGGACCTGCTGGGCGCGCTGGAGGAGACCTCCGGCCGCGACCTGAAGACCTGGTCGAAGGCGTGGCTGGAAACGGCCGGCATCAACGTCCTGCGCCCCGCCGTCGAGACGGACGCCGAGGGCAGGATCACCTCCTTCGCGGTCCTCCAGGAGGCCCCGGCACTCCCCGCCGGCGCCAAGGGCGAGCCGACGCTGCGCCCGCACCGGGTCGCGATCGGCTTCTACGACCTCGGCGCCGACGGCAAGCTGGTCCGCACCGAGCGCATCGAGCGGGACGTGGACGGCGCCCGCACCGAGGTGGCGCTGCCCGAGGGCACGAAGCGCCCGGACGTGATCCTGCTCAACGACGACGACCTGTCGTACGCGAAGGTCCGGCTCGACGAGGAGTCGCTGCGGTTCGTCACCGAGCACCTGGGCGACTTCGCCGAGTCGCTGCCGCGCGCGCTGTGCTGGGCCTCGGCCTGGGACATGACCCGCGACGGCGAACTGGCGACCCGCGACTACCTCGCGCTGGTGCTCTCCGGCATCGGCAAGGAGTCGGACATCGGCGTGGTGCAGTCGCTGCACCGTCAGCTGAAGCTGGCGCTCGACCAGTACGCGGCCCCCGAAGCCCGGGAGACGCTGCTGACCCGGTGGACGGACGCCACCCTGGCGCACCTGAACGCCGCCGCGCCCGGCAGCGACCACCAGCTGGCCTGGGCCCGCGCGTTCGCGGCGACGGCCCGTACCCCGCAGCAGCTGGACCTGCTCCAGGGGCTGCTGGACGGCAGCAAGGCGGTCGAGGGCCTGGCCGTCGACACCGAGCTGCGGTGGGCGTTCGTGCAGCGCCTGTCGGCGACCGGTCTGCTGGACGAGGAGGAGATCGCCGCCGAGTACGAGCGCGACCGCACCGCGGCGGGCGAGCGGCACGCGGCCGAGGCACGCGCCGCCCGTCCCTCCGAGGAGGCCAAGGCGGAGGCCTGGGCGCTGGTCGTCGAGTCCGACAAGCTGCCGAACGCCGTCCAGGAGGCCGTCATCGGCGGCTTCGTCCAGACCGAGCAGCGCGAGCTGCTGGCGCCGTACGCGGAGAAGTACTTCACGGCGCTCAAGGACGTGTGGGAGACCCGCAGCCACGAGATGGCCCAGCAGGTCGCGATCGGCCTCTACCCGGCGATCCAGGTCTCCCAGGAGACCCTGGACGCCACGGACGCCTGGCTCGCCTCGGCGGAGCCGAACGCGGCGCTGCGCCGGCTGGTGTCGGAGTCGCGCGCGGGTGTCGAGCGCGCGCTGCGCGCCCGGGCCGCGGACGCGGCGGCCGCGTCCGCGTAACGGCGCGGCGGCGCACCGCGCGAGGGCGCCCTCTCCGGACCGTACGCGGCGGGGAGGGCGCCCTCGTACGTTCCCCGGCGCCCCGGGACCGGTCCGCCCCGGGACCGGTCCGCCCAGGGACCGGACCGGCGAGGGAGGGCGACGCGGCCCGTCGCTCCCCTGCCCCACAGGCGCGCCCGGACATGCGTGTGCGCCGCGCGGTAACCAATACCGGCGGCGCACACGGCGGAGCGTGTGAGGCGGTTACGCCTTCTTCTTGGACTTGTCGAGCACCACGACCAGGCCCGCGATCACCACGAACAGCGCGAGCGGCGCGAGGACGTACAGGCTGATGGTCTCGATGACCGACAGGCCTGAACCCGGGTCGTCGCCGTCGTCGCGCGAGAGCGCGAGTGCGGGGGACGACATGAGCAGCATCATCAGCGTCGTACCGGCCGCAACGGCGCCGGCGCGCATAGCGTTCTTCTTGTCCACGGTGCAAACGTAGCGAACGCCTACGGACGCCGCGCGCCCGGGGGTGCCGTACGAGGGTTCCGCGGGGCCAGTCCGTCCATCAGGCGGTGCAGCCGGGGCGAGCCGGTGATCTGTTCCAGCGTCAGGGGGCGGCCCTGACCGTCGGCGATCGGCAGGCGCCAGTTGGGGTACTGGTCCCAGGTGCCGGGGAGGTTCTGCGGACGCCGGTCGCCCACGGTGTCGGGGAGCCAGATGCCGGTCAGCCGGGCCGGGGTGCGCAGCAGGAAGCGGTGCACGGCGCGGACGGCGGCCTCCTCGTCGCCCTCGCCCTCGGGCAGCAGCCGCAGGCGGGCCAGGCAGCGGAGCCACTCGGCGGTGTCGGCGGCGTCCTCGGCGAGCTCCTCCTCCAGGGTGCGGGTGAGCAGGCCGAGTTCGTGGCGCAGCCGCACGTGGTCGCCGGAGAGGCGGGCCGCGGTGGACGGCAGGTCGTGGGTGGTGACGGTGGCCAGGCAGTCGGGGCGCCACTTCTCCGGGGCGAGCGGACGTCCGGTGCCCTCCCAGTCGCGTTCGAACCAGAGGACGGAGGTACCGAGGACCCCGCGCCGGGCGAGCGCCTCGCGGACGCCCGGCTCGACCGTGCCGAGGTCCTCGCCGAGCACGACGGCCCCGGCCCGGTGGGCCTCCAGGACGAGGACGGCGAGCATCGCCTCGCCGTCGTGGCTGACGTAGGTGCCCTCGGTGGGCGGTTTCCCCTCGGGGACCCACCAGAGCCGGAAGAGGCCCATGACGTGGTCGACGCGGAGCCCGCCGGCGTGCGCGAGGAGGCCGCGCAGCAGGCCGCGGAAGGGGGCGTAGCCGGAAGCGGCGAGGGCGTCGGGGCGCCAGGGCGGCAGGCCCCAGTCCTGACCGCGCGCGTTGAAGGCGTCCGGCGGCGCGCCGACGGACATGCGGCGGGCGAAGTCGTCCTGCCCGGACCAGGTGTCCGCGCCGGCCGGGTGCACCCCGACGGCGAGGTCGTGGATGACGCCGATCTCCATCCCGGCGTCCTCGGCGGCCCGTCGGGCCTCGGCGAGCTGGGTGTCGGTCAGCCAGGCGAGGCGGCTGTGGAAGTCCACCCGGTCGAGGAGTCCGGTGCGGGCGCGGGCGGTCTGCGGGGAGCGGGGGTCGCGCAGCGGCTCGGGCCAGGTGTGCCAGTCGGGGCCGTGCACCTCGGCGAGCGCGCACCAGAGCGCGTGGTCCTCCAGGGCCTGGCCCCGGGCGGAGAGGAAATCGCAGTACGCGGCCCGGCGGCCGGGGGTGAGCGGCACCCGGTGGACGAGTTCCAGGGCCTGCCGCTTGAGCTCCCACACGGCGTCCCGGTCGATCAGCGCGCCCTTGTTGAGCACCGCCTCGCAGAGCGCCGCGGCGTCCTGGCGCAGGTCGTCGAGGACCGCGCGCGCCCGGACCTGGCCGTACTCGGGGATCGACTCGACGTGCAGGTGCACCGGGTCGGGGAAGCGCCGTGAGGAGGGGCGGTAGGGGGACGGGTCGGTGGGGCTGCCGGGGCGCCCCGGGACGGCGGCGTGCAGCGGGTTGATCTGGACGAACCCGGCGCCGAGGGTCCGTCCGGCCCAGGAGGCGAGGTCGGCCAGGTCGCCGAGGTCGCCCATGCCCCAGGAGCGTCCGGAGAGCAGGGAGTAGAGCTGGACGAGGAAGCCCTGGGCGCGGGCGGGGGGCTGCGGGGCGCGGGCGGGTGCGACGACGAGGGTGGCGGTGGCCTGCCGGTGGTCGTTGGTGCGCGCGGTCACCCGGTGCACGCCGAGCGGCGGGGCCGTCCACCAGAGGGGGACGCCGGACGGGGGCGGGGTGTCCGGGACGTCCGCCTGCGCGCCGGTGACGCGGAGCCGGAGCGGTTCGGGCCGGGGGGCGCCCGGTTCGGCCTCCGGGGCGACGTCGAGGGTCGTGCCGATCGGCAGCGTGGCCAGGGCGGCCGGCAGCGGATCGCCCTCCCAGACCACGACGGTCTGCGGGAGCAGGCGGGAACCGGCCCTCGATTCGGCGGCGGCGAGCGACTTCCGTACGTCCGCCGGGGTGGTGGCGGCCACGCCCAGCGCGGCGAGCACGGCGGTGACCGTGTCGTCGGGGACGGGGACCGTGACGCCCGGGGACGGGGAGTGGGAAGTGGCGACGCCGTGCAGGGCGGCGAGCCGGGACAGGCCCATTCAGACTCCTGGAGACTCCATGGCCCCCGCGACACCGGGGGCGGTCGGTTCGCTGGTGAGCGGAGCGACGACGGCGAGCGGCGGCTCGCTCGTCAGGGGGGTGGCGTCGGCGAGCGGCGGCTCGCTGGTGAGGGGTACGGCGTCGGCGGCGAGGGGAGCGTCGAGAGGGGGCGTGACGCGGGAGGACGAGGGTCCACCGCCCTGGAGGGGCACGGCGGCGGGCGCGAGGGGCTGTTCACTGGTCAGCGGCGCGGGCCGGCCGGCCGGACCGGGGACCTGTGGGGAGAGGGCGGGGAGCGGATGTCGCGCGGCTGCGGGCAAGGTGACCTCCTGGCCGTGGGAGCGGAACGGAAGGGAGACCTACCCAGCCCTCGGGTGCGCAGACGTGAGCGTGACATAGGTCGGATATCCATGTCCTCAACGTGCCGTGGGTCACATTCCGTTCCCCCGGACGGCAGATATGAGCCTTTTCCGCCACTGCGTCTCCGGACCGGAACCGTGCACCGGTCCGAGGTGCGATGACACGTTCGGCGCCGGATCCAGGCGGAAACGCCGTCGATCCGGTCACGTCCGTCGCCGGATCTCAGGCGGAGACGCCGTCGATCCGGTCCATCGCGTCGTCCGCGCCGAACGGCTGGAGGTAGGGCAGCCAGCGCGGGTCGCGGTGACCGGTGCCGATGATCCGCCACGCCAGGCCGGTGGGGGGCGCGGGCTGGTGGCGCAGGCGCCAGCCGAGCTCGGGGAGGTGACGGTCGGCCTTGACGTGGTTGCAGCGACGGCAGGCGGCCACCACGTTGTCCCAGGCGTGCCGCCCGCCCCGGCTGCGCGGGACGACGTGGTCGACGCTGGTGGCGGCGGCGCCGCAGTAGGCGCAGCGGCCGCCGTCCCGGGCGAAGAGCGCCCGGCGGGTGAGCGGGACGGGCCCCCGGTAGGGGACCCGCACGAAGCGCTTGAGGCGGACCACACTGGGCGCCGGCACGACGGTGGTGGGACTGTGCAGGAGGGCGCCGGACTCTTCGAGGCAGACGGCCTTGTTTTCGAGGACGAGGACGAGCGCGCGGTGCAGCGGTACGACGCCGAGCGGCTCGTACGACGCGTTGAGAACCAGGACGTGCGGCACGGTGGATGCCTCCTTGTACGCCGGCGGCGCGTGGCTCGCGCCGGGACGATCCGTTCTCAGTCTCTCCTCATGGCAGGTCCGGGCGCCACCACGTGCGGGTAATGGGTCGTACGGATGTGGCCCGGACGGCGGCAGGCCCTCCGTACGCCTGGGGACGCGCGCCCACGCGCCGACGGACGCGCCCCCGGGATCACGGGATGAGATACGTCTCTCCCGGTCGGCGGACATCATCCGGGCGGCGCGCGTCGTTAACCTGGTTGATCCGCTGTCGCCCGTCCTGGAGGTTCCCCCGTGTCGCCGTCCGTTCTGTTGGCCACCACTCCGCCGACCGGGTCGGAGGGCTCGTTCGACGAGGCCGCCCGGCAGGCCGGCGACGCGGCGGGCTGGGTCGAACAGAACTGGTCCACCTGGCTGAGCACCGGACTGCGCATCATCCTGATCGTCGCGGTGGCGATCGTGCTGCGCTACCTGGTGCGCCGTGCCCTCACCAATCTGATCGAGCGGATGAACCGAAGCGCCCAGGCGGTGGCGGGCACCGCCCTCGGCGGACTGCTGGTCAACGCCGAGCGGCGCCGCCAGCGCTCGGAGGCGATAGGTTCCGTGCTCCGCTCGGTGACCTCGTTCCTCATCCTGGGCACCGCCGCGCTGATGGTCCTCGGCGCCTTCGAGATCAACCTGGCACCGCTGCTGGCCTCCGCGGGGGTCGCCGGAGTCGCGCTCGGTTTCGGTGCGCGCAACCTCGTCACCGACTTCCTCTCCGGGGTCTTCATGATCCTGGAGGACCAGTACGGCGTCGGGGACACGGTGGACGCCGGGGTCGCCTCCGGCGAGGTCATCGAGGTGGGGCTGCGGGTCACCAAGCTGCGCGGCGACAACGGCGAGATCTGGTACGTCCGCAACGGCGAGGTGAAGCGGATCGGCAACCTCAGCCAGGGGTGGTCCACGGCCGGCGTCGACGTGACCGTCCGGCCCACCGAGGACCTGGACCGGGTCCGCGCGGCCATCACCTCCGCCGCCGAGGTCATGGCGAAGGAGGAGCCGTGGAGCGAGCGGCTCTGGGGGCCGGTGGAGGTCCTCGGTCTCGACGCGGTGCTGCTGGACTCGATGACCGTACGGGTCACCGCGAAGACCATGCCGGGCAAGGCGCTGACCGTGGAGCGGGAGCTGCGCTGGCGCATCAAGCGTTCCCTGGACGAGGCGGGCATCCGCATGATCGGCGCGGTGCAGGCGCCGACGGAGGGCGCGTCGCAGGCCGACCCGACGGCGGCGATGGCCGCCCCGTCCGCGTACGCCTCGACGACCTCGCCGCAGTCGCTCGCCGCGACACCGCTCGCGCCGCCGAGCGTCGCCAAGTAACGACCCCGGCCGGCAACGCCCGGCAGCCGTACCGGGAGGGCCTCCGCGCGCACGACGCGGGGGCCCTTCCGGGCGTTTCCGGGCGTTTCCGGGTCACTTTCCCCTGCCCACGCCGGGTCACGCTTCTGTCGCCCGGACGCCTCGCCATTGACGCCCCGGGTGCGGGCGCCTACCTTCCTCTCACCGATAGGAAACTTTCCTAACAGAGGGCGGGCGGAACAACCATGGCAGGAACCACTCCGGGCGCCGGCATCCCCGGCACCCCCCGCCTGCTGCGCGCCATGAACGACCGCGCCGCCCTCGACCTGCTGCTGGAGCACGGCCCCCTCTCCCGGACCCGGATCGGGAAGCTCACCGGCCTCTCCAAGCCGACCGCCTCGCAGTTGCTGGCCCGGCTCGAAGCGGCGGGGCTGGTGCGGGTCACCGGCACCACCGAAGGGCGCCCGGGGCCCAACGCCCAGCTCTACGCCGTCCACGCGGAGGCCGCGCACGTCGCCGGGCTCGACGTGAACGCCCGGCGCATCGTGGCCGCGGTCGCGGACGTCTCCGGCGCGACGGTGGGGGAGTTCGAACTCCGAACCCCGGGCCGGGGCTCGGTCGACGCGGTCCACCAGGTCGGCGAGGCGCTGGACGGCGCGATCGAGGACGCCGGGCTGACCCGGTCCGCGATCCACCGGGTCGTGATCGGCACCCCGGGCGCCTTCGACCCGGGCACCGGCCGGCTGCGCTACGCCTCGCACCTGCCGGGGTGGCACTCCCCCGCCCTCCTCGACGACCTGGCGGCGGCGCTGCCGATGCCCGTGGAGTACGAGAACGACGTGAACCTGGTCGCGGTGGCCGAGCAGCGGCGCGGGGCCGCGCGGGGCCACGACGACTTCGTCCTGCTCTGGAACGAGGAAGGGCTCGGCGGTGCGCTGGTCATCAACGGCCGGCTCCACCGCGGCTTCACCGGCGGCGCCGGCGAGGTCGGCTTCCTGCCGGTGCCGGGCACCCCGCTCGTACGCCAGGTGGTCAAGGCCAACAGCGGTGGCTTCCAGGAGCTGGCGGGCGCCCAGGCGGTGCCCCGGCTCGCCCTGTCGCTCGGCATCGACACCCCGCAGCAGCCCTACCCGGAGGTCGCCGCGGCCCTGCTGACCCGGGCGGCCGCCGCGTACGGCGACGACGAGAAGCTGACCGAGCTGCTGCGGCAGTACGCGCAGCGGCTCGCCACCGGGCTCGCCTCGCTCACCGCCGTGCTCGACCCCGGACTGATCGTGCTGGCCGGCGGGCTGATCTCGGCCGGCGGCGAGCGGCTGCGCGCGCTGATCCAGTCCGAACTCGCCGAACTGGCCGCCTCCAGGCCCCGTCTCGTCCTCGCCGAGACCGTCCGGCTGCCGGTCCTGCGCGGTGCCCTCGAACGGGCCCTCGCGGACACCCGCGACGAGGTGTTCGACACCTCCCGTCCCTGAACCCCGCACCCAGCAGCACCGCTGTTCCCCCTCCTTCACCGCCTCCAAGGAGCTTCGCCATGCGCAGAAACAGCCTCACCGCGGCCGCCGTCGCCATCGCCGCGATATCCGTCCTCGCCACCGCCTGCACCGGCCAGGCCGCGAGCGGGGCCGAGGACGACCCCGACGCCGCGACCACCATCAACTTCTGGCACGGCTGGAGCGCGCCGTCGGAGGTCGAGGCGGTCCAGGACAACGTCGACCGCTTCGAGAAGGCCCACCCGAACATCAAGGTGAAGGTCGTCGGCAACATCAACGACGACAAACTCAACCAGGCGCTGCGCGCCGGGGGTTCGAACGGGCCGGACGTCGTGTCGTCGTTCACCACCTCCAACGTCGGCAAGTTCTGCTCCTCCGGTGCCTTCGCGGACCTGACGCCGTTCATCGAGAAGTCGGGGCTCGACCTGGAGAAGACCTTCCCGAAGGTCCTGCTGGACTACACCCAGTTCGAGGGCAAGCGCTGCTCGCTGCCGCTGCTGGCCGACGCCTACGGCCTCTACTACAACAAGGACGCCTTCGAGAAGGCCGGCATCACCGCGCCGCCGAAGACCCTCTCCGAGTTCGCCGCCGACGCCGAGAAGCTCACCGTCACCCGGGGCGACGGCTACCAGCAGCTCGGCTTCATGCCGACCTTCCACGGGTACGAATCGGTCGCCGACCACTACCTGGGCTCCTGGGACCACGCGTACTTCGACGAGAACGGCAAGTCGAACATCGCCAAGGACCCGGCCTTCGCCGCCATGTTCACCTACCAGAAGAAGCTGGTCGAGGATCTCGGCGGTTACGCCAGGCTGGAGAAGTACCGCGGTTCCTTCGGCGACGAGTGGGGCGCGAAGCACCCGTTCCACACCGGCCAGGTCGCGATGCAGCTGGACGGTGAGTGGCGGCTCGGGATGGCGGAGGAGGCGGGGACCGACTTCGAGATCGGGGTCGCGCCGATGCCCGTCGCCGACGACGAGGCCGACACCTACGGCAAGGGCTTCCTCTCCGGCACGATCATGGGCATCGCGCCCGCCAGCAAGAAGCAGAACGCGGCGTGGGAGCTGGTGAAGTTCATGACCAGCGACACCCGGGCCGTCGTCGACTTCGCCAACGGCATCAAGAACGTGCCCTCCACCTTCGAGGCGCTGAAGTCGCCCGACCTGACGTTCGACCCGCGTTTCAAGACCTTCCTGGACATCGCGCAGAACCCGCACTCCAACACCCCGGACGGCGCGGTCAACGGCTCCACCTACCAGCAGACCCTCCAGGACTTCGGCTACCAGTACGAGAAGGGCTCGGTGAAGGACCTCCGCGCCGGTCTGGAGAAGACCGCCGCGCAGATCGACACCGACATCGCCAAGGCCAAGTAGCCCGCGATGACCACGTACACGCTCCGCGCCAAGCGCCGCAGGTCGGCGCTGCGCACGCTCGCCTTCCTGTCGCCGTGGCTGATCGGGTTCTGCTTCTTCTTCGTCTACCCGATGGTCTCGACCGTCTACTTCTCCTTCACCGCGTACGACGGGTTCGGGGCGCCGGTCTTCAACGGGCTGACGAACTGGACCTACGTCTTCACCGACTACCCCATGTTCTGGCCGTCGCTGCGGAACACCCTCTGGCTGGTACTCGTCATGGTCACCTGCCGGGTCGTGTTCGGCCTCGGCGTCGGGATGCTGATCACTCGGATCAAGACCGCCACCGGGCTCTTCCGCACCCTCTTCTACCTGCCTTACCTGGCGCCGCCGGTGGCCGCCACCCTCGCGTTCGTCTTCCTCCTCAACCCCGGGACCGGGCCGGTCGACTCGATCCTCGGCGGTCTCGGACTGCCCACCCCCGGCTGGTTCAACGACGCAAGCTGGTCCAAGCCGGCGCTGACGATGCTGGCGGTCTGGGGCATCGGCGACCTGATGGTGATCTTCATGGCCGCCCTGCTGGACGTCCCCACCGAGCAGTACGAGGCGTCCGAGCTGGACGGCGCCTCGGCGTGGCAGCGATTCCGCTTCGTGACCCTGCCGAACATCTCGCCCATCGTGATGTTCGCCGTGGTCACCGGGGTGATCCAGGCGATGCAGTACTACACGCAGCCCTTGGTGGCGGGGAAGGTGGCCTCCGGCGTGATCGGCGGCTCCGGGCAGTCCTTCGAGCCCGGCTATCCCGACAAGTCGACCCTGACGCTCCCCCAGCTCGTCTACAACCTGGGCTTCCAGCGCTTCGACTACGGCTCCGCCTGCGTCGTCGCCCTGGTCCTGTTCGCCCTGGCCATGGCCTTCACCGCGCTGCTGATGCGGGGCCGCAACAACCTCGTCCAGGCCGGTGACTGAACCATGACCCGACTCTCCGTCGTCCCCGGCACTCCCGCCGGGGCCACCCCCGCCGGGGCCACCCCCGCCGGGTGGACCGCCGCCGAACGCACCGCCCGCCGCAAGGCGCTGCTGCACTGGATCGCGGTGCACGCGCTCGGAGTCGCCGCCGCGCTCTTCTTCGTCCTCCCGATCGTCTTCGTGGTGCTCACCTCGCTCATGAGCGACCAGCAGGCGCTCACCCGCGACCTCACCCCCGACACCTGGGAGTGGGAGAACTACCGGCGGGTCTTCGACACCCCCGGCTTCCTGACCTGGTGGCGCAACACCCTGCTGTACGCCGGGGCCGGCACCGTGCTGACCGTCGTCTCCTCGGTGCCCGTCGCCTACGCGCTGGCGAAGTTCCGCTTCAAAGGCCGCAAGCTCTCGCTGATGCTGGTCATCTCGATGATGATGCTTCCGCCACAGGTCGTGATCATCCCGATGTACCTCTTCTGGGCCAAGCAGATGGACCTCTCCGGAACGCTCTGGCCGCTGATCATCCCGATGGCCTTCGGCGACGCCTTCTCGATCTTCCTGCTGCGCCAGTTCCTGCTGACCATCCCGGACGAGTACCTGGACGCCGCACGGATCGACGGGTGCGGCGAACTCCGCACCCTGCTGCGGGTGGTGCTGCCGATGGCGAAGCCGGGCATCGCCGCCATAGCGCTGTTCCAGTTCTTCGCCGCGTGGAACGACTACTTCGGGCCACAGATCTACGCTTCCGAGAACCCGGGCGCCTGGACACTGAGTTACGGACTCGAGTCGTTCAAGGGCGCCCACCACACCGACTGGAACCTGACCATGGCCGCGACCGTTCTGGTCATGGCCCCCGTGATCGCCGTCTTCTTCTTCGCGCAGAAGGCATTCGTCGAAGGCGTCACACTGACCGGAGTGAAGGGCTGACATGAAGCTCGCTGTAGTGGGTGGCGGGTCCACCTACACCCCCGAACTGATCGACGGGTTCGCCCGTCTGCACAGCACCCTGCCGATCGAGGAGCTCGTCCTCGTCGACCCGGCGGCCGACCGCCTCGACCTCGTGGGCGGACTCGCCCGGCGGATCTTCGCCAAGCAGGGCCACCCCGGGACCATCACCACCACCGGTGACCTGGACGCCGGGGTGGACGGCGCCGACGCGGTCCTGCTCCAGCTGCGCGTCGGCGGACAGGCCGCCCGCAACCAGGACGAGACCTGGCCACTGGAGTGCGGCTGCGTCGGCCAGGAGACCACCGGCGCCGGCGGCCTCGCCAAGGCGCTGCGCACCGTACCGGTGGTGCTGGACATCGCCGAGCGGGTCCGCCGCACCAACCCGGACGCCTGGATCATCGACTTCACCAACCCGGTGGGCATCGTCACCCGGGCGCTGCTCCAGGCCGGGCACAAGGCGGTCGGCCTCTGCAACGTGGCCATCGGCTTCCAGCGCAAGTTCGCGGCCCTGCTGGGGGTGTCCCCCACCGAGGTGCACCTCGACCACGTCGGCCTGAACCACCTCTCCTGGGAGCTGGGCGTCCGTCTCGGGGGCCCGCGGGGCGAGGACGTCCTGCCGCGGCTGCTGGCGGAACACGGCGCGTCGATCGCCGCCGACCTGCACCTGCCGCGCGAGATCGTGGACCGGCTGGGCGTGGTCCCCTCCTACTACCTGCGGTACTTCTACGCGCACGACGAGGTCGTCCGGGAGCTCGGCACCAAGCCGTCCCGGGCCGCGGAGGTCGCCGCGATGGAGAAGGAACTGCTCGCCATGTACGGCGACCCGGCCCTCGACGAGAAGCCCGCACTGCTCGCCAAGCGCGGCGGCGCCTTCTACTCCGAGGCGGCGGTGGACCTCGCGTCCTCGCTGCTCGGCGGGGGCGGCTCCACCGTGCAGGTGGTCAACACCCACAACAACGGCACCCTGCCGTTCCTCCCCGACGACGCGGTCATCGAGACCCAGGCCCGGGTCGACGGCTCGGGCGCCGTGCCGCTCGCCGTACCGGCACTGGACCCCCTGTACGCCGGGCTGATCGCGCAGGTGACCGCGTACGAGGACCTGGCGCTGCGGGCGGCGCTGCACGGCGGCCGGGACCGGGTCTTCAAGGCCCTGCTCGCCCACCCGCTGATCGGCCAGTACGAGTACGCCGAGGGCCTCACGGACCGGCTGATCGCGCACAACCGGGAGCACCTCGCGTGGGCGTGAACGCTTCGGTCCCCACGGCCGGCACGGACCTGCTCCCCGGCGTCGGAGCGGGCGGGAGAGCCGCCGCCGGGCCGGGCCGGATCCTCGCCGTCGACGCGGGCAACAGCAAGACCGACGTGGCGCTGATCGGCGCGGACGGCACCGTGCTCGGGACCGGCCGGGGCGGTGGCTTCCAGCCGCCGGTGGTCGGGATCCCGGCCGCTCTGGACGTGCTCGCCGCCGCCGTGGAGGGGGCGTTCGCCTCGGCCGGGGAGCCGGTCGCGCCGGTCGCGCACGTCTCGGCCTGTCTCGCCAACGCCGATCTTCCCGTCGAGGAGGAGGAGTTGACGGCCGCGCTGCTCACACGCGGCTGGGGGCACACGGTCGAGGTGCGCAACGACACCTTCGCCGTCCTGCGCGCGGGGGTGGACGAGCCCCGGGGCGTCGCCGTGGTCTGCGGCGCCGGGATCAACTGCGTCGGCATGCTCCCGGACGGCCGCACCGCCCGCTTTCCGGCGATCGGCCGGATGTCCGGGGACTGGGGCGGCGGTTCGGGGCTCGCCGAGGAGGCGCTGTGGTTCGCCGCCCGCGCCGAGGACGGCCGGGGCGAGCCGACCGCGCTGGCCCGGGCGCTGCCGGCGCATTTCGGGCTCGGTTCGATGTACGAGCTGATCGAGGCGCTGCACCGGGAGCACATCCCGTACGCGCGCCGGCACGAGCTGACCCCGGTGCTCTTCTCGACGGGCGCGGCCGGTGACCCGGTGGCGCGGGCGCTGGTGGACCGGCTCGCCGAGGAGGTCGTCGCGATGGCCTCGGTGGCACTGGGCCGGCTCGGGCTTCTGGACGCGCACGTTCCGGTGATTCTCGGAGGGAGCGTCCTGGCGGCGCGCCACCCGGATCTGGACAGCCGGATCGCGCGGCTGCTCGCGGCCCGGGCGCCCCGGGCGCAGATCCGGGTGGTGTCCCAACCTCCTGTCCTGGGGGCGGCGTTGCTGGGCCTGGACCATGTCGGGGCGGCTCCCGGGGCGCACGTCAGACTGCGCGCGCGGTACTGCTGAGGGCCGCCCGGTCCGCGCCCGGGACCCGACGGGGCCGCCCCCGGCCGTCAACCTGTCAACTCCCGTACTCCGACGGCACGGAACACCCCTTGCGTACGGGAACCGATCAGATGTCCCGTACGTGTTCTCAGCGGGGAGCGGATCCGGTACGGGGTGGCTGCGGGGGGCGGGGGCCGGGGCACCGGTGCCACCCACCCCGGAGCCCCTCCCGAAGGGCGAAGCTTCCCGTATGTGCCGCGAGCGCCGTGCGACAACCGGGTATTCCTGGTGGTTGCCGGTCGCTGCGGCCATACTTCAGGCCGGGCGTCCGCCCTCCGATCGGTCGGGGGACGCCGTCAGTGACCGAGGGGGAAGTCGTGACACACCCGCCGATCGGGGGTTCGCCGCAGCGGCGCACAGCGGCGCCGGTGCCCGGCGTGCCCGCCCAGCGGCGGCGGACGGCGTCCGCGCTGGCGGGGCGGCTGCGCGACACCGCGACGACCGAGCCGGGGAGGCTGCGGCTCGTCGGAGCCGTACTCGCCCTGCTCGTCGCGGTGTTCGGGGCGGCGACCGCCCTGGAGGTCGCCGGGCGGGCGGCGGCCGCCGACGACGTGGTGAGCCGCAGTCAGCCGCTGAGCGCGGACGCGGCGGCCATCTACCGCTCGCTCGCCGACGCGGACACGATGGCGGCGAGCGGCTTCCTCGCGGGCACGCAGGAGCCCGCGAGCGTCCTCACCCAGTACGAGAAGGACATCGAGAACGCCTCCCGGCTCCTCGTGCGGGCGGCGGCGAACACCGAGGCCACCACCTCCTCGGGCCGCGAGATCCGCACGATGAACGAACTCCTTCCGGTGTACACCGGTCTGGTCGAGCGGGCCCGCGCCAACAACCGCCTCGGGCTCCCGCTGGGCGGCGCCTACCTCCGGTACGCCAACCAGAAGATGAGCGGCGAACTCCTCCCCGCCGCGGAGCGGTTGTACACGGCGGAGACCGGCCGGCTCGACGCCGACCAGCACGACGCCCGGCAGTGGCCGCTGGTCGCCCTCGCCGCCGGGATCGTGGCCCTGGCCGTGCTCGCCTGGGCCCAGCGGCGCGACTACCGCCGCACCCACCGGGTGTTCAACCGCGGGATGCTCGCCGCGACCGCCGCGACCGCGGCCGTGCTGGTGTGGCTCGCCGTCGGCCAGACCCTGGCCAGGACCGAGCTGCGCAGCGCCATGGAGAACGGCCAGGCCTCCCTCGACGTGCTGAACGACGCGCGGATCGCCTCCCTCAAGGCGCGCGCCAACGAGAACCTCACCCTGGTCGCCCGGGGTGCGGTGCTCACCGAGGACGGCTCCGCCGACCAGTACCAGAGCGACTACACGGCGGACATGGCCGTGCTCGACAAGGGGCTGGCCGAGGCGGGGCGGCTGGCGGACGACGACCTCGGGAGTGCCCCGGTGGAGACGGCCGTCAAGAGCGCGACGGAGTGGCAGAAGCGTCACACCGAGGCCAGGAAGACCGACGACAGCGGTGACTACGAGGGCGCCCTCGGCCTGGTCATCGGCGAGAAGGGTTCCACGGGCGAGTGCTTCTCGAAGGTGGACGCGGCGCTGGAGACGGCCCTCGCCCACGAGCAGGAGGAGTTCGACGCGGCGGCCGGAAAGGGCCGCGGCGCGCTGGACGGGCTGCCGGTCGGGGCGGGGGTCCTGGCACTGCTCGGATCGGTCGCCGCGATCCTGGGGATCGGCCGGAGACTCGGGGAGTACCGGTGAGCGAGGGAGAGCCGGTGAGGGAGTCGGGAGCGGTGGAAGGGGGAGCGATGGCACGGGCACGGACCGCCGGGGGCAGGCTGCGCGGCTGGGGCGGGGTGGCGGCCATGGCCGTCGCCTGCGCGCTCACGGCCCTGTTCGCCCTGCTGCCGCTGACACACCGAACCCCCGGCGCCCTCGCCGGCGGTTCCGGACCGGGTACGGCCGCGGCGACCCAGGTGCGCGCCGACACCTGCACCCGGCCGGAGGCGAGCCTGCGCCCCTCGCGGGCGGACGGGCCGGGGGTCGAGCGGATCAAGGAGCGCGGCAAGCTCATCGCCGGCGTCGACCAGAACAGCTACCGCTGGGGCTACCGCAATCCGGCGACCGGGCAGCTGGAGGGGTTCGACATCGACCTGGTCCGGGCCCTCGCGAAGGACATCCTCGGCGACTCCTCCCAGGTGGTCTTCCGCGCCATTCCGACCAGCCAGCGGATCTCCGCGCTGGAGAGCGGCCGGGTCGACGTCGTGGTGCGGACGATGACGATCAACTGCGCGCGGCTGGAGCAGGTGGACTTCTCCACCGCGTACTTCCAGGCGGGCCAGCAGGTGCTCGCCCCGGTGGCCTCGGACATATCCGGGTACAACGCCTCGCTGCGCGGGAAGCGCGTCTGCACCGCCGAGGGCTCCACGGCGTACGAAGCGCTGAGGAAGCAGTCCTTCGGCGCGGTCTTCGAGGACCCGCACGACGGCACCGCCGGGGACGAGGACCAGCTGACCGTCCCCAGCCAGCTCGACTGCCTGGTGCGGCTCCAGCTCGGTGAGGTGGACGCCGTGGTGACGGACAACGCGCTGGCGGCGGGCCAGGTGGCCCAGGACCCGACGGTGGAGCTCAAGGGAGGCCCGTTCACGACGGAGTACTACGGCGTCGCCGCCAAGCTCGGCTCCGACGACCTGGTGGCCCGGGTCAACCAGGTGCTGGCGGACTACCGCGCGGGCGGCGCGGAGAGCCCGTGGATGCGGTCGTACCGGACCTGGCTGGAGGCCGGGCTGCCCGGCATCACGGCGCCCCCGGTGCCGGCGTACCGGAGCAACTGATCCCGCCCGGCCACCGGGCCGGCGGGGAGAGCGGAGAGGTGAGCGATGGGCGTCGCGGGACCCTTCCCCAGCTACGCGGGGAGGCCCCCGGGACCGGTCATGGACCGGGACGAGGTGGACCACGCGCTGGCCCGGCTCGGTGCGGAGCACGAGGCGATCGAGACCTCGCTCCTCGCCCTGCAGGACCACGCGGGGCGACGCCTCCTGGAGGGCGCCGACCTGTCCGGGGTGACCAAGGAGCGCTGGGCCACCACCGAGCGGTCGATCACCCTGCTCTGGGGGTACTTCGACGCGTACGCCGACGCGCTCGCGAAGGCGCGCGCGGTACGGGCGCGCCGGCGTCACCCCGATCGGGACGACCTGAGGGCTCTCACCGGACTGCTCCGCGGCCGGGAGGTCACCGTGGCCAACGGCGCCGTGCCCCCCGACCCCTCGGTCGCCGGCCCGGCCCGGCTCGCCGAGTGCTTCTCGCTGGAGGAGCTGGTCGGCCGGATGAACACGCTGTACGCGCGTGCGCTGGACATGGTGGTGGCCTCGGACTCGGTCTGGTCGGCGCTTCCCGCCCGGATCGACCTGCTCGCCGCGGAACTCCACCGCACCCGCTCGCTGGCGCACTCCGTCGGGGTCCGGCCGGGCGAGCACCCGTCCGGTGACGACCTGGAGTCGATCACCCGCGAACTCGCCGGGCTGCGGGCCCAGGTGATCGCCGACCCGCTGGCGTTCTGGCTGCCGGGGTCCGGAAGTGCCGCGCCGGGCGGCGGGCGCGCGGACACCGCGCGGTACGACCGCGCCGCCCGCGCGTTGGAGGAGGTGCGGCGGGAGATCGAGGCGGTCCTCGCCGTCCGGCAGGACGCCGAACAGCGGCTCGCGCGGCTGCGGGACGTGCTGTCCCGGGCGGACCGCACCCTGACCGAGGCGCGGGCCGCCCGGGGCGAGGTGCTGGCGAAGATCGCCGCCTCGGAGGTGCCCGCCGTCAGCGGGCCGCCGACCGCGCTCCAGGAGCGGCTGGCCGCCGCGTCCGAGCACCGCAGGCACGGCCGCTGGCACCGGCTCCCGCCGCTGTTGGAGCAGTTGGAGCGGGAGGCCGGGGAGGAGTTGCTGCGCGCCCGCGAGTCGCTGACCTCGGTCACCGCGCCGCTCGCCGTGCGGGCGGAGCTGCGGGGGCGGCTCGACGCCTACCGCGCGAAGGTGGCGCGGCACGGGCTGGCGGAGGACCCGCTGCTGATCGAGCGGTACGACGCGGCCCGCCGGATGCTGTGGAGCGCCCCCTGCGACCTGCGGGTCGCCGGCCAGGCGGTGCTGCGCTACCAGCACACGGCTGCCGAGATGATGGCGCCGAACGGGCCGTCCTCACCCGAGGACCGGCGGCAGGACCAAGGGGGGACACGATGAGTACCGGGTGCCAGCGCCCCACGTGCACGGGCGCGTACGAGGACATGGGCGACGGCGAGCTGTACTGCGACACCTGCGGTCTGGCCCCCGTCGTCTCCCCCACCGGCATGGTCGCCTCGCCGCCCACCGGGATCGCGGGTGCGGTGCGCGGCACCGGTTCCGCTCCGGCGAGCGGCGGCTCCCGGGCCTCCGCGCGCGTGTCCTCGCGTTCGTCGACCTCGCGGCGGTCCGTCTCGGGCCGCCTCTCGCGCGCGCTCTCGGGCGGGGCCGGTTCCGTGCCGTCCGTGTCGGTGCGGGCCTCGGGCGCGTCGACGGGCGCCTCCGCCCGGGGGCGGCTGGGCGCGGGCCTGGTGCAGGTCCCGGAGGTGGCGCGCCCCGATCCGCGTACGGCCGTGATGGCGAACCCCGAGGTCCCCGAGCGCAAGCGGTTCTGCTCCCGTTCCGACTGCGGCGCGCCGGTGGGCCGGGCACGCGGCGAACGGCCCGGCCGCACCGAGGGGTTCTGCACCAAGTGCGGCCATCCGTACTCCTTCGTACCGAAGCTGCGCGGCGGTGACGTGGTGCACGGGCAGTACGAAGTGACGGGCTGTCTGGCGCACGGCGGGCTCGGCTGGGTCTACCTCGCGGTGGACCGGGCCGTCGCGGACCGCTGGGTGGTCCTCAAGGGGCTGCTCGACACCGGCGACCAGGACGCCATGGAGGCGGCCATCTCGGAGCGTCGCTTCCTCGCGGAGATCGAGCACTCCAACATCGTCCGCATCTACAACTTCGTCGAGCACCTCGACCCGCGGACGGGCTCGCTGGACGGCTACATCGTGATGGAGTACGTCGGCGGCAAGTCGCTCAAGGAGATCGCCAACGACCGCCGCACCCCGTCCGGGAGGCGCGATCCGCTCCCGGTCGAGCAGGCGTGCGCCTACGGGATCGAGGCGCTGGAGGCCCTCGGCCACCTGCACAGCCGCCATCTCCTCTACTGCGACTTCAAGGTCGACAACGCCATCCAGACGGAGAACGAACTCAAGCTGATCGACATGGGCGCGGTGCGCCGGATGGACGACGAGGAGTCGGCGATCTACGGCACCGTGGGGTACCAGGCCCCCGAGGTCGGGGAGGTCGGCCCGTCCGTCGCCTCCGACCTGTACACGGTGGCGCGGACCCTCGCGGTCCTCACCTTCGATTTCCAGGGGTACACCAACGTCTTCGTCGACTCGCTGCCGGATCCCGAGAACATCGAGGTGTTCCGGACCTACGAGTCCTTCTACCGGCTGCTGGTCCGCGCCACCGACCCCGATCCGTCGCGTCGCTTCGCGTCGGCCCAGGAGATGGCCGAGCAGCTGACGGGGGTGCTGCGGGAGGTCGTCTCACTCCAGTCGGGGCGCCCGCGTCCCGCGCTCTCCACCCTCTTCGGACCGGAACTGCGCGTGACGGAAACGGAGTTGTTCGCCGAGCTGACCGGGGACGTGTCACTCCTGGGCGGCCGGTCCGCCCCGGTGCCGCGTCGCCCGAAGCGGCGCCGTAAGGCCGCCGCGGGGTCCGTGGCGCCGGGCGCGGCGGCCCCGTCGGTGGCGGCGGCGCTGCCGGTGGGCTCCGGCCCGTACGGCAGCGTCCCCCCGGCGCGGACCGGAGCGGTGGGGCCGCCGCCCGCCGGGTACGTGCCTCCCGCACCCCAGGCCACCGGATACGCTCCGGCCGTCCAGCAGGCCGCCGGTCAGCAGGCCGCCGGTCAGCAGGCGGCCGGTCAGCAGGCCGGTGCCCAGCCGCACGCTGGTCAGCCGCCCGCCCTCCAGCCGGCCGGCGGATACCAGCCCGGCGGTCACCCGGCGGCCGGTCACCCGCCGGGGGGATACCCGCCCTCGGAGGCCGCGTTGGCGGCTCCGCCCACCCACGCGAGCCCTGCGGCGGGCCGCACGTGGGCCGGCGGTCCCACCGGCGGCCCGGTCGGCGCGACCCCGGCCGGCGGCACCCCGGCGGCCGGCGGGGTCCTTCCGTACGGGCCGCCGCAGCCGGTGGCCCCCGTCCCGGCTCCGCGCCCGGCGGCCGGCGTCGCGGTCCCGCCGTCCGGAGCGGGTGCGCCGACGGCCGGCCCCGGCCGGTACCTCGACGGCCTCGACCCCGGTGCCACCGCGCTCGCGCTGCCGGTGCCCCGTGTCGACGCGAGCGACCCCAACGCCGGGTTCCTCGCCGGGCTGATGGCGGCCGCCCCCCAGGAGCTGATCGGTGCGCTGCGTACCGTCCCGGCCCCTTCGCCGGAGACCAGGCTGCGCGAACTGCGCGCCCTGCTGGAGCTGGAGGAGTACCTCGCGGCCTCGCACGTGCTGGGTGAGCTGGAGTCCCGGTACCCGGACGACTGGCGGGTCGTCTGGTACCGGGGAGTCGTCTCCCTGGTGACCGGCGACCGCGAGCGGGCGGCGCTCTCCTTCGACGCCGTCTACGACGCGTTCCCGGGCGAGACCGCACCCAAGCTGGCCCTCGGGATCTGCGCCGAGGTCCTGGGGCAACTGGACAATGCCGCCGACTACTACCACCTCGTCTGGATCACCGATCCGAGTTTCGTCAGCGCCGCGTTCGGGCTCGCCCGGGTGCGCTTCGCCGCCGGGGACCGGACGGGCGCCGTACTGACGCTGGAGTCGGTGCCCGCCGCGTCGATCCACTTCACGGCCGCCCGGGTCGCCTCGGTCCGCGCGCGGTTGCGCGGGCGCGACCCGGGAGAGCCGCTCGCCGCTGACCTGGCCGCCGCGTCGGACCAGATCACGGCGCTGGCGGGGCTGGGGCTCGACGCGGTGAGGCGCGAGCGGCTTTCGACCGAGGTGCTGGGGACCGCGCTGGACTGGGTACTCTCCACGGGACCCGCCGGCGCGTCCGCGGGCCCGGCGGCCTCCGGGCCGGGGGGCACACGGAAGCTGCTCGGCAGCGAGCTGGACGAGCGGGGGCTCCGGCTCGGCCTGGAAGGCTCGTACCGGATGCTCGCCCGACTCGCCCAGCAGGGCGACGAGAGGATCGAACTGGTGGAGCGGGCCAACCGCTTCCGCCCCCGGACGTGGGTGTGAAGATGTCACAGATCCACCAGCAGGGCTCCCTGCCGACGTGCCCCAGCTGTACGGAACCGCTGGAGCCGGGCGACCTGTTCTGCGGCGCCTGCGGCCACTCCCTGTCGGCCGTGCCCCGACAGCCGGGCGACCGGCCGACGATCGCGATCACCGCCCCGCCCCCGCTGGTCGATCCGCCGGTTCCGCCCGCCCCGCCCGGGTCTCCGGCTGCCCCGCTGCCTCCGGCCGTACCCGCTCCGGCGCCCGGGGCCGCGATGCCGGCTGCCGTCCCGTGGCCGCCGGCGTCCGAGACCGACACCGCGGGCCGGCCCGCCCCCGCCCACCGTCCGGCCGACCTCCCGGGCACGGACTCCGCGGGCCGCCCGCTCTCCGGTGCCGCCCAAGCCCCCGCGGCGGCACCCTCCGTCGCACCGCCGGCACCGGTGGCACCGCCGGCACCGGTGGCACCGCCGGCACCGGTGGCCGCCCAGGCCGCCGTGCGGCACGACGACCGGGCGATGCCGGGACGGCCGCGCTCCGGCTCGGGCTCCGGCCTCGGCTCCTACTCCGGCGTCGGCTCCGGCTCCGGCTCCGGCTCCGGCTCCGAGGACTTCGCACTCGCGGCGCCGGGCGCGCCGTCGGGGAGTGCCCCGTCGCCGGGTGCCCCGTCGGGTGCGCCCGTCTCCGACCCGCGAGAGGCCGCGGGCGCCACGGCCGGCGCCCCCACCGGCCCCACCACCGGCGCTGCCCCCGGCCCCGCCCCCGTCGCCTCCGCCCGGCCGGCCGCCGCAGCGGGCGCCCGTCTCTGTGTCGCCTGCCGGTCCGGCCGGGTCGACAGCGACGGGTACTGCGAGACCTGCGGCCACGCACAGCCGCGCGAACGCGACCACATGGAGCGGGAGCTCGGCGCGGTGGCGGCGGTCAGCGACCGCGGTCTGCGCCACCACCGCAACGAGGACTCCTTCGCCGTCTCCGCGACGGCGCTGCCGGACGGTTCGCCGGCCGTCGTCGCGATCGTCTGCGACGGCGTGTCCTCGGCGCACCGCCCGGACGAGGCGTCGGCCGCCGCCGCGCGCGCCGCCGACGAGTGGCTCCTGGAGTCCCTGCCGCGCGGCACCCACCCGCAGCAGGCGATGCACGACGCGATCGTCGCGGCCTCCCGGGCGGTCAACGCCCTGGCCGAGGAGCCGGAGGGCGCGGCGGAGCCCGGTCAGCACCGTCACCAGAACGCTCCGGCCTGCACCCTGGTGGGCGCGGTGGTCGCCGGTGGCCTTCTGGTCATCGGCTGGGTCGGTGACAGCCGCGTCTACTGGGTGCCTTCCGACCGTGCTCAGCAGCCCGCCCGGCTCACGGAGGACGACTCCTGGGCCGCGCAGATGGTGGCGGCGGGTCTGATGAGCGAGGAGCAGGCGTACGCGGACGAGCGCGCCCACGCGATCACGGGCTGGCTCGGCGCCGACGCCTACGAACTCGACGCGCACACCGCCTCGTTCAAGCCAGATCGGCCCGGCACCGTGGTGGTCTGCACCGACGGGCTCTGGAACTACGCCGAGTCCGCCGAGGAGATGGCCGCCGCCCTGCCCCGGGACGCCCACGAACGCCCGTTGCACGGTGCCCAGGTGCTGGTCGGTCACGCGCTCGACGGCGGGGGCCACGACAACGTAACAGTGGCCCTGCTGCCGTTCGCCGTACCACCCGCCGGGGCACACTCCGGCTGACGCTCCCGGTCCGTCCACCGACCGCTCCCCGGCTGCCCGGCCGTTCCACGCCCGCTCGTCAGCGTGTTCGACCGCACGCTCCACGCCCGCTCGTCAGCCGCCGTCCGCCCGCTCGTACGCCCGCGTCCGGAGTTGCTTGTCCCGGTCCCGGTCCGTCGCCCGCACACCCGTATCCGTCCCCTCGGTGGGGCATCGAGGAGCAGCTCCATGGCCAACTTCTCCAAGTCGCAGCAGCCGCAGTTCTCCGTCGACGTGTACCAGAACGCTTATCTGCCCGAGGGCGGGCGTGAGGTCAACGCGATCGTCACCGTCACCGCCATCGGCGGCGGTACGACCGGCGGCGTGCCGCTCGCCCGGTCCGCCGACGCGTCCGCCGCACCCGCGCCTGCGTCGGGGGGCGCCGTGGTGCTCATGGTCGACTGCTCCGGCTCGATGGAGTACCCGCCCACCAAGATGCGCAACGCCCGGGACGCCACGGCGGCGGCCATCGACACCCTGCGCGACGGCACCCTGTTCGCGGTGGTGGCCGGTACGCACGTGGCGAAGGACGTCTACCCGGGCAACGGCCGCCTCGCCACGGCCGATCATCTGACGAAGGCACAGGCCAAGAAGGCGCTGCGCGGTCTCGGCGCGGGCGGCGGCACGGCCATCGGCACCTGGCTGCGCCTCGCGGACCGGCTCTTCGACACCGCCGGCGCCGGTCTGCGGCACGGCATCCTGCTGACCGACGGGCGCAACGAGCACGAGGCACCGGAGGACCTGCGGGCCGCCCTGGACGCCTGCGCGGGCCGCTTCACCTGTGACGCCCGCGGAGTCGGCACCGACTGGGAGGTGAAGGAGGTCACCGCCGTGGCCTCCGCCCTGCTGGGCACCGCCGACATCGTCGCCGACCCGGCCGGTCTGGCGGCCGATTTCACGCGGATGATGGAGAACGCCATGGGCAAGGAGGTCGCGGACGTGGCGCTGCGGCTCTGGACCCCGGTGGACACCGAGATCCTCTTCGTGAAGCAGGTCGCTCCGGCGGTCGCCGACCTGAGCGGCCGCCGCACGGAGGCGGGTCCCCGCGCCGGGGACTATCCGACCGGGTCCTGGGGTGACGAATCCCGCGATTATCACGTCTGTGTCAGGGTTCCGCAGGCCCGGATCGGCCAGGAGATGCTGGCGGCGCGGGTCTCCCTGGTCCTCCCCGCCCCCTCCGGGGAGGGCGCTGCGCAGACCCTCGCGCAAGGGCTCGTGCGGGCGGTGTGGACCGATGACATGGTGGCGTCCACGGCGATGAATCCGCAGGTCGCGCACTATACGGGCCAGGCGGAACTGGCGCGGGTGATCCAGCAGGGGCTCGACGCGCGCAAGGCCGGCGACCTGGACGGGGCGACCGCGAAACTGGGGCGCGCGGTGCAGCTCGCGTCGGCTTCCGGCAACGAGGACACCGCGAAGTTGCTTTCGAAGGTGGTCGACGTCGTCGACGCCGCGACGGGTACTGTGCGACTGAAAGCGAAGGTCGCGGAAGCGGACGAGATGACTCTCGAAACGCGCTCCACCAAGACCGTTCGCGTCAAGAAGTAGCCCCAGAAACGACAGAAACGACAGAGACGGAGCTGGTCGGGAGGGTCGTCCGGATGGCGGTGGCGGTGGTCCGCCCCGCCGGGCGTACGGCGACCGACCGGCACGACGGCCTACCGGCCGGACGAGGAGAGGGGGAAGAGCCCCATGTCGACCTGCCCGAACGGACACCAGTCGGGTTCCGAGGACTGGTGCGAGGTCTGCGGACACCGCATGACCGGGGCGGGTGCGCCCGGTGCCGTCCCCCCGCCGCCGGCGCCGCCCGCGCCCGGGTACGGCTATCCCCAGGGCCCCGGCCCCGGCGGTCAGCCGACCGCGGCCGTCGAGCTCTGCCCGCAGTGCCGCACCCCGCGTGAGCCCGGGGGGCCGTTCTGCGAGGAGTGCCGGTGGAACTTCCTCACCAACACGGCGACCTCGTACACGCCGCTGGCTCCGCAGCCCGGCGCCGGTGGAGCTCCGGTGCCCGGTCTCCATCTGCCGCCCGGTTTCCAGGCGCAGCCCGGACCGCACCGGCCGCCGGCCGCCCAGCAGCCCCCGCAGAGCCAGCAGCCGCAGCAGGGGCAGCAGGGGCAGCCTCCGCAGCAGCGCGATCCCTTCGAGTACCAGAGCTCGCGTCCCTCGCAGCTGAACCGCCCGGCGGAGCCGCTCGTACCGGACCGCGAGGGACGGCAGGCACCGCCCAGCGCCTTCCAGCAGGGACCGCCGCCCGGACCCCAGGGACAGCAAGGCCAGCAGGGACCACAGCAAGGCCAGCAGGGTGGCCAGCAGCCCCCGCAGTTCACGCAGGGCGGCCGGCCGCAGTTCCCCGGGCACCCCGGAGAGCCGTCGTTCCCGCAGGGCGGGCAGGGCGGGCCCGGACAGCCGGGTCCGCCGCAGGGTGGCCGGCAGGCCGCGCCGCCCGCGTATCCGCAGGGTCCGCCGCCGGCGTTCCAGCAGAGCGCGCCGCCCGTGCCGGGACCCGGTCCGTCATCGCCGCCGGACGCGGACGACTGGATGCTGCCGCCTCCCTCGCAGGCCCAGGGCCGGCCCCAGGCACCGCAGGCCCCCGTGCAGTCGCAGCCGCACGCCTTCCAGCAGCAGAGCCCGCCGAATCAGCAGCACTCCGCGGTGCCGCAGAACTTCCAGAACCCGCAGGAGGGCTTCCCGCCGCCGTTCCCCGGCCAGGGCGGCTTCCCCGGCCCTCAGCACGCGGGTCCGGGGGCACAGGGTGGTCCCGGTGGCGGCCAGGAGCCGCCGCGGCCGGCCACCTGGACGGCGGTGATCGCGCCCGACCGGGACTACTTCCTGGCGATGATGCAGCGCAGCGGGCCGGAGGCCGGTGGGCTCAACCTGCCCGCCTACTCGCCCGAGCAGCACCTCCAGCTCACGGGCGGCCAGGTCACCATCGGCCGCCGCCGGCACAGCACCGGTGAGTCGCCCGACATCGACCTCGCGGTGCCTCCGGAGGACCCGGGCGTCTCGCACCAGCACGCGGTTCTGGTGCAGCAGCCGGACGGGGGCTGGGCGGTGGTGGACCAGAACTCCACCAACGGCACCACGCTCAACGGTGCCGAGGAGCCGATCCAGCCGTACGTGCCGGTTCCTCTCCAGGACGGCGACCAGGTGCACGTCGGTGCCTGGACGACGATCACGGTCCGCCGCGGCTGATCCGCCGCACTCCGTGCCCCGGCGCACCCGCAGGGCCCGTACGCTCGCCCCTCACCGCTCCTCGTGACCGGTGAGGGGCCAGGTGTACGGGCCCTGCGGGTCGTCCAGCCAGGCCCACTGGCGGCCCCGTTCGACGGTGAGGCCGAAGCGTTCCCGGTCGGGGCGGCCCTCGCCCTCCCAGAGGTTCATCGCCTCCTCCGCGTCGAGCGAGCCTCCCGCCAGGGCGAGCAGGAACGAGAAGAGGTCGTCCCCCGTCGTCCGCCGTGCGGAACCACCGGGGCGGGGCGGTGTTCCGCGCAGCGGTACGAAGAACGCCGGGGTGTGCAGGAAGTGGCCTTCCGCGCGGCGCCCGTCCGCGGTCTCCCGCACCCGGAGCGAGATCAGTCCGGTGGAGAAGGGGGCCAGGACGCGTGCGTCCGGGGCGCACTGCGCGAGCCAGGCCTCGGGGATCAGCGGCAGGGTGCAGGTCGCGATGATCCGGTCGTACGGGCCCCGCGAGGCGCAGCCGCGCGCCCCGTCGCCGGTGACGACGGCGGGGCGGTAGCCGGCGGCGGCGAGGTGGCGGCGGGCGGCTTCGGTGATCTCCGGGTCGAGGTCGACGGTGGTGACCGCCCCGTCTCCGAGCCGGTGGGCGAGCAGGGCCGCGTTGTAGCCGGTACCGGCGCCGATCTCCAGCACCCGCCGGCCGTCGCGCACGTCGAGCTCCTCGAGCATGAGCGCCATCAGGGACGGCTGGCTGCTGGAGGAGACGAGTTCGCCGTCCTTCATCCGGGTCGCCAGTGGCCCGTCCGCGTACGCACCGCGCAGCCACTGCTCGCGGCGCTCGGGGTCGGGGTCCTCGCACCAGAGCCGGACGCGGCCGAGCAGCCCGCCCTCGTAGTAGTACGGCACGAAGAGGTGGCGGGGCACCTCCTCGAAGGCCGCGCGCCAGGCGGGGTCCGTCAGCCCGCCACCGGCGACGATGAGCCGCACCATGGCCCGGCGGGCCGCGGCCCCCTCGGTCTCGAACGGATCGCGCGCACCGCGCTCTCGGGCAGCCATGCCTCCACTCTCCTGCGGCGGCGCCCGTCGGGCGAGCGCGTGCTCCGGCCGCCCGCCGTCCGCCTTCCCGGGGGCAGCCCCCGGTGCGGTCCGCCGGGGTCCTAGGACCCCCGACCTCGGCCGGTGCGTCTGCGACCATGGACAGGTGACAGAGAACCCGCGCGACACGCTGCAGGAGCAGACCTTCTACGAGCAGGTCGGCGGCGAGGCGACCTTCCGGCGCCTGGTGCACCGCTTCTACGAGGGGGTCGCCGAGGACCCGCTGCTGCGGCCGATGTACCCGGAGGAGGACCTGGGTCCGGCCGAGGAGCGGTTCACGCTCTTCCTGATGCAGTACTGGGGCGGTCCCCGGACCTACAGCGACCACCGGGGACATCCCCGGCTGCGGATGCGGCACGCGCCCTTCCGGGTGGACCGGGCGGCGCACGACGCCTGGCTCGCGCACATGCGGGTGGCCCTGGACGAGCAGGGGCTCTCCCCCGAGCACGAGGAGCAGCTGTGGTCCTACCTGACCTACGCCGCCGCCTCGATGATCAACTCGGCGGAGTGAGACGCCCCGGGGGCAGGGGGGCGGTCAGCGTCGGCCGACCGACACCTGGAGCGCGCCGAGCCCGCCGCTGCCCGCGGTCCGCAGGGCGACGGAGCCGTACGGGGTCCGCAGGCGCAGCCAGGATCCGGACGACAGCAGGTGGACCGGCAGGCCGGGTTGGGGGCGCAGGAATCCGAGCGAGTGGGCGGCGTGCACGGCCCGCAGCGGGAGCGGGGTTCCGCCGACCGGCCGGGACCAGATCTCACGGCCGATCAGGTCGCGTTCGGTGCGGGTGCGCCGTTCCTCGGGCAGCGCTCCGTCGCGGCTGCGGAACTCGCCGACCGCCGTGCTCAGCGCGGTACGCAGCTCCTGCGGTCCCGGCAGTCCCGGAACTTCGCGCCAGGGGCCGCGTGGCGGCAGCATCCCCGCCCAGGGCGGCCCGGTGACGGGGCGGGGCACGGTGCCGGTCCCGCCGGTGCCCCCCGCGGGGTCGAGCGTCTCCAGGAACTCCCCCGCCGACACCGTGACGTCGAAGCTCCCGGTCCCGGGGCCCGCAACCGCACCGGTCCCGGTACCGGCTCCGGGTTCAGTACCGGCTCCGGCTTCACTGCCGGCTCCGGCTCCGGCGAGGCGTGCCGTACGGATCGCCAGTACGTCGAACGACGGCGGGCGGCCGAACACGGCCAGCGCGCCGCCGGCCGCCTGGAGGCGGACGGCGGCGGCGCGGTCGTAGTGGAGCAGCCGGCCGAGGAAGGCGGCGAGGTCCGCCGCCTCCCTCGCGTCGGCGAAGAGCACCGGGTGCACGGGCATCGTCATGCCGGGGCGGGCTCCTGCTCCATGTACTCCTGGAGGAAGAGCTTCTCCTCGGCGGAGATCCGCCGGGGCCGCCCTTCCACCAGGTTGTAGGGCACGACGACCGTGGCAGCCCGTACATACACCAGGTCCGCGTCCTTGATCTCGTACGCGATCGTCAGCGACGCCGCGCCGATCTTCGTGACCCAGGACTCGACGGTCACCGGCGCGTGGCGGTGGACCAGCGGCCGGAGGTAGTCGATCTCGTGGCGGGCGACGACGGATCCGCCCGCGAAGGACGGCGAGCCGTCCCCCGGCGCCAGCCGGAACATGAAGTCGATGCGCGCCTCCTCCAGGTAGCGGAGGAAGACCACGTTGTTGACGTGGCCGAAGGCGTCCATGTCCGACCAGCGCAGCGGGCAGGGGTAGAGGTGACGGGCCACGGTGATCAGCCCCGGGTGAGCTTCTTGTACGTGGCGCGGTGCGGGCGGGCCGCGTCCGCGCCGAGGCGCTCGACCTTGTTCTTCTCGTACGACTCGAAGTTGCCCTCGAACCAGTACCACTTGGAGTCGCCCTCGTACGCCAGGATGTGCGTGGCGACGCGGTCCAGGAACCAGCGGTCGTGGGAGATGACCACAGCGGCGCCGGGGAACTCCAGCAGCGCGTTCTCCAGCGACGAGAGGGTCTCGACGTCCAGGTCGTTGGTGGGCTCGTCGAGGAGCAGCAGGTTGCCGCCCTCCTTGAGCGTCAGCGCGAGGTTCAGGCGGTTGCGCTCACCACCGGAGAGGACACCGGCCGGCTTCTGCTGGTCCGGGCCCTTGAAGCCGAACGCGGAGACGTACGCCCGCGACGGCATCTCGACCTGGCCGACGTTGATGTAGTCCAGCTCGTCCGAGACGACGGCCCAGAGGGTCTTCTTCGGGTCGATGTTGGCGCGGGACTGGTCGACGTACGAGATCTTGACCGTCTCGCCGACCTTGACCGAACCGGAGTCCGGCGTCTCCAGGCCCTGGATCATCTTGAACAGCGTGGTCTTGCCCGCGCCGTTCGGACCGATGATGCCGACGATGCCGTTGCGCGGCAGCGTGAACGACAGGTCGTCGATCAGGACCTTGTCGCCGAAGGCCTTCGAGAGGTGCTCGACCTCGACGACGATGGAACCGAGGCGCGGGCCCGGCGGGATCTGGATCTCCTCGAAGTCCAGCTTCCGCATCTTGTCGGCCTCGGCAGCCATCTCCTCGTAACGGGCGAGGCGGGCCTTGGACTTGGTCTGGCGGCCCTTGGCGTTGGACCGGACCCACTCCAGCTCTTCCTTGAGCCGCTTCTGGCGCTTCTCGTCCTTGCGGCCCTCGACCTTGAGGCGGGTGGCCTTCTTCTCGAGGTACGTGGAGTAGTTGCCCTCGTACGGGAGCGCGCGGCCGCGGTCCAGTTCGAGGATCCACTCGGCGACGTTGTTGAGGAAGTACCGGTCGTGGGTGACGGCGACGACCGCACCCGCGTACTTCGAGAGGTGCTGCTCCAGCCAGTTCACCGACTCGGCGTCGAGGTGGTTGGTGGGCTCGTCGAGCAGGAGGAGGTCGGGCGCCTCGATGAGGAGCTTGCAGAGCGCCACGCGGCGCTTCTCGCCACCGGAGAGGTTGGTGACGGGCCAGTCGCCGGGCGGGCAGCCCAGGGCGTCCATGGCCTGCTCCAGCTGGGCGTCCAGGTCCCACGCGTTGGCGTGGTCCAGGTCCTCCTGGAGCTTGCCCATCTCGTCCAGCAGCGCGTCGGAGTAGTCGGTCGCCATGAGCTCGGCGACCTCGTTGAAGCGCGTGAGCTTGCCCATGATCTCGGCGGCGCCGTCCTGCACGTTCTGCAGGACGGTCTTCTCCTCGTCGAGCTTCGGCTCCTGCATGAGGATGCCGACGCTGAAGCCGGGCGAGAGGTACGCCTCACCGTTGGACGGCTGCTCCAGGCCGGCCATGATCTTGAGCACCGTGGACTTACCGGCACCGTTGGGGCCGACGACGCCGATCTTCGCGCCGGGCAGGAAGTTCAGGGTGACGTCATCCAGAATCACCTTGTCGCCGTGCGCCTTGCGCGTCTTGCGCATGGTGTAGATGAACTCAGCCAAGAGAAACCGTCCGGCAGCAATAGAGGTGTGGGCAGATACACCCATCTTGCCTGACGACAAGCCCACGGGAGAAACCCGTCCCACCCGGGGCCGCTGACCTGCGGGGCGGCGGGGGCCGTGCGGCGGGCGGCGGGGGTGACATCTCCGGACGAGGCCCCCGAAGCCGCCCCCGGGGTCCGGCGGCACGGTCCGGCGGCGCGGTCCGGCGGCGCGGTCCGGCGGCGGGCGGGTGTCGACGGCTTGGAGACGGCCCGGCCCGGCCCGTACACGCGAAGGCCCCGTGGCCGTGGACCCCGCGACCGTGGGGCTCGGCGTGCCCGCCCCGTGCACGCGAAGGCCCCGTCCGCCCCCGGAGATGCGGGACGGACGGGGCCTTCGGTCAGACGGTCATGCGCGGCGTGCGGTCATACGGTCCTACGAGTCGTGCGGTCCTGCGTCCGGTCGGAGCGCGGCGCGCGCGGTCATCGCGTGCGCCCGGCCCCTACTGGGCGCCGGCGGCCGACTTCTTGCGGCGGAGGAAGAAGACCGCTCCGCCACCGAGGACGACGAGCGCCACGGCGACACCCGCGATGATCGGGGTCGCGCTGGAGCCACCGGTCGCGGCGAGGTCACCCTCGGCGCCGCCGGTCGTGTCGGCCGCGACGGGGGTCGTGGCAGGGCTGGGCGAGGCGCCGGTCTGCGTGTCCGTGCCCTTGTCGTCGTCCGGGGTGGTGTCCGAGACCGTGACGCAGTCGAGGACGCCCTTGAAGTTCTGCTCGAAGCCGCCCTCACCGGTGACGGTGACGTCGTACGTCGCGTCCTCGGCGACGGGGACCGTCACGGTCTTCGTGCCGCCGGCCTCGACGGTGTACTCGGTGCCGGAGATCGTGAAGGTGAACGGCTTGTCACCGTTGTTGCTCGTGGTGACGTCGAGGCCACCCGCGACACAGTTCTTCTGCGCGGTCACCGCGGGAACCGGGCCCTTGGCGGCCCAGTCGGCGGTGGCCTGCGCGGAGACGACGGACTCGCTGGAACCGGCCAGGATCTGCGTCTGGCTGGTGGTCGTCACACCGGTGAAGACACGGCCGACCGGCACGGAGGTGGTGGCCTGCACGGTGAGCGAGGCGGAACCGTCCGCCGTGTCCTTCGGCACGTCGAAGTAGAGCTCGGTGCCGTCGGTCGCCTTCGAGACGGGGTTGCCGTCCTTGTCGGTGATCTTGACGCCGCTGGCGACGGCGTCGGCCGGCGGGGCCACCGTGGTCTCGGCAGCGTCCGTGTGGACGGTGACCGGGCCGAGCAGACCGCCGGCCTGACCGGAGACCGCCGGCGGGCTCAGCGTCAGCGAGGCCTGGGGCTCACTGCTGTTCTGGGCCGCGCCCTGCAGGTAGTCGGCGAGCTTCTCGGCGTCCTTGTTCACGGCGGTGACGTCGGCACCGTCCGAGTAACGCCAGATGGCGACCTGGGTGCCGGCCGCGGCAGTGCCCTCGGTGAGCGGGCCGGTACCGGCCTTCGCCGCGAGCGAGGCGAGGTCGTCGACCTGCGGGTAGGAGTGCTCCAGGATCCAGCGGATGCGCCCGGCGTTCTCGTTCTTGCCGAGCGAGGACTCCGCCCAGGGAGTCTCCTTGTACGCCGCCTGACCCTGGGTCGGGTTGTGGATGTCGATGCAGTACGTCTTGAGCTTGCCGCCGCCGTCGACGGTCATCTCGAAGAGGCCGGCGGACACCTTCTTCGGCTCTTCGCCGGCCGTCTTGATCACGGCGGAGTCGTACGTCTTCAGCCCGTCCAGGACAGCGGTCGCGCCGCCCTGGTGCTGAGGGGCCGCGTCGTCGGCCGCAGCCGTGCCCGTGCCGGCGAGTGCGCCCGCCGCGACGAGGCCGGTGACCAGTGCGGTGGAGGCCAGGCGGGCGAGCCCGGTGCCCCGTCCCCGCAGTCGGCGCGCGCCCGATCCGGCGCGGAGGGCCGGGCCGGTCGCTGTGTCGGAATCTTGAAGCGCTGAAATCTCAGAAAACGCAGAAGTCACAGAATTCCCCTCCGGGCGGGGCCCTCGCGCTCGGTGCGCGTGTGGGGAGTGCCCCGCCGACAGACTCAAGTGCCCATGAGTACGGGGGAATCCTATGGACGGGGGCCAGATACGCTTCCCGTCTTACTGTCGTACAACCATTCCGAATCGCAATCGTTATCACCGTCACTCCCGTCCCACGCCGCACGGTGGAATCGGACAGCACCCCGTCACCAACCGCTCACCGAGCGCGTGTCGGCGGCTTCAGGGTGCCGACACGAGCCCCACATGCCGTTCCTGACGCCCCGTCCGGCGGCGTGGGCCCTCGCCGGACTCCGGATCCGCCGTCGCTCCCGGGGGGCCCGCTCTCCCGGCTGCGGGATCGACCTCCCAGGAGGGGCCGCCGGCAGCGGATTCGCTCGCGAAAACCGGACCCTCCGCGTCCCCTGCTCCCGTCCCGGCGCCGAGCGGCGGCTCGCGTCGCACCGCCCGCCGGAACGCGGCGGATCCCCGGCTCAGATCGTGGCCCACCGCCACCGCCTCGACGTCCACGAACGTCCGCCGCGCGCCGTCGCGTTCCTCCTCCCGTACCTTCAGCCGGCCGTGCACCAGCAGGGGTTCGCCCACCGAGACGGAGGCCGCCAGGTTCGACGCCAGGGCCCGCCACGCCCACACCGTGTAGAAGCTCGTGTGCCCGTCGGCCCAGAGCTGTTTCTCCCGGTCCCAGCGGCGTGGTGTCACGGCGAGGCGGAACCGCGCCATCCCGCCGGAGGTGGTCTCCCGGAAGTCCACCGCCGTCGCGGCGTTGCCGACCAGCGTCACCAAGGTCTCGTTCATGTCCCGGCCCCTCTGTCCTGTCCCATCTCCGGTCCCCTCTTCCCGTCGTGCCGCACACGGCGGTCCTCGCGGCCCGGCCCGCTACGCGAGAGAGCCCCGCGCACCGGTGGGCGCGCGAGGCTCTCACTCCCCCGTGCGACCGCCCCGCCACCGTCCGGGCCGGCGGGTGCCGTTCACGAGCCGGTGGCGAGGTCTCCATGCTGAACGGGGTGGGGCGATCGTGCAGGGGCCTGTGGATTACCGGCCGGTTGTGGACAACTCCGTCACCGCCCCGTACCGCTCGCGCACTTCGCGGTAACGGGCGAGTTCGGCGGCCACCGGATCGAGGACCCTGGCGCGCCCGCATCCGGCCGCCGCGTCCCGCAGCCGTCGCTCGGTCTCCTGCCCGTACCTCCGTGCCGGGCCCCGCGCGGCCGCCGCGCACGCCCACTCCACCAGCGGGCCGCCGACGACTCCGGCGAGCATCACCAGGGCGGGGACGATCAGCCCCGGTTCCAGCACTCCGGCGATCTGGCCGACGAGCCACAGCCCGCCGAAGATCTGCAGCAGGGTCATGGACGCCTGGACCAGGACCGCCGCCGGCCACCACTTGGGGCGCGGCGGCCGGGCGGGGCGGCTCAGGGGGACCGGCGCGCCGCCGACGCCCCCGACTCCGGCCGCCGCGCCGGCGCTCCGGGACCGCTTCCGTCCGAACCGGCCGGCGCCGCGCGTACCGGACCCGCGGCCCGGCCCGTCCTGCGCGGCGGCACCGCGCCACCGCGCCGCTCCGCCCCGCCCGGTGACCCCGTCCGCCGGGCCCGCCGGGTCCGCCGGGCCCACGCCGTCGTGCGTCCTGGTCACGTCGTACGTGCGGGTCACGTCGTGCGTCCCGGTCACGTCGTGCGTCCCCGTGGCGTCCGTACCCCTTCCCGTGCCGTCGCGGCCCTTCACCGGGCCGCCGCCGGCCCCCCGGCCCCGGGTGGAGGTGGTCGCGGCAGCCTGCTCCGCCAGGGCGTCCAACGCCTCGGACAGGCCCTTGGCGCCGTTGTAAGCGGCCTCGCGCACCGCCCGGGCCCATGGGTCCGGGAGGCCTCCGGCGGCGTCGTCCGCCACCACGCGTACGGCCTGCTCGACCCGTTGCCGCGCGGTCGCTTCCTCTTCCTCGCGCGGGGGCGTCAGGACCTGGCCCATCCGCTCCAGGCCGCCGAGCCTGCGCGTCGACTCGTACCAGCGCCACAGCCGCAGCCAGGGGGTGCCGCACGCCCGGCCCGCGTTCCGGCGCCACTCCCGCTCGGCCGCCTGCCCGGCCGCCGAGGCACCGACCGCGTCGGCGAGCCGGTCGGTGAATTCCTCCCGGGCCCGCTCTCCGAGTCCGGACCGCCCCTCCGCGACGTACACCGGCCGAAGCCGCGCGGCGGCGGCGTCCACATCGGCGGAGAGCCGGCGCTGGGCGGCGGTCCGCTCCTGCACGAACGCGCCCAGCAGCTCGCGCAGTTCGCCGACCCCCTCGCCGGTGAGGGCGGACAGGGCCAGCACGGTGGCGCCGGGGTCGCCGTGCTCGCCCACCGCCATGCCGTCCTCGTCGAGCAGCCGGCGCAGGTCGTCGAGGACGAGGTCGGCCGCCTCACCGGGCAACCGGTCGATCTGGTTGAGCACGACGAAGCTGACCTCCGCGTGGCCTGCGAGAGGGCGCAGGTAGCGCTCGTGCAGAGCCGCGTCGCCGTACTTCTCCGGGTCCACGACCCAGACGACGGCGTCGACGAGGGCGAGCACCCGGTCGACCTGTTCCCGATGGCCGGGGGCGGCCGAGTCGTGGTCGGGGAGATCCACCAGGACGAGCCCCTGGAGCGCCGCGTCGGCGGCGGCAGCGCCCGCCTGCGGTCTGCGGCGGAGCCGGCCCGGGATCGCCAGCCGGTCGAGCAGGCCGGCCGCCCCGTCCGTCCAACTGCACGCGATCGGGGAGGAGGTGGTCGGGCGGCGTACCCCGGTGTCGGAGATCTGCGCTCCGGCGAGGGCGTTGAAGAGGGAGGACTTCCCGCTGCCCGTCGCCCCGGCGAGGGCGACCACGGTGTGCCGGGCGGAGAGCCGCTGCCGCGCGGCCGCTTCGTCGAGCACCCGCCCCGCCTCGGCGAGCGTCTCCTGGTCGAGCCGCGCGCGGGAGAGGCCGACCAGCTCGCGCAGGGCGTCGAGCCTCGGCCGGAGGGTGCCGCCCGACGACACGTACGCCTCCACCTCGGGCCCCGCTTCGTCCTCCGGTTCGCTCCTCCCGAGCCCGTTGCCCTCGGGACGCTTGCGCCGCGCGGCCGCCGCCCGCCGGGCGATGAGCCCGTCGTCCCAGTGCGAGGGCACCCCCGCCGGGACGACCCCCGTGCCCTGGGGGTCGGAGTCCCCGACCGCTCCGGGCGGGTCCGGCAGTCCCCGTCCACCCGCCTCCGAGGGGCCGGGAACCTTCGTCGGGTCAACCCTCGCCGGATCCCCGGCTGCGGGAACGGGACGATCGACGTCCGACGCCGCGCGGACAGGTGCTCCCGGCCCTGTCGCCTCCTCCGCGCCCGCGCGGGGCCTCTCCCCGCCGGCGCCCTTCCTCTCCGGGCCCCGGTCTCCCTTGCCCCAGCCCTGGTCCACGACGGCAGTCATCGCTGCCTCCTCTCCTTCTGCAACACGGACAGTGCGGCGATCAGCTCCGCTTGTGGTTCAGGCGCGATGTCGAGCGCGTCGAGCGGGGCGAGCCGCCGCTCCCGTTCCACCCGGAGCACCTGGTCCAGATAGCTGGTCAACAGGGCCCCGCCCTTGTCCCGCAACCGCAACGCGCCCTGGGCGCCGATGCGTTCGGCGAGCTGCTCCCCGGCGCTACGGGCACGGCGGCCGCCCAGCAGGGCGGCGGCGAGCAGCGCGGCGACGGTCTCGGGGTCCGGCGCGACGCTGCGGTCGATCCGGCCCACCTCCTCCTCGGCCAGCTCCTCGACGACCCGCCGCCACCGGCGCACGACCACGGCGATCCGTCCCTCGGCGTCCTCCGCCGGCCCCCAGCCGCCGTTCCCCCGCCCGCTGCCGTTCCGAGAACCGTTCTCCCGGCCGGCGTCGTCCCGCGGGCCGCCCTCCCCACCCCCGCGCTCGAAGCGGAAGGCCGCTGCGGCCGGATCCTGCCGCCAGGCCGTGCGGATCTTCTCGTCGGCGGCGGCGACGGCGCACTGGATCAACGCGACCAGGCTCTCCACCAGTGCCTCCAGCACCTCCCCGGCCGAGCTGTCCAACGGGTACCCGCGCCAGCGCGTCCGGGCGTCCCCGGCCAGCACGGCGCCGTTCCGGAGCCGCCGGCGGATGCGGTCGGCCTCCTTCTCGTAGGCCTCCTCGACGGCACCGGTGAGCCGGACGGCCGCCGCGTACTGCTGGGCGACGGCCCCGGCGAGGGCGGGCATCCGTACGTTCAGGGAGTCCATGACCCCGGCCGCCGTGCGGCCCACCGCCTGCTGGCGGGCCGCGGGGTCCTGGGCCCGGTGGGCGAGCCAGGCGCGCAACGGTGCGACCGCGGAGGTGGGCAGCAGACCGCTGCCGCCGCCCGCCGACTCGGGCAGCTCGGGGATGGTGAAGCGCGGTACGTCCCCGAGGCCCGCCCGGGTCATCAACGCGGCGTACTGGCG
The DNA here is from genome assembly GCF_029167645.1 of Streptomyces sp. AM 2-1-1. Lineage (NCBI taxonomy): Bacteria > Bacillati > Actinomycetota > Actinomycetes > Kitasatosporales > Streptomycetaceae > Streptomyces > Streptomyces sp. AM 2-1-1. The sequence goes on along the minus strand of NZ_CP119147.1, from coordinate 4,804,715 downwards.
GGAGACCTCCCCCACCACCTGGTGAGGTACCCGGTCGAGCACGCTGACCAGCGAGGCGTCGTACTCCTTCGCCGTACGGAGCATGTGCCAGGGCACCGCGTCGGCGTACCGGGACGCCGTGGTCACCATCACCCACACGTCGGCCGCGCAGACGAGCTCGGCGGCGAGGACCCGGTTCCGTTCGACGAGCGAGTCGATGTCGGGGGCGTCGAGCAGCGCGAGTCCGCGCGGCAGGCTCATCGCCGTCTCGATCCGCAGCTCCTGGGCGGCCCCGCGGGCCCGCCCGACCCCCACTTCCTCGATCCCGTCCGCCCCGACTCCGCGCCCGGGCGGCAGCCAGACCCGGATCAGCTCCGGCAGCACACGGACGTCGGCGAACCAGTGGTGGTCGTCCGGGTGGCAGACCAGCACCGGCGTCCGGGTCGTGGGCCGCAACACCCCGGCCTCACTGACCCGGCACCCCACGAGGGAGTTGACCAGCGTCGACTTCCCGGCACCGGTGGATCCGCCGATCACCGCGAGCAGCGGCGCCTCCGGGGCCTTGAGCCGGGGCAGCAGGTAGTCGTCGAGCTGGGCGAGCAGTTCGGCCCTCGTCTGGCGGGCCCGTTCCGCTCCGGGGAGCGGCAGCGGGAGACGCACGGCGGCGACCCGGTCGCGCAGGGCGGAGAGTGCGTCGATGAGCTGAGGCCGTACATCCATGGTCACCACGTGCGAAGAATGCCCGCTTTTGGCGCCTTTTTGAAGCGTATGGGCTCCCCTGCGCGGCAATTCCACTCCGAGGGCAGGGGGAACCCGCGCAGCGTGGGCATAACGAGTGCACAACACCCGCGCGATCCGGCCCGAAAACCGGTGCGCGATCCGGACTCAGCTGCGATTATCGGTTCGCTTCACGGAACCTCCACAAGGTGCCACGCAGGTGAAGCAACCGGGACACACCAGCAAGAGCCCTATCCTTGTCCCGGCACGGCCAAGGACTCACCCGCAACAGGGCCCCGTCGGCCACGGCCCACACCCGGCCCCCGTAGCTCAGTGGATAGAGCAGGCGCCTTCTAAGCGCTTGGCCGCAGGTTCGAGTCCTGCCGGGGGCACCGCCGAGAGCCCTCCCCATCGGGAGGGCTTTTCGCTGTTCAGGGCGGTTTCGGCGGGGACGGCGAAGCCCCGGCATCCCCCTCTGCGATCAAGGTCGGACACCGGGGCTGTACGGCTGTCACCGGGTTTTTGCGGGTGGCTGAGTCGAATACGAGTCGAAGTTTTCGGCGAACGGTCAACCAGCGTCGGGCGACTCCGGGAGGTCCCCCGCCGCTTCGAGCCGCCTCTTGAGATCGGGAAGTTGCCCTTCCACGCATCGCGCGTAGGTGGCCAGAAGAACCGGAACACTGTTGCCCGCCCAGTCCGCGACCTGGGCCGGCGGAACGCCGTCATTCAGCCACTTCGTCAGGCGCGTGTGCCGGTTGTCGTACACCCGCCGTCCGGTGGGCGATTCGAGGACGTGCGGAGCCAACACCGCCTCGCGCGCACTTCGCCAGGCCCGCCGGATCACCGAGCCCGCGAGGACGCCGCCCGCCTCACCTTGGAAGAGGAGATCACCGGGCTGGAGGTGCGAGGTTTTGGAGGAGACCGGCATCCACGTCGAGATCGACGAACTCACCGGGGTCTACAAGAACACGATCCGCGGCATCGTCGCGATGGTCTTCCGCTGCAAGCCGTGGGGCGGGACCGAACGCGCCTCCAGCGAGACCACGGCCGTCTCCTGGCTCACCCCCGACGAGGTCACCGACCGCATGAGCGAGGCGTACGCGGTCCGGCTCCTGGACGCGCTGGACGAGAACGGGCCTCACGTCCGGAGCCACGACGGCAGGAACCTCATCCCAGCGGGATAAGACTTTCTCTACTTCATCAAGGCGGCTCACTCCGCTCGCCGCGCGCTCCCCGGCTCCCCGCCGGGGCCTGCGCTCCTGCCTTCGGCCCGCTCTGGCCACGGCTACGCCGGTCGCGCCGATGGAGCAACGCCGCGGTGGGGTTAACCCGCTGTGGCTGGGGCGGTCGGCTCCACGGCTTTAGCCACCTCCCCGGTTCGGGGCCCGCGTCGAGCAAGACCAGGGGCCACTCGTTCAAATTCCGGGCAGGATCACAGCCTGCCCGAGTTGCCGGCCAGCGTACGGCCCCCTGATCACGCTCGACCCCAAACCGGGCAGGACACCGGCCAAACCCGCTCCGCCGACTTGGTGGTCCTGCGTATGCTGGCCCCGCCGCCACTGCGCTCGATCAGACCGGGAGAAGTTCATTGTCTGTGAAAATCCCCACCAGGTTCGAACACATTCTCGTAGACGAACGCCTAAGCTCCACGCCATTGATCGTTCGCGTGCCACAGGACATGAAAAAATTTGAGATTCTGCGGCGGACCACCGAAATTCAGGGTGGGGGCATATTGGCATTCCTGAGCGGCAGCAGCGGCTGCGGAAAGACGACGTCCGCGTGGTCGGCTTCGATCAACATGGCAGATCGATTCGAATCCGTCTTGCCCGTTCCAGCCACAGTCCCACTTCGGGAAATCAGCGCCTGGCTAGAGGGCAATTCCCGCCCCGACTAAGAAGTCACTCCTGGTTCTTCTCGACGGACGGGAGGCATCAGATGACACTGTTGGCCTCCGGCAATTCATGGCCTCATTGAATCAGCTCTTGAGGGGGCGTCAAGATGTCATTGTCGTCTGGCCAACCACTAGCGAAGAATGGAAGCAAGAACTCATTTCCATGGCGCGGACGGTGGGCGGAAATTCCCTAACGCCAAGAAGCGCCGACGTCACTATCTCCGGGCCACCGAAGTCATCTTGGAATGACGTTCTGGAGAGACTATTCATTCAGCTTGACCAACGCCTGGAAGACCTTGGATTGAGCTCGGATTACACAGAGACATCGATCGCAAAAAGCGACACAGTAGGAGAATTTCTCGGAGCAGTTCGAGACGAAATTGCCGAACGAATAGATATGGTCCAGATCTCCCAGGACCTGCCCGAAATCCTATTCGTAGTAACCTCCACCAGTGCTGTAGTCGGCGAGGCTAACCGCCTGCGCCGGGCCGGAACCATGGTCCTCAAAGCCGAAGAACTCGTCGGGTACTCCCCACGTTCGGAGGCCGGGAAGTGGTGGCAGGCAAGGAATTCTTCTCCGCAACACCACTTGGCTTATGTAATCTCACTCTTTCGCGCAAAACTAGTCACCATGACTCCTAGTTCCGTCGTATACGCAATAGCGGAGTATGGGCCACAAGACATGCGCTCAACCCTTAGGGAAAAGGGCATCGGAAAAAGCCCAGCAAATGCCGACACGACCTTTAAGAGCACGGATTTCAGTAAGTATATCAATGGATCCGGCGTCAACGAACTGACGTCCACCACAAAAGGAAAGACGTCGGACACGGTTCTTGACTCATTTGCATTCATTCAAAGCTCCTCCGCGAGTCGACACAAGGTGATCAACCAGGCAATTTGCGCTATCGCGGAAAAAAATGTGCCCGTTTTTTCGGCTAGCACCGGCCGGTTCGAAGTAGACCTAGGCGAACAGGACATCTACGCGGACGCCGTAATCCCTTTCGGCGACCGAGAGTTGCACATGGAATTCCACCATCTCAGTGACGCCCACTGCAAGGCCGCATCCATTGCGGCGTACATCATGAAAAAGTTGCGAGTCTATTCAAATCATTACAATATTACGCCGCGATAAAATTGGACGGCCGCCGTACCAGGCCCATAGCACCTCCAACCCACAGCGCACCGGTATGTATGTCAACTGCGGGCACAAGCGGCATCAGCCTGCAGGCCGTGGGGTACGGCGCCATGTAAGCACCGTGTAGGCGCGCTGGGCGGGCGGCTGCCGCCCGCCCAGCTTGGGACACGTCCGCCAGCCCAGTGGATCCTGCCGGTTTTGGGGCGTGCCAGATTCCTGCCAGATAGCCAGGTGAACCACGGTCAACACCGGTGCCCTACAGCGGGCGTCGCAGCAACGGCGAGGAACTCTCGGGGCCGGTCAGCTGCACGACCGGCCTGGGAAGGCCGTGATTCCCAGGCTCAGAGTGCGAGTTCGATTCTCGTCACCCGCTCCACGGTTAAGGCCCAAGTCATCGCCCCGGGCCTTGGTTTGTTGTCTGGACCTGCCTAGGTGTCGCGTGCCCGTTCCGTGCCCGAAGTCGTGCGGCGGACACGTGAGCGTCGATGCGGTCGGTCACATCTTTCTGCTGCTCGGTATCGCACCGTTCGCGAGTGCCGGCCGGAGCGGGGTGAGCGTTGTGGGGCCTCCATCCCGACCATCTTCGACGCAGGCAGAGCCGAGCGGTCACGGCCCCAGGGCGTCAAGGTCGTTCGTACAAGGCGCAGGAACTTTCTGGAAGTCACCCCCAGGCCCGGCAGCGGCAAGGTACAACTTGAATCGCGGGACGCTGGAAGATCGCGAGCTAGGTTTCGGGCGTGTTCTGATTAATTTCAGATTAAACACTGGAGGGGAAATGTGGAGAATTGAGAAATCCCGTAAACAGTTCTTTGTAGATTGCGGAAATCCTGAGGAGAATTTCTGGAAGACCCTATTTGAGCAATCTGGTCACCAGAATCTTATCGAAGGTGACAAATATTCCGAGTTTTTAGCTTGGAAGCCGGATCGCTCCAACTGTCCCGAGCTTGACATCGCAGCCAAGAACCTTCTTGAAAGCGCTCCGGTAGAGTGGATGGCCACGATGCGCAACATTTTCGTTGCGCGTTCCTTTAAAGGAGATGTCAACGCAGAGGCCTCCTCCTTTCGAGGGGCAGGGATTATTGAGCTGAACTATGGATTTACCCTCGCAGCCATGATTTACAGTACACTTTTCAGTCATTTCTATGACGCAATTAGGGCAGCAGGCAGGGAGGTTGACTGGAATTATGACGATACCGCCGTGACTGAAATGATCGTTGAGGAACTTGAACGTGCGGCTTTTGAGCCGATCGAAGTTACCGATCGAGAGGTCCAGACATGGGCCGCCAACCGTCACGTAGTAGCTACACATCCCCTACAAATTGAGCTGCCGAAACAAAGGACTCAAGGTGAGCACCATAACTTGGTATTGGCCATCGAGGAGTTCGCAATTGGGCATGAGTATTGCCATCACATGCTTGGGCACACGGATTCTGCCTTTCGGCACACACAAGCGGCGAGAGGTGCTGTGACTGATTGGTTGGATCGCATCGGGTGGAGTAATCTCACTTCCGCACTCAATGAGGACCAGGTGGAGGAACTTGAGGCCGACGTCGGGTCATTCCTTCTCTTGTCCGGGGTACTGTCTGACAATGTCAGTCGCAGTCGCATTTATCGCGCTGTCGGTGGATCCATGATTGGCTTGGTAGCTCTTTCTCACGCTAATGACACTTGGCTTTCCGGGGGAGAGTCCCACCCTGATTTCCTGACTCGATACGAGGTGATGCATAGACTGATCAAGAAGCTAGTCATGGATATGCCGATTGGCGTTTCGGATGACCATCCAATGGGATTCCTTATCCAAATTCGCGGCTTTATTTCTGCCATCCTGCAGACGCGAGCCTCGAATACTGGGGGTGATTTCAAAAAACCGAACTTCTTGAACGTTTTCTCTTGGATGATCGATCAAGAGGTCGAGTTTAAGGAAGAGTTGAAGTCCAAAGAGTGATCTGAGATGTCGCTTGCGATGGACATGTAGTACGAAGTGATGACGCTATGGCCTAGATGGAGGTTCAGTATGCGAGGACGAGAGCTGCCCTATACCAGTGCATCTGACCAACGCGACGCGACGGAGTACATGCAGGCCTGCTACGCAGACGAAGGTGTCGATCGCTTCGGAGAACCGGCGGTGTTGGTGCGCTCCAGCGCTGCAGGGAGCCGCGAGGTTTTCCACGGGAACGAGCACTGCGGCCTCATGGTCGGCGACGCCCGACACCTAGACGAAGCCAGTTGGATGCTGCTGGGGGACGCCCGGAGCGCGTGGTATCGCCCGTGCGAACGCTGCGGATCTCCCCTCACATTGGGCGCACTTGGCGAGTCAGAGGCGCAAGATTAGTGTCTAAACTGCGTGACAACGCCCACGAACAGCCGAGCACATGCGCGAACGGTCGCGGACCATCAGTGCAGGTGGCACCGGCACCGTTCCAAGGTCGGGCGGCCACTACTGTTGCTTCGGGACGAAGTGGTCGTGGCCCAGCGGCCGACCATTGAGCCCGGTTGATCGAACTTGCGTAGCTGGTGTCGCACGGCCGCGTATCCACGCCCACGAATACGAAGACCCTCCAACGATCATGGTTTGGGACCTTTGCGTTCGTGAGCGTGGGTGCTCCGTTCAGGCAGAACGGGGCTCACTCTCCGCCGGAAGGGCCGCGGCCGACTGCCACACGAAGTACGTCACGTAGTGCTCCGGACAGCTCCTTCACCAGCAATCGCAGATCGTCCAAGCTTCCGTTGCCGACAACGGGGTCGAATGCACTCTTCAACAGCCTTGCTGACCAATCGAGTTGGTTGGCCTCCACGTCGTCCGCCAAGCGGGACATGTGGCTGTCGCTGTCGTCGGTGCTGAGGTAGCAAGGCTTCCCCTCCGGGCTTGACCACGGGACAAGACGTAGTTCGTTCTGTTCAGTCATCGATGCGACTGCCTCTCACTGGCGGCGTGGTGGGCGGTGAAGACCGCGTCGGTACGGTCCCCGGGAAAGGCCAGAGGCGCGGCTTCCACGACGCGTCCAGCGGAGTCGGTGGCAGTGCGCGTGATAGCGAGGACTGCCGCGGTGGGACTGATCCGCAGGGCCGAGACTTCCTCCGGGGTCGGCGGGCGGGCGCAGACCGTCTCGCGGACCTCGTCCGGCGATGAACTCAGGACGGCGAACCTCTTGGCCATCTGCTCGTACGAGGACTCCTCGCCCAGCTAGCCGACGGGGGCCAGGTCGTGCAAGAGGTATATCCGCGCCAGGCCGAGGGGTGATGCCCCCTCGTGGCTGACGCAGACAATCTCCGCAGGGGGGTGCCAGTGGGCACGTCCAGCAAGCCGGCCAGAAGCCCTTGTGCTGGAATCGTCGCAGTGCGAACAGTGACTCGAAGCGAGGCGTCCGCAGTGGTCCACGGGGCGAACGTCCCCCACCCTCCGACGTACATGAACCTGCGCAGAGGACGGCGAACAAAGTTGCCTCGGCCGTGGAACTTGTCAATGAGTCCTTCCCCTTGGAGTACGGAGAGAGCACGTCGCAGAGTTCCCGTGCTCACCGCGTAGTGCGCGGCCAACGCAGGCTCGGACGAGAGGCGTTCGCCGGGGCCGATACGGCCGGTCGTGATCTGCTGCCTCAGATCGTCGGCGATTTCGCGATGGCGGAAGGGCACCGTCGGGTCACCGCCTTCTCATCATGCGCACGGCGACGAAGTGGGTCCGCGGGTGCATCGTCAGGAGTTCACCGGAGTCGAGAAGAAGTTGCTTGGCTCCTTGCGGCAGTTGGAGGAGGTTGGTCACTCGGCAGGCCCGGCCGCCGACTTGGATGATGTCTCCGCACAAGACGGTGGTCGAGGTGATGTCCACGTGCGACGCCAGGAGTCGCCCGGTTCCGTGCCCCCTCACAGTTGGGGCTCCGTCTGTGCCGGCCTGTTGGACGACGCGCGGCAGGGGCAAGCGCACACCTCGTAGACCAAGGGGAGGGCAATGGGTACGAGCAACGCCGGAGACTCCGTAAAGGTGTCGTGGGTCCCGATCCGGCAGGTGGCCGATCGGTAGGGAGGGGCCTCGATCGGCGCGCGAACGCCCCTCAGAGAGGGAGGAGCCATCAGGATGCCCCCGTGAGCGACGACCAGGCCGAGGCCGACAGGTGGGGAGCCACGAACAGCGAACGAGGCTGCGTGTGCTTCTCCCAAGCCGCCAGAACGTACGGGCGGACGAGCGCGGAGTCCTCTCCCGCGAGCGCGTACCGGTGGCGCCCGCTGTCGCCGTCCGAGTCCTGGTTGGCCCTCGGCGCGTGGGCGGGTGCCGCAACGCTGGTTCCGCCCGCCAGCCGGGTGAGGGCTTCCGGCCGACGATGGCGACCCTTGAATGCGTGCCCGCCCTTAGTGATCGAGAGGGTACGGCGGATACGGTTGAACATGCTGTTCGGCTCCTATCGCTGATAGCCCGGCCCCCCGACATAGCCCGTCGTGGAGACCGCTTTGCGTACGACCGCCCAGAGGGTGCGGACGTGAGAACTGGTGGCGAGGAGCCCGAATCGGTCCGCCTCGCCCACCGCCGCCAGGACCGCGCCCCAGGACTCGGCCGGCAGGGATTCCGGGACCGTCGCTTCGACCGCCGTGTACCGGGCGTGCTCTTTGATGCGTGGGCGCAGCCCGAGGGCGGACAGCCGAGCAGCGATCGACGCCGCACTTACTCCCGAGCTGGGCACAGGCAGCCTCCGTTAACAGCGATCACTTTGAGTGAAGCTAGTTAACTAGATTAGGGCTAGTGGACTAGATTTTCCATATGCCTGAGCAAGCGCCTTATCTCCGCATCGCCGACGAGCTGCGGCGGCGGATCGCAGAGCACGTCTGGGAACCCGGAGACCGCCTGCCGTCGCGCGCCCAGATCGGCCAGGAGTACGGCGTGGGCGAGAACGTGGTGCGCCGGGCGCAGGAACTACTGATCTCCCATGGCCTGCTGGAGGGCCGCGCGGGGTCGGGCACCTACGTGGCCGAACCCAGGGAGCGCGTTCGGATGGTCCGCTCTTCGGCGCGCGAGCAGCCGGACGGTTCACCGTTCCGGGCGGACATGAAGGCCGTGGGCAGGCAGAGCGACTGGGAGAGCCGGTCCGACGTGAAGGTCCCGGCGCCGGCGGACATCGCGGCGCGTCTCGGTATCGCCGAGGGTGATCTGTGCGTCCGGACGGTGTACGAGTTCCTGGCGAACGGGCGGCCAGTGCAGCTGTCGACGAGTTGGGAGCCGTACGAACTCACGGTCGGCACACTCGTCGTCCTCCCCGAGGGAGGCCCGCACGCCGGGGTCGGCGTGGTGAACCGGATGGCCGTCATCGGCATCACCGTCGGGCACGCAGTGGAACAGCCGGAGCCGCGCGGGGCCACCGCGGAGGAGGCGTCACTCCTCGGCATCCAGAACGGCGCGTACGTGACGCACATCCGCCGGACGTACTACTCCGACCAGGGCCGGCCCGTCGAGACCGCCGACATCGTGGTGCCGGTCGCGCACTGCGAGATCGTCTACGAGATCCCGATCAATCGGTAGTAGGCCCCGGCCAGTCGGAAGCGCCGGAGGAGGCAGAGCCGCCAGTCGAATGTGTGCCGAAGACCCGTCGCAAGGGCGAGACAGTCACGCTGAGCAGCAGGTCAGACAGCGTGCGGGCCGCAATGCAGCAGGCGCCTTCTAAGCGCTTGGCCGCAGGTTCGAGTCCTGCCGGGGCACTGTCGAGAGCCCTCCCCATCGGGAGGGCTTTTCGCTGGTCAGGGCAGGTTCCGAGGGGCGCGTGCCGACCTCCGGACGTTCCACCGACGGTCGAAGAGACGTCGGGGGTCGTACGGCTGTCAGCGGGGCCTCACCGCTGGGGCCGAGTCCCATACGAGGTGGGGCTTTCGGCCGGACGAGCAGCAGGCGGACGTGGGGTGAGGCGGACGGCGGCGATCTGCGACACCGTCGGGCGCACGGTGGGTCAGCCGAAGGCGCGAACGACCCGTCGCAGGAGGGCCCTGACAGCCCCGAGAAGGCAGGCCGGCACGAGTCGTTCCTACCTCCGACGTCGGATGTACCAACCCGCCACGAGCACGATGAGAACGGCAACCACGAAGGCCCACACCGTCGTTGCGCCGTGGTATGAGCGGTAGGCACCCAAAGCAACCATGTTCGGACGGGTACCCCCAGCACGTGCCTTTAGCCGCCACACGTCGTGCGCGTCCATGAGATGCATGGGCACCCGAAACGAGACAGGACTACAGGGCCGGCCGTGATGGGTGAGGGAAGAGCCTGGCCGGTTCGCTTCCCGCACCGCTCTCCTCGGCCGGTAGGCGGGCCGGCAAGGACGGTTTCGCCGCAGGGGGGGTGGAGCGCCCCCGGTGTGCCCGCAGGGCCCCACCGGCGTGAGGGCGCGGAGTCGGGAACGCCGTCCCATACTGGAGCGGCACGCACGGTGCGGCTCGGACGGGCAGCCGGCGGGCGAGGCCTCACGGGCACGCAGTGCCTGCGGCGTACGGCCGGTACGGACGCGGTCACAGGCGGTGCTCGGACACTGGCGGGCGGCAGTACGGCGTACCGGCGCCGGGGACACGGGCGCACCGCGCCGGCGGGTCCATGCCGCCGCGGCATCGGCATCGCCCGGGTCGGGGGTCCCCTGAGAGGGCTGCCTCACCGTCGGCGATCCGGACGCACCAGGGACACGACACGGAGGAGCGCCATGTCGGTACCGACACTTTCCTCGTACGAACAGAGAGCGCGCCATGACCGGTTGGCTCTGCTGCACGGTTGGCGCGAGCAGATCATGACCTGGCTCATGATGGTGACCGCGATCGTCCTCTGCTTCGCGCCCTGGATATGGGGCGACGGCCCCGACGCGGCGAAGGACGCCCACCGCAACGAACTGGCCGTCGGCATCGTCGTGCTGCTGGTCGTCCTCGCCAGGTTCAGCCGGCACGCGGGCCCCTGGAGCGACTGGACCGTGCTGGCGGCAGGGGGGTGGCTCGTGGCCTCGCCCTGGATCCTGGGTCTGCAGAAGGCGGAGACGTTCGACAACGCGCAGCAGATCATCAACGTGGCCACGGGGACCGTCCTCATCGTGCTCGCGGTGGTGTCCCTGACGCTGGGAGCCGCGTTGCGGAAGGAAGAGCGTGCGGGAGACACCGCGCGTGGGCACCGGACCACACCCACACCATCGCGCTGAGTCTCCGCCCCGCTGCCGCCCCCGTCCCCGCAGGGTGCGGGGGCGGCAGCGCAGGACACAGGGCTCTGCGGGCTCTCAGGGCTCTCATGGCTCAAGGCTCAGGGCAGGGCTCAGGGCCCTCAGGTCTTCTTCCCCTCGTCACCCATCGGCGAGGCGACTCCCTCGCCGGGCTCGATGACGTCGCGCCGGCCCGCGGTGTGCGCGTGGTCCAGCCGGGTGACGCCGGGGTGGTGCAGGTCGAACGCGGGCGACTCCGACCGGATGCGGGGCATCGTGACGAAGTTGTGCCGCGGGGGCGGGCAGGAGGTGGCCCATTCCAGGGACCGGCCGTACCCCCACGGGTCGTCGACGGTGACGCGTTCGCCGGTCTTGGCCGTCTTCCACACGTTGTAGAGGAACGGCAGGGTGGAGGCGCCCAGGAGGAAGGCGCCGATGCTGGAGAGGGTGTTGAGCGCGGTGAAGCCGTCGGCGGCGAGGTAGTCCGCGTAGCGTCGCGGCATTCCTTCGGCGCCCAGCCAGTGCTGGACGAGGAAAGTGGTGTGGAAGCCGACGAAGAGCGTCCAGAAGTGGATTTTCCCGAGGCGCTCGTCGAGCATGGTTCCGGTCATCTTGGGCCACCAGAAATGGAATCCGGCGAACATGGCGAAGACGACCGTCCCGAAGACGACGTAGTGGAAGTGGGCCACCACGAAATAGCTGTCGGTCACGTGGAAGTCGAGGGGCGGTGAGGCCAGGATGATGCCGGTCAGTCCGCCGAAGAGGAAGGTGACCAGGAAGCCGACGGACCACAGCATCGGCGTCTCGAAGGAGAGCGAGCCCTTCCACATCGTGCCGATCCAGTTGAAGAACTTCACCCCGGTCGGTACGGCGATCAGGAAGGTCATGAACGAGAAGAACGGCAGGAGTACCGCGCCGGTGGCGAACATGTGGTGGGCCCATACCGTCACGGAGAGGCCCGTGATGGCGATGGTCGCCGCGACCAGACCCACGTAGCCGAAAATCGGTTTGCGGGCGAAAGCCGGAATGATCTCCGTCACGATGCCGAAGAAGGGCAGCGCGATGATGTAGACCTCGGGGTGGCCGAAGAACCAGAACAGGTGTTGCCACAGGATGGCGCCCCCGTTCCCCGGGTTGAACACCTGCGCGCCGAACCGCCGGTCGGCCTCCAGGACGAGGAGGCTCGCGGCGAGTACGGGGAAGGCGAGCAGCACCAGCACCGACGTGAACAGGATGTTCCAGGTGAAGATCGGCATGCGGAACATGGTCATGCCCGGGGCGCGCATGCAGATGATCGTGGTGATGAAGTTGACGGCTCCCAGGATGGTCCCGAACCCCGACAGGGCCAGCCCCATGATCCACAGGTCGGAGCCGACGGAGGGTGAACGCTCTTCCCCGCTCAGGGGCGTGTAGGCCGTCCACCCGAAGTCCGCCGCACCCTGGGTGGTGAGCAGACTTCCGAGGACGATGAGACCGCCGAAGAGGAAGAGCCAGAACGACAGCATGTTCAGGCGGGGGAACGCCACGTCGGGGGAACCGATTTGGAGCGGCATGATCGCGTTGGCGAAACCGGCGAAGGTCGGAGTGGCGAACAGCAGCAACATGATCGTGCCGTGCAGGGTGAACGTCTGATTGTACTGCTCGGACGACAGGATCTGCAGACCGGGCCGCGCCAGTTCCGCACGCAGCAGGAGCGCCATCACTCCGCCCACCGCGAAGAACAGGAATGCGGCGACGAGATAGAGGTGCCCGATCTTCTTGTGGTCGGTCGTGGTGAGCCAGGTGATCACCACACTGCCCGGAGTTCTTTTCTCGACCGGCACCAGAGTCGGCGGTTCGGTGGTGGACGTGGTCATCATGCCTCGCGATCCTCGGAATGGACGGGGGGTGAGCGCGCAGCGGTGGTCGGTCACGGTGTCACGTTTCCTGCCTACCGCACGGGCTGCGGGAAGCACTCCTTATCGAGCCCGAACACCCGTAAAAGTAGTCACCGCACGGGGTGGTCCTACACGTCTGCCCGGGAATCCCGGGGCGGCGGATGAAGAAGTCATCCGTGCGTGTGGCGTCAACTCAGGTGATTGACCGGCCATCGGTGCCGGGTTCGGGCTGCTGATGCTCGGGCGGCGCCCTGACGGCCCGCCACCGTCGTCCAGCAGTACCCCCGCGTGCCGGGTGACTTGTCACCCCCATGGCTGCATCGGTGTACCGGAAGGGCGGTCACCGTGATGTCTCCCGGGCGTACGTGCCACCGGCCGTTAGGTTCCTGGCATTCGAGCACCGGGAGAGGCCATGCAGGTCAGTCGTCGTTCGCTGCTGAGACTGGGGAGTTCGGGCGTGGTAGCCGCCGGTCTCGGCGCGGTGGGATCCGGGGCCGGGGCCGGGGCCGCGGAGAGGAACACGCACGCGCACACGCACAGGAGTGCGGGTTCCGGCGGTCCGGTCCCGGAAGGGGGCGCGCCCGTGACGGTCGGCCCCGTGGCGCAGCCGGGAACGGCTGCGGCGCGGGCGAAGGCCGTGGATCTGGTCGCCCGGATGACGACGGACGAGAAGATCGCGCTGCTGCACGGGGTGAACGTCAAGGAGCAGGTCGCCCGGCCCGGGTACGTCGGCAAGGTGGTGGGCAACGAGCGCCTCGGCATCCCCGCGACCATCCTGGCGGACGGGCCGAGCGGGGTGGGCAACGGTTCGACGGGGGTGACCCAGTGGCCGTGTTCGAAGGCGCTGGCGGCGACCTGGGACCCGGCGGCGGCGGAGACGTACGGGCGGGCGTACGGCGGCGAGCAGGCGGCCAAGGGTCACAACGTGGCGCTCGGTCCGTGCGTCAACATCCTGCGGACTCCCCGGTGGGGCCGGTCCTTCGAGACGTTCACCGAGGATCCGCACCTCAACGCGGCGTTGGCCGGCCCGGTCGTCCGGGGCATCCAGTCGCACCACGTCATGGCGACGGTGAAGCACTTCGCGGCCAACAACCAGGAGACCCTGCGCCATTCCATCGACGCGGTGGTCTCCTCGCGGGCCCTGCACGAGATCTACTTCCCGGCGTTCCGCGCCGCCGTCCAGGAGGGGGGTGTGGGCGCGGTGATGACCGCGTACAACAAGGTCAACGGCGTCTGGACGCACGAGAACCGGACGCTGGTCCAGGACGTGCTGCGGGACGGCTGGGGGTTCGACGGCATCGTGATGTCGGACTGGGGAGGTACCCACAGCACGGTACGGACCGCGGAGGCGGGCGCCACCACGGAGATGCCCGGATCGACGTACTTCGGGGCGGCGCTCGCCTCGGCGGTGGCGCGGGGCGCGGTCACGGAGCGGGCGCTCGACACCATGGCGGTGCAGGTGCTGACGGCGATGTACCGGGTCGGGCTCTTCGACCATCCGCTCCCCGATCCCCTGACGGTGCTGGACACGGTCGTCTCGACCGAGGAGAACCGGACGCTCGCCCGTCGGATCGGGGTGGAGGGGAGTGTGCTGCTGAAGAACGCAGGTGGGGTGCTGCCGTTCGCCGCGCCGGGGTCCGTGGCGGTGATCGGGGACGCGGCGGGTGCCGGGTACCGGTCGCACGGCGGTGGTTCGGGCAGCGTCAACGCGTACGGCGGGGTGGTGACCCCGCTCGCCGGGATCACGGCCCGCGCGGGGAGTGTCCCGGTGACCTACGCGCGCGGCACCCTGGGGGTCGGCGCGTTGCCCGTGGTTCCGGCCGCGGCGCTCGGCGCGGGTCTGCGGGCCGTCTACTACGCCTCGGGGGACCTCACCGGTACGGTCCTCGCCACCACGACCACCGACCGGCTCGACTGGACGGGCGCGCCGGCGCCGGTGAGCGGCCGGACCGGCGCCTGGTCGGCGCGGTACAGCGGTACGTACACGGCGTCCGTCGCGGGGCGTTACCGGTTCTCGCTGGGCGGCGGCGGCGCGGTGGTGCTGACGATCGACGGGGCGGTGGTGGCGGAGTACGCGACCGGCGCCGAGGTGGTCCAGAACGGCTTCGTGACGCTGACGGAGGGTCCGCACTCCATTGAGGTGACCTACCGTCACACCGGCGGCACGCCGAGCCTGCGGGTGGGCCACCAGCCGGGGCAGGACCGGCTGATCGCCGAGGCGGCGGCCGTGGCGGCGGCGGCCGAGGTCGCGGTGGTCGTCGTGGTGGACGTGACCGCCGAGAGCATGGACCGCTCGACCCTCGCCCTCGCCGCCGACCAGGACGAGCTGATCGCCGCCGTCGCGGCCGCCAATCCCCGTACCGTCGTGGTGCTCAACACCTCGGGAGCCGTACTGATGCCGTGGCTGTCGTCCGTCCCGGCGGTGATCGCCAACTGGTACGGGGGCCAGGAGCAGGGCAACGCGGTCGCCGCGATGCTCTTCGGCGACGCGGAGCCCGGCGGCCGGCTCCCGGAGACCTTCCCGGCGACGGAGACGCAGGGGCCGGCCAAGCGGCAGGTGGAGTTCCCCGGCGACGGCAAGCAGGTCTACTACGACGAAGGGCTGGCCGTCGGGTACCGCTGGTACCAGAGCTCCGGCGAGCAGCCGCTCTTCCCGTTCGGCCACGGGCTGTCGTACACCTCGTTCGCCCTGTCCGGGCTGCGGGTGGAGCGTGGTGCCTCCGGCCACCGGGCGACCGTGCGGGTGCGCAACACGGGCTCCCGGGCGGGCAGCGAGGTCGTACAGCTCTACGTCACCTTCCCGGCGGCCGCGGGCGAGCCCTCGGCGCAACTGAAGGCGTTCGCCAAGGTGAGCCTGGAGCCGGGCCGTTCCACCACCGTCGTGCTGGACGTCCCCCGCACGTCGCTGGCCGTCTGGCGGTCGGCGGACGACGGCTGGACCGTCCTGCCGGGGTCGTACGCGTTCGCGGTGGGGCGCTCCTCGGTGGAGCTGCCGCTGCGGGCGCGGGTGCGGGTCACCCGGTAGGGCGTGGATCCGGTCCTCGGTCCACGATCCCGTGGGGCGCGCGCTACGCTGCGCGCCCCACGGGATCGTGACCGAGGGTTCCGACGCGGTTACGGAGGGGCATGATTTCCCGTACGACCGCGCAGACGAAGCCGCACCGAGGGAGCACCGCCATGGCAACCCCCTTGACCGCCGACATCCTGCTCAAAGCTCTCCGCGACGAAGGCCTGAACGTCGTGGAGTACAAGAGCTGGCGCACCAACAACCGTGATCACAAAGGGCCTTGGGGCCCGGTCAACGGTGTGATGATCCATCACACCGTCACCTCGGGCACCGCGGCTTCGGTGGAGCTCTGCTACTCCGGCCACTCGGAGCTCCCCGGGCCGCTCTGCCACGGGGTCATCGACAAGGGGGGCACGGTCCACATGGTGGGCCACGGCCGTGCCAACCACGCCGGGCTCGGCGACGACGACGTGCTGCGCGCGGTGATCGCCGAGGCGGCGGCGCTCCCCGCCGACAACGAGGCCAACACGGACGGGAACGCCCGTTTCTACGGCTTCGAGTGCGTCAACCTCGGTGACGGCCAGGATCCCTGGCCGGCCGCGCAGTTGCTGGCGATCGAGCGGGCCTCGGCGGCGATCTGCCGGACGCACAAGTGGTCCGAGCGCTCCGTGATCGGACATCTGGAGTGGCAGCCGGGGAAGGTGGACCCGCGCGGCTTCCCGATGTCCGCGATGCGTGACCGGATCGCCGTCCGGCTCGGCGCGGCGCCGGAGAAGCCACCGCCGCCGGCGTACGAGCCGTTCCCGGGGTCCGCGTTCTTCACGGCGGGGCGCAGGAGTCCGATCATCACGGCCATGGGCCGGCGGCTCGTGGCGGAGGGCTGCGGGCGGTACGCGGTCGGGCCCGGGCCCTCCTGGTCGACCGCCGACCGGGCCTCGTACGCCGCCTGGCAGCGCAAGCTGGGGTACAGCGGCGGTTCCGCCGACGGCATCCCGGGAGCGTCGAGCTGGGCGAAGCTCAAGGTGCCGAACGTGTAGGAAGGGCGGCGGGGCGGGCCCGGGCGGCCGGGTACCGTCCCGCCGGCTCCGTCAGTCCATCTCCCCCTCGGCCGGGGCGCTCCGCGCACCGGGCTCCGCGCCCTTGAGTCCGGCGGCCTGGTCGATGGCGTCGGCCAGCTTGCTCACCGAGCCGTCCCCGGTCTCCGCGGCCAGTTTCCGTGTCCGGGAGGCGAGTTCGCTCAGCCCCGGCGTGCCGGGGAGGGTGCCGCCGCGCAGGATGTCCGCGAAGTAGGCGGCCGCCGCGGCCACCTGGAGGCGCTCGTCGGAGCCGTTCCAGAGTGCCCCGTCGATCGCCCCGGTCTCCACCGAGCCGGTCCGCTCGTGCGCCTCGCGGGTCGCGGGGTCGAGCCAGCGCACGGTGGCGGTGGCGACGTGGCCGCTCGCCCCCTCGCGCAGGCGTACGGCGTAGAGCGCGGTCACCGTGTGGCCGGGGCCGACCTCGCCGCCGTCCACGCTGTCGTCGCGGAAGTCCTCGTCGGCGACGGCCCGGTTCTCGTACCCGATCAGCTTGAACTGCTGGACGGTCTCCCGGTCGAACTCCACCTGCGCCTTGGCGTCGCGGGCGCGCAGGTCGACGTGGGCGGGGAGCTGGTCGACGAAGACCTTGCGGGCCTGGGTCTCGTCGGCGACGTAGGTGGTGTTGCCGTCGCCCTTGTCGGCGAGCCGCTCCATCAGCGCGTCGCCGTAGTCGCTCCCGACGCCGACCCCGAAGAGGGTGATGCCGTACTCGCGCCGTGAGCTGTCGATCCGCTCCAGGATCGCGTCCGCATCGGTCTCCCCGGTGTTGGCGAGTGCGTCGGAGAGGAGCACGACCCGGTTGGTGGCGCCCTCGCGGCGGCCCTGGACGGCCTCGTCGTAGCCGCGCTCGACTCCGGCGGCGACGTTGGTGGAGCTGGCGGTGCGCAGCGAGTCGACGGCTTCGCGGATATCGGTCCGGTGGCCGCGCAGCGCGGTCATCGGGAACACGGTCTCCGCCTCGTCGCTGAAGGTGACCAGGGCGACGGAGTCGTCGTCACGCAGCTGCTCGGTGAGATAGGCGAGCGAGGTGCGCACGAGGTCGAGGCGGCCGGTCTCGGCCATGGATCCGGAGATGTCCACGACGAAGGTGAGGGCGGCGGGCGGCCGCACGGCGGTGTCGTCGGCGGCCCTGGTCGCCAGGCCGACCCGCAGCAGGGACCAGTCGTCCGCCCCGCCGCCGGTCCGTGCCCCGTCGACGCTGACGGAGAAGCCGTTGCCGCGGGGGCGCTCGTACCCCTGCTTGAAGCTGTTGACGAACTCCTCGGGCCGCACGGTCTCGGGCGAGGGGAGCCGCCCGTCGCCGAGGACGCGTCGGGCGTAGCCGTAGCTGGCGGTGTCCACGTCGAGCGCGAAGGTGGACAGGTAGTCGGGGGCGGCGGCCCGGTCCCGCTTCTCCTGCTGCCCCGGGGGCACGGGGGCGGTCGTGCCGGCTGAGCCGCCGCGCGCGTCGGGGGCGCGTGCGTCGGAGGCGTGCCCGCCGCCCGTCCCCGAGCAGCCGGCCAGCAGCGCCCCCACCGCCAGCAGTGCGCCGAACGCCGCGCCCGCCCGTGCCCGGCCGGCCGGACGTGTCGGTGTGCTGTGCTTCATCTCTGCCCCCATCGTCGACATCTGTGAATGTGACGTGCGGGGGGTCTGCCCGGAGCCCTCGAACGGGTTGCGGATGAGTCTCGATGCGGTGACGGAGGGGGCCCGGCCGTCGGCCGGACGGCGGAACATCAGGTTCAGGACACGATGTCCTTACGACTGAACCCCCGGAAGGCCAGGGCGAACAGGATCAGGGCATAGGTCACCGATACGGCCGCGCCCTTGACCATGCCGCTCCACTCCAGTTGGGGCTGGAGGGCGTCCGCCCACGCGAACTGCCAGTGCGCGGGCAGGAAGTCCCGCCAGTGGCCCAGCGCGGTGACCGCGTCCAGGACGTTGCCGACGATGGTCAGGCCGACCGCGCCGCCCACCGCGCCGAGCGGGGCGTCCGTCCTCGTCGACAGCCAGAACGCCAGTGCTGCGGTGACGAGTTGCGAGACGAAGACGAAGGCGACGACGAGCGCGAGGCGGGGCAGGGCGGCGGACGGGGCGAGTTGGCCGCCGGTGGGGAGCTGGAGTGGTCCCCAGCCGTAGGCGGCTCCCCCGGCCACGAGGGCGACCAGCGGGAGCAGCACCATCGCGGCGAGGCTGAAGCCGAGGGCGACGATCAGCTTGCTCCGGAGCAGCCGCATGCGGGGCACCGGCGCGGCCAGGAGGTAGCGCAGCGAGGACCAGCTCGCCTCCGAGGCGACGGTGTCGCCGCAGAACAGCGCGACCGGCACCACCAGCAGGAAGCCGGCCGAGACGAACAGGTTGACGGCGGCGAAGTTGGCGGCCGATGCGGTCGCGGTGTCCATCAGGTTGATCCGGTCGGCGGCGGATCCTCCCTGGGAGCCGGGGGTGCCGCCGATCGCGAAGGCGATGATCAGGACGAAGGGGAGGGCGGCGAGCACCCCGCCCATCAGCAGGGTGCGGCGGCGACGGAGCTGGCGCATCGCCTCGACGCGCAGCGGAAGGGTGCGCCGGGGGTGGTAGCCGGGCGCCTGAGGGCCGGGTGCGGGGGCGGAACCGGAGGCCGGGCCGCCGGGACCGGTGAGGACGTCACTCATGCGGTGCCTCCGGAGATCAGGGTGAGGAAGGCGTCCTCCAGGCGGCGGTGCGGTCCGACGCCGGTGAGCGGCACGTCGAGCCGGACGAGTTCGGTGATCAGCGTGGAGGTGGTGGCGCCGTCGAGCCGGACCAGCAGCCCGCGTCCGTCCTCGGTCCGTACGGCCGAGGTGATGCCGGCGAGCGCCTCGATCTTGTGGAGCACCGGCTCGGGAACCTCGTCGGCGGTGGTGACGAGCAGCATGTCGCCGGAGCCGGTGATCTCGTCGACCGGGCCCGCCTGCACGAGCCGTCCCCGGTCCATGACGACGAGGTGGGTGCAGGACTGCTCGACCTCGGAGAGGAGGTGGCTGGAGACGATGACGGTCCGGCCGCCGGCCGCGTACCGGATCATCACGTCCCGCATCTCGCGGATCTGGGGCGGGTCGAGGCCGTTGGTCGGTTCGTCGAGGATGAGGAGGTCGGGCATGCCGAGCATCGCCTGGGCGATGGCGAGGCGCTGGCGCATGCCCTGGGAGTAGGTGCGGACGGCGCGGGCCAGCGCGTCGCCGAGGCCCGCGATCTCCAGCGCCTCGTCCATGCGGGAGTCCTCGGCCGGGCGGCCGGTGGCCTGCCAGTACAGCTCCAGGTTGGCGCGGCCGGTCAGGTGCGGCAGGAAGCCGGCCCCTTCGACGAACGCGCCGACCCGGGAGAGTACCGGGGCACCGGGGCGGACGGCCTGCCCGAAGACGCGGATCTCGCCGGCGTCGGGGGTGATGAGGCCCATCAGCATCCGCAGGGTGGTGGTCTTCCCGGCGCCGTTGGGACCGAGGAGCCCGAGCACCTGGCCCTGTTCGACGCGGAAGCCCAGGTCCTGGACGGCGTACCGGTCCGAGGCGCCCGCGTACTTCTTCGTGAGGCCGGTGATCCGCAGCGGTACGCCCGCGAGCGCGGGGTCCGGTGCGGGCGTCGCGGTGCGGCGGCGCGCGCCGAGCAGGAGTAGGGCGGCCACCACGAGGGCGGCGGCCGGCAGTCCCCAGGTCCACCAGGGCAGTCCGGTGGCTGCGGCGGTCAGCCCGGCGTCGGTGGGTACCGAGAGCGGTCCGTCGACGGTCACGGTGTACGTGTCCGGTTCGGCCGGGGACGCGTAACCGAGATCGGTGGCGGAGAGCACCAGGCGCATCCGGTGTCCGGCGTCGAAGGCGTGGTCCACGGCGGGCAGCGTGAGCTCGACGGGCTCGCCCTGCTGGTCGGGGGTGATGCGGAAGGGAGCGACGAGCTGGGAGGGGAGCTCTTGGCGCCCGCCGTCCGGGGAGACGTCGTAGACCTTGCCGAAGAGGACGGCGTCGCCGCTGCGGGCCTTGACGGTGACCCGCACGGTGGGGGTGCCGGTGGCGCGTACCGAGGACTTCAGCGGCGCGGTGTCGAAGGTGGCGTGCTGCCCGGGGAAGTCGAGGGAGAGGCCGACGCCGAGGGAGGAGAGCTGGGAGAGTCCGGCGCCGAGGCCGGGGACGGCGGAGATCGCGGGCGGGCTTCCTCCGGCCGGGTTGCGGACGGTTGCGGTGCCCCCGCGGAGGGCGAACTCCTCGGTGCCGCCGCGCAGTCCGGGGTAGGAGCCGGCGCTCGCGCCCCGGGTGAGGGCGGCCCCGTCGGTGGAGTCGACGCCGCCGGTGCGGGTGACGCGGAAGGCGGGGCCGGTGTCGGCGCCCCGGTCGTCCTTGAGGTAGCGGTCGAACCAGGCGCCGATCCGGTTCTGGACCCGGGTCTCCTCGGTGTCGCCGCCGTCGTGGCCGCCGGCGATCCAGTCGACGGAGACCGGGGCGCCGTTGTCCGCGACGGCCTTCGCCATGGCGTCGGCCTGGCCGAGCGGGAAGAGGGAGTCGGTCTGGCCCTGCACGATGAGGGTGGGCACGTCGATGTGGTCGGCGACGGCCGAGGGGGAACGTTCCGTCAGCAGGGCGCGTGCCTCGGCGTCCGGTGCGCCGCTCGCCGCGACGCGTTCGTACATCGCGCAGAGCCGCTTCTCGAACTTCTCGCAGCCGCCGCCGCTGCTGACGAAGATCCCGGCCCAGAGCTTCTTGAACACCCCGTCGGGGAAGAGCGCGTCGGCGAGGTTCCAGTAGGTGATGACGGGTGCGACGGCGTCCACCCGGTCGTCGTACCCGGCGGCGAGGAGGGCGACCGCCCCGCCGTAGGAGGCGCCGGTGACACCGACGCGGGGGTCGCCCTCGCCGTCGAGCATCACCTCGGGCCGGGCGGCGAGCCAGTCGATGAGGCGGGAGACGTCCGCGACCTCGGCGTCCGGGTCGTTGAGGCCGATCTCGCCGCTGGACCTGCCGAAGCCGCGCGCGGACCAGGTGAGGACCGCGTACCCGTCCGCCGCGAGCTTCTCGGCCTCGCCGCGCACGTCGTCCTTGCTGCCGCCGAATCCGTGGCCGAGGAGGACGGCGGGGCGCCTCCCACCGCCGTCGGCGGTGAAGTACGACGTGTCCAGGGACACTCCGCGGTCACGGACCGTCCGGTCCTGGCGGTGCACGGCGGGCTCGGTGTCGTCGGCCACGGCGGTCCAGGTGCCCGCGCCGGCGAGCACGACGAGCGCCGCGACGGCCGCCGCCCACCGGCCGCGCCCGCGGGGGCGCCACCGGAGCCGTCGTGCGGTAGAGGTCTCCATGGCACGACCCTACGGGGACCGGACGGCCGCGCCCGGGGCCGGAGGGCGGAACCCCCCGGCCTCCTTGAGAGGTACGGCCGCCGGGCCGTGTACTGCGGACGCGGTACGCGGACCCGGCGGGTACCGCTCCACCGCGGTCCGCGTCCGGGACCGGCGGTTCTCAGCTGCCGTGGGGAGGCTGCTGCGGGGTGACCGCGGTCTCCAGGAAGAAGCTGTCGATGCTCTGGACGGTCCGCACGAAGTCGTCGAGGTTGACCGGCTTGGTGACGTAGGCGTTGGCGTGCTGGGTGTAGGCGTCCTGGACGTCGTCGGGGGCGGCCGAGGTGGTGAGGACGACGATCGGGATGCTGGAGAGCTGCTCGTCGTTCTTGAGCACGCTGAGCAGCTCGCGGCCGTTCATCCGGGGCATGTTGAGGTCGAGCACGATCAGGTCCGGACGGTCGTTCGCGGGGTCGCGGAGGTACTCCAGGGCGGACACCCCGTCGTCCACCCGGTTGATCTCCCGCGCCATCCCGCGCTCGATCAGGGCCTCCTCGATGAGCATGGCGTCGGCCACGTCGTCCTCCACGAGCAGGACGGTGTAGCTGCGCCGGGGTGCAAGGCCGTTCATGTGGGGGCTCCGGAGATCGTTGGGCAGGGGGCGGGAGGAGGGGCGTGCGGTGAAGACCAGACCGGGCCAGCGTTTGCGGGCACCCTGCCGGCTGACGCCCCAGGCGCTGCCCAGCTGCGGGTATCCGGCTCCCCCGTCGGCGGCCGCCCTGGCCGCGGCCGCGGCGCACTCGTCCACCGCGCGGCTGAGGACGGCCAGCGCCCGCAGCGAGGCCAGGGGGTCGGTCCACGTCTCGTCGGCCGGGGCTCCACCGCCGCCCGGGCCCTCGTCGGCCGGGACCGCGCCGGGCTCCAGCGCCAGGCGCTGTGCCAGGTCCGCGACCGCGCGGCGCGCGCGGTCGGCGAGCGCGTCGGTCCCGGGAGGCGCCGAGGTCTCCACTGTCATGGGCGCACCGTAGTCGGAGAGGAAGCTCCACGACAACCTGCGTTGTCGGCGGGGTAGGGTGACCCGCGCTCCGGTGGGTACCGGAGTCCGTGATCCACCCACCGTTTCCCGCGTCAGAGAGAGGCAAACCACCGTGCAGAGCGCCGAAGAGGGTTCCCGGCCGGCCGATCTCCCCCCGGCCCGGGAGCGGGCCGGCTGGAGCACCAGCCGCTGGCTCGGCACGGGTACCACCGTCGCCCTGGTGGTGCTGCTCGTCCTCGGCAGTTGCGGCACCTGGGCTCTGATGCGCTCCACGGCGGTCAACCAACGGCTCGCCGACCGCTGGTCCCCCGCACTCATCTCCTCGGTGCGCCTGGAGGCCGCGCTGGTCAACCAGGAGACCGGAATCCGCGGGTACGGCCTGGCGGGCGACACCCAGTTCCTCACGCCCTACCGCGACGGCCTGGCCCAGCAGGGGAAAGCGATGGAGCAGCTCGCCGGCCTCACGGCGACCGACCCCCGTGCCTCGGCCGATCTCGCCCGGGTGAGCGAACTCACGGACAAGTGGCACACCTCCGTCGCCCGGCCCATCGCCGCGGCCGCCGACCCCACCGCCCTGGCCAGGGAGCGGGCGGAGGACGGCCGGGCCCAGTTCGACACCCTGCGCGCCGCTCTCGGGGTCCAGCAGGACCACATCTCCGCCGAGCGCGACCGGGCCCGGACGGATCTGGCGTCCGTACGGGAGATGCGGAACACGGTCTTCGTGGTCATCGCCGCTGTCGTACTGGCCCTGATGGCTCTGGCCTTCGCCGGCCTCCGGCTCGGGGTGCAGCGACCGCTGGACCGGCTGCGGGCCGACGTCCGCCAGGTCGCCTCCGGTGACTACACCCACATGCTGGTCCCCACCGGCCCCGCCGACATCCAGGTCCTCGCCTCCGACGTGGACGCCATGCGGCGGCGCCTCGCGGAGGACCTCGACCTCAAGGACCGGGCGCGGGCCGTGCTGGACGCCCAGACCGTGGAACTGCGCCGGTCCAACGAGGAGCTGGAGCAGTTCGCGTACGTCGCCTCACACGACCTCCAGGAGCCGCTGCGCAAGGTGGCGAGCTTCTGCCAGCTGCTGGAGCGGCGGTACGCCGAGCAGCTCGACGACCGGGCGAAGCAGTACATCTCCTTCGCCGTCGACGGCGCCAACCGCATGCAGCACCTCATCAACGACCTGCTCACCTTCTCCCGCGTCGGCCGCCTCCACACCGACGACCAGCCCGTGGAGCTGGGCAGCCTGGTGCGGCGGACGGTCGGGGACCTGGACGTCGCCGTCCAGCAGACCGGTGCCACCGTCACCTACGAGGACCTGCCCACGGTCCACGGGCAGCCGACCCAGCTCGGCCTGGTCCTGCAGAACCTCATCGCCAACGCGCTCAAGTTCCGCGCACCCGGCATCGCGCCCGCCGTCCACGTCGCCGCCCGCCGGGTGCCGAACCCGGCTCGCGGCGGGAGCGAGGAGGCGCAACGCCCGTTCTGGGAGATCTCGGTGACCGACAACGGCATCGGCATCGCGCCCGAGTACGCCGAGCGCGTCTTCGTCATCTTCCAGCGGCTGCACACCCGCGAGAGCTATGAGGGCAACGGCATCGGTCTGGCGCTCTGCAAGAAGATCGTCGAGCACCACGGCGGGGCCATCGCCGTGGACACCACCGTCGCCTCGGGCACCCGCTTCACCTTCACCCTGCCGGGAGAGGCGGAGCCGCCGGAGGAGGCGGAGACACCGGAAGCGGCGGAGACCGACGAGGGAGCGGAAATCCCCGCGAGCTGAGATCGCGCGGCGCCCGTGCCCCCGCTCCCCCGGCGTACGGCGTCTCCACCGGCAGCAGGGCGCTCGCCCCGTCGAGGTCTCCGGCGCGGACCAGGTGGTGGATCTCCCGGGCGAGCGGGGTGACGTCGGTGACGGAGACGGTCCACTCGTCCGCGTACCGCGCCGCCGCCTCGCCTGCCAGGCCGAGTTGGAGGGAGCGGTACGGGAGCCGGTTCAGCCGCAGGTCGCGTTCGGGGTCCCACTGGACCCGGGCGGGGGCGCGGCGCAGGGAACGGCGCCAGGTGGCGCGGTCCGGGTGGAGGCCCCGTACGTAGTGGGAGAGTTCCGCGTGCTCCAGGGCCCAGTCGAAGCCCTCGCGGACGATCTCGACGGCGAGGACCGTCTCCTGCCCCTCCTTGGCGGCCCACCCGCAGCGGTACATCATCCAGAGGAAGCTGGGCTTGATCCACGTCATCCGGTCGCGCTTCCACGCGGGCGGGAAGCGTCCGTCGCGGGCGGCGGGCAGGCCGATGCGCGGCGCGTACGCCTGGTAGACGGTGACGGTGGTGTCGGTGTGCCGGGCCCGGATCTCGTACTGCGGTGCGGTCTTGGGGACCAGGGTGGGGCCGGCGGTGGGCTGCCGCACCGGGTTTTCGGCCGGTGCGGCGGCCGTTCAGAGCTCGGTGGCGTCGTCCCCGGAGTCGTCCGAGGGGCCGCTCTCGGCCTGCAGGGCGAGGTCACGCAGCACGTCGGTGGAGGAGACGTCGGTCTGCCCGGAATCGTGCACCCGCGCCAGCATGGTGTAGGCGAGCGTGAAGGCGCCGACCAACTGCTCGACCGCGCCGCCCACTTCACGGCCGATCAGGGCGGCCATCTCCTCGACGGTGGCGTCCCCGGGGATCGCGATGCGCGGCATCGTCTCGTTCAGCAGGGCGGTCACGACGCTGCCCTCCATGTCGACGTCGTCGCGCTCCACGTCCTCTTCGAGGAGTCGCTGGATCTCGCCGGCCTCGGTGAGGATGCCGATCACTCGCTTCAGGACTTCCCTCTGCTCCATGAACGCGAGCATAAGCGCCCCGACCGGCAGGTTTTCGATGTTCGGGCCCAGCACCCCGGCCAGCACGTCGAACGAGTCAGCGACTTTGCCGGATGGAGGGAGACGCTCATTCTATTTGACCGGATATTGCCGTTACGTTCCTCCATCTTCTTCACAGCGAGCGCACAAGGTGGCGCAAAGTGTGGCGGGAGACGCGCGGCGTCGATCTCTCCCTTGCCGCACAAGGGTGGATGCATTGCGCACCATTTGACAGGCTCCCGACGAATGCGGCAAGTGCCTGCTACATCCGTTCATAACGGAAATGTCTGCGCTCTGTAACCGCGCTCTGGAGCGACTTCCGGCCATCGGCGAACCCGGACAGAGTCTGTGCTCCCGGCAGCGAACGCCGGGGCCGAGAACCGCCCGGACCTCGCCGTCCGGGCCCGTACCGAGGGGTTCCATGTCCCGCACCGCACGACGGATCACCGCTACTGTCCTCGCCTCCGGCGCCCTGCTGGCGGCCGCCGCGCTGCCGGCCGCCGCGGACGGTCACGGCCGCGGACACGACCGCGTCCAGCCCGCCCCGCGCTCCTCGATCGTCCTGGGCCAGATCCAGTACGACAGCCCGGGCCGTGACAACCGCTCGAACCGTTCGCTGAACGACGAGTGGGTGACCGTCACCAACACCTCCCGTCAGGCCGTGAACCTGCGCGGCTGGACGCTCACCGACGAGAGCCGCCGCACCTACCGCTTCGACCTGCGTCTCGCGGGCCGTTCGTCGGTGCGGGTCCACACCGGTGTGGGCCGCGACTCCCGCACGGACGTCTTCCAGGACCGCGAGAACTACGTCTGGGACAACAGCGACACCGCCACGCTGCGCGACGCCCGCGGCAGGAAGATCGACCAGAAGGCCTGGGGCCACCGCGGTGGCCGTGACGACCACCGCGGGCACGACCGTGACGACCACCGTGGCCACGGCCGCGGCCACGACGACAACCGCGGGCACGGCCACGACGACAACCGCGGGCACGACCGCGACCACCGCCGCTGAGGGCACCGGAGGGGCCGGGCCCCACCGGGTGACGAGGTGGTACGGCACAGCCCGGGCAGGCGCGCGCTGACCGGGCGGGGCTGAGCGGAACACGAGCGGGCGGCGCCCCGCGGCAATCCAGCCGCGAGGCGCCGCCCGCTTCTCGCGTACCTGGGTCAGTGGTTGCGCGGGAAGCCGAGGTCGACGCCGGACGGGGCGTCGGCCGGGTCGGGCCAGCGGGTGGTGATCACTTTGCCGCGCGTGTAGAAGCGCACGCCGTCGGTGCCGTAGATGTGGTGGTCGCCGAAGAGGGAGTCCTTCCAGCCACCGAACGAGTGGTAGCCGACCGGGACCGGGATCGGCACGTTGACGCCGACCATGCCGGCCTGGATCTCCAGCTGGAAGCGGCGGGCGGCACCGCCGTCGCGGGTGAAGATCGCGGTGCCGTTGCCGTACGGGGAGGCGTTCATCAGGGCGACGCCCTCCTCGTACGTGTCGACGCGCAGGACGCAGAGGACCGGGCCGAAGATCTCGTCCCGGTACGCGTCGGAGTCGGTCGCGACCCGGTCCAGCAGCGAGATGCCGATCCAGTGGCCGTCCTCGTGACCCTCCACGGTGAGGCCGGTGCCGTCGAGTACGACCTCGGCCCCCTGCGCGGCGGCGCCGGTGACGTAGGCGGCGACCTTGTCGCGGTGGGCTGCGGTGATCAGCGGGCCCATCTCGGAAGCCGGGTCGGTGCCGGGGCCGATGGTGATCCTCTCGGCCCGGTCCTTGATGCGGGCCACGAGGTCGTCCCCGATCGCACCGACCGCGACGACCGCGGAGATCGCCATGCACCGCTCGCCGGCGGAGCCGTACGCGGCCGAGACCGCGGCGTCGGCGGCGGCGTCCACGTCCGCGTCGGGCAGTACCAGCATGTGGTTCTTCGCGCCGCCGAGCGCCTGGACGCGCTTGCCGTGCGCGGAGGCGGTGGCGTGGATGTGTCGGGCGATCGGGGTGGAACCGACGAAGGACACGGCGGCCACGTCCGGGTGGGTGAGCAGCGCCTCGACCGCGATCCGGTCACCGTGCACGACGTTCAGCACCCCGTCCGGGAGCCCGGCCGCGGCGGCCAGTTCGGCGAGCAGCACCGCGGCGGACGGGTCCTTCTCGCTGGGCTTGAGGACGAAGGTGTTGCCGCAGGCGATGGCGAGCGGGAACATCCACATCGGCACCATCGCCGGGAAGTTGAACGGGGTGATCCCGGCCACCACGCCCACCGGCTGACGGATCGAGGAGACGTCCACCCCGCCGGAGACCTGGGTGGAGAGCTCGCCCCTGAGCTGGGTGGTGATGCCGCACGCCAGCTCGACGATCTCCAGCCCGCGGGCCACCTCGCCCAGCGCGTCGGAGTGCACCTTGCCGTGCTCGGCGGTGATGAGGGCGGCGATCTCGTCGCGGTGCCCGTCGAGCAGCGCGCGGTAGCGGAAGAGGACCGCGGTGCGGCTGGAGAGCGAGGAGATGCCCCAGGTCGCGAAGGCGTCGCGGGCGGTGGTGACCGCCGCGTCCACCTCCTCGGCGGAGGCGAAGGCGACGCGCGTGGTGACGGCTCCGGTCGCGGGGTCGGTGACCGGGCCGTAGATGCCCGACGTGCCCTCGACGGTCTTGCCACCGATCCAGTGGTGCACGGTCCTGGTCATGCCGGTCTCCTTCGGACTGCGGGGAGCTTGAACGTACGTCAGGGGTGGCTGTCTTCGCGGTAGTTGCGGGGGGAGGGGGCGGCGAGCGCGGGAGGTGCGGGCTCCGGGAGGCTGGCGGGGGACGGAGAGCCGGGGGTGGTTTCAGAGACGGCGGCGGCGGGCCGCCCGCCGCCGGTCGTACTCCTCGCGGGCCTCCACCGCCGCCGGGCGGCGGGCCGTCTCGGCCACGGGCACGTCCCACCACGCCTGGGGCCCGGGAGGGCCCGCGCCGTCGCCGGGCGCGGTGGGCGCGGCGAGGGTGACGTGGACGCAGACGGGGTGGTCCGCGGCGCGGGCCTCGGCGAGCGCGGCGCGGAGTTCGCCCACGGTGCGGGCGCGCAGGGACCGCATGCCGAGGGAGGCGGCGTTGGCGGCGAGGTCCAGGGGGAGCGGGTCACCGGTGAACGCCCCCTCGGTGTCCCGGTGGCGGTAGTCGGTGCCGTAGCGCTCGCCGCCGACGGCCGCGGAGAGCCCGCCGATGGAGGCGTACCCGTGGTTGTCGAGCACGACGAGCTTGACCGGGAGCCGCTCCTGCACGGCAGTGACGATCTCGGTCGGGTTCATCAGGTAGGTGCCGTCGCCGACGAGCGCCCAGACGGGGCGGTCGGGGGCGGCGAGCTGGACGCCGACGGCCGCCGGGATCTCGTATCCCATGCAGGAGTAGCCGTACTCGACGTGGTACTGCCGCGGGGAGCGGGCCCGCCACAACCGGTGCAGATCACCGGGGAGCGAGCCGGCCGCGTTGATCAGGATGTCGTCGTCGGTGACCAGGGCGTCGAGGAGGCCGAGGACCTGGGTCTGGGTGGGCACGGCGTCGGCGTCCGGGGCGGCGAAGGCGGCGTCCACCCGGGCCTCCCAGCGGGCCTTCGCCTCCGTGTACGCGTGCTCGTACCCGGGCTCCACCCGGTGGGCGGGGGCGGCCAGCGCCTCGCCGAGGGCGTCGAGGCCGGCGCGGGCGTCCGCGACGAGCGGGAGGGCGGCCTGCTTGTGGGCGTCGAAGCCGGTGACGTTGAGGTTGACGAAGCGGGTCGCGGGATCGGGGAAGAGGGTGCCGGAGGCCGTGGAGAAGTCGGTCCAGCGGGTACCGACGCCGATCACCAGGTCGGCCTCGCGGGCGAGTCCGTCGGCGGTGGCGGTGCCGGTGTGGCCGATGCCGCCGACGTCCTGCGGGTGGTCGTGGCGCAGGGCCCCCTTGCCCGCCTGGGTGGTGGCGACGGGAATGCCGGTGGTGGCGGCGAACGCCGCGAGGGCTGCCTCGGCGGCGCTGTGCCGTACCCCGCCGCCCGCGACGATCAGCGGACGCCGGGCCGC
This sequence comes from Streptomyces sp. AM 2-1-1, assembly GCF_029167645.1. Taxonomy (NCBI): domain Bacteria; kingdom Bacillati; phylum Actinomycetota; class Actinomycetes; order Kitasatosporales; family Streptomycetaceae; genus Streptomyces; species Streptomyces sp. AM 2-1-1. The sequence goes on along the minus strand of NZ_CP119147.1, from coordinate 4,774,744 downwards.
GCGCACCGCCCGGACCGCCTGTTCCAGCTCGTACGGGTCGGGGGCGGGGCGGCGCACGTGCCAGACCCGCTCCGCGAGGAACTCATCGGGCCAGTCGTACGCCTCGGTCTGGACGTCCTGCGGCAGCGCGAGGGTGACCGCGCCGGTGGAGACCGGGTCGGTGAGGGTCCGTACGGCCTGGAGGACGGCCGGGATCAGCGCCTCGGGTCGGGTGATCCGGTCGAAGTACCGGGAGACCGGGCGCAGGCAGTCGTTGACCGACACGTCACCGGCGTAAGGGGTTTCGAGCTGCTGGAGCACGGGGTCGGCGGGACGGGTGGCGAAGGTGTCCCCCGGGAGGAGGAGGACGGGCAGATGGTTGACGGTGGCGAGGGCGGCGCCGGTGACGAGGTTGGTGGCGCCGGGGCCGATGGAGGTGGTGACGGCGTGGGCGGTGAGGCGGCCGGACTGGCGGGCGTAGCCGACCGCCGCGTGCACCATGGCCTGTTCGTTGCGCCCCTGGAGGTAGGGCATGCGGGGGCCGGCTTCCAGCAGCGCCTGGCCGACGCCGGCGACGTTGCCGTGGCCGAAGATGCCCCAGGTGGCGCCGATCAGCCGTTGCCGGTGTCCGTCGCGTTCGGTGTACTGCCGGGCGAGGAAGGCGATCAGGGCCTGGGCGGTGGTCAGACGGACGGTCACCTGGGGTCCTCCGGGTCCGGGGCGGTGTACAGCGGGAGCCGGGGGTCGGCCGGCCGGCCGGGCCAGGTGTCCCGGATCCAGGCGTGGTCGGGGTGGTCGCGGATCAGCCAGGCGCGTTCCTCGTCCGGCCCGGCCATCACGTTGAGGTAGTAGAGGGCGCCCTCGGGGGGCGCGATGGAGGGGCCGTGCCAGCCGTCCGGGACGAGGACGGCGTCCCCGCCGCGTACCTCGGCGAGCACGTCCGCACCGCCGGGGCGCGACGGGGAGACCCGGTGGTAGCCGGGGCCCCCGTGTTCCAGTTCGAAGTAGTAGATCTCCTCCAGGACCGATTCGGTACCGGGTTCCGCCTCGTCGTGCTTGTGCGGCGGGTAGGAGGACCAGTTGCCGGCGGGGGTGAGGACTTCGACGGCGATCAGCCGGTCGCAGGGGAAGGTGTCGGCGGCGGCGAAGTTGTTGACCTGCCGGGCGCAGGTGCCGGATCCGCGCAGTTCGACGGGAACCTCCGACGCGGGACCGTAGCGAGCGGGGAGCTGTCGCTCGCACTTCGCTCCTGCCAGGGCGAAGCGGCCCCCCGCGCCGGAGGAGATCTGTGCGGTGGCATCGCGCGGTAGGTACGCGAAGTCGGCCGCACCGCTGAACACGCTCTCACGGCCGATGAGTTCAAAGATGTCACCTGCCGTGTGCACCGTACAGCCGCCGGTCAACGGCAGTACGATCCATTCGCTCTCCCCGGTGACGAGTGTGTGAACACCGCCCGGCGGAAGATCGAGCACCCGGAGACTCGCGTACTCCCACCCCGCCCGCTCGGGACCGATGTCCAGGGCGTACGGGGCGTCTTCGGGGCCACCCCGCAGGTGGAGGCGACGGGGCGGCCCGTCGGGCGGGTGCGGCGCCCGGTCCGGCTGTTCCGGTTGTGCCAGTTGTGCCGGTTGTGCCGGTTGTGCCGGTTGCGGCTGGGCCGGTGTCCGGTGCGTCGTCATGGTCGCTCGCTTTCGCCGTCGTGCTCCCGCCGTGGAGGTGCGGTCGTCCCGGTGGTCTCCCTCGTCCAGGTGGTCTCCCTCGTCCCGGTGGCCTCCCCCGTCCCGGTGGCCTCCCCCGTCCCGGTGGCCTCCCCCGTCCCGGTGGCCTCCCCCGTCCCGGTGGTCCGGAGCAGTCCGGCCGCCGTGTCGACGGCCCGTGCGACGTCGCCGTCCGGCGGGTAGAGGAGAGCCCGGCCCACCACCAGCCCGCGTACGGTCGGCAGCCGCAGGGCGCCCCGCCATTTCTCGTACGCCCCGTCCAGGTCGTCGCCGACCTCGCCGCCGAGCAGCACGGCGGGCAGGGTGGAGGTCTCCATCACCCGCGCCATGTCCTCGGGGCGCTCGGTGACGGGGACCTTCAGCCAGGTGTACGCGGACGAGCCGGCGAGCCCGGAGGCGACGGCGATGGAGGTGGTGACGGCGGGGATGGAGAGGTCGGTGCGGAGGCGGCCGTCCTCCCGGTGGCAGAGGAAGGGTTCGACGAAGACGGGCAGCCGGTGGGCCGCCATCGCGTCGATGGTGCGGGCGGCGGTGTGCAGGGTGTCGAGCGAACCCGGGTCGTCGTGATCGATGCGCAGCAGCAGTTTGCCCGCGTCGAAGCGCCGCCGGGCGAGGTCGAGCGGGCGGAAGCCGGTGAAGCGGTCGTCGAGTTCGAAGGCGGCACCGGCGAGGCCGCCCCTGTTCAGCGACCCCATGACCACCTTGTCCTCCAGGGCGCCGAGCAGCAGCAGGTCGTCGACGATGTCCGCGGTGGCGAGCACGCCGTCGACACCGGGGCGGGAGAGGGCGAGGCAGAGCCGTTCCAGGAGTTCGTAGCGGTGCGCCATGGCGAGCGCCCGGCCGCCCACGGCGAGCGCGCCGCGTGCCGGATGGTCGGCGGCGAGGATGAGCAGTTGTTCGCCGGGGCGGGAGAGCGGCCTGCGGTGCCTGCGTGCCCCGGCCTCCTCGATCGCCTCCGGGTGCTCCGCGCGCAGCCGTACGAGATCGGCGAGGGAGGAGGCGGCGGGGGCTCGGGCCGGCTCGGGCGGGCGGAGGCCGGGGGCGTGTTCTCCTCGGGTGCGCGGTTCGGGGGCGGGGCTCACGGGGTGCCCGCCGCGGCGACGGTGGGGAACGGTCCGGCGGACCCGCCCGGGGGGCCGGCCACGGGCCCCTCCGGCACCACCTCCCCGCGGGCGAGGGCCTCTTCCACCTCGGCCGGGAAGGGCATCGCGGACGAACAGGCGAGCCGGGAGGCGACGATGGCCCCGGCGGCGTTGGCGTACCGCATCACGCGTTCGGTCTCCCATCCGGCGAGCAGCCCGTGGCAGAGCGCCCCGCCGAACGCGTCCCCCGCGCCGAGTCCGTTGACGACCCGTACGGGGAGCGGGGGCACCTCGGCGACCGTACCGTCGCGGTGGACGGCGAGCACCCCCGCCGGCCCCTGCTTGACGACGGCCAGTTCGACCCCGGCGTCGAGCAGGGCGCGGGCGGCGGCGTACGGCTCGCGTTCGCCGGTGGCGACGGCGCACTCGTCGAGGTTCCCGACGGCGACGGTGGCGAGCGCGAGCGCCTCGCGGTAGCGGCGGGGCGCTTCGGTGTGCGCGTCGCCGTCCTCCCAGAACATCGGCCGCCAGTCGAGGTCGAAGACGGTGACCGGCCGGTGTTCCGGTGCGCCGGACGCCGGGGGGCGGCCCGCACGGGCCTCCAGGGCGGCCAGGGTCGCGGTGCGGCTGGGCTCGGCGCTCAGGCCGGTGCCGGTGACCCAGAAGATCCGGGCGGCGCGCACCGCGTCGAGGTCGAGTTCGTCCGGGTGGATCTCCAGATCGGGTGCCTTGGGCAGGCGGTAGAAGTAGAGGGGGAAGTCGTCGGGCGGGAAGAGTTCGCAGAAGGTCACGGGGGTCGGGTAGGCGGTGACTTCGCCCACCCACCGGTCGTCGACTCCGAACTCCCGCAGTTGCTCCCGCAGATACCCGCCGAAGGGGTCCCGTCCGGTACGGGTGATGACGGCGCTGCGCAGTCCGAGCCGGGCACCCGCCACCGCCACGTTGGAGGGCGAGCCCCCGAGGAACTTGCCGAAGGTGTCGACCCGCGCGAGCGACACCCCCGTCCGCAGCGGGTAGATGTCCACTCCGATCCGCCCCATGGTGATGAGGTCGTACGGCTCAGGCATACGCGTCCCTTCCGCCGGCCGGACCCGACGGCCCGGGACCGGGCCCGTGCGTGTCGCCGCTCGGCCTGCTTCGCGACACCGTCCTGCCCCTCGACACCGTCCTACCCCGAAGCGCCGTCAACAAGGGGACCGGACATGCGGACGCGGCCTTGACTCCACCGGGACAGGGGCCGAGGGTGGCCGATATGACCCGTTCCGCACCCGCCCCTTCCCGTATCCGCATCGGCTCGGCACCCGACTCCTGGGGCGTCTGGTTCCCCGACGATCCCCGGCAGGTGCCCTGGCAGCGCTTCCTGGACGAGGTGGCGGCGGCCGGTTACGAGTGGATCGAACTCGGCCCGTACGGCTATCTGCCCACCGATCCCGCCCGGCTCGCCGACGAGACCCGCCGCAGAGGGCTCTCGGTCTCGGCCGGGACGGTGTTCACGGGGCTGCACCACGGGCCGGACGTGTGGGAACGCACCTGGGCGCACGTGGCCGGCATCGCCGGACTGACCCGGGCGATGGGTGCCGAACACCTGGTCGTCATCCCGTCGTTCTGGCGCGACGACAAGACGGGCGAGGTGCTCGAGGACCGTGTCCTCACCCCCGCGCAGTGGCGCGAACTCACCACCCAGACCGAGCGGCTCGGCCGGGAGGTGCGGGAGCGGTACGGCCTGCGGATCGTCGTCCACCCGCACGCCGACACCCACATCGACAGCGAGGAGAACGTCCACCGCTTCCTCGACGCCACCGACCCGGACCTGGTCTCCCTCTGCCTGGACACGGGGCACTACGCCTACTGCGGCGGGGACAGCGTGGACCTGCTGCGGACCTACGGGGAGCGGATCGGCTACCTCCACCTGAAGCAGGTCGATCCCGCGGTCCTGGCGGAGGTGATCGCACAGGAGGTGCCCTTCGGGCCGGCCGTCGCGCGCGGGGTCATGTGCGAGCCGCCGCGCGGAGTACCGGCGCTGGAACCGGTGCTCGACGCGGCGCGGGCACTCTCCACCGACCTCTTCGCCATCGTCGAGCAGGACATGTACCCCTGCGACCCCGACGCCCCGCTGCCGATCGCCCGCCGCACGCGCGCCTACCTCAGGTCCTGCGGCGCGCCGCCGTCGTCCTGACGCCCGGCCCCGGTCCCCACCGGTCGCTCCGCTCGCGCAGGTCGTACGAGCTGCGCCCGCGTCCCCGGTTCGGCCGCTGCGGTCCTGGGGCCGCGGCGGTCCGCGATCACCATCAGCGCGAGGCCGAAGACGGCCCAGCAGCCGAGGACGAGGGCGGGTGTGCCCGCGCCGGTGCCGTCGAAGAACGCGTTGGCGCGCAGCAGGCTCCCGGACGCGCCGGGCGGGAGGATCTGGCCGAGCGTGGCCCATCCGCCGGGCAGCCAGTGCGGCCCGCTGGCGAGTCCGGAGAGGGGGTTGCCGAGCAGCATCACGACGACCGCGCCGAGGCCGAAACCGGCCATGCCGAGGAGCGCTTCGAGGCCGAGGAGGGTCATCACCAGTGCCGCCATGCCCAGGGACATGCCGAGACCGCTGAGCAGGTAGTCGCCGTCGAGGGAGCCGGTCCCGAACTGGAGGAAGGCCGTGACGGCGAAGCCGGCCACCAGGGCGAAGGCGACACCTCCGGTGAGGCGGCGACGGAGTCCGAAGTGGCCGGGGAAGAGACGCGTGAGGAGCACCGCGGGGATCATGCCGCCGAAGATCATGGGGAACGCGGCGGCCGAGAAGCCGGCGCCCTTCGGGTCGTCGGCCGGGAACGGCTCCAGGTCGGTGACCGTGACCTCGGCCCGCTGCTGTTCCGCCATCCCGTGGGCGAGCGCCGTGACGGCGGCGGTGGGCTGGGTACCGCCGGCGGTCGCCGTGTACACGGTGAGGTGTCCCGGGGTCAGGGCGAAGCCGCCCATGACGTCACGGTCCTTCATGGCGGACTTCAAAGCCGCCTCGTCGTCGTAGGTGGTGACGTCCCACTCGTCGCCCGCGAGGGCGTGCTCCACCGCGGCGGTGGCCTGCGCGGAGCCGGTGACCCCGACGGGCAGGTCGTGCGGACCACTGTTCACCGAGGGCAGGGCGAAGGCGCAGAGCATGAGGATCACGAGGGCGGCCAGGCCGACGACGACGACCGCCAGTTTGCGGCCCTGGCCGGTGGACTCCGGGTGGGTGGTGTGCTGTGTCATGGCGGAATTCCTTGCGAGGGGCCGGTCGGTGGACCGCCGGCAGGCAGCGACGCGGGCGCCGCGTTCTGCCGCGGAAAGGGCTGGACGCATCCGTCGTGGGACGGAGCACCCCGCGTGCGGCTCGGCGGAAGACTGGGACCGGGCGGGAGCAGGGGGTGAGGCGCCGACGGGAAACGGCGCGGGAGCGGGAGCATGGGGTGGAACGGAACGGAACGGAACGGAACGGAACGGAACGGAACGGAACGGAACGGAACGGCCGGAGCGGTGGGGTGGAACGGAGCGATGGGGCGGGGCGGAAGCGGGGAGTGGCGCGGGAGGGTGAAGCCGGGCGGGAGCATGGAGTGGGGCGGGGCCGAGGGCCGCATGCGCCCGTCGCAGGTTCTGATACAAGAATACAAGGTACATTGATGCATGTGTCAAACGATGAAGTCCGGCCGCCTTCCGCGGTGCCGTCCGACCTGGTCGAGGCGGCTCTCCGCGCAGCGCGTACGCGCGGGGTCGCCGTCGCCGACGTGTCGATGCAGGCCATCGCCGCCGAGGCCGGCATCTCCCGCAGCACCCTGCTCCGCCGCCTCGGAGGCGCCCGGCACGCACTCGACGAAGCGGTCCGAGCCGCCGGTGTCGACCCGGGCGGCCAGAAGCCCGTGCGCGAACGTGCCGTCGAGGCCGGAGCGGCGCTCATCAGCGACAACGGGCTGGGCGCCCTCTCGCTCGAACGCGTCGCCGCGGCGGCCGAATGCTCGGTGCACAGCCTCTACGCCACGTTCGGGGGCCGCGACGGGATGATGCAGGCCATCTTCGAGCGGTACGGGCCGTTCGTGAACATCGAGGCCATCCTGGCGACCGGCCCCGGAGACCTGCGGTCCACGGTCCGTCGCATCTACGCGCACCTCTCGGAGGCCGTCGGCCTCGAACCCCGGGTCCTCCCCGCGATCCTCGCCGAGGTTCTGGCGCGGCCGGGGGACGACGCGACACAGGCCCTCGCACGCCACATGGTTCCGCGCCTCTACGCGAGCATCGGCACGTGGCTGGCCTCGGAGGTCGCGGCGGGCCGCATCCGCGACCTGCCGCTCATCGCCCTCATCCACCAGATGTCGAACCCTCTGCTCATGCACCTCCTGCTCCGCCCGGCCCTGGAACTCGTCCACGATCTCGACATCCCCTCCGTGGACGAGATGTGCGACGCCTTCGCCGAGGCGTTCGTCCATGCCGTGGGCCTGCCGGACTCCTGACGGGCCGGGTCGGGTCGGTCGGGTCGGGCCCCAGTCGGGTCGGGCCGGGTCGGAGTCGGGCCGGAGTCGGGTCCGGGCCGGGTCCGGCCCCGACCCCGGGCGCGGCCACCCCGAGGTCGTGCGCACCTGCCCGTCGTGTCGCGGGACCGGGAGCGCGGCGTACGCCGATGCCGCGTCACGGTCGGAGCGTCAGGGCTCCCCGCGGGTCAGAGGGGGCGGCCCGGCCGGGGGCGTGGGCGGACGGCCGATACGGGATGGTCCGTGCGGCGCTCGACGGGACGCAACCCCTTCGTCGCCGATGTACCAGTTCTGTACGACTTGCGTCACAGATGCTCGACAGGGCTCCGCATCGGGGCCTCCCGGTCGTTCGTCAGATCACCACTGACTGATCGTCAGCCGGTGCACCGCGGCGTCCCCCAGGCGTTCGTCGCCGTCGCGGTGCGGCAACGTGCAGAGAGGCGACACTCGATGACGGACAGCACGCTCTGGTCCTACAAGGACATCGCCGCGCACATCCGGGTCCTGCCGGACACCGTGCGCTCGTACCGTAAACACGGCTTCCTTCCGGAGCCGGACCGGGTGGAAGGTGGCCGACCGTACTGGTTCGCCGACACCGTCCGCCATTGGGTCGCCTGCCGGCCCAGCAACCGCCGGCACCGCCGCGCCCGGAGCGTCGAGCGGCTGCCCAGCACCTGATCACCCGCTCACCGGGCGGCCGTCCCACCGGGCGCCCGTCCGTCGCGCGCTCTACGGTTCGATGATCGTGACACCGCCGGCTCCCGGGGCGGTGCCCATCGCGGCGAGCGCCGCCGGGGCCTCGGCGAGGCCGATGGTGGAGGTGACCAGGAGGTGAGGGCGCAGGGCTCCTGTCCGGATCCGCTCCATCATCGGCGGGTAGTCGTGGGCCGCCATTCCGTGGCTGCCGAGGATCTCCAGCTCCCAGGCGATCACACGTGCCATCGGGACGGCCGGGTCCCCGGCCGCCGGGGGCAGCAGTCCGACCTGCACGTGGCGTCCCCGCCGGCGCAGGCTCCGCACGGACGCGGCGCAGGTGACCGGCGACCCGAGGGCGTCCAGCGAGAGGTGCGCACCGCCGCCGGTGAGTTCGCGGACAGCGGCGTCCGCGCCCTCCGGGTGGGCCGAGGCGTCCACGCACGCGGCGGCTCCGAACGACTCCGCCCGGCGGAGCGCGGCGGCCGACACGTCCACGGCCACCACCCTCGCTCCGGCGGCCACCGCGATCATCACGGCGGAGAGCCCCAGCCCTCCGCAGCCGTGCACCGCGACCCACTCCCCCGGCGCGACGCGGCCCTGTCCGACCACCGCGCGGAACGCCGTGGCGAATCGGCAGCCCAGCGCCGCCGCCGTGGCGAAGGAGAGTTCCTCGGGCACGGCCACCAGGTTGACGTCGGCGTGGTCCAGTGCGACGTACTCGGCGAACGAGCCCCAGTGGGTGAAGCCCGGTTGGGTCTGGCGCTCGCACACTTGCTGCGCCCCGGCGGCGCAGGCTTCGCACCGGCCGCAGGCGCAGACGAACGGGACGGTGACCCGGTCGCCGGGACGCCAGTGGGCGACACCGCTTCCAACCGCCTCGATCGTGCCGGCGAGTTCGTGGCCGGGAACGTGCGGGAGGGTGATGCCGTCGTCGTGTCCTCTCCAGCCGTGCCAGTCGCTGCGGCAGAGTCCGGTCGCCTCGACCCGGACCACCACCCCCAGCGCGGCGGGGACCGGATCGGGCACCTCGCACACCCGCGCCTCCTGCCCGAACTCCTCGAACACCACTGCCCTCATGTCCCGCCCTCCGGTCGCGCACGGCCCGCGCTGGTCCGTCGTGCCGTGTGTCCCGAGGGACGGTAACGGCTCACCAACCCGGCCGTGTCCCCTTCCGCCCGAAGCCGCCCGGAGTCGCCTGGGGTCGCCTGGGGTCGCCCCCGGGGCCGGTACACGAGGGCTGGGGTCCTGGGAGGGCCGGAGAGGCGCCGCCGATGTCAGCCGCTGGTCTCGGCCGGCGCACGGGACTGCTACCCGGCCGGGACGGCCGCGGGTGTCACCGCGCCGCCCGTTCCCCGGCGCGGTGCGGGCGGGGTACTACCGGTACCGGTACCGGCTGGGGGGCCGGCTCTCCCTCGCTGAGGCCGAATCTGCGGTGGAAGGCGCGCAACGGGGCCGGCGCCCACCAGGTGGCCCGGCCCATCACCTTCATGACCGCGGGCACCAGCAGACTGCGCACCACCATGGCGTCCATCAGCACGGCCAGGGCGATCCCGAGTCCGAGCATCTTGGTGTTGGTCACCCGCGAAATCCCTATGGCGACCATCACCACGGCGAGGATCACTGCGGCCGCCGAGATGAGTCCGCCGGTCTGGCGCAGCCCGAAGACGATGGAGCCCTCGTGGTCGGCGCTGCGGTCGTGCTCTTCCTTGATGCGGGAGAGCAGGAAGACGCCGTAGTCCATCGAGAGTCCGAAGGCGACGCAGAACATGAGCACGGGCAGGGTGGTCTCGATGTCGCCGGTGCTGGTGAAGGAGAGCGGGCCGGAGAGGTGACCGTCCTGGAAGACCCAGACGACCGCGCCGAACATCGCCGTCAGGCTGAGGGCGTTGAGCACCATGGCCTGGACGGGAATCACCACGCTCCCGGTGAGCAGGAAGACCAGGAGCAGGGTCACCACCACGATGATGCCGATGGCCCACGGGAGCCGGTCGGCGATGGCGCTCTTGGAGTCGTCGAGCACGGCCGCCGGCCCGGTCACCGAGGTGGCGACGGGCGCGTCGAGCGCACGGAGGTCGTGGACGAGCCGCTGGGCTCCGGGTCCAACGGCCTCGCCCTCGGGCACCACTCCGTAGGCGGTGAACTCGCCCTTCGTCACCGGCCCGTCGATCCGCGCCACCCCGTCCGTGGCGGCGATCCGCTCGCGGAGGGCGGCGTACTGGGCGGTGTCGGCGGATCCCTGGGCGAGCAGGGTGAGGCCACCGCCCGGGGCGCCCGGGAACCCCTCGCGGATGTGGTCCTGCACCACGCGGGACCCGGCGTCGGCGGGTAGTTGCCGGTCGTCGGCCGTACCGAACTTCACGCCGAGGAAGGGCAGCCCCAGCAGGACGAGGGCGGCCGTGGTGACCAGGGCGAACACAGGGGCGCGGCGCATCACCAGGGTGGCGAGACGGGCCCATCCCCGGCCGTCCGCCGCGGGCCGGGCGGCCCGGGGGCGCCTCCGGCGGCTCAACGACCGCCTCAGGTCCAGGGCGTTGACCCGGGGGCCGAGCAGTATCAGCGCGGCCGGCAGCAGCACGAGGGCCGCCGCCGCGGCCAGGAGCACCACGGCGATTCCGGCGTAGGCGAAGGAACGCAGGAAGTACTGGGGGAAGACGAGCATCGCCGAGAGCGAGACCGCGACGGTGAGCGCGGAGAAGAGCACCGTGCGCCCCGCCGTACGGAGGGTGGTGCCGACCGCCGAGCGGGGGTCGGCGCCGGCTGCCATCTCCTCGCGGAAGCGGCGCACGATGAACAGGGCGTAGTCGACGGCGAGGCCGAGCCCGAGGGCGGTCGTGAGGTTCTGGGCGAAGACGGAGACCTCGGTCAGCTCCGTGATGCCACGCAGCACGGCGTTGGTCCCCAGGATCGCGACGATGCCCACGCCGAGAGGGAGCAGGGCCGCCACCGCGCTGCCGAAGACCATCACCAGCAGGACGAGGGTGACCGGCAGGGCGACCAACTCCGCCCTCAGCAGGTCCTCCTGGATGATCGACTGCATCTCGTGGCGCACGGCGACCGGACCGCCGACCGAGACCTTCACCGGCCCGCGCTCCCCTTCGAAGAGGGGGGTGATCCGGTCGAGCGTCTCTCCGGCGTCCTTCTCCTCGCCCGTGATGCGGGCGGCGATCAGCGCCTCGTGTCCGTCCCGGGCACGCAGGCCGGGTGCGGAGGTCTGCCAGTAGGAGCCGACGCCGGTGATTCCCGCCTCGGCGGACAGGCGGTCGGTGAGGCGGGAAGCCTCGGCCGCCACCGCCGGATCGTCGACCGAGGCGCTCCCGCTGTCGATCAGCAGCAGGAGATTGGGCTGCGAGGCGGGGAACTCCCGCTCCAGCACCCGGGTCGTCCAGGTCGATTCGGCGTCCGGGGCCTCCCAGCCCCCGCCGGCCATCCGGTCGCCCACGCCGCTCCCCGCGAAGACCGCGAGGGCGGTGAGAACGAGCGCCGCCAGCAGGGCGAGCCGAGGGCGCGCCGTCACGAGACGGGTCCAGCCACCGAGCCGCTGCGGGCCCTTGACGTCAGGCATGGTGCGGCGCCCCCTCCACTGGACCCGGACTGCTTGGGCAGCACGGATCAGCCATTGCCACGTAGACTGGCAAACACGAGTGGTCGCTCGCGTTTCTCAAGAATGCGAGCACTCGCTCGTGTTTGTCAATCACTCTCAGGAGGGCTGGGGATGAACCATGTCTGAGGCCGGACCCGAGCGGATCGCCGCAGCGGGAGCGGAGAACGCGGCCCCGACCGGAGCGCCCTCGCCGACGGGGCCGGAGCGGAGCGGCACCCCGGACGAGCCCGGAGCCCCGGCGAATCCCTCTGCACAAGGAGGGTCCGGGAGGCCCGGCGATCCCGCGGCGCCGGGAGGATCCGGGACGCCGACCGGGAGCGCGCCCCACAGCACGGGCTCCTCCGCCCGGCCGGACGCGGACCGGAGCACCCCGCGCCCCCGCCGCCGCCAGGCGCGGGGCGAGGCCCGGATCGCCCAGTTGCTCGCCGCCGCCGCCGACGTGTTCCGCACCCAGGGCTACACCGCCGCCAGCACCAACGCCATCGCCCGCGAGGCGGGCGTCTCGCCCGGCACGCTCTACCAGTTCTTCCCCAACAAGGAGGCGATCGCCGTCGAGCTCGGCGACCGCCTCCTGCACCGGTGGCAGGAGACGTACGGCGAGGCCATCACCCAGAGCCACACCGAACTCGCCCTGGACCGGATGCTCGACCGGGCGCTCGATCCACTGATCGCCTTCAACACCGAGAATCCGGCGTTCTGCGTGCTCATGCTGGGCGGTGAGGCGCCCGGCCGCCTCACCGAGAAGCACGATCTCGTCCACGACGCGATGTTCACCCGCGTGAAGGCGTTGCTCGCCGGCTACCTGCCGGAGCTTCCCGCCGCACAGATACAGCGCGTCGCCACCATGGTCTTCCAGCTGTTCAAGGGCGGGATCGACCTGATCCTGGCGCACGAGGACGAGGAGCGGGAGGCGTACGCCCGCGAGCTCAAGACGGTGATGTTCCGCTACCTGAGGCCCCTGCTGGACGAGGCGAACCACCTTTCGCGCGGCTGCGGCCCCGCCTGACCGCGCGGCACGGCACGACCGCGGCGCGTTGGCATATGCCTTGGAACAGCCCAAAAGGTGCGACGACATGCACCACCAACGACTGCCACGCGTTCCCGACACGCCCTCCGGGCCCCGACTCGGTCGGGGACCGCGGGCGTGGGCGATCCCGCCCGCCGTGCCCGCGTCCGGCGCGCGGCCCGCCCGCCCATCGGCGGTTCTCCACGCTCCGGCCCCAGTCCTCTCGCCTCCCTCTGCCCCGGAGATCCAGGAGCCCTCGCCGCAGGCCGGCACCACCCCCGGGCCGTGGGAACTTTTCGGCCGCCCTGCGCGCCCTCTCCCCCTCCGCCTCCCGGCCCCGCGATCCCGGCCGACAGCGGCAACGGGGCGAGGGCAGCAGCAGGATCGGGAACAGGGGGGTGCGGAAGCACAGGCGGATGAAGCGCTACCGAGCGCGAAGAAAGGTACGGCTCGGGATGGCCGCCCGACCGGTCCAACGTCGCTGACGACCGGTCCAACGTCGTTGACGATCAGTCCCACGTCGCTGACGATCAGTCAAACGTCGGTGTCGCAGGACACCGTCACCGTGACAGGTGTCCCGACTGGTCAGGTGCCCCGTCCCGAAGGATCTGGTTCCCGTCTCAAGTGATCCGGTCCGTTTCGCCCTTCGTCTCAAACGCCCTGGCTCGCCGAGTGCCGATCGGACCTCCAGGCTGGACCACCTCACAGACACATCCAGCAGTAGAGCTGCTCGTCGGCTTCAAGGGCCCTCCTCGCGAGGCGGATGAGTTCTTCAGCCACCGGCTGCATGTCTTGGACGCGCGCTCCGTGCAGCTCCTCCGCTTGGACCCACCTGGCGACGATGGTCGGCACTTCGGAGTCGCGTACAGCCGCCAGAGTGTCCCGTACCGGGGGACTGAGTTCGGATACCCACGGTCCCGTCACCCACGGGTCGTTCTCGTCCTCGATGCCGTCAGGGCCGGGCACCGGGGAGGTCGGCCACAGGATCACCACCTCGACCAGGTCCACCCGCCACCGGACCTGCCGGATGGCAGCGATCAGCATCGCCAGGACAACGGTCGGATCCACGTGCTTGGTCTCCACCCCATCGACGACGGGGGGCCCTGCGCTGAGCGGGGACCCACCATCCGCCCGCTTGAGCTCCTCCACGACCGATGCCGCGTCAACCGCTCGGAAGTAGTCGGTCAGAGCGCCCATTGCTTTCCTCATCAGTTTTCAGTTCGTGGGCAGGTAGTGGATCAGGCACCGCCCACGGTACGAGGGGCGGCCCAGATCGATTGACAGCAGGTTCGGCATCCACGAGCGCCGAACCCCATCGTCCGAGAAACCGCCTCGCAGGGCGTCTCGAACGAACCGGTCCGGTCGCCGCAGGTCACCACCCGACCCTCGGACCAAATTCTTTGAGACGGGACATCAGGGGGCAGCTCGCAGCTTCAACCGTCGCTCATGCCTGAGTTCCTTCGACACGAGCGAGGAACGTGGCGAGCGCACCGGCGGCTTCCGGCTCGCCGATGGCGAGCCGGGCCACGAGTGCCGGCTCGTCGGCGTCGGCGCCGGGGACCAGGTGGGCGAGTTCGGCGAGCAGCGCGGCGTGCGCGAGGACCGGCGGGGCTCGGTCTGCTCCCGGGCGCCGGGTTCGCGCAGCGCCTGGAGCTCATCGGCGCCGCGCCCACCTGGTCGATGCGTTCCCACTGCGCGAGTTCCGCGGGGCCGCGTACGCCGTCGGCCAGGTCTTCGTGCCGGGACGCCTTTCGTGCGTCGAAGCGTGCTTTCCATGGTCGTCGCCCCAAAGACCTCCGGAGCGTGCTTGATCGGGGGTGACTCCGAGGGCCCCGTCTACACTGCGGACAGCTCCGGTCGCGCCTCCGCCAAGGGCATCGTCTCGAGCGGAGGCGGTGGGGGCGGCGACCACAGTGCCGTCCTGTTCGATCCGTGCGAAATGATCTTCACTGACATCGGGCCGGCCGACAGCGCGCTCCCCGGACTGGTGGCGAGGTACCGAGATGAAGAGAATCACCTTCTCCGCCCTGCTCGCGGCGTCGCTTCTGACGGGCTGTTCGCTGAGCGAGGACGAGCCGTGCACCCTCCTCGACGCGAAGTCCGAGGTCTCCCTGCTCTGGCGCGCCGCTGACTTCGGCGCAGCGGACGCGGCCACCTTGCGTCTCTGTGTGGGCAAAGTCTGTGAGCAGCGCCGGTCCGGAGGCCTGGACCGGCCGTTCAGCTCCTTGTCGGTCCCGCTCCCCGACGCGGACGGGCCCGGGCCGGTCCCCGTACGGCTCACCGTCACCACCACCGCCGGTGGCAAGGAGACTGTCACCGACTCCGCCGAGGCGACCCTGGCGGAACAGAACCCCAACGGCAGAAACTGCGGTCCCACAGTCTGGACCGCCACCTTCCGGGCCGAACCCACCGGCCTCACCGACCCCAACGGGTTGTCTCTCCAGTAGCCGGCCCGGACATCCATGTACACGGGCCACTCCGGAATCTCCCGGAGGGGCCTGTTCAGCTGTTCGGGGTCACGTTTCGTGCGCGGCGGACGGGTACCGGGGTGTGACCTCACGTACCACCGTGATGGCCTCGGGCATCTCCCATGACCAGTCCCTCGATGGGGTGCTTCCGCGTCATGGGGGGTCAGTTCGTCCGCGGCGTCGATCACGATGCCGCCGGTTGTGGCTGCCTTCTCACGGGCCTTGGCCCGGATCTGCCCGAACATGCTCATCGCCTGCGCACTCCCCTACCCGCCGGTGTCGGTGTCGGTGTCGGTGTCGAGTGACGGTGCCGTCCTTGGTGGGCCGGGCAAGGTTGAGCTCCGGAGCGTTGAACCTGTCCCGGACCTCCTTGCCCCACAGGACGGACCGGGCGCCCCGTGCTTGCCCACGCCAGCCTTGTTGCCCAGCTTGAAGCCGCCGGGAAGCAGGAGAGAACACACCACACACCCCCGGGAGGTTTCATCCCCGCAGCGAGTCGCTCGCCTTGATACCCCCTAGGGGTATAGTCTGGAGAGCGAGGCAAGGGGGCTTCGGGCCGTTCCCGGACACGCACCGGGTACCCGGCCCCCCGCAGAGAACGTCCGCATGCCGATGCGCGGCGCTCCGACCGCCGGTTCCGCCGGGGTCGCCGCCCGTGCGGCATCCGATCAGAGGAGAACGCCCATGACCGCCCAGACCGAGACCCCCCGGGCCGCCGGCTCCTGCTGCTCGTCCGGAGCGGACCACGGTGCCGCTCCCACCGGCGTGGCGATCGACACGGTCACCGCGGTGTACGAGGTGACGGGCATGACCTGCGGTCACTGCGAAGGCGCCGTCGCGGAGGAGATCTCCGCCATCGACGGAGTGACCGAGGTGAAGGCCGTCGCCTCCACCGGGCAGGTGACCGTCTCCTCCCGTGCGCCGCTGACCGAGGAGGCCGTACGCGCCGCCGTCGACGAGGCGGGCTACGAGTACGTCGGCAGGGCCTGACCCCAGCGGGACGGCGGGCCGGCCGCACGGCAGCGGCCGGCCCCTCCCCCTTCGATTCCCCGGGCCGGACGCCACCAGCGGACACTGGTGGGGTACGGCCCGAAGTGCTCTTCCCAGGAGTTCGGACATGGCCAGCATCACCACCGCCCAGGTTCCGGCCGCGGAGGTCTCCGAGACCGAGCTGACGATCGGCGGCATGACCTGCGCCTCGTGCGCCGCACGCGTCGAGAAGAAGCTGAACCGGATGGACGGTGTCACCGCCACCGTCAATTACGCGACCGAGAAGGCCCGCGTCTCCTTCGGTCCCGGCACGGACCTGGCCGACCTCGTCGCCACGGTCGAGCGGACCGGTTACACCGCCTCGCCACCCCCGCCCCCGCCCTCGCCGGAGGCCGTCCGGTCCGCGGGACCGGACGAGTCCGCCCCGGCCGACCACGGCGGTCCCGACGCCGGTCCCGACGCGGACGGGGTGAGCGACACTGCGGACGGTCCGCTCGCGGCCCTGCGGCAGCGCCTGGCCGTCTCGGCGCTGCTCTCCGTGCCGGTGGTCCTACTCGCGATGGTCCCCGCCCTCCAGTTCGACAACTGGCAGTGGCTCTCGCTGACCCTCGCCGCACCGGTGGTCGTCTGGGGCGGGCTGCCGTTCCACCGCGCCACCTGGACCAACCTCCGGCACGGCGCCGCCACCATGGACACCCTGGTCTCGGTCGGCACGCTCGCGGCCTTCGGGTGGTCGCTGTGGGCGCTCTTCCTGGGTGACGCCGGCATGCCCGGCATGCGGCACGGCTTCGACCTGGTGGCCTCCCGCGCCGACGCGTCCTCCGCGCTCTATCTGGAGGTCGCCGCCGGGGTGGTCACCTTCATCCTCCTCGGCCGCTACCTGGAGGCGCGGTCCAAGCGGAAGGCGGGTTCGGCGCTCCGGGCGCTGATGCACCTCGGAGCCCGGGACGTGGCCGTTCTCCGTCCGGACGGTACGGAGATACGAATCCCGGTCGCCCGGCTCACCGTGGGCGACCGCTTCGTCGTGCGTCCGGGTGAGAAGATCGCCACGGACGGCACGGTGACCGAGGGCGGGTCCGCCGTCGATGCCTCGATGCTCACCGGGGAGTCCGTACCGGTCGACGTGGGTCCGGGCGACACCGTCACCGGCGCCACGGTGAACGTCTCGGGGCGGCTCGTCGTGGCGGCGACCCGGGTCGGAGCGGACACCCAGCTCGCCCGGATGGCCCGGCTGGTTGAGGACGCCCAGAACGGCAAGGCCGCCGCGCAGCGCCTCGCCGACCGGATCTCGGCCGTCTTCGTGCCCGTCGTGCTCCTGATCGCGGTGGCCACCCTCGTGACGTGGCTGCTGGTGACGGACGACGTGACGGCCGCCTTCACGGCCGCCGTGGCCGTGCTGATCATCGCCTGCCCCTGCGCGCTCGGGCTCGCCACTCCGACCGCCCTCATGGTCGGTACCGGACGCGGTGCCCAGCTGGGCATCCTGATCAAGGGCCCCGAGGTCCTGGAGAGCACCCGCCGCGTCGACACGATCGTGCTCGACAAGACCGGCACGATCACCACCGGGCGGATGACACTCCGTGCCATCCACACCGCTCCCGGGACCGACGAGAACGAGGCGCTGCGGCTGGCCGGGGCACTGGAGCACGCCTCCGAACATCCGGTCGCCCGCGCGGTGGCCGGCGCGGCTGCCGAGCGCTGGGGCACCCTGCCCGTTCCCACCGGTTTCGGCAACGTCGCCGGGCTGGGCGTGCGGGGCACGGTGGACGGGCGCGCGGTCCTCGTCGGCCGCCCCGCACTCCTCGTGGACGCCGGGATGGCGATGCCCCCGGCGCTGGAGTCGGCGCTGGCCGGGGCCACCGGCGGTACGGCGGTGGTGGTCGGATGGGACGGCGAGGTCCGCGCGGTGCTGGAGGTCGCGGACACCGTGAAGGAGAGCAGCGCCGATGCGGTCGCCGAGTTGCGCCGGCTGGGCCTGCACCCGGTGCTGCTGACCGGTGACAACCGGGCCGTCGCCGAGTCCGTGGCGCGCGCGGTCGGCATCGACGAGGTCTACGCGGAGGTGCTGCCGCACGAGAAGGTGGAGGTAGTCCGGCGGCTCCAGGCGGAAGGCCGGTCCGTCGCGATGGTGGGTGACGGCGTGAACGACGCGGCCGCGCTGGCCACCGCGGATCTGGGGCTCGCGATGGGCACGGGGACGGACGCGGCGATCGAGGCGAGCGATCTCACACTGGTACGTGGAGATCTCAAGGTGACGGGGGCCGCTATCCGGCTCTCGCGGCGTACGCTGTCCACCATCAGAGGCAACCTCGTCTGGGCCTTCGGGTACAACGTGGCTGCCTTGCCCCTTGCTGCGTTCGGCCTGCTCAACCCGATGATCGCGGGAGCCGCCATGGCGTTCTCGTCCGTGTTCGTCGTGACGAACAGCCTGCGCCTGCGCTCCTTCACGTAATTTCCACACCGAGATCTAGATCACATCGATGTGAGGGTAACCATTCCATGGGTTCGTGAGTCTTAGAGTGCGATGCCAAGGATGTCTTGGGGGACGTCCGGTGAAGTGTCTTGGGGGACGCTTCACGGCACGCGTTGGCCGGGGCACGTGCACCGGGGAGCTTTGAGCGGCCCTCCCGTACGTACCCCGGCGGACCGCAGCAGGACCAGGGGAGTCAGGCCTCCCCGCAGACGCCCGGCCGGATCCCGTGGGGGGAATCCGCTCCGGGATATGGGAAGCGCCCTGTCCGTCGACCCGTGGGGGGATCGGCGGCGGGGCGTTTCTCGCTTTCCGGGCCGCATCCGGCCCCGCCCCGGCACCTGTGACGGTGCCGGCGATGCCGTACCGGCCGGAACACGGGCTACGCCCGAAGCCCCGCCCACCCCTGGATCCCGCCCCGCATCGCCGGATGCCCGCACGTCCCGGAACGCCGAATCGCCCCGGACGCCGCGCTCCCTGGAGGGCGCGGCACGCGGGGCGAAGGCAGTCGGCCGGAGGGGGCCGGGTGGTGCGGGTGGTGCGGTTGCCGCAGGCGCGGCGGTACGACGGGTACTACGGGACCTACGGCGGCGCCGGTATCCCGGGTACGACGTCGGGCCTTACGGGTACGGCGCCACGCGGCTCACTCGCTCATCGCGCCGTACCAGTGCGACCGGCCACCTGTGAAGGCTCGGGTCAGCGGCCCTCGACCGGGACGAAGTCGCGGAGGACCTCACCCGTGTAGATCTGGCGCGGGCGGCCGATGCGGGATCCCGGCTCCTTGATCATTTCGTGCCACTGGGCGATCCAGCCGGGGAGGCGGCCGAGCGCGAAGAGCACGGTGAACATCTCGGTGGGGAAGCCCATGGCGCGGTAGATGAGACCGGTGTAGAAGTCCACGTTGGGGTAGAGGTTGCGCGAGACGAAGTACTCGTCGGAGAGCGCGTGCTCCTCCAGCTTGAGCGCGATGTCGAGCAGCTCGTCGGACTTGCCGAGGGCCGACAGGACGTCGTGCGCGGCAGCCTTGATGATCTTGGCGCGCGGGTCGAAGGACTTGTACACCCGGTGGCCGAAGCCCATCAGGCGGACGCCGTCCTCCTTGTTCTTCACCTTGCGGATGAAGGAGTCGACGTCGCCGCCGTTGGCCTGGATGCCTTCCAGCATCTCCAGCACGGACTGGTTGGCGCCGCCGTGCAGCGGGCCCCACAGCGCGGAGATGCCGGCGGAGATCGAGGCGAACATGTTCGCCTGCGAGGAGCCGACCAGACGCACGGTGGAGGTCGAACAGTTCTGCTCGTGGTCCGCGTGCAGGATGAGCAGCTTGTCCAGCGCCGAGACGACGACCGGGTCCAGCTCGTACTCCTGGGCGGGGACCGAGAAGGTCATCCGCAGGAAGTTCTCGACGTAACCGAGGTCGTTGCGCGGGTAGACGAACGGGTGACCGATCGACTTCTTGTACGCGTACGCCGCGATGGTCGGGAGCTTGGCCAGCAGGCGGATCGTCGAGAGGTGGCGCTGCTCCTCGTCGAACGGGTTGTGGCTGTCCTGGTAGAAGGTGGACAGCGCGCTGACGACCGAGGAGAGCATCGCCATCGGGTGGGCGTCACGGGGGAAGCCGTCGAAGAACCGCTTGACGTCCTCGTGCAGCAGGGTGTGCTGGGTGATCTCGTTCTTGAAGGTCGACAGTTCGTCGACCTTCGGGAGTTCACCGTTGATCAGCGTGTACGCGACCTCAAGGAAGGTCGAGCTCTCGGCGAGCTGCTCGATCGGGTACCCGCGGTAGCGGAGGATGCCCTGCTCACCGTCGAGGTAGGTGATGCCGGATTTATAGGCGGCGGTGTTGCCGTAGCCGCTGTCCAGCGTCACGAGACCGGTGTTGGCCCGCAGCTTCCCGATGTCGAAGCCCTTGTCCCCGACGGTGCTGTTGATCACCGGGTAGGTGTACTCGTCATCGCCGTACCGCAGTACTACAGCGTTGTTGGTGTGCTCGCTCACGTCATCCCTCACCGACGTAGTGCCTCTTCTTCGAGGTGCCCTGACTGTCTCAAGGTGCCCTGACTGTCTCCACCCTCCCCCATTTGGCTCAGGAGAGTGCACTCGGGGTCGTCCATTGGACCTAATGGCGGCACTGAGTGCCGCCAACTTAGTCATCCTGCCCCGTCCCCTGCGGATCCGGAAGCCCTCCGTGATGTTTCCCACCGATTTGATCGATCATTTTTTCGGTGGGTCTTCCTCGGACCCTCCGCGAAGCCGGAAATCCAGTGCCGTGAAGCGCCTCCCGGCGGAAACCGTGCGGACCGCCTGACCGATCGCCTTCCGCGAACCGACGAGGACGACGAGCTTCTTGGCCCGCGTCACCGCCGTGTAGAGGAGGTTGCGCTGGAGCATCATCCAGGCGCTGGTGGTGACGGGGACGACGACGGCCGGGTACTCGCTGCCCTGGGAGCGATGGATCGTCATGGCGTAGGCGTGCGCCAGCTCGTCCAGCTCGTCGAAGTCGTAGCCGATCTCCTCGTCCTCGTCGGTGCGCACGGTCAGCCGCTGCTCGTCGGTGTCGAGTGAGGTCACGACGCCGAGGGTGCCGTTGAAGACACCGTTCTCCCCCTTGTCGTAGTTGTTGCGGATCTGGGTCACCTTGTCGCCGACCCGGAAGACCCGGCCGCCGAACCGCTTCTCCGGCAACTCGGGGCGGCCCGGCGTGATGACCTGCTGGAGCAGGGTGTTGAGGTGACCGGCGCCGGCGAGACCCCGGTGCATCGGGGTGAGGACCTGGATGTCGCGGCGCGGATCGAGGCCGAACTTCCTCGGGAGGCGGCGGGCGGCCACGTCCACGGCGAGCACCCCGGCGTCCTCCGTCTCGTCCTCCACGAAGAGGAAGAAGTCGTCGAGCCCGTGGGTGAGCGGGGGCTGGCCGGAGTTGATGCGGTGGGCGTTGGTGACCACGCCGGAGTGCTGGGCCTGGCGGAAGATGCGGGTCAGCCGGACGGCGGGGACGGGTCCGCCCTCGGCGAGCAGGTCCCGCAGCACCTCGCCCGCGCCGACCGACGGCAACTGGTCCACGTCGCCGACGAGCAGCAGGTGGGCACCGGGCGCCACCGCCTTCACGAGCTTGTTGGCGAGGAGCAGATCGAGCATGGACGCCTCGTCGACGACGACCAGATCGGCGTCGAGCGGACGGTCCCGGTCGTACGCGGCGTCGCCGCCCGGCTTCAGTTCCAACAGCCGGTGCACGGTGGACGCCTCGGCCCCGGTCAGCTCGGAGAGGCGTTTCGCGGCCCGCCCGGTGGGAGCCGCGAGCACGACCTTCGCCTTCTTCGCGCGGGCCAGCTCGACCACGGAGCGTACGGTGAACGACTTCCCGCATCCCGGTCCGCCGGTCAGCACGGCCACCTTCCGGCTCAACGCGAGCCGGACCGCCGCCTCCTGCTCGGGCGCGAGGGTGGCGCCCGTCCGCCGCGCCAGCCACTCCAGCGCCTTCTCCCAGTCCACGTCCCGGAACGCGGGCATCCGGTCCTCCGGAGTCCGCAGCAGCCTGCGCACCTGCCCGGCGAGGGAGAGCTCCGCCCGGTGGAACGGCACGAGGTAGACCGCCGTCACCGGTTCCCCGCCCTCCGGCGACGGCACCTTCTCCCGTACGACGCCCTCCGGGTCGGCGGCCAGTTCGGCGAGGCAGTCGATGACCAGCCCGGTGTCGACCTGGAGCAGCTTCACCCCGTCCGCGATCAAACGTTCCTCGGGGAGGTAGCAGTGGCCCTGGTCGCAGGACTGGGAGAGGGCGTACTGGAGTCCGGCCCGCACCCGTTCCGGGCTGTCGTGCGGGATGCCGACCGCCTGCGCGATCCGGTCGGCGGTCAGGAAGCCGATGCCCCACACGTCGGCGGCCAGCCGGTAGGGCTGGTTCTTCACGACGGAGATCGACGCGTCCTCGTACTTCTTGTAGATCCGCACGGCGATCGAGGTCGAGACCCCGACCGACTGGAGGAAGATCATGACCTCCTTGATCGCCTTCTGCTCCTCCCACGCGTCGGCGATCTTCTTCGTGCGCTTCGGGCCGAGCCCGGGAACCTCGACGAGCCGCTTCGGTGCGTTCTCGATGATGTCGAGGGTCTCGGTGCCGAAGTGGGTGGTGATCCGGTCGGCCATGACCGGCCCGATCCCCTTGATCAGCCCGGAGCCGAGGTAGCGGCGGATGCCCTGGATGGTCGCGGGGAGCACCGTCGTGTAGTTCTCCACGGTGAACTGCTTGCCGTACTGCGGGTGCGAGCCCCAACGCCCCTCCATCCGCAGCGACTCCCCCGGCTGCGCGCCGAGCAGCGAGCCCACCACGGTGAGCAGATCGCCGCCGCGCCCGGTGTCGACGCGGGCGACGGTGTACCCGTTCTCCTCGTTGGCGTACGTGACCCGCTCCAGGACACCTTCGAGGACGGCCAGGTGGGGTGGGGTGGGCGGAGTGGGCGCGGAGGGCATGGACCGACGGTATCGGGCGACGCCGACAGCGCGCGGGGAACGTGCGTGAGCCCGGCCGGGGCGCTCCGGCCGCGCCGGGCTCACGGGTCTGCGGGCTCATCGGCGTGCCGACCCGTGTTCGCCGACACCCCGGTGAGGTGGCGGCCGGTGGACCCGGTCCCGCCCCGGCGGTTGCGGCCGGGAACTCACCCACACCAGAACCGAACTGGCGTATGAAGCGTCACTAAGCTGCGGAACCGACCCACGCTGTCGCCGTCTCTCCCGCACGGCCCGGCACCACTCCTTGCCGTAGAGGACCCGTCATGCCCGTTCGCCGAACGCCCCTCCGCCGGATCGCCGCCCTCGCCGTGGCGCCCTTCGCCGTACTGCTCCTCACCGCCTGCGGCGGGAACGATGTGCACGGGACGATCACGGAGAAGGAGTACAAGGCGGCCACCACCACGTACACCGACGAGGCGGTCACCCGCAGCCAGTGCTCCACGACCAGGAAGAACGGCAAGAGCAAGAAGTCCTGCCACAACGTGAAGACCGGTGCGACCAAGCGCGTCGCCCACCGCAAGGACGAGTGCTACCAGATCGAACTGGACAACGACGCGCACGAGTTGTGCATCTCGAAGAAGAAGTGGAACAAGGTGCGCGTCGGCGACAAGTGGTGACCGGGGTTCACTCGGCACCGTGAGGGACGCGGACCCGCTGCACGGGTTCGGCGCCCGGGGCATCGAGGTGCACCACCGAGGTCACGTCCGCAGCGAGGTCCGCACCGCCCGGCTCACCGAGCCCGTCCCCCGGCAGCCGACCGCCGTCCGGATCGGCAGCGGCCACACGCAGCAGCTCTACACCTGCCCGGCAGCGCCGGAGCATCCCCACACCGAGCTGATGCAGTAGCCGCCACGACGACACCGGGTGCACCGCCGGTGTGCCACGGAGCGGCGGCTGACCACCGGTATTCAGGTGTCGGAAGGGCTCGCGGACGGCGGGAAGCCGGTTCCGACGGCATCGTTGAACTCCACCGCGTCGGCGACGTCGTAGGCGTCGCCGGTTTCTTCCCCCCGGCCCGCTCCGGCGTCACGGTAGGAGTCCAGCCGCGCGCCCCGGCTCTCCGCGACGCGTTTGATGTCCCGGAGCGACTCGCTGAGCCGGTTGGCGAGGAATCGCAACTCGGCCCCGGTGACCCGCTGGTCCGCCAGCAGCGCGGTGGCGTGGCCGAGCAGGTCGCCCGCCATGCCGAGCTGGACGCTCTCGATGTTGTCGGCGAGCCGCGAGACGTAGCCGGTGCCGTCGCCCCGTACGTAGGCCGGCTTGCCGCCGGCTCCGGTCCAGGGCAGCAGCCGGAAGGTGCCGCCTGCGCGGTGCACGCCGGTCATGCCGCGGCTCCGGCGACGGGGGTGGAACGGAGGGTGGCCATGAGCCGGTCGGCACGCTGCTCGTGCGCCAGGAGGTAAGGGCGGACGAGTGCGTTGTCCTCGCCGCGCAGCGGACGCCCGCCGGTACGGCGAGTGGTCGGACCGGACGGGTGCGGGCGGGGGCACCGAACGGCGGCCGGAGCGGGGCTCACCAGCCACTTCAACGAACCGGTGACCCGGCGGACGAGGTCCTTCATCTCTGTGTTCTCTCCTTCTGATGACCGACAGCCACGAACGGGTGCGTTCCGTGGTGAATCCATCACAGAGTGAGGTCGCGGGTGGCTACTCTGCCAGGGGTTTCGGCTTGACAGCCCGCCCGTCAGCAACAGGGGAGTTGGTACCGCATGACAGTGGACCGGAAGCCTCGGACTCCGAGGCAAAAGTACGGGGAGGAGCTGAGGCTGCGACGGATCGCTGCCGCCCTGACGCAGGAGGAGTTGGGCGAACAAGTAGTCTGTTCGCCGACGCTGATCAGCCACTACGAGGCGGGACGACGCCTACCGAAACCTGATGACGCGCAGCGGATCGACATCGCGCTGAGGTCTGACGGGTTCTTTGTCAGGTGGCTGGAGGACCTGGAATCGAAGTATGCCGACTACTTCGCGACCGTCGCCGAACTGGAGAAGGAAGCCACTGAGATTCGACAGTACGGATCTCAACTAGTGCCTGGCCTCCTTCAGACGCCCGAGTACGCACGCGCGGTGTTCAAGTCCGCACGGACGAATTTCACTCAGGACGATCTCGACACCGCGGTGACCAACCGTCTGGAGCGCGGGATGCTGCTTCAGGGCACGTCCGGTCCCATTGCCTGGACGTTGCTCGACGAAGCAGTACTCAGGCGACGCGTCGGCGGCCACCGTGTGATGGCTGAGCAGTTGCGCAAGATCGCGGACATGGCCGACTGCGGTCGCCTCCGGCTCCACGTTCTGACCTTCGAGGTCGGCGCGCATGCGCTGATGGAAGGCATGCTCTACCTGCTGAACTTCACGAACGCGGCGCCCGTCGCGTACGTCGAGGGCCTCTACACGGGCAATCTGCTCGACGACCGCACACAGGTCGAGGCTTGCCACACGGACTACTCTCTGGCTCTGGGAGATGCCGTTTCGCATCTGGATTCAGTGGCACTGGTCAGGGCCATCGCGGAGGAACACGAACATGCACAGCGCTGATGAGACTTTGACCGGCTGGTACAAGTCGAGTTACAGCGGAGCCAATTCGGGCGAGTGCCTCGAGGTCGCGAGCGGCCACACCCTGATCCCCGTTCGTGACAGCAAGACCGCTGACGGCCCTGTTCTGCTCTTCTCCGCCCACGGCTGGTCGACGTTTCTCGACGCCGTAAAGAGCAGCGGTCTCAGCGCCTGAGATCGCCGTTGCTCACCTACTCCCTCGCCACGGTCGCATCCTCACGCCCGCGCCAGAAAGCTCGCCCGCAACTCCGGTTCCCGCAGCAGTGCCAGAGTCTCCTCCTCGCCGTCGAAGAGCACGTCGGCCGCCGGGTGTCCGGACTGGTGGAACATCGCGGCGAGTACGTCCGCCAGCGGGCGGTCCCAGGCGACGCGGGCCACCTCGTCGGCTTTGGTGTGCTGGCCCCGGTCGGTGGCGATGCGCCAGAGTTCGACGGACTGCTTGGCCGTCGCGTAGGCGGTTCGGCGGCCGGCGACGAGGACGCCGCGCCGGTTGAGGCCGAACACCTCTATGCAGGCGTCGCCCTGCGCGCTGAGGCCCCGGTACGTACAGAGCGGCAGCACGAGTCGCAGGTGGTGCAGGGGGTCGTCGAGGGTGGGGTCGAGGAGGAGCGGGCTGCCGTCCCGGGGGGAGCGCGGAAACAGGTCCCGTTTCTGGTTGCTGTTGCAGTAGGAGCAGGCGAGCAGGTAGTTGGTCCAGTCGAAGGTGCGCAGCGGCGCCTGGCTCTTCGGCTCGAAGTGGTCGATATCGGTGCCCTGGCTGTCGCCGCAGTACATGCAGCGTTGGTGGCCGGGTGCCATGCCGGTGAGAGCGGCGAGCACTCCGGGGCGCACCCGTCGGCGTACGGCGAAGCGGCCCCACAGACCTATCGCGGTGGCCTTGCGGTCGGACTCCGTCGTGTCCGCGATCTGCCGGGTGTACGTCGCCAAGTGTTCCTGGGTCTCCAGGGGCAGTTCGGAGCGGACCATCCGGATCACTTCTCCTCGCCGGCCTCTCCGCCGTCCTCGCGAACGCCGCCCCCGGAAACGCTGCCCTCGGATCCGTCGTCATGGACCTGATCGGCGATCCGGTAGAGCCGGGCGGAGACCTCGTGGGCGCGGGCCGTCGGGGAGCTGGTCAGGAGGCTCTTCAGCTCTTTGTACCGGGCGACGGTCTCGGGTGAGGTGTCGCCCTCGTACACCTTGGACTCCAGGGCCACGAACTCCGCGCGCGCGTACTCGGCCCGTTCCGAGTACGGGGTGTCGAGGCCGAAGAGGTCGGAGAGGACCGCGTCGTCGCCGCTGCCGTAGACGACCCGTTCGTACAGGTCCTCCGGTACCACTTCGGGAGCGGCTCCCTCGTCCACGCCGGGCAGCCGGATCAGGCCGCCGGGGTCCGCGGCCTGGCAGATGTACGGGCTGTGGGTGGTGACGATGAACTGGATGTTGGGGAAGTGCGTGGTCAGCCAGGGTCCGATGCGGCGCTGCCAGGAGACGTGGAGGTGGGCGTCGATCTCGTCGATGATGACGACTCCGGGGACCTGGAGCGGGCTCGGGCCGTCGCCGCCGCCTCCCAGCGCGTGGTCCCCGAAGGTGTCGTGGATCTGCTTGAGCAGGTCGACGACGAGGGCGGCGACCGTACGGAACCCGTCGCTCATCTCCCGCAGCGGGAAGCGGTGGCCGCCCCGGGTGACCCAGAGCCCTTCGGAGTCGACATCCTTGATGCGGTAGCCGTCCGGGAGGAGACCGTCGCCGAGGACGGACAGGGCGGCCTCCTTGAGGGCCGACGCGCCCTCCCGGCCTTCGAGCGCGCGCAGATGCTGCTCGATCAGCCAGGCGACGCCCTCCGCGAGGGAGGCGTCCTCGTGGAAGAGGCTCGCCTGCCGGGCCACCGGTCCCGAGGCCAGCATCAGCCGCTGTACGTCGCCCGAGCCGCCGGCCATCCGCCGGAAGGGGCCGTAGGCGGCGCAGAACCAGCCCACCGGGTTGTCGGCCCACGGCCCGCGCTGGGCGGCGCTGGCGCTCTGGGTACGGGAGTTGTTCCGGATCTCGCCCAGCGCGGGCTGCGCGCTCTTGCGCCCGGTCGCCGACGATTCGCCGGGGGGCGTCCAGCGCAGTCCGGTGCCGAACTTGTTCTGGGTGCGGCCCGAGGCGGTGAACTTGTCGAAGTCCTTGTCCCGGATGATCTCCGCCGAGGCGCTGCCCGACTCCGCGCCGCGCGTGACCCAGTTCTCGAAGCCCTGGACCAGGCCGCGGGCGGCCACCGGTCCGCTCAGGGCCAAGGCCAGGGCGCGCAGCAGGGTGGTCTTCCCGGCGCCGTTGCGGCCGGCGAGGACCGTCCACCCGGCGTGCGAGCCGTCCGGGCGGGTCAGGGTCAGGTCGACTTTTCGCGGTCCGTCGAACGACTTGATGTTCTCGATGGTGACGCGGGAGACGTACATGGCTGCTGACGGTTCCTTCCGGGACGCGAGAGTCCGTGTCGGGCAAGGAGTGGCCGGCGCGGGGTGGTGTCGGAGGGGTGGACCTCGGTGGCCTCGTCGCGGCGGGGGCGGGCGGACCCGGTGGGGGCCCGGTGCGCACGGGAGGGGTGGGCGTCCGTCCGAGTTTACGAGGCACGGGGCGCGGTGGTGTAGCCGTCGGCGCACCGGAGATGTCGCACGCGGGCTACCCGCCGGGAGAAGCCGAGGGCGGACAACGGCCCCGGGCGGGGAGGGCGGCGACGCTGCTTCCGGAAAAACGAAACGGGCCCGGCCTCGCGGCCGGACCCCTCTCGTTTTCCCCCCGTCGGGCCTTCCCGTTCCCCCCGGACCCCTCCCCCGGAAGCCCCGACGCACAGTGTGACCGGGCAAGGGGGCCAAGGGTTGCACGCCTTGACCATTCCTTTGCCATGATCCTGGAGAGCGCTCCCACAGGCGCGATCCGCAGCGGGATCCGGGCCGGATCCCACTGCGGGTCCAGGGCGGATCCCGCTACGGGATCCGGGCCGGACCCGCCGCGGATCCGGGCCGGCGGATCCCGCCGGGGACCATGATCCGGATCCCGGCGCGGCGGCCCGCTCTCAGCAGGCGTGCTCGCGGAAGCGGGCGGCCACTTCGGCGAGGACGTCGCCGCCGTCGCGGGCCCACAGCTCCTCGTTGAAGATCTCCACCTCGATCGGGCCGTCGAAGCCCGTCGCCTCCACCCGTGCGCGCATCGCGCGGAAGTCCACGCTCCCGTCGCCGAGCTGACCCCGGCCCAGCAGGACACCCGCGGGGAGCGGGGTGATCCAGTCGGCCAGCTGGAAGGAGTGGATACGGCCACCGGCACCGGCGCGGGCGATCTGCGCGGGAGCCTGGTCGTCCCACCAGATGTGGTACGCGTCGACGACCACGCCGACCTGCTCGGCCGGGAAGCGTTCCGCGAGGTCCAGCGCCTGGGAGAGGGTCGAGACCACGCACCGGTCGGACGCGAACATCGGGTGCAGCGGCTCGATGGCGAGACGGATCCCGCGCTCGGCCGCGTAGGGAGCGAGTTCGGCGAGGGCGTCGGCGATGCGTTCGCGGGCCCCGACGAGGTCCTTGCTGCCCTCGGGCAGGCCGCCCGAGACGAGGACCAGGGTGTCCGTGGAGACGCCCGCCGCCTCGTCGATCGCCGCCCGGTTGTCGTCCAGGGCGCGGGCCCGTTCCACCGGCTCGGTCGCGGTGAGGAAGCCGCCCCGGCAGAGGCTGGTGACGGTGAGGCCCGCGTCGGCGAAGAGCCGGCCGGCGCGCTCGACGCCGTACTTCTGCACGGGCTCGCGCCACAGGCCCACGTGGCCGACGCCCGCCTTCACGCATCCTTCGGCGAGCTCCTCCAGGGACCACTGCCTGATGGTCTCCTGGTTGATGGACAGACGGCCGACGCCGGTCCCGTCGCTCATCGGGTTCCTCCCTGGACGGTGAGCAGGGCCCGCATCCGGCTCTCCGCGAGCTCCGGGTCGGGGAACAGGCCGAGGCGGTCGGCGAGTTCGTACGCCTTGGCGAGGTGGGGCAGCGAGCGGGCCGACTGCAGGCCGCCGACCATCGTGAAGTGCTCCTGGTGCCCGGCCAGCCAGGCGAGGAAGACCACGCCCGTCTTGTAGAAGCGGGTGGGCGCCTGGAAGAGGTGGCGGGAGAGTTCGACCGTCGGGTCCAGCAGGTCCCGGAAGCCCTGGGTGTCGCCGGTGTCGAGGACCCGTACGGCGTGCGCGGCGAGCGGGCCGAGCGGGTCGAAGATGCCGAGGAGGGCGTGGCTGAAGCCGCGTGCGTCGCCCGCGATCAGCTCGGGGTAGTTGAAGTCGTCGCCGGTGTAGCAGCGGACGCCGCTGGGCAGCCGGCGGCGCACGTCGATCTCGCGGGCCGCGTCGAGCAGCGAGATCTTGATGCCGTCGACCTTGTCCGGGTGCTCGGCGATGATCTTGAGGAAGGTGTCGGTGGCCGCGTCGAGGTCCGACGAGCCCCAGTACCCCTCCAGCGCCGGGTCGAACATCGGGCCCAGCCAGTGCAGGACGACCGGCTCGGTGGCCTGGCGCAGCAGGTGGGCGTAGATGTCCGCGTACTCCTCGGGCCCCCGGGCCACGGCGGCGAGCGTGCGCGAGGCCATCAGGATGGCCTGGGCGCCGCTCCCCTCGACGAGGGCGAGCTGCTCCTCGTACGCGGCGCGGACTTCGGCGAGGGTGGCCGGTCCGGTCAGCTGGTCGGTGCCGACCCCGCAGGCGATCCGGCCGCCGACGGCCTTCGCCTCGGCGGCGGAGCGGCGGATCAGCTCGGCTCCGCCGGCCCAGTCCAGGCCCATGCCGCGCTGGGCGGTGTCCATCGCCTCCGCGACCCCGAGCCCGTGCGACCAGAGGTGGCGGCGGAAGGCGAGGGTGGCGTCCCAGTCGATCGCGGCGGGCCCGTCGGGGCTGACGTCGGCGTACGGGTCGGCGACGACGTGGGCGGCGGAGAAGACCGTGCGCGAGACCAGAGGGGAGCCGCCGGGGGCCAGGTCCAGGGGGGTGGTGCGGGGCTCGTACGCCCCGTGCGGGAGGTGGATCGTCACAGGGTCAGCTCCGGTACGTCGAAGCGCCGGCCCTCGGCGGCCGACTTGAGGCCCAGCTCGGCGAGCTGCACGCCGCGGGCGCCGGCCATCAGGTCCCAGGCGTACGCCTCGTCGAGGACGACGTGACGCAGGAACAGCTCCCACTGGGCCTTGAAGCCGTTGTCGAAGGTGTCGTTGTCGGGGACCTCCTGCCACTGGTCCCGGAAGGACTCGGTGACGGGGAGGTCGGGGTTCCAGACCGGCTTCGGGGTGGCCGAGCGGTGCTGGACGCGGCAGTTGCGCAGGCCGGCGACGGCACTGCCGTGGGTCCCGTCGACCTGGAACTCGACCAGCTCGTCGCGGTTGACGCGCACGGTCCAGGAGGAGTTGATCTGGGCGACGGCGCCGCCCTCCAGCTGGAAGATGCCGTACGCGGCGTCGTCGGCGGTCGCGGCGTACGGCTTGCCCTGCTCGTCCCAGCGCTGCGGGACGTGCGTCTGGACGTGCGCCTGCACGGTGGTGACCTTGCCGAACAGCTCGTGGAGCACGTACTCCCAGTGCGGGAACATGTCCACGACGATGCCGCCGCCGTCCTCGGAGCGGTAGTTCCACGAGGGGCGCTGCGCCTCCTGCCAGTCGCCCTCGAAGACCCAGTAGCCGAACTCGCCGCGCACGGAGAGGATCTCGCCGAAGAAGCCGCCGTCGATGAGGCGCTTCAGCTTGAGCAGGCCCGGCAGGAAGATCTTGTCCTGGACCACGCCGTGCTTGATGCCGGCGTCCCGGGCGAGACGGGCGAGGTCGAGGGCGCCCTCCACATCGGTGGCGGTGGGCTTCTCGGTGTAGATGTGCTTGCCGGCGGCGACCGCCTTCTTGATCGCCTCGACGCGCGCCTGGGTGACCTGGGCGTCGAAGTAGATGTCGATGGACTCGTCCGCGAGGACGGCGTCCAGGTCGGTCGACCACTCGGTGAGTCCGTGCCGGGCGGCCAGCTCCTCCAGCGCGTGGGCGCGGCGGCCGACGAGCACCGGCTCGGGCCAGAGCACGTCCCCGTTGCCGAGGTCGAGGCCGCCCTGCTCGCGGATCGCGAGGATCGAGCGCACCAGGTGCTGCCGGTATCCCATACGACCCGTCACGCCGTTCATGGCGATGCGCACAGTCCTGCGTGTCACGAAAGTTCCCTCCGTACTGCCGTAGCAAGCGCTTTCTATCGTGTAAGAAGCTAGCCTGCCGACAGCGGCCCGGACAAGAGGGGCGCCGTGACCAACCTCCGAGGAGAACCGACACGATGACAGTCACCCTGGCGGACGTCGCGGCACGCGCCCGGGTGTCCCCGGCCACCGTCTCCCGCGTGCTGAACGGCAATTACCCGGTCGCCGCGACGACGCGCGACCGCGTGCTGCGTGCGGTGGACGACCTGGACTACGTGCTCAACGGACCGGCCAGCTCGCTCGCGGCGGCCACCTCCGACCTGGTCGGCATCCTGGTCAACGACATCGCGGACCCGTTCTTCGGCATCATGGCGGGCGCGGCGCAGTCGGAGATCGGCGTCCCGGGCGACGGCTCCGCCCGGGCGGGTGGCGAGAAGCTGGCCGTCGTCTGCAACACCGGCGGTTCCCCCGAACGCGAGCTGACCTATCTCACCCTCCTCCAGCGCCAGCGCGCGGCGGCCGTCGTGCTGACCGGCGGCGCGCTGGAGGACCCCCGGCACCAGGCCGCGATGGCCGCGAAGCTGGGGCGGCTCGCCGACGCGGGCACCCGGATCGTCTTCTGCGGGCGGCCCCCGCTGCCCGAGAACGACGCCGTCACGGCCGCCCTCACCTTCGACAACCGGGGCGGGGGCCGGCGCCTCACCGAGCACCTCATCTCGCTGGGCCACCGCCGGATCGGCTACGTCGCGGGCCCCCAGGAGCGCACCACCACCCGCCACCGCCTGGAGGGCCACCGCGCGGCGATGCGGGCGGCCGGGCTCCTCGACGGGGACGGGTCCGCGGACGGGACCCCCGCGGAGGACCGGCTCACCGTGTACGGCCCCTACGACCGCCGCTCCGGTTACGAGGCGACCCTCGAACTCCTGCGGCGCGAGCCGGGGGTGACCGCCGTCGTCGGCGCCAACGACTCGGTGGCCCTGGGCGCGAGCGCGGCCGTACGGGAACAGGGTCTGCGCATCCCCGAGGACGTCTCGGTGGCCGGCTTCGACGACCTGCCGTTCTCCGTGGACACCGTGCCGGCGCTCACCACCGTCCGGCTGCCGCTCCACGAGGCGGGGGCGCGGGCGGGACGGCTGGCCATGGGCACGGAGAACCCGCCGCCCGGCGGCATCGCGACCATCGCGGCGGAGCTGATGGTGCGCGGCTCGACGGCTCCGCCGCGCGGGTGATTCCCGGAGGTCCCCGGCACGGCCCGACGGCCGCTCCCGGGCTCCGACGGCCGCTCCCCCGCGGGAAGAGGCCCCGCCGCCGACGGGACGCCGCCCCGTCGCGGCGGGGACGGGGCCCCATCTCCGTCGCGCGCGGAAAGTGGCCGTAGAAAGCGCTGTCTGTACGGTGGTGCACGCGTCGGGTTCCGGGTGGCGGGCAGGGGTACGGGTAGGGGTGACTCCGGCCGCCCCGCGTCCGCCGCCCGCCCCGGACGGTGGCAGAAGCCGGGCACCCGGCACGGCGCGGTGACACGGAACGCCGGTGCGGCGCGGTGACACGGAAACGCCGGTGCGGCGCGGTGATACGGAACGATGGAAGGAACACGCACGTGAAGCTCGCTTTCTCGACCCTCGGAGTGCCGGGGACGCCCATCGACGAGGTCGTCCGACTGGCCGTCGAGCACGGCTACCAGGGGGTGGAGCTGCGCGCGCACCCGGAGGAGCCGGTACACCCCGGGCTCTCGGCGACCGAACGCGCCCAGGTGGTCGAGGAGTTCGCCAGGGGCGGCGTCCAGATCCTCACCGTGGCCGGGTACGTCCGGGTCGCGGCGGAGGGGGAGGACGAGGCGGTGGTGGCGCAGGTCGCCGAACTGGTGACACTCGCCCGCGACCTCGGCGCGCCGTACGTCCGGGTCTTCCCCGGCGGCGGCGACCAGGACCCGGAGGCCGCCGACGCGGCGGCGGCCCGGCGGCTCGGGGCCGCGGCGGCCCGGGCCGTGGACCAGGGGGTGACGATCCTGCTGGAAACCCATGACTCGCACCGGGCCGGCGCCGACGCCGCCCGCGTCGTCGGGACGGTCGGGCACGCCGGGGTCGGCGTGATCTGGGACGTGATGCACACCTGGCTCTCCGGTGAGAGCCCGCTCGACAGCCACCTGGTGCTGGCCCCGTACCTCGGCTACGTACAGGTCAAGGACATCGCCTCGGCCGAGGACACCACGCCGCTGGCGCTCGGCGAGGGCGTGCTGCCGCTGGCCGCGTGCCTGGACACGCTGGCCCCGGACACCTGGGTCTGCTGGGAGTACGAGAAGCGCTGGTACCCCCAGGTCCCGGAGCTGCCGGGACTGCTCGCGGCCGGTCGCGAGTTCCTGCTCCGGGTGGGCGCGCCGAAGCAGGAGGGACCCGGCGCGGGAGCCTAGCGCGAGGGCGTACGGGAGGCGCGGGTCGTTCAGGCCCGCGCCTCCCGCGTTTCCTGCACGTCCCGCGTTTCCCGCCAGTCCCGTGTTTCCCGTACGTCCCGCGTGTCCCTCGCGGCCGCGGCCTCCGGTCCCGCCGCGGCCACCGTCACGGGACCGGTCGCGGGACCGCGCCCCGCGAGGGACGTCACGGCCACCCCGCCGACCAGCAGCGCCGCCGCGCACCACCGCAGCGGGCTCACCGACTCGTCCAGCAGCAGCGCCGCCGAGGACATCCCGAAGACGGGCACGAGCAGGGTGAACGGCGCGACCGAGGTGGCCGGGTGGTGGCGCAGCAGGTACCCCCAGGCCCCGAAGCCGAAGACGGTGGAGATCCAGGCGACGTAGACGACCACCCCGGCGCCGGTCCAGTCCATCGCGGCGACGGCGTCCGCGTCCCGGTCCCAGCCCTCGAAGAGCAGCGAGAGGCCGAGGAGCGGCAGGACGGGAACGGTCGAGACCCACACCATGAAGTTGAGGGAGTCGGGCGGGGCGGCTCTGCGGGTGAGGACGTTGGAGACGCCCCAGCAGGCCGCTGCCGCCACCACCAGCACGAACGCGAGCACCGGCCCGCTCGCCCCCTCGTCGGCCGCGGCCACCCCGATCCCCGCGAGCGCCACGGTCATCCCCGCCACTCGCACCCCGCCGGGCCGTTCGCCGAGGGCGAGTGCGGCGAAGAGCGCGGTGAAGACGGCCTGGACCTGGAGGACGAGCGAGGAGAGCCCGGCGTCCATCCCCTGGTCCATGCCGACGAAGAGCAGGCCGAACTTGGCCACCCCGAGCGCGAGTCCGACGCCCACGATCCACTTCCACGCGACCTTGGGCGGTCCGACGAAGAAGACGGCGGGCAGCGCGGCGACCAGGAAGCGCAGGGCGGAGAAGAGGAGCGGGGGGAAGTGGTCGAGGCCCAGTTCGATGACGACGAAGTTCACTCCCCAGAGGGCGGCGACGAGGACGGCCAGGGCGATGTGGAAGGGGCGCATGGGCCGAGCATCACCCGTGGCGACTCTTTAGCACCAGCACGCCTTTCTTCATGGTGAGATGAAGCATCGCTCACGCGTTCCGCTTTCCTGGAGGACACGATGCTCGATCTCGCCCGGTTGCGCGCCCTGCACGCCGTGTCGGTGCACGGTTCGGTCGCCGGAGCCGCCTCGGCGCTCGGGTACACCCCGTCCGCGATCTCCCAGCAGATCACCAAGTTGGAGCGGGAGACCCGGACGACCCTGCTGGAGCGGCGCGGGCGCGGCATCGCACTGACCGAGGAGGCGATTCATCTCGCTGCCACGGCACAGGAGTTGCTGACCATCATGGAGCGGGCACAGACGACGCTGGAGGAGCGCAGGGGCCGGCCGACGGGCACCCTGTCGATCGGCGCCTTCGCGTCCGCCGCACGCGGCCTGCTGCCGGGCGTCCTCTCCGGCCTGGACCGCGACCATCCGACGCTGGACGCCCGGCTGACCGAGGTGGACCCGCATCTGTCGGTGGACCTGGTGGCGAAGGGTGTGATCGATCTGGCGGTCGCGCACGACTGGGACATCGCGCCGCTGCCCGCGCCGGAAGGGCTGGACCAGGCGGTGATCGGTGACGACCGGTGCGATCTGCTGGTACCGCGCGGCCACCCGCTGGCGGGGCGCACGGCGGTGCTGCGCGAGGAGCTGGCGCGGGAGCGGTGGATCTGCCAGCCGCCCGGCACGGTCTGCCACGACTGGCTCCTGCGGACGCTGCGGGCGGCGGGGTACGAACCCGACATCCGGCACCGGGCGGAGGAGAACCACACCCAGCTCGCCCTCGTCTCCGCCGGGCTGGGGGTCGCGATGATCCCGCGCCTGGGCCGCGGGCCACTGCCGGAGGGCGTGGTCGCGGTGCGACTCGACCCCGTACCGGTGCGCAGGCTGTACGCCCTCTGGCGGACGGGGGCGGCCCGGCGTCCGGCGATCACGGCGGCGGTCGCGGCGCTGCTCGCGCACGGGCGGGCGATCGGTCTGACCTGACGACCGGACGCGGCGCGCGGAAAGGCCCCGGCCCGTGGGAGGCGCCCGGCCTCCGGACAGGCGCCGGAAAGGCCCCGGCCCGCGGGAGGCGCCCGGCCTCCGGGCGGGCGTGCGGCTGCGGGGGCGCCGCGCCGGTTTGCCCGCAATCCTCCGGCACCGGGGCGGCGCGGCCGGGCGAGGGCCCTTGACCGGAAGTTACTTTCCCTATATCCGTACTGTCTTGGAAGTTTCTTTCAGTACCGGAAGGGGCTCACGTGCACCACCGCACCTCCAGACGCACCCTCCTCGCCGCTGCGGCGGCCACCGCGGCGGCCGCGGCCACCGGCACGGTCACCGTCCCGGGCGCCGCCGCGGCGGACCGGACGGGCTCACCCGCCTCCCCGTCGACGGACTCCCGGGGCGTCCCCGTGGAACGGCTCCGGCGGATCGTCGCCGGGATGAGCCTCGAGGAGAAGGTCGGCCAGCTCTTCGTGATGCGGGTGTACGGACACTCCGCCACCGCGCCGGACCAGGCGGACATCGACGCCAACCTCGCCGAGATCGGGGTCCGTACCGCCGCCGAGATGATCGCGAAGTACCACGTCGGCGGCATCATCTACTTCGCCTGGGCGCACAACACCCGCGACCCGCACCAGATCGCCGCGCTCTCCAACGGCATCCAGCGGGCCGGGCTCGCCGGGCCCTCCAAGGTGCCGCTGTTGGTCTCCACCGACCAGGAGCACGGCATCGTCTGCCGCGTCGGCGAACCGGCCACCCTGCTGCCGGGCGCGATGGCGCTGGGCGCGGGTGGCTCGCGGGCCGACGCCCGCCGGGCCGGTCAGATCGCGGGCGCCGAACTGGCCGCCCTCGGCATCAACCAGAACTACGCGCCCGACGCCGACGTCAACGTCAATCCGGCCAACCCGGTGATCGGCGTGCGGTCGTTCGGCTCCGATCCCGGCTCCGTGGCGGGGATGGTCGCCGCGCAGGTGAAGGGGTATCAGGGGGCGGGGATCGCCTCGACGGCCAAGCACTTCCCGGGCCACGGTGACACCAGTACCGACAGTCACACCGGGCTGCCCGTCATCACCCACACCCGCGAGCAGTGGTCCGAGCTGGACGCCCCGCCGTTCCGGGCGGCGATCGCGGCGGGCATCGACTCGATCATGACGGCGCACATCGTGGTCCCGGCGCTCGACCCGTCGGAGGATCCGGCGACCCTCTCCCGGCCGATCCTCACCGGCATCCTGCGCGAGGAGTTGGGCTACGACGGGGTGGTGGTGACGGACGCGCTGGGCATGGAGGGCGTGCGCACCAAGTACGGCGACGAGCGCGTCCCCGTGCTGGCGCTGAAGGCGGGTGTGGACCAGCTGCTGAACCCGCCCGGCCTCGACGTCGCGTGGAACGCCGTGCTCACCGCCGTGCGCTCGGGCGAACTCACCGAGGCCCGCATTGAGGAATCGGTTCTGCGCATTCTGCGGCTGAAGGCGAAACTCGGCCTCTTCCGGGATCCGTTCGTCAAGGACTCGCAGGTGGACAGGGTCGTAGGCACCCGGGCCCATCTCGCCGCCGCCGACCGGATCGCCGAACACACCACCACCCTGCTCGCCAACCCCACCGGGCTGCTGCCGCTCTCCCGGCGCAGCCACAGGAACCTCCTGGTGGTGGGCGCGGACCCGGCCTCCCCGTCCGGTACGACGGGTCCGCCGACCACCACGCTGGCCGCGGAGTTCACCGCGCTGGGCCACACGGCGACGGCCCTGTCCACCGGTACGGCGCCGACCCAGGCGAAGATCGCCGAAGCGGTGGCGGCGGCGGCCGGCAAGGACGCGGTCGTGGTCGGCACGTACAACGTGACGGCGACCGGCTCGCAGCGCACCCTGGTGAGCGCGCTGGCCGCGACCGGGGTCCCGGTCGTCACGGTCGCCATCCGCAACCCGTACGACATCGCGCGACTGGCCGGAACGGGGTACGCGGCGAGCCTCGCGGCGTACTCCTGGACCGATGTCGAACTGCGCGCCGCCGCACGGGTGATCGCGGGCCACGCCGAGCCGGGCGGGCGGCTGCCCGTCCCGGTGCAGCGCGCGGACGACCCCTCGCAGGTGCTGTACCCGGTGGGGTACGGCCTGTCCTACTGAATCCGTCCCGCACGTCCGGATCGTCCCGAGAACGCGACCGGCGCGCGCCCGCTGTGGAAGCGGGCGCGCGCCGGTCGCGGTTTCCGGGCCGGTCAGGGGTGCAGGGTGCGCTGCCGGTTCAGCTGCGCGTCCTGGTGGTCGAGCCGGGTGTCGTACCTCGCCAGTGGCGCGGCCTTCGCCGGGTCGGCGACCACGGCCGCCGGGGTGACGCCCGCCCAGCGCAGGATGGTCGCGGTGGCCTCCGCGCTCTCGTCGGCCACCAGACCCGCCACGTTGGCGCCGTGGTTGGCACCGGGCGCGGTGTAGACGTAGCTGTCGCGGGAGCCCCTGCCGGGGCCGAACCGCTCGGCGCCCCACGGGTCGTTCTGTCCGTAGACGTACATCATCCGGGTGGCGTGGTGGGTGACCCAGGAGTCCACGTCCCGCATGACGCCCCGCTGGAAGGTCATGGGGATGGAACGCGGCACGAAGTTGCGCGGCGGCTGGTAGCCGTAACGGCTCAGCGTGCCGAGCCACGGCTGCTCGATGTCGGGCGAGCCGAGCTGGGTGCCTGCCTGGTAGTAGTACGGCGTGTAGGTGGAGAGCCCCTGGTCGGCGTAG
Source organism: Streptomyces sp. AM 2-1-1 (assembly GCF_029167645.1). Lineage (NCBI taxonomy): Bacteria > Bacillati > Actinomycetota > Actinomycetes > Kitasatosporales > Streptomycetaceae > Streptomyces > Streptomyces sp. AM 2-1-1. The sequence continues at coordinate 4,735,908 of NZ_CP119147.1, read as the reverse complement.
GCGGAGAAGCCGGAGATCCCGTCGACCGAGTCCCAGATCTCCTGGTCGGTGGCGGTCGTGGCGTCGGCCGGCAGGGCCGCGCAGTCGGCGACCTTGCTGTACTGCCAGAAGGCCCAGACGTAGTCCATGACGACGGCTTCGTACGCCTTGTCCAGGGTGCCCACGGTGGTGAAGGTGTAGCCGTTCTCCGCCGCGTACGCCGCGTACTTCTCCTCCAGGGGCGCACGCCGGATCAGTGCCTCGCGCTGGACGGCGCTCAGCTTGTCGCGGCACTCCTTCGTACCGACCGTCCGGAAGAAGCGGTCGTACGCCGAGTCCTCGTCGTTCACCACGTCGTTCGGCGCGACGTAGGCGACGACGGCGTCCATGTCCTTCGGGTAGTAGCGCTCGAAGTAGGTGGCGGTCATGCCGCCCTTGGAGCCGCCGGTCGCCAGCCACTTCCGGTCGTAGATCTTCTTCAGCGCGGTGAACACCCGGTGCTGGTCACTGGCGGCCTGCCAGATGTCGAGCTTCGACCAGTCGGCGGGCTGGGGGCGCGAGGGCGTGAAGAAGCGGTACTCCAGCGAGACCTGGTTGCCGTCGACGATCCGGGTCGGTTCGCTGCGGCTCGCCGAGGTGGAGACGTTGTACCCGCTGGTGTAGAAGACCGTGGGCCGCGAGGTGTCCTTGTGCAGCAGGGTGATCCGCTGCTGGAAGGTCCCCCGGGACGGGTGGCGGTGGTCGATCGGCTGCGTGTAGTTGAGGACGAAGTAGCGGTAGCCGGTGACCGGCTTCTCCTCGATCAGGCTCATCCCCGGTATCGCGAGGATGCGGTCCTTGATGTCGGCGCTGTCCGCGCTGTCGGCGGCGAGCGGGGTGACCGCCTGTTCCGCGGCCGGCTGCGCGGCGGTGGCCGCACCGGCCGAGACGCCTGTCGCACCGACCGTGCCGATCAGCAACGCGAGCGACAGAGCACCTCTGAGCGTCTTGCGCATACACACTCCCCTGGGTTCACGACGTTGGCCGTGAACCTAGCGGGATCAACACGCGTCACGCCAGACCCGGTTGTCCCCCGGGCGCGGCGCGCGGGCCGCGCCGGGGGAGGGGTACTCAGACCGCCGCGGGCTCGTCCTCCCCTATGAAGGTGCGCCACAGCCGGGCGTACGGGCCCTCCAGGGCGAGGAGTTCGTCGTGCGAACCGTCCTCCACCACCCGGCCGTGCTCCATCACCACGACCCGGTCCGCGCGCGCGGCCGTGGTCAGCCGGTGCGCGACGACGAGCGTGGTGCGGCGGCCGGTGAGCCGGTCGGTGGCCTGGTTGACGAGGGCCTCGCTGGCGAGGTCCAGGGAGGCGGTCGCCTCGTCGAGGAGCAGCACGTCGGGGTCGACCAGTTCGGCACGGGCGAGCGCGATGAGCTGGCGCTGCCCGGCGGAGAGGTTGCGGCCCCGCTCGGCGACCTCGTGGAGGTACCCGCCGTCCAGCGTGGCGATCATGTCGTGCGCGCCGACCGCGCGGGCCGCCGCCTCCACCCGGGCGTCGGAGGCGTCCGGAACGCCGTACGCGATGGCGTCGCGGACCGTGCCGGGGAAGAGGTACGACTCCTGCGGTACGACTCCGAGGTGGTGCCGGTAGGCCGTCATGTCGAGCAGGCGCAGATCGGTGCCGTCCGCGGTGACTTTGCCGGACGTCGGGTCGTAGAACCGGGCGACCAGCTTGACCAGCGTCGACTTCCCCGCGCCGGTCTCACCGACGAACGCCACGGTCTGCCCGGCCGGGATGCGCAGGTCGACTCCGGTCAGTGCCTCCTCCTCGTCCCCGTAGGCGAAGGAGACGTTCTCGAACGCGATGTCGCCGCGCAGCTCGGAGAGCTCCACCGGCGCGTCCGGATCGGCGGTGGAGGTGGGTTCCCGCAGCAGCTCCTGGATGCGGCCGAGGGAGACGGTGGCCTGCTGGTAGCCGTCGAAGACCTGGGAGAGCTGCTGCACGGGGGCGAAGAACAGGTCGATGTAGAGGAGGTAGGCGACGAGCGCACCGACCATCAGGGTGCCGTCGTCCACCCGGCCGGCACCCACGATCAGCACGGCGGCCGAGGCGACGGAGGAGAGCAGCTGCACGAAGGGGAAGTAGACGGAGATGAGCCACTGTCCCCGCACCCGGGCCTGCCGGTAGTGGGTGCTGCGCTCCGCGAACCGCGCCGCGCCGTCCCGCTGGCGGTTGAACGCCTGCACGATCCGCAGGCCGGAGACGGACTCCTGGAGATCGGCGTTGACCGCGCCGATGCGCTCACGGGCGAGCTGGTAGGCGGCCACACTCTTGCGGCGGAAGACGAAGGTCCCGGCGATCAGCAGCGGCAGGGTGGCGAAGACGACGAGGGCCAGCTGCACGTCCAGGATCAGCAGCGCCGCCATGATCCCGAAGAAGGTGACGACGGAGACGAACGCGGTGACCAGACCGGTCTGCAGGAACGAGGAGAGCGCGTCGACGTCGGTCGTCATCCTGGTCATGATCCGGCCGGTCAGCTCGCGCTCGTAGTAGTCGAGGCCGAGCCGCTGGAGCTGGGAGAAGATCTTGAGCCGCAGCGAGTAGAGCACCCGCTCACCGGTGCGCCCGGTCTTGCGGGTCTCTCCGATCTGCGCGGCCCACTGCACGACGACGGCGGCCAGCCCGAGGAGCGAGGCCGTCCAGATCGCCCCGGTCGACATCCGGGTGACGCCCTCGTCGATGCCGTGCCGGATCAGTACGGGCAGCAGGAGCCCCATCCCGGCGTCCACCGCGACCAGCCCGAGGCTGACCAGCAGCACCGCCCCGAAGCCGCGCAGCAGCCGGCGCAGTCCGTAGGAGTCCTCGGGCCGGACGGCGCCCTCCTCGTCGATCTCCGGGAGGTCCGTGGCGGGCGGCAGCGCCTCCACCTGGGCGAGCAGCTCCGGGGTGGCGGGCATCCCGGCGATCGCCCGGTCGCGCCCCTGGTCCTTGCGGATCCAGAGGGCGGGCGTGATGCCGCGTTCGGCGTCGAACTCCGCCTCCATCTCCTCCTGGAGCGTGCGGTCGTCCTCCAGCGGCGGGACGGCGGGCGCCGGCTGGTGGCCGGGCGAGGTGCCGCCCAGCTCGTCCGGGTCGGTCAGCAGGCGCCGGTAGAGCGCGGAGCGCCGCTGCAGCTCCTCGTGGGTGCCGATGTCGGAGAGGCGTCCGCCGTCGAGGACGGCGATGCGGTCGGCGAGGCCGAGGGTGGACCGGCGGTGTGCGATGAGCAGGGTGGTGCGGCCCGCCATGACCTGCCGGAGCGTCTCGTGGATCTCGTGCTCGACACGGGCGTCGACCGCCGAGGTGGCGTCGTCGAGGACGAGGAGGCGGGGATCCGTGAGGATCGCGCGGGCGAGCGCGACGCGCTGGCGCTGCCCGCCGGAGAGGGTGAGGCCGTGCTCGCCGACCTTGGTGTCGTACCCCTTCGGAAGGTCGGCGATGAACCGGTCGGCCCGGGCGGCGCGGGCGGCGGCCTCGATCTCCTCCTGGGTGGCGTCGGGGCGCCCGTAGGCGATGTTGGCGCCCACGCTCTCGGAGAAGAGGAAGCTGTCCTCGGGGACGAGCCCGATGGCGGCGCGCAGCGAGCCGAGGGTCAGCTCGCGGACGTCGTGCCCGCCGACCAGGACGGCGCCGCGCGTCACGTCGTAGAAGCGCGGCAGCAGCAGGGAGACGGTGGACTTGCCGCTGCCGGACGCGCCGACCAGCGCGACGGTCTCGCCCGGGGCGATGGAGAGGGAGAACCCGTCGAGCACGGGACGGTAGGCGGACTCCTCGCCGTCGCCGGTGTCCGCGCCGATGCCGGGATCCGCGCCGGGGGCGCCCGGGGGCGTGCCGTAACCGAAGCTCACGTCGTCGAACTCGACACCGGCGGGGGCGTCGGCCGGCAGCTCCTTCGTGCCGTCGGCGAAGGTCGGCTCGGTGTCGATCAGCTCCAGCACCCGGTCCACCCCGGCACGGGCCTGCTGGCCCACGGTGAGGACCACGGCGAGCATCCGGACCGGCCCGACGAGCTGCGCGAGGTACGAGGAGAACGCGACGAAGGTCCCGAGGGTGATCTGGCCCCGGGTCGCCAGCCAGCCGCCGAGCGCCAGCATCGCGACCTGGCCGAGCGCGGGCACCGCCTGGAGCGCCGGGGTGTAGCGGGCGTTGAGCCGGATGGTGCGCATCCGGCCGGCGAAGAGCCGGCGGCCCACCTCGCGGAGCTTCCCGGTCTCCTGCTCCTCCTGGCCGAAGCCCTTGACGACCCGGACTCCGGAGACGGCGCCGTCGACCACGCCCGCGACCGCCGCCGCCTGGCTCTGGGCGTACCAGGTGGCCGGGAAGAGGCGGGTACGGGAGCGGCGGGCGATGAACCAGATCGCGGGGGCGACGGCGACCGCGACCAGGGTCAGCAGCGGGGAGAGCCACGCCATGATCACCAGGGAGACGAGGAAGAGCAGGAGGTTCCCGATGGTCATCGGGAGCATGAAGAGCAGGCTCTGGATGAGCTGGAGGTCGCTGGTGGCGCGCCCGACGACCTGTCCGGTGGAGAGCTCGTCCTGACGTCTGCCGTCGAGCTTGGTGATGGTCGCGTACATCTCGGTGCGCAGGTCGTGCTGGACGTCGAGGGCGAGCCGGCCGCCGTAGTAGCGGCGGACGAACGCGGTGACGTAGATGACCACCGCCGCCCCTATCAGCAGGCCGGTCCAGACGGCGAGCGAGCGGGTGTGCGTGGTGACGACGTCGTCGATGATCACCTTGGTGATCAGCGGGACGAGGGCCATCACGCCCATCCCGGCGAGGGAGGAACCGAGGGCGAGGATAACGTCACGGCGGTAGCGCCACGCGTAGCCGGTCAGCCGCCGGGCCCATCCCTGGGGCGCCCGTCCGCGGGGTCCCGGGGCGGACGAGCCCGGACCGGAGGCCTTCCGGCCGGACGCCTGCGGGCCGGACGCCTGCGGGCCGGACGTGCCCGGGGCCGGTGCTTCGGGGCCGGGCGCCCCGGGGCCGGCCGGATTCGCACCGTTCGGCTTCGCACCGTTCGGCTTCGCACCGTTCGGCTTCGCACCGTTCGGCTTCGCACCGTTCGCCTTCCCGGGCCTCCGCGGATCCCGTGGTGCCGCTCCCTGGTGTTCCGCGCCCGCCACCGATGCCTCCTGATCGCCCTGCCGTCGCCTGCGACACGTGTGCTCGCGTGGCTCGTTCCCACTGATCTTCCGCAACGCACCAACGCCCTGGGCTGCGGATTTCATCCCGCTGCAACACATGCCCGTCAAAGGTCTCGGGGTGTTCACTCGATCGACTGAAGTCACAAGGCGGACCCCGGCGGACGTTCGATCTCCGACTACGCTGGGTTACCAAGTCGACGGACGGCTCTGCCACGGGGCGCGGCCCGCGTCGCACCGTCCTCTCTGGGACGAGTGCGAGGACGAGCACGAATACGCATAACCGGACAACGAACAAGGGGGCGGGGGACTCCATGAGCGAGGGACCGACGAGGACGGACGCGTACCGCAGCGGACAGGTGTACGCGGTGCTCGAAGTGCTGCAACGGCTCAGTCCGGGCGGCGGACAGCGGCTGAGCGAGGAGGGCCACCGCTCCAGGACGGCCGGGAGACCCCTGGGCCATCTCCGGGAGGCGCTGGCCCTCGCCGGCAAGCACTACATGGAGGCGCGGCGGGTCCATCCGGTCGGCGCGGTGGACACGATCTTCGGGCTGCTGCCGGACGCGATGCCGGTGACGAGGGAGTTCCCGGGTTCCCTCGACCCTGCCTCGCAGTCGGAGTTCCTGCGGGGGCGTGAGGACCAGATAGCGGTGATCGAGAAGAAGACCGGCGTGCGCTGAGCAGGCGCGCACCGACCTCCTCCGTGTCGGCGCCTCCTCCGCGTCGGTGTCCTTCCCGCCGATGCCCCTGCGGGCGCCGGCGGGGGTGCCCCCACCGGCGCCCCCGCCGGTGCTCCGGTCAGAGGTGCGTCGGGGCGAACATCCTCAGCTGCGCCGGGAGCACGACGACGGACGGTCCGGGTTCGGCGAGCGCCTTCGCCAGGTCGGCGGCGAGGGCCTCGGGTGAGGTGCGGACGCCCGGGACGCCGAAGGACCCGGCGAGGGCGACGAAGTCCGGGCGGGCCAGCTCGGTGGCGGTCGCCTCGCCGAAGGCGTCCGTCATGTACTCGCGCAGGATGCCGTAGCCGCCGTCGTCGACGATCAGCCAGGTGACCGGGAGGTCGTACTGCCGTGCGGTGGCGAGCTCGGCGAGGGAGTACATCGCTCCGCCGTCGCCGGAGACGGCGAGCACCGGCCGGCCGGGGTCGGCGGCGGCCGCTCCGAGGGCCGCGGGGAAGGCGTAGCCGAGACCGCCGGCGCCCTGGGCGGAGTGCATGGTGTTGGGGTGGCGGGCGTCGAAGGCGGACCAGGCCCAGTAGGCCAGGATCGTCATGTCCCAGAAGCTGGGCGCGGTGTCGGGGAGCGCCTCGCGGACGGAGGCGAGGACGCGCTGCTCCAGGGTGAGGTCCTGGGCGTCGATGCGGGCCCGGACCTGCTCCAGCAGGGTCCGGACGCGCGTCGCGGCGGTGGGGTCCTCGCGGGTCTCGACCGCGTCCAGAAGGTCGGCCAGGGCCTCGCGGGCGTCCGAGTGGATGCCGAGGGCGGGGTGGTTGGACTCCAGCTTCCCGGCGTCGGCCTCGATCTGGATGACCCGGCCGCGAGGGCTGAAGGTGTGGTAGTTCGAGGAGAGTTCGCCGAGCCCGGAGCCGACCACGAGGAGGACGTCGGCGGATTCCAGGAAGTCGGTGGTGTGCCGGTCCTCCAGCCAGGAGCGGAGCGAGAGGGGGTGCTCCCAGGGGAAGGCGCCCTTGCCGCCGAAGGTGGTGACGACCGGGGCGTCCAGCTTCTCGGCGAGGGCGCGCAGCTTGCCGCTCGCGTCGGACCGGACGACTCCGCCGCCCGCGATGATCACGGGGCGCTCGGCGCGGGAGAGCAGCCGGGCGGCGGCGAGCGTCAGTTCGGGGCGCGGGTAGAGCTCGCGCGGGGTGGCGTCGATCGCGGAGACCGGGGGCAGCGTGGTCCCGGAGACCAGCACGTCCTGCGGGATCTCGATCCAGACCGGCCCGTGCGGTGCGGTGAGGGCGGACTCCCAGGCGGCGGCGATGGCGGAGGGGATCTGGGAGGCGGTCCGCACGGTGTGGACGGACTTCACCACGTCACGGAAGGAGGCCTTCTGGTCGCGCAGTTCGTGGAGGTAGCCGTGCCGGCCGCCGCCGAGACCGGCGGTCGGGACCTGGCTGGAGATCGCGAGGACCGGGGCGGAGGCCGCCGCCGCTTCCTGGAGGGCGGCGAGGGAGGTCAGCGCGCCGGGGCCGGTGGAGAGGAGGAGCGGGGCGACCTCTCCGGTGATGCGACCGTAGGCGTCGGCGGCGAACCCCGCGTTGTTCTCGACACGGAGTCCGACGTAGGAGAGGGAGGAGCGGCGCAGGGCGTCGAAGATGCCGAGCGCGTGCTGGCCGGGCAGGCCGAAGACGGTGGTCGCTCCGAGGCCCCGGAGGGTCTCGACGACGAGGTCACCGCCGGTGCGGCCGGGCGGGGGGGCGAGTGCGGCTTCGGCCTGGGCCGGGGTGAGGCGCGGCCGGTCGTCGTGGTCGTGGCTCACTTGGCACGCGCCCCGGCGATCTGGCGGGCCATGATCGTCGTCAGCTCGTACGCGGTGTGCGAGGCGGCGACGGAGGTGATCTCCGCGTGGTCGTACGCGGGGGCCACCTCCACCAGGTCGGCGGAGACGAGGTGGCAGGAGGCGAGGCCGCGCACGATCTCCAGGAGTTCGCGGGAGGTGAGGCCGCCGGCCTCGGGGGTGCCGGTGCCGGGCGCGTGGGCGGGGTCGAGCACGTCGATGTCGATGGAGATGTAGAGCGGCCGGTCCCCGATGCGCTGACGGAGCTGGTCGGTGATCTCGTCGACGCCGCGCCGCATGACGTCGGCCGAGGTGACGATGCCGAAGCCCAGTTTGGCGTCGTCGGTGAGGTCCTGCTTGCCGTAGAGCGGGCCCCGGGTACCGACGTGGGAGAGGGCGGAGGTGTCGAGGATGCCCTCTTCGACGGCCCGGCGGAACGGGGTGCCGTGGGTGTACTCGGCGCCGAAGTAGGTGTCCCAGGTGTCCAGGTGGGCGTCGAAGTGGAGGAGGGCGACGGGGCCGTGCTTCTTGGCGACGGAACGCAGCAGCGGCAGGGCGATGGTGTGGTCACCGCCGAGGGTCATCAGGCGGGCGCCGGTGGAGAGCAGGTCGTCGGCGGCGGCCTCGATCGTCTCGACGGCCTCGTTGATGTGGAAGGGGTTGGCCGCGATGTCACCGGCGTCGGCGACCTGCGCGAGGGCGAACGGGGAGGCGTCCTGTGCGGGGTTGTAGGGGCGCAGGAGCCGCGAAGCCTCGCGGATCGCGTTGCCGCCGAAGCGGGCGCCGGGCCGGTAGGAGACGCCGGAGTCGAAGGGCACACCGACGACGGCGACGTCGGCGGTCCCGACCTCGTCGAGCCGGGGCAGCCGGGCGAACGTCGCGGGACCGGCGTACCGGGGCACCCGGGAGGAGTCGACGGGGCCGCGAGGCGTTTCGCTGCTGCTCATGTGTGGGGCCTTCCTTCGGGTCGTTCGAGGTGTTCCAGGGTGCCCGGGGCGTTCCCGGGTGTTCCGGGGCCTTCCCGGACGAGGATGCGGATGGTCCGGGGCCTCCGCACCCGGAGGGCGGTGGCAGCCCTCGGTGGGCGGTGGCAGCGCTCGGTGGGGTGGGCGGTGCCGTCTCCCACCGGTGGATGCCATGGTGGCCCCGCGGACCGTTCCGCGGACGGCGGGGTGCGCCCCGGTGGGGCTCACGCGCCGCGTACGTCTCGTGCGCCCTGACGACGGTAAGCGGCCGAGGGGCGGCGCTGAAGTGTACGTTTCCTCCATCCTTGCCGCACCCAGTGGAGCAATCATCCATGCCGGATTCCCCCACAGAACCTGCCGGCCCCACCGGGCCCGCGGATCCCGCCGGGCCCGCCGACCCCGCAGGTCCTGCGGATCCCTCAGCTCCGGACTCCTCCGAGCCCTCCGAGCCCTCCGAGCCCTCCGCATCCCCACGCTCCTCCGAGCCCTCCGCATCCCCACGCTCCTCCGCGCCGGCCGGCCCCACCGTCCCCCACGGTCCCGCCGCGCCGCTCACCTCAGCCGGACCGCCCACCCCGCCCGACTCGACCGGACCACCCACCCCGTCCGTCCCCGCCACCCCGTCGGCCCCGCCGGCCCCGCCGCCCGTCCCTCTGGGCGCGCTGCTCGCCCGCGAGGAGCTGGGGCTGCGCAGGATCGCCGGACCGGAGCGGGCGGACCTGCTCTGGGTGCACACCTCGGAGATGGCCGACCCGTACCCCTATCTCCTCGGTGGCGAGCTGCTGCTCAGCGCGGGCGTGCAGCTCGCGGATCCCGACCGGTACGTCTCGCGGGTGGTGGAGGCGGGCGCGGCGGCCCTGGGCTTCGGAGTGCGGCCGGTGCACGAGTCGGTGCCGCCCGGACTGGCGGAGGCGTGCGAGCGGTACGGTCTTCCGCTGCTGGAGGTGCCGCCGGAGACGGCGTTCACCTCGGTCGCCCGGGCGGTCTGGCAGCTGATGGCGGACGCCCGCCACCGCGAGCTGCGCCACACCGCCCGCGCCCAGCAGGCTCTCGCCTCGGCAGCGGCCCGGCCCGACCCGGTGCCGGCCGTGCTCCACCAGCTGACGGCCCGGTTGGGCGGGCGCGCGGTGCTGCTGGGCCCGGAGGGCGAGGAGATCCACGCGGCGGGCGCCCGTACCGCCCCGGCGGTGCGCACCGCGCTGTCCCGGCTGGCCCGGGTGGTCGGTCCGCAGGAGCACCGGGCCGCTCCGGCGTCCGCCACCGAGACGGTGGACGGCACCCACGTCTCCGCGTACGCGCTCGGTGGCGGCCACGGTCTCGTGCTCGCCCTCGCGACCGGCCGTCGCGAGCCGGGCGATCACACGGTGGCGGGCATGGCGGTCGTCCTGCTCTCGCTGCTGGCCGCCCCGCACCAGGGCGCGGGCGCGGCGCACCGTTCCGCCGCGCTGGTACGGCTGTTGCTGGGCGCGGCTCCGGAAGAGGTGGGGCCCCTGCTCGGCTCGGACGGCCCGTGGACCGTGGTGCACGCCCGCCGCACGAGCGGCGCCGGCACCGCCCCGCTCACGGCGGGCACCCTCGGCGCCTCCCTCGGTTCGGCACTGGTCGACACGGGCCGCCGCCCGGAGGAGGCGGTACGGGTACTGCTCACCGACACCGCCCGGCTCACCCCGCAGCCCGGCTGGGTGCTCGGCGCCTCCGACCCCGTACCCCTGGACGGGCTCGCGGCGGCGGACGTCCGGGCGGCCCGGGCGCTGGCCCGCGCGGAGGCGACCCGTACCCCCCTGCTGCGGCACCGCACCGACCGGGGGCTGACCGGCCTGCTGGCCGGGGAGGCGGCCGAGGCGCACGCCCGCGCCCTGCTCGCGCCGCTCTCCGCGACGCTGCGGGAGACCCTGCGCTGCTGGCTGTCACTGCACGGCAGCTGGGACCGTACGGCAGTGGCCCTCCGGATCCACCGCAACACGGTCCGCCAGCGCATCGGCCGGTGCGCGGAGCTCCTGGACACCGACCTGGACGACATGGACGTACGGACGGAGCTGTGGGTCGCCCTGCGGATGTCGTGAGAGCCGGGGACGCGTGGAGGGGCGCGCCCCTCAGCGGCCGGCCGTGACCCGCACCCCCCGGGGTTCGGCTCACGCCGCGACGAGGGGCACCCTCACCAGCAGCCCGGACCGGTTGACCAGCAGTTCGGGGTGTTCGTCCTCGTAGAAGCGGAGGTGGCCGATGGTCCCCGGGGTTCGGGAGTGCCGAGCGAGCCGCTCGACGAGGGAGTCGAGATCGGGCAACGACTCGGCGTGCACCTCCTGGCGGGCGGTCAGCGACCAGCCGCCGGGCGTCCGCACCAACTCACCCACCAGCACCCCGCCGATGCGCGCCGCCGGTCCACGCTCCGCCAGCAGGGGGTACGCGCCCGCGACCCCGGACTCTCCGTACTCGGCCCCGTCGGCCCGCACACCGAGATGCCATTGCAGATCGGTCAGGACGGGGATGGGCACGGAGGCATCGAGGTCCAGGGAGAAGTCCACGGCGTACACGTCACTCATGGCCTCAGCGTACGGGCGGCTCCGTCCCCGGGGAGGGCTCGTCGCGCATCCCGTCGGCCACCGCCGCGAGACGGCTTCCCCGGCTCTCCGCGATCCGGTGGACGTCGCGCAGCGAGGCCGTCAGACACCGTGTCACGTATCCGAGTTGGTCGCGCGTCACCTCGCGCGGGTCGTGCAGCATCTCGTCCGCGTGCTCCAACAGCTGCTTGGCCATGCCCAGCTGCACGCTCTCGATACCGTCAGCGAGCCGGGACACACGCCCCGCACCCTCCCCGATCACGTAGCAGGGCTTCCCGCCCTCTCCGACCCAGGGAAGCAGCCTCGCTCCGACGGGCGTCCATGCGTCCATACCGTCAACTCCGTTCCTCGCACCACCACTGTGTAGCGATTGCCTCACAGAGTGAGACGGGCCGGGCTACGCTCACCAGGGGGTTCGGGGTGACACCGGACTTGTCGCACGGGAGTCGACCTTGAGCAATACGTACGGGGAGTGGCTGCGGGCGCGTCGCGAGGCGGCGGGGCACACCCAACAGCAATTGGCCGACCTGGCCTTCATGACCAGGTCGCACATCTCCCACATCGAGGCGGGACGGCGCGTGCCTTCGCTCGAAGACGCGCGCAGACTCGACCAAGTGCTGAACACGGGCGATGTGCTGAGCAGTTTCCGGCCCCAGGAGGGCGCGGGGGTCCTCGCCGACTACTTCGGCGCGGCGCGGCACCTGGAACAGCAGGCAACGATGATCCGCGAGTTCGCCCTGTCGTACATGCCCGGCATCCTGCAGACCGAGGCGTACGCGCGCACCGTGCTGGGCATGGGCTTTCCGCCGCTGGGGCCCACCGCTTGTGACAAAGCCGTTGTCGCACGGTTGGAGCGCTCACGCATTCTCGAGGATCCAAGATCACCCGTGGTGTGGGCCCTCCTGGACGAGGCGGCGCTACGACGTCCGATCGGAGGACCCGAAATCATGGGCGAGCAGATCCAGCACGTCATCGATCTGGCAGAGTCACGCCGCGTGCGGGTGCACGTCATTCCCCTGGCGCTCGGGTTCCACCCGCTTCTCGAGAGCATGTTGACGCTGATGTGGTTCGAGGATCAGCCACCCGTCGCCTACAGCGAGGGGGTACACATGGGAAAGCTGCACGACTCACCCTCCGTTGTCGAAGCACTCCAGGCTCGATACGATCTTGCGTTGAGCGACGCTCTGCCACTGAGGGAGTCATTGGCGGTGTTGAGGGCTACTGCGAAGGACTACACCCATGGCCCAGCACTCGTTTGACGGTGCCCCCGACTTCGGCCGCTGGCGCAAGTCCTCCCACAGCGGCAGCGAGTCGGGCAGTTGCCTGGAAGTCGACGACGCCCACCCGTCGGCCGTCCCGGTCCGCGACTCCAAGTCCCCGCAGGAACCACCGATCCTCTTCGGCGCCCCGGGTTGGTCCGCCTTCGTCGCGGCGGTCAAGGACGGGTCCCTCTCCTCCTGACGCCCGACCACCTCACCCCGTGAACTCGCCCCCGCGCGCACCCGACGACACCGCGCGCATCCCTACCCCCGACGACGGGACGGCCGTGAGGACGCGCCCCCGGAGACGGTCGATCGTGGAGGAGCCCGCAGCATGACGGCCGTACGTCTGGTGGCAGCCGTGGGGATCACGTGGGGCGCGCTGGTCGTGCTCCTGCTCGCGCCTTCGGCGCTCCCCGCGTCGTGGCAGTACTACGTCTACTCCCCGGCGAGTGTCGGTCTGTGGATACTGACCATGCTCGTCGCGCCGGTGGTGGCCTGCTTCGTCACGTGGCCGTGGATCAGGTCGGGCAGGAAGTGAGCCCCAGGGCGGCAGGTGCGCGCGGGAGCCCGGGAGAGTGCGCGGTATCACCCTGGACAGCTCCGTGACCGCCGGGTAACTTCGGAGGTGGACTGAGCAAGCGCTTAGACATGCTCGGTGCCGAAGTACACCGCTCGCCGAAGCCCACGCACCCGACCAAGGAGGCACCCCGTGCGCCGTACGGTATTCAACGAGGACCACGAGGCGTTCCGGGAGACCATCCGCGCTTTCATCGAGGCCGAGGTCGTCCCCCACTACGACGAGTGGTTCACCTCCGGTCTGGTGCCGCGTGACTTCTACTACAAGCTGGCCGAGCTGGGCGTCTTCGGCATCGAGGTGGACGAGGAGTACGGCGGCGCCGGCATCGAGTCCTTCAAGTTCGAGGCGATCATCTCCGAGGAGACCGCACGTGCGGCCGTCTCCTTCGGCGGTTCCGGTGTGCACGTGCTGCTCTGCCTGCCGTACCTCAAGGCGTACGCCACGAAGGAGCAGAAGGAGCGCTGGCTCCCGGACTTCGTGACCGGCAAGACGATGTACGCCATCGCCATGACCGAGCCGGGCACCGGTTCCGACCTGGCCGGGATGAAGACGACCGCCAAGCTCTCCGAGGACGGCACGCACTACGTCCTCAACGGCGCCAAGACCTTCATCACCGGTGGTGTGCACGCGGACCGCGTGATCGTCTGTGCCCGTACGGACGCCCCGAAGGCCGACGACCGCCGTCACGGCATCTCGCTGCTGGTGGTCGACACCAAGGCCGAGGGCTACTCGGTCGGCCGCAAGCTCGACAAGCTGGGTCTGCGCACCTCGGACACCGCCGAGTTGTCGTTCGTGGACGTGAAGGTCCCGGTCGAGGACCTGCTCGGCGAGGAGAACAAGGGCTTCTCCTACCTCGGCCAGAACCTCCCGCAGGAGCGCCTGGGCATCGCGGTCAACGCGTACTCGCAGGCCAAGGCCGCCATCCGGTTCGCCCAGAGTTACGTCTCCGAGCGGACCGTCTTCGGCAAGCCGGTCGCCTCGTTCCAGAACACGAAGTTCGAACTGGCCGCCTGCCAGGCCGAGGTGGACGCGGCCGAGGCCGTCGTCGACCGGGCGATCGAGGCGCTCGACGCCAAGGAGCTGACCGCCGCCGAGGCTGCCTCCGCCAAGCTGTTCTGCACCGAGGTCGCCCACCGGGTGATCGACAAGTGCCTCCAGCTGCACGGTGGTTACGGCTACATGAACGAGTACCCGATCGCGCGTCTGTACGCGGACAACCGCGTCAACCGCATCTACGGCGGTACCAGCGAGGTCATGAAGTCCATCATCGCCAAGTCCATGGGCCTGTAGGGCTCCCGGGCCCGTAGAACGCAGCGGTCCAGGACGGTTACGTTCCTCCCATGAGCGACGCACTCGATTCCCTGCTCGGTCTGCTCGATCTGGAGCGGATCGAGCGGGACATCTTCCGGGGCACCAGCCGTTCGGCGGTGGTGCCCCGGGTGTTCGGCGGCCAGGTCGCGGCCCAGGCCCTCGTCGCGGCCGGCCGGACCGTGCCCGACGACTGCGGGGCGCACTCCCTCCACGCGTACTTCCTGCGGATGGGCGACCCGGGCGCGCCGATCGTCTACAGCGTCGACCGCATCCGTGACGGCCGGTCCTTCACCACCCGCCGGGTCGTCGCGGTGCAGCACGGACAACCGGTCTTCCACCTCTCCGCCTCCTTCCAGACGTACGAGGAAGGGCTGGACCACCAGGCGCCCATGCCGGACGTGCCGGACCCGGAGACCCTGCCGACGGCCGCGGAGCTGATGCCCCGGTACGCCGACCGCTTCACCGACCCCGGGATGATCGACCGGTTGCTCGAAGCCCGGGCGGCCGTGGACCTGCGGTACGTCGACGAGCCCCCGTACGCCACGGTCGGCGTACCCCGCGAGCCCCGCTCCCAGGTGTGGTTCCGCACCACGGGCAAGCTCGCCGACGATCCGCTGCTGCACGTCTGCATGGCGACGTACGTCTCCGACATGACGCTGCTCGACTCGGTGCTGCTGGCCCACGGGCGCGGCGGCTGGGCGGTCGGTGACGTGGTCGGCGCGAGTCTGGACCACGCGATGTGGTTCCACCGTCCGTTCCGGGCCGACGAGTGGCTGCTGTACGACCAGGAGTCCCCGTCCTCGTTCGGCGGCCGCGGACTGGGCCAGGCACGGATCTGGACGCAGGACGGGCGGCTCGCGATCACCGTGATCCAGGAAGGGCTGATCCGTACACCGAGGCGCCGCTGAGCGTGCGTGCGCCAGACCTCTCGCACGCCGGTACGGAGTGTCCCGCCGCATCCCGGACATACTCGCCACCATGAGCGCCGACCCCACGAAGAACCCCGAGGACCCCGCCCGTACGGATGAGCCCGGCGAGGACGGTGGCACGGGCGGCGGCGAGTCCACCGTCACCGTCGTCGTCGCCGCCGCCGCCAACCTCGGCATCGCCGTGGCGAAGGAGGTCGCTGGGCTGATCAGCGGATCGAGCGCCATGCTCTCGGAGGCCGCGCACAGCGTCGCCGACACCGTCACCGAGGTCATGCTCCTCACCGCCCTCAAGCGCAGCGAGAAGCCGGCCGACGAGGAGCATCCGCTGGGGTACGGCCCCGAGCGCTACATCTGGGCGATGCTCGCCTCCATCGCCACCTTCGTCGGCGGTGCGGTGTTCTCCGTCTACGACGGGGTGCACACCCTCGTGCGGGGCGAGGAGCTGGGCGATCCCCTGGTCTCGTACATCGTGCTGGCCGTCGCCTTCCTGCTGGAGGGGTACTCGCTGCGGACGGGCGTCAAGCAGGTGCGGCGCGAGGCGGCGCGGCTGCACTCCCCCGCCACGCACTACCTGCGCCACACCCCGGACACCGCGGTGAAGGCGGTCGTCATGGAGGACTCGGCGGCACTCGTCGGTCTGGTCCTGGCGGCGGGCGGCCTGCTCGGCGGACAGCTGACCGGGTCCGGTGTGTGGGACGGCGTCGCCTCCGTCCTGATCGGCGTCCTGCTGGTGTACGTGGCCTGGGTGCTCGGCCGGTCCAACGCGCAGCTGCTCATCGGCCGTCCGCTGCCGGAGGCGATGCGGGCCGGGGTGCGGGCCGAACTGCTCACCGTGCCGAACATCGTCGAGGTGCTGGAGCTGACCACGCTGATCCAGGGGCCGACCGAGCTCCTGATCGCCGCGAAGATCGACTTCCGGGACCTGGCGAGCGCGGCCGACGTCGAGTGGGCCTGCGAGCGGGCGGAACGCCAGCTGCGGGAGCGCTTCCCGTCCGTGAAGCGGGTCTACCTGGACCCGACACCGGGGGCGGCGCAGCGCCGGGAGCGTGAGCGGGGCGCGTCGGCGGGGTGACCGGGGCTCGCCGCACCCCTGCTGCCGACCGGAGCCCTGCTCAGGGTCCGGCCTCCCCCGACACCTTCCGCGCCAGCGCCTCGCGCACGTGGGTGAGGCGGGCGATCTCCGCGTCCAGGGCGGCGAGCCGTTGTCCCACGACTCCGGGCGAACCGGGCTCGGTCGAGGTGCAGCGCACCGGCCGGCCGGCGGTCAGCAGATGGAGGCGGTCGGCGCAGGCGTGGACGTCCGCCACGGTGAAGCCGGCGGCGAGGAGCTCCCGGACGACGCGGACCCGGGCGATGTCCTCGGCGTCGTACTCCCGTTGACCGGAGGGGGTGCGGTCGGGCGGGGCGAGCAGTCCGCGCTGTTCGTAGAAGCGCAGGGCCCGGGGAGTCGTCCCCGCCGCCGCAGCCGCGTCGCCGATCCGCATCCCGCACCGCCCTCGTATCCGCTCTCCGGGGGACTTGGCCCCGTACGCCGCCGTCAGGAGAACACTTCCACCACGACCCCGCCGAAATGCACGCCTTCGACGAGTTCCTGGAAGGCGCGCGGGGCGTTCTCCAGTCCGGCGACGGCGGTGTACGGGAAACGGATCTCGCCGGAGCGCAGCCAGGCGCCGAAGCGCCGGGTCCACTCCGCCTCGACGTCCGGGTGGTCGGCGCCGGTGTAGCCGCGTACCGAGACGCCCTTCACGATCAGTCGGTACGTGTCGATCCCGGCGGGTGCGCTGCCTCCGCCGCGCCCCCCGTCCAACTGCCCGGAGAGCGCACCGACGAGGGCGAACCGGGCGCCCGGCCGGGCCGCCTCCACCGCCGCGGTGAGCTGTTCGCCGCCGACGAGGTCCAGCAGGACGTCGATGCCCCCGGGCGCCGCCTCGGCGAGCTGCGGGGCGAACTCGCCGGCGCCGCGCACCACGACCGCGTCGTACCCGAGTTCGGCCACCAGCCGCTCGGCCTTGGCCGGCGATCCGGTGGTGCCCACGACCCGCCCCGCGCCCAGTAGCCGGGCGATCTGGCCCGCGAGCGTGCCGACCGCCCCGGCCGCCCCCGTGACCAGGACGGTGTCGCCGGGGCGTACGCCGGTGAGCCGGGTCAGCGCCCCGTACGCGGCCGAGCCCTGCGCGAGGTACGCGACCGGGTCGGGCAGCTCGTCACCGAGCGGCAGCACCTGATCGGCAGGGAGCACGGCGTACTCCCGCCAGCCGAGCAGGTGCGTCACGGCGTCACCCGGGCGCAGCGGGCTGCTGTCCGGCGCGGAGACGACCTCGCCCACGGCGGGCCCGATGACCGTGTCACCGCCGCGCAGCGGGGGCAGCGGGACACCGTCGTTCTCGGTGCCCATCAGGGTGCGCAGCCCGGCGAAGAGGACGAAGTGGTGGTTGCGGACGAGCACCTCGCCGGGTCCGGGCTGCGGGAGCGGGGTCTCCACGAGAGCGAAGTGCGTGGCCTCGGGCAGCCCGTCGGGCGTCACGGCGAGGCGGATCTCGCGGGAGGTGCGGGGCAGGGGCAGTTCTGCGGGCATGGCCGGCTCCTGGGTGCGCGGGGGCGTGGGCGGCGGGATGTCCACCGCCCCGCGGGTGCGCAGACGCTAGTCCTTGACCCGCGCGTCAGGGTCAAGCGTGGCGGCGGGGCCGCTCGCGGGCCGACGGTGGTCGACGAACCGGTCGACGCCGATTTCCAGCAGCACGTCCAAGGAGTCCAGGGCGGTCGCGACCGCGACGAGGCGGTCGTACTCCGCCGGGTGGACCGGGATGCGGAAGTACTCGATCATGTGCGCCAGGTCGTCGAGAGCCAGCTCCGCCTCATCGTTCTCGAGGGAGCGCAGAACCGACGCCATCGATCCGACGGGTCCCCCCTCCTCGGCCCGACGCCGGCCGATGTCCCGGGCGGTGTCGTACAGGAGAGCTTCGGGTGTTCCCGCCACGGGCCGCTCGCGCGCCGCGCCCCGCGCACTCCCGCCGTCCTCCTCGCGGGACCTCCTCCACCCGCCCACTGCGCCCCGCACGCACTTCCACGAGTGGGCCACGACTCAGCCCACCCCCGCAGCGTCCAGCAGGTACGCCGTCATCGGGTCGTAGAAGCGCGGGTCCGGGACGTTGTCGTCCAGCGGGACCGTGACCCGGAGGGCGCCTTCCGCCTCGCCGAGGAAGAGGGCGGGGTCGTTGCAGTCGGCGTAGCCGAGGGAGTCGAGTCCGCGCCCGCCCGCGCAGCCGGCCCAGCCGTGGTCGGCGACGACGAGGTCCGGCTGCGGGCGGCCGTCGCGTTCCAGAGCGTCCAGGATGGCGGCCATCGGGGCCGGGGAGTGGGTGTGCCAGAGGGAGGCGCCGTGTTCCAGCACCGCGACGCCGGCGAACTGGACGACGTTCCCCTCGTCGGCCCGCAGCCCTGCCGGGATGGTCACGATCTCGCACCCCGCCAGGCGCAGCGCGTCCGCCGTCCTGCGGTGCACGTCGAGGAGGCCGCCGGGGTGGCCGGTCGCGACGAGGACGCTCTCGGTGTCCGCCACGGCCTTGCGCAGCCGTTCCGCCATCCGGTCGAGCGCGTCGACGGTCAGCTCGGGGTCGATGGTGTCCTGGCCGAAGCGGTGGGCCGGGTCGTCGATCACCCCGCAGCGTTCCGCCATGACGGCGAGCACGTCCTGTTCGTCGGTCCAGCGGTCGCCGAGTTCCAGCCCGAGCCA
This sequence comes from Streptomyces sp. AM 2-1-1, assembly GCF_029167645.1. Lineage (NCBI taxonomy): Bacteria > Bacillati > Actinomycetota > Actinomycetes > Kitasatosporales > Streptomycetaceae > Streptomyces > Streptomyces sp. AM 2-1-1. Next base: position 4,716,926 of record NZ_CP119147.1, on the reverse strand, counting down.
GTAGTGCCGGTCGCCGTTGGCGAGCGCCCGGTAGTGCGCGAGGTTGTTGTCCCGGGGCGTGGCCACGTTGCCCGCGATGCGCGTACGGACGAGTTGGTCGATGAGTTCGGCGCGGCTGGGTATCGGCATGGCGCCCATTCTGCCGCCACAGGTGCGCGCCGCGCCCGGCATAGCGCACGCCTGAACCGGCGTGTCCGGCCCGGCGGGACCTCTGCGGACCCCTTGCGGGACCTCTGTGGGACCTCTTCCGGGCCCCGGTGGGGGGCGGACCGGGGGCGCGGCCCGGTGCTCAGTGCCCGTCGGCCGCGGCGGCGAAGGCGCCCCGGGCGAGGCGGTGCAGCAGCTTCGCTGTCGCCGTGCGGTCGGGCAGGGCCTCGGGGCGGGCGAGGCGCGGGGTGGAGTTCAGCAGGCCGAAGACGGCGTGCACGGTGACGCGGGCCTCGGCCTCGGTGAGGGCCGGGTAGCGGGTGCGGGCGACGGAGACCCAGATCTCGACGTACTCGCGCTGGAGGCGGCGGACCCGCTTGCGGTCGGCGTCGCGCAGGCGGTCGAGTTCGCGGTCGTGCAGGGTGATCAGGGGGCGGTCGTCGAGGGCGAAGTCGATGTGGCCCTCGATGAGCGCGTCCAGCAGGGCGTCCGGCGAGGGTTCGGGGGCGGCGGCGTCCTCCTGGACCCGCAGCCGGCCCCCGGTCAGCAGACGCTCGCTGATGCCGACCAGCAGTTCGGAGAGCATCGCGTCCTTGCCGGGGAAGTGGCGGTAGAGGCCGGGGCCGCTGATGCCCACGGCGGCGCCTATCTCGTCGACACCGACTCCGTGGAAGCCGCGCTCGGCGAAGAGGAGCGCGGCTTCCCGGAGGATCTGCTCCCGGCGGGTGGCTCCCGCGACGCGGGCGGTGGCATGGGTGCTCATGGGGACCGATTCTAGACAGAGCCGTTAGCGCTCGTTAACCTGAGGCCGTTCGCGTTAACGCTCATTAACCGCTCGGCGGGGGTCACGAGCCCCACCGGTCACGGGGATGGAGGCTCGACTCGATGCAGCCGGCACCGGCACCACAGGCCCTGGCACCCCAGGCTCCGGTCCTTCTCACCACGGCCGATCCGGCCTCCGAGGGCCGGCGGGCCAACGACGCGGCGCACCGCGCGCTCGTCGGGGAGCTGCGCACGCGGCTCGCCTCGGCCCGGCTCGGCGGGGGCGAGAAGGCGCGCGCCCGCCATGTGGCGCGCGGCAAGCTGCTGCCCCGGGACCGGGTGGACACGCTGCTCGACCCCGGTTCGCCCTTCCTGGAGCTGGCACCGCTGGCCGCCGAAGGGCTCTACGGCGGCGCCGCGCCGGCCGCCGGGGTGGTGGCGGGGATCGGGCGGGTGAGCGGCCGGGAGTGCGTGATCGTCGCCAACGACGCGACCGTCAAGGGCGGCACCTACTACCCGATGACCGTGAAGAAGCATCTGCGGGCCCAGGAGGTGGCGCTGGAGAACCGTCTCCCCTGCCTGTACCTCGTGGACTCCGGCGGGGCCTTCCTGCCGATGCAGGACGAGGTCTTCCCGGACCGCGACCACTTCGGCCGGATCTTCTTCAACCAGGCGCGGATGTCGGCCGCCGGCATCCCGCAGATCGCCGCGGTGATGGGTTCCTGCACGGCGGGCGGCGCGTACGTCCCCGCGATGAGCGACGAGGCCGTCATCGTGCGGAACCAGGGCACGATCTTCCTCGGTGGGCCGCCGCTGGTGAAGGCGGCGACCGGCGAGGTCGTCACGGCGGAGGAGCTGGGCGGCGGCGAGGTCCACTCCCGTACCTCCGGGGTCACCGACCACCTCGCCGAGGACGACGCGCACGCGCTGCGGATCGTCCGGAACATCGTGGCGACGCTCCCGGCGCGCGCGGAGCTGCCCTGGACGGTGCGGCCGGCCGAGGAGCCGGCGGTGGACCCGGGAGGGCTGTACGGCGCGGTGCCGGTCGACCCGCGCACCCCGTACGACGTGCGCGAGGTGATCGCCCGGGTGGTGGACGGGTCGCGGTTCGCGGAGTTCAAGGCGGAGTACGGCCAGACGCTGGTCACCGGCTTCGCGCGCGTCCACGGGCATCCGGTGGGGATCGTCGCCAACAACGGCATCCTCTTCTCCGAGTCGGCCCAGAAGGGCGCGCACTTCATCGAGGTGTGCGACCAGCGCGGCATCCCGTTGGTCTTCCTCCAGAACATCTCCGGCTTCATGGTGGGCAAGGCGTACGAGGCCGGAGGCATCGCCAAGCACGGCGCGAAGATGGTCACCGCCGTCGCCACCACCCGGGTGCCGAAGCTGACCGTCGTCGTCGGTGGTTCGTACGGGGCGGGCAACTACTCCATGTGCGGCCGGGCCTACTCCCCCCGCTTCCTGTGGATGTGGCCCAACGCCAAGATCTCGGTGATGGGCGGTGAACAGGCCGCCTCCGTCCTGGCCACGGTCAAGCGGGACCAGCTCGGGGACGCGTGGAGCGCCGAGGACGAGGAGGCGTTCAAGGCGCCGGTCCGGGCGCAGTACGAAGAGCAGGGAAACGCCTACTACGCGACGGCCCGGCTCTGGGACGACGGGGTGATCGACCCGGTGGACACGCGGCAGGTCCTCGGCCTGGCCCTGACCGCGTGCGCCAACGCCCCGCTGCCGCGGCGCGATCCGGCGGACCCCGGCTTCGGCGTCTTCCGGATGTGAGCGGGCGAATGCGTCATGCGGTGAGGAGTGAGGTGAGGACGTCCATGTTCAGCACGGTATTGGTCGCCAACAGGGGCGAGATCGCGGTCCGGGTCATCCGGACGCTGCGCGCGCTCGGTGTCCGGTCGGTCGCCGTCTTCAGCGACGCGGACGCGGACGCGCGGCACGTCCGGGAGGCGGACACGGCGGTACGGATCGGCCCGGCGCCCGCCGCGCAGAGCTACCTCAGCGTGCCCGCGCTGCTGGAGGCGGCCCGCCGCACGGGGGCCGAGGCGGTCCACCCGGGTTACGGCTTCCTGGCGGAGAACGCCGCCTTCGCCCGTGCCTGCGCCGAGGCGGGGCTCGTCTTCGTCGGACCGGGCGCCGAGGCGATCGCCCTGATGGGCGACAAGATCCGCGCCAAGGAGACGGTCGCGGCGGCCGGGGTGCCGGTGGTCCCTGGCTCCTTCGGCAGTGGCCTCACCGACGGACAACTCGCCGACGCCGCACGCCGGATCGGCATGCCGGTGCTGCTGAAGCCCTCGGCGGGCGGCGGTGGCAAGGGGATGCGGCTGGTGCACGACGAGGCCCTGCTGGCCGAGGAGATCGCGGGCGCCCGCCGCGAGGCGACGGCCTCCTTCGGCGACGACACCCTGCTGGTCGAGCGGTGGATCGAGCGCCCCCGGCACATCGAGATCCAGGTGCTCGCCGACACCCACGGCAACGTCGTCCACCTCGGCGAACGCGAGTGCTCGCTCCAGCGCCGCCATCAGAAGGTCGTCGAGGAGGCGCCGTCCGTCCTCCTCGACGCGCGGACCCGGGCGGCGATGGGCGAGGCGGCCGTGCGGGCCGCCCGCTCCTGCGGCTACGTCGGTGCGGGGACGGTGGAGTTCATCGTGCCGGGCGGCGACCCGTCCGCGTACTGCTTCATGGAGATGAACACCCGGCTCCAGGTCGAGCACCCGGTCACCGAGCTGATCACCGGGCTCGACCTGGTGGAGTGGCAGTTGCGCGTCGCCTCCGGCGAGCGACTCCCCCACTCCCAGGACGACATCACTCTCACCGGTCACGCCGTGGAGGCCCGGGTCTGCGCCGAGGACCCGGCGCGGGGCTTCCTGCCCTCCGGCGGCACCGTGCTCTCCCTGGACGAACCGCAGGGCGGCGGGGTCCGGACGGACTCGGGGCTGAGCGAGGGCACGGAGGTCGGTTCGCTGTACGACCCGATGCTGTCGAAGGTCATCGCGTACGGCCCCGACCGGGCGACGGCGCTGCGCCGGCTGCGGGCGGCCCTCGCGGACACGGTGATCCTGGGCGTACCGACCAACGCGGGGTTCCTGCGGCGGCTGCTGGCCCATCCGTCGGTGGTGGCGGGCGAGCTCGACACGGGTCTGGTGGAGCGCGAGGCGGCCGGGCTGCTCCCGGACGGGGTGCCGGACGAGGTCTACGCGGCGGCGGCGGCCGTACGGCGCGACGCGCTCGCCCCGGTACCGGACGCGAGCGGCTGGACCGACCCGTTCTCCGTACCGAACGGCTGGCGCACCGGCGGCTCCCCCGCCCCGCTCGCCTTCCCGCTGCGGGTCGCCGGCGAGGAACCGGTGGTGCGGCCCGCGCCCGAGGGCGCGGTGGTGGGACCGGACCGGGTCACCGTCGAACTCGACGGGGTGGTCCACCACTTCCGCCGGGCCGGGCAGTGGCTCGGCCGCGACGGCGACACCTGGCACGTACGGGACCACGACCCGGTGGAGGCGTCCCTCGGCGGGGCCGCCCGCTCGGGGGCGGACACCCTGGCCGCGCCCATGCCCGGCACGGTCACCGTGGTCAAGGTGGCGGCCGGGGACACGGTGGCGGCCGGGCAGGCGCTGCTGGTCGTCGAGGCGATGAAGATGGAGCACGTCATCGCCGCCCCGCACGCCGGGACCGTCACCGAGCTGGACGTCTCGCCCGGCACCACCGTCGCCATGGACCAGGTGCTGGCGGTGGTCGCGCCGGTTGCCGGGTCCGCGGCGGCGCCGGAGGGAGAGCGGTCATGACCACGCCCGAACGCGTCGCCCTGCCGATGACGGTGCCCGCGCCGGGGCTGCCCGCCCGGATCCGCATCCACGAAGTGGGCGCGCGGGACGGGCTGCAGAACGAGAAGGCGGTCGTACCGACCGCCGTGAAGGCCGAGTTCATCCACCGGCTCGCCGCCGCGGGGCTCACCACCGTCGAGGCGACGAGCTTCGTCCACCCGAAGTGGGTTCCCCAACTGGCCGACGCCGAAGCCCTCTTCCCGCTCCTCGGGGACCTCTCCGGGGCGGGCGGGATCGCGCTGCCGGTGCTCGTGCCGAACGAACGCGGGCTGGAACGGGCGCTGGCGCTCGGGGCGCGGCGGATCGCGGTGTTCGGCTCCGCGACGGAGACCTTCGCCGCCCGCAACCTCAACCGGACCGTCGCCGGGTCGCTGGCGATGTTCGAGCCGGTGGTGGCCCGGGCGAAGGCCGACGGCGCACACGTGCGCGGCTACCTCTCGATGTGCTTCGGCGACCCGTGGGAGGGTCCGGTCCCGGTGCGCCAGGTGGTCCGGGTGGCGAAGGCGCTGATGGACCTCGGCTGCGACGAGCTCTCCCTCGGCGACACGATCGGCGTCGCCACCCCCGGCCACGTCCGGTCGCTGCTGACCGCGCTGAACGACGAGAGGGTGCCCACCGGCTCCATCGGCGTGCACTTCCACGACACCTACGGCCAGGCGCTCTCCAACACCCTCGCCGCACTCCAGCACGGGGTGAGCACCGTCGACGCGTCGGCGGGAGGCCTCGGCGGCTGCCCGTACGCGAAGAGCGCCACCGGCAACCTCGCCACCGAGGACCTGGTGTGGATGCTCCAGGGCCTCGGCATCGACACCGGCGTCGACCTCGACGCCCTCACCGCCACCAGTGTCTGGCTGGCGGGGAAGCTGGGCCGCCCGAGCCCGTCCCGTACCGTCCGCGCGCTCTCGCCGAGTCCGGCACCGTCCCCCGAGGAGTGACCCCCACCATGTCCCTGGACCACCGGCTCACCGCCGAACACGAGGAACTGCGCCGCACCGTCGAGGAGTTCGCCCACGAGGTGGTCGCCCCGAAGATCGGCGACCACTACGAACGCCATGAGTTCCCGTACGAGATCGTGCGGGAGATGGGGCGGATGGGCCTGTTCGGGCTGCCGTTCCCGGAGGAGTACGGCGGGATGGGCGGCGACTACCTCGCCCTCGGCATCGCCCTGGAGGAGCTGGCCCGGGTCGACTCCTCGGTGGCGATCACCCTGGAGGCGGGCGTCTCGCTGGGCGCCATGCCGGTGTACCGCTTCGGGACCGAGGAGCAGAAGCGGCAGTGGCTGCCGAGGCTCTGTTCGGGTGAGGCACTGGGCGCGTTCGGGCTGACCGAGCCGGACGGCGGCTCGGACGCGGGCGGGACGCGCACCACGGCGGTGCTGGACGAGGCGGCCGGCGAGTGGGTGATCAACGGCTCCAAGTGTTTCATCACCAACTCCGGTACGGACATCACCGAGTGGGTGACCGTGACCGCCGTCACCGGCCGCAAGGAGAACGGAGCCCCGCTGATCTCCGCGATCGTCGTCCCGTCCGGTACCCCCGGTTTCACGGTCGCCGCCCCGTACTCCAAGGTCGGCTGGAACGCCTCCGACACCCGGGAGCTCTCCTTCGCCGACGTCCGGGTCCCGGCGGGGAACCTGCTGGGCGAGGAGGGCCGGGGGTACGCCCAGTTCCTCCGCATCCTCGACGAGGGCCGGATCGCGATCTCCGCGCTGGCGACCGGGCTGGCCCAGGGCTGTGTGGACGAGTCGGTGAAGTACGCCGCCGAGCGGCACGCGTTCGGCCGCCCGATCGGCGCCAACCAGGCCATCCAGTTCAAGATCGCGGACATGGAGACCCGCGCCCACATGGCCCGCGTCGGCTGGCGCGACGCGGCCTCCCGGCTGGTGGCCGGAGAGCCGTTCAAGAAGGAGGCGGCCATCGCGAAGCTGTACTCCTCGACGGTCGCCGTCGACAACGCCCGCGACGCCACCCAGATCCACGGCGGCTACGGCTTCATGAACGAGTACCCGGTCGCCCGCATGTGGCGGGACTCCAAGATCCTGGAGATCGGCGAGGGCACCAGCGAGGTGCAGCGGATGCTGATCGCCCGGGAGCTGGGGCTTCCGGCGGCCTGATCGGACACGTGCCGGGGAGGGCCGGCTCCGGGCCGGCTCCTGCCGGGTCCCGCCGGTTCCGCCCCGGGATCCGCACCCCCGGAGCCTCCGCCCGGCGCGCTTATCCGGTCGACACGGTTTCGGCCGCTGCGGCACAGTTTCTCCATGACAGCACCGGTGGCACCGCATCCCTGGCCCCTCTACGGGCTCCGTCTCCGCACGCCCCGGCTGGAACTCAGGCTCCCGGACACCGCGCTCACGGACCGGCTCGCGTCCGTGGCCGGTGCCGGCGTGCACGCACCGGACCGGATGCCGTTCACCGTGCCGTGGACCGACGGCGAGCCGGAGGCGGTGGCGCGGGCGACGTTCCAGCACGTGCTGTCCACGATCGCCCACTGGTCCACGGACGACTGGTGCCTGAGCCTCGCCGTCCTGCACGACGGCGAGGTGATCGGGCGGCAGGACCTGATGGCCAAGGGCTTCGCGGTGACCCGTGAGGCCGGAACCGGCTCGTGGCTCGGCCTCGCCCACCACGGACAGGGCTTCGGCACGGAGATGCGGGCCGCCGTGCTGCACCTGGCCTTCGCGGGGTTGGGCGCCGCCTACGCCGTGTCCGCCGCCCTGACCGACAACCCCGCCTCCCTCGGAGTCTCCCGCCGTCTCGGCTACCTTCCGGACGGACTGGTGGTCGCCCCCGTGCGTGGGGCCCCCGCGACCGTCCAGCGGCTCCGGCTCGACCAGGCGCGGTGGGAGGAGCACCGCAGGGTGGAGGTGACGGTCGAGGGACTCGACGCCTGCCGGGGCCAGTTCGGGGCGTGAGGGCGCCGCCCGTAGGCGGGGCACGGACCGGCACCCGTGCGGGGCGCCCGGCGGCGAAGGCGCGGCCTCGGTACCCGCCCACCGCGACCCCGCCCGGCACCGTCTCCACCCCCTGGACTTCGGCCACGGTGGCCGGAACACCGCAGACACCGGCCCCGGAACCGACCGGACGGACGGGGCGGGGATGCCGCCGGCGCGGATCCCGGTGGCGGATCACGGCCGGCGCCGTTGGCCCACAACCGCCGGTCCGGCGGGACCCTTGAGGGGTTACCGCGCGTAATGCTCCGTTGAGCGGGGTCGCTTCCGGCCACGGTCCGCCCGGCCGCGAGAAGGCGGCGCGCCGAGGGCTCTTCCCGCTCCGCGACATATGTTTCGCGGAGGCACTGCCCGATATCGGGCAGATTTCTTGCATAAGAGCGGTCGCCCACGCAGTATCAACGGGTGCTCGAACGCCGCGCGTCCCATGACGACCTGATCGACCACCTCGTACGCTCCACCTCGCTCCAGCGCGGCGAAGCTGCCCGGGTGGTTCTCGACGTGCTGGCGTTCTTCGACGAGACGACCGAGGACTTCGTCCGGCGCCGCCACCGCGAACTGCAGTCCGGCGGCCTGGTCAACGCGGAGATCTTCGAGCGGATCGCGGCCGAGCTGCCGCACCGCGCGGTGGCGCCGCCGGAGCTGTCGCTCCGCCAGCTGCGCCGCATCGTCTACGGCTGAGGCCGCACCGCGGGGTGTCGAGCGGCGTCGAAGGACGCCCGGAGCCGGGCACCGCAGGACATCTGTACGTCGTAGGAGGGGTAGAAGACATGTGCGGGATCGTCGGATACATCGGCAGGCGTGACGTCGCTCCACTGCTGCTGGAAGGCCTGCAGCGGCTGGAGTACCGGGGGTACGACTCGGCGGGCATCGTCGTGACGGGCAAGGCCGCGGCGGGCAAGCCGGGCACGCTGAAGATGGTCAAGGCGAAGGGCCGGGTCCGCGAGCTGGAGGCCCGCATCCCCAAGCGCTTCGCCGGCACGACCGGCATCGCGCACACCCGCTGGGCCACCCACGGCGCCCCGAGCGACGAGAACGCCCACCCGCACATGGACGCGGAGAACAAGGTCGCCGTCGTCCACAACGGGATCATCGACAACGCCTCCGAACTCCGCGCGAAGCTCGTCGCCGACGGCGTCGTCTTCCTCTCCGAGACCGACACCGAGGTGCTGGTCCACCTGGTCGCCCGCGCCCAGGCCGAGACCCTGGAGGAGAAGGTCCGCGAGGCACTGCGCTCGGTCGAGGGCACCTACGGCATCGCGGTGATGCACGCGGACTTCAACGACCGCATCGTGGTCGCCCGCAACGGCTCCCCGGTCGTCCTCGGTATCGGCGAGAAGGAGATGTTCGTCGCCTCGGACGTCGCCGCGCTCGTCGCCCACACCCGCCAGGTCGTGACCCTCGACGACGGCGAGATGGCCACCCTCAAGGCCGACGACTTCCGGACGTACACCACGGAGGGCTCGACCACGACGGCCACGCCCACCACCGTGGAGTGGGAGGCCGAGTCGTACGACATGGGCGGCCACGACACGTACATGCACAAGGAGATCTCGGAGCAGGCCGAGGCGGTGGACCGCGTGCTGCGCGGCCGGATCGACGACCGGTTCTCCACCGTGCACCTGGGCGGCCTCAACCTGGACGCCCGGGAGGCGCGCGGGGTGCGCCGGATCAAGATCCTCGGCTGCGGCACCTCGTACCACGCCGGTCAGATCGGCGCCCAGCTCATCGAGGAGCTGGCCCGCATCCCCGCGGACGCCGAGCCCGCCTCCGAGTTCCGCTACCGCAACCCGGTCGTCGACCCCGACACCCTCTACGTCGCCGTCTCCCAGTCCGGCGAGACCTACGACGTGCTGGCCGCCGTGCAGGAGCTGAAGCGCAAGGGCGCCCGGGTGCTGGGCATCGTCAACGTCGTGGGCTCCGCCATCGCCCGGGAGGCCGACGGCGGTACGTACGTCCACGCGGGCCCCGAGGTCTGCGTCGTCTCCACCAAGTGCTTCACCAACACCGTGGTCTCCTTCGCGCTGCTCGCCCTGCACCTGGGGCGCATCCGCGACCTCTCGGTCGCCGACGGCAAGCGGATCATCGCGGGTCTGCGCCGGCTGCCGGAGCAGATCAGCGAGATCCTCGCCGGCGAGGACGAGATCAAGCGGCTGGCCGCCGAGTACGCGGACGCCAAGTCGATGATGTTCATCGGGCGGGTGCGCGGCTACCCGGTGGCCCGCGAGGCCTCGCTGAAGCTCAAGGAGGTCTCGTACATCCACGCCGAGGCCTACCCGGCCTCCGAGTTGAAGCACGGCCCGCTGGCCCTGATCGAGCCCGCGATGCCGACCGTGGCGATCGTGCCCGACGACGAGCTGCTGGAGAAGAACCGGGCCGCGATGGAGGAGATCAAGGCGCGCAGCGGCCGGATCCTCGCCGTCGCGCACCAGGTGCAGGAGAAGGCCGACCACACCATCGTCGTCCCGAAGAACGAGAACGAGCTGGACCCGATCCTCCTGGGCATCCCGCTCCAGCTCTTCGCGTACCACACGGCCCTGGCCATGGGCCGGGACATCGACAAGCCGCGCAACCTGGCGAAGTCCGTCACCGTCGAGTGACCACCGCCCCGGCCGGACGGGGGACGGGGTAACGGGAAGCGGCCGCACACCACCCTCGGTGGCCTGCGGCCGCTTCCGCCTTCCGTGACCGGGTCCGTCCCGCGCACCGAACGACCCGCGTACGGAGTACCGCTGCGCGTGCGCGGAGTTGACGGCTCGTCACCGGGCCGCCCCCGGACGCGCCGGGCGTGGAAGCGGGAGAGGGCGAGGCGCGCTCGGAGGCCGGGGCCCGGGTGGGCGGAGGCTCGCGTCGGCGGAGGCTCGTGTCGACAGGAACTCACATCGGCAGAAGCTCGCGTCGGCGGAGGCTCGCGTCGGCGGGGGTCAGGGGATGACGATGACGGGGCGCTGCGCGCGGCGGGCGAGACGGCCGGCCACGGAGCCGAAGATCCGGCCCACCAGACCGTGCGTCGATCCGACGACGATGGCGTCGGCGGCGTACTCGCGGCCGACCTCTTCCAGTTCGTGACAGATGTCGCCGCCGCGCTCGACCAGCACCCAGGGCACCTCGGAGAGGTACTCCGCGCAGGCCAGTTCGAGACCGAGCACCTCGGTGCGGTGATCGGGCACGTCGACGAAGACGGGCGGTTCGCAGCCTGCCCAGACGGTCGTCGGGAGCCGGTTGGCGACGTGCACGATGATCAGTCCGGAGCCGGATCTGCAGGCCATGCCGATCGCGTAGGCGAGGGCGCGCTCACTGGACGTGGAGCCGTCGAAACCGACCACGACACCGTGCCGGAAGGCCGGGTCGCAGGAATGACGCGTTTCTTCGACCGTCAGAGGGTCCGACCCGGGGTCGGCTACCTGCTTGCGGTCTGCGGGTTCAGGGGATTCGTGACCGGCCATCGGTGTCTCGGCGAAGAGAGTCCTCGTGAGAGGAAACGGCTAGGGGAACGTGCTCAGCCGGGCGCGGCTGCTGTGCGGACTGTAGACCAGGAACGGTCCGAACCAAGACGGTCGTCCGGGACCTCGGTCCGGCTCGCGTCCAGGGCTCTTGTCCGGGAATCATCTTTCCAAGCCTTTACCCCCAAGGGTACGGCGCCACTCCTCCACTGCCCAGACCGCCGCAAAGCGCGTGACACGCTGTGGGGGAGCATGCACGAGGCCGGAGCGGTTGGCAATGCCGGTTGGCCTCTACACCGAGCGCGCGCGGGTGACAGAAGGGCCCTCGCCCCGTTTTCGGGCGAGCCGGTGTGCACCGCGCACAGCCCCCTCCACACCGCGCATGGCGCGTAGCGGTCCCTGCACCGGCCCCTGTTGGCCATCGGGCCGCCGCCGGCGACGGAACCGCCGTGCCGGGGTGCGCGCCCGGAGCGCGCGCCCCACCGCCACCCGTCGCCGCGCCGGCTCCGGCTCGGGGCAGCCGCCGGGTGGCGAGCGCGGGGAGGCGCACGGGCAGGCGCATCGGGCGCGCGCCGGTTCCTTGCGTGCGCCGGTGGATCCGTGGTTCCGCCGGGGCTCGCCGCCGCCTTCGGTGCGCCCGTGCCGACGCCCGGCAGGGGAACGGCGGAGGAGGAGGAGGCGGCCCGGCCGACCTGGCCGCGCCCGTACGAAGGAGCGCGGGTCGAGAGCTCCGTGCGCGCGGGGAGCGCGCCGGAGCATGACTGAATCCGGCACGCGCGACCGTCGAATTCCAGCCAACTTCACATCTGCGCCGAAACCTTGGCGATGCGGCCCTCATTCGCACTTGTCACCTGGCAGGAACGGACCGCGCGGTACGCTTTCACCCGACGCGGACGGGCCATGATCGCGACGCGCACTTCACAGTGCCGCCCGGGAGTGGAACGCTTCGTGATCGAACGCTTCACGCCACGTTGCCTTGTCGACATTGAGCCGGTGAGGGAACGCGTCGTTTCGGCGCCGCGGGACGCAGTAGGTTTCGATCTTGGAACCGAGCACTGGGACACGTGCGGCACCGGGGGGACACGTGCAGGAGCGACAGGCCCGTAAGGACCAGGGAGACGCGAACACCGAGGGGGGCTTAGCGTCATGAGCCAGGACTCCGCATCCGCAACGGAGGCCGCACGGAAGCTGACCGGGCGGCGACGCCGGGAGGTCGTAGCCGTACTGCTGTTCAGCGGTGGCCCGATCTTCGAGAGTTCCATCCCACTCTCCGTCTTCGGCATCGACCGGCAGGACGCGGGCGTTCCGCGCTACCGCCTGCTGGTCTGCGGCGGGGAGGAGGGGCCGCTGCGCACCACCGGCGGGCTCGAACTCACCGCGCCGTACGGCCTGGAGGCGATCAGCAGGGCAGGCACCGTGGTGGTGCCCGCCTGGCGTTCGATCACCTCTCCGCCACCGGTCGAGGCGCTCGACGCGCTGCGCCGCGCCCACGAGGAGGGCGCCCGCATCGTCGGTCTCTGCACCGGAGCCTTCGTGCTCGCCGCCGCCGGGCTGCTGGACGGCCGCCCGGCGACCACGCACTGGATGTACGCGCCGACGCTCGCCAAGCGCTATCCGTCGGTGCACGTCGATCCGCGCGAGCTCTTCGTCGACGACGGCGACGTCCTCACCTCGGCGGGCACGGCCGCCGGGATCGACCTCTGCCTGCACATCGTGCGTACCGACCACGGCACGGAGGCGGCCGGCGCACTGGCCCGCCGACTCGTGGTGCCGCCGCGCCGCAGCGGCGGTCAGGAGCGCTACCTCGACAGGTCTTTACCCGAAGAGATCGGCTCCGACCCGCTCGCCGAGGTCGTGGCCTGGGCCTTGGAGCACCTGCACGAGCAGTTCGACGTGGAGACGCTCGCGGCCCGCGCCTACATGAGCCGCCGTACGTTCGACCGGCGCTTCCGGTCCCTCACCGGCAGCGCGCCGCTCCAGTGGCTGATCACCCAGCGGGTGCTCCAGGCGCAGCGGCTGCTGGAGACCTCGGACTACTCGGTCGACGAGGTCGCCGGGCGCTGCGGCTTCCGGTCGCCGGTCGCGCTGCGCGGTCACTTCCGCCGCCAGCTCGGCTCCTCCCCCGCCGCGTACCGGGGCGCCTACCGGGCCCGTCGTCCGGGCGGGGGCCCGGAGGCCGGTGCGGTCGAACCGGTGGTGCCCGCGCAGGTCTCGTCGGCGGCACGGAGGCTGCCGGGCGGTCCGGGGAGCCCCGCGGGGCTGGCCGCGTTCGCCGCCTCCCCGGGGCCGGCGGTCCTCGGGGACCGGCCGGACCGGGCGCCGGACGGCTACACCGGGGGACGCCCGGCCCTGCCCGGACAGCGGAGCGCCCCGTAGGGTGGGGGCCATGAACGACCGCATGGTATGGATCGACTGCGAGATGACCGGCCTCTCGTTGACGGACGACGCACTCGTCGAGGTGGCCGCGCTGGTCACCGACTCGGAGTTGAACGTGCTCGGCGAAGGGGTGGACATCGTGATCCGCCCGCCGGACGCGGCCCTGGAGACGATGCCCGAGGTGGTGCGGCGGATGCACACCACCTCGGGCCTCCTCGACGAGCTGGCCGGGGGCACCACCCTCGCCGACGCCGAGGCCCAGGTGCTCGCCTACGTGCGCGAGCACGTCAAGGAGCCGGGCAAGGCACCGCTCTGCGGGAACTCCGTCGGCACCGACCGGGGCTTCCTGGCGCGCGACATGCAGGCGCTGGAGGGATACCTCCACTACCGCATCGTCGACGTCTCCTCGGTCAAGGAGCTGGCCCGGCGCTGGTACCCGAAGGCGTATTACAACAGCCCGGACAAGAACGGCAACCACCGCGCGCTGGCCGACATCCGTGAATCCATCGCGGAGTTGCGTTACTACCGCGAGGCCGTCTTCGTGCCGCAGCCCGGCCCGGACTCGGAGCACGCCAAGGAGATCGCCGCACGCCACGTGGTGCGCGCCCAGCAGTAGCCCCGCCCCGGCGGAACCCCCTGATCACGGGCCCGGCAGGGCCCGTGGTGGGGCCCGCGGAAAGGTGGCGCGAGCACCCTCGAAAACCCTGTACACTTTTTCTCGGCCGGTCGGAAACGCCCGGGCGGACATGGTGGGTATAGCTCAGACGGTAGAGCACCTGGTTGTGGTCCAGGATGTCGCGGGTTCGAGTCCCGTTACTCACCCCAAATGATCAAGGCCCGGCCTGTGGAAGCAGGCCGGGCCTTTTTCGTGCCGCGATTCCGGTGACACCGCAGCCCTCGTCCCCGCTCCCCCGCTCCCCGGGCCGAAGGGGCCACTCCGGGCACGGAGCCGCCCTTCCAGGCCACCCGTGGGTCCGACGGGGATCCCGGCCCCCGTCCGAGCCCCCGCCCCCTCACTCTCCGGCGGTCAGCGCCTCCACCTCGGCGGCGTACATCAGGGCGGGGTCCAGGCCCATGCCGGTGAAGTGGCCCGCGAGTTCGAGGGAGAGCACGCCGTGCAGGCGGGTCCAGAGGGCCAGGGCGAGGCGCAGAGCGGCCGGCGGGGTGTCGGGGTGGGCGCCCGCCCAGGCGTGGTGGGCGGCCAGGTCCGCCTCGAAGGCGTGGAAGTCCGGGCCTGCGGCGGCGGACACCGCGGCGGCGGCGCACGCGCCGAGCAGGACGGTCATCATCTCGCCGGCGATCGCGGTGACGTCCTCCGGCGCCTCGTACCCGGGTACGGGTGTGCCGTAGACCAGGAAGTAACGGTGCGGGTCCTCCAGGGCCCAGCGCCTCAGCACCTCCGCGAGGCCGGCCGGACCGGCCTCCTCGCCCGCCGCGACGAAGGCGTCGGCGAGGGAGCGGTAGGCGTCCCGCACCAGTTCGGTGATGAGTTCGTCGCGGCCGGCGAAGTACCGGTAGAGGGCCGGGCCGCTCATGCCCATCCGCTTGGCGATGGCGTTGAGCGAGAGTCCCGAGGCGCCCGCCGTGGCGATCTGCTCGCGGGCGCACTCCTTCACCTCCGCGCGGATCTGTTGCCGGTACCGCTCACGTGGGGTCGATGCACCGTCGGCCATGCCCGCCACCTCCTCCTTCTCGGTGAAGTCCGAAGTCCCGCCGGGCGTCCCCGTACGGCCCCGCACCGCACTCGCCCGCGCAGTTAGAAGCTATCACGCACGGCATGGGCCCTCACGTAAGTGAGGCCGAGCGCTTGACACGAACGAGCGAGACAGCCATTCTCGTTATAGCTTCTAACGAACACGAGCGCCTCAAACGTTCGTGTCGGTCCATTGCGGTAGTGCGGTACGAGCGAAGAGGAGGTCGTCGTGGGTGACGGCGCATACGTCGAGGTGGTCCTGCCGGGCAAGGTCGAGCCGGAGGGTCTGGAGCTGCGCTCCGGTCCGGTGCCGGCGCCGGGGGTGGGGCAGGTCCTCGTCCGCATGGAGGCGACGGGGGTGTCGTTCGCGGAGCAGCAGATGCGCCGGGGCCGGTACTACGACCAGCCCGCGTTCCCCTTCGTTCCCGGGTACGACCTGGTCGGCACGGTGCTGGGGAGCGGCACCGGCGCCGGTGCCGGGCTGATCGGCAAGCGGGTGGCCGCCCTGACGAAGACCGGCGGGTGGGCCAGCCACGTGGTGCTCGACGCGGCCGACGTGGTGGAGGTCCCGGACGGGGTCGGGGCCGCCGAAGCGGAGACCGCGGTCGTCAACGGCCTCACCGCCTGGCAGATGCTGCACCGCAAGGCGCGGGTCCGCAGCGGCGCGACCGTCCTGGTCCACGGTGCCAACGGCGGTGTGGGGTCGGTCCTGGTCCAGCTGGCGACGGCGGCCGGCGCCACGGTCGTGGGTACGGCGTCGGCCCGCCACCACGAAGGGCTGCGGGCGCTCGGGGTGATCCCCGTCGACTACCGGAACGACGACGTCCCGGCCCGTGTCCGGGAACTGGCCCCCGGCGGTGTCGACGCCGTGTTCGACCACGTCGGCGGCCGGAGCGTCGTCGACTCCTGGAGCCTGCTCGCCCGGGGCGGCACCCTCGTCTCGTACGGCAGCGCCGCCACCCGCGACGACGAGGGTTCGGGTGCGCTGCCGGTGGTCAAGCTGCTGGGCCGGGTCTGGCTCTGGAACTGGCTGCCCAACGGCCGCAGCGCGTACTTCTTCAACGTCTGGGCCGGCCGGGCCTACGCCAAGAACCGCTTCCGGGCCCGTGTCCGAGCCGACCTCACCCAGGTGTTCGGCGCCCTACGGCGGGGCGACCTCACCGCTCGGATCGCGGCGGAGATCCCGCTCGCCCGTGCCGCGGAGGCGATGCGGCTGGCCGAGTCCGGCACGGTGGCCGGCAAGGTCCTCCTCGTCCCGTGACGCCGGGCCCGCGGGCCGGGCGTCACGGGCCGTGCCCCCGTAACCGTCGTCCGCGGACCGTCGGACCGTGGCTCGTGAACCTTCAGAGGCACGCGCACCCTCGGCGCCCCGAGCCTTCGGTGGCCCACGCACCCTCGGCGCCACGACCCTTCAGGGGCCCACGCACCCTCGGCGCCACGACCCTTCAGGGGCCCACGCACCCTCGGCGCCACGACCCTTCAGGGGCCCACGCACCCGCTGCACGACCCGTCCTCCCCCGGCGCTCCTCTGCGCCCCGTGTACGCCCCCTCCCGTAACCGCACCGCCCACCTCCTCCACGCATTCAGGAGAACCACCCGTGTTCACCCCCTTCCTCGCCAAGGCCGCCGCGTTTCCCCTGACCTTCCTGTTCGGTCTGACCGGCTCCGGGCAGCACCCGGTCGGCGTCGACACCACCGCCCCCGTCATCACCCGCGAGGACATCGTCATCCACGCCCCCCTGGAGCGGATCTGGAAGATCCAGACGGATGTCGAGAACTGGCCGCTGTGGCAGCCCGACGTCAGCGAGGCGACCCGGGTGACGCCCGGCCGGCTCCGGCCCGGCTCCGTCTTCCGCTGGTCGGTGGAGGGGCTGAGCGGCATCACCTCCACGGTCGAGCAGGTCGAGCCCGGTCGCCGCATCGTCTGGGGCGGGCCGGCCCAGGGCATCACGGCGGTGCACGTGTGGACCTTCACCCCCCGTGCGGACGGGGTGCACGTCCACACCGAGGAGTCCTGGTCCGGGGATCCGGTCGAGGCCGCGACCTCCGCCCTCCAGGCAGCGCTCGACGCCTCGCTCGACGACTGGGTGCACAACCTCAAGGCCCGGGCCGAGAGCTGAGCCCCGGGCCCCTGCCCCCGCGCCGGTCCCCGTCCCCGGGCACGCGGACCGGCACCGGGCACGCGGACCGGCGCGGGGACAGGGGCCCGGCTGCGCCCGCGGCGTAACCTCGGGGCGCATGGTGCACGTACTGAGCAGCAGGACACTGCTGCGCCCCACCGACCCCGAGCGCAGCCGGACCTTCTACGGTCAGGCCCTCGGCCTCGCCGTCCACCGCGAGTTCGGCACCGGGCCGGAGCGCGGCACGGTCTACTTCCTGGGCGGCGGGTTCCTCGAACTCTCCGGCCGGGGCGACACCCCGCCCTCCGGTGACCTGCGGCTCTGGCTCCAGGTCGCCGACGTCGCCGCCGCCCACGACGAACTCCGCGCCCGCGGTGTGCCGATCCTGCGGCCGCCCGTCCAGGAGCCGTGGGGGCTGATCGAGATGTGGATCGCCGACCCGGACGGGCTGCACATCGGGGTGATCGAGGTTCCGGCGGACCACCCGCTGCGCAGCCGGCCCTGACGAACCTTCTCCGACAGGGCATGGACGGCGGTCACTCCGCCGGAGGAGCATCGCCCGTCCGGCCCCGGCGCGGGCCCTTGGCGTCGAGGTGGGCGACGACCGTGGTGTGGAACCGGTGCACCGCGCCGTCGACGCTCCGGATGAATCCGGTCTCGGCGCTGCCGCGCCCGCTGCCCATGCCCTTGAGGAGCGAGAGCCGGAACCCGGCGATCTGCGCACCGTCCCTGGGGAGCAGATCGGCGGGCTCGGGGCGCAGTCGCTCCAGCGTGCCACGCGGACCCGGCGCGTCACCTTCGAGAAGCGTCTCGATGTGCAAGTCGGCCGGCGCGGCGTCGAGTTGGCGCAGCAGCCGTTTGATCCGGCTCAACGGGTAACCCTGCTCCGCCGACGGCACGTCGACGGAGGTGCGCAGCTTTCCCGTCCGCAGGTCGGCGCTGAGGGTCAGCGCGCCCGGCATGCCCTCGATCCGCAGTCCGGCCTCCAGCCGGCCCTGCGCACAGAGCTGGTCGGCCTGCTCGGTGCGCCGCACGGTGGGGTCCGCGCCCCGCCGACTGCGCTGGAGGGGAAGGACCTTCTGCCCGAGTTCGCCGCCCAGCCCCAGGCAGACCTGGCGCACCAGGCGTTCCCAGCTCTCGATGACCTGCACGGCCCGGGGGTCCCCCACGCAGAGGGTCTCGTCGTCGATCCCCTTGCGGACCGGTACCCAGGAGGCGCCCATGTTCTGGAAGCCGTGGCACCCGGAGTTCTCGTGCTGGAGGTACTGGAGCAGCTCCGCGAGGATCCAGGCGTGCGCGGCGTTGCCCACCCCCTCGTGCCGGATGAGCATCTGCGCCTGGTGGGCGACGTCGGCCCAGGAGAGGTGCCACAGCGCGACCTTGTGCTTGCGCCTCCCGTCCACGCGTACGGCGACCAGCGGGCTGCCCTCCAGCGCGACGTCGTTGGAGAGCGTGATGACCGCCTCGTACCCCCGGCGGGCGGCGATGTCCATGTACGCCTGGACCTGGTCGTCCTTGAGCGGGTTGCCGTTCGTCTTCGTCTCCACCAGGGCGGTCCAGAGCTTGCCCGCGCGTTCGACGCGGATCACTCCGTCCGGCCGTCGCGGGGTGTCCCCATGCGGCAGGGAGACCTCGGTGAACGTCTCCATGCGTCCGGCAGGTGCCCCGAAACCGGCGGTGAGCCGCCTGCCGAACTCCGGGACCTGGGCCATCACCGCCAGGACGACGGAGGTGGCCCTGGTCTCGCGTTCCCGGTCGGTCCGGAGTGCCGGTACGGGGAAGAGCCGGGCCGGCTGCCAGGCGTCGTTCTCGGCGAGCGACTTCTTCGCCACCCGCTGGATCGTGACCTTCTTCCGCGCGGTGCGCGGACGCCGGGGCCCGGGCGCGGCGGCGACCGGAGGAGCGGCGTCGGGCAGGGCGGACCGGGGCGCGGAGGCCGCCGTCGCCACACCGACCGCGGGCGCCCCCGCCTCGGGGGCGGCTGTTCCGGCGGCCGACGGCGTGGCGGTCGCGCTCCGGGGTGCGGGGAGAGCGACCCCGGCGGCGCCCCGGGCGCCCCCGTCCGCCTCCGTGTCCCTTCCCGCCGTCTCCACGGGCTCCTTGGACTCCACGGCGGCGGTCCTGTCCCCCGCTGCGGAATCCTCCGCCTCCGCCGCTGCCGCGTCGTCGTCGATGTCGACGCCGAAGTCCCCGGCCAGGCCCGCCAGCCCGGACGCGTACCCCTGTCCGACCGCACGGAACTTCCACGCGCCGGAGCGCCGGTAGAGCTCGCCGAAGACGAGGGCGCTCACCTCTCCCGCCTCCTCGACGGAGAAGGAGAGCAGGGCTTCGCCCGCGCTGTCCGCGAGGGTGACCCGCAGATCGTCGAGTTCGCCGAACCTGGCGCCCCGGTAGCGGCTGGCGGCGATCACCAGGCGGTCGACCGCCTGCGGAACCGCGTCGAGGTCGAAGCTGATGCGGTCCTCGTCACCGTCGGTGGAGGGCGTCTTGCCCAGCAGCTGCACGCTTCCGTCGCCCGCGACCGGAGTGTTGTAGAAGCAGAAGTCGGCGTCGTCCCGCACCTTGCCGTTCTCGTCGAGCAGCAGCACGGAGACGTCCGCGTCGCCCTCCCCCGTCGCGCTGCTCCAGCCGAGACTCACGACGACCGACCCGACGTCCTCGCTCAGCGCGGACAGTCCGACGTTCGCGCCTTTGACCATGGTGCGCATATGGCCCCCCAGATGCACTGCCGCTCCGGAACGCACCCGGCGGCTCGTCGTGTGGCCGGGGCCTTCCGTCCGGACCGCGCTGGGGCGGGAAGCGGGCCCGGCGCCGTGGTGCCGCGCACGGCCGAAGGGGAGGTGACGCGGGGCGTCACCGACCGGCGACGACGCCGCGGGGTGCGGTGCCGGGACACGCGACCCCAGCATGATCCGGGGGGAGACCCCCGGTGTGGTGCGTCACACACTCCCGTACCCGGCGCACTGTAGCCCGCGCGGTGAAGTCGATGTGACGACCACGTGAAATTTTCCCTTTCCCTTACCGATCCACCCGCATCGGGCACCCCGGGCGGCCCCGGGGTCCGGGCCGCACCCGGCCTGACGCCCGCGTGGCCTTACGCTGCCCCGATGCGACGCATCCTGGTCGTCGGCATCACGGGTGCCGGCAAATCCACCCTCGCGCGGGCCCTCGGGGTACGGCTGGGGGTTCCCTGGTACGAGATGGACGCCCTCCACTTCTCCGGGCCGGGGTGGGCGGTGGACGAGGAGTTCGGGCGGAAGGTGGCGGCCATCGTCGAGGAGGACCGCTGGATCTTCGACTCGTACGGGTATCCGGAGGTCCGCGACCTGCTCTGGGAGCGGGCCGACACGGTGGTGTGGCTCGACTATCCCCGGCGCGTGGTCATGCCGCGCGTGCTGCGGCGCTCCCTGGCCCGGACCCTGACGCGCCGCCGGATCTTCGGCGGGAACCGGGAGCGGGCCGTGGAGTGGCTGTCGCGGGACCATCCCGTCCTGTCGTCCTGGAGCGGGCACGCGGGGCGGCGCGCGGAGATCGGCAGGCGGGCCGGGGCGCCGCGCGAGGTGCCCCTGCGGGTGGTGCGGTTCGACTCGCCCCGACAGGCCCGGCTGTGGCTGCGGGACACCGGGCCGCGCGGCACGGGCAACGCGTCCGGCCCGGCGGACACCCGCTCGTAGCGCTCGAAGGTGCCGGGGAGGTCCCTCGGCGGGCCCCCCAGTGCCGGGAACGGTCCTCGGCGGGCTCCCCGGGTCCGGGAACGTCCCTCAGCGGGCTCCCCGGGGCCGGGAACGGCCCCAAGGGGCCCCCACGGGGTCCGGGAGCGGCCCTCAGCGGGCCCCGGGGCCCGGAAGGCTCGTGCGGGAGAGTGACCCCCGCCGCGACCCCGGCCGGGAGGCCGCCACGCCCCTCACGAGGAGGCGCGGACGACCAGCTCAGTCGGCAGCACCAGGTGCCGGCGCTCGTCGGTGGGGTCGGTGATCTGCTGGAGGAGGACTTCGGTCATGGCGCGCCCCATCTCCTCGATCGGCTGGCGGACGCTGGTGAGGCCGGGCTCCATGTGACGGGCGACCACCGAGTCGTCGAAGCCGACCAGGGCGACGTCGTCCGGGATGCGCCGGCCGGCCTGGCGCAGCACGTGGCGGGCGCCGGCGGCCATCACGTCGGAGGCGGCGAAGACGGCGTCCACGCCGGGGTGGCGGGCGAGCAGTTCGCGCATCGCGCGGGCTCCGCCCTCCTCGGTGAAGTCGGCGAGGGCGATCAGGCGTTCGTCGGGGGCGAGGCCCGCTTCGGCGAGGGCCTGGCGGTAGCCGTCCAGACGGCGCTGGGCGCCGTAGACCTCCAGTCGGCCGGTGATGGTGCCGATGGTGCGGCGGCCCTGCGCGATGAGGTGCGTGACGGCGCTCCTGCCGCCCTGGAAGTTGTCGGAGTCCACGGAGGTGAGCGGTTCGTCGGCGCCGCGCTGACCGCTGATCACACAGGGCATGCCCAACTGCTCCAGCAGTTCGGGCAGCGGGTCGTCGGCGTGCACCGAGACGAGGAGGACGCCGTCCACCCGGTGCGCGGTGAGGTACTGGGCGAGCCGGCGGCGCTCGCGGTCGTTGCCGGCGAGGGTGAGCAGCAGCTGCATGTCGGTGTCGGCGAGGGCGGCGCCCACACCGCGCACGATGTCGGAGAAGTACGGCTCGGCGAAGAAACGGGCTTCGGGTTCGGGGACCACCAGCGCTATGGCGTCGGTGCGGTTGCCCGCCAGGGCGCGGGCCGCGCGGTTGGGGACGTACCCGAGTTCGGCGATGGCGGCCTCGACGGTCTCCCGTGTCTGGTCGCTGACGCGCGGGGAGCCGTTGATGACACGGGAGACCGTGCCGCGGCCCACGCCCGCTCTGACGGCGACCTCTTCGAGCGTGGGCCGCCCGCCGCCCCGTACGCGTGCTGACACCATGTCCGCCTCCCGTTCGCCGTCAACTTCTCACAGTCGAATATGTCGAAGAAAGCCCTGTCGAAAGATTCCCTTGACACGTTTCCGGAACGGGTGGCCGCCGAAGAGCACCAAATTTGGGAGCGCTCCCAATCGTACGGGACGCCCTCCGGGACGCACGAAGACCCAGCTGCGACGTGCAGCCGGGTCTCGTGGCGAGGGCGTGTGGTGCGCCCTCGCGGGACGCAGGTGGGCGGGGAGGCCGTCTGCGCCGAGGGGGGTTCCGGGGAGTCGGGGCCGGTCAGGCGGCCCCGACTCCCCGGAACCCCCGGGTCCGTGCCCGCAGGAGGACGGTGCGTCAGGACTGCGGGAGTCCGTGCCGGCGGATCACGTCGGCGTACCAGTGGGCACTCGCCTTGGGGGTGCGGGTCTGCGTGGCGTAGTCGACGTACACCATGCCGAAGCGCTTCGAATAGCCGTACGCCCACTCGAAGTTGTCCATCAGCGACCAGAGGAAGTAGCCGCGGACGTCGACACCGTCGGCGATGGCGCGACGGACGGCGTCGATGTGGCCGTGCAGGTACGCGATGCGCTCGGGGTCCTCGACACGGCCCTCGGGCGAGACGTAGTCGTCGAAGGCGGCGCCGTTCTCGGTGACCATGAGGGCCACGTCCGGGAACTCGCGGGCGGTCTCCGTCAGCAGGGCGTGCAGACCGTCCGGGTCGATGGACCAGTCCATCGCGGTGACGGGCTTGCCGTCGGCCTTGTGGAAGGCGACGTGCTCGGAGCCGGGCCACGGCGAGTGCGAACTGGCGCCGTGCGCGTGGCTGTTGCTCTCCGCACCGCCCTCCGAAGGGTCGGTGACCAGGGTCGGCGCGTAGTAGTTGATGCCGAGGACGTCGATCGGGCGGGAGATCGTCGCCAGGTCGCCGTCGTGCACCAGCTTCGACCAGTCGACGAGGTGCTTGGTGTCGGCGATCAGGTCCTCGGGGTACGCGCCGTGCAGGATCGGGCCGGTGAAGACCCGGTTGCCGACCGCGTCGATGCGGCGGGCCGCGTCGACGTCGCCGGGGGCGTCGCTGAGCGGGCGCACCTGGTGGAGGTTGAGGGTGACCGAGGTCTGCGCACTGGCGGGGATGGAAGCGCGCAGAGCCTCGATCGCCCGTCCGTGGGCGAGGTTGAGGTGGTGGGCCGCCTGGAGCGACGCGCCGGGGTCGGTACGGCCGGGGGCGTGGACGCCCGAGGCGTAACCGAGGTAGGCGGAGCACCAGGGCTCGTTGAGCGTGGTCCACGTGCCGACGCGGTCGCCGAGGGCGCCGGCCATGATCGCCGCGTAGTCGGCGAACCGCTCGGCGGTGGCGCGCTCGGGCCAGCCGCCGGCGTCCTCCAACTCCTGCGGGAGGTCCCAGTGGTAGAGGGTCGCGACGGGCTGGATGCCCGCTTCGAGCAGCTCGTCGACGAGCTTGCGGTAGAAGTCGAGGCCGCGCTCGACGGCCGGACCGCGGCCGGTCGGCTGCACGCGGGACCAGGAGATGGAGAAGCGGTAGGCGCCGAGGCCCAGGTCCTTCATCATCGCCACGTCGTCGCGGTAGCGGTGGTAGTGGTCTCCGGCGATGTCCCCGGTGTCACCGTTGCGGACCTTGCCGGGCGTGCGGGAGAAGGTGTCCCAGATGGACGGCGTACGGCCGTCTTCCGCGGCGGCGCCTTCGACCTGGTAGGCCGCGGTGGCCGCGCCCCAGACGAATCCGGGCGGAAAGACGGTGGCGTCGACGGCCTGCTTGGGCGCGAGGTCAGGGCGTACAGCTGTCATGCGGGAGCGCTCCCATGGATGAAGAGGAAGAGGGGGCTCCGGGCCCGCGCGGGCACCGTGAGGGCGGCGCGCGGGGTACCGGAGGGTACGGGCCGGGGTGTATCAGCCCTTGACCGCGCCGGACATGATGCCGCCGACGATCTGCTTGCCGAAGACCACGAACACCACCAGCAGGGGAAGCGTACTGATCAGGGCGCCCGCCATGACGATCGACTGGTCCGGCGTGTACGAGGCGCTCAGCTGGCCGAGGGCCACCTGGATCGTGGGGTTCTGCTGGTTGAGCGCGAGGTACGGCCAGAAGAAGTCGTTCCACGCCTGGACGAAGGTGAGCATGCCGAGCACCATCATCGCGGGGCGCGCCACCGGCAGCACCACGCTGAGCACGATGCGGAAGTTGCTCGCGCCGTCGATCTTGGCGGCCTCGATCAGCTCGTACGGAAGCGCCTCCAGCAGGTACTGCCGCATGAAGAAGACACCGAACGCGCTGACCAGGGTCGGGAAGATCACCGACTCGAGCTTTCCGCTCCACCCGATGTCCGACATCATCATGAAGAGCGGGACGACGCTGAGCTGCGGCGGGATCGTCAGGGTGGCGATGACCGCGGTCATCAGCCAGCCGCGGCCCTTGAAGCGCATCTTGGCGAAGGCGTAGCCGGCGAGGGTGCAGAAGAACAGCGTCGCGGCGGTGATGGACGCCGAGACGATGAGGGTGTTGACGATCGCCTTGCCGAGGGCGGCGCCCTCCCAGGCGGCCTGGAGGTTGTGCCAGAGCCGGCCGCCCGGCAGGAACGGCGGCGTGCTGGCCAGGACCTCGTCCTGGGTGTGCGAGGCGGCGACGAACGTCCAGTACAGCGGCAGGATGGAGCCGATGCCGATGACGATCAGCGCGATGTAGGTGAACGGCCCGGCCTTGTGGGTGTCGCCCGCGCCCATGGCGAGGCGAGCCTTGCGGGGCGCGCGGCGGTCCGGCTTCGGACGCCCGGGGGCGGAGACCTTGGCGGGGGTGCTGGTGATGGTCATGAGAGGTATCGCTCCCGGTCAGGCCGCGGAACGGCGTACGAAGCGGCCGATGATCCAGTTGATCAGCGCGATGGCCAGCAGGAGGGCGAGCATGGCCCAGGCCACGGCGGCGGACATGCCGAGGTGTCCGAGGTTCCAGCCGTAGTTGTACAGGTAGATGCTGAGCGTCTCGTACTGGTTCTCGGTGCCGCCGGAGGAGCCGATCTGGCCGCCTTCCAGCAGCAGCGGCTCACCGAACAGCTGCATGGAGCCGATGGTGGAGATGACGATCGTGAAGAGGATCGTCGGCCGCAGCGAGGGGATGGTCACCTTGAGGAACTGCTGCCAGCGGTTGGCGCCGTCCAGTGAGGCCGCCTCGTAGAGGTCGGCCGGCACGGCCTGCATCGCGGCGAGGTAGATCAGCGCGTTGTAACCGGTCCAGCGCCAGATCACCATGACCGAGATGGCGACCTTCGAGGTCCAGTGGCCGTTGGCCCAGTTGGTGTCGCCGAGGCCGATGAAGTGCAGGACCCAGTTGAGGAGCCCGCCGTCGGTCCGGAAGACCAGGGCGAAGACGAGGGCCGCGGTGGCGACCGAGGTCGCGTACGGCGTGAGGATGACGGTGCGCCAGAAGGTGCTGGCACGCAGCTTGTAGTTGAGCAGGTGGGCCAGGCCCAGCGCCACCAGGAGCTGCGGAACGGTGGAGATGACACCGATCAGGAACGTGTTGGAGACGGCCGTCCAGAACTCGGAGTCCTGGAGGATCTTCGTGAAGTTGTCGAAGCCGACCCATTCCATCTGGTCCATGCCGGTCATCTCGACGCGGTGGAGGGCGATCCAGCCGGTGTAGATGAGCGGGTAGAGGCCGAAGGCCCCGAAGACCAGGAAGAACGGAGCGATGTACGCGTACGGGGACACCTTGTCGTCGAACCGCCACATCCGGCTCCGCCAGGTCTGCCGGCTGCTCGCCGGTTTCTGGCGGGAACCACGGGGCGGCGGGACGTAGGCGTCCCGGGTGGGGGTCGAGGTTGCCACGGGCGGGAGTCCTTCCCTGGGGTGCGCCGGCGGGCGCGTCGATCGGTACCGGGCCGGCCCGGATACGGGACTGCGCGTCCCGGTGGGGTGCGGAGCGGTACCGGTCGGGTGGGGCGAAGTGGGCGGGAGCCGTCCGTACCGGGCCGGCTGTGCGGAACCGGCGGGTGACGGACGGGGTGGTGCGGGCCGGGGAGGCCGGTCGTACGTCGGTGCGGCGACGGGCTCTCGGCGCCTGCGCGGCGAACCGGTGAGCCCGTGAAAACCAGTGTGTGCCCGCGTCCACGGGCCGGGGAGGCCGGCGGTTCGTCTCCCCGGTCGGACCTCGGGCGGCGGGCCGGCGGGGCCGGTGGAACGGCCTGGCGGCGTGCCGGAGGGACCGGTGCCCAGCGGTGCGGGCGACGCTTCGTGCGGTGGTGCGGTGGTGCGGTGGTGCGGTGGTTCCCGGTGCGGTGGTGCGGCGTACGTGCGGTGCGTGCCGGTGAGGTGCGTACCGGCGGTTCTTCCTGCCGCCCGTTCGCCCGGGCCCGGTGTGCGGGCGGCCCGGGCGAACGGGCGGGTGGCGTGCGCCCGCCCCGGACGGGGTGGCGGGCGCACGCCGAGGCGGTGCGGGAGGCCCGTGGACCTTCCGCACCGCCGGGGATCAGCCGATCACCTTGTCGATCGCCTTGGTCGCGGCGTCCCAGGCGTCGTCCGGGCTCGTGCCGCGCTGCTCCATGTTGTTGATCTGGGTGGAGATGGTGTCCTTGATGGTCGCGTCCTTCGGGCCGAGAACGGCCTCGGGGATGGCGTTGGCCTCACCGGCGTAGATCTCACCGATGGGGGCGTCGTTGAAGTACGGCAGCTTGGCGTCCTTGACGCCCGGCAGGTCGTACGCACCCTTGTTGGACGGGAAGGAACCGATCGCCTTGAAGACGGCGGCCTGCTGCTCGGGGGCGGTCAGCCAGGCGACGAGCTTGATGGCCTCGTCGACGTGCTTGCCGGAGCTCGGAACACCGAGGAAGGAGCCACCCCAGTTGGCGGCGGTGGCACCCGGCGCGCTGGTGATGTCCCACTTGCCCTTGTTGGCGTCACCGGCGTTGACCGAGATCTGACCGGCCATCCACGCCGGGCAGGCGACGGTGGCGATGGTGCCCTTGCGGAGCGCGGCGGCCCACGGGTCGCTGAACTGGGCGAGGCCCTGGGTCAGCTTCTTGTCGGCAGCCTCGGCGGCCAGGTTCCAGCCCTGCTTGACGCTGGGGCTGTCCTTGTAGATCGCCTTGCCGTCTTCGTCGTAGTACTGCTTCGCGTTCGAGCTGACCACGGCGTTGAACATCGCGCTGGCGGAGTCCATGAAGAAGGTGCCCGCGGGGGCCTTCTTCTTGTAGGTCTCACCGAGCTTGAGGTAGTCCTCCCAGCCGCCCTCGACCAGCTTGGCGACCTCGGTGCGGTCGGTCGGCAGGCCGGCCTTCTTGAAGAGCTCCGTGTTGAAGCAGAGCGACATCGGGCCGATGTCCGTGCCGGCGCCGATGAGCGCCCCGCTCGCGGTGGTGGCCTGCTTGGCCTTCCACGAGACGAAGTCCGTCGCGCTGATGACCTTGCTCAGGTCCGCGAACTGGTCACCCTTGGTGTCGGTCAGCTCCTTGATGCGGCCGACCTCCAGACCCTGGACGTCCGCCAGGCCGCTGCCCGAGTTCAGCTGCTGGAGCAGCTTCGGGTAGTAGACCTTCTCGTCGGCCGTGGTGTCTTCCTTGACCGTGATGTTCGGGTGGAGCTTGTGGTACTCGGCGAAGAGACCGGCTTCCTTGTACCCGAACTGGCCGAAGTCGGCGACGGTCAGCGTGATGTTGCCGCCGGCGGCGTCGGTGCTGCTGCCCTCGTCGTCCGACGAGTCGCTGCAGCCCGTGAGCAGCAGGGCGGTGGCCGTCAGGCCAGTGGTGGCCACGATCGCGGCTCTACGGCGTCGACCTGCGACGTTGCGGGTGATGCGCATTCCACTACTCCTATTTCCAGGGTGTGACTGGCGGTTGACTCACTGCGGGACCCAGGCGCCGTGAGTGCCGCGCCAGGTTGTACTGGGGGGAAGCACGGGCAGTGCCGATCGCACGTTGAAACGGGTGTGCGATGTGGGAGCGCTCCCATGCGCCGATGACGGAAGGTTGCTGCCTCAAGGGGGTGGGTGTCAAGACTTGAAGACGCTTCCGTTGCGCGAGCGTGTCCGGCAAGTCACGAGACCGTGTCCCGCACAGGGCTTGCCAATTGGCGAGGTGTTCGGTTCGTTGACACACCCTCAACGAATCCCCGCAGGTGGGAGCCGGTTCACCGGGCGGGGAGGGCCCCACCGCTCAGAACACGCCAACCCTCAACGAGCCCTACCCGCTGGCCGGTTCTTTACCCGGTCCGAGCGTCAGGGGTCCCGCCGAAAAGTGAACAGGGACCCCGCCCGAAGCAATCACGAGCGCCGACTGTGGCCCGATCGTGTTCTTTCCTCGAAGGCCGCACGATCTTCCCCCACCGCCCCGCGGGACCCGCCGGGTCGCGCAGGAGGGGCGGGACGCGCAGGAGAGAGCTTCTCGCAACCAGGGGGCGCCGCCCCGCCGCGCCGTCGCCGTGCCACCTCTCCGCACCCTTGGTACTTTCTCCCCTATGTCACTCATCATCACTTTTGCCCGGCGAGGCTGACGCGGTATGGGGGTTCTCCGCGACCACCCCGAACTCGCCCTCTTCCTCTGTCTCGCCCTCGGCTACCTGGTGGGCAAGGCACACGTCGGGCCGATCACCCTCGGCGGCATCTGCGGCACGCTGATCGTCTCGCTGCTCCTGGGCACCCGGCACGTCAGTGTCGACGACGACGTCAAGACGGTCTTCTTCGCCCTCTTCATCTTCTCGCTGGGGTACATGGCGGGGCCGCAGTTCTTCGCCAACCTGAACCGCGGCAGCCTGCGGTACTTCGCTCTCTGCCTCATCGAGCTGGTCTGCGTGCTCGGCATCGCGTACGGGCTGGCCAAGGCCTTCGACCTGGACGTCGGCACCGCGTCCGGCATCCTCGCCGGGGCCGCCACCGAGTCCGCGGTCGTGGGTACGGCCACCGAGGCCATCGGGAAGCTCAGCGGCCTGACCGCCGAGCAGGTCGGTCAGTACCAGGGGCACGTCGCCACCGCGTACACGGTCTGCTACCTCTTCGGTCTCATCACCATCGTGCTGCTGACCAGCCAGATCATGCCGATGCTGCTGCGCATCAACCTGGCGGAGGCCTCCCGCGAGCTCTGGGAGCGGATGCGCGGCGGTTCCTCCGGACTGGAGTCCGACGAACGGGAGGCGCTGCCCAGCACGGTGGGCCGGACCTACCTGGTGACGCTCGCCGACGGGCGTACCGTGGGCGGGCTGGAGCAGGCGCTCGGTGGCCGGGTCACGGTCGAGGGCGTCAAGCGGGGCAGCAAGCTCCTGACCCCCTCCCCCGGCCTCGAACTCACCCTCAGTGACCTGGTCCAAGTCGTGGGGCGGCGGTCGGCCATCATCGACGCGGGGCGTGAGATCGGCCCCGAGACACCCGCCATTCCGGGGCTGGACACTCCCCTCGCCACCAGCCAGGTCGCCGTGACGGAGAAGGCGACGCACGGCAGGTCCATCGACGCCCTGGAGCGTACGCACCCCGAGTTCCGCGAGGACGGGGTCTACATCACCGACGTCGTCCGCAACGACCAGCACCTCCCGGCCACCGGCGAGACCACGCTCTACCGGGGTGACGTCCTCACCCTGGTGGGGGCGCGGAACGGCCTGAAGAAGGTGGTCGCGAAGATCGGGGCGGTGGTCAAGAACGATTCCACGGACTTCATCTACCTGGGGCTCGGGATCGTGGCCGGCTCCCTGCTCGGCCAGATCGTCGTCCACGCCGGGGACATCCCCCTGTCGCTCGGCACCGGCGGCGGCTGTCTGATCTCGGGCCTGCTCTTCGGATGGTTCCGCTCGCGCAGACAGACCTTCGGCGCGTTCCCCCCGCAGGCCGCGACGACCTTGAAGGACATGGGGCTCGCCGTCTTCATCGCGTGCACCGGGCTGGCCGCCGGACCGCAGGCCTGGCCACTGCTCAAGGAGTACGGCGCCCTGCTGCCGCTCGCCGGCATCGCCATGGTGCTGGTGCCCGCGACGCTCTCCCTGATCATCGGCCGAAGACTGCTGAGGATCGAGAAGCCGCTGCTGATCGGTGCCATCGCCGGGCAGCAGTGCTCCACGCCCGCCATCACCGCTGTCACCCAGGTGGCGCAGAGCTCGGTGCCCCTGCTCGGTTACACGATCACGTACACCCTCTCCAACTTCCTGCTGCCGTTGACCGGACCGATCCTCGTCGGCGTCCTGGGGGCCTGAATGATCGACTTCCTGAACCGGAACGTCTTCCAGCCCCACCCCGAACTCCTGGTCTTCCTGGTGGTCGCCCTGGGCTTCCTGCTGGGAAAGGTGCGTTACCGCACCATCGCCCTGGGCGTGGTCACCGGCTGTCTGGTGGTCGGGCTGGTGCTCGGCGCGCAGTTCGGGATCCAGATCGACGACACGGTGAAGAACCTCTTCTTCATCATGTTCCTGTTCGCCCTCGGTTACCGCGTCGGGCCGCAGTTCTTCCGCGGTCTGCGCAGGGACGGCCTCCCCCAGGTGCTGAACGCGGTCGTGGTCTGCGTGTCCGGGCTGCTGGTCTCCTGGCTCTTCGCGAACCTGCTGGGGTACGGCCCCGGGCTCGGTGCCGGCCTGATGAGCGGGGCGCTCACCCAGTCGGCGGCCATCGGTGTCGCGCAGGACGCGATCGGCTCGCTGCCGGGGCTCTCCTCCGCCCAGGTGAAGTCCGAGGAGAACCTGGTCGCCGTCGGGTACGCCGTGACGTACCCCCTCGGCACGATCCTCTGCGCGATGCTGCTCGCCAACGTGCTGCCACGGCTCTACCGCCGCGACCTCGCCGAGGAGAGCGCCGAACTCGCCGCCGAGCTGGACGCCCCCGACGAGAACCCCGACGAGGGCGCGGGCTACTACGAGGTGGTGCTGCGCGCCTACCGGGTCGAGCGCCCGGACCTCGTCGGCCGGAGCGTCGAGGACGTCGAGCGGCAGCAGCGGGGTTTCGGGCGCCGCATCTACCTCACCGCGGTCCGGCGCGACGGCACCGTGCTGGAGCCCTCGCAGGAGCGGCTCCTGGAGACCGGCGACACCGTCGCCGTCAGCGCGCTCCGCCACGACCTCGTCGACTTCGACGCCCGTACGCACATCGGCCCCGAGGCCGACGACGTGGAGCTGCTCGGCTACCGGACCGAGTCCTTGCACGTCGTCGCCTCCCAGAAGGCGCAACTCGGCCGGACGATCGAGGAGCTGCGCCGGGAGCCCTTCATGGTCGGGGTGTACGTCGACCGTCTCTACCGGGCGGGCTCGGAGTTCCCCTACCGGCTGACCACGCGGGTGGAGCGGGGCGACACCCTCGTCCTGACCGGCCCGGAGCGCCTCGTCGGCCCGGCCGCGCAGGCGATCGGCAAGCCCGTGCCGACCAGTTTCGCCACGGACATGGTCTGGGTCGGGCTCGGTGTCTTCCTCGGCGGCTGTCTGGGCATCCCCGCGCTCACGGCGGGCGGGGTACCGATCTCGCTGTCGACCTCGGGGGGCGGCCTCATCATGGGGCTGGTCTTCGGCTGGATCCGCGCCAAGTACCCGACGTACGGCAACGTGCCGCCGGGCGCGCAGTGGTTCATGGACACCCTGGGGCTGTGTGTCTTCGTGGCCGTCGTCGGCATCAACGCCGGACCGAGCTTCACGAGCGGTCTCTCCGAGGCCGGCTGGGGCCTGCTGTTGCTCGGTGCCGTCGCGACCGTGGTCCCACTGCTCGTGGGCTTCCTGTTCGGGCACTACGTCCAGCGCATCCGTTTCCCCGTCCTGATGGGCGTACTGGCCGGCGGCCAGACCACGACGGCGGCGATCGGAGCGCTCAACGAGACGTCGAAGTCCCAGATCCCGACGCTCGGCTACACGATTCCCTACGCCGTCGGCAACGTCCTGCTGACCGTGTGGGGCGCCGTGATCGTCCTCCTCAACCACTGACGCACCCTCGACCTCCGACCCACCGGAAAGGGACACCGCCATGCCCAGGACCAGCCTCAGCCGGGAAGAGATCCGGTCGTACGCGCGGCTCAGCCCGTTCGAACTCAAGGACATGTTCATCCGGATCGCCCAAACCTCGCAGAGCGACCGGCCCGGCCAGAAGGGTCAGGCGATGCGCGCGATGCTCAACGCGGGCCGGGGCAACCCGAACTGGGTCGCGACCGGGCCGCGCGAGGCGTACCACGCGCTCGGTTACTTCGCGCTCTCCGAGTGCAAGCGCGTCTGGACGGCGGACAACCTCGGCGGGATGCCCGAGCTGAAGGGCTGCGCCGAGCGGTTCGCGTCCTTCGCGCGGGCTCATCCCGACCTGCCGGGGATGGAGCTGCTCCAGGCCTCGTTCGAGCTGGCGGTGAAGCGCTTCGGCTTCGATCCCGACGCGTTCGTCCACGAGATGGCGGACTCGTCGATCGGCGACAACTACCCGGTCCCGGACCGGATCCTGCACCACACGGAGCGGATCGTCCGGGCGTACGTGGCCGACGAGATGTTCGACCACAGGCCGCCCCCGGACCAGAACCTGAGCCTGTTCGCCACCGAGGGCGGCACGGCCGCGATGTGCTACATCTTCGACTCGCTGATGAAGAACGGCATCCTGGCGAAGGGTGACCGCATCGCCCTGATGGTGCCGGTGTTCACGCCCTACCTGGAGATCCCCGAGCTGGACACGTACGACTTCGACGTGGTGCGGGTGGAGGCGAGCCTCTTCACGGAGACGGGTGTGCGGCAGTGGCGCTACCCGGAGGAGGAGGTCGCCAAGCTGGCGGATCCCTCGGTGAAGCTCGTCTGCTGCGTCAACCCGAGCAATCCGCCCTCGCTGGCGCTCTCCCAGCGGGTCGCCGACCAGATCGCGGGGATCGTGGCGGACGCGAACCCGCGTCTGATCGTGGTGACCGACGACGTCTACGGGACGTTCGTGGAGGGGTTCCGCTCGCTCGCCGCCGATCTGCCGCGCAACACCCTGCTGGTGTACTCGTACTCCAAGCACTACGGCGCGACGGGCTGGCGGCTCGGCGTGATCGGTCTGCACGACGACAACGTGATCGACGAGATGCTGGCGGCGCACTCCCCAGAGTGGAAGGAACGGCTCGACCGGCGGTACGGGACGCTGTCGCTCGAACCGGAGAAGATCCGGTTCATCGACCGGCTGGTGGCCGACTCCCGTCAGGTGGCGCTGAACCACACGGCCGGGCTCTCCCTCCCCCAGCAGGTGATGATGGTGCTCTTCTCGCTCTTCGACATGCTGGACGAGGGGCAGGCGTACAAGCACCGGATCCGCGCCATCGTCCAGCAGCGGCTCGAACTCCTGCTGGAGGGGGTGCACATGAAGATCTCGGAGGACCCGAAGCGCGCGGCGTACTACATCGAGCTGGACCTGCTCGCGGAGGCCGAGCGGGTGCGGGGCAGGGCGTTCGCCGACTTCCTGGAGCAGAACTACGAGCCGGTGGACCCGCTTTTCCGGCTCGCCGAGCAGACCGGGGTGGTGCTGCTCAACGGCGGCGGTTTCGACGGCCCCGAGTGGTCGGTACGCGTCTCCCTCGCCAACCTCGACGACCTGGACTACCTCCGGATCGGCCACCACCTGCGGGTGATCTTCGACGAGTACGCGCAGGAGTGGCAGGAGGCCACCGGCACCTGAGGGCGCCGCTCACGCACCGCGCAGCAGGGCGAGGGTGGCCTCCAGGTCGGCCGTGGTCAGCCGCCCGGCCGCCTCCCCGTCCCCGTCCACGACGGCGCGGACGAGCGCCGCGTGGGTGTCCTCGCCGTGGCCGGGGTGCTCCGCCCGCAGGTCGAGCAGATCGACCAGGTCGATGAGCCCCTGGCGCAGCGCCGGGGCGAACTCGCCGAAGAGGTCGGTGAGGACGGGGTTGTGGGCGGCGGCGACCACCGCCCGGTGCAGGGCGATGTCGGCGTCGACGAACTCCGCGTCGCCCCACCCACTGGCGGCCCGCCGGGCGTCCATGGCCCCCTCCAGGACGGTGATGTCGTCGTCGGTGCGGCGTTCGGCGGCGAGCCGGGCGGCCTGCACCTCGATGAGCATGCGGACCTCGTAGATGTCGGTGACCGACGCCCGGCGCAGCCGGGCCGGCCAGTCCTCGTGGGGGCGGTCGGCGACGACGAAGATGCCGGCGCCCTGGCGGGACTGGAGCATGCCGGTCGCGGCGAGAGTGCGGACGGCCTCACGGACGGTGGAGCGGCCGACGCCGAGGGTCTTGGCGAGGGTGGTCTCGCCCGGGATCTTCGTGCCGACGGGCCAGTTGCCGCCGGTGATCTGTTCCCGCAGATGGGCGGTGGCCTGGTCGACGAGCGGGCTGGGGCGGAGGGGGCCGAGGGAGGACACGCGTTCACCTGTCGGGTTGTCTGAAGACTTGAAGTGTGGCTACTGTACCGGCATGACGCTCAGCGGTCTCCTTCTTCTCGGCTGCCGCGGCGGGGCCTGAAGCGACCGGCACCCCGCCGCGGGGTGCCGTGCCGCGCCGGTCGCGTCCGGCGACCCCAGAAGGAACTCCCGTCCCGATGCCCACGACGCACAGCTTCCCCACCCTCCGCACGCCGCGCGGTCCGGTGCCCGCCGGATCCCCCGCGTGGAACCCGCAGCGGGCGAGCTCCATGCCCTCGCACCGCTACCGGTCGGCCTTCGACCGGGTGAACGTCCCCGCAGTGGAGCGCCGTTGGCCGGACGCGCGGATCGAGAAGGCGCCCCTGTGGGTCCCCGTCGACCTGCGTGACGGCAATCAGGCGCTGGCCGAACCGATGGACACCCCGCGCAAGCGGCGGATGTTCGACCTGCTGGTCACCATGGGGTTCAAGGAGATCGAGGTCGGCTACCCCTCCGCAAGCCGGACGGACTTCGACTTCGTCCGCCATCTGGTGGAGAGCGACGCAGTCCCGGAAGACGTGACCCCCGTCGTCTTCACCCCGGCCAGGCCGGAGCTGATCGAGCGGACCTTCGCGTCGGTGGCCGGTCTGGACCGGGCGGTGGTCCACCTCTACATCCCGACCGCCCCCGTCTGGCGCGACGTCGTCCTGCGCCGGGACCGCGCCCAGCTCTGGACCACCGTGCGGGAGGCGGCGGAGCTGATGGACCGGCTGGCCGGGGAGCGGTCCGCGACGACGATCCGGTTCGAGTTCTCCCCCGAGGTGTTCGTGCTGACCGAGCCGGACTTCGTCCTGGAGGTCTGCAACGGGCTGACGGCGCTCTGGGACGCCTCACCGGACCGTCCGGTGATCCACAACCTGCCCGCCACGGTGGAGATCGCGACACCGAACGTCTACGCGGATCAGATCGAGTACATGCACCGCTCCCTGGACCGCAGGGAGTCGGTGATCCTCTCCGTCCACCCGCACCACGACCGGGGCACCGGGGTGGCCTGCGCCGAACTCGCCGTACTGGCCGGGGCGCAGCGGGTGGAGGGCTGCCTCTTCGGCAACGGCGAGCGCACCGGCAACGTCGATCTGGTGAACCTGGCCCTGAACCTGCACTCCCAGGGGGTCGACCCGATGGTGGACTTCTCGGACATCGACGAGATCCGCCGCACCGTCGAGCACTGCAACCGGCTGGCGGTGCCGCCGCGCCACCCGTACGCCGGCGACCTGGTGTACACCGCGTTCTCCGGCACCCACCAGGACGCGATCAGCAAGGGGTTCGCGCACCACGAGCGCACCGGATCACCGACCTGGGAGGTGCCGTACCTGCCGATCGACCCGGCGGACGTGGGGCGCGGCTACGAGGCGGTCATCCGGGTCAACAGCCAGTCCGGCAAGGGCGGGATCGCCCATCTGCTGCACTCCACCCACGGGGTGGACCTGCCCGGCCGGATGCGGGCCGACTTCTCCCGCACGGTGCAGAGGGCGACCGACGAGAGCGGCGAGGAGGCGACCGCGAAGGACCTGTGGGAGCTGTTCACGGCGACGTACCTGACCCCGGGCCGGGACGGCCGGCTCGCGCTGGAGGAGTGGACCACCCGTCCCACCGAGGGCGGGGAGCACCGGTTCGTGTGCATCCTGCGCACCGAGTGCGGCGGCGGGGAGAGGACGGGCGACTTCGAGGGCACCGGCAATGGGCCCCTGTCGGCGTTCGTCCGCGCGTTGGCGGGCGCCGGTCACGAGGTGGAGATCCTCGGCTTCACCCAGCA
Organism: Streptomyces sp. AM 2-1-1; assembly: GCF_029167645.1. NCBI lineage: Bacteria > Bacillati > Actinomycetota > Actinomycetes > Kitasatosporales > Streptomycetaceae > Streptomyces > Streptomyces sp. AM 2-1-1. The sequence goes on along the minus strand of NZ_CP119147.1, from coordinate 4,680,620 downwards.
CGCGACGAGCGGCGGCCAGGACAGCCCGGCGATGGCGTACGCGGAGTGCCGGGTCGGCGGCCGGGTGGTCTGGGGTGCGGGCCGGGACACCTCGGTGCTGACGGCCTCGGTCCTGGCGGTGCTCTCGGCGGTGAACCGGGCGGGGTGAGCGGGGCCGGTCCGGGCGGCCGCGGAGCCGCGGCCGCCCGGCCGCGGCTCAGTCGAACGCGTGCGGCGGGGGCGCCGGGGACGCCTTGGCGGCCGCGTCGGTGACGACGGTGGCCCCGCCGGTGAAGTCGGCGAGGGCGCGGCCGTGTTCGACACGGCCGGGGTGCGGGTCGGTGGCGACCCGGCGGGTCAGTTCGGCGACGGCGAGGGGCCGGTCGGAGGCGACGAGGACCGCGTTGCCGAAGCGGCGGCCGCGCCAGACGGTGGGATCGGCGGCGAGGGCGAGTTCGGGGAAGTGCGCGGCGGCGGTGGCGATCTGGCCGCGCAGGTGCGCGAGCGGCGGGCCGTCGGCGAGGTTGGCGACGTAACTCCCGCCCGGCCCGAGCACCCGCCGTACCTCGGCGAGGAACTCCGTGGTCGTCAGGTGCGCGGGGGTGCGGGCTCCGCCGAACACGTCGGCGACGACGAGGTCGGCCCAGCCGTCGGGTATCTTCCCGAGCCCCGCGCGGGCGTCCAGGGCGCGGACCCGGACCCGCGCCTGCGGGTCGAGCGGGAGTTCCCGGCGGACGAACGCGACGAGCGCGGCGTCGATCTCGACGATCTGCTGGGTGGAGCGGGGGCGGGTGGCGGCGGTGTAGCGGGCGAGGGTGAAGGCCCCGCCGCCCAGGTGCAGGACGTGCAGCGGGGTCTGCGGGGGTGCGGCGAGGTCGATGACGTGGCCGATCCTGCGCTGGTACTCGAAGGAGAGGTACGCCGGGTCGTCGAGGTCCACGTGGGACTGCGGGGCCCCGTCCAGCAGGAGGGTCCAGGCGTTCGGCCGTTCCGCGTCGGGGGTCAGCTCGGCACGGCCGCCGTCGACCGTCGCGGTGCGCGCCTCGCGCCCGCGCCCCGACCGGTCGGAACGGCCCGGCCGCTCGGCCCGGTCCGTCGTCCGCCCGGCGCGGTTGCCGGGCTTCGCCTTCCCCGCCGCCCCTCCTCGACGTGCCACGTCCGTCCGCCCTCGCTGCTCGGTCCGGCCGGCTCCGCGTCCTGGTCGCGCGGGGGCCGGCTGGGGCGGGGGCACCGCCGGGAAGGATCCCGGGACGACCCCGCCCACCTGGACATTATGGGCTCAACGGCAGTTGTCGGCCGCTTCGATCATCCGGGCCGCCTGGTCGAGCGCGGCCCGCAGAGCGGCAGGGTCGGTGACCGGGGCGTCCTCGGCCGGGGGCAGCAGCCAGTCCGTTCCGGAGAGCGGCGGCCCGTCGGCGGCGATCGGTCCGGCGCCCGGTCCGGCGTCCGCGGCGAGACTCGCGGGGAGGCGCAGCCCGCGGCCCTCGGTGCTCGTACAGGCGCTGCCCGGGACGTCCCAGCCCGCGGCGGTGCCGTGCGGGACCAGGAAGCCGACGGTGTCACCGGACCCGTCGTGGAGCACGGGTCCCACCGCGACCAGGGCGGCGCCCCGGCGGAGGATGTCCACGGCCTCCAGTCCTTGCCGGGCGGGAACGGTGACGAGATCGCACGGGTGTGCGGCGCACCCCCCGATCGGGGCGGATGTCGCGTGCGGCGGAACGGCCGGCGGCGCCCCCGCGTCCTTCGAGGTGGCCGCAGTGGTCCATGGGCCGGTCTCCGTGCCGAGGTGAAGCATGGGAACCCCTCCTGTCTTCGCCGTACGGAGCCACGCCCCGTCTCCGCATGGACCAACGGCCCGACCACGTCAAGGGCTACGGTGCCGAGCCGCCGCAAAGGGTGGCAGTTCATGGCGGATCATGGCCGAAATGCCCTCGTTTGTCGCGAAACGCTGCATGAACGGCCCGTCACACCAGGTACGTTCTTGCTCCGCCGGGACACCTGAGGCATGCGCCCGGCTGCACCAGAGAGGGCCACGCCATGGTGTCGTCACGGGCCGTTCCCAACCTCGTCTTCCGCCGGCTGCGCGGACAGCGCTCGGCGGGAGAGTTCGCGGCAGCCGTCCGCAGGGCCGCCCGGGAGATCGGGGAGCAGGTCGCCTGTGACGCCCGTTACATCGGCCGCGTGGAGTCCGGCGAGATCCGGTGCCCGAACTACGCGTACGAACGGGTCTTCCTGCACATGTTCCCCGGCGCCAGCTTGGGGGACCTGGGCTTCCCGGACCGGGAGAGCGTGCGCGGGCGTTCGGCGCGCGCCCGCCTTCCGGCGGGGACCTGGCGGGACCTGGCCGGCAACCCGGCCGCGGCCCTCTCCGTACCCAGCGACATCGAGGAGAGCGACGTGCTGCGTCGCGTGTTCATGACGAGCGGCACCACCAGTGTGGCGGCCGCGTCGATCGGGATCGGCGCCCACCGGGCCGCCGGAACCCCGGTCGTCCTGCCCGCCCAGCGACGGGCGGGCGAAGCCGAGGTGCGTTCCGTGGAGGAGGCGGTGCGCGAGATCCGCGTCCTCGACGACCAGCACGGCGGCGGCGGGCTCCACCGCCGCGCCGCCCAGCCCCTGCGGGCCGCGTACGCCCTGCTCGACTCGGGGGTGCCCACCCGCCGTGCCACCGCCGACCGGCTGCACGCGGGAGCCGGTGAACTGGCCCTCTCGGTGGGCTGGCTGGCGCACGACTCCGGCCGGTTCGAGGACGCGCGTTCCTACTACGCGGAAGCGCTGGCCACCGCCCGGGTCGCGGGGGACGACGCGCTCGAGGCGCACGCCTTCTGCAACACCTCGTTCCTGGCCCGGGACGCCGGGCGGCCGAGGGAGGCGGTCCAGGCGGCGGAAGCCGGACAGCGGGCGGCCCGTTCGGTCGGCTCGCACCGGCTGCTGGCCCTGCTCGCGCTGCGCGAGGCGGGCGGCCGGGCGGGGCTCGGCGACCGTACGGGCTGCGACCGGGCGATCGCGCGGGCCCGGTCCGCGTTCGAACGGGGGCCGGCCGAGCGCGACCCCGAGTGGATGACCTTCTTCCGCGAGGCGGAGATGCACCTGCTGGAAGCGCAGTGCTGGTCGGCGCTGGGCGACTGGCCCCGGGCGACCCGCCACGGCCGGCGGGCCACCGCCCTCCAGGACCCGCACTTCACCAGGAACCTCGCGCTCTACCGCGCCCAGTTGGCCGGAGACCTGGCGCGGGCCGGTGCGGCGGACGAGGCGGTCCGCTCCGCGCACCAGGTGCTGGACCTGCTGGACCGGGTCAGGTCGTCGCGCATCCGGACCATGCTGGCGGGCACGGTACGCGTGCTGGCCGCCGACCGGGGCGCGACCGCGGTGGCGGGCCTGCTGGAGCGGTACACCGCCGCGCGCCAGGACTGAGCCCGGGCCCCGGCGGCGGTGGCCGGCGGGCCCGCACCCGCCGGCGCCCCCGCGCCGGCCGTGCTCAGCGTTCCAGGTGGCCGGTGTCGTTCCACCGCTCGACGGCGGGCATCCCGTAGGCCCAGCCCAGCACGGAGAGCGAGGTCGGCTCCAGCCGGATGCGGGCGCCGAACATCAGGTCCTCGCCCAGCCAGCGCGCGGCGAGCGAGCGCAGGATGTGGCCGTGCGCGAAGACGAGCACGTCCCGTTCCCCGGAGCGCACCCGTTCGACGACCCCGTCGGCACGCGCGGTCATGTCGGCGGTGGACTCCCCGCCGGGCACGCCGTCGCGCCAGATCAGCCAGTCGGGCCGGTCCGCCTTGATCTGCGCCGGGGTGAGCCCCTCGTACTCCCCGTAGTCCCACTCCATCAGCGCGTCCCAGTTCTCCGCGCGGTCCCCGAAGCCGGCCAGGTCGCAGGTCTCGGAGGCCCGGACCAGCGGGCTGGTGCGGACGTCGGTGTCCGGCAGCCCGGACCAGGGGGCGCGGTGCAGCCGCTGCCCCAGCAGCTCGGCGCCCTCACGCCCGGAGTCGAGCAGCGGGATGTCGGTCCTGCCGGTGTGATTGCCCTGGACCGACCACTGGGTCTGGCCGTGCCGGGCGAGCAGGATGCGCGGTGCCATGTGCGGGCTCTCCCTGAGAACTGGGGGACTGCGGTGGGCGCTCCGGGACCACGGTGTCCTGCGCCGGGAGGGACACGCTCGCGCCTTCGGGCGGTGCGTCTCGTCCCCCTCCATCATCGCGTACGGGCGTGCGGACCTCTCTGCGGGGCACCCGGCACAGAAGGCGGGGGGACCGGGCAACCTCCCGGCCCGTCCACACGTCCCCCTCTGCGCGGCACCCCGGCCGGTGGCGGCTCCGTCCACCCGGCCGGCCGGGAAGGGGCGGGCGAAAAGGCCCCCCGGGGGAAATCGTGACCGTCCAGGCCGTACGGTTGAACGCCCGCCGTCGGACGCTTGAACAGGGGAGAGCCACCGGATGCCGCACGCCACCCCCGCACGCGCCCGCGGGCCCAGGCCCCGTTGGTGGACGGAGCTGCCGCTCATAGCGGGGGTGTACGGGCTCTACTCGCTCGGCCGGCTGCTGGTGCGCGGCGACATATCCACCGCCGTCGACCACGGCCTCGCGATACTCCGGCTGGAGAAATCGCTCCACCTCAACTTCGAACACCCGCTCAACCGGCTGCTGACCGCGCACTCCTCGCTGGGCATACCCGCCGACTTCGCGTACGCCTCCCTGCACTACCTCGTCACCCCGGCGCTGCTCCTGTGGATGTACCGGCGCCGCGCCGACGCCTACCGCACGGTCCGCACCTGGCTGCTGACCTCCACCCTGATCGGTCTGATCGGCTTCACGCTGCTGCCGACCTGTCCGCCCCGGCTCCTCGACGCCCGGCACGGGTTCGTCGACACCATGGCCCAGTACAGCTCCTACGGGTGGTGGGGCGCGGAGGCGAGCGCCCCGCGCGGGCTCGGCGGCATGACCAACCAGTACGCGGCGATGCCGAGCCTCCACGTGGGGTGGGCGCTCTGGTGCGGGGTGCTGCTCTGGCGGTACGGACGGCATCCGCTGCTCCGCGTGCTCGGCGTCCTCTACCCGCTGACGATCGTCTTCGTCGTCATGGGCACCGCCAACCACTACTTCCTCGACGCGGTGGCGGGCGCCGCCGTGATGGGAGCGGGCGCCCTGCTGACCCGCCCGGTGCGGCGCGCCGCCGCGGCCGTCACGGCCCGGCTGCGGGAGTCCGTCCCCCGGCGGAGCGCCCCGGGAACCACCGTCGGACCGACGGGCTCCCCGATTGTCGGTGGGGGATGCGAGACTTCGGCGGGTGAGCGATTCCCCGGCCGGCGGACCCCCTCCGCACATCCCAGCGTCGCGCCCGAAGCCTCCGGCTCCCCCGGCCGGACGGCCGCGGGCGACAGCGCTCCGGCAGCGGCTCGCTGAGCTGCGCGGACCGACCGTCGTCCCGCATCCGCTGGACGCCCGCGCGCTGGCCGCCCTCGCCGCCAACCCGGGCTGCAAGCGGCGGGCGCTGCTCGACGGCGCCGGTGTCGACAAGACCGTGCTGGCCACCGCGCTCGGCTCCCCCTCGGGGTACGGCCAGTCGCAGTTCGCCTTCATGCGGGGCAACGCCTTCGAGGCGCGGGTCAAGGCGGACGGCGGCACCGAGCTGCTGCGCCTGCTGCACGAGAGTCTCGGCGAGGGCGGCGAACCGCCGCGGGGCGCCCGGGTCCCCGACCTGTCGGCGGCCGGACCCGAGGGCCGGACGGCCCGCACCGCGCTGGCGCTGCGCGAGGCGACCGCGGCCGGCGGCTGGAGCCTCCTCGACCACCCCATGCTGGCGCTGGAGGTGGCGGGTTCGCCCGCCTATCTGGAACCCGACGCGGTGGTGGTGCACCCCGACGGCCGGTGGACGGTCATCGAGATCAAGTCGTTCCCCATGATCGACGGGTCGGCGGACGCGGCGAAGGTCGGCGCCGCCGCCCGGCAGTCGGCGGTCTACGTCCTCGCCCTGGAGGGGGTCGCCGCCCGCACCGAGGGCGCCGAGGTGGCCCACGACGTCCTCCTCGTCTGCCCCCGGGACTTCTCCAACCTCCCCACCGGCTCCGTGGTGGACGTGCGCAAGCAGCGCGCGGTGACCCGCCGCCAGCTGACCCGGCTCACCCGTATCGAGGAGATCGCGGAGCTGCTCCCCGAGGGCACCACCTTCGACCCGGGGTGCTCGGCCGAGGAGCTGACCGCCGCCGTGGAGGCGGTGCCCGCGGCGTACGCCCCCGAGTGCCTGGCCGCCTGCGAGCTGGCGTTCCACTGCCGGGCGAAGGCCCGGGCCGAGGGCGCGGTGCAGGCCCTGGGACGCGGGGTGCGCGGCGAGCTCGGCGGGCTGACGACGGTCCGCGCGGTGCTGGACGCGGCGGCCGGCAAGGACGGTGACCCGGCGGACCCGGCCGTCGCCGCGCTGCGCCGCGCGGCGGCCCTGCGCGCCGAGGCGCTGGAGGGCGCCCCGGCTCCGGTCAGGGCGGCGGGCGACGGCTCGGCGGTGCGCGGGGGCCCGGTGGCCGGGGACGGCACGGCGGTACGGGAGGGCACGGCTCCATGTCACTGATCAGCACCCTGGCCCGGCTGGAGGCGGTGGACAGCGGGCGGGCCCAGCCGCTCGCGACCGTCCGCCACCGGCACCTGACCGACCGGCCGCTCGTCCTGGTGCCGCTCACCACGTCCGGCGAGGCGGGCGCCCCGCTGGGCGCGCTGGTGGGGACCGACCGCCAGGCGCCCCGGCTCCTCACGGTGGCGCAGCCGCGCGACCGCGACCTGCGGTTCGCGTTCCTGGCGGAGCTGGCCGAGCTGGTGCTGCCGCACATCGAGGCGTACGCGGACGTGGTGGAGGCCGTCGAGCGGAACGAGACCGACCCGGAGACCGGCAAGAAGGCCAAGGTCGAGGTCGAACTCTGCGTGGACGCGGCGCAGTTGATCGTGCCGAGCAGGGCGGGTGTCGATCTGGTGCGGCTGCTGGGGCGGTCGATGCGGTTCCGCCGCACCGCCGAGGACGATCCGGACACCCCGTATCCGGCGCCGCCCCGGGTGCCGCTGCTCGGGCGCTGGCTGACGCACTACGCCGAGCGGGCCCGGGTGCCGGGTTCCTCGTTGCTGCTGGCCACCACCGATCTGCTCAACCGCCACTGGGCGACGGGGCAGAGCAGTGTGGAGGACCAGCACCTGGGGGCGCTGCTCGCCTGGATCGATCCGCCGGACGGCGCGTCGGGCGCCGAGGCCGCGCTCCGGGCGGAGCTGGACCGGGACCGGGACGGTCAGCTGGTCTGCCCGCCCGCCGGTCCGGCCACGGACCCGGCGTTCGACAACCGGCTGCTGGCGCCCGCGATCGAGCGGTACGACCGGGCCCGCACCGCGCTGGCGGCGGCCGAGGACGGGCTGCGGGCCGATGAGCGGCTCGGCGACCTGCACGCCGCCGAGCGCGAGATCCGCAAGGTGCTGGCCGGGGTGCTGCTGCCGACCTGGGACGCGGTGTGGCGCGGGATCGACCGGCTGCGGGAGCTGCCGGAGGCGCCCCGGGCGGAGGAGCGGTGGACCCGCGACCGCTGGTCGTTCACCGGCCACCGGGACAAGGTGCGCTCGGGCGAGCCGCCGCAGCCCCGCCGGGACGACGCGGTGACGGCGGCCCGGAAGCTGGCCTCCCGTGAGACGGCGCAGGCGCAGCTGGACGCCCAGGAGGCGCTGGACGATCCCCTGGTGCTGGCCGGCCGGCGGCTGAACGGTGAGGCGTTCGTCGGCGAGGTGACCGGGGTGGAGATGGCGTACACCGAGTCGAAGCGCCCCTCTCCGCGCCCGCTCGTCACCGTCCGTACGGCCGAGCGCCCGCAGGTGGGCGAGCGGACGAAGGTCTACCGCTCGCTGGACGGCAGGCCGCAGTCGGCGGAGTTCGTGGTGTACGCCCCGGGATCCGGGGCCGGTGAGGGCGCCGAGACACCGGACGACGGTTCGGACCTGCTGCTGGTGCTGCGCGTCCTGGACCGGATGGGGCGTGGCAGGGAGCCCGCCCCCGGGTCGGTGCCGGAGCCGGGCGAGCGCACGGTGTGGACGCTGTTCGAGCACGACCAGCGCGGTGGGCCGGCGCTGCCGGACGCGGAGGAGACCCCGTGGACGCACGGCGGCCCGCCGGGCGCGACCGCAGAACAGCCCGACGCCGTGACCCCGGAGGACCTGCTGTGACCGACGTACGCACCGCGCACCTCGATCCGGGCGTGGCGGCGGCGCGCGCCACCGACGCGATCCTCCACGACACCCTGCACGGTGATGCGCGGGGTGTCGTGGTGAACTCCCCGCCGGGCGCGGGCAAGTCGACGCTGGTCGTCCGCGCCGCCCTCGAACTCGCCGCCGCCGGACGCCCCTTGATGGTGATCGCGCAGACCAACGCCCAGGTCGACGACCTGGTGGTGCGCCTCGCCGAGAAGGAGCCGGAGCTGCCGGTCGGGCGGCTGCACAGCAGTGACTCCGACCCGTACGACAAGGTGCTGGACGGCCTGGAGAACGTCCGCAAGTCCGCGAAGGCGGCGGACCTGGCCGGGCTCGACGTGGTCGTGTCGACGGCCGCGAAGTGGGCGCACGTGAAGAACGTGGAGCCGTGGGACCACGCGATCGTCGACGAGGCGTACCAGATGCGGTCGGACGCGCTGCTCGCCGTGGCCGGTCTCTTCCGGCGGGCCCTCTTCGTGGGGGACCCGGGCCAGTTGGACCCGTTCTCGATCGTCGGCGCGGACCAGTGGGCAGGGCTGAGCCACGACCCGTCGGCGAGCGCCGTCGCCGCGCTGCTGGCGCACAATCCGCGGCTGCCGCAGCACCGGCTGCCGGTCTCCTGGCGGCTGCCGGCCTCGGCGGCGCCGCTGGTCTCGGACGCGTTCTACCCGGACACCCCGTTCCGCAGCGGTACGGGCCACGGCGACCGGTCGCTGGGGTTCGCCACGGCGTCGGACGGCTCGGGGCCCGACCGGGTGCTGGACGTGGCGGCGGAGTCCGGCTGGGGTCTGCTGGAGCTGCCCGCCGGCCACACCCCGCGCACCGATCCGGAGGCGGTGCGCGCGGTGGCGCTGGTGGTCCGCAGGCTGCTGGACCGGGGCGCCACGGCGACCAGCGAGCGCGCGAGGGGACCGGTGCCGGTGTCGGCGGACCGGATCGCGGTCGGCACGGCCCACCGCGACCAGGCGGCGGCGGTGCGGGCGGCCCTCTCCGGGATGGGGGTCACGGGGGTCGCGGTGGACACCGCCAACCGGCTCCAGGGGCGGGAGTTCGACGTCACGGTGGTGCTGCACCCGCTCTCGGGGCGGCCGGACGCCACCGCGTTCCACCTGGAGACGGGCCGGCTCTGCGTCCTGGCCTCCCGCCACCGGCACGCCTGCGTGGTGGTGTGCCGGGCGGGCGTCGCCGATCTGCTGGACGCGCATCCCTCCACGGAACCGGTGCAGCTCGGCGTGGAGGTGAAGTTCCCGGACGGCTGGGAGGCCATGCAGTCCACCTGGGAGCACTGGTCGGACCACCGGGTGTCCTGGGCCGGTTGACGAGCCGGGGACGGGCCGAGAAGCACGGAGGGAAGCGCACACCCGGCACCGACGACGCGGACCCGGACACGGCCGGGCGCCGCGCGCCGCGCGTCCTGCCGAGCGCCTCCGGCGGGCGGTGGCGCGCGGAGCCGCCCGCCGCGAAGGTGCACCGGACCGATCCTCCGCACACTTCCGGACGGTGTTTTCCGGCCGGTCGGCCCGGACAGACTTGTTCGGGGCCACCTCCGCGTACCGCAAAACGACGGTTCCGGCGGGCAGGGGGCTTCGGAGCCGGATCCCGGCGCACGGGCATGTCCGGGTGCCGGTTTTCGTTCGGTGTCACGGACACGTTCACCACCCCGGAGGCGGGTGGCCGAGTGCTCCGGAACACCGCGCCCGCGCAGGGCGGAACAATGGAGGGTGGCCGTCCGGCCGTCCCGAGGGAGGAAACGCACATGGCAGAAGCCGACCGGAACGCACAGCCGAGGCTGCGCCCCGCCCCACTGCTCTTCGAGCCCGCGCAGGCGGCGGCCGACCCCGAGCACTTCTTCCAGCTGGAGTCGATGGACGATCCGGCGGAGCTGCTCGCCCGTGCGACCGAACTGACCCATGCCTTCCGGGCGGCCACCGACCGGAGCATCGAGTTCCAGGCCGTGGCCGCGGCCCAGCTCGCCGATCCCCGCCGCTTCGACCGGCTCACACCCGCCGACGTCGCGGAGCGCGCGGAGTGGACCGAGGACTACGCGGAGAAGATGATCGAGTTCGGCCGGTCCCTGCTGAAGTCGCCCCGCACCTGACCCCGGCGCCCCACCGCGGGCGGGACGCCCGCTCCGCGGGTGGTCCCGGGGGCCTCCGCCCCCGGCACGGTCACTCCGCGTGCAGCTCCTGGCATATGCCCGCGGGCAAGATACCCGGCATGGCGGCCTCCTGTCCGGCGTTCGGCGACTCTCGGCGTCGATCCCGTCACGCGCGGTAGACCTGTCCCATGACCGCATGGCTGGAAGACGAAACGTCCCTGCAGACCCGCGACCCGCGCTCCGGCGTCGGTACCCTGCCCCATCTGCGGAGTCAGGCCGCCCATCAGCCCGCCGAGGTCACCCCCGCCGGGGCGCTCTGGCTCGCCGGCGCCACCGCGAACCCGCGCGCCACGCTCGCCCGCTGGCAGCGGAGCCCCGCCTCCCCCGGCGTCCTGCCCTGCGGCACCGCGTTCGACGTGGTGAGCGTCCCGGCGCTGTTCGGACGGCGGATGCTGGAGCGGCTCTGGGCGCAGGGACCGGGCTCCGGTCCGGTCGCCACCCATCGCGGCCGGACCCTGCTCTTCGCGGCCCCCGGCACCGCCCAGCGGCTCCCCTCGCTGCTCGCCTGGGAGGAGTGGGGTACGGGCGGCGCCCGCCCCGGGCGGACGGCGCACGCGCTGCCTCCGGTGCTCTGCCACGGCACCGGCGACGCGGTGACCGTACCGCCGCTGACCTGCGACCCCACCGCGTCGGGTCCGCAGTGGGTGGTCGCCCCCGACACCCGCACCCCCTGGCTGCCGGGGCCGGACGTACTGCGCTGGGCCTGTGTGCGGGCAGCCCGGAGCGCGGTCCTCCCCCCGTCGGATTACTCGATTTTTCCTCCTGCGGATCCGGGTGCTAATGTCTACGACGTCAGCAGGCGCCGCTAGCTCAGTTGGTTAGAGCAGCTGACTCTTAATCAGCGGGTCCGGGGTTCGAGTCCCTGGCGGCGCACCGACGGAAGAAGCCCCCCGCGCGAGCGGGGGGCTTCTTCGTGTTCCGGTGCGGCCCGGCGGCCGGCCCGGTTCAGGTGCCGGTGGTGACGCGTACGGTCCAGGAGCCGGACGGGGTGCGGTCGGCGACCTCGATCCGGATCCGCTCCCCCGGCACGCTGTACGTCTCGCCGACCGACAGCGGGGCGTCCGCCAGGGGCGGGTAGACCGAGCGGTCCCAGCAGGCCTCCGTCTCCGGGTGGGCGTCCACCACCTCCACGGGTCCGCCGCCGGAGGCCGTGCCGCTGCGCACCCGGTAGATCAGCACGCCCTGGGTGCAGGTCGAGCGGTCGTTCCCGGTGGCGCCCCGGGCCTCGACGGCGAGCGCGCTGTCCTCGCCCGTCCGGACGACGGCGAGCCGGGTGCCCATGGTGCCGCCGGGGACCGGGGCGGCGGCGACCGGTTCCAGGGTGACGTCGGCGCTGCCCTGGACGCAGACGACCTGCCGGTCGCCGAGCCAGCCGAGCTTCCACTTGTGCCAGCCGAAGAGGTCCGGGGCCAGCCCGAACTGGCTGCCCATGACGTCCCAGTCGCCCACGTGGGTGTCCCAGTCGCCCTTGCCGTCGGTGGGGCGGTGGTAGAGGTCGGCGAGGTCGAAGACGTGCCCGGTCTCGTGGGCGAGGACGTTGCGGTCGGGCGGGTGCTGTTCGAAGACGGTGACCACGCGCCTGATGTCGGTGCGGTCCGCGCGGATCGGCCGGTCGAAGTTGACGACCTTGGTGGCGTCGGAGTCGACGCCGGGCGCGTCCGGGTCGGCGACCAGGTAGACGACGTCGTACGCGGAGAAGTCGACGCCAGGGTCGGCGGCCTCGATCGCGTCGCGCAGGTAGGCGGTCCGGCGCCCGGAGTCCCAGTCCCTCTCTATGCCGTACCAGGTGGACGGGTGGGGCATCCGCACCCAATGCTGCTGCGGGTGCGCGCCCAGGGTGAACCTGCCGTAGCTGGCCCGTTCGAAGAACGCGGCCGTGGAGGGGAAGTAGTCGGCGGTGAGCACGCCCGGGGGGACGAGGGGGTCGGCGTCCGGGAAGGACAGGAAGATCATGACCGCGTCGAGGTGCCGGACGGGGCGCGGGTAGGCGCCGTTCCAGCTGTCGAGCCCCAGCGAGTGGTGGGCGGGGGTCCGGGGCAGCGCGCACGGTTTCACGCCCCCGGAGGCGGCTGCGGCCGGCCCCGCCACCAGCGACATGGCGGCCAGCGCCATGAGCGCGGTCAGCGCCGCCGCGAGTTGGCGCGGACTCGGCTTCTCCACGCCCCCGGGTCCGTGCTGACGCGGCACATCTACCTCCGGGTGGGAATGCGGAACGCCTCGTCCCACCCTGTGCCGGATCACCGTGCCCCGCCCGCTGGGCTGCCCCACACGGGTCAGCGCCCGCCGACCGGTCCCGTCCGCCGCGACGCCCCGTCCCGCACGGTTCCGCCGGGCTCCTCCGGCGCCTCGCCCGATCACTTCGGTGGGGCGCCGGGTTCACGTAACGTCACCTACGATCATTCCTCTCCCGGACTGCGACAGCGGGGCGTCGCCCGGGAACGCAGTCGCACAGAAGGGAACAGCGCCGGGCAAAGCGGGAGACCGTGCGGAGCGGTGCCGGACCCCGGGGAAGGACGGCCGACGGGCCCGTACGCGCTCCCCGGAACGCCGACACGGGTGCCGCGCACGAGCGGCCGGGCTGGATGCTCCGACGCCGTACCCTCTATGCTTCCTCACGTTTTCCCGCGTGGTTCGCGCCACTGGCCGGGGCGTCCCACCCGGTGGCCCCTGGGGCCACCACCTGTTCACGACAATCTGCACAGCGGGAGCGAGCGGTGAGCGGAACCTCCGAAGGGCACGGGCTCCCGGCAGGCACGTCCTCCGGCGCGGCTCCACCGCCGGACACGGAGAGTCACACCAGTCACACCTCCGGGCCCGATCTCTCCGACTACCGGGCCGCCTTCCGCAGTGCCACCCAGCCCATGGCGGTGGTGGACAGCGCGGGGGCGGTCGTGCACGCCAACGAGAGCCTCGCCCGGCTGACCGGCGTGGCGTCCGCCGCCCTCGCCGGGCGGCCCGCCGCAGGTCTCGTCGCCCTCACCCCCGACGACCACGCCTGGCGGTCCTACCGCGAGGTGCTGCGCGGCCGGCGCTCCCGGTTCCGCTGCACCCGCCGGCTCAAGCACCGGGACGGCCGTCCGCTCTGGGCGGAGATCACCGTGGTGCCGATGGCCGTCCCCTCCGCGGGGGGCGGCCCCGGCCGGGCCCTGCTGACCGTGGCCGACATCAGCGACCGGCACGAACTCCAGCAGCGGCTGCGCCACCTCCAGATGCACGACGCGGTGACCCGGCTGCCCAACCGGACGCTCTTCTTCGAGCGGCTCTCGGCCGTGCTGGACCTGTCGCCGTTCCAGGACAGCTCGCTGCTGCCCCGGCCCGGCCGGATCGGGCTCTGCTACCTGGACCTGGACGGTTTCAAGGCGGTCAACGACACCCTGGGGCACCGGGCCGGCGACCGGCTGCTCGCCGCCGTGGCCGGCCGGCTGAGCGACGTCGCGGCGCGCGACCCGCACCACCGCGACGGCAGCCATTTCGTGGCCCGGCTGGGGGGCGACGAGTTCGCCGTCCTGGTCGAGGAGTCGCAGGGCACCCAGCAGGTGCTCGACCTCGCGGAGGCGCTGCTGACGGCGGTGCAGCAGCCGTTCGACCTGGCCGGCCAGCGGCTCTCGGTCTCCGCCTCGATCGGCGTGGTGGAGCGTCCCTCGGCCGGCACTTCCCCCACCGGGCTGATGCAGGCCGCCGACACCACGCTCTACTGGGCGAAGGCGGACGGCAAGGCCCGCTGGACCCTCTTCGACCCGGAGCGCAACGCCCACCGGATGACCCGGCAGGCGCTCTCCTCGACGCTCCGTCCTGCCGTCGACCGGGGCGAGTTCACCCTGGAGTACCAGCCGTTGGTCGGCATGGCGGACGGGGTGGTGCGGGGCGTCGAAGCGCTGGTGCGCTGGAACCACCCGCAGTTCGGGGTGCTGGGGCCGAACCGTTTCGTCGCCATCGCCGAGGAGGACGGCTCGATCGTGCGGCTGGGCCGGTGGGTGCTGCGTACGGCCTGCCGCCAGGCCCGCCGCTGGCAGTTGGACCATCCGGACGGGCCGGCGCTCTTCGTGAGCGTCAACGTCGCGGTGCGGCAGGTCTGGGACTCGGACCTCGTCGCGGAGGTCGGGGACGTCCTCGCCGAGACGGGCCTCGATCCCGCGCTGCTGCAACTGGAGCTGACCGAGTCGGCCGTCATGGGTTCCGCCGGCCGGCCGCTGCGGGCCCTGCAGGCGCTGAGCGACATGGGCGTGCGGATCGCCATCGACGACTTCGGTACCGGCTACTCCAACCTCGCCTATCTGAGCCGGCTCCCCGTCTCCGTGCTCAAGCTGGACGGGTCGTTCGTGCGCGGCTTCCGGTACGACGACGGCGGCAGGCACCCGAGTCCGGCCGACGAGACGATCGTGGAGGCGCTGGTGGGGCTGGCGCACCGGCTGGGGCTGACCGTGACGGCCGAGTGCGTGGAGACGGCCGAGCAGGCCGAACGGCTGCGGCGGATCGGCTGCGACACCGGCCAGGGGTGGCTCTACTCGCGGGCGGTGGCGCCGGAGCGGATCGACGCACTGATCGAGGCCGGAGGCGTGGCCGCTCCCGGTGCCCCGTGAGTACGGGGCACCGGGAGGGCGGGCGGCTCAGCGGGCGGTCGGCTCAGAGGGTGGGCAGGCCGTACGCGTCCGCGATCAGCTCGTAGCTGCGCAGCCGGACCTCGCCGCCGTGTGCGTTGGCGGTGATCATCACCTCGTCCGCGCCGGTCCGCTTGGCCAGGTCGTCCAGGCCCGAACGGACCTGGTCGGGCGTGCCGTGGACGATGTTGCCCAGCCACTCGTCGACGAAGTCGCTCTCCAGCGGGCCGAAGGTGTACGCCTCGGCCTCCTCCGGGGTGGGCACCAGACCCGGACGGCCGGTGCGCAGCCGGAGCATGCTGAGTGCGCCGGTGAGCACCTGGGCGCGGGCCTCGCGCTCGGTGTCGGCGGCGAGGGCGGCCGCGCCGATCAGGGCGTACGGGGCGTCGAGCACGGCGGACGGCTCGAAGGAGTCCCGGTACAGCTCCAGGGCCGGAACGGTGTTGCGGGCCGAGAAGTGGTGGGCGAACGCGAACGGCAGACCGAGCACGCCCGCCAGCCGGGCGGAGAAGCCGGAGGAGCCGAGGAGCCAGATCGGCGGCCGGGCCGGGGACTGCACCCCGCCCTCCGAGGTGGCCTGCACCGGCCCGGGGACGGCGTGGATGCGCGCGTACGGGTGCCCGTCCGGGAAGTCGTCGTCCAGGAAGCGGGTCAGCTCCGCGAGCTGCTGCGGGAAGTCGTCCGCGCCCTCGTTCAGCCGCTCGCTGCGGCGAAGCGCGGCGGCCGTGGCACCGTCCGTACCGGGGGCGCGGCCGAGACCGAGGTCGACGCGGCCCGGGGCCATCGCCTCCAGGGTGCCGAACTGCTCGGCGATGACGAGCGGGGCGTGGTTGGGCAGCATCACGCCGCCCGAACCGAGCCGGATGCGGTCGGTGTGGGCGGCGAGGTGCGCCAGGATGACGGCGGGCGAGGACGAGGCGACGCCGGGCATGGAGTGGTGCTCGGCGACCCAGAAGCGGTGGAATCCCCGCCGTTCGGCCAGCTTCGCGATGTCCACGCTGGTGCGCAGCGCCTCGCTCGCCGTGCGTCCCTTGCCCACGGTCACCAGGTCGAGCACCGACAGGGGTACGGGTGCGGTGCCCCCTGCCACACCCCGGATGTCGTCGGCCCGGCCGCCGTCGGCCCCGTCGCCGTCGGTGCGGATCTCGTCGCCTCGGTTCTCGTCCACGTGTCGCTCTCCCGGTGCCCCTGGTCAGTCGTATGCGTATCGACCCGGTGCAACAGGAGGGCGGCTCCGGTTATTCCGGTGGCAGGGCTACGGCGCCCGCACCCCGGTCTCGGCGGGCCGGACGCCGGCCGGCGTCATTCGCGTACCTCCAGGCCGCGTGGCCCGACGGTGCCGAGCGGGGGTTCCCGGGTGGCGAAGAGGGCCCCGAGGGCGGGGGCCCAGACGTGGCGGTCGGTGAGCCGCAGCCCTTCCCAGACCGTGACCGGGTTGGCGGCGAGGACCGGCTTGCCGAGGAGTTCCTCCAACTCGGTGACGTGCGCGGCCGTGTGCAGGGCGGTGTCCGGCAGGAGGACCGCCTCCGCGTCCGGATGGTCGCCGGCGACGGCGAGTTCGCGGGTGAGGTCCAGGTCCCATCCGGCCACCTCGGCGCCGGTGATGATCCCGCTGCCCCGGGTGGCGACCACCTCGACGCCCCCGGCCGTCAGGAAGTCGCTGAAGAGCGCGGCCACGTCGTCCGGGTAGGTCGCGGCGACGGCGACCCGCCGCACCCCGAGCTCCCGTGCGGCGTGCACGAAGGCGAAGGAGGTGCTGGAGGCGGGCAGACCGGCGGAGCGCGCCAGAGCGGAGATCTGCGCCTGGGCGCCGTCCCAGCCGTGGACGAAGCTCCCTCCGGTGCAGGCCCAGACCAGCGAGTCGGCGCCGGCCAGGCGCAGCTCCTCCACCCCCGCGTCCAGCCGTTCGGCGGTGCCCAGCTCGCGCAGGGCCCGCACCTGGCGGACGTCGTCGCCGATCCCGGTGCGGAACAGGGGCAGTCTGATGTCGCTGTCCAGCGTGATCTCGATCCGCGGGAAGTCGTCCTCGGCGCATTCGCCCGGGTAGAGAAGTCCGACGGTCGTCATGTCCACCCTCTCTCTTCGCCCGGACCGGTGGTCCGGGGCAGGGGTGGGCCGTTCGCGGACGGTGCGACCGGCTCGCGGTCACCCCTGGCGCTTCTCACACTCTCGTCCCTTCCCAGTGTTCCCGACATCCGCCGTCCCACCCACCCGGGCCGTGGGGGCGCCCGCCGCCACCCCCGCGGGCCCTGTCCGGCGCCTCGGCGGAGGTCCTGATGTTCGACGGGGGACAGATGTCGGAATCGGGACGGCCGGGAGACGTCCTCCCGGCTCCAGGAGGATTCCAGCGGCATGTGGTCCGCACGGCACGGCCGTGACCTGGCCTTTGCCGTCACCGATCATGCCTTTGGCATATGCCGTACGGCTGCGTCCCAGACCAGAGCGGCCCGTAACCGCCAAGAAGTGGTCAACACCCCTGCCATGGGCACTTCTTGCCCACTATCGTGGACGCACAGCTTGCGGTCGGACCTTGGGCAGGGAGCACCGTGACATTGCGGCCGGAACCCACAGCACCGTTCTACGCGGTGCGGCACGCCTTCCGCGTGCTCGAAACGATCTCCCACCACGGCGACGGCGTGACCGAGACCCGGATCGCGCAGGAGACCGGGCTGCCGGCCGCCCGCCTGACCACCCTGCTGCTGACGCTGCGCCGCGAGGGGTACGTCGAGCAGATCGCGGACGGCGCGTACGTCGTCGGCGCCTCCCTGCTCCTGCTCGGATCGGGCCCCACCCGGCGCCTCGCCCTGGAGGACCGGCTCCAGCGCGTCCTGGCGCAGCTGCGGGACACGATCGGCGCGGCGGTCTACCTCAGCCGGTACGTCGACGGCGAGGTCACCGTCACGCAGGTGCTCGACGGTCCCCTCACCCCGGCGGTCAGCGAGTGGGTGGACTTCCGCTCGGCGGCACACGCCAGCGCGGTCGGCAAGTGCCTGCTGGCCCAGCTGGACCGGGACGGCCGCCGCGACCACATCGCCCGCCACCGCACGGCGCGGCTCACCTCGCGGACGATCACCGACGAGAAGGTGCTGCTGGCGACCTTGGACCACCACCCCGCGACGGTCCCGATGCTGGACCTCCAGGAGTACGCGGTGGGCACCGTCTGCGCGGCGGTGCCGCTGACGGCCGGCTCCTCGACGGGGTGCCTCGCGCTGTCGCTCCCGGTCGGCGACACCTACCGGCTGCGCGAGGCGGCCGAGGTGCTGAACCGGCAGGCGGCACCGGTGCTGCTCTCGCTGGCGCTCTGACACCCGCTCGCCGGCGGCGCGCGGCGCCGCACCGGGCTCCCGGACCACCCCGTGCGGGCGGGCCCGACCGCACCTCCGGCCCGGGGTGTCCGGAGCACCCGCACGGACCAGGTATTATTTTCGAGTCAGCAGGCGCCGCTAGCTCAGTTGGTTAGAGCAGCTGACTCTTAATCAGCGGGTCCGGGGTTCGAGTCCCTGGCGGCGCACGACACGACAGTGGGGCGGTCTCCGGCACCGGAGACCGCCCCACTGCGTCGTGCGTCCTGCGTCGTGCGTCCCGCACGGGGTTCTGGACCCGGCCGTCCCGCCCGAACGGCCGCGCTTCCTCGTCGGGGCATCGCGTCGGGCTGTCGCCCTTCGCGCCCCTCGTCCTCACGCCGGCACTAGCGGACCGGCGCTCCTGTCACCCGTACCGGTACGGGGGCCGTCGGACGCCCGCCCGCCACCGGTGCGGGGATCAGAACTTCACGTCCGAGCAGGAGTAGAAGGCGTTCGCGGTGTCCGCGACCGTCCACACCGCCAGGATGATGTGCCGTCCGGTCTTCCCGCTCGGGATGGTGCCCGCGTGGGTCAGCGTGGCCGGCGGCTGCTGCCTGTTGTACGGCACCGTCAGGAACGGCTGGGTGTCCAGGGCGGCCCGGGTGAGCGGCTTGGTGGGGTCCCAGCCCTGCTTGGTGATGTAGTACCGGAAGTCCGTCGTGGCGTGACGGGCGGTGAACTGCCAGCGGAAGTTGTACGACTGGCCGCCGGTGACCTGCGTGGCGGGCCAGGTGCCGCCGCGCGGGTCGTCGAGCTGCGCGAACTCGCCGTGCCCGGCGGCGCAGATCTTTCCGTCCGCGGGTCCGGCGCTCGGGAACCCCTTCAGGCCCTCGACGCTCTGCGGCTCCCACTGGATGTTGCCGCAGTTGCTGACCGTGCCGTTGGCGCAGAGCTTCTGACGGCTGATGGGAGAGTCGGTGTAGCCGTGGCTGCTGGCGCTGCTGGTGGCGAGCGCCGAAGCGCCCAGAATCGCCAGGCCGACCACGGCCGCGCTGGTCCTCTTACGCATGCTTCGCTCCTTGGGGACATGGAACTGCTCGGTGAGCACTGCTCGTGAAGCGCGCGGTCGTGCGGTCTAGACCAACTCCCACAGTATTGACGTGCCATGAACAAGTCCAGACCAACGCGAGGTGACATTCCGTTTCGTCGCACTGCGCTGCCGCACGGCCGCCAGGGGTCCCTCAGGTCCCGTCGGTACCGCTCCGGCCGGTGTAGAAGGCCACCGTCAAGTCGCGCACCAGCGACTTGCGTTCGTAGTCGTCGAGGGCGACGAGGCCCCGCGCGGTGAGCCGGCTGACGGTGTCGTCGACCGCGTCGACGACGGAGGTCAGGACGCTGTCGCGGTGCCGGGCGTCGAGCGCGGCGACCCGGCGGCGCTGCATGGCCGCCGCCACCTCGGGGGCGTACTCGATCCTGGTCGGCTGGGCCGCGTACACCTCCACCCCGACCGGCTCGCAGTCCGCCTTCAGCATCCGGGTCAGCGCGTCCCCGACCGCCTCGGCGTCGCGCAGCGTGGGGGCGTCCTCGTGGAAGGCGTCGGCGGGCAGCTGCGAGAGGACCCGGGCCATCGCCGCCTCGACCTGTTCCCGCAGGTACGTCTCGTGGTCCTCGACCCCCAGGACCGCCCGGAGGGTGTCCTCGACCCGCCAGACGACGAGGACGGTCACGCGCAGCGCCGTACCGTTCGCGTCCACCGCGGGCATCGGTTCGCTCCGCCAGTGCCGCAACCGCACGTCGGTGCGGCGTCGGAGCAGCAGCGGGGAGACCCAGAAGAGCCCGGTACGCCGGACACTCCCCCGGTAGTCGCCGAAGAGCGTCAGGACCAGCGCGTACCCGACCCGGCCGCGCCCGAGGCCGCCGAACGCGAAGAGGACCACGGCCCCGAGCACGGTGAGCGCGGCCCGGAAACCGATGCCGAGCCCCTGGTACGGGCGGGGCCCGACGCCGAGCCGGGTCTGCGGCCCTTCCGGCAGCGCGCCCGCCCACCAGAGGGCCACCAGCCCGGCGGCGCAGCCGGCGATCCCCGTGAGCACGGCCACCCAGCCGGGCAGAGCCGGTCCGGGGCGCTCCCGCAGGCGGGGATCGGCGGCGGGCGCGGGCCGGGTCGGCGGTCGCACCCGCGGCGGGCGCGGAACGGGCGGCTGCCGCACCCCGGCACCGGTACGCGCCGCCGGCAGCGTGTGCCGGGCCACCGCGACGGGCAGCGAGGCGACCGTGGCGGTCCGGTGCGGATCACCGCCGTCGGTAGCCCCGCCGTCGGTAGCTCCGCCGTCGGCCGTCCCGCCGTCGGTCCCCCCGCCGGCGCGGCCACCGGGAGCGCTGCTCGCCGGTACCGAGACCGTGGCCGACACCGTACGCATCGAGGAGGCCGCCCCGTCGGTGTGCGCGAGGTCCAGCACCACGTCCAGGAAGGGCCCCCCGGTGTCCGGCGGCCGTTCCCCCCGCGGGTCCCCGCCCGGGTCGCCCCCGTCACCCGTGCCGGCGCCGGGTCCCGGAAGAGGGCCCCGGTGCCCGTCCTGCCCGCCCGCACCCGTACCGCCACCCGGCCCCCGGCCCGCCCGAGCGCCGTCCGTCTCGTCTCCGTACACGCGCCACCGTTCCCTTTCCGCGCTCCGGAGGTCCGGAGCCGCCGATCCACCGTGCCGCCGGAGCGCCGGGCGGCACCCGGGTCCCTCAGGAGAAGAGCCGCCGCCAGGTGTCCGGACCCGGATAGCCGTCCGCCACGCCTCCGCGCCAGCCCTGGGCCCGCTGGAACGCCTCCACGTTGCGCCGGTCAGCCTCGGTCCAGCGGCGGCCCGGCCCCGAGGCGTAGTGGCGCCCGTAGCCCTTCCTCACCAACTGCTCGCCGAGCCGCTCGACATGGGCGTTGGACTGACCCGGCTTGAAATAGCCCCGTCCGGGGAACGCGGGGACGGCGCGCGGACCGTCTCCGGCCGTGGTCGGCGGGATGCTCCGGCCGGCGCCCTGGACCAGCCGTCGCCAGGTGTCCGGACCGGGGAGGCCGTCCGCGTGGGCGCCCTTCCATCCCTGGGCCCGCTGGAACGCCCGGGTCGCCCGCCGGTCGGCGTCGCTCCAGACCGGCCCGGGCCCCTGCGCGTAGAAACGTCCGCCGCCCCGGGCGACCAGCATGTCGCCGAGCCGCGTGACATGGGCGTTGTCGGCCCCCGGTCCGAACGCGGCGGCGCCGGGGAACGCTTCGGGCGAGCCGCCGCCGGACTCGTCGGTGAGCCCGTTGTAGCGGTAGGCCGTGTACTGGTCGGAGTGGCTCCAGTACGCGAGCGGGGTGGGCTTCTTCCGGGTGGCCGGGGGCGTCTGCTCGTACGCCATGTACTGGCTGTGCGCACCGTTGGTCCAGCCGCCGAAGATCGTGACGTGCGAGCCCTTGGCGGGGTCGGCCGGGTTGTGGAAGAGGAGGATGTCGCCCGGCTCCAGCTCGGCGCGCGCGATCGGCGTCCCGTACGCGGAGAGGCTGCCGGTCCACTCGTTGCCGCCGAGGTCCCAGGCCATCGAGACGTAGCCGGAGCAGTCCTGGCGGTAGCCGTCCGACCAGTACTCCTCCATGGTGTACGGCACCTTCGCGGCCACCCACGTCTTGGCCCGGGCGATGATCTCGCGACGGGTGGTGGTCCGCGGGGCCGGCGGTGCGTCCGCGGTGAGCGGCCGGGCGGACCCGGCGTCCCCGAGCGGGCCGGGCCGCCCCTGCGGGGTCCCGGGCGCGGGGCCGGCGAGGTCGTCCGCACGGACGGGCCCGGCGACGTGTCCGGCCGGCGTGGCCGCTCCGGCGGCACCGGCGGAGAGGACCACCCCGGCCGCCGTGGCCAGCACCAGTGCGCGGCGCGCTCCGTGCGCGGCGGGATGCCCGCCCAGGCGGGGCGGCAGGGTGCGGGCCGCCGCCGCGCGCCGCTGGAGGGCGCAGCCGGCACAGCCGCAGTCCGTGGCGGGTTCGTACTCCTCGAAGACCGGGCCGGTGGCCATGGCGTTCCCTCCGCACTCGTCAAGATTTTTGAGGCCTGTCCGCACCGTGTGCCGACGTCGCAACTCCCACGGAAAATCACATGGTGACGGATCAAAGGGAGAAAACGACTGGCCGACAGGAGGTGGCGCCGTGGAAATTGGTCGGGAGCATGCTGCGGAATCCGGTAATGTTCTCCAGGTCAGCAGGCGCCGCTAGCTCAGTTGGTTAGAGCAGCTGACTCTTAATCAGCGGGTCCGGGGTTCGAGTCCCTGGCGGCGCACGCAGAGTCAAGGCCCTCTCACTTCACGTGAGGGGGCCTTGTTCGTTGCCCGGCTCCCGCCGGGTCGCCCCGCCCCCGCCTCGCACACGCCGCGAGGCTCGTTCCTGCCTCTCCGTAGCTCCGCGCGTCCGCGCGCGGGGTCCCGACACGCCCCGCGCGGACGCGGGCGCGAGGGCGCCGAACGGAATCGCGCGGCCTGCGCACGCCATCCCGGAGGGTGACTCTCCGAAAACGAGTCGTCACGGAGCGCCCTGGATGATTCTCCCCGCGTGACGGCTCCGGAACACCTCGGCGGGCAGGTCGGCCCGCCCGGTCCCTACGGGTGGCGGGGAGCGGTGCGCGGCAGCGGCCGGGCGGCGCGCACCGGAAAGGCGGGGGGCGGCGGGCCCCGGAGCGGCCCGGTCCGGTGGCCCGGGAGCGGAGAAGCGGAAGGCCGGGGTGGGGCGGTACGGCGTGGGTACCGGTACCGGTCCGGCGGGGACCGCCTCACCCGCGGGAGGGAGCGCCCGCCGCGGCGCCGGAGTCCTCGCCCGTGGGGCGGGCGTCCCTCGGGTAGGCGCCCGTGAGGTAGGCGGAGACCACCACGTGCGCCGTGTACGCGTGCGCCGCCCGGTCGTACGCCCCGCCGCGGGTGATCAGCCGGAGTTCGGCCCGGCCGTCGCGACGCGGTCCGTACGCCTTCCGCGCGTCGAACCGTTCCCGGGTGAGGACCCGCACGTCGTCGACGGTGAACTCGGCGACCGTGCCGTCGGCCCTGACCACCCGGACCCGCGCACCGGTGCGGGCCGCGCTCAGCCCGTGGAAGACGGCGGGCTCCGTCTCCGTGCCGGCGTGCCCGACCAGCAGGGCCGCGCCCGCGGCACCGGGCTCGGTGCCGCCGTCGTACCAGCCGACCGCGCCCGCACTCCCGATCGGAGGCGGGTCGACGGCTCCCGCACCGTCGGGTCCGCGTCCGACGACGGGGGCATCGATTCCGACGGACGGGATCTCGACCTCGCGCGGCGCCGACGCGTCCAGTGGATCGTGCGCGGGTGGCAGCGACGCACCGACGGGACGCCCGACCGCCGCGACGTCTCCGGTGGTCGGTGCCGAGATGCCGCCCGGACCTTCGGCGGTCGCGCGGCCCCAGAGCCAGAGGCCGATCAGGAGGACGGCCCACGCGACTCCGGTGAGCAGACGTCCGGTTCCCGCCGGACGGGGGGCGGCGGACACGTCACTCCGCTGCCGTACTGCGGCGCCGCGCGCCCGGGGCCGGGGTGGACGGGGTCGTCCCGAGGGTCGCGCCGTGCCGGTCGGCCACGGCGGCGGGGGCGGGGACGGATATCGCCGCGACCGCCGTCGTAGCACGGACGGTGAAGGAAAGTGAACGCATCGTGAACCTCCTCGGGGAAGGTTCACCCGTACGCGCGCTCTCCGCATCCGCTGTCGCCCGGTCGGGCGACAGCCCCGGGAACGACCCGTGCCGGGTCAGATCAGGTCGACGAGATCCGCGATCGAGGCGACCACGTTGGACGGCCGGAAGGGGTAGCGGTCGATGTCGGCGGTGGCGGTGAGCCCGGTGAGCACCAGGAACGTCTCCATCCCCGCCTCCAGGCCGGCCAGCACGTCGGTGTCCATCCGGTCGCCGATCATGGCGCTGGTCTCGGAGTGGGCGCCGATGGCGTTGAGCCCGGTGCGCATCATCAGCGGGTTGGGCTTGCCGGCGAAGTACGGCTCCTTGCCGGTGGCCTTGGTGATCAGGGCCGCGACGGAGCCGGTGGCGGGCAGCGGGCCCTCGGCGGACGGCCCGGTCTCGTCGGGGTTGGTGCAGATGAAGCGGGCGCCCGCGTTGATCAGCCGGATCGCCTTGGTCAGCGCCTCGAAGCTGTACGTACGGGTCTCGCCGAGCACCACGTAGTCGGGGGCGTGGTCGGTGAGGACGTACCCGATGTCGTGCAGCGCGGTGGTGAGTCCCGCCTCGCCGATGACGTACGCCGTGCCGCCGGGGCGCTGGTCGTCGAGGAACCGGGCGGTCGCCAGGGCGGAGGTCCAGATGTTCTCGACCGGGACGTCCAGGCCCATGCGGCTGAGCCGGGCGTGCAGGTCGCGGGCGGTGTAGATGGAGTTGTTGGTGAGCACGAGGAACGGCTTCCCGGACTCCCGCAGCCGCTTGATGAACGCGTCCGCGCCGGGGATCGGCGTGCCCTCGTGGATGAGTACCCCGTCCATGTCGGTCAGCCAGGACTCGATCGGCTTGCGCTCTGCCATCACACGGACTCCTGCCGTACGCACGGTGCACCCACGGGGTGCTGGGACGCCGGCGGCACCGCGGTGTGCAGCGCCGACGCCCCGAGTTTAGGCAGTGTCCGGCGGATCGGGGTCGGTCGGGGCGACCATGATCCGGCGGGCACCGCCCGGGCCGGAAGGCGACGCCCGCCGGTCAGGCGGACCGGGGCGGATCAGGGCGGTGGGGACGCCCGGGGAGCGCGCCCACCCCGCCCGTCCCTCACCCCCGCCCACCCCGCACGCGGCGGGCGACGAGGAGTGCCGCCGTCCCGCAGAGGAGCAGCGCGACGGCCACCGCGCCGGTGCCCAGGGCCGCCGCACGCCCGGCGACGCGACCGGTGCGGGCGAGCTCCGGGAGCGGGTCGCCTCCCGGGTCGCGGGGGAGGCCGGTGCCGCCGGGGGGCACGGCGGAGGTGCGGGGCGCGGGGTCGGTGCCGGTGCCGGTGCGGGGAGCGGCGCTCGGGCTGGTCCGCGGGTCCGCACCGGCGTCCGGGGACGGAGCGGGGTCGGTGCGGGCCCCGGGGACGGTGGGCGTGGCGGTGCCGGCGGTGTCCGCACCGGTTCCGGCGTCCGTACCGACTTCGGCGTCCGTACCGGCGTCCGCATCCGTACCGGCGTCCGCATCCGTGCCCGCGTCGGTCGCGGTGTCCTCGTCCGTGCCGGCCGTGCTGTCCGGACCGGCCGTGCTGTCCGGGCCGGTGCGGTTCTCGGTGGCCGTCGCGTCGTCCGTGCCGACGAGGGGTTCCTCGGAGGGGAGGACCAGGTCGGTGCCGCCTTCCATGTCTCCCTCGACGATGGCGAACGGGTACTCCTCCGACTCCCCCACCCACTCCCCGTCCGCCGGGACCACGGGTCCGTCCGCCTCCGCCCGTGCGCCGGGACCGGAGGGGCTGCGCTGCACGATGGCCGCGTTGGCCACGACCTTCCCCGGCCGGGTGTCGGAGGTGAAGGCCATCCGGACCCGGACGGTGACCGTGCGCCCGGCGGGGACGGTGAAGCCCTCGAAGTCGTCGCCCCCCTCCCCGCCGCCGAAGACCCCGATCTGTTCGTGCCGGTCGGTGGTTTCCCAGCTGACCCGGTGCTCGGTACCGGTGCCCGCCTCCGTACCGGTGCGCTCCGCGTACGCGAGCTGGATCTGGTCCGGGGTCAGCCGGCGGTCCTGGTCGGTCAGGACGAGGACGGGGTGCAGGGCCCGGCACGACTCCGAGGTGGTGTTGACGAGGTCCAGGTACCAGATGCCGTATCCCCCGCCGGAGGCGTACGTGTCCGGGCCGCCGTGGATACGGGTCTCGATGGGGAAGTCCTTGGCTGCCCGGTCGCCGCAGCCGGGCTGCTGGTCGGCGCGTACGGCGGTGGGTTCGGCCGCGGCGGTCGACGGGCCGCCGAGCAGGGCGCCCGGCACGGCGATTCCGGCCGCCAGGCCGAGGGAGGTGAGGGCGCGTCCGTCGCGCAGTCGCGCGGGAGGCCACGGCAGACGTGCGGGAGATCGCCGTCGGGCGGGAGGTCGGGGGGGCATGGGGGCACCCTTCGGAGCTCGCGAACGACCGGTGCGGGAACCACCGGCGGGTCGCGACCCGGGCGGAACCACCGGGGTCGAGTCCGGCGCCCGGGAGCCACCGGCGTGTCGGCGGCGACACTGCCACGCATACGTACGACGATCGCACCGGCATGCCGGAGGGTCCCCCGTCCGGCCGCACGGAATCCCCCGGACACCGGCCCCCACACGCCGGTGGGCTCTACCCGGCCGTCCGGCCGTCCGCCCGTCCGAAGAGCGGGCCGAGGACCAGGTGGGCCGCGCCCTCGGCGACCGGGCGGTCGCCCCCGCCGGCGACCGCGACCGGCACCGGTGTACCCGCGCCTTCACGCTGGGCGCGCTCCTCGATCACGGCGCGCACGCCGCGTACGTAGATGTCCTCGTGCGCCGCGACCGTACGCCCGCCGAGCACCACCCGGTCGATGTCGAGCAGCGCCACCAGGTTGGCCGCTCCGGCGCCCAGGACCCGGGCGGCGCCGGCGACGTCGCCCCGGGCCACCGCCGCCAGGCAGAGCGCCTCGACGCAGCCGCGCCCACCGCAACCGCACGGCGGCCCGTCCAGCTGGAGGGTCTGGTGCCCGAACTCGCCGGCGCCGGTGCGCGCGCCCCGGTGCAGCGCCCCGCCGAGGACGAGACCGGCGCCCAGCCCCGTACCGAGGTGGAGATAGGCGAAGTCGCCCGCGGCCGGGTCGCTCAGCGCGAGGCCGAGCGCGGCGGCGTTGGTGTCCTTGTCCACGGAGACGGGCAGGCCGGTGCGGGCGGCGAGGGCCTCGCGGAGCGGGAAGCCGTCCCACTGCGGGAAGCCGGTGACCCGGTGGAGCACCCCGTCGCGGTGGTCGAGCGGGCCGGGGAGGGCCACACCCACCCCGAGTACGGCGGGACCGCCCGCCGCCACAGCCGCCGCCGCGCTCACCTCCGCCACCGCGGCCGCCGCCTCCGCGACCACGTCGGCCGCCGGAGCGCCGAGGTCGAGCGGTGCGGTCCGGATCGCGACCGGGGCGCCGGCGAGGTCGACGAGGACGGCGGTCAGCTCGTCCCGGTCGAGGTGGAGGCCGACCGCGTACCGGGCGTCCGGGACCAGCCTCAGGACGGTGCGCGGCTTGCCGCCGGTGGACGCCCGGCGGCCCGCTTCGGCGGCGAGACCCTCTCCGCGCAACCGGCCGGTGATCTTGCTGACCGCCTGCGGGGTGAGGCCGGTGCGCTCGGCCAGCTCCAGCCGGCTGATGCCGTCGCCGCCCGCGCCGCGCAGCAGATCGAGCACGAGGGCGGCATTGTGGTGGCGCAGGGCCGGGAGGTTGACCCCGGCGCCGGCGCGCGCACCGGACCCCGGGGCGGTCGCGGTCGTCCCGGATCCGCCCGCGGCTCCGGCGCGGCGGGCGTCGTCGCGATGGTCACGGCGGTCGCGGGAGTCGCCGGGGTCCTCGGGATGGGGGGCACCCCTGAGGTCCTCGGCGCCGCCGGTCTCGTCGGCATCGTCGGCATCGTCGGCATCTCTGCTGGTGTCGCGGGCGTCACGGGTGTTCACCACCCCATTGTGGCCACCGCTTGCACTTTGGCAACAGCGTTGCTTAAGTGGAGGTCATGACTTCCCCCGATCCCCTCCGCGTCGCGCTCGTCGGCTACGGCCTGGCGGGTTCCGTCTTCCACGCCCCGCTGATCGCGGCGACCGAGGGCCTCGTGCTCGACACGGTCGTCACGTCGAACGAGGAGCGGCGGGCGCAGGCCCGCGCGGAGTTCCCCGCCGTCCGGTTCGCCGACGCGCCCGAGGAGCTGTGGGCGCGCGCCGGTGAGCTGGACCTCGTCGTGATCGCCACCCCGAACAAGACGCACGTCCCGGTCGCGAAGGCCGCCCTGGCGGCCGGGTTGCCGGTCGTCGTCGACAAGCCGATCGCCGGTACCGCCGCCGAGGCGCGCGAGCTGGCCGCGGTGGCCGAGGAGAGAGGGCTTCTCCTCTCCGTCTTCCAGAACCGCCGCTGGGACAACGACTTCCTGACCATCGCCCGGCTGATGGCCGACGGCGAACTCGGCGAGGTGCAGCGCTTCGAGTCCCGGTTCGAGCGGTGGCGCCCGCAGCTGAAGGGCGGCTGGCGCGAGTCGGGCGACCCGCAGGAGATCGGCGGCCTCCTCTTCGACCTGGGGAGCCACATCGTCGACCAGGCGCTGGTGCTCTTCGGCCCCGCCGTGCAGGTCTACGCCGAGTCGGACGCCCGCCGCCCCGGAGCGGCGACCGACGACGACACCTTCATCGCGATCACCCACGCCAGTGGGGTCCGCTCCCACCTGTACGCCAGCGCCACCACGGCCCAGCTCGGCCCGCGCTTCCGGGTGCTGGGCGGGCGGGCCGGCTACGTCAAGTACGGCCTGGACCCGCAGGAGGCGGCGCTGCGCGAAGGCCACCGCCCCGGCAGCGGCCAGGAGCCGTGGGGCGAGGAGCCCGAGGGCCTGTGGGGCCGGCTCGGCTCCGGCGAGTCCCCGCTGACCGGCGGCGGCCTCCCGGTCCGTACGCTGCCCGGCGACTACCCCGCGTACTACGCGGCCGTCGCCGCCGCCCTGCGCGGCACCGGCGAGAACCCGGTCACCGCCCTGGAGGCGGCAGCCGCACTGGACGTCCTGGAGGCGGCCCGCCGCTCCGCCCAGGAGGGCACCTCCGTCACCCTGGTCCCGCATCCGGGCGCCCCGGCCGCCCGGCCCTCCGGCACGCCGAGCACCGAGGAGACCCGGTCATGAGCAAGCACCCCGACGCCCCGACCGTCTCCGAGCTGCTCGCCCAGGAGCGCCGTCTGACCCTGCCGCGCTTCGGGTACGAGGAGGCGTACGCGCTCGGCACCCTCCTCGTCCGGCTGGCCCGGGCGCGCAACGCCCCGGTCGCCATCGACATCCGGCGCGGCCCGCAGCAGCTGTTCCACGTCGCCCTGCCGGGCTCCAGCGCCGACAACGACGCCTGGATCGACCGCAAGCGCAAGGTCGTGGAGCGGTACGGCGAGAGCTCCTACCTCGTCGGCACCCGCTTCCGCGCGAAGGGCACCACCTTCGAGGAGTCCTCCCGCCTGCCGCTGAACACGTACGCCGCGCACGGCGGTTCGTTCCCGATCACCGTGGACGGCGCGGGCGTCATCGGCACCGTCACCGTCTCCGGCCTCCCCCAGGCCGAGGACCACGCCCTGGTGGTGCGGGCGCTGGAGGAGTTCCTGGCGACGCCGCAGGGGTGATCCGCGCGCGGAGGTCCGGGTAGCCCCGCACGCGGGGTGACCCGGGCTTCCGCGTACCGACTCCCTACGCGTCCTTCAGCACCTGCCGCTGGCGTCCCAGACCTTCGATCTCCAGCTCGACGACGTCGCCAGCCCGCAGGAACGGCTTCGGTTCGGGCTGCCCCATCGCGACCCCGGCCGGGGTGCCGGTGTTGATCACGTCGCCCGGGTAGAGGGTCATGAAGTGGCTGAGGTAGCGCACGACTTCGCCGACCGGGAAGATCTGCCGGGCGGTGCTGCCGTCCTGCTTCAGCTCGCCGTTGACCCAGAGCTTCAGCGGGAGCGCCTGCGGATCCGGGACCTCGTCAGCGGTCACCAGCCACGGGCCGAGCGGGTTGAAGGTCTCGCAGTTCTTGCCCTTGTCCCAGGTGCCGCCCCGCTCGATCTGGAAGGCGCGCTCGGAGACGTCGTGCGCGATGGTGTAGCCGGCGACGTGCTCCAGCGCTTCCTCGGCCGAGCCGAGGTAGCGGGCGGTGCGTCCGACGACGACCGCGAGTTCCACCTCCCAGTCGGTCTTCTCGCTGCCGCGCGGTACGAGGACGGTGTCCTCGGGTCCGACGACCGTGTCGGGCGCCTTGAAGAAGAGGATCGGCTCGGCGGGGATCGCCGCACCGGTCTCCTTCGCGTGGTCGTGGTAGTTCAGCCCGATGCAGACGATCTTGCCGATGCGGCCGAGGGGTGCCCCGGTCCGCAGCCCCGCCGGGTCCAGCTCGGGCAGCGAGCCGGGGTCGGCGGCGGCCGCGCGCACCCGGTCGAGGCCGTGCTCGTCGGCGAGGAGCGCGCTGTCGATGTCCGGAACGATCCCCGACAGGTCGCGCAGGGTTCCGTCTTCCGCGAGCAGAGCGGGGCGCTCCGCTCCCGCCGTGCCGACTCGAAGCAACTTCACGGGTGCCACTCCCCTGGGTAGAGACGGATGCCGGCCCGACGGGGGGCGACCGGCGACCGCCGGCAACCGCCTCCCCGTACAGCCCGCTGAAACCTGTTCAGCCTGCAAGACGTCGGACCACTTGGCAAGACGCGTTCAGCCTCCGGACTCCCCGGACCGCGGGGAATCCGGGCGGAAGGCTTCTGCCGGCGTCGGACCGGCGGCCTACGGGCGTCAGGCGGCGGGGGCCGGCGCCGCTCCGGCGGCCGGGGCGTCGCGGTAGAGGCAGGCCCTTTCGATCGCGGTCCACGTCGTGCTGGTGACCACGTACAGCGCTGCGGCGAGCGGCACCACGGCCACGGTGAAGAGGGTGAAGAAGGACATCAGCGGCATGATCTTCGTCATCGCCCCCATGCCGGGGACCGGCTGTCCGTCCGGGCCGGTGGCGGGTGTCACCGGGTTGAGGGCCATCTGGCGCTTCGTACGCCGGTAGTTGAAGGCGGCCACGACCGCGACGACCGCGAAGAGACCGAGGTAGACCAGCCCCTGACCGCCGAAGAACCCGCCGTCGGCGAGGGCGTGGTGCCAGCGCTCGCCCAGGGGCGCCCCGAAGAGCTGGTGGCCGAGGAGTTCGTTGGGCTCGCCGCCGATCCGCGCGCTGGAGAAGAGGTGGTAGAGCAGGAAGAAGGCGGGCATCTGGAAGAGGCTCGGCAGGCACCCGGAGAGCGGCGAGACCTGCTCCTCCTTGTGCAGTTCCATCAGCGCCTTCCGCATGCGCTCGGGGTTCTTGCCGTGCTTCTCGCGCAACGCGGCGATCTGCGGCTGGAGGCGGGTACGGGCCTTCTGGCCACGTGCGGAAGCCCGCGACAGGGGGTGCACGGCCAACCTCACCAGCGCGGTGAAGAGGACGATCGCCGCAGCCGCGGACGCGGACTGGAACAGCGGGTGGAGCAGGTCGGCGAATGCGCCGACCAGACTCGCGAAAGCGGACATGAACGCGGACATGGGGAGCCCTCCGAAGGGTCTCGTCGTGCCGGTGACGTACGGAGCGCCGCGCGTCGCGGGGGCCCGGGGGCGGGCACGGAGCAGCCGGCTGCGGGCGTGCGAGGGCGCGGAACGTGCGCGGGTGTGAGCGCGGAGGCGGCGACGGAGGCAGCGCGCGGACTGTCGTACGGGTCCCGGCGGGACCGGCGGGAGGGCCACCCGGGGACGGGTGCCCCGGGCGGTGTCCGGCGGATCAGGTGCGGTGGGCGGTGCAGCCCTACGCGGCGGCCGTCAGCACGGGCCGCCCGGGTGCGCGAGGACGTGTGCGTCCCCTGGCATCGGGATCGCGCTGGGGCAGGAACGCGGTGCGGTGTTCACGGTCCCTGAGCGCGGTGCGGACCCGCGTCCGGGGAACGGGTGCGGCACAGCGCGCGCTGATCACCGAGCAGACGAGGAGTGCGGAGCCGGCCGCGGCGGTGGCGGCGAGCGCGACGGCGGCGGAGAGGCTGCCGCCCTCGGCGAGGAGGATCTCCGCGACGAAGAGGAGCAGCAGTCCCGCGGGCCGGAGCAGCCGCGCGAAGGAGCCGCGGAGGTGGCCGGTGTACACGTGCGTACGCGTGTCGCTCATGGCTCCCTCTCCTGCTCGCCGCTCGCACCGGCCGGGTCGCCGGCCCGCTCGTCGCGGGCCGCTCTCCGGGGGCGGTTCTCTCCAGCCGTTATACACGATGACCCGGATCACACCGGCTGCCCGCAAGCGCACCCGCCGTCCCTCACACGGTGGCGGCGGCCGTCCCGGTCGGCGGCTCGATCTCATCGCGGGCGAGCACCTCGTCGTCCGGCCGCTCGTCCCGGTCGCGCGGTCCGGCGTACGTCACCGCCAGCGCCACCACCAGGTTGGCCGCGAGCGCGACGAGCCCGGCGTTGACGCCCCACACCGGGTCGTCGCCGCGGAAGACGAGCACACAGACCACGCTCACCCCCACCGCCAGCCCGCTGAACGCCCCGGCGAAGGTGAGCCGCCGCCACACCAGCGCCAGCAGCACCATCGGGAGGAGCTGCGCCATCCCCTCGTACGAGATGAGCGAGAGCCGCACGAGAGTGTTGGGCGCGAGGTAGGTGAGGAGCAGCGCGAGCCCGCCGGCCACCACGACCACGATCTGCGCCGCGCCCTTCTGCCGCTGCCGCCAGCGGGGCACGAGCGAGAGGACGCTGCGCCCCCACATCGTGCCGATGACCAGCATGAAGACGGCCATGGGCACGATCGAGGAGAGAGCGGCGGCGACCCCGACGACGCCGACCGCCCAGGCGGGCAGCGAGTCGGTGACGAGCTCGAAGAGCGCGAGGTTGGAGTCCGCCCCGACCAGTCCCGGTACGACGAAGAGGGCGGCCATGCCGAGGAGCATGGGGACGAAGAGGAGGACGTTGTAGGCGGGCAGCCACATGGCGTTGCGCCGCAGGACGTCGGCGTTCCGCGCGCCGAGGTAACCGGCGACG
Source organism: Streptomyces sp. AM 2-1-1 (assembly GCF_029167645.1). Lineage (NCBI taxonomy): Bacteria > Bacillati > Actinomycetota > Actinomycetes > Kitasatosporales > Streptomycetaceae > Streptomyces > Streptomyces sp. AM 2-1-1. The sequence continues at coordinate 4,647,715 of NZ_CP119147.1, read as the reverse complement.
GTGGTCGGGAAGATCACCACGGTGAGCGAGTTGAGGAAGGACGTACTGATGAACCACGCCTCGCCGAGCCCGCTGTCGCCGTGGCCGGGGAACGTCAGCCACTCGCTCTTCTCGCTGACGATCCGGTCCAGGAAGGGGCCGTACCCGTCGAAGTAGTGGACCGGTACGTAGAACGCGAGGAACCCGAGGGTCCCGATGACCATCACGTCCTTCAGCACCGACACCCAGGCGCTGCCGCGCAGCCCGCTGACCACCACGAAACCGGTGGTGACGGCGAAGGCGACGAAGTAGGCCCAGTTCAGACTGATCGCCCCGTACGAGATCGTCGAGACGACCACGCCCATGCCGGTGATCTGGAGCTGGATGTACGGCAGCAGGAAGACGGTGGCGAGGACGGCGACGACCGCGCCGAGCCAGGGCCGCCGGAAGCGGTGCGCGACCATGTCGGTGATCCCGACGAGGCCGTGCCGGCGCGCGTACCCCCACAGGGTGGGGCCGACCAGGTACCCGAGGGCGTACCCGCAGGACATGTACGCGATGACGTACAGCACCGGTGCGCCGTAGTTGTACCCCCAGCCCGCGGCGCCGAGGTAGCTGAAACTGGTGTAGCCCTCGCCCGCCATCAGCACCCAGATGAAGACGGCTCCCAGGCTCCGCCCGCCCACCGACCACTCCGCGAGCCCGCCTCCTCCGCCGCCCCGCCCGCGCAGCGCGAGCAGGCCGAGCGCGACGGTGAGCACCATGAAGCCGGCGAAGACGGAGGTGGCGACGACGGCGTTCACCGGCGGTCCCCCCGCCGGGTCAGCCAGACGGCGACGGGCGTCAGCACGGTCGCACCGAGCATCCAGACGAAGAGGAACGGCAGCCCGAACACGACGGGCTCCACCCGGTTCACCCACGGCAGGGCTCCGAGGTAGAGCACGTACGGGACCAGCAACCACAGCACCTGCGGACGTCTTCTCAGCACGTCAGGGACTGTAACGCCGTCCGGCCCCGCGTCCGGGGGCTGCACGGCGCGTCCGGGGTTGGCCGGCGGCCCTCGGCCCCTGTGTGCTGACGCACCCCACCCCCTTCGCCGGTCGCTCCCGCGGGCCCGGCTCCCCGCAGTACCGTGTGGGACATGCGCCCCGACACGCCTGCCGAGCACATCACCGAAGCCGAGCGACTGCTGCGCACCGCGGCGCGCTACCCGGAGGACCGCGAGCCGCTGCTCCTCCAGGCCGCGGCCCATCTGGAACTCGCCGGCGAGCGCGCCCGCGCCGCGACCCTCTACGACGACCTGCTCACCGCGGACGGCGGCAACCCCGAAGACCCCCACCTGGTGAAGGCCCTCAAGGCCGCCAACCTCTGGGAGTACGGCCACGAGGCCGAGGCCCGCGCGATCCTCGACGGCCTGCGCGTCTCGGCCCCCCGCACGGCGGGCCCGTGGACGATCGCCGCCGAGACGCTGGAAGCGCACGACGAACTGGACGCCGCCCACGACGTCTTCTCCCAGGCGCTGACGCTGCTGCTGACGCCGGACGAGGACGTCCCGTACGCCACACACGCCCTGCTCACCGGCCGCCACCGCGTCCGTCGGCTGCGCGGCGCGGACCACGACGACTGGGACCGCCTCGCCGACTCCCTGCACACGGCCGACGTCCCGCTCGACGAACTCCACGACCCCAAGCGCCTCTGGTCCCTCGGCTCCTCGGACCCGAACGAGCTGAAAGCGGAGATCACCCGCCTCCGCGCCGAACTCGGCGTCTACCGCCTGGCCCTCTCCCGGCCCTTCCCGGTCGCCGTCCTGCACTGGCCCGCGGCCGAGCTCTCCGAACTGCTCGCCGCCTACCCGGACCTGGCCACCGAGTACCCCACGCACACCGGCCACCTGACCGCCGTGGAGACCGCCCTGCGCGACCTCCGGGCCGCCGGCACCCCCAACCTCGGCATCGTCACCGGCACCATCCCCTCCTACGAGGCCTTCGCCGCCTCCGAGGCCACCTCCCCCGCCGACCCCGACCTCCTCCCCCTCTACGCCACCACCCTCGCCGCCCGAGGCCGAGCCCTCCCCTGGCCCCCGTCCCGCACCGCTGGGTGCTGGTGCGGGTCGGGGGACGCGTACGGGGAGTGTCACGGGGCGTCGTAGAGGTCAGTCGTCTCATCGGACACACCAGCGCGGTCGGCCCCGGCGGGGCGGGCCGCGCTTTCCGTCGTGAACGGCTCGGAACGCGTAGAGACACAAAACGCCCACAGCCCGGTCACGAGTATCACCAAACCGGCCACGCTGTTTCCGGAACGTAGGAGAATGGCATCGATGAACGTCGTGGTTCCCTCGTCCGTCGCCGTATCGGCGCGCATGAGCCGCCAGGCGAGCCGTGACACGGCTCCCGAACTGGCGGTGCGCAGGCTCCTGCACGCCGCCGGTCTGCGGTACCGGGTGAACTGGCCCGTACCCACCATGCGACGCAGAACGGTGGACATCGCGTTCACCCGGGTCAAAGTGGCGGTGCTGATCGACGGCTGCTTCTGGCACGGGTGCCCCGTGCACGCCACCCGGCCCAAGGCGAACGCCGCATGGTGGCGGGAGAAACTCGCCCGGAACGTCGCGAGGGATCTGGAAACGACCGCGTGCCTCACCGGAGAGGGCTGGACGGTGCTCCGATTCTGGACCCACGAGAGCCCCGAGGCGATGGCCGAGCGGATAGCGGCGACGGTCGAGCGGGAACGACGACGATGAGCACGAGAGCAAGGGGTGGGGACCTGTGGGTGCGTTGCGTTCCGTCGAAGTGTGCGCGGGAGCAGGCGGGTTGGCGCTGGGCCTGGAGGGAGCGGGCTTCGATCCGGTCCTGCTCCTGGACCGGAATCCCGTCGCCTGCGAAACACTTCGCCTGAATCGTCCGTCGTGGCAGGTCCTGGAGATGGATTTGCTGGACTTCGACCCGGTCGAGCACCGTGAGACGTACGACGTGGACCTGCTGGCAGCAGGACTCCCGCGGGTGAAGTCGAACGCCACCACCGTGCGGCCGGAGAGCGTCGAGGAGATCCGCCTGCTGGAGGCGGCGGTCCTGCTCGCCCACTCGATCCAGCCGCGCGCCGTACTCGTCGAGAACGTGCCGGGACTGGTGGACTCACCCGACCTCCGCGCGACGCGGGAGTTCGCCCACAAGGAGCTCGAACACCTCGGATACCGACTGACCTGGTTCGTGGTGAACGCCGCCGACTTCGGCGTGCCGCAGGACCGCAAGCAGGGGGTCATGGTCGCTCTGAAGGAGCGGTACTTCGACCGTTTCGTGCCGCCGGCACCGACCGTGCGGTCCCATGTGTCCGTCGGTCGGGCACTCGCCCGGTCCATGAGGTCCCGGGGTTGGCCCGGCGCGGACGCGTGGGCCGCCGACGCGATGGCCGTCGCCCCGACGTTGGTCGGCGGATCGGAGAACCGGGGAGGCGCCGACCTGGGGCCCACCGGCACCAAGAAGGCGTGGGAACGCATGGGGGTGAACGGCGGCGCGCTGGCGGACGAGGTGCCCGGCCCCGACGACAGCCCCACGGCCCTGGTCAAGCTGACCGTCGCGCAGACAGCGGTTCTCCAGGCGTTCCCGGAGGAGTGGCGTTTCGCCGGTAGGAAGACCGCCCATTACCGGCAGATCGGCCACGCGTCCCCGCCCCCGGTCGGGGCTGCGCTCGGAAGGGCCATCGCCACGGCTCTGGCCCCCTGATCGTCTCGGCCCGAGGGCGTCGGTAACGGTCCGGCGCCCCCCGTGCGCCGGCTACACTTGCACACCATGACCCACCCCCCTCATCCGTCGCTTTCTGCTGCCCGATTCAAGATCGTGGACCTCTTCGCAGGTCCGGGCGGTCTCGACATCGCAGCGACGATCATGGACGAGGTGGAGAGCATCGGTGTCGAATGGGACGATCCGACGCGTGCGACCCGACGCGCCGCCGGGCTGCTGACCACCGCCGAGAAGGACGTCGCCGCGCTCGGCCCGTGCGATCCCGAAGTCGTGGACGCGAACGTCCTCACCGGCGGTCCGCCGTGCCAGTCGTTCTCCGTTGCCGGGAACCGCGAAGGCCACAAGGCATTGGAGGACGTGAAACGGCTGGCATCGTGCCTGGTCGACCACACCACCTGGACCTCGTTCGACAGCGCGTGGCAGGCGGTGAGGAGGGAGACGGATTCCATGTCCGACGACCGCACCGGTCTGGTCCTTCAGCCACTGCGCTGGATCATGGAAGCCAAGCTCCGCCGGCGCAAGCCCTACGAAGTGATCGTGCTGGAGCAGGTACCGACGGTCCTGCCGGTGTGGAAGCACTACGTGGAGCTGCTCAGGCGGACCGGATACGCCGCGGAGGCCCACGTACTGCACTCCGAGGACTTCGGAGTGCCGCAGGCGCGCCGGCGAGCGGTACTGATCGCCCAGTGGGACCCGAGGAACACGCGCAGGAAGGTCCGCTTCCCGAAGGCCACCCATCAGCGGTACCGGAAGGGTGCGGACAGGTTGCCCGCACCGGTTCCCTCGGACGACCGGCTGGGTCAACAGGCGTTCGAGGTCGCGGAGGAAACGGCGGTACTGCCCTGGGTCTCCATGGGCGACGCCCTGGGGGAGAGGCGGCCCGAGTCCTTCGTGATGGTCTCCAACTACGGCTCGGGCGGCGACCCGAAGGACCGGGGCCGGCGTACCTCGTCCGAGCCCGCTGCGACGGTGACGGGCAAGGTACGGCGTAACCGACTCTTCCGATTGAAGGAGACGGAATCCGGCGACTGGAAGGACGGCGAGGAGCTCGACCGCCTGTCCTTCGAGGAAGCGGGCCTTCTCCAGTCGTTCCCCGCGGCCTACCCATGGCGCTCGACCGACATCGCACAGCAGATCGGCAATGCCATCCCGCCCCGACTTTCGCTCCACATCCTGAGCGAGGCCCTGTTCCGCGACGCTCCCGAGAAGCAATGGCTCGAAGCGCTGGCGAGGTGGCGCCCGCCCACGTCCACGTCGGATGAGGACGCGGCGGACGACTGAGCGCCGAGGGTCTCAGCCCTCGGCATCGGTCGTGCCTTCGCTCGTCTCCCTTCCTCGGACGGGTGCGAAGGCGAACAGTTCCGCGAAGTGATCGGCAAGCACTTCCACGGCCGCGTCGGGGGACTTCTCCTCGTTCGGACCGTCCGGCAACGCCCTGCGGGGCACCGCGGGCGCGCCTTCCGCCTCATCGATCCATTCCGCCAGGGGTCGACCGTCCCGCGCCGTGTCCGGAGCTATGACGTCGTACATCAGCGTCGCGGCGGACGCGTTGATCACCTGCGCCACGGCGTTGATCTCTCGTCCCGTCTTCACCGTCCCCCGCCGGATCAAACGCAGCAGTGCCTGCGCTGTTGGTCTGTGATCGATCACGTCGAGTCGCAGAGCGCTGTTGAGTACGTCCTGGTGGGAGCAGGCCGTTTCCACCGGCGCGTAGTCCGGACCGTCCCTGAAGAGTTCTGCGGCCCACCACAAGCGGGCGAACGCCTGTGTGTACAACGGTCCGCAGAATCGGGCAGCGGCAACCGCCGACACCCTGCCTTCCTGGGACTCGGGAAGGTGTCGCCAAACCACGTAGTCCGGAGCGACACCGAGGGCCAAGTAGTTCCAGAACCTGCGATCGGCGGCCTCTCGGCGGGTCAGCCTCAGAGTCGCGTGGAGCCGGGGGGCGAGCCAGGCATCCGCGGCCGTCGGCTTCCCGCCTCCAAATTTGTGCAGAGCGTCGTCCACGAGGTCCCGCACCGGAGTCAACTCGCCCCTGGCACCGTCCGCGTGGGTCAACGGCTCGGTGGCTTCGTTCAGCGCTATCGCCGGGATGCTCTCCTTGCCGGTGAGCACGCCTTCGGTGAGGTACGCGGCAGCGTTGAGGTCGGAGAGCAGCGCCAACCGTTCCGGCAGGTGGTTCGGCTTGTCGGTCATGCGTCGACCCCCCGGTCGAGTCGGTTCAATCCCTGGACGGTGGCGGTCAATGCCTTGGGCACTTCGGCCCGCCGCGAAGCCGCGTAATGGATGCGCGGCTGGAGGTCCGTCCACCCCGCAGTGCCGACTCTGCGCCGGTGGACCTCGCTCAAGGCGTCCTCCGCCGGCCTGCCGGGTACGACGTCCTGCAACATCTCGCGGAGTACCTCGCCCCGCCAGTCGAGCGGGAAAAGAGGAGTTCCGTCCTCCTCCACCTCCAGGTCACCGACGGCCGCGTGGAACACCGCTGTCCACACGTCCGTACACATCTGCGCGATCAGGAGCTCCCGGACCAGTCCTTCGGGCCCTGATGCCTCACCGTGGACGAGCTCGGAAATCCCTTCGAAGTCGGCGTTCAGACGGACGACCGGCAGATCCCCCGAGGTGTCGACTGCCCACGGCATGTCCTTGAACGGTCGTAGCCATTCCGGTCCCTCGGCGAAACCGACCTCGGTGAAGTCGAGTCGTCGGTCGCGCAGGGGCGCATCGGACTTCACGTCCACGACCCAGTCCTTGTCGGTCGACGCGACGACGCGCCCTGCGACGCCACCCACCGTGGCCACTACGTGGGCGGTCATGGAGGCCCGGTCCACGTGATCGGCCCGCCACAGCTCGATTCGTCCGCCCCACAGCCGGCCGTCCTCGGACTCGCGCGTCAGGCTGCTGGTGAGCCGTGTGTTGGTCGCTCCCTCGGTCAGGACGACGACGACCGACACGTCGGACCAGGGAGCGTCGTCCTCGGTCGCTCTGCCCGGGACCGAAACGGTCAGGGCGAGTCGGGCCCGCTCCCAGTCGTCGCGGTCGAGCCCACCGAGAGCCACCACCTTGTCGGTGACCGAAAACGCGCTGGTGTCGAGGCGCTCACGGACTTCGCCGGGTCCTGACAGCTCGACGCCCTTCACTCTCAGATCGACGACGCCGGTGACACGCTCGTACGGATAGGCCCTCATGCCTGATCCCCCTTGCCCGACTTGAGATCCACGATCAAGCCGGTGTACGCGGCCCGCACGGTGTGGGTCGACGCGTCGGTCGTCCCGCGAAACACCGCACTCCGCGCACCCTGCGTGAAGTGAAGTGCGCCCCCGACCACTTCACAGTTCTTCACCCCTACCAACTCGGCCCAGCGCACCACCGGCCGGCCGCCCGAGCGGACGTCCAGTTTGGCCACGGGCGTCAGACGCCACGAGTCGCCCCCGTCGGGAATCCTCACTTCACCCACGACGCTCCAAGCCTCCCCCACCACGGTCGCCTGCAGATCGTCCAGCGTCGGCAGGGCACGCTTCACCGGAGGTCTGGCCACCTTCTTGGCACCCAGCGAAAGCTTTTTCCGCAGCTTCTCCGACCCGCCGGCCCCCTTCTTCCTGGGCGCGGCCATGAGGTCGCGGACCGCCTTGTTCGTCTCCGTGGTGAGCTTCGCGATGCGGTTGACGGCGGACGGCGAGTACATCGTGCGCAATTCTTCCGTCTGGCCCCACTTGTTGTGCTCGGGAGGTTCCGAGGTACGCAGGAACGTCTCGGCCTCGTCGGCGAAAGGAGCATCCGCACCCGCCGCCATTCCCACGAGCAGCACCGCTTGGAAGGGGTTGGTCCCCACCGGCAGGCCGTAGACGCTGCTCGTCTGCACAGTCATCCGGTTGCCGCGCATCTTCACCACGGTGTTGAACTTCCCGTCGGCGTCCTCCGCGTCGGTCACCAGCAACACGGCCTTGTGCTCCCCCCCGCCGGTGCCTGCCGCTCCCGCCGGGACCTTGAGCGTCACGGTCTTCATCGCCACCTGACCGGCTTCGGTGTGCCGTTCAACCGTCTTACCGTCGAGGAACGCCCGGAGCGCACGGGTTCGCGACGGTTGGGTGACCGTGGGGTCCACCCGCTGTTCCTCGAGGATCTCCTCCCCATTGCGCAGGGTGCGGACGGAAGCTTCCAGCAAAGGCGGCCGAGATCCACCGGTGGTCATGGCCGCCCAGAAATTCCGCCCCAGAGCGTCGACCAAACGTCTGTGCATGCGCTGCACGCTGTCGTCGTCTCCCTCGCCGTCGCTCTCCTCCACCAGGCTCTCCACGTCGTAAGCGCCCACGATCAGGAACGACGTGCCCGGCTCGGCACTCTCGCGGGTGAGATGGAGGCGCTCGACGGTCTCCTCGTCGGCCCACCACGATCGTGCGACGTCCGCCGACTTCGAGTCCGGGTCCGGGCGACCGAACCAGGCCGGGCCGGCCCAGGGCTCACCGTTCACCTCACGCCAAGGCAGGTCGAGTCGGCCGACGAGTCGTCGCTCGGTGCGGCCCTCGTGGGGTTCGGACAGCGTCGAGTTCATGAGCACCAGGCCGAGTCGACTCGTCGCCCAGAGCGTCGCCTTTCCGAGCCCGTAGGAACCCCCCGCACCGGCGGTCGACTTGTGGCTGTCGAGTTGGCGGCGTACGACGGCGGCGAACCGCCCGTCGGCGTAGTCGTCCCCGGTGAGCCCGGACGCGTTGTAGTCGTCGACGCGCAGAAGGACCAGGCGGTCCCGATCGCGCATGTCCCGCAACCCCGCAGCGATGACCCTGCCGACCTTCTGGTCCTGCCCCGCTGCGGCCACATAGTGCGGAAGGAGGTCGTTCCAGCGGATCTCGTCACGGAAGCGGGCGAGGGTTTCGCCCGTCAGCTCGTGCAGCGTGTAGCGGACGCGGACGGGCTGGTTCTCGTCGAGCCGTTCGTCGAGGCTGTTCTGCGTGGCCTCACGGGCGAGCACCTCCACGTCCGCCTCGAAGGCGAAGGCGGCGGCGTTGCCGAAGTCCCGTCCCCCGTCGGCGTATCCGGGTCGGTGACTCCAGGAGACGGGCAGGCCGGCCAGCGTATCGGTGGTGCGGGTATGGATGGTGCCGAGGTCCGTTTCGAGCGCCTCCGCGATCCTGACGATGGTGTCCTCACGAGGCGTCGCCCGTCCGGTGATCCAGGCGGAGACCGCCGCCCTCGTCATGCCGATCTCCTGGGCCAGGTCCGCCTGGCTCATGTTCGACTGCTTGAGCTGTCGCGCGAGCCAGGGCCCGAAGTCCATGCCGCTGTCCACCGTCACCATCCCTCGACCACCCCACGGTTCATGGGCTCAATCCTACGCCCCCTTTGACACGCACCATCGGGTGACAATGGAATTTGACACACGCCTCAGAATTTTGGAAACCCTTCTCGAGTGATTTGAAAATGTGTACAGGAAGATCACCACTGGGTATAAATTCCGCCGGAACAACCCCTCGTGAGTCGCTTGACCGCAGAAGTCCGAATTGCCTGGCGGCCCGGACTGTCATCCCGACCGAAAATCCATAGGGAAATCCTGGAACGGTCTCTTCCCAGAAGACCTTGCCCTCCGGTAGCGTTGCCTGGGGATGGCCTCACCGATCGGCCACCACCACTCCCTTTCAGGGGTCTATTCGCTGTGCCCGGATGCCAAAAGCACGCCCGGTTACACGAATTCGCGGGGCTACGCATAGTCATTGCGGCCGCACGCATAAATGTGCTTGGCTTGCACCGAAGCCATCCCGGCTTCGCCCGTAGAAAACTTACGGCCTGTTCTCCCGAGCCGAATTTCCATTTCCTTTCCGCGATTCCGCTCATCTGCACGTGCGCCTCCTTCCAACTCCAGCTCTACTCTGATGAGAGGACACACTGCGGTATGAACAATAGCGATGACAGCACCTCCGAGCCCTCCGACGACTTCCGCCTCTCCGACCTGTGCGATTCCGTCGAAGACGAGTTCCTCGACGCTGTCTGTCAGGCGGTCGTAGCCGCCCTGCGGGGGCGCGGAGGGACCACCGAGCGGACCAACGACTCCCCTGAGGAGGCCTCTCCCGCCACGAGCCGCTCCAGCGCTAGCCGGAGCCGCCTCCGGGCTGCCCGCCGGAAGGCAGTCCGTCGCCCGGGAGCCGGTTCGCACCCCCGGAACCGCTCGGACGTTGCTCGGGACGTCCCTTCCCAGCGCCCCCGCCACACTTATCTCATCGTCTTCTTGCCCCTCCCGCCCGACTGAGTCGCACGCCCCCTTCGGCCCGTCCCCACCGCCGATGACACACCTCGCAGTGCCGGCCGGCCGCCCCACGCGGCCGGCCCGCTCCTCCGCACACATACACGGTCATGAATGGGAAAAACATGAACCACATCGGTGGCAAGGACAGTTCGGGCGATTCGCCCGTCATTCGGAAGATCGTCGACCAGTCCGCACGCGTGCTCGAAACGTATCGGGTGGACCCCGGCCTCATCCAAGAACACGCCAACGGCGAGCGCCGCATCACGCAAGGCGGCTACGGCGACCGCCAGTTGTTCGAACTCGTGCAGAACGCGGCCGACGAGATCGCATCGGCGCCGGGCGGAAAGGTGCAAGCCGTACTCACGGCGACGCACCTGTACTGCGCGAACGAGGGAGCGCCCGTCACCCCGGAGGGGGCCGAGACCATCCTGCGGATGAGCGTGTCGAAGAAGCGCGGTGGCCAGATCGGCAGGTTCGGCGTCGGCGTGAAGTCGGTCCTCGCTGTCACCGACACCCCCCAGTTCTTCAGCACGTCGGGCTCGTTCGGCTTCGACCGTTCGTGGTCCTACGACGCGATCAAGGACGCACGCGGTGGTGTGCCCGAAGAGGACTTCGAAGCCCCCGTCCTGCGGATGGCTCGACCCTTGGACGCCGACACCGAGCGGCTGGCGGACGGCATCCTGGACGAGTTGATGGAGTGGGCCACCACCGTGGTCCGCCTCCCGCTGTTGCCGGGCGCCGCCGAACAGCTCGCCCACGACATGCACGTCTCGGGCACCAAGGGCGACGTCCAGCGGGAGTTCCCGGCACGGTTCCAGCTCTTCTCGCACCACGTGGGCACAGTGGTCCTGGAGGACAGGCGGAGCCGGCCCACCGTCCGTCGGGAGATCACCGTCGACCACGACGGTTTCCTCCACACCGTCAACGAGTCCCGGACCGGAAAGCCCGACAGCCGCACCTCCTGGAAGGTCTTCACCCACGCCCACCGCCCCACGGAACAGGCCCGCTCCAGCGCCGGTGAGCTGCACGACCGAGGCACCGTCGACATCTCCTGGGCCGTGCCCGAGTACTCCGGGGAGACCGTGCTGACGACGCCCCGGGGCCGGGGCGAGTTCTGGTCGTTCTTCCCGACGAAGTACCCGATGACGCTGAGCGGTGCCCTGAACGGCGCGTGGAAGACGAACGAGGACCGGCAGAACCTCCTGGACTCCAGCCCGTTCAACCGCGAGATCATCCAGGTCGCCGCCCGTCTCGTGGTCGACTCCCTCCCCCATCTGGCGCCGGCCAAGGACCCGGGCGCGTACCTGCCGCTGCTCCCGGGCCGCACGAAGGAGTCGGAGACGCTCAACTGGGCGGACCGGTACCTGACCGAGTGCATCTGGGCACTGGCGGCGCAGCTTCCCTCTCTTCCGGACCAGGACGGTGTCTTGCGGGCCCCTCGCGACATCAACATCCACCCCGCGCCGGAGAGGAAGGTTCCTCTGAGGATGGAGTGGCTCCGGATGTGGAGCTCCTACCCCGGGCGCCCCTCGAACTGGGTCCACGCGTCCGTCGAGGCGGGCGAGTTCCGCCCGGGCAAGGTCGCCCACATCCTCGACGAGGCGAAGCGATCTCGCGCGACGGTGCGGGAGTGGTTGGAAGCCCTCGTCACCGACGGGACGGTCGAGGCGTCGGCTGCGGCCATCCGGATTCTCGCCGAAATGATCCGTTCCTCCTCACCTTTCGCCGAGGAAGCCCGCTCCGCGCGGATCGTGCTGACCGAGGAGAGCGGGATGGTGGCTCCCGGCCCCAAGATCTTCCGCCGGACCGTCCAGGACGGTCTGAGGGACACGACGACGTACGTCGACCGCCGACTCTCCGAGGACGAGTCCTTGGTGAGCGATCTGGTGACCCTCGGCATCCAGGAGGCCAACGCCGAGGGCAGGTTCATCAGCGTGCTGGAGCACGGAAACCTCGACGCCTACGGTCCGCAGGACTGGACCCACTTCTGGGAGTTGCTCCACGGCGCGGGTGCGCAGGGGCAGGCGCTCCGGATCCGCCGGCAGGTACGCGAGCCGAAGGACACCCTGTTCGTCCGCACCACGGACGGACGCTTCCACCGGATGCGCGACTGTCTGCTGCCGGGCCCGGTGGTTCCCGCCGACGGCAGCCGGGACAAGTCGATCGCGGTCGACCTCACATTCCACTCGGACGACACGGGGCTCCTTCGTGACCTCGGTCTTCGTGACCGGCCCTCGTCCGGGCACCGCCCCACGGACGAGGGATGGTTCGAGGAGTACCGCGCTGCGGTGCATCAGAAGTACTGCAAGGCACTGAGCAGTAGCGCTTCCCGCCCCGCTCTCAACCGGCTCAAGGTGGAGGGATCTCCCATCGGCGGCCCCCTGCATCTGTTGGAAGCGCTGTCGGACGAAGGCAGGGCTGCGTTCGTGCGAGCCATGCCCGACGACGCGGTCGTAGACTCCTGGACCCTGCAGATCGGCGTCCAGAGTTCCACCCGGAAGCAGACGCCGTCGCCGCTGCGTTGGATGCTTCGCAAGCACGGGCGCGTATCCACCTCCCAGGGGGTGCTCCCCCTGTCCCGCGCCGTGGGACCGCAGCTCCGGGCGTACGCGGACGTCCTGCCGGTCGCCGACATCAGCCCGGAGAAGGCCCGCAAGCTGGGCCTTCCGACCACGACCGAGCAGGTGCCGGCGGACCAGTGGAGCCACCTCCTGGAGGAACTCGCCCGGAGCGACGACGATGCGTTCGTCGGCAAGACGTACGTCCTGTTGACCCGCCTCGAAGTGGACTTCCCGGAAGGCCAGCTCACCCGCTGCCGCGTCGGATCCGAGTGGTCCGCGCGGGAGGACGGCGAGATCGCGGTGGCGGGCACCGACGCCGAGTACCGCGCGCTGCGCGCCGAGAGGGTACCCGCCCTGTTCGCCGGCAGCCCCGAGAGCGCCGCGCTCCTGATCAAGACCTGGGGGATGCTCCCGTACGCCGACGTGATCAGCAAGGAGACCCGGCACGTCGCCGCAGGGGAAGCGCTCCCCCTGCAGGAAGAGTTCCCCACGCTCCGACTTCGTCTGGGTCCTGTCGTCAACAATCACACGGTCCTGCGTTGTTCGGAGTTGGAGGAGCTGGTCCGCACCCCGTTGGGGACCAAGGCCACCCCGCTCACGAGCGCTCTGCGGGGGACGACGGTCCTCGTCCTCGAACCGGCGGACCGGCTCACGACACTCGTCGCCGTGGATCGCGAACTCCGTTGGGGTCTGGGCGAGTCCGGTTGCAAGGCGGTGCTGGCGGCGCAGGAGCGCCAGGAGGAGGACCAGCAGGTGCAGACCGCCCTGCGACGTGTCCGTGAAGCGACGAGCGTGGAGGAGAAGTTGGAGCTTCTCATCGGCGCGACCGCTCTCAGGGAGGGCCTTCCGTCGGGGCTCATGGAGAGCGAGCAGGCCGAGTCCGGCGACGCCGACCCTTCCCCGAGGCGCATCGCGCGGATGGCGTACAACGCGCACGGTGACGGCGTGCTCCAGACGCATGTGAAGGATCTCCAGGCGGCCTACCCGAACCAGGCCCCGTCCGGGTTCACCGGTTCCTCCACCGCCGTGAAGTTCGTCGCGGAGTTCGGCTTCCCGGACACCTTCGCGGGCGCCAGGTCCCCGTCGCTGGAGCCACGCATCGATGTCCCGGGACCCTCCGAGTTCCCACGCCTCCACGACTATCAGGAGCGCCTGGCGACGAAGGTCTTCACCATGCTGGACCGGTTCACCCCACAGCGCGGGATGCTGTCGTTGCCGACAGGAGCGGGGAAGACCCGGGTGGCGGCGGAGGCGGTCATTCGTTGGGTCAAGCAGGTGGGAGATCTCGACGGTCCGATCCTGTGGATCGCCCAGACCGAGGAGCTGTGCGAGCAAGCCGTGCAGAGTTGGAGCTTCGTCTGGTCGAAGGTCGGTGCCGAGACTCCGCTGACGATCAGCCGACTCTGGTCGTCCAACGAAGCGGGTCCGGTCAAGGACCGCCCTCACCTGGTCGTGGCGACCGACGTCAAGCTCCGTAACTGTCTGGGCGCCGAGGGCTACGCCTGGCTGCGGAAGTCGGCTCTCGTCATCGTCGACGAAGCGCACGTGGCCATCTCCCCGCAGTACACGGAAATTCTCACCCACCTCGGTCTGACGTCCCGCGAGACCCGCTGCCACCTGCTCGGGCTGACCGCGACGCCTTTCCGCAACACCAACGACGAGGAGACGAAGCGGCTGGTTCAGCGCTTCGGCGCCCACCGTCTCGACGACGGGATCTTCTCCCCGGACGACCCGTACGAGGCCCTCCAGGGTCTCGGCATGTTGGCGAACGTCGACCACGAGGAGCTGACCGGCGGAACGATCGAGTTGACCCACGCGGAGAAGGAGCAGGCGGAACAGATGAGCCTGCTCTCGAAGGCCGCGGAGCAGCGTCTCGCCGACGACCAGGACCGCAACACCCGGATCCTCGACAAGATCGAGGAGATGCCCGACGACTGGCCGGTGTTGGTGTTCGCCACCTCCGTGGCGCACGCCAAGGTTCTCGCCGCCAAGCTCAAGGACCGCGGAATCCGAGCAGCCTCGGTGGACTCCGCGACCCCGAAGTCCGAGCGCAGGAAGATCATCACCGACTTCCGACAGGGCCGAATCCGTGTCCTCACCAACTACGGCGTCCTCACCCAGGGATTCGATGCCCCGGCCACCCGTGCTGTTGTCGTGGCACGCCCCACCTACAGCCCGAACATCTACCAGCAGATGATCGGCCGCGGCCTGCGTGGACCCCGGAACGGGGGTAAGGACACCTGCCTGATCCTCAACGTCCGGGACAACATCAGCAACTACGGCAAGGCTCTCGCCTTCACGCAGTTCGAGCACCTGTGGAGTGCGAAGTGAGCGACGCGTACGTCGACAGTCCGCCCTTGAGCGAGGAACAGCAGGCGGTCGTGGACCAGCCCTGGGACACCCGGCTCCTGGTCACCGCGGGCGCGGGCGCCGGCAAGACGCACACGCTGGTACGCCGGCTCGACGCATTGACCGGGCACGCGGGCGACGCTCTCGAAGCCCGGGAGATCCTGGTGCTCAGCTTCTCCCGGGCGGCGGTGCGGGAGCTGCGCGAGCGCATCGCCCGTCAGGCGCGTTCCGCCCGCCGGGTCCGCGTCCAGACCTTCGACTCATGGGCGTTCGCGGTACTGCGCGCCGAACAGCCCGATCGCGACTGGAGCGCTCTGCGTTTCGACGCACGCATCCGGGAGGCCACGGAAGCCGTCCTGCGCGGAGCGATCGAGGAGAGCGAGCAGGGGCCGCCCAGCCATGTGGTCATCGACGAGGTCCAAGACCTGGTCGGTGAGCGCCGGGACATGGTGGAGACGTTGCTCGACCGCTTCCAGGACAGCTGCGGCTTCACCGTGGTCGGGGACGGGGCCCAGGCCATCTACGGCTTCCAGGTGGAGGACGCGGACGCCCGCGCGGCGGAAACCAATTACTTCTTCGACTGGCTGCGCGCGTCCTACCCCGACGACCTGGTGGAGCTGCACCTCTCCGACAACTTCCGGACCCGTACGGACGAGGCTCGCACCGCGCTCGCGCTGGGGCCCGTGCTCCGACGCCTGCCTTCGGAGTCGGAACTGTCGGACGCCGCCGGACAGGAAGCCCACCGGCAGTTGGTCGATCTCCTCCGCTCCTGCCCGAGCTTCGGCCCGCTGGACGACCCCTTCACCCTGGGGTCCCTGCGCAGCTTCCCGGGGACCTGCGCGATTCTCTGCCGGGACAACAGGCAGTCCCTGGTCCTGTCCGACACCTTGCACGCGCTGGGGGTGCCGCATCGCACGCGGCGGTCCCTCCAGGAGTACCCGGTCCCCCCGTGGGTCGCGGACCTGCTTCGGCGCGTCGGCTCCACCACGCTGACGGAGGAGCGTTTCGAGGAGCTGCTGGAGGACAGCCCTGTCGCTCCCGGAGGGGACCGGGAGCGCGTGTGGCGGTCCCTGAGGAGCGTGGCACGTGCGCCCCGGGGGGCGCTGGACGTGCGGGCGCTCCGCGGTGCGGTCGCCGAGGGGCGCTTCCCCGACGACCTCGCCGCGGTCGAAGCCGCTCGTCTGGTGGTGTCGACCGTGCACCGCGCCAAGGGATCGGAGTTCGACCGGGTCCTCGTGGTCGAACCCCCGTCCCTGGCAGAGCTGCGCAAGCAGCACGAGCGGATCGACCCGGCGGCGGAGGCGCGTGCGCTCTACGTCGCCATGACCCGTCCCCGGGACGACCTGTTCCGGCTCGCGGCTCCCGAGACGGCACTCGTACGGCGGGACAGGCGGACGGACCGTTGGTACCTCGGCGGCTGGAAGAGCCACGTACGCAAGGGCATCGCGGCGTCCGGCGGCGACATTTGCCGCCTGCATCCTCCGGGTACGGACGGGTTCACGGAGGATGCCGGTGCTGTGCAGGACCACCTCCTGTCGTCCGTCCGGACGGGCGACGCCGTGACCCTCCGCCTCCAGCACGGGCTGCCGCTCGCGCCGAACCAGAGCCCGCCGTACACCGTCTTCCACGACGACCGGCCGGTGGCGGTCGTCTCCGAACGGTTCCGCGAGGACCTGTACAGCAACTTGAAGATCAACAACACCTGGGACGTGAAATGGCCGGCGGAGATCGTGGGTTTTCACGTCGACTGCCTGGAGAGTGTCGCCGGCAGTTCGGCCTCCGGCGCGCGGGCCGGTCTCGGTGACCAGGGCATGTGGACCGTGCCACGCCTGACCGGACTCGGACGCTACCGCTGGGCCCCAGCATCGACGCAGGAGGAACTCGGACGATGACCGACCGAACGGGCGGGCACGCCGCCCACTACCGGGTGCGCGACGGACTCGTCGCACAGCTCCGCAGGGACCTCCTCGGTCCGGGGTCCCCCGACGAGGTACTCACGCAGGACCCGCCCATGACGACGTACCCGATCGGGGTTCTCTTTCCGCGACCGTCCGGCCCCGCCGCCGCGAAGGCGCTGGAGGGTGATGCCGCGGAGAACGACGGGCTGGACGACACCCCCGTCGTCCGACGCGGCAAGGACGTCGAGGACGGCGTCCCGGAGGCGTCCGCACCGCTCGTCGGCGACCGACGCCCGGCGTCGATGGGGATCACCTTCGCCGTCGACCCCACCGTGTCCCCGACCGTCGTCGTGCGCGTCGAAGCTGCGGCGTACGACCCGGTCGACGCGGAAGGGCGCCCCATCGCGCCGATACGCGCCGAGGCCCGCACGGTCGCGGAGCAGCGGGAGCAGTGGCGCCGCCGGGAGCTCGATCTCGCGCCGGTGACGGTGGACGTGTCCGACGCCCGCCGGCACCGCCCCGCGCCGCTGTCCGAGGGACTCCGGTTGGAAGTCCTCGTGCGTCCGCTCTCCGCGTCCGGCACCTCGACGGTCACCGTCACGCTGATCAACACGCGGCGGATCGGGGAGCGGGAATTGCAGGACGCATTCTGCTTCTACCAGCCGCGCCTGACTGTCACGACCCCGACCGGCGCCCCCGCCTTCGTGGAACGACCGGCGGTGCACCGCGCCGACGACCCGGACGTGGCCTCCAGCAGGCTCCTGTACCGGCACGCGCCCACCTTCGCCGTGGGCCACGGCTGCGCGGCGGACTGGGACTGGACTCCGCCCCCGATCGGAGCGCCCCACACCGGACCGGCCGCCATCAGCACGGTGCGCACCGAGTTCGTCCCCGTGCACGAGGTGCTGCTGACGGACTCGAACCCGGAGATCGACAGAGCCCACGGCGCCGCGCTCACCATGCACGGGTTGGCTACCCGCCCCGGGACCGAGGTGCTGGCCACCCTCAACGACCTGATGGCCGACTACGCGGCCTGGATCGAGCGCAAGGAGGGGGAGGCCGAGGCTTTCCGCGGCACAGCGCACGCCGCCCCCGCGCGGGAACAGCTCGAAGCGTGCCGGACGGCTCTCGGCCGAATGCGCCGCGGCATCCGGGTTCTCGGCACGGACGCCGACGCCATGCGTGCCTTCCGGCTCGCCAACCGGGCGATGGCGCAGCAGCGGGCCCGAGGAGAGTGGGTGAAGAACGGACGGGCCGCATCTCCCGACGAGACCGCCGGGCGGTGGCGCCCCTTCCAGATCTCCTTCATGCTGCTCTGTCTCGAGGGGGTCGTGGACCGCCACCACCCCGACCGCGAGATCGCCGACCTGCTCTGGTTCCCCACCGGCGGTGGCAAGACGGAGGCGTACCTCGGTCTCATCGCGTTCACCGCCTTCCTCCGCCGCATGCGTCACGCGGAACTGGGCGGCGGAGTGACCGTACTCATGCGGTACACCCTTCGCCTCCTCACCCTGCAGCAGTTCGAGCGTGCTGCCGCGCTCATCTGTGCCATGGAGCGTATCCGGATCGAGGACGGTGCCCTGGGCACCGAACCCTTCTCCATCGGCATGTGGGTGGGCCAGTCCGCCACCCCCAACACGTTGGCGGGTGCGGAGGAGAGTCTGCGCGAGCTGCGCAAGGAGAAGGACCTCCAGGAGAAGAACCCCGTCCAGCTCCACGCCTGCCCCTGGTGCGGCACCCGCCTCGACGCCCATCAGTACGAGGTCGACGAGCCGGCCAAACGCATGCACGTCCGCTGCCCGGACGCCACGTGCGACTTCCGCGACGGGCTGCCCGTCCACCTGGTCGACGAGTCCGTCTACGACGCCCGCCCCACCCTGGTGATCGCCACGGTCGACAAGTTCGCGGCCATGCCCTGGCGGGAAGCGACCGCCGCACTGTTCAACCGTGACCGCTCGGACGGCACCCCGCCGCCCGAGCTGATCGTGCAGGACGAACTCCACCTGATCTCAGGGCCATTGGGGACGCTCACCGGTCTGTACGAGACCGCTGTGGACGTTCTGTCCGACCATCCCAAGGTCATCGCCTCCACCGCCACCATCCGCCGCGCGTCCGAGCAGGGAAGGAAACTCTTCGACCGCGAGGTGGCACAGTTCCCCCCTGCCGGAATCGACGCCCGCGATTCCTGGTTCGCCGTGGAAACCCCGGCCGAGGAGAAGGCGAGCCGCCAGTACGTCGGTCTCCTCACTCCCAGCACGAGCCAGGCCACCCTCCTCATCCGTACGTACGCCGCACTGCTCCACCATGCGGCCCGAGCGGACACCTCGGAAAAAGTACGGGACGCCTACTGGACGCTCGTCGGCTACTTCAACAGCCTGCGCCTCTTGGCCGCTGCCGAACTGCAGGTCCACGACGACGTCGAAGCCCATCTGGGCTACTTGGCCGACCGTGACGGGTGCGAACAGCGCCGGGTGACGGAGCAGACGGAACTGACCAGCCGCGCCAACTCCAGCGAGGTGCCCAAGCGTCTCAAGCAGGTGGAGCTCACGTTGCCGCACCCGGAGACCGTGGACGTCCTGCTCGCGACGAACATGATCTCCGTCGGCGTCGACGTGGACCGCTTGGGCCTCATGGCCGTCATGGGGCAACCGCAGACGACGGCCGAGTACATCCAGGCGACCAGTCGGGTCGGTCGGCGCCATCCGGGTCTCGTCGCCGTCATGCTCAACTCGTCCCGTTCCAGGGACCGCTCGCACTACGAGTCGTTCCAGCACTTCCACTCCGCCCTGTACCGCGAGGTCGAGTCGACCAGCGTGACACCGTTCTCCTCGCGCGCGCGCGAACGAGGGCTGCATGCCGTCGTGGTCGCGCTCGCCCGCCTGTTGATCCCCGCCGCCCGTCCGAACGAGGCGGCCGGTCGGATCTCGGAGTTCCGGAAGAAGTTGGAGGAGAAGGTGTCGTCTCCCCTGCTGAATCGCGTCCGTTCCGTCGCTCCCGAGGAGTACGAGGCGACGGAAGCCGCCCTCAACGAGTTCCTCGACCTGTGGGAGGAAGACGCGAACAAGCTGGGGGGACTGCTGTACGAGCCCAAACGCGGCAGCAAGCTCCCCTCCCTGCTGCAATCTTTCGACGACACCCGTGACGACGCCTGGCGCACGCTGTGGAGCCTGCGGGACGTGGATGCCGAGTCAGGACTGTTCATGGAGGCCACCCGATGACACCCCCGCCCCGTCGCCGCCGCTCCGCCGGCGCCCCCGAGCGCAGTTATCCCCGCCGCGGGTCGGTCCGGCGCGCACAGATGATCACTACGTACGGCGTCGGTTCGCTGGTCGCCGTGGACAACGAGTCCTTCATCGTGAGCGGCATCGACTCCTGGAACGTCTCCGAAGCCCCCGTCATCCGCGAGCAGCGCCTGGAGAGAGTGCTGGGCGTGAAGTCCTTCAGGCTGCCGCCCGCCTCCGACGACACCAGCAAGGACGGCGTTCACGTCCGGCGTTTCCCGCTGTGGCATTCGTGCCCGACCTGCCACGCGCTGCAGCCGGTGTCCCGCTTCAACTCTCCTCCCGGTAAGAACGAGTGCGGCGACTGCGACGAGGAGCTGGTTCCCTCCCGCTTCGTGATGGCCTGCGCCCACGGCCACCTCGACGATTTCCCGTACTGGAAGTGGGCCCACCGCGGCAACGGCTCCGCCGCCGGTCCGTGCGGCGGGGAGATGCGCCTGCGCAGCACCGGCAAGACCGCGTCGCTCCGTTCGATACTCGTCTCCTGCTCGTGCGGCGTTCCGGAGGTGTCGATGGAGGGGGCGTTCCGATCCGCGGCGCTCGCCGATCTCAAGGTGCTGTGCCGGGGGAAGCGACCTTGGTTGGGCAACGCACCGGAGGAGTCCTGCTCGGAACGCCCCCGCACTCTCCAGCGTGGTTCGTCCGTCGTCTGGCAGCCGATCGTCAGGACGGCGCTGTCGATCCCGCCGCACAGCTCGGGCCAGGCGGCGAGGCTGGAGCCGCACTGGGACGATCTCCGGACGCTCGACGACGACGACATGAAGCTCTATCTGCGGGTGCTCGGCATGCAGGTGAAGTACGAGTTCTCCGTCGAGACGGTGCGCGCCCTCCTCGCCGCCGAGAACCGGGAAGACGATCCCGAACAGGGGCAGGACAACGCGTTCCACGAGCTGCGCAGACAGGAGTACAAGACGCTGATAGTGGGGCAGCCCGAGAGCGGGACCGACCACGAGGAGCAGTTCGTCTGCGAGCCTCCGCGGTCCTCCGCCGCCGTCCTGGAACCGTACGGTGTGGTCGGGCCGATGCTGGTGAAACGGCTCCGCGAGGTCCGGGTCCTCAAGGCCTTCTCCCGGGTCGACACGCCCGAGACGAACGCGGACGTCCACGAGGCCGATCTGTCACTCGCCCCGACCGACTGGCTGCCCGCCATGGAGGTGCAGGGGGAGGGCGTCTTCCTCCGTCTGGACGAGCGACGGGTCGACGACTGGGCGCGGAACGTCGCGGTCGCCGCGCGCGCCGACCGCCTGCGTGCGAACCACCTCCGTCTGATGCGGGAACGCGCGAAGGACCCCGAGTCCGTCCCCGATTCCCCGGCGTCTCCCCGCATGGTGCTGCTGCACACGCTGGCCCACGTGCTGATCACTGAGTGGAGTCTGGACGGCGGATATCCGGCAGCATCCTTGCGCGAGCGGCTGTACGTCGACGACTCGATGGCCGGTCTGCTGATCTCGACCGCGACGAGCGACTCCGCCGGAAGTCTCGGCGGCCTGGTCGCCCAGGGAGACCCGGCCAGACTGGCCGCGACTCTCCGTTCGGCGCTGATACGCGCCCAGTGGTGTTCGGCGGACCCGCTCTGCGTGGAGTCCGAGGGCGGCGGCGTGGGCGGTATCAACCTCGCGGCGTGCCACGCCTGCGTCCTCCTGCCCGAAACCAGCTGCGAACACTACAACGGGCTTCTGGACAGGGCTCTTCTGATCGGCACACCCGAGGATCCGACCGTGGGCTTCTTCGCCTCCTCGATAGAGGTGTGACCCTCGGTGGCCGGGGACGTGTCTCCCCTGCCACCGCGACCCCTGGCGGCTCAGCACCGGCGGCGGGTGGGCGCGACGGCACGCCGAACGGCCCCGGCCCCGGCGGACCGCAGCCGTCGAGGGCCGGCTGACGGGCGTCGAAGGGGCCTGGAGCCGACCCTACGGGTCGGTGTCGGCGTCGTCGCCCCGTGGAGGAACCTCTCCCTGCTCCCACAAGCGGAATCCGGCCGGGTGACCTCCTCGGGTGTTGCCCGCTCTCCTGCCCAGGTTCCGGCGCCCGGCCCGGGTGCGGCGCGATCCGTGACGCCCTCGCGCCCCCCGTGCCCCACCGCACGCTCTGCCCACCGCGCCCACCTGTGCTTATGTTTATGGACGCACCGCGGACCGCCCGGGTCTCCGTACGGACATCCGGGTCCGGATCCGCGGGGCGTGCTCTGCCGGGCCGGTCCGTGGCCGGTCCGGCTGGGTCCGTCGCACCCCCGAACCGGAGGTTCCGGCATGACCGTCTCCCGTACCGCGTCCTCGTCCGTCCCGTCCGCGTTGAAGCGCCGCGTCGTCGCCCTCGCGGGAGCCGCCGCCCTGACGCTGGGCGCCTTCGCCGTCGCCCCCGGGGCCGCTGCCGCTCCCGACGCCGCTGCTCCGTCCGTCGCCGCCGTGCCGGGCGGGTGCGCGTACACCTCCTCCTCGAACCGGCCGGTGCTCCGGTCCGGCAGTTCGGGGGCGGCGGTGAAGCAGGCGCAGTGTCTGAGCAACGTGTGGGGAGGGGTGCCGAAGCTCGCGGTGGACGGGAAGTTCGGGACGAAGACCCAGACCAAGATCAAGTGGATCCAGGGGTGCCACGGGCTGGTGAGGGACGGCGTGGTCGGCACGCTGACCTGGCAGGCGCTGTACCACCCGGTACCCGACTGCTACGACCCGTACCCGTCCTGATCACGGCCCTGTGCCGCTTCCGGGCCCTGGTCCGGGGAGATCCCCGCGTCCCCCGTGACCAGGGCCTGGAGCGCCGGGGCGTAGAGGTCAGCGAGCTGTTCCGGGGTGGCGCGGGAGCCTTCCCCCTGGGGGTGCGGGCTCAGGGCGGCGCCGAGGCCGAGGGGCTGGCCCGCGACGAGTTCGGCGCGCAGCGGGCCGTCGGGGCCGGGCGGCCGGGCGGCCGGCCGTTCGGTGACCTGCTCGTGGAACCGGTGACGCAGCAGGACGCGTTCGTCCCGGTTGCCGAGGGCGAAGACCACCCGCAGGAAGGGGTCCGAGCCGTACGCCCGGGGGCGGCGTACGAGGATGCACCCTCCTGTCCGCAGGCTGCGTGGTTCGGGCACGTATCCGCGCGCTAGCCTCGGAATTCCGGGGGACGCGGCACGCGTCCGGGCAGCCCGGACGGACCCGTTGCGGGCCGGGTGACGACAACACGAAAGCGGAGGTGCCTGCCATGGCGAAGATTCCGGCAGCGGCAGTGGCGGCGAGCGGACTCGTCGGTGGATACGGGGCGGCCCGGTGGACCGGAAAGCGGCCGCTGGGCGGTGCCGCGCTCGCCGCCGCCGGGGCGGTGGCCGCGTACGAGTGGAACCGGACGGCCGGGCCCCGCGCCGCCGCCGGGCTGACCACCGCGTACGTCGCCGCCTTCGCCGGGTCCCACGTGCTCGCCAAGAAGCTCGGCGCCTGGCCCGCCGTCTTCACCGTCGCGGGCACGGTCGCCGCCGCCTCCTGGCTGGTCACCCGCCGCGCGGCCTGACCACCCGGCGCGGGAACGGGAGCGACCGGCACGGCCGAGGCCGGAGCCGCCGGCCGAGGCGGGCGCGGCCGGAGCCGCCGGCCGAGGCGGCGGCCGGAGCCGCCGGGCGGCCGGACGCACGCCCGGACCGACGGCGCGCCGACGGCCCCCCAGCGGCCGCCCGCCGGGGGCCGCCGGGGGCCGTCCGGGTCAGCCCCCCAGCGCCTGCGACACCGTGTAGATCGCGAGTCCGGCCAGCGCGCCCACCACCGTGCCGTTGATCCGGATGAACTGGAGGTCGCGGCCGATGTGGGCCTCGATCTTCTTCGAGGTCTGGTCTGCGTCCCAGCCGGCGACGGTGTCGCTGATCAGCGAGGTGATCTCGGTGCGGTAGGTGGTGACCACGTAGACCGCCGCATCCTCCAGCCAGCCCTCCAGCTTGGCCTGGAGTCGCTCGTCCGAGGCGAGGCGGGCGCCCAGGGACATCAGCGAGGCGCGTGCGCGCAGCCGGAGTTCGCTCTGCTCGTCCTCGGCAGCCGTCATGATCATCGTGCGGAGCGAGGACCAGGCGGAGGCGATCACGTCCTGCACCTCGCGGCGCCCCAGGATGTCGGACTTCAGGCGCTCCACGCGGCCCCGGGTGTCCGGATCCGTCTGGAGGTCGGACGCGAAGTCCGTCAGGAACGAGTCGATGGAGCCGCGCGCCGGGTGGCCCGGCATGTCCCGCATCTCCGTGACGAAGCGCAGCAACTCCTTGTAGACACGCTCCCCCACCCGCTTGTCGACAAACTTCGGTGTCCAGCCGGGCGCCCCGCCCTGCACCGCGTCCATCACCGCGTCACCGTGCAGGACCAGCCAGTCGTGCGCGCGGACGCAGACCAGGTCCACGACCTTGCGGTGACCGCCGTCGGCCACCACCTTCTCCAGCATCTTCCCGAGTCCGGGGCCGACCTCCACCGAGTTGGCCCGGCGGGTGATCGCCTCACCGACGATGGCCTGCACGTCGGCGTCCCGCAGTACGGTCAGCGCCCCGCGCAGCGCCGTCGACAGTTCGGCGGTGACCCGGTCGGCGTGTTCCGGCTCCGCGAGCCAGGCGCCGACCCGTCCTCCGATGCCCAGGGCGTGGATCCGGCCGCGCACCACGTCCGCGGAGAGGAAGTTCTCGCCCACGAAGGAACCGAGCGACTCCCCCAGTTGGTCCTTCTTCGTGGGGATGATCGCCGTGTGCGGGATGGGCAGGCCGAGCGGCCAGCGGAAGAGGGCCGTCACGGCGAACCAGTCGGCGAGCGCGCCCACCATGCCCGCCTCGGCGGCCGCGGCGACGTAGCCGGGCCAGCCGTCCACGCCCCGGTTCTCCGCGAAGGTGGCGAGCACGTACACGAGCGCGACCAGCAGCAGCAGTCCGGTGGCGGTGGTCTTCATCCGCCGCACCCCGCGCCGCTTCTCCTCGTCGGCGGCGGTGTACGCGAACGCGGCCAGGGGAGCGGGGGCCCGGCCGGGCCCGTGCGGACCCCCCGCCGGAGCGCCCGCGCCCTCCCTCACGCCCGCCGGGGCTTCCGTACGCCCGGCATGATCGGGGTCTCTGCCGTGTTCCGGCCCTCTGCCCGCGCCCGGTTCATTACCATCCACCGCGTCCCGCCTCCCTTTCCCGCCGTGTTCCGTGCCGCCGTACGCCCGGTCCGGTCCGACCCGCGCGATCCGTTCGCGTACACGTCTTCCCCGGTCGTACGCATTGTCCCCACTGTCCTACTCCCGGATCGTCCTCCCGGTTCCCGGCGCCCCGGCGCGCACCCGCGCGCGGACGGGGTAGGGAGGACCGGGGGGGAGCTCACCGGAGCACCACCGGGCGCCGATCGCCCGCCCCGCCGACCGTACGAGTACCGAGCACCGACCGCATGATCACCGACCGCACGACCGCACGAGGAGTCGCACCGCACATGTCCAGGGTCGTCCGTAATGACCAGGCCGGATCGGCCCCTGAACCGAACCCGGGCCCCGGCGGGTCCACCCGGGGCCCCGGGGCGCCCTCCCGGCGCCGCAGGCGCGCCCTGCTCGTCGCTCTCGTGGCCGGTACCGCCGTACTCGCCACGGCGC
Source organism: Streptomyces sp. AM 2-1-1 (assembly GCF_029167645.1). Lineage (NCBI taxonomy): Bacteria > Bacillati > Actinomycetota > Actinomycetes > Kitasatosporales > Streptomycetaceae > Streptomyces > Streptomyces sp. AM 2-1-1. The sequence goes on along the minus strand of NZ_CP119147.1, from coordinate 4,622,125 downwards.
TCGCCGTCGGGACCGCGCGACTGACCGGCCCCCGCGACACCGGTCCGCGGGCGGCCGGCGAGCATCCGGCCGGCCGCGAGGCAGCCGCGGCGCGCGGTCTCTGGGTCGCGACCTGGGCCGGGGCACCGGTGCACGCCGCTCCGGTGGCGACGCACGACCTGGCCGGCACGACGGTACGCAACTCGGTGCACAGCAGCACCGGCGGAACGGCCGCGCGCATCACGCTCTCGAACCTCTTCGGCACCGGCCCGCTCGTCGTGGACCGGGCCCGGGTGAACGGGCGCCCGGTGACCTTCGGTGGGGCGGGCAGGGTCACCGTCCCGGCGGGCGACCAGGTGGTGAGCGACACCGTGCGGACGGGGATCGTGGCCGACGCGGATCTGGTCGTGGAGTTCCGTACGCCCCTGGCGGGCGGGCAGGTCACCCAGCACCCGGCGGCGCTGGAGACCTCCTACCTCGTGGATGCCCGCACCGTCCGGCCCGTCGACGAGTGGCGCTACCTGACGGCCGTCGACGTCTACAGCACCACCGCCGCGGGCACGGTCGTCACGTTCGGCGACTCGCTGACGGCGGGCAGCGGCTCCACCCCCGGCGCCAACCGGCGGTGGCCGGACTACCTCTCCGACCGGCTGAAAGGCCGCTGGGGCGTCGCCAACCAGGGCATCCCGGGAAATCGTCTGCTGACGGACGGCCGGGGCGGCGTCGCCGCCACCACCCGCTTCGACCGCGACGTCCTCGGCGTCTCCGGCGCGCGTACGGTGATCGTCGCGATCGGTATCAACGACGTACTGAACGACGCGGAGAGGACGGAGGCGGCACACGTCGTGGCCGGACTGCGCCGTCTCACCGCACGTGCCCATGCCCGGGGGCTGCGGGTGGTCGGGGTGACGCTGACCCCCTTCCAGGGGCGCTGGAGCTACTCACCGTCCCGGAACGCCGTGCGCGAGGAGATCAACGAGCAGATCCGGGCCGGCCGGGTGTTCGACGCGTACGTGGACTTCGACGCGGTGGTCCGCGATCCCGCCGCGCCGGAGCGCATCCGGGCGGACTACGACTGCGGCGACCACCTGCACTTCAACGACGCGGGCTACCGGGCCCTCGCCCACAGCATCCCGCCCGGCGTCCTCACCGGCGGCTCGCAGAGCTAGGCACAGCTGGGCAGGGCGGGGCAAGGCAGGTCCGGGCGAGGCCGGGCCGGGGTTGGCAGGTCCGGGCGAGGCAGGCGGGGTGGGGCAGGTCCGGGCCGGTCAGCGGACGTCCCGGTCTCCGCGCGGGGGCACCCCCGGAGCCGGAAGGTCGCGGACGAGCGGGGCCAGCTCCCCGTGGGTGCGCGCCGCGTAGGCCGCATCGAGCCGTTGCTCGAACTCCGGCATGGCGAGGCGTCCTTCGGCCACGGCGTCCCGCAACACCTCGGCCACTCGCTCGCGTTCGGCGTCCGAGGCGCGCATGTCGGGGAGTTCGCTCGTCATGGCGCACACCCTATGCACCGGGCGCACCGCCGGAACAGCCTTCCAGCCGCCTCCCGGGGTCCTCCGCCACCGCCCGGATGCGCCGTACGCCGTATGCCGTACGGCGTATCCGGGCCCGTCCTCACGCCCCGGGGTGGTGCCCCGCCGCGTACATCCGGGCGATCACGTCCTCGATGTCGGGCTCCCGCACCGAGAGGTCCTTCAGCGGGTACTCCGCCGCGATCCGGGCCACCAGGGGCGCGACGGAGGCGTCCCCGGGAAGCGCCAGCCACTGACGCGGCCCCTCCACCCGCACGACGCGGGCCCGCAGCGGCCCCCGGGACTCCACGGCGATCGGCGGGAGTTCGCGCTCCAGGTCCACCACCAGGGTGCGTTCGCCGCCGCCCTCCCCGTGCAGCCCTGCGAGCGCGCCGTCATACATCAGCCGGCCGTGGTCGATCACCATCACCCGGTCGCACAACTCCTCGATGTCGGTGAGGTCGTGCGTCGTGAGCAGCACCGTGGTGGAACGCTCCTCGTTGAGGTCCTTGAGGAACTGCCGCACCTTCACCTTGGAGATGATGTCGAGCCCGATCGTGGGCTCGTCGAGGTACAGCACCTCCGGGTCGTGCAGCAGCGCCGCCGCGATGTCGCCGCGCATCCGCTGCCCGAGCGAGAGCTGCCGGACCGGCGAGTCCAGCAGGTCACCCAGGTCCAGGAGTTCGACGCAGCGGTCCAGGTTCTCGCGGTACCGCGCGTCCGGGATCCGGTACATGCGGTGCATCAGCCGGTACGAGTCCTTCAGCGGCAGGTCCCACCAGAGCGTGGTCCGCTGCCCGAACACCACCCCGATGCGGTGCGCCAGCCGGGTGCGCTCCCGTGACGGGTCGACGCCCGCGACCCGCAGCCGGCCGCCGCTCGGGGTGAGGATCCCGGTCAGCATCTTGATCGTCGTCGACTTGCCCGCTCCGTTGGGACCGATGTAGCCGACCATCTCGCCGCGCGCGACCCGGAAGTCGATGCCGTCCACCGCGCGCACCTCGCTCCGCTCCCGTCGCAGGAAACCCGCTTTGCGGCGCACCTGGAAGACTTTTTCCAACCCCTCCACCTCGATGAAGGCGGGATCGCCGGCCACCCGGCCCCCCGGCGCCGCACTCCTCGCGCCCGGACCCGTTCCGCCGCCCGCACCCGTGACCCCGCCCGTACCCGTGTCCCGCTCCACGCCCGTCCCCATCCCCGTACCGCCCGTCCCCATCCCCGTACCGCCCGTCCTCGTCAACTTCCCGTGCTCCGGTACGCCCGCAGCCCCGTGCGCCACGCCAGACCCGCCACCAGCCAGCACCCGGCCGCCACCACCGGCGGCAGGAACGCCGCCCACGGGGGCAGCGCCACCGGGTACGCGCGCCCCAGCACGTACAACGCCGGGAGCCAGCTCACGAAGGCGAGCGGGACGACGAAGGTCACCCCGCACACCAGCTCCCGGGCGAAGACCGACGGCGGGTACTGCAACAGCGTCTGGCCGCCGTACGTGAACGAGCTCTGCACCTCCGCCGCGTCCAGCGCGAAGAACTGGAGCGCCGAACCGCCGACGTACACCGCGCCGAAGATCGCACCGCCGCTGAGCACCGCGAGCGGGACCAGCAGCACCTTCAGCGGCGTCCAGTCGATGTCCAGCACCACCAGGGCGTACCCCAGGACCAGCAGTCCCTGGGTGATCCGGCCCACCCGGCGCAGTGCGAACCGGTCCGCCGCCACCTGCACCAGCACCGGCACCGGACGCACCAGCAAGGTGTCGAGCGTGCCGTCCCGCACGCGTTTCCCGATGCGGTCCATCGACCCCATCACCAGATCGGCCAGCCCGAAGGCGGTCGCCGCCATCCCGTACAGCAGGGCGATCTCCGGCAGGGAGTAGCCGCCGAGCGCGTCGACGTGCCCGAACATCAGCATGATCGTGACGAAGTCGAGGACGGTCGCGAGGAAGTTGCCGAGCGTGGTCAGGGCGAACGAGAGCCGGTAGGTCATCGTCGAGCGGATCCACATCCCCGCGATGAGCCGGTAGGCGCGCACCCCGTCGACCAGCGGCGACCGGGGGAAACGAGCCGGCCGGACGGGCCGGGAGGGCGCGTCGGCCGGCCCCGTCTCCGTTCCCGTGCGCGCGTCCCCGTCGGCTCCTGAGCCGCCCGTGAGCACCGTGTCAGCCACCCTGCACCACCACTTTCCTCACCGCGACCGCCTGGAGCATCCGGCCCGCCAGCAGCAGCGCCACCGCCCACCCGGCCTGGAAGGCGAACGCCCCCACCAGGCTCCGGCCGGTGCGCTCGCCGAGGAAGACGTCGGCGGGCACCTGGAGGAACGCCGACCACGGCAGCGCCCGCGCCACCTCGCCGAGCAGCCCGGGAAACAGGTTGAGCGGGAGCAGCAGGCCCGAGAAGAACAGCCCCGCCAGCCAGCACATCTGCACCACCCCCGCGCCGTCCAGGAGCCAGAACGCGGCGAGCGCCACCAGGAAGCGGATCGCGAAGCTGACCACCACCCCGAGCACCACGGCCAGCAGGAACGCGAGCCACCGCCCCGGGGAGGTGGGCACGACCAGGTCGAAGGCGACCGCACCGACCGCCATCGGCACGATGCCGCGCCCCAGGAAGTGGAAGGCGGCCCGGCCGAGGTCGCCGGCCAGCCACCAGAGCTGGAGGTCGGCCGGACGGTACAGGTCGACCGCGATGTCGCCGCTGCGGATCCGCTCCATCAGCTCGTCCTCGAAGCCGCCGCCCATCATCGAACACGTCATCAGCAGCCCCTGGCCCAGCCAGACGTAGGTCAGCGCCTGCGCGGTGTCGTACCCGCCGAGATCGGGCCGCTCCGCCCACAGCGCGGTGTAGGTGTACGCGACGATGAAACCGAAGACCGTGTTGGTGAAGATCCCCGCGACCGTCGCCATCCGGTAGGTGGCATGCCGGCGGAACCCGCCCGCCGCCACCACGGCATAGACCCGCACGTCTCCCCCTGCGTTCCGCCCGCCGCCAGGACCGGGCCCGGGACGGGGTTTCCCCCGTCGGCACCAAAGCGCACGAGCCTAGTCCGGTCCTTCCGCACCGGGCGACCTCTTTCAGGGGGCGTACGCGGCATTCGGCAGGGCGTACGGGGTCACGCGCAGGTGCGTTCCGATGGTTATCGGCACGAAAAGGGCAGTATGAGGGCACTGTCCGCGGCCGAGGAGTCTCCACCGACATGAGCGACGAGCCACAGCGCTGGGCCCCCCGGGACCCCTCCGGCCGGGCGAACGCCTCCGCCGGGACAGGAGAGGGAGGAGAGGGGAAGGGCGCGGGAGAGGGTGCGGCCCCGCAGGACGGCGGCGCGAGGGACGAAGGCGCGAAGGACGGCGGCGCTGAGGAGCGCACGGGCCGTGCGAAACGCCCCCGCAGGAAGGGCTGGCGCCGTCTCGTCCCGACCTGGCGGATGGTCCTCGGCGCCGTCCTGCTCGTCGCCGTCCTGCTCGTGGGCGGGTTCATCGCCGGATACCAGCTCGTCGACATCCCCGCCGCGAACTCCAGCGCCACCGCCCAGAGCAACGTCTACCTCTACCGCGACGGTGCCGTCATCGCCCGGGACGGCGACGTCAACCGGGAGAACGTCCGGCTCGCGCAGGTCCCGGAGGAGGTCCAGCACGCGGTCCTCGCCGCCGAGGACCGCAACTTCTACTCCGAGCGCGCCGTCGACGTCAGCGCGATGTTCCGCGCTGCCTGGAACACCGTCACCGGCAAGGGGCGCCAGGGCGGTTCGACCATCACCCAGCAGTACGTCAAGAACTACTACCTCGGCCAGGAGCAGACGGTCGTCCGCAAGGCCAAGGAGTTCTTCATCGCGATCAAGCTGGACCGCGAGCAGACCAAGGACCAGATCTTCGAGGGGTACCTCAACACCAGCTACTTCGGCCGCAACGCCTACGGCATCCAGGCCGCCGCCCAGGCGTACTACGGCAAGGACGTCGGGGACGTCGACGTCGCCGAAGGCGCGTACCTCGCCTCGCTCCTCAACGCCCCCAGCGCCTACGACGTCGTCGCCCACCCCGAGAACGAGCCGGCCGTCCTCGCCCGCTGGGAGTACGTGCTCGACGGGATGGTCAAGGAGGAGTGGCTCGGCGCCCCGGCACGCGCGGCCCTCACCTTCCCGCCGCCGGAGAAGGCGAAGACCGCCACCGGCCTCTCCGGGCAGCGCGGCTACCTCGTCAACGCCGTCAAGGAGTACCTCACCGGCCACGGCGTCGTCGACGAGGAGACCCTCGCCACCGGCGGCTACCGGATCACCACCACCCTGGAGAAGGAGAAGCAGGACGCCTTCGTGGAAGCCGTCGAGGAGAACGTGACCTCCCGGACCGACGACGACCGTGAAGCCGACCGCAACGTCCGCGTCGGCGGCGCCTCCATCGACACCGGCACCGGCAGGGTCGTCGCCCTGTACGGCGGCATCGACTACACCCGGCAGTACGTCAACAACGCGACCCGGCGCGACTACCAGGTCGGCTCCACCTTCAAGCCGTTCGTCTTCACCTCCGCCGTCGCCAACGGCTCCACCACCCAGGACGGCCGCCGCATCACCCCCCGCACCCGCTACGACGGCACCAACGAGCGTCCCGTCCAGGGACGCCAGGGCGACACCGGGTACGCGCCCGCCAACGAGGACGACGTCAGCTACGGCGACATCACCGTCCGCGAGGCCACCGACAAGTCGGTCAACGCGGTGTACGCGCAGATGGCGCAGGACGTCGGCCCCGAAAAGGTCGAGGAGACCGCGATCGACCTGGGCATCCCCGAGGACACCCCCGACCTGTCGGCCTCCCCGTCCATCGCGCTCGGCCCGGCCACCGCCAGCGTGCTCGACATGGCCGAGGCGTACGCGACCCTCGCCAACCACGGGCGGCACGGCACCTACAGCCTCGTCGAGAAGGTCACCAAGGACGGCCGTAACCTCGCCCTCCCCAGCCGCACCACCCGGCAGGCCGTCAGCCGTCAGGCCGCCGACACCACCACCTCGATCCTGCGGAGCGTCGTGGAGGGCGGCACGGGAACGGCCGCGCAGGGTGCCGGCCGCCCCGCAGCCGGGAAGACCGGCACCGCCGAGGAGGACAAGGCCGCCTGGTTCGCCGGCTACACCCCCGACCTCGCGACCGTCGTCGCCGTCATGGGACAGGACCCGGAGACCGGCACGCAGGAATCCCTCTACGGGGCGCTCGGCCAGTCCCGCATCAACGGCGGCGGGGCCCCCGCCGAGACCTGGGCCGACTACACCGCCGCCGCCCTCGAAGGCTCCGAGGTGCGGGAGTTCGACCTGGACGTGGTGGAGGGCAGCGAGGAGTCCGAGGAACCCACCGACGAGGAGACGGAGACCGGCGACGACCCCGACTCCCCCTCGGACACCCCGAGCGGCGACACCCCCACGACCCCTGCCGGCACCGCCCCGGCCACCCCCGGCCCGACCGGTACCGGCGCGGGCGGCACCACCGGCACGGGCCCCACCGGCGGGGGCGGCAGCAACGGAGGCGGGAACGGGGGTGCCACGACCGGCGGAACGGCGAACGGCGGCGACGGGAACGCGAACGGTGGCGCCGCCGACGCCGGTGCCGCCGACGGCGGCGGGAACGGTGCCACCGGAGAGACCGGCGGTACGGGAGGCGCTCCGGGCCGCGGCCTCGTCGAAGGCGCCCGGGGCCCGGCCTTCCCCTTCACCTGGCGATGACACCGGGTACGGGAGGGACTGACACCGGGTACGGGACGGAGACCGCTCACCCGGCCCCGGGGCAGCACGCCCGGCCGAGGGGACGGCCCGCCCGGCCCGGAAGGGGTCTCAGTGACCCGACGTCGCCTTCAGCCCCACCACGGCGACCAGCAACAGGCAGACGAAGAAGATCCGCGCGGCGGTCACCGGCTCGTGGAGCACCACCATCCCGAGCACCGCCGCGCCGGCGGCCCCGATCCCCACCCACACGCCGTACGCCGTACCGATGGGCAGCGTCCTCGCCGCCTGCGCCAGCAACAGCATGCTGGCCACGATCCCGAGGACGGTGAACACGCTCGGCCACAGCCGGGTGAACCCCTCCGCGTACTTCATACCGATCGACCAGCCCACTTCGAGCAGTCCTGCGATGATGAGAAGAACCCAGGCCATGACGGCCACCTCCGACGACGGACACACGGAACAACACGGAATGCGTCGTCTTTGCCAGCCCGGTACGGCGCGTCTCGTCGGGTCGTTCCACCGTAGCAACAAACGCCGGGGAGCCCGGTGACGACCGTCACCGGGCTCCCCGGACGCACGCCACGCGGCTACAGGTAGAGCCCCGTCGAATCGACCGAGCCCTCGAACCGGTCGGCCGCCACCGCGTGCAGATCGCGCTCCCGCATCAGTACGTACGCCACGCTCCGCACCTCGACCTCGGCGCGGTCCTCGGGGTCGTACAGCACCCGGTCCCCGGGCTCGACCGTCCGCACGTTCTGGCCCACGGCCACCACCCTCGCCCAGGCCAGCCGGCGGCCCACCGCCGCCGTCGCCGGAATGAGGATGCCGCCGCCGGACCGGCGCTCGCCCTCGGGCGAATCGGACCGGACCAGCACACGGTCGTGCAGCATGCGGATGGGCAGCTTGTCGTCCTGGGTGTTGTCGCTCACGCCCCGCAACCTACCCGCCGGGCCACCGCCCGCACGTCGTAGGGGTACGTCGACCCGCTTCCGCGCCGCGCCGCGTATCCTCCCCGCGCCGTCGGAGCGGCGAGGCGGCCGGGCGGCCCGCTCCGGGGCCGCCGCGCCGGCTACCTCCGGCGCCGGCCGCTCTTGCCGCGCCGGGTCGACACGGCCAGCAGACCGACCACGCCGACCGCGAGCAGCGCCACCGGCACCACCCGCTCCAGCCGGGGCGAACCGTCCGGCGACACGAACCGCGCCTTCACGTCCGAGACCGAACGGTTCACCGCCACGTACGCGCGGCCCGCCGTGCGGTCCACCTTCTCGGCGACCATGGCCTTCGCGTCACCGATGATCGTCTTCGGGTGCACCCGCACCCCGATCTCGTCGAGGACCACCGCCAGCTGCTTGCGCCTGCTGATGATGTCCGCCTCGATCTGCGCAGGGGTCCTCGTATCCGACACTGCGCCGCCTCCGTGGTCGTCGTCCGGTAAACCTTCATCGACAGTCTGTCAGCTCGACCGCCCGCACACCCGGCGGCACCCCTATTACGCTCGGTCGCGTACACCCCACGCGCCACCCGAGGAGAACCATGAGCGAGCGCCTGCAGCCCGGTGACACCGCCCCCGCCTTCACCCTTCCGGATGCCGACGGCAAGGACGTGTCCCTCGCGGACCACAAGGGCCGCAAGGTGATCGTCTACTTCTACCCCAAGGCCCTTACCCCCGGCTGCACCAAGCAGGCGTGCGACTTCACCGACAACCTGGACCTGCTCGCGGGCGCCGGATACGACGTCATCGGCGTCTCCCCCGACAAGCCGGAGCGGCTCGCGAAGTTCCGCGAGGAGGAGAACCTCAAGGTCACCCTGGTCGGCGACCCGTCCAAGGAGGTCCTCGCCGCCTACGGCGCCTACGGCGAGAAGCAGAACTACGGCAAAACGGTGAAGGGGGTCATCCGGTCGACCTTCGTCGTCGACGAAGAGGGCGCCATCGAACACGCCCTCTACAACGTCCGCGCGACCGGCCACGTCGCGAAGATCATCAAGGACCTCGGGATCTGACGGCGGCCGGGGCCACCGCTATCCGCAGGAAACAGCAGGAACCTGTCACGATGTTGTGAGGGACCTCGCAAACGCCCCCCATCCGGTTTGCGACCGCCATGACCGCACAGAAGCCCTTCTCTGGAACCATCCCCGAGGAAAGGACCCGGCCATGGCGGCCACCGACCCCCACCGGGCGGCCGACCCCGACGCGGTCAAGCGCCACCCCACGCTCTTCCGGGCGATCCGCAAACGTCAGAACCCAAGACTCCGCCGCACCGACATCACCGTCACCGACGACCGAGCCGTCAAGCGCGCGGTGAAGGCGGCCTCCCTCGGCAACGCCATGGAGTGGTTCGACTTCGGGATCTACTCCTACCTCGCCGTCACCCTCGGACACGTCTTCTTCCCGTCCGGGAACGACACCACCCAGCTGCTCTCCTCCTTCGCCACCTTCGCCGTCGCCTTCCTCGTCCGGCCGCTCGGAGGCATGTTCTTCGGCCCGATGGGCGACCGGATCGGCCGCAAGAAGATCCTCGCCCTCACGATGATCATGATGGCGGTCGGCACCTTCGCCATCGGCCTCATCCCCTCGCACGACACGATCGGCATGTGGGCACCCGGCCTGCTGATCTTCTTCCGCATGCTCCAGGGCTTCTCCACCGGCGGCGAGTACGGCGGCGCCTCCACCTTCATCGCCGAGTACGCGCCCGACAAGCGCCGCGGCTTCTTCGGCAGCTTCCTGGAGTTCGGCACCCTGGCCGGATACGTCGGCGCCGCCGGCCTCGTCACCGCGCTCTACGCGCTCCTCGACACCGGCCAGATGGAGAGCTGGGGCTGGCGCATCCCCTTCCTCGTCGCCGGCCCCCTCGGACTGGTCGGCCTCTACCTCCGGCTGCGCCTCGACGAGACCCCCGCCTTCCAGAAGCTGGAGGGGGCCACCGCCCTCGCCCCGGAAGCGGCCGACGGAGTCGAGACCACCACCAAGGGCGACCTCGCCAAGATCTTCCGCACCTACTGGCCGACGCTGATCCTCTGCATCTGCCTGGTCGGCGCGTACAACATCGCCGACTACATGCTGCTCTCGTACATGCCGACGTACCTCTCCGACGAGCTCGGCTACAGCGAGACCCACGGGCTGCTGATCCTGCTGGTGGTGATGGTCTTCCTCATGCTGATCATCAGCCAGGTCGGCAAGCTCTCCGACCGCTTCGGCCGCAAGCCGCTGCTGATGGCGGGCATGCTCGGCTTCCTGGTGCTCTCGCTGCCGTCGTTCCTGCTGATCCGGCAGGGCAGCATCCCGGCCATCGTCGCCGGCATGCTGATGCTGGGCCTCTCCCTGGTCTGCATGCTCGGCACCATGTCCGCCGCCCTCCCGGCGCTCTTCCCCACGAACGTCCGGTACGGCTCCCTCTCCGTCGGCTACAACCTCTCCGCGTCGATCTTCGGCGGCACGACCCCGCTGGTCATCACCGCCCTGATCAGCTGGAGCGGTACGAACCTGATGCCGGCGTACTACGCGATGGCCGCCGCACTGGTCGGCGTGATCTCCGTGGCCTGCATGAAGGAGACCGCCCAGAAGCCGCTCGACGGCTCCCCGCCCTCGGTGGAGACACCGGAGGAAGCGGCGGAACTGGTCCACGCGCAGAGCCCGGACCCGAAGTTCTGACACCTCGGGTCCCGGTCTCCCCGCCTCTGCGGCCGCCTCGGCTCCCCGCGCCCCGTTCCCCCCACTGACCGGTCCGTACCGCTGCACGGCACCCGCCGAAGTGGTACGGACCGTTCCGCATCGCGCCGCGTTCCGGACGGGACACCCCGTCTCCGCCCGAGAACGGCGGATCACCCTTCTCATCGGTCACCTCAGTGGGGACCGGCTGGACAACCGGGCAGAGAATCCGCGCCCTCTCCGCCCGACCCTCCATGCGCCGACCGCCGCATGGTGCCGCGGGAGAACCGGCAGCAACCGTCGGCACATCGGCAGCACTGTACCCCCAGTCGGCCTGTGGTTACCATGTCCTTCGCGAGCGGCCGTGTCGGAACTGGAAGACGACCTGGTTTTAGATGCCAGTGAGAGAAATCTCGTGTGGGTTCGAATCCCATCGGCCGCACTGACTTACGAATCCAAGGCTCGACCGGTGATCGCAGCCGGTCGGGCCTTCGGTGTTCCAGGGCGGCCGGGCATCGTCCGGTCTCAGCCCACCAACTCCCGCACCACCGGTGCCAGCGCCCGGAACGCCTTGCCGCGGTGGCTGATGGCGTTCTTCTCCGCCGGGGTGAGTTCCGCGCAGGTACGGGTCTCACCGTCGGGCTGGAGGATCGGGTCGTAGCCGAAACCGTGGGTGCCCGCGGGCGCGAAGCGCAGCGTGCCGGGCATGCGGCCTTCGACGACGCGTTCCGTACCGTCCGGGAGGGCGAGGGCGGCGGCGCAGGCGAAGTGGGCGGCGCGGTGCGGGGCGTCGATGTCGCCGAGCTGGGCGAGGAGCAGGTCGAGGTTGGCCCGGTCGTCACCGTGCTTTCCGGCCCAGCGGGCGGAGAAGATGCCGGGGGCGCCGCCGAGGACGTCGACGCAGAGGCCCGAGTCGTCGGCGATGGCCGGGTGGCCGGTGGCCTGCGCGAGGGCGTGGGCCTTCAGGAGGGCGTTCTCGGCGAAGGTGACGCCGGTTTCCCTGACGTCGGGGATCTCGGGGTACGCGTCCGCGCCGACGAGTTCGTGGCTGAGGCCGGCGTCGGCGAGGATCGCGTGGAGTTCGGTGATTTTCCCGGCGTTGCGGGTGGCGAGGATCAGGCGGGTCATGGATCGATTGTCGCCCCTGTCCGTCGGGGGACGGTCTTCGGCTCAGGGTGAGCAGACCTTGCCGATCTCTCCGGCGGCCTCGGTGACCGGGCTGAGGTCGGGGGTGGCGTCGCCCGCTTCGATGGAGGCGCGGACCTGGGTGACTCCGGCCCGCAGGTCGTCGACGGCCTTGCCGAGGTCGGCGTTGTCGGTGGTGTCCTGGAGGTTGCCGAGTTCCTGGTCGATCTGGTCGAGGGACTCGGAGGCCTGGGTCACGTCGCCGGAGGCGTTGGAGACGGCCTGCTGGAGGTTGCCGACGCTGGTGGCGATGGCGTCGGCGGTGCGGACGCAGTCGAGGGCCTTGTCGACGGCGCCACATCCGACTGCCGCGCTCAGGGTGAGTGCTACGGCGGTGACGGCGAGTGCGGTGCGGTGGTGGCGGTGGCGCAGAGCCATGGTGCGGTCCCTCCCGGGGGGCGTCACATGGACGGTTCGTCACATGGACGGGCGCACGGTTCGACCCGTGCGCCCGTACGTGTGACGACGCTCCGCGGTGCGTACTTGGTTGCTTCTTTACCCGGGGGAAGGCAGTTGTTACGCGCCGAGGGCGCGGGCGAGCGCGTCGTTCTGGAAGGCGGCGAGATCGACGCAGCCGGCGGTGGCGAGATCGAGGAGGGCGTTGAGTTCCTCGCGGTCGAAGGGCGCGGCTTCGGCGGTGCCCTGGACTTCGATGAAGCGGCCGTCGCCGGTGCAGACGACGTTCATGTCGGTCTCGGCGCGGACGTCCTCTTCGTAGCGGAGGTCGAGGAGGGGGGTGCCGTCGACGATGCCGACGCTGACCGCGGAGACGGTGCCGGTGAGGGGCTTGCGGCCGGCCTTGACGATCTTCTTGCCCTGGGCCCAGGTGATGGCGTCGGCGAGGGCGACGTAGGCGCCGGTGATGGCGGCGGTGCGGGTGCCTCCGTCGGCCTGGAGGACGTCGCAGTCGAGGACGATGGTGGTTTCGCCGAGGGCCTTGTAGTCGATGACGGCGCGCAGCGAGCGGCCGATCAGCCGGCTGATCTCGTGGGTGCGTCCGCCGATCTTGCCGCGGACGGATTCGCGGTCGCCGCGGGTGTTGGTGGCGCGGGGGAGCATGGAGTACTCGGCGGTGACCCAGCCTTCGCCGCTGCCCTTGCGCCAGCGCGGTACGCCTTCGGTGACGGAGGCGGTGCAGAGGACTTTGGTGTCGCCGAAGGAGACGAGTACGGAGCCTTCGGCGTGCTTGCTCCATCCCCGTTCGATGGTGACGGGGCGGAGCTGGTCGGGGGTGCGGCCGTCGATACGAGACATGGCGTCGACTTTATCCGCTGGCGGGGCCGGGTCCGTTCGGGTGCGGTGCGGCGCCGTTCGGGTGCGGTCGCGGCGTGGCGTACGGGCGGTGCGGGCCTCGGGGCGGGAGGAGGAGGCCCGGAGGACGCGGGGCCAAGGGCCGCCGGGAGGCCGGTGGGGTTCCCGGGGGCCGGGGCGGGCCGCCGGGTGCGGGCCCGAAGGGGCCGGCACCCGGCGGGCGCGCGGGGTGACAGGGATGCTGTCAGCCGGTCACGGCGCCGGCACCGTCACATCATGTCTTCGATGTCGGCGGCGATGGGGTCGGCGTCGGTGCCGATGACGACCTGGATCGCGGTGCCCATCTTCACGACGCCGTGGGCTCCGGCGGCTTTGAGGGCGGCCTCGTCGACCTTGCTGGGGTCGTGGACCTCGGTGCGGAGGCGGGTGATGCAGCCTTCGACCTCGTCGATGTTCTCGATCCCGCCGAGCCCGGCGACGATCTTCTCAGCCTTGCTGGCCATGTCGTTCTCCCTGTCGCAGCGTGCGGACCCACCGCGGGTCCGCCTTGTCACGCTAACGCACGGTTGGCCCAACTTCGCGGGCGCCCGGTAGGACCATCCCCAAAGATGACGATCACCGGCGCTCTGCCTTGCGGGGAGGGCTCCGACCGTCCGTCGTGACTGGCCCGAGCCGGGTGCGACGTCCGCCGCACGTGACGTGTTCCGGGAGGATGCCGATGAGTACGACCGCGGCTGCGGTTCCGCAGCCAAAGTGGTGGAACGGTCCGGTTTCGGGCCTGCAGAAGATCGGCCGGAGCCTCCAGCTTCCGGTGGCCGTGCTTCCTGCGGCAGGGCTTCTGGTCAGCCTCGGCAACCTGCTCGACTCGTACCTGCACGGGGACTTCTGGAACAAGGTCTCCAAGGTCCTGCTCAACGGCGGCAACGCGATCCTGGACGGTACGGTCGGCCTGCCGCTGCTCTTCTGCATCGGTGTGGCGATCGGTTTCGCGAGGAAGGCGGACGGTTCGACCGCGTTGGCGGCGGTGGTCGGCTTCCTGGTGTACCGGGGGGTGCTGGCGGCCTTCCCGGTGGACGACACGATCACGGAGGCGACGCCGGACGGCGTTCCGCAGAACCCGGGCGTGCTCGGCGGCATCCTCATCGGCCTGCTCACCGCGGTGGTCTGGCAGCGGTACCACCGCACGAAGCTGGTGGACTGGCTGGGGTTCTTCAACGGACGCCGGCTGGTGCCGATCCTGATGGCGTTCCTCTGCGTCATCCTCGGTGTGATCTTCGGTCTGCTGTGGCAGCCGGTCGGTGACGCGCTGACCTGGTTCGCCAAGCAGCTGATCGATCTCGGCGCGTGGGGTGCGGCCATCTTCGGTTTCGCCAACCGCTTGCTGATCCCGATCGGCATGCACCAGTTCCTGAACACCTTCTTCTGGTTCCAGGCCGGCGACTTCACGGACCCCGACGGCCACACGGTCCAGGGCGACATCTCGCGCTTCTTCGCGGAGGACCCGTCGGCGGGCCAGTTCACCTCGGGCTTCTTCCCGATCATGATGTTCGGTCTGCCGGCGGCGGCGCTGGCCATCGCGCACACCGCGCGGCCGGAGCGGCGCAAGGAGGTGTCGGGGCTGATGCTGTCGGTCGCCCTCACCTCGTTCGTGACGGGTGTGACGGAGCCGCTGGAGTTCTCGTTCATGTTCGTCGCGCCGCTGCTGTACGGCGTCCACGCGATCCTGACCGGTGTGTCGATGGGCGTCACCTGGGCGCTCGGGGTGCATGCGGGCTTCAGTTTCTCGGCCGGTCTGATCGACCTCGTCGTCAACTGGCATCTGGATACGAAGCCATGGCTGCTCATCCCGATCGGACTCTGTTTCGCGGTGATCTACTACGTGGTCTTCCGGTTCGCGATCACCAAGTTCAATCTCCAGACGCCCGGGCGGGAGCCCGAGGAGGTGGAGAAGGCCATCGAGCGGGACATGACGAAGTAGTGGCGCCCCGCCCTCCCGGGAGCCCCCGGACCGTGCCGGGTCCGGGGGCTCCCGGGCGCTCTCCTCCGCGCCCCTCCTCCCTCGCACCCGACACGCCTTTTGTCCGCTTTGCACCTAGGCTCGTCCCATGACCTCTCCTTCCGGGACGCCCCGCATCCTCGATCTCGACCGTGCGGCTCTCGCCGCCCTGCGGGGCCGGGAGCTGACCGCTTCGGTGGCGGCGGCGGAAGGGCGGACGATGGTCGCCGAGGTGTTCGCGGACCGGGCCGCGCTGGTGGCCCGCCCCGGCGACGACGGGGTGCACAACGCGGAGTTGATGGCGGCCTTCGGCGCCGACATCGTCATCCTGAACATGATCGAGCGCGCCTGGGACGGGGAGCGCCTGGTGCTTCCGGGGCTCGGGTCGTTCGCCTCGGTCGCCGCCCTGGCGGAGTGCGTGGGGCGGCCGGTCGGCATCAACCTGGAGCCGGGGGACGTGCCGGAGATCCGGCGGGCGGAGCCGGAGTTCGCGAAGCGGCTGGTCGGGATGGGGGCGGCGATGCTCTGCCTGACGGCGAATCCGGGGACCGGGGGTTCGTACGAAGGGCTGGCGCGGGTGACCGAGCGGCTGCGGAACGGGCTCGGCGACGAGGTCGCCCTGTGGAGCGGCAAGATGCACCACGCCGGCCACCCCGAGCGGGTGACCCCGGGGCGGTTGACGGCGCTGGTGGAGGCGGGGGCGGACGGGGTGGTGCTGCCGTTGCCGGGGACGATGCCGGGGGTGACGAAGGAGCTGGCGGCCGAGGCGGTGGCGGCGGTGCAGGACGCCGGGGCGGTGGTGATGGGGGCGATCGGTACGAGCCAGGAGGGCGCGCACATCGACGTGGTGCCCCAACTTGCCCTGAACGCGAAGGAGATCGGGGTGGACGCCCATCACATCGGGGACGCGTTCCTGCCGGGGATGGGCGATCCGGAGCTGCTGTACGCGTACTCGGTGGCGATCCGCGGGCGCCGGCACACGTGGAACCGGATGGCGCTGGGCGGCCGGGGCAGCAGGACCTGACCGTCCGCGCCCGTCGCGCTGCGGCTCTCCGCGGCCCGGCCGCCGCCGGGCCGGGGCCGTTCAGATCTCGTACACGGCGCCCGGTACGGCGAGTTCCACGGGGCCGGCGTAGACCTCGCGGGCGTCCTCGATGTTGCGTTCGGCGTCGGTCCACGGCGGGATGTGGGTGAGCACCAGCCGTCCGGCTCGGGCCCGGGAGGCGCACTCGCCGGCTTCGCGGCCGTTGAGGTGGAGGTCCGGAATGTCTTCCTTGCCGTGGATGAACGATGCTTCACAGAGGAAGAGGTCGGCGTCCTCGGCGAGTTCGTCCAGGGCTTCGCAGGCGCCGGTGTCGCCGGAGTAGGCGAGGGAGCGGCCGCCGTGCTCGATCCGGATGCCGAAGGTGTCCACGGGGTGGCAGAGCTTCTCCGTGCGGACCGTGAAGGGGCCGATCTCGAACCAGCCCGGCTTGAGCGTGCGGAAGTCGAAGACCTCGCTCATGGCCCGGTCGGAGGGGGTGTCGGCGTGGGCGGTGGTCAGCCGTGACTCGGTGCCCTCGGGTCCGTAGACGGGGAGGAGGGCGGGGCGGGTGCCGTCGTTCGGGTAGTAGCGCACCACGAAGTAGGCGCACATGTCGATGCAGTGATCGGCGTGCAGGTGGCTGAGGAAGACGGCGTCGAGGTCGTAGAGACCGACGTGACGCTGCAACTCGCCGAGGGCGCCGTTGCCCATGTCGAGGAGCAGCCGGAAGCCGTCGGCCTCTACGAGGTAGCTCGAGCAGGCCGATCCCGCGGACGGGAAGGAGCCGGAGCAGCCGACGACGGTGAGCTTCATGGAACGTGAACCTCCGAGACGTGGGAGCGGGGAGGGTTCGTGCGGTTCGTTCGGTTCGTCGAGCGTAAGGCGCGAATCTCCGGGTCGCTCCTTCGTGGATGGCCGTTGTGGGGGAACTCACCTGTGCTGTCACCGGTTCGATGGAAGCGGGGGCCTGGTCCGTGTGTCCGTTCGTACGGGGGTGGTGCCGGGGCACTCCGGTGGCGGGGCGCGCGCCGGTACGGTCGGGGGATGGAAACGTACTGGTGGGTGATCCTGGCGGTGCTGGTCGTCCTGGCGCTGGTGGCGTCGGTGGTGGACGGGCGGGGGCGGAGCGGTGCGCGGCGCCGGGGCGGCGAGGGGGGTCCGGGGCGTCGGCCGGGTGGCCGGACGCGGCCGCCGGGCCGTCCTTCGGGCCGTCCGGCCGAGAAGCCGGCGCGGGGCGGCGGGGCGGGGCGGTCCCCGGAGCCGGGGGAGATCTGGTGGGCCGAGGTGCCGTACGAGGACGGGCCGGGGTCGAAGGACCGGCCGTGCCTGGTGCTGTCGGTGCGGGACGGCAGCGCGGTCGTCGCGAAGATCACCAGCAAGCACCACGAGGAGCGGCCGGGGGTGATCGCCCTTCCGGACGGCACGGTGGGGGACGCCCGGGGGCGGCGGAGCTTCCTGGAGACGGACGAACTGCGCGAGGTCGCAGCGGACGCCTTCCGGCGGCGGGTCGGCCGGGTCGACGCGGAGATATGGGGACGGGTGCGGCACTTGGGGTGAGGCGGGCCGCGATCGGCGCGGGCCTCCGGGTGACCCGGACACGGCCCGGAGCGGCGCGGACCCCGGCCGGCGCGGGTTTTCGGAGGGTCCGGACATGCCGCACGCCGGCGCCCCGGGGTGCGGGCGTCGGCGTGCGGCGGGTCGGGCTTCGGGCCGGTCAGGCCCAGAGCTGGCCGTGCAGGGTCTCGATGGCGGCTTCCGTGGTGGGAGCGGTGTAGACGCCGGTCGAGAGGTACTTCCAGCCGCCGTCGGCGACGACGAAGACGATGTCCGCCCTCTCGCCCGCCTTGACGGCCTTCTGGCCGACGCCGATGGCCGCGTGGAGGGCGGCACCGGTGGAGACGCCGGCGAAGATGCCTTCCTGCTGGAGGAGTTCGCGGGTGCGGGCGACCGCGTCGGCGGAGCCGACGGAGTAGCGGGTGGTGAGCACCGCGGCGTCGTACAGCTCGGGCACGAAGCCCTCGTCGAGGTTGCGGAGCCCGTAGACGATGTCGTCGTAGCGGGGTTCGGCTGCGACGATCTTGACGTCGGGCTTCTCCTCGCGGAGGTAGCGGCCGACGCCCATGAGGGTGCCGGTGGTGCCGAGGCCCGCGACGAAGTGGGTGACGGACGGGAGGTCGGCGAGGATCTCGGGTCCGGTGGTGGCGTAGTGGGCGCCCGCGTTGTCGGGGTTGCCGTACTGGTAGAGCATCACCCAGTCCGGGTGTTCCGCGGCGAGCTCCTTGGCGACCCGGACGGCGGTGTTGGAGCCGCCGGCCGCCGGCGAGGGAACGATCTCGGCGCCCCACATGGCGAGCAGGTCGCGCCGTTCCCGGGAGGTGTTCTCCGGCATGACGCAGACGATGCGGTAGCCCTTGAGCTTGGCCGCCATGGCGAGCGAGATGCCGGTGTTGCCGCTGGTCGGCTCCAGGATGGTGCAGCCGGGCCGCAGGCGCCCGTCCTTCTCCGCCTGCTCGACCATGTGGAGCGCGGGGCGGTCCTTGATCGAGCCGGTGGGGTTGCGGTCCTCCAGCTTGGCCCAGATCCGGACGTCGTCGGAGGGCGAGAGCCTCGGGAGGCGGACCAGGGGCGTGTTGCCCACGGCCGCCAGCGCGGAGTCGTACCGCATCAGCGCATGCCGCCGGCGACGGCCGGGAGGATGGTGACGTTGTCGCCGTCGTTGAGTTCGGTGCTGATGCCGTCGAGGAAGCGGACGTCCTCGTCGTTGAGGTAGACGTTCACGAACCGGCGGAGCTGTTCGCCGTCGACGATGCGCTCCCGGATGCCGTTGTGGCGGCTCTCCAGGTCGTTGAAGAGGTCGGCGAGGGTCTTGCCATTGCCTTCGACCGCCTTGGCGCCGTCGGTGTAGGTGCGAAGGATGGTCGGGATGCGGACCTCGATGGCCATGGCGTGGGCTCCTGTCGGAAGCGGGGTGGCGTGGCGCGCGTTTCAGCACCCGCGCGGGTGGTGGTACGGAGGTGGGGGCGCTCGGGCCGCGACTCAGGCCGTACGCCCGGCGGGCATGCTGCAATCGGGACAGATCGCACTCGCAAGCCTGCACAGGTCGACGTGCAGCCGCGCGACGAGCGGTGTGCCCGGCGTCATTTCGCTCACGTCATGGGAAACCATGGGCTCATCGTATCGATTCCCGTTCGGAAAACCCGAGTGTGATCTCACATCGCGGAACGGGACCGCTCACCATACGGACCTGGGCGGCGTCCGGGCCGCCGCCCCCGGACGCACGGAGGCGGCGGGGCCGGTGGGCCCCGCCGCCTCGGTGGTCGTGGTCCGCCGTCTCAGTACGCCGCGACGACCTCCACGTCCTCCTCGGTGATCACGCCGTCCACGATGCGGTACGAACGGAACTGGAAGGGGCCCGCGCCGTCGGCGTCGGCGGTGGAGACGAGGACGTAGTGGGCCTCCGGCTCGTTGGCGTACGTCACGTCGGTGCGGGAGGGGTAGGCCTCGGTCGCGGTGTGCGAGTGGTAGACGACGACCGGCTCCTCGTCGCGGTCGTCCATCTCGCGGTAGAGCTTGAGGAGGTCGCCCGAGTCGAACTCGTAGAAGGTGGGCGAGCGGGCGGCGTTGAGCATCGGGATGAAGCGCTCGGCACGGCCCGTGCCGGCCGGGCCCGCGACCACGCCGCACGCCTCGTCGGGGTGGTCGGCGCGGGCGTGCGCGACGATGCGGTCGTACAGGGCCTGGGTGAGGGTCAGCATGGCGCCCAGGATAAGCACGGCCTTGAGGACCCCAGGAACAGCCGTCAGCGTCGAGCCGTTGATCTTGGGCCCGGGGGCCGTCGCCCATGCGCCACCGCCCTCAGACCTCATCTCCCGTTGTGTCCCCCCGACGAGCCGGAGCGCGGTCGCGGTAGGGCGAACTCACCGACCGGCGTATCGGGTCAGCGCCGGATGAGTCCCAGGTCGGTGGCGGTGGCGACGGCGGCGGTGCGGGAGTCGACGTCGAGTTTGGTGTAGACACGGGCGAGGTGCGACTTGACGGTGCCTTCGGTCAAGTGGAGGCGGTTGCCGATGGCTTGGTTGGACAGGCCGTCGGCGACCAGGGCGAGGACTTCGCTCTCGCGCCGGGTCAGGGCGGTGCCCGGTGTGCGGAGCCGGTTCATCAGCCGGTCGGCGACTGTGGGCGCCAGTGTGGTGCGCCCGGCGGCCGCGGTCCGTACGGCGGCCGCCAGGTCCTCGGGCGGGGCGTCTTTGAGGAGGTAGCCGGTGGCGCCGGCTTCGATGGCGGGCAGGGTGTCGGCGTCGGAGTCGTAGGTGGTGACGATCAGTACGCGGGGGGCTCCGGAGCGGGCGGTGATCTGGGCGGTGGCTTCGGCGCCGCCCATGCCCTTGCCGAACTGCAGGTCCATGAGCACGACGTCGATGCCGCCCTCGGCGGCGCGGGCGACGGCGTCCTCGGCGGTGGCGGCTTCGGCGGTGACGACGAAACCGGGTTCGGTTTCCAGCACTGCGCGCAGTCCGGCCCGTACGACGGGGTGGTCGTCGGCCAGGAGCAGGCGGATGGGGGTGTCGGTCACGGGCGGGCCTCGGGTTCGTTCTCGGCTGGCGGGGTGAGGGGCAGCTGGGCGGCCAGGGCGGTGCCGCGGCCGGGGGTGGATTCGACGGTGAGGGTGCCGCCGAGGGACCGGGCGCGGGCGCGCATGGTGGCCACGCCGAATCCGCCGGTCTCGGGGTCGGGAGCGGGCAGGCGCTGGGGGTCGAAGCCGTGTCCGTCGTCGACGACGTCGAGGACGACGTGGTCGCCGAGGTAGCTGAGCGTGACGTCAGCGGTGACTGCTTCGGCGTGGCGGACCGTGTTGGCGAGGGCGGACTGGGCGATGCGCAGCAGCGCGACCTCGTGCGGGGTGGCGAGCGGGGCGGGCTCGCCGGTGAGGTGGAAGCGTGCGGTAAGGCGGTGGCGGGCCGAGGTGGTGGTGCACAGGCGTTCCAGGGCGTCGGCCAGGGTGATGCCCTCCAGGGTGGGCGGGGTGAGGGCGGCGATGAAGCGGCGGGCCTCGGCGAGGTTGTCGACGGCGGCCTGCCGGGCCTGGTCGACGTAGCGGGCGGCGTTCTGCGGAGACTCGGGCAGGGCGCGTTCTGCGGCGCGCAGCAGCAGCTGGATGCTGGTCAGGCCCTGGGCGAGGGTGTCGTGGATCTCGCGGGCCAGGCGGTCGCGTTCGGCGAGCACCCCGGCGGTGTGCTGGGCGGCTGCCAGGTCGGCGCGGGTGGCGGTGAGTTCCTCGATCAGGCGTCGGCGGTGTTCGCTCTCCCGGTACAGGGCCTGATATCCCCACACCACCGCGACCGCGACGGCGGCGCCGAGGGCGGGGCCGATGGCCATGGCGGGGTGGAAAGACTGCTGGTGGGCGGCGAAGCCCGCGACGGCCGCGGCAGTGGTGGCGGCCACGACGGCCAGTCCGGCGCGGCGTGGCAGCAGGTGCAGCTGGAGGAAGTACAGCGGGAAGGCCACCCACACGGCGTCTGCGGACAGTGCGAGCAGCACCAGCCAGCAGGCGCCCACGGCGGCCAGCCACAGTGCGGCGGCACCTCGCGAGCGCCGTACGGCCGGCAGTACGGGCCCGGCCGCATACATCAGGCCGCACGCGGCCGACGTGGCGACGATCCAACCGGCATGGGGCCCTTCGTCGGTCACGGCCCGGCCGGCTGCCCATGCGAGCAGGCCGATGACCAGCAGGTGCAGGCACCAGGCCAGGGGCCGGGTGGTGGGGGTCAGGGCGGGAGCAGCGGTTTTCACAGTGCGTTCCAGGTTACGGAGCCTGCGACTGCGGGGCCTCCGTCGAAAGTGAGAACTCGCGTGCCGTCTTTCGGCCCGCCAGGTGCCATCCTGCGCCGGACGCGCACACGGGGAACCGGCGGCGACGGTGGAGTCATACCCGATTCCGCCGCTGGAAAGGACAGTCCAAGGCCGTGTTCGTCGCCTGGAGAGACCTGAAATTCGCCAAGGGGCGCTTCGCCCTGATGGGGACCGTCATCGTGCTGATCACCCTGCTGGTCGGGCTGCTGTCCGGGCTGACGGCCGGACTGGGGCGGCAGAACGTCTCCGCGATCACCGGCCTGCCCGCCGACAAGATCGCCTTCCAGGCACCCGGCGGGGGGCAGGACCCGTCGTACTCCACCTCAACCGTCACCCGGCAGCAGTGGCAGCAGTGGTCCACGGCACCCGGTGTCGAGAGCGCGGAGCCGCTGGGGATCACCACGACCATCGCCACCGCGGGGGACAAGAGCACCGGGGTCTCGGCCTTCGGCGTCGAGCCCGGCTCACGCCTCGCCCCGGACAGCGACAAGATCACCGGCAGCGCGGTGGTGGTGTCCACCACCGCGGCCGACGACCTCGGCGTGAAGCCCGGCGATTCCCTCACCCTGGCAGGCCGTCAGCTGAAGGTGGCCGCCGTTCAGGGCGACGCCCATTTCAGCCACACCCCGGTGATCTGGACCAGCCTGGACACCTGGCGGACGACCGCCCCGCCCACCGGCGCCGACGGCGGTCCGACCGCGACCGTCATCGCCCTGAACACCAGCTCGAAGGCCGACACGGCCGCCACCGACCAGCGGGCCGGCACCACGACGCTCGCCACCGACGACTCGCTGTCCGCAATCGGCTCCTACACCTCCGAAAACGGCTCCCTGCAACTGATGCGCGGCTTCCTGTTCGCCATCTCCGCCCTGGTCATCGGAGCCTTCTTCACCGTCTGGACCATCCAGCGCAGCGGCGACGTCGCCGTCCTCAAGGCGCTGGGCGCCTCCACCGTCAACCTGCTCGAGGACGCCCTCGGCCAGGCCGTCGTCCTGCTCGTCAGCGGCACCCTGATCGGCACCGGCATCGCCGCCGCCCTCGGCGCCCTGGTGTCCGGCTCCGCCGTGCCGTTCCTCCTGACCCCCGCCACCGTCCTGGTCCCGGCCCTCGTGATCATCGTCCTCGGCGCGCTCGGCGCCGCCCTTTCCATCCGCCGCATCACCTCCGTCGACCCGCTGACCGCCCTCGGGAGCGTCCGATGAGCCTGGCCCTGACCGACATCACCCTCACGTACCCCGACGGCGACACCCGCCTGACCGCCCTCGACCAGGTCAGCCTGGCAGTCCCCAAAGGCAGCCTGAGCGCCGTGGTGGGCCCCTCCGGCTCCGGCAAGTCCAGCCTCCTCGCGGTCGCCGCCACCCTCGTCACCCCCGACACCGGTACCGTCACCATCGACGGCCAGGACACCACCGGCCTCACCCGCGGCGAACTGACCGAACTGCGCCGCCACAAGGTCGGCATCGTCTTCCAGCAGCCGAACCTGCTGCCCTCCCTCACCGCCGCCGAGCAACTCCAGGTCATGGCCCGGATCGTCGGCCGCAAACCCCGCTCCGCACGCGACCGTGCGATGGAACTCCTCGACGCCGTCGGCCTCGCCGACCGGGCCGGCCGTCGCCCCCACCAGCTCTCCGGCGGCCAGCGCCAGCGCATCAACATCGCCCGCGCCCTGATGAACACGCCCACCGTCCTGTTGGTCGACGAACCCACCAGCGCCCTCGACCACGAACGCGGCGCCGCTGTCCTCGACCTCATCACCCGCCTCACCCACCAGCAGGCCACCGCCACCGTCCTGGTCACCCACGACCGCACCCACCTCACCGCCGTCGACCAGATCGTTGAAGTCCACGACGGACGCCTGCGCCACCCGGCGGTGAACCGGTAGGACACGCAGCCCCGTACGTACCGGCCGCACACGCAGCTCCGCGGGCCTGCGGCGGCGAAGAGAACGCCACGATGCCGACCGGGTACGACCGTCCTCTGCCGGACCCGCCGGACACCCCCGACTAGCCGGCCACCTGTGCTGGACGGCCACGATCAAGTGCTTGGCGCTCATGGCTGTTCCTTCGGTCCCCAAGGCCGAAGCAGCCGGGGCCCGGCCCACCGAGGTGCGGTGGGCCGGGACCCGGCCGGCCGCCGGGGCCGTTGGGGCGGCCGGGCGGTCCGTGGGAGAGGTGGTCGGAGGCGCGACGGGAGGGGTGGGTGCCGTCGCGGGCCGGGGGCGGGGGATGCGGGGAGCGCCCGGGCCGGTGGTGGCCGGCGGGTGGCGGTCGGCGGCCGCGCCGGGGCCGGAGAGGCCGGTCAGCGTTTGGCGAAGGCCGCGTTCTGCGGGTCGCGCGACTTCAGCACCAGGTAGGCGACGCCGAGGACGAGCGCCCAGAAGGGGGCGCAGTAGAGGGAGATCCGGGCGTCCTCGTCGACGGCCATCATCACGATGACCATGCCGATGAAGGCGAGCGCGAAGACGCCGGTGTACGGGGAGCCGGGGGTGCGGAAGGTGGACCGGGGCAGCTCGCCGCGGTCGGCGCGGGCGCGGTAGCGGAGCTGGCAGACCAGGATCATGATCCACGCCCACATGCCGGAGATGGTGGCGAAGGAGACGACGTAGGTGAATGCCTTGCCGGGCCACTGGTAGTTGATCCAGACGCCGACCAGCATCAGCGCGGCGGAGAAGGTGGTGCCGATGAGCGGGGTGCCGCTGCGGGTGAGCCGGGTGAAGGCGCGGGGGCCCTGGCCGTTGAGGGCGAGGTCGCGGAGCATGCGTCCGGTGGAGTACATGCCGGAGTTGCAGGAGGAGAGCGCGGCGGTGAGGACGACGAAGTTGACGATGCCCGCGCCGATGCCGAGGCCCATCTTCTCGAAGGCGGCGACGAACGGGGAGACGTCGGGCTGGAACTCGGTCCACGGCACCACCGACAGGATCATGATCAGCGCGCCGACGTAGAAGACGGCGATGCGCCACGGCACGGTGTTGATCGCCTTGGGCAGGACGGTCTTCGGGTCCTTGGACTCCCCCGCGGTGACGCCGACCAGCTCGACGGCGAGGAAGGCGAACATCACGATCTGCAGGGTCGTCAGGGTGCCGCTGATCCCGTGCGGGAAGAAGCCGCCGTCCGACCAGAGGTGGGTGACGGAGGCGGTGTCACCGGCGTCGGAGAAGCCCAGGGTGAGGATTCCGGCGCAGATGAGGATCATGCCGACGATGGCGGTCACCTTGACCATCGAGAACCAGAATTCGAGCTCGCCGAAGAGCTTCACGGAGATGAGGTTGACGCCGTACAGAATGAGGGTGAAGAACAGCGCCGAGACCCACTGCGGAATGTCGAACCAATAGGTCATGTACTGGGCGCCGGCGGTGACTTCAGTGATTCCGGTGACGACCCAGAAGAGCCAGTAGGTCCAGCCGGTGACGAAGCCGGCGAAGGGGCCGACGAATTCGCGTGCGTATTCCGAGAAGGAGCCCGACACCGGCCTGTACATGAGGAGTTCGCCGAGGGCGCGCATGATGAGGAAGATGACCAGCCCCGCGAGGGCGTAGGCCAGGACGAGGCTGGGTCCGGCCTTGGCGATGGCCTTGCCGGCGCCGAGGAAGAGGCCGGTGCCGATGGCCCCGCCGATCGCGATCATCTGGATCTGGCGGGAGCCCAGCGCGCGCTGGTACCCCTCGCCGTTCCCGTGGGCGTCCGCGGCGTCCCGGCCGGGTTGCCCGCTGTCGATCTCTGCGGATGTCATGGTGCTGCGCCTTTCTCCACGTCGGTCCGCGGCCGTGTGGGGCCGCGGGCCGTGTCCTGTTCCCCCCGGAATTGGATGGAGTACCGCCGGCGGTCGGCCGACGGGGAGCGTCCCCCCGGAAACAGGGATGGTGCCCCGGTGGTCGTGAAGATCTATCACGGCCGCGCCGGGGCACCGCCGGACATTCTGTGGCGCAGCGCACAGGAAAAAGCGGACAAGGGTTTCCGGTGACCGCAAAAACGGCCGTCCGGGTGACGGGATCGTTATACGGATTTGAGCGTCTTCTGAGCCGCCCGTGCCGTGGGGCCTTTACGGCATCAGCGTTTCGACCAGCGTTTCCTGGAGTGCCCCGAGCCAGAGGTAGGCGAGCACCATCGGCTTGCGCGGGTCGCTGTCGGGGAGCCCGTAGAGGGAGCCTTCCCCGGCCTGGGCCGGGTCCTCGTCGGCGACCTCCAGCCGGGCGCCGATGGTCAGGCGGAGGTCGTTGAGGGTGCCGAGCCACTGACGGGACTCGTCGGCGGTGAGGCGGAGTTCGCCGCCGCCACCGCCCTCCCGGTCCTCGCGCTCTCCGCGCTCTCCGCGTTCCTCGTCGGGTCCGCCGTTCGCCCCCGCGGAGAGGGCGTCGAGGGAGCGGACGACGGCGAGGGCGTCCTCGCGCTTGCGGGTGCGCAGGTCGATCTCGGTGAAGCGGCGGAATTCGGAGGACGCCTCGCGCAGTTCCTTGTCGCCGTCGCCGTAGGCGTCGGGGAAGAGACGGGCCAGGGCGGGGTCGGTGGGCGGCTCGCTGGGGCCCTCGGCGAAGAGCGCGGCGAGGGGGTCGGAGCCCTCGGCGGCTTCGTCGCCCGGGCCGACGAGTTCCAGCAGCTGGACGGCGAGGGAGCGCAGGATGGAGATCTCCACCTCGTCGAGCGCGACGGTCGCGCCGCCGTCGGGGGTGGCCTCGAAGTGGCCGGCCATGGGGTCTCCGATGGTGGGTGGGGCGGGGAATCGGGCGGGGAGGCGGGCGGGTCCGGCGGTGGACGGGCCGGGGTACGGCGGGGTCAGTTGCGGTCCTGGGTGAGGGTGGCCCAGAGGCCGTAGCCGTGCATCGCCTGGACGTCGCGCTCCATCTCCTCGCGGCTTCCGCTGGAGACGACGGCGCGGCCCTTGTGGTGCACGTCGAGCATGAGCTTGTGGGCCTTGTCCTTGGAGTAGCCGAAGTACGCCTGGAAGACGTACGTCACATAGCTCATGAGGTTGACCGGGTCGTTGTGCACCAGCGTCACCCAGGGGACGTCGGGCTCGGGGACGGCGAAGGTCTCCTCGGCCGACTCGGGACGTTCGATCTCTACGGGGGAAGCGACGCTCACCCCTCCCATGCTGCCACTCCACGGGTCGCCGCGCACGAACGGACTCCCCATTTCGTCACTCTGACGAGATGTGGAGTAGCATCCCTGCCATGAACTCAGCGGACCTGAGCCGGCGGGTCGGAGTGCCGTCGACCGCGCTCTTCACCGACCAGTACGAACTCACGATGGTGCAGGCGGCCCTCAAGGCGGGCACGGCCGACCGGCGCTCCGTCTTCGAGGCCTTCACCCGGCGGCTGCCCGAGGGGCGGCGGTACGGCGTCCTCGCCGGCACCGGACGGGTGCTCGACGCGGTGGAGAACTTCCACTTCGACGACGAGATGATCGCCTTCCTGCGCCAGCAGCGGATCGTGGACGAACCGACGCTCGCCTGGCTGGCGGATTTCCGCTTCAGCGGTGACATCTGGGGCTACCCGGAGGGCGAGGTCTACTTCCCGGGCTCGCCGGTGCTCCGGGTGGAGGGCTCCTTCGCCGAGTGCGTGCTGCTGGAGACGGTGGTGCTCTCGATCCTCAACCACGACTCCGCCATCGCCGCCGCCGCGTCCCGGATGTCGGCCGCGGCCGGCGACAGGAGCCTGATCGAGATGGGCGCGCGCCGGACGCACGAGCTGTCGGCGGTCGCCTCCGCCCGCGCCGCGTACGTGGGCGGCTTCCACACCACCTCCGACCTGGCGGCGGGCTTCCGCTACGGCATCCCGACCGTGGGCACCAGCGCGCACGCCTTCACCCTGCTGCACGACACCGAGCGGGACGCCTTCCGGGCGCAGGTGGAGTCGCTGGGCCGGGACACCACGCTGCTGGTGGACACCTACGACGTCACCGAGGCGGTCCGTACGGCCGTCGAGGTCGCCGGGCCCGAGCTGGGTGCCGTACGCATCGACTCCGGAGACCTGCTGCTGGTCGCGCACCGCGTGCGCGAGCAGCTCGACGAGCTGGGCGCGACGGAGACCAGAATCGTGGTCACCTCGGACCTGGACGAGTACGCGATCGCCTCGCTCGCCGCCGCCCCGGTGGACGCGTACGGCGTGGGCACGCAGCTGGTCACCGGCAGTGGCCGGCCGACCTGCTCGATGGTGTACAAGCTGGTGGCGCGTGCCGAGTCCGCCGATCCGGCCGATCCGCTGGTGCCGGTGGCGAAGAAGTCGATGGGCGCGAAGTCGTCGAGGGGCGGCCGCAAGTGGGCGGCCCGCCGGGTGGACGCGCACGGGGTCGCCGAGGCCGAGGTGATCGGCACCGGACCGGTGCCGGCCGAGCTGGAGGGCCGTGAGCTGCTGGTGGAGCTGGTGCGCGGCGGTGAGGTGGTGGCCCGGGAGCCGCTGGAGGCGGCCCGCGAGCGGCACGTCGCGGCGCGGGCGGGGCTGCCGATGTCCGCGCTCCAGCTGTCCCGGGGCGAGCCGGTGCTGCCGACGGAGTACCTCTGAGCACGCCGCGGGAGGACGGCCGGTCCGTACCGGAGGGCGCGGGGGTCTCCCGCGTCCGCGCCGGATTCCTTAGGCTCGGTACCACTTCCCGCCCTCGTCATCCGCTCCCCCACCGAAGGACACCCGCCATGCACCGCGCGTTGATCGTCGTGGACGTCCAGAACGATTTCTGCGAGGGCGGCAGCCTCGCCGTGACGGGCGGCGCCGACGTCGCCGCCGCGATCACGGATCTGATCGGGGAGGCACAGGCCGGCTACCGCCACGTGGTGGCCACCCGCGACCACCACGTCGATCCGGGCGACCACTTCTCGGCCACGCCGGACTTCGAGCACTCGTGGCCGGTCCACTGCGTGGCGGGTACGGAGGGCGTGGGCTTCCACCCGAACTTCGCGCCCGCCGTCGCCTCCGGGGCGATCGACGCGGTGTTCGACAAGGGGGCGTACGCCGCGGCGTACAGCGGCTTCGAGGGGCTCGACGAGAACGCGGTGGGGCTGGCGCAGTGGCTCCGCGAGCATGAGGTCACCGAGGTCGACGTGGTCGGTATCGCCACCGACCACTGCGTGCGGGCGACGGCGCTGGACGCCGCGCGGGAGGGCTTCACCACCCGCGTCCTGCTCGACCTGACGGCGGGTGTCGCGGCGCCCACCACCGCGCGCGCCCTGGAGGAGCTCCGCACGGCGGGGGTGGAGCTGTCGGGGGCTCCGGTCGTCGCCTGAGGGTCCGGCCGGGGACCCGGGCCGCTGCGGCGTTACGCGGCGGGCCGGGCGGGGCCCGGGTGCACGGCCGGGGTCATCAGAGCCCGTATGGGGTGCCAGAGCTCCTGGGCCGTCTGCGGGGCGGCCCGCCAGAGCAGGCCGTCGGGGTGGTGCAGCACCGCGGTGATTTCGTCCGGCGTGGGCGGCTGGGCGTTGCCCCGCAGGTAGACCGCGCGCAGTCCCAGGTTGCGCAGCCGGGTGAGGGCGCGGGCCCGGTTCGCCGCGTGGACGAGTATCCGTACGGGCGCGCCCGGACGGGCGCCGTACGGCGGGCGTGCCAGGGTGAGGGCCACCACCACCGTGCCGTCCGGCAATCTGCTGAATCCTCCGCCTGCCATGCTTCGCGCTCCCCCGTGAGACGTGGTGTCAACAAGGATCGGAATAAGAGGCACCTAAACACGATCGGCCGCCGCCCGCCAGTGCCGCGCCGGCCAAGGTTCGCCCGGGGCGGACCGTGACTGCCGCGACGCCGGAGGGGCGACGGCCGATCGTGGTGGGAACTGCGGTGAAGCGGACTACTTGGTCGAGGGACCGACCTTCACGGTGATCGTCGAGCCGTTGAGCGGCTCATCGACGATCGTGAGGCGCGTGTTGGTGTCGGA
This sequence comes from Streptomyces sp. AM 2-1-1, assembly GCF_029167645.1. Lineage (NCBI taxonomy): Bacteria > Bacillati > Actinomycetota > Actinomycetes > Kitasatosporales > Streptomycetaceae > Streptomyces > Streptomyces sp. AM 2-1-1. Next base: position 4,592,139 of record NZ_CP119147.1, on the reverse strand, counting down.
GACCTTGACGCTTCCGGTCGGGTTCTCCGCGTACCAGTAGGTGCCCTTGTGGTCGTCGAAGAGCGGGACGCCGAGCGTCGGCTTGATCTTCAGCGCCACGTCCGCGTTGTGCAGCGTGAAGCCCTGGTTGGGGTACCAGCTGAACGGGGCGTCGAACGGCTGGATCTTGTTGCGCAGCAGCGTGCCGTCGGTCCACTTGAGCGGCTTGGCGTGCGAATCCACCGGCAGGATGAGGCCCTGGCCCGGGTGGGCCGAGGTGTTGTTGTCGGCCTGCGAGGTGTCCCAGAGCCAGACCATCAGGCCGTTCTGGTAGGAGTAGTGCTCGACCCAGTCGGGCCGGGTGGTGGTGAAGCCGAAGTTGTACGGGCCGACCTTGAGGGTCTCGTCGTACGAGGTGTACTGGCGGTTCTCGGCGATGTAGTACTGCGGGTAGTCGTTGGTGAACGACCCGCCGATCCGCGAGAAGCCCTTCGACGTCCACCCGTTGTCGTCGCCCTCGGCGTCGTCCGAGAAGAGGACGGCCCCGTCGGCGCTGATGGTGATCGCGTCGGCGGTGAAGCCCTTGCCCGCCACTCCGCCGTCGGAGGCGTAGCGGAAGCGGAGGTCGATCTTCTTGCCCGCGTAGGCGTCGAGCGGGTACGAGAGCTTCTTGTACGCGCCGGACGCGTCGGTCAGGGCCGGCTTGTCGCTGGCGTCGCGCGGCAGTTCCTTGCCGTCGGCGGTGCCGTCGATCGCGGTCCAGTTGGCGCCGCCGTCGGTGGAGACCTCGGTGTAGAGGTAGTCGTACTCGGCCTCGATGTCGTACCAGCCCGAGAGGTCGAGCGAGGCGGACGTCTTGCCGGTCAGGTCGACCGGACGGGTCAGCGTGTTCGACAGGTTGTCGCCGCTGCCGCTCCACCACTGCTTGCTGCCCTGGGCGGGGGTCACGACGGTGGTGGTGACCTCCTTGTCCGGGAGGTTGACGACCAGGGCCTGCTTGTTGGCCGTGTTGTACTCCGAGACGCCCAGCTTGTGGGTGGACTTGGTCGCGGCCTTCGCCGTGGCGTAGTCGAGCCAGCCGAGCTGCAGCTTGTCCCAGGCGGTCATGTCGCCCGGGGTGTCGCCGATCTCGCCCTGGCCGCGGCCGAGCCAGGAGCCGGCCGACATGAGGGACCAGAAGCCGACCGAGTTCTCGCCGCCACCGGAGGTGTCGTAGAGGTCCGGCAGGCCGAGGTCGTGGGCGTACTCGTGGGCGAAGACGCCCAGTCCGCCGTTCTCGGGCTGGACGGTGTAGTCGCCGACCCAGATGCCGGTGTCGCCGATCTGCGCGCCACCCGCCTTGTTGCCGGCCGGGCCGGTCGCCCCGGCGTTGGTGCCGTACGCGTACCAACGGTGCGCCCAGATGGCGCTCGCGCCCTGGGCACCGCCGCCCGCGGACTCGTCCTCGCCGGCGTGGACCATCTGGAAGTGGTCGATGTAGCCGTCGGGCTCGTTGAAGTTGCCGTCGGCGTCGTAGTCGTATCGGTCCCACTGGTCGTACTCGGCCAGGTCGGCCTTGATCTGCTCGGGGGTGGCGCCCTTGGCCTTCTGGTCGGCCGCCCAGGCGTTGACTCCGTCGCGGACGGCGTCCCACACGCTGGCGCAGCTGCTCGCGCCGCAGTAGTTGGAGCCGTAGCGGGCTTCGTTGTAAGGGATCTTGACCCAGTCGGAGACCTCACCGTCGACCGAGTAGCGGCCGGACGAGGTCTTCTCGTAGTACTTGGTCAGCGAGTTGGACGTGGCGCTGGTGCCGAAGTACAGCTCCTGGAAGTGGGCCTGGTTGTAGTCGGCCTGCCAGGCGGTGCTGTTGTCCTTCTTCGGGTCGGGCTTGGCGATCGTGTTGTGGGCCGGACCGGGCGTACCGCCGAACTTGACGACAGGCGCCTGGGGGCCGGAGCCGTCCGGGTCGAACAGGGTGGAGTTGTCCACCTGGTCACCGAACTCGACCAGGATGGTGAAGATCTTGTCGGTCTTCTCGCGGCCGAGTTCGACGTACTTCTTGTCGTCGAGCTTGACGACCTTGGAACCGGCGCGGTCGGTCACCTTCTTGTCGCCGGAGATCACCTGCTCCAGAGCGGCCTGGCGTTCGCTGTTCTGCTTCTCGCTGAACGGGCCTTCGAGGTTGTGCTCCTCGGCCTTCTCGGGGGCCGGGTCGTGGCTCGTGGCGAGGGCCGTGCCGGCCGGAGCCGACTGCGAGGCCTGCGCGACGAAGAACGTCGACGCGGTGGCCGCGCTCGCGGCCATCGCCACGACAACTGCGGCGGCACGGAGGCCGCTTCTCTTACTGGTCACCTGATGTCCTCCCCGGGCGTTCGCGTACGCGGCCAGGGGGTGACAGGGGGCCGCGTGCACGTGGACGCGTCACAAGTGACGACATTCGATCGGAGTTGCTGGATAAAAGACAGACCTTGACTTGTACGGGCCAAGTGCACTATGCAGGAGCCACCTTCCGCTATCCGGACGTTCGCTGTGCGGGCAACCGGCGCGTCGCCGAGACGCCTTGGCACGAGACGTGAGCCAATGCGCCCCCTGTGCACCGGCGTTGGGGGTGAGGTAAGGCTTATCCGCGGCTCCCACGGGAATCCACCGTCGTAGGGACGCCGCGACCTGCGGGCGGACCGCCATCCGACGACCTCCAGGACGGATACCGCCATGCCGCGTCCGACTGCCGCACAACTCGTCTACGGTTGCGCCACCGTCGTCCTCGTCACCCTCGTTCTGCTGCTGGTCTCCGGCGCCTCGTCGGCCGCGGCGGTGGGCGTCGTCTGCCTCGCGGCCCTGGCGGCGGGGGTCCTGGTGGCGGTGACCGTCCCCACGCCCCACCGGGCACGGGGGCCGGTCCCGGCCGGCGCGACCCGCCCGTACCGGACCCCCTCCCGTTCGTCCCGGGAGGGTGCCGCCGGTGAGGAGCGCGTGGGCGGACCCGCCCGGCGCTGACCCGTCCGGGGAGACCGGGGCGGTCGTCAGCGGGCACTGACCACGACCGTCTTGGCCGCCTTGTCCTGGAGACCCTGCCGGTACGGCTTGTCGGTGAACATCAGGACGATGTTGATGAGCCACCACAGGCACGGGCAGCACAGCAGCGCCGGCAGCCAGAGCACGGCCGCCCGGATCAGCGCCGCGTTGGTGCTCGGCACGCTGCCGTCGCTCAGCATCGCGACGCGCAGCTTCAGCAGCCGCTTGCCCGGAGTGCGCCCGTCCTTGTGCGTGAAGTAGGTGTCGTACCCGACATAGCAGACGAGCGCGATCAGCGACCAGATCAGCTGGTGGCCGCTGTAGGTGTTGGTGACGGCGTTGCTCACGTCGCTGTCGCCGTTGTCGGAGGTGACGTCGACAGCGCCCCCGAAGGGCAGCGAGATCAGGTACAGCGGGATCGAGATGATCAGGAAGTCGATCAGCCGCGCCAGGATCCGGACCCCCTGGGCACCCAGCGGCGGCATCCCCGCGAGCGGGTCGGCGCCGCCGTACGGGCCGCCGCCGTACGGCCCCGGGTCGTAGGGCGGAGGGGGCGGCGGGGGCGGCGCGCCGTCGTACGGCGAGCCCGACGACGGCGGGGGGTCCTGCGGCTTCTTGAGGAACGGATCGTCGTCCTCGGGCGGCTGGCCGGGCGTCGGCGCGTCGTTGCTCATGCGGGCAGTGCACCCCGCCCCCCACCGCCCCGCAACGGCTCAGGTGCTTTTGGGTGACGCTCCGTCAGTCCGAGGGCGGCTGCCGGGCCCGGTGCGGCCCGGGCGGCCGCCGGGCCGGGGGGTGACGGGCACTCAGCCCGCCACGAACGTGCGAGCCGCCTTGTCGTGCCAGCACTGGCGCCACGGACGGTCGAAGAGGCACCAGGCGGCGTCGAGCAGACCGATCACCAGCAGCCCCAGGAGGCCGTGGACGAGCCAGCGGCGCAGCGCGGCACCCAGGGTGGGCACGTCCTGCGACTCGACGTCGCGGACCTGGATGCCGAGGAGCTTCTTGCCGAACGTGCGGCCCCACTTGGCGGTGGGCAGGGCCTCCAGCAGGAAGCCGACGACGAGGAAGGCGGCGAGGACCCCGCCGAACTGTCCGGCGGTGGTGGCGTCCAGCAGATGGACGGTGACCGTGCGGCCGGACAGCTTGGCGGCCTCGATCTTGGCGTCCATGTGGTCGATCGCGGCTGTGACCAGCGGGAAGCCGGCCGCGCCGACGAGCGCGCCGAGCACCACCGTGTCCAGCACCCGGGCGACGAGCCGGCGTCCGAGCCCGGCGGGCCGGCCCGCCGTCTGCGCGCGGGCCATCTGCTGGAACGGGTCGTCCACCGGCGGCTTCCACGGCACCACCGGCTGGTCCGCCGCGGGCTGCCGGGCCTGCTGCCCGAGGTGCGCGGGCTGAGCCTGCTGGGCCGGGTGCGGCTGCTGGGCCTGCTGGGGCTGGTGCACCTGCTGGAGCTGGTGCGGCTGATGGGCCTGCTGGGCCTGCTGGGGCTGGTGCGGCTGCTGGGCCCAGGAGGTGGCGCCCTGTCCGGGGTGCGGCCCGGCCTGGTGCGGCTGCGCGGGCTGGTGGCGGCCGGGCGTGGCGGCGGGCGGGTAGGCGGCCGGAGCGGGAGCCGGGTGGCTCTCGGCCGGCCGGACGGCGGGGGCTGCCGCCTCCCGGGCCGCCGGGCGGCCGGTGACCGGGCCGCTCGGCGGCCCGGCGGCGGGGCCGAGGCGGGCGTCGGGGGCGGCGTGCACCGGGCCGTCGTGGCCGCCGTCCCGGCCGGCCGGCAGCGCGGCGGCCGGTGCGGCGCCGTTCGGGAGCGCCGGGCGGCGCGGGTCCGGGCCGGCCTCGAAGGCGCGGGGATCCCCTCCACCGCCGGCGGCCTGCCCGGGCACCTGGCCAGGCCGGTCACCCCAGGAGACGCGCCGGTCGGTGTCGTTGCCGAAGCCGTTCTGCCGCGAGGTGTCGGCCTGCCATGCGGAGGCGGGCTCCGGCGGGTGGGCGTTGCCGGGGTGGTGGGCGCGCTCGGCCGGCAGGCCGCCGGGGTGGACCGGGGCCTGCCGGGCCGGGTCGAACCGGGCCGCGTCGGCGGCGTCCTGGGCCGCTTCCTCCTCGTCGAAGAAGACCGGCCCGGTCTCCTCCACGGGGGCCGGCGAGGCGGCGGCGCCCCGGTCGTGCGTCTCGACGGCCGCGCCGGCGGGGGCGTTCGCGGCGTCCTGCCCCGGTGCGGGGCGGCTCGTCCCGGGAACCCACGAAACGCCGTTCCAGTAACGGACGTAGCCGGGGATGGAGGGGTCGGGGTAGTACCCCTCGCGGGGGCTCTCGTCACCGGGTGCCGGAGTTGGCGCGCTCATCAGCGGGTCCCGTATCTCTTCGTAGCCGCAACACAAGAGTCAACATCTATCAGACCGCCGCCTCCCCCCGGGCCGGTCCTGGTGTTTGGGCCCCTTTCAGGTCCCGCTGAAGATTTTCTCTTCAAGTCGCGTCATCGCGGACGGGGAGTGCGCTCTCTCCTTGTGCGGGCCGGTCGCGGGACCGGTCCCTGGGCATCGAAAGGTCGTGCGTCTCATGCACAACACGGTGGAACGTGAGCTGGAACTGAAGCTGGTCCTGTCGCCCGAGCGCTCCATTCCCGTACCCGCCCGGTTGACGTACCGGGCGGACGACCCGTACGCGGTGCACATCGTCTTCCACATCGGGTCCGAGTCCCCGGTGCACTGGACGTTCGCGCGGGAGTTGCTGATGGAGGGGGTGTTCGGTCCGTGCGGGCACGGGGACGTACGGATCTGGCCGACGAAGGTGGGGCGGCGCGACGTCATCTGTGTCGCGCTGACCTCGCCGGACGGCAACGCCCTGCTGGAGGTGCCGTTCACCTCGGTCGCGGCGTGGCTGGAGCGGACCCTGGGCATGGTGCCGGCGGGGACGGAGAACGAGGGCGCCTGGGGCGCGTCGCTCGACGAGGAGCTCGCCGGCCTGCTCACCCCCCTGCCCGCCGACGACCTGTGGCTCGCCGATCCGTTCGGCCAGGACGACGCGCCGCAGGAGACCGACGAGGCGTGAGGGGGCGGGCGGGAGACGGCCCGCGGGCCGCGCGGGTCAGAAGAGCTTGCCCGGGTTGAGTATCCCGAGCGGGTCGAAGGCGGCCTTGATGGAGCGCTGCAACTCGATCCCGACCGGACCGAGTTCCCGGGCGAGCCACTCCTTCTTGAGGACGCCGACGCCGTGTTCTCCGGTGATGGTGCCGCCGAGTTCGAGGCCGAGCGCCATGATCGCGTCGAAGGACTCGCGGGCCCGGCGGGACTCGTCCGGGTCGGCGGGGTCGAAGCAGACGACGGGATGGGTGTTGCCGTCGCCCGCGTGGGCGCAGACGCCGATGGTGAGGCCATACTTCTCGGCGATGAGGGCGGTGCCCCGGAGCATGGCGCCGAGCCGGGAGCGGGGGACGCAGACGTCGTCGATCATCGTGGCGGGCTTGACGGTCTCCAGCGCGGTGAGCGACATCCGGCGTGCCTGGAGCAGGAGTTCGGACTCGGCGGCATCGTCGGCGGGGACCACGCCGGTGGCTCCCGCGGCCGTGCAGAGCGCCCCGACGGCGGCGAGGTCGGCGGGGGCGTCGGGGGTGTCGAAGGCGCAGAGGAGGAGCGCCTCGGTGGACTCGGGGAGGCCCATGCGGGTCAGCGCGTTCACCGCGCGGACCGTCGTACGGTCCATCAGTTCGAGGAGTGACGGGGCGTGTCCCCGCTCCATGATCCGGCAGACGGCGTCGCAGGCCGCCTCGGCCGAGGGGAACTCCGCCGCGAGCACGAGTTGGCGCGGCGGTTTGGGGCGGAGCGCGAGGACGGCCTCGACGACGATGCCGAGGCTCCCCTCGGAGCCGACGAAGAGCCGGGTGAGGTCGTATCCGGCCACGCCCTTGGCGGTACGGCGGCCGGTGGTGAGCAGTCGCCCGTCGGCGAGGACGACCGTGAGGCCGAGGACGTACTCCGCGGTGACGCCGTACTTGACGCAGCACAGGCCGCCGGAGGCGGTGCCGATGTTCCCGCCGATGGTGCAGGTCTCCCAGCTGGACGGGTCCGGCGGGTAGTACAGGTCCTGCTCGGCCACGGCACGGGAGAGGACGGCGTTGACCACGCCGGGTTCGACGACGGCGATCCGGTCGACCGCGCTGATCTCCAGGATCCGGTCCATCTTCACCAGGGAGAGCACCACGCACCCCTCGGAGGCGTTGGCGGCGCCGGAGAGGCCGGTGCGGGCTCCCTGCGGCACCACCGGTACGCGCAGTGCGTGTGCCGTCCGCATGACGTGCCGCACCTGCTCGACGGTGCGCGGGAGCACGACCGCGCGGGGCGCCGCGGCGTCGCAGAAGCTCGCCATGTCGCGCGCGTAGGAGACGGTGACGTCGGGGTCGGTGAGGAGCGCCTCGGCGGGCAGACCCGCCCGGAGCCGCTGGAGGAGGTCGTCCTGGTCGTCCATGCCTCCAGCCTGTCACCCGACGGCCAATGGTGTGAACCCGTCAGCGGCGGCCTTCGCGGAGCGCGGTGCACTCCGCGTACGGGCGCAGAGTGATCGTATGGATGTCATGCCGCAGCAGGACCCCGATGCCCGCCCGCAGCCGTCCGTCCCGTCCGCCCCGGGCGGCGGAGCGCTCCCGGCACCCGGGGCCCTCCCCCCGCCGCCCGACGCGCTGCCCCCGCCCCCCGACGTGCTGCCTCCGCCCTCCGCGCTGCGGACCTCCCTGCGGCGGGCCGCGGTCGGAGCGGTGGCCGCCGGGGTGCTGGTGGCGGGCGCCCTGGCGGCGGTGCCCGAGGAGGACCGGGCCGCCGCCGTACCGGGGGCGGCCGACCGGGCCCGCGCGGCGACGACGGCCGGGGCCCCGGCGTCGCTCTCCGAACTGACGGCGCTGATCCGCGACCGGCAGGGCCGGGTGCGGAGCCGTCCGGCCGATGCCCCGGCGTGGGCGGCGCTCGGTTCGGCGTACGTTCAATGGGCCCGGCGGTCCGCGGACTCCGGGTACTACCCGCGCGCCGAGGAGGCGCTGAAGCGCTCGCTGGCGGCCGTTCCGGGCGAGCGCGGCAACAGCGCCGCCTGGGTGGGCCTGGCCGAACTCGCCGACGCACGCAACGACTTCCCGGCGGCGAAGAAGTGGGGCGAGACGGTCCGGGACCGTGCGCCGAAGGACCCGGGGACCTGGACGGTGTACCCGGCGCTGATCGACGCGTACAACGGGCTCGGCGACTACGCGGCGGCCGGCGCGGCCACCGAGAGGTTCGCCGCCCTGCGCAAGGGCGCGGCCGCGCTGGGCCGTACCGCCGAGCGGTACCGCGACCTGGGCTGGCGCGAGGACGCGCTCGTCACCGCGCAGGAGGCCGCCGCGCGCTCCACCACCCCCGCGCAGAAGGCCGGGGCCCTGCACCGCCTCGGCGACCTGGCCCGGGAGCGCGGCGAGCCCGGCGAGGCGCTGGCGCAGTACGACGCGGCGCTGCGCACCGACCGGGGTCACCACGCCTCGCTCGCCGGACGGGCCCGCGCGCTGACCGCCCTGGGCCGGAGCGACGAGGCGATGGTCCAGTACCAGCGGGTGCTGGAGCGCCTCCCGCGCCCCGAGTACGCCCTCGAACTCGCCGAGCTGTACCAGTCGCTGGACCTCGACGGGGACGCCGCGAGCCAGTACCGGACGTTCCTGAGGATGACGGCCGGCGCCGAGCGGAACGGGGTGGACGAGTCGGTGTCGCTGGCGCGGTACGAGAGCGACCACGGCGACCCGCGGGCGGCGGTGGCGCTGATGCGCGCCGCGTGGAGCGGCGGGCGGCGCAGCGCCGAGGTGGCGGACGCGCTCGGCTGGGCGCTGCACCGGGCGGGGAGGCCGGAGGAGGGGCTGGAGTTCGCCGCACGGGCGGCCGACAGCGGGGTCCGCAGCGCCTCGTACGCGTACCACCTGGGCGCCATCGAGGCGGAGGCGGGCGACCGGGGGGCGGCCCGCCGGCACCTGTCGCAGGCCCTGCGCACCGATCCGGAGTTCTCGCCCCTGGGCGCCCCGGCGGCCCGGCGGTTGCTGGACGGGCTGGGCGAGCCTCCTGCGGGCGGCCCGCAGGACCTGCGGGACCGACCGGACGCCGAGGAGGCTGCGCCGGAGTCCCGGCAGGAGGTGCCCGCCGCTACTGCGGCGAGACCGGGCCCCGCCACGCCGGCCGTTTCCTCCGCACCGGCGCCGAAGACCTCCGGATCTCCTCCGGCCCCGGTGGCGTCGGCCGCTCCCGCCGTGCCCGCTGCCGCTGCCGCACCGGCCGCGTCCGCCCTCCCCGCCGCGTCCGCCGTCCCGGAGAAGGGCGCGCCGGGCGCCTGACCGGCCCGTCCCGGGGAATCGGGCGCGATCAGTCGCGGGTCGCGGTGGCGTCGCCGTTGACGGTGCGGAGCGTGAGGCTGGGGCCGGTCCGCTCCGCCGTCGTGGGGACGGTGACCGAGGTGGTGCCGTTGCGGGCGGTGGCGGCGACGCGGTAGGCGGGGCCGGACTGCGGCAGCGACACCCGGAGCGAGCCGTTGGTGGTGGCGGCGGAGAGCGGTGCCGGCGAGGTGGTGGAGCCGAGGGTGACGTCGCCGTTGACCGTCTCGGCGTGCAGCCGGCCCGACCTCAGGGTGCCGGCGCGGACGGAGCCGTTGCGGGTGGTGAGGCGGACGGTGGCGTCGTCCCGGCCGGAGCGGACGACGGTCACGTCCCCGTTGACGGTGGTGAGGTCGAGGGGTGCGGCGACCCCGGCCACGTCGATGCCCGCGTTCCGGGCGGTGACCGTGACGGAGGCGACGGCGGGTACGTCGATCGCGGGCATGCGCGGGCACGCCCCGTCACGGCCGTCGCCGTCCCGCCCGTCGCCGTCCTGGCCGTCGCCGTCCCGCCCGTCGCCGTCGTGGCCGGGGCAGGTCAGGTCGAGCACCCAGGTGTCGTCCCGGTGCGACCAACGCGCCCGTACCTGGGGGTCGGTGACGGGGTGTTCGCCGTCCCCGGGGCGCAGCCGTACGCCGTTCTCGGTGGTGATCACCAGGTGGGTGTCCCGGGAGAGGGCGGGGGCCGCGTCGGGTTCGGGCCGGGTGCGGAAGTCGCCGTCGTGTCCGCCGCCGCACGCCGCGAGGAGGGGGAGGGCCACCAGCAGGGGAGCCAGGCGGCGCGTCCGCCGGGAGGATGTGGCGTTCATGGTGGCCGTCTTCCCCGGGGTGCGCTGTCCATGACACGGGGCGCGCAACCCATCACCCGGGAGCCCGCGCCCCCGGGTGTGGGGGCGCGGGCCGACGTGCACGGGTCGTGGGCGGCTTCAGAGGTTGCCGCGGAGCTCCTGCTCGCGCTCGATCGCTTCGAAGAGGGCCTTGAAGTTGCCCTTGCCGAAGCCCATCGAGCCGTGCCGCTCGATCATCTCGAAGAAGACGGTCGGACGGTCCTGGACCGGCTTGGTGAAGATCTGGAGCAGGTAGCCGTCCTCGTCGCGGTCGACCAGGATCTTCTCCGCGCGCAAGGTCTCGACCGGGACGCGGGTCTCGCCGGCCCACTCGCCGAGGGTGTCGTAGTACGAGTCGGGGGTGTCCAGGAACTGGACACCGGCCGCGCGCATCGCACGGACGGAGGCGACGATGTCCTGGGTGGCGAGCGCGAGGTGCTGGACGCCGGCGCCGCCGTAGAACTCCAGGTACTCGTCGATCTGCGACTTCTTCTTCGCGACGGCCGGCTCGTTGATCGGGAACTTGACCTTCAGGGTGCCGTCCGCGACGACCTTCGACATCAGCGCGGAGTACTCGGTGGCGATGTCGTCGCCGACGAACTCCTTCATGTTGGTGAAGCCCATGACCTTGTTGTAGAACGCCACCCACTCGTCCATCCGGCCGAGTTCGACGTTGCCGACGCAGTGGTCGATCGCCTGGAAGACGCGCGTGGCCGGGGGCTCGACGAGCGGGTCGGCGGCGGCGAAGCCCGGGAGGTAGGGGCCGTCGTAGCCGCCGCGCTCGACCAGTGTGTGGCGGGTGGTGCCGTACGTGGCGATGGCGGCCATCACGACGGTGCCGTGCCCGTCCTCGAGCTCGTACGGCTCGGCGAGGCCCGTCGCACCGTGCTCGACGGCGTAGGCGTACGCCGCGCGGGCGTCCGGGACCTCGATGGCGAGGTCGATCACGCCGTCGCCGTGGGCCGCGACGTGCTCCGCCAGGAAGGCACCCCGTTCGGTGGAGGCCTTGACGACGGAGGTGAACACGAAGCGGGCGGAGCCGCTGGTCAGGACGTAACTCGCGGTCTCGCGGCTGCCGTTCTCCGGTCCGGAGTAGGCGACCAGCTTCATGCCGAAGGCCGTCGAGTAGAAGTGCGCGGCCTGCTTGGCGTTGCCCACGGCGAAGACGACCGCGTCCATCCCCTTGACCGGGAAGGGATCGGCCTGCCGGGCGGTGTCAGGAGTGGTGTGCAGGGTCTCTGTCATGGTCCGAGGCTCCCCTCGTACGGCAGGGTGCGCAACAGTTCGCGTTTTCACTGCACAATCCGTCCAGTAGGAGGCCAGTATGGGCGGGCTGTCCGTACATGATGACCATCACATCCGAAGGGCCGGGGTGCACCGTGGGGATCGATCGACTGGACGGGGAACTGATCGTGCTGCTGGCCCGGGAGCCCCGTATCGGAGTGCTGGAGGCGTCCCGGCGGCTCGGGGTGGCGCGCGGCACGGTGCAGGCCCGGCTGGACCGCCTTCAGTCGAATGGAGTCATCCGGGGGTTCGGTCCGGAGGTGGACCCGGCGGCGCTCGGCTACCCCGTCACCGCCTTCGCGACGCTGGAGATCAAACAGGGCCAAGGCACCGACGTGCGGGCCCACTTGAGGGGCGTTCCGGAGGTGCTGGAGCTGCACACGACGACCGGGCACGGGGACATGCTCTGCCGCCTCGTGGCCCGGTCGAACGCCGATCTCCAGCGGGTCATCGACCGGGTCGTCGGATTTGATGGCATCGTCCGGGCCTCCACGGCGATCGTCATGGAGAACCCCGTACCGCTGCGGGTCATCCCGCTCGTGGAGCAGGCCGCGAAGGACACCGACTGATCCGAGGGAGTGCGCGTTGAGCTTCTGGGAGTACGTGACGACCCGGCACCAGCAACTGCTCACCGATGCCTTCCAGCACGTCAGCGCGGTCTTCCAGTGCATGGTCATCGCGACGGTGCTGGGGGTCCTGATCGGAGTGGTCAGCTACCGCAGCGGCTGGGGCGGCGCGTTCGCCATCACGTCCACCGCGACGATCCTGACCATCCCTTCGCTGGCCGCGATCGGTCTGCTGATCCCGCTGGTCGGGCTCGGGGTGGCGCCCACCGTGATCACCCTGACGATGTACGGGCTGCTGCCCATCGTCCGCAACTGCATCGTCGGGCTGCGCGGAGTGGACCCCTCCCTGGTGGACGCGGCGAAGGGCATCGGGATGTCGCGGATCGCCCGGCTGTGCCGGGTGGAGCTGCCGCTCGCCTGGCCGCCGATCCTCACCGGCATCCGGGTCGCCACCCAGATGCTGATGGGGATCGCCGCCATCGCCGCGTACGCCTCCGGGCCGGGGCTCGGCAACGAGATCTTCCGGGGCATCGCCTCACTGGGCAGCGCCAACGCGATCAACCAGGTCCTCGCCGGCACGCTCGGCATCGTCATCCTCGCCCTTCTCTTCGACGCCGCGTACGTCCTGCTCGGCCGGCTGACCATTCCCAGGGGGATCCGTGTCTGACACCGCAGGCGACACCACCGCCGAGCCGGAGGCGGCGCGGGAGACCTCCGGAGCGACGATCCAGCTGGAGAACCTCACCAAGCTCTACCCGGGCAACCCGAACCCGGCCGTGGAGAACGTCTCCATGGACATCAGGGCGGGCGAGACGGTGATCTTCGTCGGCCCGTCGGGGTGCGGGAAGTCGACCACGCTGAAGATGATCAACCGGCTGATCGAGCCGACGTCGGGGCGGATCAGGATCGGCGACGAGGACGTCACCGACATGGACCCGGTGAAGCTGCGGCGGAAGATCGGGTACGCGATCCAGTCCTCGGGGCTCTTCCCGCACATGACGGTCGCCGACAACATCGCCCTCGTACCGAAGATGGTCGGCTGGTCGAAGCGGAAGGTGAAGGACCGGGTGGAGGAGATGCTCGACCTGGTCGGGCTCGATCCCCGGGAGTTCCACGGCCGGTACCCGCGTCAGCTCTCCGGTGGTCAGCAGCAGCGCGTGGGGGTGGCCCGGGCGCTCGCCGCCGACCCTCCGGTGCTGCTGATGGACGAGCCGTTCGGGGCCGTCGACCCGATCACCCGCGACCACCTCCAGGACGAACTGATCCGGCTCCAGCACGAGCTGCACAAGACGATCGTGTTCGTCACCCACGACTTCGACGAGGCGATCAAGCTCGGTGACCGGATCGCGGTGCTGCGGGAGCGCTCGCACATCGCGCAGTTCGACACCCCGGAGGCGATCCTCACCAACCCGACGGACGACTTCGTCTCCGGCTTCGTCGGGGCCGGTGCGGCGCTGAAGCGGCTCAACCTCACCCGGGTGCGGGACGTGGTGGTGGCCGACTTCCCCACCGTGACCGTGGACGACCCGCTCCAGGACATCTTCAACAAACTGCGCAGCGGCCCGCACAACGAGCTGCTGATGCTGGACCGCAAGAACCGCCCGTACAAGTGGCTGCGGCGCGGCGACCTGATGCGGGCGCGGGGTTCGCTGGCACGGGCGGGGCAGCTGGTGCACGACACGGTGACCCGGGACGCCACGCTGCACGACGCGCTGGAGGCGGTGCTCACCGACAGCGGGGGGCGGGCCGCGGTGACGGGGCGGCGCGGCGAGTTCGTCGGGGTGGTGGACATGCGCACCCTGATGGACAACGTGCAGGAGCTGCTGGAGGCGGACCGGCTGACCGCGATGGAGCACCAGCACGAGCTGGAGGAGCTGCGGAGCCATCAGACGGAGCAGGAGCTGGAGGGAGGTGGCGGCGCATGACTCCCAGCAGCCGCCAGGGCCGCGACCCGTCCGGCAGGGCCTCGGAGCCGGCCCGGCCGCCGGGCGAGCACGACGTCGGGGGGAAGGCGTTCCGGGACGAGGAGAGCGAGCCACCCGCTCCCCCGTCTCGTCCGCCGCGCCGGATCACCCTGCAGAAGCTGGTGGTGCTGCCGCTGGTGCTGGCGGTGGTGCTGGTGGTGACGTACTTCTGGATCAACAACGTCACCCTGGACTCGATCGCGGAGAACTCCATCGCGGGCGACACGGTGGAGCTGCGCTGGTGGCAGCATGTCCGGCTGACGGCGATCTCGACGTTCTGGGTGCTGATCATCGCCATCCCGCTGGGCATCGCGCTCACCCGCCGGGGCCTGTCGCGCTCCGCGCCCCTCTTCACCGCCGTCGCCAACATCGGTCAGGCCACTCCGGCGATCGGCCTGCTGGCGCTGCTGGTGATCTGGCTGGGCATCGGCCCGTCCACGGCGATCACCGGCATGGTGATCTACGCGGTGCTGCCGGTGCTCTCCAACACGGTGGCGGGGCTCAAGTCGATCGACCCGACGCTGGTCGAGGCCGCGCGCGGCATCGGGATGTCGGGGACGGGGACGCTGGCGAAGGTGGAGCTGCCGCTCGCCGTCCCGCTGATCCTGGCGGGGGTGCGGACGGCCCTGGTGCTGAACGTCGGCACGGCGACGCTCGCCACCTTCGGCGGCGGCGGCGGGCTCGGCGACCTGATCACCTCGGGCATCCAGACGCAGCGCATGCCGGTGCTGGTGCTGGGGTCGGTGCTGACGGTGGTGCTCGCGCTGCTGGTGGACTGGCTGGCCTCGCTGGTGGAGCTGGTGCTGACGCCGCGCGGACTGGAGGCACCGTGAGGACGCGGGCGAGCGGATCGCGTACGGGAGTGGCCCGGCTGCGGGCGGGAGCGGCCGGGGTCGCGGTACTGGCGCTGGCGCTCGGCGGGTGCGGGCTGAAGAGCGGCTCGGTGATGGTGGACGACGTGTCGCCGGGCTCGGTGGGCGCCGGCGAGCCCCTCAAGGGCGCCTCGCTGACGGTCACCTCGAAGAACTTCAGCGAGAACATCATCCTCGGCCAGATGATCGGCCTGGTCTTCCAGGCCGCCGGAGCGGAGGTGCTGGACCGCACCAATCTCCCCGGCTCGATCAGCGCCCGCGAGGCGATCGTGCAGGGCGACGCGGACGCGATGTACGAGTACACGGGCACCGGCTGGATCACCTACCTCGGCAACGCGGAGCCGATCGACGACCCGCGGGAGCAGTGGGAGGCGGTACGCGACGTCGACCGGCGCAACGGGGTGACCTGGCTCCCCCAGTCCACCCTCAACAACACCTACGCGCTCGCCATCAGCCGGAAGAAGAACGAGAAGTACAAGCTGAAGGACCTGTCCGACGTGGCGGCGCTGTCGAAGAAGGACCCGTCGGCGGTGACGATCTGCGTGGAGAACGAGTTCGCCTCCCGCGACGACGGCCTGCCCGGGATGGAGAAGGCGTACGGCATGTCCGTGCCGGCCTCGAACATCCGCAAGATGGACGCCGGGATCATCTACACCCAGGTGTCGAAGTCGGACTCCTGCCTGCTGGGCGAGGTCTTCACGACGGACGGCCGGATCAAGGCCATGAACCTCGACGTACTCGCCGACAACAAGCACTTCTTCCCGAACTACAACGCCGCGCCGGTCATCCACACGGCGACCTTCGACACGTACCCGGTGATCGCGGACCTGCTGGACCCGCTGAGCGCCAAGCTGACGACCGAGGTCGCCCAGGAGCTCAACGCCAAGGTCGACGTGGAGGGCGCGGACCCGCACGAGGTGGCGCTGGAATGGCTGCTGGAGGAGGGGTTCATCAAGGACGGGTGAGGAACGGGCGGGGTCGCCGCCCCGGCGGCGGGGAGCCGGCGGGACCCGCCCGCCCCCGCGCGCTCAGCAGCGTGGGACGCTCGCGCCCCGGTCCAGGGCGTCGAGGGCCGAGACCGCGCCCTTGAGGGTGGTCACCGGGATCAGCCGCAGCCCCTTCGGGAGCTCGGCCCGGGCCTCGGTGCACTCGCCCTTCGGTACGAGGAAGACGGTCGCCCCGTCCCGCCGGGCGGCCTGGGTCTTCATGGACACCCCGCCGACGGCGCCGACCGTGCCGTCCGCCGTGATGGTGCCCGTACCGGCGATGGTGCGGCCCCCGGTGAGGTCGCCGCCGGAGCCGTTCCCGTCGAGCTTGTCGATGATGCCGAGGGCGAGGAAGAGGCCGGCGCTCGGACCACCGATGTCACCGAGGTCGAGGGAGAACCTCATCGGTCCCTGCTCGCGGTCGAGGTAGTTCAGGGCCGCGTCCACGGCGACGTCCTGGGACTCCTTCATGTCGTTCAGGTTGTGCTGCTCGATCTGCTTCTCGGAGCCCCCGGTCGGGTACACCGAGTTCCGCGACATGACCGCCCGGTCCGTACGGAACCAGCCGTCGACGACGTCGCCGATGCGCACGTCCGCCGTGGGGCCGGTCGCGACGATCGTCGTCATCCGCAGCTGGCCCTCCGTGGTGCGGGTGGGTGCCCCGGTGACGGTGATCACCGGCTTGCCGTTCGCGGCGCCGAGGACGTTCGCCGTGGTGCCCGGCTGGGCCAGGGTGAACGGCAGCGGGGCGAAGGCGGCGGTCCCGAACAGGGCGAGTACCGGCAGCGCGCAGAGAGCGAGGGTGCGGGGGCGCGAGAGACGAAGGGGCACCCCGCCAATCTATCGGTCGGTGCGCCCCGCTTCCGGCGCCGGGCCCGCGAGCAGTCGCGGGACGGGCACCCCCCCGCCCCGCTACCGTACGACGCCGAAGGATCGTGCACCTGTCAGTAATGGGCGGTCGTCGACGGCTCCGTCAGCGCAGGGCGTCGGCGACCTCGCGGGCGGCGTCCAGGACGCGGGGGCCCACCCGGTCGGGGATGGAGTCCGCGAGCATGACCACGCCCACACTGCCCTCCACGCCGGAGACCCCGACCAGCGGTGCCGCCGCGCCGCTGGCACCGGCCTCCAGCTCCCCCTTGGTGAGGGTGAAACCGGGGTGGTCGACAGCGCCGCGCTGCCGGGCGGAGAGGATGGCCCGGCCGGCGGCGCCCTGGTCCAGGGGGTGACGGAACCCGGGCCGGTAGGCCACGTGGTAGTCGGTCCAGGTGGGTTCCACGACGGCGACGGCGAGCGCGTCCGAACCGTCGACCAGCGTCAGGTGGGCGGTGGCCCCGATGTCCTCGGCCAGGGAGCGCAGGGCGGGCAGGGCAGCCTCCCGCACGAGGGGGTGCACCTGGCGGCCCAGGCGCAGTACGCCGAGTCCGACCCTGGCCCGGCCGCCGAGATCGCGGCGCACGAGGGTGTGCTGTTCGAGGGTGGCCAGCAGCCGGTAGACGACCGTGCGGTTGACGCCGAGCCGGTTGGACAGCTCGGTGACGGTCAGCCCGTGGTCGGTGTCGGCGAGCAGTTTGAGGACCCGAAGTCCTCTGTCGAGTGTCTGGGAAGTCTCCGCGGTCACAACCCGTCCCCTCCGAAGGTGAGCGACGACAGCCGCCTCCGCGTACACACGGCGCCGGTCCCAGCGGCGACGCACGGAGAGAGGCCGCCGGTCTGGTCCGGGCCGTGTCCGGAAGGCGCACCGGTCACCCGGAGGGCACGGCGCGCGCGGATACGACCTGGAACCGGCTGCGCTCCGCGGCGATATTGCCACGGGGCGTTCACATATGGACGGACAGTAGCGAGGCAGTCCGCTCAGCGGAAGGCCTCGTCCAGAATCCGGTCCCCCGTCGATCCCGCGCCCCATAACCGCCGGTCAGCGCGGAAGCGTCCGGAACGCGGACGTCTACGCGCGTCCATGTCGGACGACGCGGAGCGTCACCAGGGCCACCGCTGGCGAACCGGCGTTAACAGTACGTGACAAAAAATCATGGTTCTCACCGTGGCGGAGGACCATTTCCGCCATCCGTTCGATTAAGCGACACGGGCAACCCGTCCGGTTGGTAGGTTTCCCCGCCGTACGGCCTCCAGCCGGGGAGCCGGAACCACGGGGAGAGTCAGTCCATGGCATGGGACGAATGGGAGCGGTTGAAGGACCAGGCAGCCGAACAGCATTCCACCCGGATGCGGTTGAACCACGTGCCGCCGGAGCCCTCGGTCAGCACCCAGGGCGATCTGCGGGTCGATCAGCAGGACTTGGCGGCCGTGGGTGACGCCGCGTTCCGACTGCACCGGGATGTGGACCGGTTCAGCGACCATGCCCGTGTCGCCTCGCAGAAGGCGGCCTCCGGCCTGACGTCCGAGGGCTACGCGCTCGGCGGCGCCCTGGACCACGTGGCCGCGCGGTGGGTCGACCAGGTGCAGAGCCTGCTCGACGCGACGGCGCACATATCCAACCACCTCGACTACAGCAGGGGTGCGCACGCCGGCGACGAGGTTTTCGTCGCGGGGACCCTCAGCAGCATCAGCACCCTCGACTCGGGATTCGACGAGAGGACGGCGCGCTGATGGACCTCGACGCACTCCGCTTCGGGAACTTCTCCCAGCTCGACGCGGCAATAGCCGACTGGGAGCAGATGACCAAGAACCTGGCCACGCTCAAGTCGGACGCCAGGAACAACCTCCGGGCGAAGGCCGCCAAGGCAGACTGGACGGGCGTGAACGCCACGGTGAGCCGGGAGTTCATCGACAAGACGGCGGACGAGTTCGGTGACGCGCACACCCAGGCGCAGACCATCTCCAAGATCCTCGCCGACACCCGCGGCGAGTTGGTGGGGTACCGGGATCAGCTCAACGACGCGATCGACCAGGGCCTGAAGAAGAACCTGACGGTCGTCGACCAGGGCAAGGGTTCCTTCGTCGTCAACATGAACATCCACCCCGATCGCGCCGCGAAGGGCGCCCCGGTCGAGCACGATCAGGCGGACGTCGATCGCCTCCGCGACCAGGTCCAGGACATTCTGCGCAGGGCGACGGAGAGCGACACCTCCGCGGCCGAGGCGCTCACCCTCATCGTCGACCAGGCCACGTACGGCTTCTCGGACGCGAACTACACCGACCGGGACTCCGCCGCCCACGCGATCGCCGAGGCGGAGAAGCTCTCCAAGATCCTCGCCAAGGACCCGCACAAGGTCACGCCGACCGAGCTGAACTCCCTCAACGAGGGCCTCGCCAAGTACCAGAACGACCCGCTCTTCGCGGAGAAGTTCGCCACGGGGGCCGGCCCGAAGAAGACCCTCGAGTTCTACGCGGGCATCGCCGACCCCTACCAGGGGTACGGCACCGACCCCAAGCGCCTGGAGCAGGCGAAGCTCCTCCAGAAGAACCTCGGCGTCACGCTGGGCACCGCCACCCTCTCCGACAGCGAGGCGATGGAGGAGTGGGAGGACACGATGGTGAAGCTGGGCCCGGAGCACCTGGGCATCGACGACGCCAACGATCCGACCGGCTTCGGCGTCATGAGCAATCTGATGCGCTTCGGCGACTACGACGACCAGTTCCTCAACGACTACGGCGACGAGCTCGTCGCCCACGACAAGGAACGCAACGTCAAGGACATGAACCCCTGGATCAACAACTGGAACCAGGGCGACCTCAACTTCTACGACAAGAACGACCGCGGCCGCGACCCGATGACCGGCTTCATGGAGGCGCTCGGGCACAACCCGGACGCCTCTGCCCAGTTCTTCGCCCAGCCCGACGGCACGGGGGCGGGCGTCGACAAGGACGCGGAGGTGAACGACCACCTCACGTACCTGACCAAGGACCGGATCTGGCTCTCGGACGCGTACCTGATGGGCGGTGACGACAAGGTCGTCGCCGGCCACGACGCCCTCGGCCACGCCTTGGAGGCCGCGACCACCGGATGGGCGTACGACGCCGACCCGATGGCCGCCAAGGACCCCTTGGTCCCGGGCAGCCTGGACCACCGCACGGCCCGGACGGCCGGGGTGATGGAGCAGGTGGCATACCTGTACGGCAGCGAGGACGGCCCGAAGATGCTGCACGAGCAGCCCGAACTGGCGGACAGCCTGGGCAAGATGGGAGCGGCATACATCGACGACATCGACTACAGCTTGTCGGGGATCGGTGAGAGGGCCATGGACGACCACGTCTTCCCGCCCAAGTACGCCGGCCGGGCGAACTTCACCAACGATGGTGCCGTCAACTTCCTCAGCGTGTTGGGGCAGGACGAGACCTCGTACAAGACGGTCACGGCGGCCCAGCACCTCTACACGCTCAGCGCGCTCGACGCCTGTCCGGCGTCGGTCGAGGGCAACTTCGACAAGGCGCACGATGCGATGACGACGGGGGCGGAAGCGCGCGGCATCTTGGACCATGCGCGCGTGCAGCAGGCGGAGACGACCTACGAGGCCGACTCCGAGGAGGCCAACAAGTCGCTCGGCCGGTCGGGCGACTGGGTCAAGCTCGGCGCCGGGGTGGTCGTGGGCGCTGGTATTGCGGCCCTTCCGCTGCCAGGCAGCACGGCTGTCGCCCTGGTGGTCGCACCGCTGGCCGCCAACTCCGTGGGCGAGGCGATGAAAACGTTCATCGGCCATGAGGTCGACCAGGGCATCGACGGCGCCGAGGCCGACGCCACTCAGAAGTCTCAGATGACGAGCCACGACGTTTACAGCGCCGGTACCGACCAGCTCGGACAGGCCTACCAGACCTACCTCGACAACAACCCCGGTGCGGCCGCGGAAAGCAACGAGAGGAACTGGACCCAGGGAATCAACTACGCCTACAGCATTGGTTCAAGCCACGACGACCAGCGTGGGCGCGCCCCGTACAAGGGCTGACCGCCCGATGGAGAGCACCGATGCGCAGAACGGGAAAGCCATGAGGAAAAAGGGCCACTGGGCGGCGTGCGGGGTCCTGCTCGTCGCGGGATTCACCGCGTGTGGCGAGGGCGCCGGCGGACCCGCCGACAAGCCTGCTGTGCGGCCTGCGTCGCAGATGTGCGACGACACCCTGAGGGGAGCGGGCGGGGCCGCGCTCCGGAAGATCGGCGGCACGGACGAGTACTGGGAATCGGAAGGGAGCGGCAGGAACGGAGACCCGTACGAGTTCTCCCTCCGGGCGACCGCCAAGAGGCTCCGCGAGGGAATCCCGGGCGGTGACTGCAGGATCTACCTGGGAGACAGGGATTCCGATTTCCCGCTGATCGACATCCACTTCGTCGCGACAGCCGTCTCCCCCGACCCCGCAAAACCTGCGGGTTCCGGGGACGACTACGGCAGGATCATCTATCCCGTGGGGTCCTACGCCGCCGTCGGCAAGAACGAAGGCGCCATGCTGTACTTCGCGTGCCCGACGGCGAAGTTCCGGAAGGCCGGTGGATTCGTCAAGGCCGAGATGTACCTCGACGAAGGGATGGCCCGTCCCAGCAGCACGGCCAGGGACCGGATCGCGGTGCTCAACGCCGTTTCCCGCGGCCTGGCCGAGGAGTTGGGGTGCGGTGCGGAGGCGAAGCTGCCAGCCGCAGTGCCCGAAGGACACCGGGTACACAGCTGAGGACGGCCCGATGGCGGCGGCCCGGTACCGGCGGAAGGTTCCGCCGGCACCGGGCCGCCGTCGCACTCCGGTCGCCCGGGCGCGCCTCACTTCATCCGGGTGGCCCACTCCTGGACCTTCTTGATCCGGTCCTGGATCTGGCCGGCCGTGGCCTCGGCGCTCGGTGGGCCGCCGCAGACCCGGCGCAGCTCGTTGTGGAGCACGCCGTGCGGCTTGCCGCTCTGGTGGGTGTAGGCCGACACCATCGTGTTGAGCTGCTTGCGCAGACTCAGCAATTGCTTGTGGGTGACCACCGGCCGCGCCTCGGCCGGCTTCTCCAGGAGGTCCGCTTCCGCGGCGGGCTTGGTACGGCTGTGCGCGATCTGCCGGGTCTGCCGCTTCTGGAGCAGCAGTTGCACCTGGTCGGGCTCGAGGAGGCCGGGGATGCCGAGGTAGTCCTGCTCCTCCTCGCTGCCGGGGTGGGCCTGCATGCCGAACTCGGCTCCGTCGTAGAGCACCCGGTCGAAGACGGCATCGGACTCCAGTGCCTCGAAGGGCAGCTGGTCCTCGGTCTCCTCGTCCTCCAGCCGTTCGGCGTCGGCGAGGAGCTTGTCCTCCTCCGCGAAGGGGTTCTCCTCGTCGCTGCCCTTCTTCGGCTTGTCGAGGACATGGTCGCGTTCGAGCTCCATCTCGTTGGCGAAGTCGAGGAGCATCGGGATGGTGGGGACGAAGACGGAGGCGGTCTCGCCGCGCCTGCGGGAGCGTACGAAGCGGCCGACGGCCTGGGCGAAGAAGAGGGGCGTCGAGATCGTCGTCGCGTACACGCCGACCGCCAGGCGGGGTACGTCGACGCCTTCGGACACCATGCGGACGGCGACCATCCAGCGGGATCCGTCGGCGCTGAACCTGTCGATGTTCTTCGAGGCGGCCTTCTCGTCGGAGAGGACCACGGTCGGCTTCTCGCCCGTGACCGACTTGAGGATCTTGGCGTAGGCGCGCGCCGACTCCTGGTCGGTGGCGATGACCAGGCCTCCGGCGTCGGGGATGCCCTTGCGCACCTCGGTGAGCCGCTTGTCCGCGGCGGTGAGCACGTTGGGGATCCAGTCGCCGGTGGGCGAGAGGGCGGTGCGCCAGGCCTGGCCGATGGCGTCCTTGGTCATCGGTTCGCCGAGGCGGGCGGCGATCTCGTCGCCCGCCTTGGTGCGCCAGCGCATGTTGCCGCTGTAGCTGAGGAAGATCACCGGCCGGACGACACCGTCGGCGAGGGCGTTGCCGTAGCCGTAGGTGTAGTCGGCGGAGGAGCGCCGGATGCCGTCGTTCCCCTCCTCGTACGCCACGAACGGGATCGGGTTGGTGTCGGAGCGGAACGGCGTACCGGTCAGCGCGAGCCGGCGGGTGGCCGGATCGAACGCCTCCTGGCAGGCCTCGCCCCAGGACTTCGAGTCCCCGGCATGGTGGATCTCGTCGAGGATCACGAGGGTCTTGCGCTGCTCGCACCGGTTGCGGTGGAGCATCGGGCGCACGCCGACGCCGGCGTAGGTGACGGCGACGCCGTGGTACTCCTTGCTCACGGGCCCGGCGCTGTAATCCGGGTCGAGCTTGATCCCTATCCGGGCGGCCGCCTCCGCCCACTGCTTCTTGAGGTGCTCGGTCGGGGCGACGACGGTGATCTGCTGGACGACGTGGTGGTGCAGCAGCCACGAAGCGAGGGTCAGCGCGAACGTGGTCTTTCCGGCGCCCGGGGTGGCGACCGCGAGGAAGTCGCGCGGCTGCTCCTGGACGTACCTCTCCAAGGCGCCCTGCTGCCAGGCTCGCAGCTTGCCCGCCGTGCCCCAGGGGGCGCGGCCGGGGAAGGCGGGTGAGAGGTGGTGGGAGGCGGTAGTAGTCACGGTCTCCGGTTCGGGTCTCTCGGGTGCGTGGGGTCGTGCCGGTACCGCCCGGGACACCCGGTGCGCGATACGACAACCGGGCCACCTTACCGGGGGGCCGGGCGGAACCCCGTACGGACGAGGCGCGGTGCGGCCGGGTTGAGACCCTCTTCACAAGCGGCCGACGCCGCTCCGCACGGCTCAGCCGGCGTGCGGCGCCCGCACCCGGGTCGCCACCCAGGCCCCCACCAGGGCCACCCCCGCCATGGGCAGGAAGACCGCCGCGAAGGCCCCCGGGTGGCTCCCCCCGGCGCCCGCGCCGACGGTGCCGTGGACGGCTCCCACCGCGCCGCCGCCGAGCGCCGCGAAGGCCGCGCCGCCGATCGCGAGGAGCAGGACGTTGGAGAGGCCGTCGGAGATCTGGAGGGCGGCGGAGTTGGCGCCCGCCTCCTGCGGGGTGGAGAGCTTGAGCATCATCACACTCGTCGACGCGATCACCATGCCCATGCCGAAGCAGCCGACCGCCCAGGCGACCGCCACGGTCCAGGCGGGGACGGAGTGGATCAGCACGGAGGGGGCGGCGAGGATCGCCGCGGTGACCAGGAGCATGCCGACGAGGAGGAGCCGCTCCCGGTGCACCTCCATGCGCGGCCGGGACTGGAGGAAGGATCCGAGCGCCCAGGTCAGGCCGCCCGCCGCCAGCGACAGACCGGCCATCGTCGGGCTCAGCCCGCGCTGGGTGACCAGCATCAGCGGGACGAACGACTCGGCGGCGATGAACGAGCCGGCGGAGACCCCGCGCAGCAGCACCACGGCCGGCAGTCCGCGCACGGCGCGCACGGTCCCGGTGGGCAGCAGGCCCCGGACGGCGGGCACCAGCAGCGCGACCCCCGCGGCGGCGGGCAGCAGCGCGAACCAGTTCAGTTCCTGGCCGGCGTACTGGAGCAGCCCGGCGCCCACCGAGATGCCGAGGGCGAGCCGGATGCGCCGGCGGTCGAAGGGCTTCGTGCCCGCCGCCTCGTCCGCCGGGCCCGAGGCCCTGCGCCGGATCGCGGGCAGCGCGAGCGCCAGCGGGAAGACGATGAGGACCGGGATGCCGACGAAGACCCAGCGCCAGCCGAGGTTCTCCGTGACGGCGCCCGAGACGAGGGGCCCGACCACGGACGGGACGACCCAGCCGGCGGCGAAGGCGGCCATGATCGCGGGGCGGACGCGCTCCGGGTAGGCGCGGCCGACGACGACGTACAGGGCGACGATCACCAGTCCCCCGCCGAGTCCCTGCACGGCCCGGCCCGCGATGAACATCCACATGCCGGTCGCCGCGCCGGAGAGCAGCAGCCCCACCGCGAAGGCGCTGATCCCCGCCGCGAGGGGGCCGAGCGGCCCGCTGCGGTCGGCCCACTGCCCGGAGAACACCATGGCGAAGAGGCTGGTGGTGAAGTACGCGGAGAAGGCGAAGGCGTAGAGCGGGACCCCGTGCAGCTCGCGCGCCGCGACCGGCATGGCGGTGCCCACGGCGGTCGCCTCGAAGGCGATGAGCAGCACGACGGAGACGATGCCGATGCTCAGGGCGCGGTAGGTACGCCCCAGCACGCCCTCGGTGGAGTCGTCGGCGGGTGCGGGGGCCGGGGCGGGCAGGGGGGCGGCCGCGACGTCGGCGTCGCGCGGGTCCAGGGCGGTCATCGCACCAGGGTAAGGGGCATGCGACCGGTTGATCCCTGTCGCGGGGAGGGGGTGAGGGGGTCCGACGGTCGTAGGTCCGTACGCCGGGGGCGCGTCCCCGCGCCGCCCGAGGGGGTCCGGAGGGGGGACCGCGCCGTTGTGAACGGCGTGTGGCAGTCGTATTGCGGACCCGGCGAAACCCTTGAGCCGGGCGTCCCGGGGCCCGTACGGTCGTGGCAACACCGAGGCACACCCCCTCGGCCGTGTGCCCGAGAGGTTCAGGGGCTCGACTGCAACTCGAGTTACACCGGTTCGAATCCGGTCACGGCCTCGGAAGACGCGGCGGATCGCGTCGTACGAACGCGGCAGCGGCCGTCCCCATGGTGCGGGGACGGCCGCTTTCGCGTGCGCGGAGGGACGGCCGCTCCGGCGCGCGCCGGAGAGCGTCGGGCCACGCCGCCCGGGGGCGCGCCCCGCCGTGTCCCTCCGGCGCCGGGGCGCGGGAGGGACGCGGTGCGTGGCTCGGCCCTCGCGTGGCCTCAGCCCTTGGGGACCGCCGCGACGGCTGCCTGGGGGCGGACGGGGAGCCGGTTGACCGGCCGGCCGGTGGCGGCCCGGACGGCGGCGGCCACCGCCGCCGGGGAGGTGACCACCGGCACCGCCGAGACGGGCTTGGCTCCGAAGGGGGCGACCACGTCGCGCTCCTCGACCAGCTTCACGATGCGGATGTCCGGGGCGTCCAGGGCGGTCGGCAGGGCGTACCCGGTGAGGTCGGGGTGACGGACCAGGCCACGTGCGGTCCGGAGGTTCTCGGTGAGCGCGGCGCCGATGCCCTGGGTGACGCCCGCCTCGATGCGTGCGGCGAGCTGGGCCGGGTTGAGGACCCGGCCGACGTCCTGGGCGACGGCCATCTCGACCACCCGGACCGAACCGAGTTCGATGTCGACGTCGACCACCGCGCGTACCGCGCAGAAGGCGAGCCCGACGAAGGCGTCTCCCTGGCCGGACTCGTCCAGCGGCTCGGTGGGGTGCGGCCGGCACTGGGCGGTCGCCCAGAGCTCCTTGCCGTCCAGCGCCTCGGTGACCGTGGTCGAGAGCACCCCGTCGTAGGAAGTGATCTTTCCGTCGGCGATCTGGAGGAGCTCGACCGACATGCCGAACTTGTGGGCCAGCGGCTGCAGGAGCTGGGTGCGCACCATCTTCGCGGCGCGCTCCACCGCCCCGCCGGAGACCCAGGTGTGGCGGCCGTGGGTGGCCGGGCCGGCCGGCGGCTGGTCGGTGTCGACGGCGGCGACGTGGACCTCGTCGACCCCCAGGGTCTCCTGCACGATCTGGCGGGCGAGGGTGGTGAACCCCTGACCGGTCTCCACCGCCGCGCACAGCACGGTGGCGACGCCGTCGTGGACGCGCACGGTGGCGGTCGAGACCTCGTCGGCCCCCTCCGCACCCAGCATGTGGACCATGCCCAGCGCGTAGCCGACCCCCCGGCGTACGGCTCCGGGCTCGCCGGCGCCCTCCGGGCCGCCGGGCAGCAGCCACTCCTCCTCGGGGGCGTCCTTCGGCAGCGTGGGCAGCGGGAAGTCCCGTACGGCTTCGAGGAGTTCGGCCACGGGGGCGGGGCAGGTGACGGTCTGGCCGGTGGGCAGGAGGTCGCCGGTGGACAGGGTGTTGCGGAGCCGGATCTCGGCGGGTTCGATGCCCAGCTTGGCGGCCAGCTTGTCCATCTGGCCCTCGTACGCGGCGCACACCTGCATCGCGCCCTCGCCCCGGACGTGCCCGGAGGGCGGGTTATTGGTACGGACGGCCCAGCCCTCGATGAAGGCGTGCGGGACGACGTACGGTCCGCAGGCGAACGCGACGGCGGCGGCGAGGGAGGCGGAGGACGCGTCGGCGTACGCCCCCGCGTCCAGCAGGATCTGGGCCTCCACCTTGACCAACCGGCCTTCCGCGTCCGCGTGGTGACGGTACCGCAGCAGTGTCGGATGGCGGTGGGCGTGGCCGAGGAAGGACTCCTCGCGGGTGGCGGCGAGCTTCACCGGGCAGCCGGTCCGCAGCGCGAGCAGGCCGAGCGGGATCTGGAAGCCGGGGTCCTCGCGGTCGCCGGTCGCGCCGGGGACGCCGGTCACCACCACCCGTACCCGTTCGGGCTCCAGGCCGAAGCAGGCGGCGGCGAGGTCGCGGTCGGTGTGCGGGTCGGTGGAGGCGGTGTACAGCTCGACGCCGCCGTCCGGCCGGGGCACGGCGAGCCCGGCCTCGGCACCGATGGGGGCCGGGTCCTGGCGGCCGATGCGGTAGAGGCCGTCCACGACGACCTCGCCGGTGGCCTCCGGGTCGCCGTAGCGGAGCGGGATGTGGCGGACGAGGTTGCCGTCGGGGTGCAGCGGTTCGGCCTCGAACGCCTTCTCCGGGTCGGTGACCGGCTCCAGCACCTCGTACTCCACCGCGATGGCGGCGGCGGCGAGGCGGGCGGTGTCCGGGTGGTCGGCGGCGACGGCGGCGATCGCCTCGCCGTGGTGGCGCACCAGGTCGGAGGCGAAGACCGGACGGTCCACGACCTGGCGGCCGTAGAGGGCCTCGCCGGGGATGTCCTGATGGGTGACGACCGCGCGGACCCCGGGCATCCGGGCGGCTGCCGCGGTGTCGAGCGACACGATCCGGGCGTGCGGGTGCGGAGATCGCAGGACGGCCGCCCAGAGCAGGCCCTCCGCCCAGAGGTCCGCCGCGTACGGGAAGGTGCCCTCGGTCTTCGCACGGGCGTCGGCGGCCGGCAGCGAGGCGCCGAGGCCGTGCGCGCGCGTCTCCGGGGTGCTCCCGGGAGGGCCGGGCGCGTCGGTGCGGGGCAGGGTCGTGCTGGTGGCGTTGGCCGCGGTGGCCGCGTCGCTGGTCACGCCGCCTCCTTGTCGTTCGCTCCGCCTCGGCGGCGGCTGGGGGGACCGGTGACGGTGGGCCGCACTGCGGCGTCGCGGCGGGGCCGGGGTGCCGGGCGCGCGTCCGCCGAGGTGGACGCGCGGAGACCGGGGCGGGAGGGCGGCGAGACGGCGGGGCTCACCGCGCGTCTCCCTCGTGCGGCGGGGCCTGGACGCCACCCGCGCCGGGCGGCGCCTGGTGCGGGATGCGCGCCTCGGTCGCTTCGGGGGCTGCGGTGGGCGGTACGGCGGCGGCCTCGGCGCTCGCGGCGCGGGACGCCACGACGTCGCGTACGGCGTCGAGCACCCCCCGGTAGCCGGAGCAGCGGCAGAGGTTGCCGCACAGGGCCTGGCGCGTCTGAAGCTCGCTGGGGGCGTGGTTGCCCTCCAGCAGGTCGTGGACGGTCATCGCCATGCCGGGGATGCAGAAGCCGCACTGGACGGCCCCGCAGGCGGCGAGTGCGCGCTGCACGTCGGAGGGTTCGCCGTCGACGGCGAGACCTTCCACGGTCCGGACCTCGCTGCCTGCGGTGGTGGCGGCCGGTACGAGGCAGGAGGCGACGAGCCGGCCGTCCACCTGGACGTTGCAGGCGCCGCATTCGCCCTGCGAGCAGCCGTCCTTGGCGCCGGCGAGGCCGAGCCGCTCCCGCAGGACGTAGAGCAGCGACTCGCCGATCCAGGCGTCGGCGACCGGGCGGTCGACGCCGTTGACGTGCAGGAGGTACGAGACGCTCGGGTGCTCGCTCGCACGCGGCGCGGGCTCTTCCGCGGCGGGCAGGGCGCCGGCGGCGTCGTCCTCGGGGGCGGACTCCTCAGGGGCGAAGGTGCTGGGAGCGGACTCCTCGGCGGCGTACTCCTCCGGGGCGTCGGGGAGTTCACCCCCGGCCTCGCCGTGCCCGGTCGCGTCCTCGGTCCCGGTTTCGGCGTCGGCCTCGACTTCGGCGGCGTCGGCGGTGGCGGCTTCGGCCGGTGGCCCGTCCTGGCCGGGTGCGGTGTCCGACGTGTCCAGGACGTCCGCCACTTCCCGGGTGTCCGGGACCTCCGGCGGAAGTGCGGGGCCCTCGTCGGCGGTCGCGGACCCGGAGTCGTCACCGGCGTCCACCGGCTGCTCCGGGGGGAGTTCGGCGTCCGCCTCCCGGTCCGGCGGGGTCTCCGGCTCGGCCGCGGTCTCCGGCTCGGCCTCGGCGTACTCCTGGGTAGCCCAGGGTGCTGCCGCGCCGCCGGGGAGCGTGGCCGGCGGGGTGGCACCGGTGTACCACTGGTCGATCGGCGAGGAGGCTGCGAACTCCCCCGACTCGTCGGGCAGTTCCCCGTCGGCGACCGGGATCGTCCACTGGCCGGTGTGCCCCGCGGGTTCGGCCTGTCCGGAGAGGTCCACGTGACCGGTGAGGTCGATGTGACCGGTGAGGTCGACGTGACCGGTGTGGTTCCCGTCGCCCGGGTGTTCCTGCGTGCCGCGGGTGTCCCGGGCGTCGTGGGCGTCGTGCGAGCCCCGGGCGTCGTGCGTACCGCGGTCGCCCCGCTCACTCCCGTAGGGCGGCTCGTAGGCCTGGGGAGCGGTGTAGGGCGGGTACCCGTCGTGGGCCGGCCGCGTGCCGTACCCGGGGTCGGCGCCGTAACCCGAAGGGGCCGGGGCGTCGGGCCCGTCCGGCCGGTCGCGCTCGTCGACGAAGTTCCACTGCTCCGTGTGGTGCCCGGCCGACTGCTCGTACGAGGGGTACGGGCTCTGCTGGTTCGGGTCGGGCCAGTGCACCGCGCCGGGCTGCCCGTCGTGCCCCGGCTGCGGCCGCGCGTTCCAGCCGCCGCCGGCCGCCGGGTCGTGGCCGGCCGCGGGCGTCAGCGGCAGGATCATCGGCGGCACGTAGCCGTGGCCGGGGGCGGCCAGCGGGACATCGGCCAGATCCTCCGGCGGCAGGTGGACGAAGGCCGTCGCGTCGGCGTCGTACTCGCCGCTCTGGCGGGTCGGCTGCCAGGAGCCGTACTGCGGCTCGGCGTCGTACTCCGGTTCGTAATCCCCCTGCCGGCCTTGGCGGCCGCGGGGTTCCTCGTTACTCACGACAGTGCCCTCCCCAGCGCACGCCGGGCCAGTGCGGCGACGGTGCGCCGCAGGTGCAGAACGGCGGGTGGCAGCGGTGGTGGCGCCTCCCCTTCGGCCGACGGTACCTGGTCGGGGATGCAGGCCGCGGCGACGTACTCGCCGAAGGCGGCCAGCGCGTCGGGAGCCAGGCCCCGCGCGCCGTCCCAGTCGATCAGCGAGGCGATCCACTGCTCGGCCTCCAGCGGGCGCAGCGGCATCGGCGCGATGGCGCCGACGGCGCACCGCACGCCGCGGCGGGCCGGGTCGAGGACGATGGCGACGGACGCCACGGCCCGGCCGGGGCCGGTGCGGCCGGTGGCCTTGAGGAACACCTGCGGGGCGTGCAGCAGCGGCACCCGGACGAAGGCGATCAGCTCGGCGGGTTCGAGGAGTTCCCGGCCCGCGAGCAGGTACGAGACCGGCATCTCGCGGCGGCGGCCCTCGGGGCCGGCGATGACCAGCTCGGCTTCGAGGGCGGCGAGGACCGGGAGGGTGTCACCGGTCGGCGCGGCGCCCGCGATGTTGCCGCCAAGGGTGCCGGCGTTGCGGATCTGGGGCGGGCCCGCGGCGCGCGCCGAGGCGGCGAGGGCGGGGATGAGGGCGGCGAAGTCGGGGCGGCCCATGCGGGCGTGGGTGAGACCGGCGCCGAGGAGGGCGTGCCCGTCCTGGTAGTTCCAGCCACGCAGCTCGCTGATGCGACCGAGTCCGACGAGGCCCGAGGGGCGCAGCAGGCCTTGGTTGACGGCCGCCATCAGGTCGGTGCCCCCGGCCACCGGGACCGCGGCGGGCATGGCGCCGAGGGCCGCCACCGCCTCGTCGATCGATGCAGGCATGGTCACCGACTGCGTCGCCTGCGGTGCGTGCGTGGTCAACCCAGCTGCCCCTTCCCGGTGTCCGGGCCCTCCGGCCCGTTGCGCCGTACGGTACGTGCTCACGGCCCGGACGTGGCAACTCTGGCACATCTTCCGGCTGGTCCGGCGCGAGGGTCCACGAAGGTTGCATCCGTCACCGATCGGCCCGAAAATCCTGGTTCGCACTACTTCGGTACGGGGTGTGAATGGCCACTCCTCGGCGCGTCGCGCCGGCCCGCACCGGGGGCCGGGGAGAGGCGGTCGTCCCTGACGGCACGCGGTGCGGGGCGGTCGGGGCCCGTCCGGCGGCTCCGGACGCACCGCAAACTTTCGGCCAACACGAGCCGTCCGTACGAAGTCGCCGGAGCGGCCCCCGGAGGTGTGCGTACGGCCGGACCGCCCCCGCGCTCCGCCGTGCCGGGGCGAAAACGGGGGCGGTCGGAATCACACGACCGGGGGTGCGCCTTCGAGGGGGTGTCCGCCGATTCCGGGGCGTCGCTGCCACGGCAGCGGACCGCCCGGGGGGCGGTAGCCGACGCCGAGCGCGTCGAGCCGGGCGTAGTGCGGCTCCATGCGGGCGGTGAATCCGGCGAAGTCGCGTGCGGCGGGGGCGGGCAGGGCTGACCAGGCGACCTCGGCGAGGGCCGCGAGCCGCGGGTAGACCTGGTAGTCGACGCGGGCGCGGTCCGGCATGACCTCGGTCCAGGCGTTCGCCTGGGTGCCGAGGACGTGCCGGGCGGCCTCCTCGGAGAGGCCCGGCGGCACGGGTTCGAAGCGGTAGACGTCCTCCAGGGTGCGGACGTACCCGATCGGGACGGGTTCGTCGGGGCCGCCGTCCTGGCGGTAGTCGAGGTAGACCTGCTGCACCGGGCACATCACCACGTCGTGCCCGGCCTCGGCGGCGGCGATGCCGCCCGCGTAGCCGCGCCAGGAGGAGACGGCCGCGCCCTCGGGGAGACCGCCCTCCAGGATCTCGTCCCATCCGATGAGCCGGCGGCCCCGGGCGGTGAGCCAGCGGTCGAAGTGGCGGATGAACCAGGACTGGAGGCCCTCCTCGTCGCCGACGCCCAGCTCCGCGATCCGGGCCTGGGCGAGGGGGGACGCCTTCCACTGGTCCTTGGGGCACTCGTCGCCGCCGACGTGGACGAAGGGGGAGACCTCGGCGGGGAAGAGGTCGAGGATCTCCTCGAACACCCCCTCGTAGAAGCGCAGGACGGTCTCGGTGGGGGCCAGCACGTGGGGGCTGACGCCCCAGTTGTCCCAGGGGGTGAGGGCGGCGGTGTCGACGACGTCGCGGTTGCCCAGCTCCGGGTAGGAGGCGATGGCGGCCTGCGAGTGGCCGGGGATGTCGATCTCGGGGACGACGCGGATGTGCCGCTCGGCGGCGTACGCGACGATCTCGCGGATGTCGTCCTGGGTGTAGAAGCCGCCGTGCGGGGTCTCGTCCCAGAGGTCGGAGGCGCGGTGGCCGTACTTGGTGCGGGGCCGCCAGGCACCGGTCGCGGTGAGGCGCGGGTGGCGCTCGATCTCGACGCGCCAGCCCTGGTCGTCGGAGAGGTGGAAGTGGAAGACGTTGAGCTTGTGCGCGGCCAGCAGGTCGAGGTGGCGCAGCACGTCGTCCTTGGGCGTGAAGTGCCGGGCGACGTCGAGCATGAAGCCGCGCCACGGGAAGCGCGGAGCGTCCTCGATCTCGACGGCCGGCACGGTGGGCCGGGGAGCGGGGGCGAGGGGGGCGCGGCGGAAGGCTCCGGGGCCGAGGAGCTGACGGAGGGTCTGGGCGCCCCGGAAGACGCCGGCGGGGCTGCCGCCGGTGAGGCGCACCCCGGTCGCCGCGCCGGCCGTCAGCCGGTACTCCTCGGGTGCCAGGGCGGGGTCGGTGCGCAGTTCGACGGTGCCGGGGCCGCCTTCCCGCCCCGGGGCGAGCGGGAGGCCGAAGGCCGCACCGAGGGTGGCGCGCAGCCAGCGTTCGGTGGAGCCGGTGCCTGGTCCCGCGACGAGGGTGGTGGTGTCGTCCAGGACGAACGCGGCGTCCCCGGTGGCGCGGGCGCGCGAGGGCGCCGGTACGAGGCCGAGGGCGGTGATCGTGTCGGTGGGAGCGGTCGTGGTCCCGGCCGGGTCGGTGGCCGTGGCGGCTTCCGACGGTGTGTCCGTGTGCCTGTACATGGGGCGCATCCTTCAGCACACCGGCCGCGAACTGAACCCTGGTCCGGACCAGCGGCACCGGCCCGTACCCGCCCGCACCGGCCGGGACCGGTGGCCGAGCGGCACATCCGCGTCGTCCCCGGGATCGACGTCCCCGGCCACTCGCAGGCCGCCATCGCCGCCTGCCCGGAGCCACGCCCCGCCCGGACACGGCGGATCCCCGCGCCGTGCGCCGGGGCGCGGCACGGGGATCCGTGGTCCGCGGGGGTGTCCGACGCGCGCCGGCACCTCGGGTCGGGCCCGCGGAGGGGCTACTTCTTGTCCTTGCCGCCCTTGTCCTTGTCGCCGCCGGCGCCCATGGACTCGTAGATCTCCTTGCACATCGGACAGACCGGGTACTTCTTGGGGTCGCGCCCCGGTACCCAGACCTTCCCGCACAGGGCGACCACGGGCGTGCCCTCCAGGGCGCTCGCCATGATCTTGTCCTTCTGGACGTAATGGGCGTAGCGCTCGTGGTCGCCGTCCCCGTTCGACACCTGCGGTGTCGGCTCTACGAGGGTCCCCGTACCTGCCCCGCGCTCGGGCTCAAGAGTGCTCATGAGCGCCAAGGGTACTGGCGAGCGGGGCGGTCAGTTCAGCGAAGGGTCGTCGGGATAGGTGGCGATCATGGCCAGTTGGCTGCGCTGGCGCCGCAGAACGGCCCGCCAGAGCTTCTCCGGGTGCGGGGAGGCGACGTCGCCGGGCTCCGACTCGACCACGTACCAGGCGCCCTCGGCGAGCTCGGTCTCCAGCTGGCCGGGGCCCCAGCCGGCGTACCCGGCGAAGATCCGCAGGGAGCCCAGGGCCGCCGCGAGGAGCTGCGGCGGGGTCTCCAGGTCGACCAGGCCGATCGCCCCGTGCACCCGGCGCCAGCCGAGCGGGCCCTCGTCGCCGGGGATCACCGCCACCCCGAGCGCGGAGTCCAGCGAGACGGGCCCGCCCTGGAAGACCACGTCGGGCGCGCCCGAGAGGCCCGCCCAGGCTTCGAGGATGTCGCCGACCTCCACCGGGGTGGGCCGGTTGAGGATCACGCCGAGCGAGCCCTCCTCGTCGTGGTCGAGGAGGAGCACCACCGCGCGGTCGAAGTTCGGGTCCGCGAGAGCGGGTGTGGCCACCAGCAGCCGGCCTGTGAGGGAGGACACCTCGGTCATGGGGGAATGATCCCGCATCCCGGTCCCGTACGGGGCCCGAGTGGCCCGGCGGGGGCGCGGAGGGCGGCACGGACCGGGCGCGCGGGGGCACGGGGGAGCGCACGCTCCCGGGCCGCCCGGGAGCGTGACCCTGTGCGAGGGGAGGCGCGCGGAGCGTGGCGCGACCGCGATATGGCGTCGGTACACGCCGCATCGCCTGCCGGGCGGGGGGTAGGAGGCCATTACCCTTTTCCTCGGCCCCCTGCCCGACCACTCCGGAACGCGAGATTCATGACCGGCACAGACGATGTCCTGCTTGTCCACGGCGGCACCCCGCTGGAGGGCGAGATCCGCGTCCGAGGCGCCAAGAACCTGGTGCCCAAGGCGATGGTCGCCGCTCTGCTCGGCAGCGGTCCCAGCCGGCTGCGCAACGTTCCCGACATCCGTGACGTGCGGGTCGTCCGGGGTCTGCTGCAGCTGCACGGCGTGACGGTGCGTCCGGGTGAGGAACCGGGCGAACTCGTCCTCGACCCGACCCACGTCGAGAGCGCCAATGTCGCCGACATCGACGCCCACGCGGGCTCGTCCCGCATTCCGATCCTCTTCTGCGGTCCGCTGCTCCACCGCCTCGGGCACGCCTTCATCCCCGGGCTCGGCGGCTGCGACATCGGCGGCCGGCCCATCGACTTCCACTTCGACGTGCTGCGCCGCTTCGGCGCGACGATCGAGAAGCGGGCGGACGGGCAGTACCTGGAGGCGCCGCAGCGGCTGCGCGGCACGAAGATCCGGCTGCCGTACCCCTCGGTGGGCTCCACCGAGCAGGTGCTGCTGACGGCCGTGCTCGCGGAGGGCGTCACCGAGCTGTCGAACGCGGCCGTGGAGCCGGAGATCGAGGACCTCATCTGCGTGCTGCAGAAGATGGGCGCGATCATCTCCGTGGACACCGACCGGACGATCCGGATCACCGGTGTCGACCGGCTCGACGGGTACACCCACCGGGCGATCCCGGACCGTCTGGAGGCGGCTTCCTGGGCGTCGGCGGCGCTGGCGACCGGGGGCAACATCTACGTGCGCGGCGCCCAGCAGCGTTCGATGATGACCTTCCTCAACACCTTCCGCCGGGTCGGCGGGGCCTTCGAGATCGACGACGAGGGCATCCGCTTCTGGCACCCGGGCGGCGCGCTGAACGCCATCGCGCTGGAGACGGACGTCCACCCGGGCTTCCAGACCGACTGGCAGCAGCCGCTGGTGGTGGCGCTGACGCAGGCGACCGGCCTCTCCATCGTCCACGAGACGGTGTACGAGTCCCGGCTCGGCTTCACCTCGGCGCTGAACCAGATGGGCGCGCACATCCAGCTGTACCGCGAGTGCCTGGGCGGTTCGGACTGCCGCTTCGGCCAGCGCAACTTCCTGCACTCCGCGGTCGTCTCCGGTCCGACGAAGCTCCAGGGCGCGGATCTGGTCATCCCCGACCTGCGCGGCGGCTTCTCGTACCTGATCGCGGCGCTGGCGGCCGAGGGCACCTCGCGGGTCCACGGCATCGACCTGATCAACCGGGGCTACGAGAACTTCATGGAGAAGCTCGAGAAGCTCGGCGCCAAGGTCGAACTGCCCGGCGGTTCGCCGGTCTGACCCACCCCGCGGAGAGCCACCGGCTCCGTGTCGAAGAGCCCGTCACCCCGGCCCGCCCCGCGCGCGGCCGGGGCGGCGGGCTCTTCGCGTACGGTCGTCGCCGCACATCCGTAGGTGCTCCGTACACGCGAACGGCCCCGGGAACGCTCCGGGCGGCCCCTGCGCGGCGCCGGAGCCGCCGGGTGGACTCGGGGACCGGGACGGCGGCCGCGGGCCCGTACGGGCCCGCCGGGAGCCGCCCGGACACCACCCGGGGTTCAGGCCGGGAGCATATGCCGGAGGGCGGCCACCCTGGTCCGGGTGACCGCCCTCCGATGCGCCTGTGGGACTTACTTGCCCTTGGCGGCTTCCTTGAGCTTGGAGCCCGCGGAGACCTTCACGCTGTAGCCGGCCGGGATGTTGATCGGGTCGCCGGTCTGCGGGTTGCGAGCGGTGCGAGCGGCACGGTGGGTGCGCTCGAAGGTCAGGAAGCCGGGGATGGTGACCTTCTCGTCGCCCTTGGCGACGATCTCACCGACGGTCTCGGCGAGCGCGGCCAGCACGGCGTCGGCGTCCTTGCGGGTCACCTCGGCGCGGTCGGCCAGGGCGGCCACCAGCTCACTGCGGTTCATGTTTGTACTCCCGTGTTCTTCTTGCCTGTGAGGCGTGAGATCGAAGCCGATGCTGCCAGGGCCCTCTGACAGTCCCCGGACCCGGGTCTGATGTCAGACCCTCGCGCCCGGTTACGCATCCTGCCCCCACCTGCGGCGGGAAAGCCAATCCGGAACCCTCCGGTGTCACACGGAGGGCTTCACGGTCCGTCGATGGTCACGTTCCGTCGACTTCCTGGAGCGGTGCGCAGCGGATGCGGGACCCTGAGCGCTGTTCAGCCGTGTACCCGCTGCCCGCCACCCTAAAGGCGCGTTTGGGACACGGCGACGCGCGACGCGCCGCACACGGGTCGCCGAGGACGCGCGGTTCCCCCGCGGAGCCCGGGGGCGGGCGCCGCGGGCGGGGTGGGGTCAGAGCCGTCCGGCGGGGGCGGCCTCGGCGACGCCCGCGGCCTTGGCGGCCGCGCGGACCGCACCGGCGACGGCGCCGGCGACCTTGTCGTTGAAGACCGAGGGGATGATGTAGTTCGCGTTCAGCTCGTCCTCGGCGACGACGTCGGCGAGGGCCCCGGCGGCGGCGAGCATCATCTCCGTGTTGACGGTGCGCGACTGGGCGTCGAGCAGGCCCCGGAAGACACCCGGGAAGACCAGCACGTTGTTGATCTGGTTGGGGAAGTCGGAGCGGCCCGTGGCGACGACCGCGGCCGTGCGGCGGGCGACGGCGGGCTCGACCTCGGGGTCCGGGTTGGCCAGCGCGAAGACGACCGCGCCGTCCGCCATGGCGGCCACGTCGTCGCCGTCCAGGACGTTGGGGGCGGAGACGCCGATGAAGACATCGGCGCCGGCCACGGCCTGCTTGAGGGTGCCGGTGACGCCCTCCGGGTTGGTGTTGTCGGCGATCCACCGCAGCGGGGAGCCGGGCTGGGCGGCCACCAGGTCCTCACGGCCCGCGTGCACCACGCCGTGGATGTCGGCGACGACGGCGTGCTTGACGCCCGCGGCGATGAGCAGCTTCAGGATCGCCGTACCGGCCGCACCGGCGCCGGACATGACCACCCGCACGTCCCCGATCGCCTTGCCCACCACGCGCAGCGCGTTGGTGAGGGAGGCGAGCACGACGATGGCGGTGCCGTGCTGGTCGTCGTGGAAGACGGGGATGTCGAGGGCCTCCCGCAGCCGGGCCTCGATCTCGAAGCAGCGCGGCGCGGAGATGTCCTCCAGGTTGATCCCCGCGAAGCCGGGGGCGATGGCCTTGACGATCTCGACGATGGCGTCGGTGTCCTGGGTGTCCAGGCAGATCGGCCAGGCGTCGATGCCGGCGAAGCGCTTGAAGAGGGCGGCCTTGCCCTCCATGACCGGGAGCGCGGCCATCGGGCCGATGTTGCCGAGGCCGAGCACCGCCGAGCCGTCGGTGACGACCGCGACGGAGTTGCGCTTGATGGTCAGGCGGCGGGCGTCCTCGGGGTTCTCCGCGATCGCCATGCAGACCCGGGCCACGCCCGGGGTGTAGATCATCGAGAGGTCGTCGCGGTTGCGGATGGGGTGCTTGGACGCCATCTCGATCTTGCCGCCGAGGTGCATCAGGAACGTACGGTCGGAGACCTTGCCGAGCAGGACGCCGTCGATGGCGCGCAGGCCCTCCACGATCTCGTCCGCGTGGGCGGTGGAGGACGCCGCGATGGTGACGTCGATCCGCAGCTTCTCGTGGCCGGAGGCGGTCACGTCGAGGCCGGTCACCGAGCCGCCGGAGGACTCCACGGCCGTGGTGAGCTGGGAGACCGCGGTGCCGCTCGCGGGCACCTCCAGCCGGACCGTCATCGAGTACGAGACGCTGGGCGCCGTTGCCATGGCCTTGTCCTTCACTTTCCTGAGCTTCATTGCCGAGCGGCGGGGCACGCCCCGCACGCGTCCCCGATCGTCGCACCTACCGACGAGTAGCCGGTAATGGTTGCCGCAGTACGAAAGATCACTTCCGGCATGCGGGAAGCGCGGGACCCGCGGCTCCCGGGAAACGGCCGGGAACGCGGAACAGGCCCGCGCCACCCTGGGGTGGCGCGGGCCTGTCCTGACGTGAACGGCACCGACCCGCCATGCTCGCCTCGCGGCAAGAGGTCGCTCGTAGCGACGAAGGTTGGGCCCGGGGGCTTGGATCGAGCCGGTGCCGACACCAGGCTAACAAACACCCGGGAGAAGTGATTCCCCCGCAGCGGGTTGACTCTCGGCGAAGGAGGGCCCCGGTGCCCCGAACCACCCGTCGCGGGGGGCCGCCGGACTCCCCCGGCAGGGCCCCGGACCCGTGCGCCGCCCGGCCGGTCACTCCCGCAGCAGGTCCGGCACCCCGTTCTCGTCCGGCAGGTCCGCGGCGGCCGAAACCACCGTGAGCTGCTGTGTCGCCCGGGTGAGGGCGACGTACAGGACCCGGAGTCCGGCGGGCGACTCGTCGGCGATCTCGGCCGGGGAGACGACCACCGTGGCGTCGTACTCCAGCCCCTTGGCCTCCAGGCTGCCGAGCGCGACCACGCGCTCCCCCAGCTCGGCCAGCCACGCGCGGGCCTGGGCGCGGCGGTTCATCGCCACGACCACGCCGACCGTGCCGTCGACCCGGTCGAGCAGCCGGCGGGCCTCCTCGCGGACGCGGACGGAGAGCTCCTGGTCGCCCACGGTCGTGAAGCGCGGCTCGATGCCGGTGGACCGGACGGCGGAGGGCGACTCCGTACCGGGCATGGCCAGCCGCAGCACCTTCGCCGCCAGCTCGGCGATCTCCGCCGGGTTGCGGTAGTTCACGGTGAGCGTGAAGCGGCGCCGGGGGCGGCTGCCCAGCGCCTCGTCACGGGCGGCGGCCGCCTCCTCCGGGTCGGACCAGGAGGACTGCGCGGGGTCGCCGACGATCGTCCAGGTGGCGTGCCGGCCCCGGCGTCCGACCATCCGCCACTGCATGGGCGTCAGGTCCTGCGCCTCGTCGACGATGACGTGCGCGTACTCGGTCCGCTCCTCCGCCAGCCGTTCGGCCCGCTCGCGCCGGGTCTCCTCGCGCTGCGGCATCAGCTCCTCCAGCCCGGAGAGCTGGTCGAGCGGGTCCGCCTCGCGCTTCCTGCGCGGGCGCGGCGGTGCGCCGAGCAGGGCCTGGAGTTCGTCGAGCAGGGCCACGTCGTGCACGGAGACAGGGCCCTGGCCGTCGGCGCCGAGGCGCTTGAGGGAGCGCGCGAGGCGGCGTACCTCGCCCTGGTTGAGGACGCGGCGGGACCAGCGGGCCAGCCGCTTCTCGTCGGCCATCGCGGCGAGCACCCCGCGCGGGGTGAGCTCCGGCCACCAGGCGTCCAGGAACTCCAGGAACGGGGTCTCGGTGGAGACGTCGTCGTCGAAGGAGGAGCGGAGCTCGGCGGCGAGCTCGGGGTCGGTGTAGCGGCCGCGGCCGGACGACTTGCTCCAGAGCGCGTCGAGGAGCAGCTTCCGGGCGCGCGGGCGGAGCAGGTTGACGGGGGCGGAGCCGCCCAGCGCGTTGTGGCGGATGCGCTGGAGCTCGTCGGCCTCCAGCTCTACCCGGGCGCCGAAGGCGACGACGCGCAGGCGGGTGGGGGTCGCGGGTCTCGCGCCGCCCGGCGCGGCGGCGGGCGCGCTCTCCTCGCCGAAGGAGAGCTGGCCGTCCTCGCGGGGCGCGTTGCGCGGGGCGGGCTGGTCGAGGGCGCCGCGGGAGGCCTTGCGGAGCACCTGGAGCATCCGCGAGGAGCCCTTGATCCGGGCGACGGCGGGCTCGTCGTAAGTGGTGGCGCCGGCGACGCCGGCCGCCTCGTCGGAGAGGGAGCCGACCGCGCGGATGGCGACCTGCCCCTCCTCGCCGAGGGAGGGCAGCACGCCCTCGGTGTACGCGACGAGGAGCGGGGTCGGCGAGACGATCAGGATGCCGCCCGCGTACCGCCGCCGGTCCTGGTAGAGCAGGTACGCGGCGCGGTGCAGGGCGACGGCGGTCTTGCCGGTGCCGGGTCCGCCGGTGACCTCGGTGACCGAGGCGGCGGGGGCCCGGATGACCAGGTCCTGCTCGGCCTGGATGGAGGAGACGATGTCCCGCATGGTGTGGCTGCGGGCCTGGCCCAGCGCGGCCATCAGGGCGCCGTCGCCGATGACGGGGAGCTTCTCGCCGTCCAGGTACGCCGTCAGCTCCGGGCGCATCAGGTCGTCCTCGACGCCGAGGACGCGACGGCCCCGGGAGCGGATGACACGGCGGCGCACGACCCGGCCGGGGTCCTTGGGCGTGGAGCGGTAGAACGGCGCGGCGGCCGGGGCCCGCCAGTCGATCACCAGCGGCGAGTAGTCGGCGGCCAGCACGCCGATCCGGCCGATGTGCAGGGTCTCGGCGATGTCCGCCGTGTCGTCGGCGCGTACGGCCCCCTCGGCGGGCTGGACCGAGGTGAAGGCCCCGTCCGGTCCGCGTTCGCCGTCCTCGCCGAGGAGCAGGTCGACCCGGCCGAAGAGGAAGTCCTCGAACTCGCTGTGCAGCCGGTTGAGGTGGATGCCTGCCCGGAAGACCTGGGCGTCCCGTTCGGCGAGGGCGCCGGGGGTGCCGACCTGACCTCGCTTGACGGCGTCGTGCATGAGGAATTGAGCCTCGTCGATCTTCTCTTCGAGGCGGGCGTAAACCCGGTCCAGATGATCCTGTTCGACACCGATTTCCCGGTCCCGCAGAGAATCGACAGCGGCATCCTGCGCGGCCACCGAGGCCCCTTTCTGACGTGCGTTGGGCAGCCGTCAACCGTACGCGACGGGGGGCCGATGCGCATCAGCCGGGGCACCCCGATCGCGGACCGGGACCCGGTCGGACGACAGGAGCGGCGCGGCGGAGTCCCGGACGGCTCCGGTCAGTCGCGGGGCGGGTCGTCGTGCAGGATGCGCTGGAAGAGCCGGTGGTCACGCCACTCACCGTCGATGTGGAGGAACCGGGGGGCCGTGCCGAACTCCTCGAAGCCGCACTTCACCAGCACCCGCTGCGAGGCGAGGTTGTACGTCAGGGTTCCGGCCTCGACCCGGTGCAGCCCGAGGTCGTCGCGGGCCAGGTCGCAGATCCGGCCGACCGCCGCGGTGGCGATGCCCCGGCCGGTCTGCTCCACGTCGACCCAGTACCCGAGGGCCGCGCTGCGGAACGCGCCGCGCACGATTCCCGAGAGGGTGAAGGAGGCGACCGCCCGGTCCTCCTCGTCGACGGCGACCCAGGCGAGTCCCCCGGCCGCCGTGTGGCCGGCGAGGCGTTCCGCCTGTCCCTCGGGCGTGTAGAAGGAGTCGGGGCGCACCGGCTCGAAGGGAGCCATGTACGTACGGCTGCGCACCAGCGCCGCCGCGAGCGCCGGGGCGTCCGAGGGTGCGGCCGGCCGCAGGGACCTGCCGTCGGAGAGGGGGCGGGGGGCGTCGTTCATTCCGGCACGCTATCCCCGGTCTTCGCACGGCTACCGGCCGCCCCCGCCGACCGCCCCGCCCTCGTTCGCGTTCGCGTTCGCGTTCGCGGGGGAACGCCGGAGGCATGGCCTAGTCGCCGTACTTGCTGTCCGCCACCGGGTCCAGGGCCAGCCGGTAGCCGCGCTTGACCACGGTCTGGATGAGGCGGGGCGAGCCGAGTGCGGTGCGCAGCCGGGCCATCGCGGTCTCCACCGCGTGCTCGTCGCTGCCGCTGCCGGGCAGGGCCCGCAGCAGGTCGGCGCGGGAGACCACCCACCCCGGCCGGCGGGTCAGCGCGTGCAACAGCGCCATGCCGGCGGGCGGCACCGGGCGCAGCTCGCCGTCGACGAGCGCGGCGTGTCCGCGGACGGTGATCCGGTGGCCGGCGACCGGCAGGGTCTGGGAGCGGGTCGGGAGCTGGGCGCAGAGGAGCTGGACGAGCGGGCCGAGTCGGAAGCGTTCGGGCTGGGCGGTCGGGATGCCGCGCGCCTGGAGGGGGAGCGCGGTGACCGGTCCGACGCAGGCGACGAGCAGGTCGTCGTGGAGCGCGCCGATCACCTCGGGGGTCATGCCCCGGGCCTGGGCGCGGTCGAGGAAGGAGGCGGCGGCGGGGGCACTGGTGAAGGTGATCGCGTCGAGGCCGCGGGCTGCGGTGAGGTCGAGCATCCGGTCGAGCGGGGCGATGTCCTGCGGGGGCATCCAGCGGTAGACGGGTACGTCGATGAC
Organism: Streptomyces sp. AM 2-1-1; assembly: GCF_029167645.1. Taxonomy (NCBI): domain Bacteria; kingdom Bacillati; phylum Actinomycetota; class Actinomycetes; order Kitasatosporales; family Streptomycetaceae; genus Streptomyces; species Streptomyces sp. AM 2-1-1. Next base: position 4,549,665 of record NZ_CP119147.1, on the reverse strand, counting down.
CTCGGCGCCGGCGGCCCGGAGGGTTTCGGCGAACCCGGGGAGCGGTTCGCCGTGCAGCTGGAGAGCGACGCGGCGGCCGTCCACGCCCTCGCCGAGGAGCCGTTCGAGGACCTCGGCCATGGACTCGGAGGCGGGCGACCAGGCTTCGGTGAGGCCGGCCGCCCGGATGGAGCCCTTCACCTTGGGGCCGCGGGCGAGGAGTTCGACGCCGCGCAGCCGTTCCAGCAGCTGGTCGCCGATGCCCCAGCCGTCGGCCGCCTCCACCCAGCCGCGGAAGCCGATGGCGGTGGTGGCGACGACGACGTCGGGGGCGTGGCCGATCAGTGCCTTGGTGGCGGTGAGCAGTTCGCTGTCGTCGGCGAGCGGCACGATCCGCAAGGCGGGGGCGTGGAGGACCTGGGCGCCCCGGCGCCGGAGGAGGGTGCCGAGTTCCTCGGCACGACGGGCGGCGGTCACTCCGACCGTGAAGCCCGCGAGGGGTCCGTGCGTCGCTTCGTCTTCCTGCATGGCGTGATCTACCCGGCTCTCGTTCCCGCGGTCGCTGCCGCTGTGCGGTGGACCGAGACTGTCAATCCCGCGTGACAGGCTCGGTTCCCCCGTATTTCCCGCCCGTTACGTCGTACGACTCTCCGGGGCCTCCTCAGACCTCCGCGTAGCCGACGGGGGCCTTGGCGGGGCTGATCAGCGGACGACGAAGGTATACCGCCCAGGTGAGTGCGAAGCACACCGCGTAGAAGGCGAGGAAGGACCAGAAGGCGGCGGTTCCGGTGCCGGAGGTCTGGAAGGACTGGCGGAAGGCGAGGTTGATGGCGAGTCCGCCGATCGCGCCCACCGCGCCGATGAGACCCATGGCCGCCCCGGAGAGCCGCCGGCCCTCGGCGGCCGCCGCCTCGCCGCGCAGGCCCCTGCTGATCGCCTTGGCGTGGAAGATCCCCGGGATCATCTTGAACGTCGAGCCGTTGCCCAGACCGGTCAGGACGAAGAGGGCGATGAAGCCGACGAGGAAGAGGGGGAGCGACTCGGTTCCGGAGGCGTGCACGACGACGCCGGTGGCGACGGCCATCGCGGCGAAGTTCCAGAGGGTGATGCGGGCGCCGCCGAGCCGGTCGGCGAGCCGGCCGCCGAGCGGGCGGATCAGCGAGCCGAGCAGCGGGCCGATGAAGGTGAGGGAGGCCGCCTGGAGCGGGGTGCGGCCGAACTCCGTCTGGAGGACCAGGCCGAAGGCGAAGCTGTAGCCGATGAAGGAACCGAAGGTGCCGACGTAGAGGACGGCCATGATCCAGGTGTGGGCCTCGCGCACCGCCTGCTTGGCGGCTCCGGTGTCGTTCTTCACGGGGACGAGGTTGTCCATGTACCGGGCGGCGCAGAGCGCGGCGACCACGATGAAGGGGACGTACACGCCGAGGACGATCCGGGGGTGGGTGGCGCCGGCGGTGCCGATGACCAGCAGGCCGATGAGCTGGACGACGGGGACGCCGATGTTGCCGCCGCCCGCGTTGAGGCCGAGCGCCCAGCCCTTCTCGCGGAGCGGGAAGAAGGCGTTGATGTTGGTCATCGAGGAGGCGAAGTTGCCGCCGCCGATGCCGGCGAGCGCGGCGACCACCACAAAGGTGCCGTACGAGGTGCCGGGCTCCATCACCACGAACGCGGCGACGGCGGGCACCAGCAGCGAGAGGGCGCTGAACACCGTCCAGTTGCGGCCGCCGAAGCGGGCCACGGCGAAGGTGTACGGGACACGCACGATCGCCCCCACCAGGGTGGCGGTGGAGATCAGGAAGAACTTCCCGGCCGGGTCGACCCCGTACTCCGGTCCCATGAAGAGGACCATCACCGACCACAGGGACCAGATGGAGAACCCGATGTGCTCGGAGAGGACGGAGAACCAGAGGTTCCGTCGGGCCACCGGGCGGCCCTTCTCCTGCCAGAAGGTCTCGTCCTCCGGGTCCCAGTGCTCGATCCAACGGCCAGCCATCACGCGCCTCCACGGGGGTCGGGGTGTTGCTCCCGACGCTAGGGAGTGCGCGTTTCCGCGCGGTGCCGTGAGGTGACCGGTGCGCAACCTTGCTCTCACCGGGCCGGGACCGGCCCGGTGAGCAGAACGTCACGCCCCGGAGCCATGGGGCGCGGCGGCGGCCACGGGCCGGTCAGTGCCGGTGGTGGCCGCCCGCGGCCGCCGGGACGGGCGTCGGCCGGGCGGGCTTGCCGGACGGCCAGAGCCGGGGCCGGCGTTTCGCCGCGACGTCCTCGACCCAGCCGAAGGCGAGGATCGCGAGCCCTATCAGGGGCCAGATGAGGATCAGACTCAGCCCGGTGTAGAGGCCGTCGGAGTAGGGGCCGAGGTGCTCGTCGGCCCAGCCGATCCTCCACATCTGGTCTATCAGCGGCACCGTCGCCATGAGCAGCAGGTTGTGCCATATGTAAATCGTCACGGCACGGTTGTTGGCGAGGGTGACGAGAGAGTCGTACGGGGCGAGGCGGCCGGGCAGCTTCTCCCAGGACGGGGCGTACTGGAGCAGGATCAGGCAGAACCCGAACGACCAGGTGGCCTGGGCGAGCGGGATCTCGTCGAGGTTCCACCCCTCCTCGGTGAGGTGTCCGGAGGCCCACCAGAGGCCGAAGCCCATGATGATCGCGGCCGAGGAGACGGCGAGGTAGCGCGGGACGCGCTTCAGCACTCCGTCGTGGTGGGCGAAGCCGAGGATCCAGCAGGAGCCGAAGACCGTGAAGTCCACGACGCCCTCGCCGGTGGCGCCGGGGATGGTGATCAGTCCGGTGCCGAAGATCGCGGTGAGGCCGATCGGGGCGAGCATCGTCGCCCAGGGCATCTTGCGGAACGCCCTGAGCAGCAGCGGGGAGGCGATGACGAACCAGAGGTAGGCGCGGATGTACCAGAGCGGTCCGGCCGCCTGGTCGGCCCAGCTGATCTCGAGCCAGCCGCCCTCGGAGCCGCTCTCCTCGGGGTAGGGCGGGGTGCCCACCGGCAGGATGTAGCTCGCCAGGCGGACGAACCACCAGAGCCCTTCCTCCTTCACCGGCTTCCAGCCGAGCCAGAACATGGCGGGCACGGCGACGACGGAGAAGAGCCACATCGGGGGCAGCAGTCGCCGCACCCGGCTGCGGATGACGCTCCAGGCGGGACGGGCCAGCGAGCGGGCCATCAGCGACCCGGCCAGCGTGAACATCACGCCCATCGACGGGAAGAGGACGGTCAGCCAGGCCCAGCCGAAGAGGTGGTAGACCACCACGCGGACCAGGGCTATGGAGCGCAGCACGTCGAGGTAGCGGTCGCGCACGGGCCGCTTGGCGGCGGCCGGTGCGGTGTCCGCGGCGTCCGGCGCCTCCGGTACGGCGGGACCGCCGGCGTGCCGGCCCGGGTGCGGCGCCCCGGCCCCGTCGCCGAAGTCGCCGAGGTAGCTGCCGGGCGCGGTGGCGTACGGCACGGCGGGTGCGGGCGCCTGGTGGGTCCGGGGGGCGCGGCGGTGCGCCGGGGGGGCGGGGACCCGCAGCCGCGCGGTGTCCTCGCCGCTCGGCGGGGTGGGCGGGTTCCAGCTCATCCGACGGGCCTCCGGTCGGTGCCGACGCGTGCTCCCGGCATCGCGCCGGGAGCGTCCAGGACGCCGGTGCGGCGCAGTTTCTGCCAGCGCAGCCGGCCGCCGGTGAGGGCGGTGATCCAGGACTGGAGCAGCACGACGTACATGAGCTGCCGGTAGAGGATCTGCTGGAGCGGCAGGGAGATCAGGTAGCTCATGCGTTCCTTGTCGAGCCGGAACGCGTAGGCGGCGCAGACGGCCTGGACCAGCAGCACGCCGAACCATGCGGCGACGGTCTTGCCGGTGGGGCCGAAGATCAGCCCGTACACCAGGAAGACGTCGATGAGCGGGGCGAGCAGCGGGGCGACGACCATGAAGAGCGAGACGAACGGCAGGCCGACGCGGCCGAACCGTCCGGAGTGGCCGCGGTCGAAGACGGCGCCGCGGTGCTTCCAGATGGCCTGCATGGTGCCGTAGGACCAGCGGTAGCGCTGGGACCAGAGCTGCTGCACGGACTCCGGCGCCTCGGTCCAGGCGCGGGCGTTCTCCGCGTAGACGACGTCCCAGCCGTCGCGGTGCAGGGCCATCGTGATGTCGGTGTCCTCGGCGAGGGTGTCCTCGCTCATGCCGCCGACCCGGTCCAGCGCGGTGCGGCGGAAGGCGCCGACCGCACCGGGGATGGTGGGCATGCAGCGCAGGACGTCGTACATCCGGCGGTCCAGGTTGAAGCCCATCACGTACTCGATGTGCTGCCAGGCGCCGATCAGCGAGTCGCGGTTGCCGACCTTGGCGTTGCCCGCGACGGCGCCGACCTTGGGGTTCGCGAAGGGCTGGACGAGCTCGCGGACGGTGGACGGCTCGAAGACGGTGTCGCCGTCCATCATCACGACGATGTCGTAGCGGGCGTGCGCGATGCCGTTGTTGAGCGCGGCGGGTTTGCCCGCGTTCTGCTGGCGCACCACGCGGACGTTCGGGAGCCGCATGTCCTCGACGATGACGGCGGTGCCGTCCGTCGAGCCGTCGTCGATGACGATGATCTCGATCGGATGGTCGCTGGCCATGAGGGAACGGACGGTCGCCTCGATGCACTTGCGCTCGTTGTAGGCGGGCACGAGCACCGACACCCGGCCGGTGACGGGGGCGTCGCCCCACCGGAAGTTCCGGCGGCGCACCCGGCGGGCGTGCACGAAGGAGAGCAGCAGCATCAGGCCGAAGCGGCCGATGACGAGGACACCGACCACCGAGAGGCCGGCCACCATGACGCCGGTGACGTCCTCGGAGAAACCCACCGCGGTGACGAAGGTCTTGCCCTTCCAGAGCGCGGACCCGGTGACGGGGGTGAGCGCGCTCGGGGAGCCGAGGGCGGTGGTGAGGTTGGTGAACTCGTACCCCTGCTTCTGCAGGGAGGGCAGGAAGGTGTCGAGCGCCTTCACCGTCTGGGACCGGTCGCCGCCCGAGTCGTGCATCAGGATGATCGCGCCCTTGCCGCCCTTCGGCGTGGCGTTCTCGATGATCGTCCGGACGCCGGGGCGCTTCCAGTCCTCGCTGTCGGTGTCGTTGACGACGGTGAGGTAGCCGCGGCCGCCGATGTACTGGGTGACGGGCCAGGACTTGTCGTCCATGGCGTCGGCGAACGAGGAGTACGGGGGACGGAAGAGGGAAGTGTGCACTCCGGCGGCGCCCGCGAGGGCGAGCTGGTTCTCGGAGAGCTCCCAGTCGATCCGGCTGCTGGTCTGGTAGGAGAGGTCGGGGTGGTTGAAGGTGTGCAGTCCCACCTCGTGTCCCTCGTCCACCATGCGCCGGACCAGGGCCGGGTAGCGGGAGGCCATGGTGCCGGTCACGAAGAAGACGCCATGCGCGTCGTACTCCTTCAGCTTGTCCAGCACCCGGGGCGTCCACTCGGGGTCCGGGCCGTCGTCGAAGGTGAGCACGATGTGGTGGTCGGGGACGCGCAGCGAGGTGGCCGGTTCGGTCTTCGACCGGGCGTCGATGACGGGTCCGCCCTCGAGGATCCGGTCGGGGACGTGGCTGGTTCCGACGGGTTCACGGACGCGGTGGTCGGCGGCGATCTCACTGTTCACGTAGCCGCGCAGGACGAGCATCGCGAGCAGGGCCACGAGGAGCAGGAACGGCAGCAGGTAGCGCAGCGGCAGTCTGCGCTTCGCCTTGGCCTTGCGGCGGTTCCTGACCAGCGGTGCGGGCTGAGTCATTTACGGGATGCTGCTTTCTGGTGTCACCGGCGGCTCGGTGGTCGGATCCGTCGTCCCCGGATCCGTGTCGGGCGGATCGACGGGGTCGGTGACCGGGGCCTCGGTGGTCTGTGTCGGGGCCGGGGCCGACGCGGACGGCTTCGGAGTGGTACCGCCGCCGCCGGTCGTGGCCGGTACGGCCGCCTCGGTGGCGGAAGGGCTCGCGGCGGGGCCGGTGGCCGACGGGCGGGCCGAGGTGTTCGCCGACACGTCGGCGGCGCCCGGAGCGGCCGCGCCCGTGGCACTGGCGCTGGGCGTGGGACCGGTGGTGGCGGCCGGATCGTCGACGTCCAGGACGGCGCTCGCTCCTGAGGGGTCGGCGGTGGGTGCCTCCGCGGACTTCTCGGCGTCCTTCTTCTGCTCCTGGCTGGTGAGCGGGAGCCACGGCGCGGCCGCGCTGCCGCCGAGGAGTGAGGCGACGAGGACGGTGGCGAAGGCGGCACACCCGGCGGCCACCAGCCATCCGGCGCGCCGGAAGTTCTTGCTCCGGCGTCCGCTCTCGTCCACGAAGACGGGGCCGTCCGCGGCCTCCGCCGTGCCGGGCCCGGCCTTCAGCTCGGACACCTGACGCCCCAGCCCGTCCAGCTCGATCGTCACGTCGTGCGGCTCATGGCTGTGCCCGGTCCGGGTGCCTTCTCGCCAATTTTCCACAGGTGCTCGCACATCCCCCATCAATGTTTCCGGTACACATGAATGACTGGTTTCATGCCGTCGGACCGAGTCCCCACCCCGTCCGTGCACGGCGGTCTTCCATGTGCCCGGACTGATGAATGTAGCGCACGATGCTGACGCCGATGTCCCCGGTTCGGGTTGTTCCTCACCCGTGGGACGCCATCGCCACGGCATCCGCTTCGGGCAGCCAGGAACCAGGTGGCCGTACCATCCACCCTTCTGACGACTGCAGTTGAACAACAGCCGTACAGAGAGCGTCGAGACCCGGATGCCGCATCCCCTTCCGGTGGACGAGCAGGAGCGGGGAGAGCGGGACGGGGCGCACGAGAGGGCGGAGCACGGTGCCGGGAAGCGGAGGAAATCCGACAACACCTAGCACGGGGTGTCCGGTCTTCGCCATGATCCGTCGAAATTCGGCCACTCCTACGGCAAGCGGAGTGGGCGGTGCCAGTTCGATGCCCCACTCGTCGAAAAGGAGTGCGGCGAGGCCGGTCCACTCCAGGGTGCGCGCATTGCCCGCCCCCGCGTAGACGGTTTCCCCGGCCAGGTCGGCGAGGGCGACGATCTCTTGTGCCGCGAGAGGATGAGCGGACGGGAGCAGGACCGCCATCGGCTCGTAGCGCACGGGGTGTACCCGCAGCCCCGCGCGGACCGCCGGGTCGAGGCCGGCGGCACGGCCGAAGGAGACGTCCAGCCGTCCCGCGAGGATCTCCCCGGCGGCCCAGGTCAGACCGGACTCGAAGCGCGCCATCAGCTCGCACTCCGGGGCGAGCTCGCGCGCCCTCGCCAGGACTCGGGCGGCGGTCATCCCGTCCGTGTTCAGGTCGACGAGGAGGGGCCGAGCCGCCGCGTCGGCGAAAGCCGCGCCGAGCGCCGCGTGCGCGTCGAGCACCCGGCGGGCGTGCGGCTCCAGCCGTTCGCCGTCCGGGGTGAGCACCACCTGCCGGGTGGTACGCACGAACAGTGCGGCGCCGAGCAGCCGCTCCAGCCTGCGGATGTCCCGGCTCAGCGCCTGCTGGGCCACGAAGAGGCGGGCGGCGGCGCGGGTGAAGTGCAGGTCCTCGGCGACGGCGAGGAAGGCGCGCAGCAGCCGGGGATCGAGGTCGGGGACGGTCACCGGGGGAATCTACAACACAGGTGAGTGAATCGGTCCCGGTCCGGTGTTGGACCGGACCGGCCCGCGCGGCCGAGGCTGGCAGCGTGCCGAACCCCGCTCCCGCCCCTGCCGCCACCACTCCTGCCGCCTCCACTCCTGCCGCCCCTGTCGCCCCTGTCGCTCCGGCCGCCCCCGCCGCCGACCCCGCGACACCCGCTCCCCCGCCCGGCCCGGCCCCGAACTCCGGTTCCGCCCCCGCCGCCGCCCCCGGGGGGCCTGCTCCCCGCACCGCGTACCTGCGACTGCTGCGCACCCCCGGTGCCCGCGCCTTCACGGCGGGGAACCTGCTCGCCCGGCTGCCGATGGGGATGTTCAGCGTCAGCGCGGTGCTGATGATCGCGGGCTCGCGCGGTTCGTACGCGCTGGCGGGGGCGGTGACCGCGACCGGGCTGGTCGCGACCGCGGTGGTGGCCCCGCTGACGGCCCGGCTGGTCGACCGGTACGGCCAGGCCCGGATCGCGGTGCCCGCCACCGCGCTCGCCGCGCTCGGCGCCCTCACCCTCGCCCTCTGCGTACGCCTCGACGCCCCTGCCTGGACCCTCTTCGTCGCGTACGCCGCCACGGCCACCGCCCCCAACACCGGCGGGATGTCCCGGGCCCGCTGGGCACACCTGCTGCGGGACGACCCGGCGGCCCTGCACACCGCCAACTCGTTCGAGCAGGCCGCGGACGAGCTCTGCTTCATGCTCGGCCCGGTCCTCGCCGCCGCCCTGTGCGGGTCGCTGTTCCCCGAGGCGGGCACCGTCACCGGCGCGGTCCTGATGATGACCGGCATCCTGATCTTCGCCGCCCAGCGCACCACGGAGCCGCCGCCCGCCCCCCGTACCGCCGGGCCGCGTTCCCCGTTCCGCACTCCCGGGATGCCCGCGCTGCTCGCCGTCTTCCTGGCGACGGGGGCGGTCTTCGGCACGATGGAGGTCGTCTCGATCGCCCACGCGGGGGGCGCGGTCCTGGCGTTCCAGGCGGCCGGCTCCTGTCTGGCCGGCCTGCTCTACGGGGCGCTGCGCCCGGCCCGTAACCTCTCCGGCCGGCTGGCGTTCTGCCTCGCCGCGATGACCGCGCTGATGTGCCTGCCGCTGCTGGCCGTCGCCACCACCGGCTCGCTCCCGGTCCTCGCGCTCTGCCTGCTGGTGGCGGGTGCGGCCACCGCGCCGACCATGGTGACCGGTATGACGCTCGTGCAGCGGCTCACCCCGGCGGGCCGGCTGAACGAGGGGATGACCCTCGCGGTGACCGCCCTGCTCGGCGGTGTCGCCGCCGGCTCGGCCACCGGCGGATGGCTGGTGGAACACACCGGCGCCACCACCGGTTACGCCGCTCCCGCCTGCGCGGCCGGACTCGCCCTCCTGGTCGCGGTCGCCGGTACGGGCCGGAGAGGGCGGAAGGGGCACCCGGAGCAGCGGTGACGGGCCGGGCCTACCCGGCCGGCCCGTTCGCGGTGGCGGTGGCGGTCACACCGCACGGTCGTCGCGGTGGCGGCCGAGGGCACGGCCGAATCGCTCCGAGACCGCCGGCATGATGCTCCCGCCGTCCGCGGGTCTCCCGATCCCGAAGACGTGGCCGGGGAAGTCGAGTTCCCTCTGCACCGCCCAGATCGCCTCGTGGTCCTGCGGCGGCAGCACCCGGGCCGGGTCGCCGACGGCGATCCAGCCGATGGGCACCGTGGTGTCCGGGGGCAGCACCGTGCGCAGGTGCACCACGCCGTTGATCCGCACCTCCGAGCGGGCCCCGACGCGGGCGCCGTTGAAGACCCTGCTGCCGGTCGCCAGGAACACCTCGTCCTCGACCGCGCACCCCGTCAGGTACGAGCCGGGGCCCACCAGGACCTGCCGTCCCAGGCGCAGGGGGTCGCGGCGCGTCCCGCGCAGGACCGCGTTCTCCATCACGATGCACCCCTCGCCCACTTCCACCGGCCCGCCCTCGGCGGTCAGCACCGCGCCGAACAGCACCCGGCACCCCGCCCCCACGCGGACGTCCCCGCAGAGCGTCGCCGTCGGGGCCACGTAGGCGGAGGGGTGCACGGTCGGTGAGAGGCCTTCATGAGCGAGGAGCATGCCGGTGATGATGGAGCATGTCCGCACTCGGCATCCAGGCTTTTCGCGGGGTGTTTCACGGAGCGGGACGGCGGTTGCGGTGTCAGGTGTCAGGTGTCAGTGGGGCGGCTCGGAAGCCCCGCAGGCCGCGCCACCTCAAGTACGGGCGCCACCTCGGGTTCGGGCGCCACCTCGAGTTCGGGCGTCGGCTCGGCATCGGGCGCCGAGCGGGGCGCTCGGGGCGCTCGGGGCGCTCGGGGCGCTCCGGAGAGCATGACGGCTTCCGGACGCGGAAAAGCCTCTGCCCCGCGAGCGGACTCGCGGGGCAGAGGCTTACATGGGGTGGTGGAGATGGCGGGAATCGAACCCGCGTCCAACGGTGCGGAACCAGGGCTTCTCCGAGTGCAGTTCGCTACGCTTTTCTTGGCCCCGGAGGTCACGCGAACAAGCCTCCGACAGGCCCAGTCACTGTTTGATTTCCTTCCAGGCCCCGTGACCGGGCCTAGAAGTTTAGATCCCTAAGTGATGCCAGGATCCGGGCCGGGACCACTCCCGGGCTGACACTCCGCAGAGTCTTCGCTAGCTGCTAATTAGGCAGCGAGGGCGAAGGCGGAGGAATCGCGCTTGGAATTGGCGATTATTGTTTGCGACATATGGTTTACGAGATCATTGTCGCTTCCTCGACTCGCTTCCCCTGCTTCGACATCCGCTGTCGAAACCGATCATCCCCATGTTGATTTTTCAATACGCGCACCCTCGTCGGGGTGCACGGCCCATCGTACGTGACCAACGCCGGACGATGCCAGCGTATTCCTGCCGGTCATCCTCCCGTCTGCCCCGATCCACCCCCGACGAACCCGCCGGGGCCCCTCGGACGGCCCGCCGGACCCCCGCGCGCCGCCCCGTCAGGCGCTGCGCTGCCGGCGGCGGGCCGCCGAGATGGCGCGGTTGGTCTCGCGGGTGTCCTGCTTCTCCCGGAGCGTCTGGCGCTTGTCGTACTCCTTCTTGCCCTTCGCGAGCGCGATCTCGACCTTGACCCGGCCGTCCTTGAAGTACAGGGCGAGCGGGACGATGGTGTGCCCCGTCTCCTTCGACTTCGACTCCAGCTTGTCGATCTCGGCACGGTGCATCAGCAGCTTCCGCTTGCGCTTCGCCGCGTGGTTGGTCCAGGTGCCCTGCACGTACTCCGGGACGTGGATGTTGTGCAGCCACGCCTCGTGCTGGTCGATCTGGACGAAGCCGTCCACCAGCGAGGCCCTGCCCATCCGCAGGGACTTGACCTCGGTACCCATGAGGACGAGCCCGCACTCGTAGGTGTCGAGGATGAGGTAGTCGTGGCGCGCCTTCTTGTTCTGCGCGATCATCTTGCGCCCGGTGTCTTTTTCCTTGGCCATAGTGCGGTCATTTTCGCACTACGACCCACCCCCGAGGCCACTCAATACCGTCTCGGCCCGTTCGAGGGCCTGTGAGCCGACCACCAGGTCGGGGGTGATCCCCGCTCCCTCCACGCCCCGGCCGCCCGGAGTGCGGTACTGCCCCACGGTCAGCTCGGCCACCGCGCCGTCCGGCAGCTCGCTCGGCATCTGCACCGCGCCCTTGCCGAAGGTGGGCGACCCGACCGTGACCGCGCGGCCCCGGTCCTGGAGCGCACCGGTCAGCAGTTCGGCCGCGCTCATCGTGCCGCCGTCGACGAGCACCACCAGAGGGCGGCTCGTGTCGCCGCCCGCCTCCGCGTAGAGGGCGCGCTGCTCGCCGTGCACGTCGTACGTGGCGACCAGGCCGCCGTCCAGGAAGGCGGAGGCGGCGGTGACGGCCTCGCCGACCAGACCGCCGCTGTTGGCGCGCAGGTCCAGCAGGATTCCGGCATCACCGGGCGCGGAGCGCACCGCGTCACGGATCTCGCCGCCCGCGCCCCGGGTGAAGGCGGTCGCCTTGATCAGCACGGTGGGGGTGGAGCCGCTGCCGACCCGGCGCACGGTGACCGCCTCGGTGCTGAGCCGGGCCCGCCGCACGATCCGGGTGCGGGCGTGCCCGTCCCGTTCCAGCCCGAGGACGACCGCGGACCCGGCCCTCTCGCCCGTACCGTCGCCACGCAGCCGGGCCACCACCTCGGCGACCGGGCGCCCCGAGGTGCGTGCGCCGTCCACGGAGGTGAGGACGTCGTCGGCGCGGACGCCCGCCCGGTCGGCGGGGCCACCGGGCTCGACCCGGGCCACCCGGACCCGGCCGTCGGCGGTACGGCGGGCGGAGAGGCCGACCCCGGTGTACGAGCCGTCGAGGGCCTGCTCGAACTCCTCGTACTCGCGCTCGTCGTAGACCGCGCCCCAGCGGTCGCCGCTGCGGCTGACGAACTCCTCGGCGGCCTGGGTGGCGGACTTGCCGTCCGCGGCGGCTCCGGCGGCGGCCGCGGCCAACTCCCGGCCGTCCACGGGGGCGAGGGAGAAGGCCGACGGACGCGCCTCCGAGTCGGCTGCCCGGGCGGTCTCGTCGCGCGGCAGGGATCCGGTGGCCGCGCCGGCGGCGAGCACACCGGTGAAGACCAACGTCAAGGTCGCCCCGCGGCACAGGCCGCGGGGCCCGCACCGGTACAAGGGCCCCCACATGACAGCGAGTCTAGGACAAACCCCCTGGGCCGCACGGGTGCTTCACCGTGCGGCCCAGGGGGCGCATGTCACACCTTGAGGTACTTGCGGAGCGCGAACAGCGCCGCGACGGCGGGCATCAGCAGCCCGATCGCGAGGACCAGCGGCAACTTGGTGATGACCGCGTCCCATCCGATGAAGTCGATCAGGTTCAGCTTGGTCTGCAGCGAGAGGCCCGCGTCGATGAGGAAGTAGCGGGCGCCTATCAGCAGGACGCAGGCGAGGACGCCGCCGATCAGCCCGGCGAACGCCGCCTCCATGATGAACGGCATCTGGATGTAGAACCCCGAGGCGCCGACGAGCCGCATGATGCCGGTCTCGCGTCTGCGGCTGAACGCCGACACCCGGACGGTGTTGACGATCAGCATCAACGCGATGACGAGCATCAGCGCCATGACGAAGAGGGCGGCGACGTTCATGCCGTTCATCAACTCGAAGAGGTTGTCCAGGATCGATCTCTGGTCCTGGACCGACTGCACCCCGTCCCGGCCGGCGAACGCGGTGGCGACGACCTTGTACTTCTCCGGGTCCTTGAGCTTGACGCGGAAGGACTCCTGCATCTGGTCGGGCGTGATGTTGCCCGCCATCGGGGAGTCGCCGAACTGGTCCTGGTAGTGCTTGTACGCCTGGTCGACCGTCTCGAAGGTGACGGTGTCGACCGCCGTCATCTCCTTGAGGTCGTGCTCGATCTCCTTCTTCTGCGCGTCCGTCACGGCACCCTTGGCGCACTTCGGCATGTCCTGGGCGTCGTTCTTGTTGCAGAGGAAGATGGAGACGTTGACCTTGTCGTACCAGTAGTCCTTCATCGTGCTGACCTGCTCGCGGAGCAGCAGCGCGCCGCCGAACAGGGCGAGCGAGAGGGCGACGGAGACCACGACGGCGAAGGTCATCGTGAGGTTGCGCCGGAGGCCGACGCCGATCTCCGACAGGACGAACTGGGCGCGCATGGCGTCCTTTCAGTACTCGGTGCTCAGATGCTCGGTGCGGGGCGCGGCTCCGCGCCGGTGGCCGGGGCTCAGTGCTGGTAGCCGTAGACGCCGCGCGTCTGGTCACGCACGAGACGGCCCTGTTCCAGCTCGATGACGCGCTTGCGCATCTGGTCGACGATGTTCTGGTCGTGGGTCGCCATGATCACGGTGGTGCCGGTCCGGTTGATCCGGTCCAGCAGCTTCATGATGCCGACGGAGGTCTGCGGGTCGAGGTTGCCGGTCGGCTCGTCGGCGATCAGCAGCATCGGCCGGTTGACGAACGCCCGGGCGATGGCGACGCGCTGCTGTTCACCACCGGAGAGCTCGCCGGGCATCCGGTCCTCCTTGCCACCGAGGCCCACGAGGTCGAGCACCTGCGGCACCGCCTTGCGGATCTCCCCGCGCGGTTTGCCGATGACCTCCTGCGCGAAGGCCACGTTCTCGGCGACGGTCTTGTTGGGGAGGAGGCGGAAGTCCTGGAACACCGTGCCCAGTTGGCGGCGCATCTGGGGCACCTTCCAGTTGGACATGCGCGCCAGGTCCTTGCCGAGCACGTGGACCATGCCGGTGCTCGCGCGCTCCTCACGGAGGATCAGGCGCATGAAGGTGGACTTGCCGGAGCCCGAGGAGCCCACCAGGAAGACGAACTCGCCCTTCTCGATGTCCAGGGTGACATCGCGCAGCGCGGGGCGGCTCTGCTTCGGGTAGGTCTTCGAGACGTTGTCGAATCGGATCACGGAGGCACCATGGTCGGCCGGGAATATGTGTGCGTGACCCTACGCGAATGCTCCTCGGCCGCGCAGGCGGCGTCTTCGGATGGGTGATTTATGACGGAACATGGGGCGGCCCGCGAGGGACCGGGGCCGCGTACCGGGATGTCCGGACGCCCTGCGCACCCCTGCCGCCACCGTGCGTGACCGCGTTGCGGCCCGCGACCGCGCCATCGGCCGGCGCTTCACCGGGGGCCGCGCCGAACGGGTCCGGAGCTGGCACAGTGGGAGGGGGAACGGTCACGCTCCCCGGAGCGTTGTGCGGATGGACGACCGGGCGGAGAGAACGGCCGTGGACGGTTCCGCCGCGCGGGAGGAGGAGTGCGCATGACCTACGACAGACTGGTGTGCGCGAATTGTGCGGCGCCCGTGAGCGAGGGCCGCTGCCCCGTCTGCAGAGCCAGCCGCGAGCGTCTGCGGCAGCAGGACGAGGGACCGCTCGGCGGGATGAACCCGGCGCTGCTGATCGCGCTGCTGGTGGTGCTGGTCTGCGCGGTGGCACTGCTGGCCCAGCAGGCGGCCTGACCCCAGCCCCACAGCTCCACGGGCCCTCCGACCGGCGAAGGCCGCCCGGAAGGGCCTTCAGGCGTTCGGACGGCTCCGAGGGGCGGCCTCGCACCCCTCCACGCCCTCGCACTCCTCCACGCCCTCCGCAGCCCCCGCGCTCTTCCTGGGTTCTTCCCCGGCGCCGAGAGGGCCCGGGGAGCGATGAAGCTCTCCCCGGGCCCTCCGGTGTCGTGCGTGATGCCCTGCTGCCGTGCTGAGCCGGTGGCCCGTGGTGAGCCGGTGGCTCAGACGGCGGAGCGGCCGCCCGCCAGGCGCGGCAGGAAGCGGAAGCCGATGCCGCCGGCGATCATCGTCGCGGCGCCGAGCAGCAGGAACGTGGTCTCGGCCGCACCGGTCTCGGCCAGCTCGTCCTTGCCCTTGCCCTGCTCCACCGGCTGGTTGCCGACGCTGTCCGTGTCGGTGTTGTTCGATTCGACGCACTCGGCACCGTCGAGGGTGACGGTGCAGGTCTCGTCGGTACCGCCGGTGGACGAGCCACCGGTCGAACCGTTCGAGCCCGTGGTACCGGTCGAGCCCGTGGACCCGTCACTGCCGGTGGAGCCGTTGGTGCCCGTGGACCCGTTGGCGCCCGTGGAGGACGAAGCCTGGTTACCGCTCGCCGACTCCTCGCCACCGGACGACACGGTCGCGGCCGACTCCTCGCCACCCGACGAGACCGTCGCGGCCGACTCCTCGCCACCGGACGACACGGTCGCGGCCGACTCCTCGCCACCCGACGAGACCGTCGCGGCCGACTCCTCGCCACCGGACGACACGGTCGCCGCCGACTCCTCGCCACCCGACGAGACGGTCGCCGCCGACTCCTCGCCACCGGACGAGACCGTCGCGGCCGACTCCTCGCCACCGGACGACACGGTCGCGGCCGACTCCTCGCCACCCGACGACACCGTCGCCGCCGACTCCTCGCCACCGGAGACCGCGCCCTCTTCGCCCGCGGTCACGCCGCCGGCACCATCGGTGCCGCCGTCGGCGGCGGTGATGGGGGGCGCCTCCCCGAATGCCTGCGCCGCACCCGCGGCGGTCAGGGAAGCGCCGGCCGCGATGATCGCGCCGGCCGCTATGCGCGCGATACGTACGCGCGTCTTCTTCGTCATCTGCTGCTACCCCCAGTAGCCGATCTCGTCAATGGAGCAGCACGGTGCGGGACCCGGCTCTGCGGAGTTCGCTCCGAACCGGGCCGCGATCTCCGCGGTCGTCCGGTCCGCCCCCGCTCACACCCGTCCCAGTCAACGCATGCTGCTCCAGCACCCTGACCAGAGTTGAGGGTTACGTCAAGAGCGTTCCGGGCGTTTGGTGTCCCGGTGGGGCTTCTGACGGTTATTCATGCCCCGGACTGTGACGCAATCCCCACCGCCCGGCCCCGCACCACGCGTGGCGGCGGGCGCGGCGCCCGTCGGGGCGGTCACGCGGAAGGCCCGGGCAGGATCCCTGCCCGGGCCCAACTTCCCTCTGCGTACGGTTACTTCTCGCCCTGCTTCCGCCAGCGGATGCCCGCCTCGATGAAGCCGTCGATCTCACCGTTGAAGACCGCTTCGGGGTTGCCCATCTCGAAGTCCGTACGGAGGTCCTTGACCATCTGGTACGGGTGCAGGACGTAGGAACGCATCTGGTTGCCCCAGGAGTTGCCCCCGTCGCCCTTGAGCGCGTTCATCTTGGCCTGCTCCTCCTGGCGGCGGCGCTCGAGGAGCTTCGCCTGGAGGACGTTCATCGCGGACGCCTTGTTCTGGATCTGCGAGCGCTCGTTCTGGCAGGAGACGACGATGCCGGTCGGCAGGTGGGTCAGGCGCACCGCGGAGTCGGTGGTGTTGACGCCCTGGCCGCCGGGGCCCGAGGAGCGGTACACGTCCACCCGCAACTCGGACTCGTCGATCTCGATGTGGTCGGTCTTCTCGACCACCGGCAGGACCTCGACGCCCGCGAAGGACGTCTGGCGGCGGCCCTGGTTGTCGAAGGGCGAGATCCGCACGAGGCGGTGGGTGCCCTGCTCGACGGAGAGGGTGCCGTAGGCGTACGGGATCTCGATCGCGAAGGTGGTCGACTTGATGCCGGCCTCCTCGGCGTACGCGGTCTCGTAGACCTCGGCCTTGTAGTTGTGCCGCTCGGCCCAGCGGAGGTACATGCGCTGGAGCTTCTCGGCGAAGTCGGCGGCGTCGACGCCACCGGCCTCGGCGCGGATGGTGACCAGGGCCTCGCGGGAGTCGTACTCGCCGGAGAGGAGGGTGCGGACCTCCATCTCGTCGAGCGCCTTGCGGACCGATTCCAGCTCGGTCTCGGCCTCGGCAAGCGCGTCCGCGTCGCCCTCGTCGTGGGCGAGCTCGAAGAGGACGCTGAGGTCGTCGATGCGACCGCGGAGCGTCTCGGTCTTGCGGACCTCGGCCTGGAGATGGGAGAGCTTGCTGGTGATCTTCTGGGCCGCGTCCGGGTCGTCCCAGAGGGACGGCGCCGCCGCCTGCTCCTCGAGCACGGCGATGTCCGCCCTCAGGGAGTCCAGGTCCAGGACGGCCTCGATCGACCCCATGGTGGACGAGAGGGACTTCAGCTCTTCGGAAATATCGACGACTGCCACGGGTCCAGCGTAACGGCTGGACGGGTGAAGCTCGCCCTCCCCCGGTCCGCGGCACCGTATCCCCGGCGCCGGGCCCGCTCCCGCACGGCTCCCGCACCGCTCCCCCGGCCGGTCCGGCACCGCGCCCGGCCCGCCCGCCCGCCGGGGCCCGGCCGGTGCCGGGGCGCGTGCGGGAGGGGGTCAGGGGGTGTCGGGTGCGGAGCTGCCGCTGTCCCGCGGGGTGGCACCGGAGTCGTCACCGCCGGTGGCGAGCCAGCCGCCCACCGCGACGGCCGCGACGAGCACCGCGGCCGAGGCGCCGAGGACCAGACGGCGCTTGCGGACGACGGCGGACTTGTTCCGGGCCGAGCCGGGGCGCGGGCCGGGGGCCCTCGGTGCGCGGGCGGTACCGAGCGGGCCGCCGGCCAGTTCGTCCGGGGCGGGCACCCGCATGCTGGTGTGGGTGTCCCGGTTGGAGTCGGGGGCGGAGCCGGGGACCAGCGGTACGGCGCCCCGGCGGCGCGGCTCCTCGTGCGCGGGGGTGTACTGCTCGTCGTACGCCGGGCGCAGTTCCGTTTCTTCGTCCCCGGGCTCGTCCACGTCCAGCGGGCCGATGCCCGACAGCAGCGGCAGCAGCTCCCGCAGCCGGCCGCCCAGCTCGGAGGCGCGCAGCCGGGAGGCCGGGGCCTTGGCGAGGCACTGGACGAGCAGCTGCCACAGCTCCTCGGGGATGCCGGGGAGCGGGACGACGGTCTCCGTGACGTGCCGGCGCAGCACCGCGCCCGGGTGCCCGCCGCCGAAGGGGGTGAATCCGGCGAGCAGCTCGTAGAGGACGGTGGCGAGGGCGTAGATGTCGACGGCCGCGCGCGGCGGGAGCCCTTCCACGATCTCGGGGGCCAGATAGTCCGGCGTGCCGATGATCCGGGTGGCCCGGGTGCGCAGCGGGGTGTCGATGAGCTTGGCGACCCCGAAGTCGGTGAGCAGCGCGGGGTGCGAGCCGCCGGGGCCGAGTGGGCCCTCCATGTCGAGCAGGATGTTCTCCGGCTTGACGTCCCGGTGGACCACTCCGGCCGCGTGCGCGGCGGCGAGCCCGTCGGCGACGTCCGCGACGATCGCGACGGCGGCCTCCGGGGCGAGGCGGCGCTCGCGGTCCAGCCGGGTGCGCAGGTCGGTGCCGCGCACCAGCCGCATGACCAGGGCGAGGTCGTTGCCGTCGACGACGAGGTCGTGGACGGCGACCACGTGCGGGTGGTCGAGCCCGAGCAGGGCGGTGCGTTCCTGGACGAAGCGGCCCACCAACTCCTGGTCGGACGCGAGATCCTCGCGGAGCAGTTTGATGGCGACGGGCCCCTCGGGCCCCTCGCCGAGCCACACCGTTCCGGCGCTGCCGCGCCCCAGGATCTGGTGGGCGGTGTACCGGCTGCCGATATTCCGTGCCAAGACTGCTCCCTCAGCGGCTGGCGGTGAACCCCGGTCGACAAAGTTACGCGGCGACCAGGGGGTTACGTGCCCAGGACGGGGCCAACCTTCCCTTCCCCGGGCGAAATGCGGCGGTAAGGACCCCGAAGGAGTCGACAAAGGTACAGAGTTGATGCGGGGCGGAGACGGCGCCGAGACGGAGCGGAGACCTGGACCGGCGGGTCCGGGTCATCCCCGTCGGGCACCCCGGACCGCCCACGTGCGTGATCCGGCCGGTCACGCCGGTCGCGCGACCCACCGCACGCCGGGCAGAGCGGCGCTGCGGCGCCGGATCACTGCGTACTGCCGCCGCCGAGGTCGGAGACCCAGTTCGTCACCGTACCGATGGCGTCTCCGATCGCCTCCCAGTACCCCTTGCCCTGGTCGACCCAGTCCTGGAGCGGGGTCAGCTCCCAGATGAGCCACCCCGCGACGACGAGCAGCAGCACGGTGAAGAGGCAGCCCTTGAGGCAGCCGAGACCCGGGATCCTCATCGGGTTGGCGCTGCGCTGCCGGGGCTCGCGCGGGGCGGGTGCCTGCGGTTGCTGCGGTGGCGCGTACTGCCGGCGCGGCGGCTGCTGCGGCGGCTGCTGCGGCTGCTGCCGCTGGGGCGCGTACTGCTGGGGCTGCTCGTAGCGCGGCGGCTGCTGTTGCTGCGGCGGGTACTGCTGGTGCTGGGGGCGCTGCTGGTGCTGCGGCGGCTGCTGGCGCTGCGGGGGCTGCTGCGGCTGCTGACGGCGCTGGGGGCGACGGCGCAGCGGGTCCTCGGACGGGTCGAGGTACTGCACCTGGGTCTGCTCGTTGCGGTCGCGCGCGGCCTGGAGCTGGGACTGCCAGGGGTGCGGGCCGTCCGGCTGCGGCGGCCCGTCCGGGCGCTGCGACACCGGCGGCAGCACGGCGGTCGGGTCGGCCCGGCGGTCGTCCGGGACCTGCCCGTGCCGCATGACGCTGGTGGCGGCGTTCGGGTCGTACCCGCCCGCGCCGAAGGGGGCGCCGGTGTTCGGCAGCACCTGCGTGGGGTCGGCCGCGCCGGGAGTCCCGGACACGGGCGCGGGCGCCGGGTCCGGGGCGAGCAGCGCGCCGACGCCGTCGGCGGCGGCGATCTGGGAGGAGTTGGCGTGCACACCGATGCCGGCGGCGACGGTACGGAGTGCCCGGGCCAGGTTCTCGGCGCTGGGCCGCTGGTCCGGGTCCTTGCGCAGACACCGCTCGATGACCGTCCACAGCGGTTCGGGGACGGTGGAGGGGCGGCGGGGCTCCTCGCTGAGGTGACGGTGGAGCACCTCCAGCGCGGTGCCCCCGGCGAACGGCGGCCGTCCGGTGACCAGCTCGTACAGGAGGATCCCGGCGCCGTAGATGTCGACGGCCGAGGTCTGCGGCCGGCCCTCGGCGGACTCCGGGGCCACGTACGCGGGCGTCCCGACGAACTCGTGGGTGCGGGTCAGGCCCGGGGAGTCGGCGAGCCGGGCGATGCCGAAGTCGGTCAGCATCGGGCGCATGGTGCCGTCGCGCTCGTCGAGCAGGACGTTGGCCGGCTTCAGGTCGCGGTGGACGACGCCGTCCGCGTGGCTGGCGGCGAGCGCGTCGGCGATCTGGGCGGTGAGGAGGGAGGCGGCGACCGGCGTCAGCGGCCCGTTGTCCCGGAGGTAGCGGTGCAGGTCGGGGCCGTCGATCAGGTCCATGACCAGGGCGAGGAGATCGCCTTCGACCACCAGGTCGCGGGTGCGCACGATGTTCTCGTGGGTGAGCCGGAGCAGCACGGAGCGCTCCCGGAGGAACCGCATCACCACGTCGGCGTCGTTGGCGAGCTCCTCCTTGAGGACCTTGATCGCCACGGTCTCGCCGGGCTGCCCCGCGACGGCCGCCTCGGCCCCCGCGGTCTCCCGCTGGCGCGCGCGCCAGACGGTACCGGTGGCGCCGCGTCCGAGCGGCTCTTCTAGCAGGTACTTGCTGCCTACGGGCCGCACGTCATGCGCTCCCTGCTGTTCGTGGTGACGGTGGTGGGTGAGGGCCCACTCTAGTGGTGCCGAACCGGCCGCCGCCGGGTCGCGAACGGCCTGTGTCCGCGCGGTGACCCGTCGAATTCCGGCCATTCACCGGCGCTCCCGCGACTGCTGCGGGATCCGTCACGCGCCCCGCTCCGGGGAAGACGCGACCGGACGACCGCCGGTTGCCCTCCGGGTGTCCGTACGTCTGCCCACGTGGGGGCTCCGTCACGCAGAACTGTCCGAAGACGGGCCAAGCAGGCTCTTTTGCGCCCACACCCGACCAATCAAGATCACTTATGCATGACCCGTGGGCGCGTTGCCGGTGGCAGGTGCGAGGATGCCTCCAGCACGGAACTGCGGGAGCGGGAGCCCTGCGGTACGTGACGACCCGTACCGGACGACGCGTCCGCGCCGGGTGGGGGGCATCACAGGGCGAGCCCCCTGCCGGGCAACCGTGCAGAAGGGACCGCTGACGGCGATGCAGATCCGGTTGACCGTCCTCGCGCCGCGCAGCGGCCACGCACCGGCCCGCGCGTGCGACGTCCTCCTCACCGCTCCGGCGGGCACCGCGCTCGCCGCCGTCGCCTCGGCCCTCGCCTCGGCGGTCCAGGGCCCCGAGGGGTCTCTGGGCGGCGGGGCGGTGATCCTCTTCGCCGGGCGGGAGAGGCTGGACTCCCAGCGGCTCGCGGTGGGCGAGCCGCCGCTCGTCGACGGCGCGGTGCTCTCCCTCCAGTCCCCCGGTGAGGACGAGGCGTCCGACGACGCCGTCCCCGCCCGGCTGCACGTGGTCGCGGGCCCCGACGCGGGCGGCGTGCACCTGCTGCACGGCGGTCAGATCCGGATCGGCCGCTCCGCCGACGCGGACGTACCGCTCGACGACCCCGACGTCTCCCGGCTGCACTGCGCGGTCACGGTCGCCGGCGACGGCCGGGTGACGGTGGCCGACCTCGGTTCGACCAACGGCACCTCGCTGGACGGCGCCGAGATCGGCACCCGGCCGGTCCCCCTGACGGCGGGCGCCCTGCTGCGGCTCGGCGAGTCCACGCTCCGCCTCACCACCGGCCCCCGCGCCCCGGCGCTGGCGACCGCCCCCGACGGCGAGGGGCACCTGCGGGTGGCCCGCCCGGAGCCCGGTGCGCCCGGGGCCGGTGGCCCCGAACCGGCCCACGGCCACGGCGGGGAGGCCGAGGAGACCCGGCCCGCCGGTCACGACGCGCCGTACCGCGAGGAGCCCCCGGTCCCCTTCGGCCGGCCCGCTGCACAGCCGCCGCGCCGGGGCGGCATAGGGGCCTGGGCACGACGGCTGGCCGGCGGCCGCGCCGCCGAACCCGGGGCCCCCGACGACCCGGACGACACCACCCCGCGCTCCTCGTCGGCGCTCTCCGGATCCCCCGGGGCCCCGGGGTTCGTGTCCGCCTCCGCCCCGGCCGGCACCTGGCCGGACCCGGCGGCGGTGCTGCTGACCGCGCTCGGCCCGGGCCCCCGGCTCTGGGAGCGGGGTCTGGACCACCCGGAGGCGCTGGCCGTCCGGCTCGGCACCACCGACCGGGCGGAGCTGCCCTCGGTACCGGTGACGGTCGGGCTGCGCGAGGCCGGTTCCCTCGGGCTCGCCGGGCCCTGGGAACGCCTCACCGGACTGGCCCGCTCGGCCGTCGCCCAGCTCGCCGCGCTGCACTCCCCCTCCGACCTGGAGATCGTGCTCGTCAGCACCGACCGCAACCGCTCGGAGCAGGAGCGGCGCCGCGCCTGGTCCTGGCTGGGGTGGCTGCCGCACCTGCGGCCGACGCACGGACAGGACTGCCGGCTGCTGCTGGCGTTCGACCGTGAGCAGGCGGCGGCCCGCACGGCGGAGCTGGTCCGCCGACTGGACGACAGTCCGCTCGGCCCCGGCTGGCCGCACGCCGGACGCGACGCGGTGGCCCGGGCCGCCGAGGCCTGGACCGGTCCGTACACCGTGGTGGTGGTCGACGGGGACCCCGGGACGGCCGCGCTGCGCGAGACGACCGCGCGACTGGCGGGCGCGGGCGCGGCGGCCGGGATCCACCTGATCTGCCTGGCGGAGACCCCGCCGGCCTCCCCCACCTCCCCGGTCACCGCGACCTACGAGAGCGCCTGCCACGCCTCCCTCGCCTTCCGCGAGTGCGGGGCGGTCGCCATGCTGAGCGGCGACGTGGCGACCGCGCTGCGGCTGCTGCGCACCGCCGGCGGCCAGGTGGCGGGGCACGGCACGGTGGCCACCGCGGACGCGGTGTCGCCGGCCTGGGCGGAGCGTTTCGCCCGGGCGCTGGCCCCGCTGCGGGACGAGGGCCCCGCGAACGCGGTGGAACTCGCCAGGACCGCCGCGCTGCCGCCCTCCTCCCGACTGCTGGACGAGCTGGGTCTCGCCCGGGCCACTCCGGCGTCGCTGATGGCCCGCTGGGCGTCGACCGCCGAGCGGCAGCCGGGCGCCTCGGCCCGTCCGACCCCCACCCCCTCGTCGTCCGGACGGCCCGGCAACCCCCAGGACACCCCGGGCTCCGGCCGCACCCTGAGCACCGGCCCGCAGCGTTCCGTCCCGCTGGTCGGCGGCCAGCGCACCGGCCCGCCCGACTCGGGGAGCACCCCGTACCCGTCCCGTACGGGCTCCGGGCGCACCCCGTACCCGGATGCGACGGCGCGCGGTACGGGCGACACGCCGTACCCGGACGCCGCGCCCCGTACCGGCTCCGAGCGCACGCCGTATCCGGCCTCCGCCGGCGAGGGGGCCGGCGGGCAGGCGGGGCGGCCGGTGGTGGTGCTGGGGGCCGGGCCCCGGGGGCCGGTGAGCGTGGACCTCGCCGACGAGGGGCCGCACCTCCTCATCGAGGGGCCCGCGGGGAGCGGGCGCACCGAACTCCTGCGGGCCGTGGCCGCCTCGCTCGCCTCGGCGGCCCGGCCGGACCGGCTGGGGATCCTGCTGGTGGACGGCGCCGGGGCCGGCGGGGAGAGCGGCGAGCGCGGTGAGGGGCTGCGTCCCTGCACCGAGCTGCCGCACGTCTTCTCGTACCTGTCGGCCTCCGACCCGGTGCGGATGCGGGAGTTCGCGCGGGCGCTCGGCGGGGAGCTGAAACGCCGTGCCGAACTCCTCGGCGGGCTGGACTTCTCCGAGTGGCACACCCGGCACGAGGTCGCCCAGCGGCTCGTCGGCCAGCGTCCGCCGAGCCCCTCCGAGCAGCGCGGTGACCTCGACTCCTCGTCCACCACCGGGACCCTGCGGCTGCGGACCACCGCCGCGCAGGCGGTCGACCCCGGTCCGTCGCCGCTGCCCCGGCTCGTGGTGCTCGCCGACGACTTCGACGCGCTGGTCGCCCCGGCGCTCGGCAGCCCGGGCCGGCCCGCCGCCGGGTCCGTGGTGCGGGCGCTGGAGGCGGTGGCGCGGGACGGCGGCCGGCTCGGGGTGCACCTCGTCGCGTCCTCGGGCCGACCGGACCGCACCGAGGACACCGAGCTGGCGCGCGGTGCCCGGCTGCGGATCGTGCTGGACGCTCCGGTGCTGCCGCCCTCGCCGGACGAACCGGCGCCGGGGCGCGGCCGGCTGGGGCATCCGGACGGCCGGGTCACCCCGTTCCAGGGCGGCCGGGTGACGGGGCGCATCCCGCGCACGGCGACCCTGCGGCCGACCGTCGTGCCGCTGGAGTGGGAGCGGATGGGCGATCCGCCGACCCGCCGCCCGGTCCGCGAACTCGGCAACGGACCGACCGACCTGGCGCTCCTCGCGAGCGCCCTGGAGCGGGCCGCGCGCTCGGTCAACGCCGAACGGCTGCCGCCGTTGCCGCCCGTCCCGACGTGAACGAACCTGTCCTCCTGACCCCTTTCCCGACGGTGTGCGTTTCCTCCTGAATCAACATCACGAGCCGATCACGATGCGCCCGCCAGGCCCCTTCGCGCTATTGCGGGTCCTTCGCGCCCCGGCGTAGGACTGTGCCCACGAACGATGCGGTACTCGCACAGCGGCGTGCGGACGCACGTCGACGGGAAACGGGGAATTCATGCACAACACCCGACAACTGGGCCGGGCGGCAATGGTGTTCGCCGCGGCAGGCGCACTGGCGCTGACCGGCTGTTCAGGCGGTTCGGACGACGGGAAGGACAACGGGGAGAAGCCGGGCGGCACGCCGGCGGCGAGCGAGTCGACCACGTCGACCGTCGCCTTACCCCGCCTGGACGGTGAGCAGATCTCCGTGGCGGCCGTGTGGACGGGCGCGGAGCAGCAGAACTTCACCAAAGTGCTGGACGAGTTCGAGAAGCGGACGGGGGCGACGGTCACCTTCGTGCCCGCGCAGGACCCGATCATCAACTTCCTCGGTACGAAGGTCGCGGGCGGGCAGCCGCCGGACGTCGCGATGATCCCGCAGGTGGGCGCGATCCAGCAGGCGGTGGCGAAGAAGTGGGCCAAGCCCGTCGGCAACGAGGCGCGGGCCCAGCTCGGCCAGAACTACGCGAAGGTCTGGCAGGACCTCGGCGCGGTGGACGGCACCCAGTACGGCGTCTACTACAAGGCCGCCAACAAGTCGCTGGTCTGGTACAACGCCCAGGCGTTCGAGAACGCGGGTGCGGCCGAGCCGAAGACCTGGAAGGACTTCCTCACCACCGCCGAGACCGTGTCGGCCTCCGGGATCACCCCGGTGTCGGTCGGCGGGGCGGACGGCTGGACCCTCACCGACTGGTTCGAGAACGTCTACCTCTCCCAGGCGGGCCCGGAGAAGTACGACCAGCTGGCGAAGCACACGATCCCGTGGACCGACCCGTCCGTGAAGGACGCGCTCACCACCCTCGCGCAGCTCTTCGGCAAGCCGGAGCTGATCGCGGGCGGCGCGTCCGGGGCGCTCCAGACCGAGTTCCCCGCTTCGGTGACGCAGACCTTCACCGGTGGCGACCAGCCCAAGGCGGCCATGGTCTTCGAGGGTGACTTCGTCTCGGTCAACATCGCGGAGACCGACGCGAAGATCGGTACGGACGCCAAGGTGTTCCCGTTCCCGGCGGTCGGCGCCGACTCCCCGGTGGTGACCGGTGGGGACGCGGCGGTGGCGCTGAAGGACACCAAGGGCGCCCAGGCGCTGCTGACCTTCCTGGCGTCCACGGACGCGGCGAAGATCTCCGCGGGGGCGGGCGGGTTCCTCTCGCCGAACAAGTCCCTGGACCCGGCCGTCTACCCCAACGACGTGCAGCGCACCATGGCGCAGGCGCTGGTCGCGGCCGGTGACGACGTCCGGTTCGACATGTCCGACCAGGCGCCGCAGTCCTTCGGCGGGACGCCCGGCAAGGGCGAGTGGAAGCTCCTCCAGGACTTCCTGAAGAACCCGAAGGACATCGCGGGGACGCAGCGGGCGCTGGAGTCCGCCGCCGCCGAGGCGTACAAGAGCTGACGCGGTGACGACAGCGACGACGGGGGGCGCCGACGCGGTGCCCCCCGTCCACCCCGGTCCTCCCGTCCCACCGTCCGCCGGTCCACCGCCGAGGGCCCGGCGGTCCGGCCGGGGCGTCACCGGCTCCCGCCGGGCCGTCGCGGCGGCGTTCCTGCTGCCCGCGCTGGTGCTGCTCGGCGCGCTGGTGGTCTATCCGATCGCCTACTCCGTCTACCGGTCGTTCTTCGACCAGGCGGGCACCGGCTTCGCCGGGCTCGACAACTACCAGAAGCTCTTCACCGACGACACGATCCGCACCGCGGTCAAGAACAACCTGATCTGGGTGGTCCTGGCGCCCACGGTCTCCACCGCGCTCGGCCTGATCTTCGCGGTCCTGACCGAACGCATCCGCTGGGGCACGGCGTTCAAGCTGGTCGTCTTCATGCCGATGGCGATCTCCATGCTGGCCGCCGGGATCATCTTCCGGCTGGTCTACGACGAGGCGCCGGAGCGCGGGGTCGCCAACGCGGTCTGGGTGGGCGTGCACGACACGTTCGCCGAGTCCGCCGGCTTCCCGAAGGCGCACCCGCTGCCGGTGCACCCGCTGAAGGCGGGCGGTGGCGGGTCGTTCGTGACGAAGGAGCCGGTACGGGCCGGCGTGCCGGCGCTGCTGCCGCTGGTCGGCGTCGTACCGGAGAAGATGCCGGGCGACGCGGAGCCCGCCCGTACACCCGCGCCGGACGGCGACCGGATCACGGGCACCGCCTGGCTGGACTTCACCAAGGGCGGCGGCGGGAAGCCGAACACCGTCGACCCGAAGGAGCTCGGCCTCAAGGGCATCGAGGTCGAGGCGGTCAAGGACGGCAAGGTCGTCGCCACCGCGAAGGCGGGCGCGGACGGGAGCTTCTCGCTGCCGGCCGCCGCCGGGGGGGCCGTGCTGCGGCTGCCCGCCGACAACTTCCGCGAGCCGTACAACGGGGTCTCCTGGCTCGGCCCGGACCTGGTCACTCCCGGGATCATCGGCAGTTACGTCTGGATGTGGGCGGGCTTCGCGATGGTCCTGATCGCGGCGGGGCTCGCCGGGCTGCCGCGCGAACTCCTCGAAGCGGCCCGGGTGGACGGGGCGAACGAGTGGCAGGTGTTCCGGCGGATCACCGTGCCGATGCTGGCGCCCGTGCTCGCGGTGGTGCTGGTCACGCTCATGATCAACGTCCTGAAGGTCTTCGACCTGATCTTCATCATCGCGCCGGGATCCTCCCAGGACGACGCCAACGTCCTCGCCCTCCAGCTGTACCGCTCGTCCTTCGGCACGGACGCGGACCTGGGGGTCGGCAGCGCCATCGCCGTCCTCCTGCTGCTGCTGGTGATCCCGGTGATGGCCTTCAACATCCGGCGGATACGGAAGGAGGGACGCCGATGACGGCCCCGGTCACGACCACCGCGTCCAAGCCCGGCCCGTCGCTCGCGGCGAGGATCGCCGCGCGGGCCGGCGGCGGGGTGATGCGGGTGGCGCTCGTCCTGGTGGCCCTGTTCTGGCTGATGCCGACGATCGGGCTGCTGCTCTCCTCACTGCGGGACGGCAAGGACATCGCGGCGAGCGGCTGGTGGCAGGTGTTCACCACCCCCTCGCAGCTGACCTTCGACAACTACCGGCACCTGCTCTCCGACTCGGCCATCACGGACTCGCTGTTCTCCACCGTGATGATCACCGTCCCGTCCACGGTCCTGGTGGTGGTGATCGGCTCGTTCGCCGGCTACGCCTTCGCCTGGATGGACTTCCCCGGCCGCGACTGGTGGTTCCTGCTGGTCGTGGGGTTGCTGGTGGTGCCGGTGCAGGTGGCTCTCATCCCGGTCTCCAAGCTCTTCGGCACCATCGGGATCTTCGAGACCACCCTGGGAGTGGTGCTCTTCCACACGGCGTTCGGCCTGCCGTTCGCGATCTTCCTGCTGCGGAACTTCTTCGCGGAGATCCCGCGCGAACTGCTGGAGGCCGCCCGGCTCGACGGGGCGGGCGAGATCCGGCTCTTCACCCGGGTCGTGATGCCGCTGGGCGGACCCGCCATCGCCTCGCTCGGGATCTTCCAGTTCCTCTGGGTCTGGAACGACATGCTGGTGGCGCTGATCTTCGCGGACGCGGGCTCGCCGCCGATCACGGTGGCGCTCCAGCAGCAGGTGCGCCAGTTCGGCAACAACATCGACGTGCTGGCGCCGGGCGCGTTCGTGTCGATGGTGATCCCGCTCGCGGTGTTCTTCGCCTTCCAGCGGCAGTTCGTGTCGGGGGTGATGGCGGGGGCGGTCAAGTAGCCCTCCGCTACGGACCTCTCCCTGGGACCTCATCGACGGACCCCACCGGTGGGTCCTTCCGGCAAGCACCTCGGCGGACCCGGGCGCACCCCGCGCCCGGGTCCGCCCGTGCGTACGCCCCTCACGCCCCCCGGTGGGTGAGCGCCGCGACCGTCGAGGCGGCGAGGTCGTCGAGGTACCCCTTCGGCAGCCCGCCGCGGACCACCACCAGCCGCCAGTACAGCGGGCCGACGATCAGGTCGAGCGCCCGGTCGGGGTCGCTGCCCTCCGGCAGCTCGCCCCGGGCCACGGCCGCCCTCACGACGACGGCCGCGACGCCCTTCTGCGGGTCGAGCAGCGCCGCCTTGATCGTGTCGGCGATCTCCGGGTTCCGGGCCGCCTCGACGAGCAGGTCCGGGATCACCTGGGAGGCGACGGGGTGGCGGAGGGCGTAGGAGGCGAGCTGGAGGACCGCGCGTACGTCGCCGTGGAGCGAGCCGGTGTCCGGGGTCGGCATGCCCTGGGCCGCGACGGCCGCCACCAGGTCGAGCACCAGGTGCAGCTTGGACTTCCAGCGGCGGTAGACGGCGGTCTTGCCGACGCCGGCCCGGCGCGCGATGCCCTCCATGGACATCCGGGCGAATCCCACCGCCGCCAGCTCCTCGAAGACGGCCCCGCGGATGGCGTCGGTGACGTCCTCGCGCAGCACGGCGGCGCCCGCGGGAGTACGGCGCCGGGGTCCGGGTTCGGTGGTCATGCCGGGAAGGATATCCGGAACGACGAAACGGTTGCGTCCCGACGCACAAACGATTTAACCTCAGCGAGACGACGAAACGGTTCCGTCCCGTCGTTCGCCTCTCGTCCGTCCGCGTTCCCCCGCAGTTCAGCGGCTGTTCCGCGCAGCCCCGGGGCTCGTCCCGCGCGGCCCCACCGGCCGACGCCACGCAGCCCCCGCCTCTCTCCAGCCTCCGTCGAAAGCGATCGTGGTGAGCCAGACAGCAGCTCCGCCGACTCCCGGGCCGGCCGCAACCGATCCCGCCGCCCTCGCCCCGGTCCACGCGCCGGGCGAGATGGCGGCGCTGGCCGCCCGCCACGGCCTCACCGTCAGCGGCGCCCGCCCCTCCCTCGTGGCGTACGTCGCGCAGCTCTGGGGGCGCCGGCACTTCATCGTGGCGTTCGCCACCGCCAAGCTGACCGCCCAGTACAGCCAGGCCAAGCTCGGCCAGATCTGGCAGATCATGACGCCGCTGCTCAACGCGGCGGTCTACTACTTCATCTTCGGCATCCTGATGAACACCAAGCACGGGGTCCCCGACTTCGTGCCGTTCCTCGTCACGGGTGTCTTCATCTGGACGTTCACCTCCAGCTCGATCACCGCGGGCACCCGCGCGATCAGCGGCAACCTCGGTCTGGTGCGCGCCCTGCACTTCCCGCGCGCCTCACTGCCGGTCGCGCTCGCGCTCCAGCAGCTCCAGCAGCTGCTGTTCTCGCTCGGGGCGCTCGTCCTGATCCTGCTCGTCTTCGGGCAGTACCCCAGCCCCACCTGGTTGCTGGCGATCCCGGCACTCACCCTCCAGGCGGTCTTCAACACCGGCGTCTCGATGTTCGTGGCGCGGCTCACCGCGAAGACCCCGGACATCGCGCAGCTGATGCCGTTCCTGCTGCGCACCTGGATGTACGCCTCCGGCGTGATGTGGAGCCTGGACTCCCTCCTCACCACGGACCGGGTGCCGCACTTCGTCATCGTGGCCCTGGACTGCAACCCGGCGGCCGTCTACATCGACCTGATGCGGTTCGCCCTGATCGACAGCTTCACCGGTGCGCAACTGCCCGCCCACGTATGGGCGGTGGCCACGGCGTGGGCGCTGGTCTGCGGCGTCGGCGGCTTCGTGTTCTTCTGGCAGGCCGAGGAGAGGTACGGACGTGGCTGACACGACCGAGCGGGAACCCACCGTCGTCGTCGACGACGTGCACATCACCTACAAGGTCAACGGCACCAAGGGCGGCCGGGGCAGCGCCACCTCGGCGCTCAGCCGGATCGTCACCCGCCGCCGGAGCCCCGGCGTGCGCGAGGTGCACGCCGTCAAGGGCGTCAGCTTCGCCGCGTACAAGGGCGAGGCGATCGGGCTCATCGGCTCCAACGGTTCCGGCAAGTCCACCCTGCTCAAGGCGATCGCGGGCCTGCTCCCGGCGACCCGGGGCAAGGTCCACACACAGGGCCAGCCCTCGCTGCTCGGCGTGAACGCGGCGCTGATGAACGACCTGACCGGCGAGCGGAACGTCGTGCTGGGCGGACTGGCGATGGGCATGTCCCGCCAGGAGATCCGCGAGCGCTACGACGACATCGTGACCTTCTCCGGCATCAACGACAAGGGCGACTTCATCACCCTCCCGATGCGGACGTACTCCTCCGGCATGGCCGCCAGGCTGCGGTTCTCCATCGCCGCGTCGAAGAGCCACGACGTCCTGCTGATCGACGAGGCGCTCTCCACGGGCGACGCCACGTTCCAGAACCGGAGCAAGGACCGGATCAAGGAGCTCCGCGCGGAGGCCGGCACGGTCTTCCTGGTCAGCCACAGCAACCGGTCGATCCTGGACACCTGCGACCGGGCGATCTGGCTGGAGGCCGGCGTGCTGCGGATGGACGGCCCGGCGAAGGACGTCGTCGCCGCGTACGAGCGGTTCACGAAGAAGTAGCCCTCCTCGCGGTGACGACGGAAGGGGGTGCGGGCCGTACGGCCCGCATCCCCCCTTCCGTCGTCACCTCACCGGCGCGGTCAGCCGTGCGTGCGCAGCAGGGTCCGCATCGTCCGCATCGCGACCGACAGGTTCGCCAGGTCGAAGGCGTCGGAGTTCTGGATCTCCTCCAGCGTGGAACGCGACCGGGAGAGGATCGCCGCGTTCTTCTCCTCCCACGCCGCGAACCGCTCCTGGGGCGTGGCGCCTTCGGCACCCACGGCGAGCACGTCGGCGGTGAGGGCCGCGTGGGCCGCGTACAGGTCCTCACGGATGGAGGCGCGGGCCATCGACTGCCAGCGGTCGGCCCGCGGCAGCTCGATGATGCGGTCCATCAGGGCGGTGATCCCCAGCCGGTCGGCGAGGTCGTAGTAGACCTCGGCGACGGCCAGCGGGTCCTTGCCGGTACGGTCCGCGATGGCCACGATGTCGAGCGCCGGGAAGGCCGAGGAGAACCCGGCGACGCGCTGTGCCAGCTCCTCGGGGACGTCCGCCCCGGTGAGCTCGTCCAGGATCTGCTGGTACCACTCCTGGTCGGCGCCGCGCAGCAGCTTGGGCATCGCGGCCCAGACCTCGGCGACCCCGTCCGTGAAGAAGGCGACGGTGGCCGCGATGTCCACCGGCTGGGGACGGTTGCCCAGCAGCCAGCGGGTACCGCGCTCCACCAGGCGGCGGGAGTGCAGCCGGATGCGGGTCTGCACGTCGGCGGCGACCTCGCTGTCGAGCGCCTCCACCGCGTCCCAGACCCGGGAGAGGCCGAAGATCTCACGGGCCGCGGCCTGCGCCCGCACGATCTCCTCCACCGAGGCGCCGGTCTCCTCGCGGAAGCGGTGCAGGAAGGTCGAACCGCCGGCGTTCACGGTGTCGTTGACCAGCACCGTGGTGATGATCTCGCGGCGCAGCGCGTGGCCGTCGATCGCCTCCGGGAAGCGCTCCCGCAGCTGCCGCGGGAAGTAGGCGTGCGCGAGGCCCTGCAGGTGCGGGTCGTCCGGCAGGCTGGTGTGGATCAGCTCGTCGGCCGCCGTGATCTTGGTGTAGGCGAGCAGCACGGCGAGTTCGGGCTGGCTGAGTCCCTTGCCTGCGGCGAGGAGTTCGCGGATCTGCCGGTCGGCGGGGAGGAACTCCAGCGCCCGGTCGAGGCCGCCGGACGCCTCCAGCCGGCGCATCGACCGCTGTTGGGCGTGGAGCAGGTCGGCGGCCTGCGCGGTGGCGTTGGTGAGCGCGACGTTCTGCGCGTAGTTGTTGCGCAGCACGAGCGAGCCGACCTCGTCGGTCATCTCGGCGAGCAGCTTGTTGCGCTGCTTGACGGTCATGTCGCCGTCCCGCACCAGCCCGTTGAGCAGGATCTTGATGTTCACCTCGTGGTCGGAGGTGTCCACGCCGGCGCTGTTGTCGATCGCGTCGGTGTTGATCCGGCCGCCGTTGCGGGCGAACTCGATGCGGCCCAGCTGGGTGGCGCCGAGGTTGCCGCCCTCGCCGACGACCTTGGCCCGCAGGTCCTGGCCGTCGACCCGGATCGCGTCGTTGGCCTTGTCGCCGACGTCCGCGTCGGTTTCGGCGGAAGACTTGATGTACGTGCCGATGCCGCCGTTCCACAGCAGGTCGACCGGCGCCCGCAGGATGGCCTTCATCAGGTCGGCGGGGGTCATCTTGGTGATGCCCGCCTCGATGCCGAGGGCCGCGCGGACGTGCGCGTTGACCGGGATCGACTTGGCGGAGCGGGGGTGGACGCCGCCGCCCGCCGAGAGGAGGCCGGTGTCGTAGTCCGCCCAGGAGCTGCGGGGCAGTTCGAAGATCCGGCGCCGCTCGGCGTAGGAGACGGCGGCGTCCGGGGTCGGGTCGAGGAAGATGTGCCGGTGGTCGAAGGCCGCGACCAGCCGGATGTGCTCGGAGAGCAGCATGCCGTTGCCGAACACGTCGCCGGACATGTCGCCGACGCCGACGACGGTGAAGTCCTCGCGCTGCGTGTCGTGGTCGAACGCGCGGAAGTGCCGCTTGACCGACTCCCAGGCGCCGCGGGCGGTGATCCCCATGCCCTTGTGGTCGTACCCGGCGGAGCCACCGGAGGCGAAGGCGTCGCCGAGCCAGAAGTTGTAGGCGACGGCGACCTCGTTGGCGATGTCGGAGAAGCTCGCGGTGCCCTTGTCGGCGGCGACCACGAGGTAGGTGTCGTCCTCGTCGTGCCGGACCACGTCGGCGGGCGGCACGGTCTCGCCGGCCACCAGGTTGTCGGTGATGTCGAGCAGTGCCGAGACGAACACGCGGTACGCGGCGATGCCCTCGGCCAGCCAGGCGTCCCGGTCGAGCGCCGGGTCCGGGAGCTGCTTGGCCACGAAGCCGCCCTTGGCGCCCACCGGCACGATGACGGTGTTCTTCACCATCTGCGCCTTGACCAGGCCGAGGACCTCGGTACGGAAGTCCTCCCGCCGGTCCGACCAGCGCAGTCCGCCGCGGGCGACCTTGCCGAAGCGCAGGTGGACGCCCTCGACGCGGGGCGAGTACACCCAGATCTCGAAGGCCGGGCGCGGGGCGGGCAGGTCGGGAATGGCCTGCGGGTCGAACTTCATGGAGACGTAGCCGTGCGGCCCGCCGTCCTCGGTGTGCTGGAAGAAGTTGGTCCGCAGGGTCGCCTTGATGACGGTGAGGAAGGAGCGCAGGATGCGGTCCTCGTCGAGCGAGGCCACCTGGTCCAGTGCGCCGTCGAGCTCTTCGAGCAGTCCGTCGGTCAGTTCCCGGCCGGCCTTCTGGCGGGCGGGCGACATCCGGGCCTCGAAGAGGGAGACGAGCAGCCGGGTGGTGTGGACGTTGTTGCGGAGGGTGTCCTCCATGTAGTCCTGGCTGAAGGTCGAGCCCGCCTGGCGCAGGTACTTCGCGTAGGCGCGGAGCACCATCGCCTGGCGCCAGTCGAGCCCGGCGCGCAGCACCAGGGAGTTGAATCCGTCGTTCTCGGCGGCGCCGGTCCAGACGGCGGCGAAGGCGTGCTGGAAGCGGTCGCGGGTGTCGTCGGCGAGGTGGTCACCGGTGTCCGCGGGCATCCGGAGCCCGAAGTCGTAGATCCAGGCGGTCGTACGGTCCGGGCAGCGCAGCTCGTACGGGCGCTCGTCGACGACCTCGACGCCCAGGCGCTGGAGGACCGGGAGGACGGCGGAGAGCGAGACGGGCTCGCCGGTCCGGTAGATCTTGAAGCGGCGCTCGCCGGGCAGCGCGCCGACCGGCTCGTAGAGGCTGAGCGAGAAGTCCTTCTCCTCCGCCTCCAGCGCTTCGAGGTGGACCAGGTCGGCCACGGCGGCGCGCGGCGAGTGGTCGGCCTTGTACCCCTCGGGGAAGGCGCGGGCGTACCGGCGCAGCAGTTCGGCGGCGCGCTCCTCGCCGCACTCGGCGTTCAGCGCCTCCTGGAAGCCGTCCGCCCAGGAGCGGGTGGCCTCGACGAGACGGGCCTCGATGTGCTCGGTGTCGGCGTCCGTCAGGTGCGACAGCTCGGTGCCGGGGGCGACCCGGACGACGAAGTGCAGCCGGGAGAGGATCGACTCGGTGTTCCAGGCGGTGAAGTCGACGCTGGTGCCGCCGAGTTCCTCCTTGAGGATGTCGATCAGCCGCAGGCGCACACCGGTGGTGTAGCGGTCGCGCGGCAGGTAGACGAGGGCGGAGTAGTAGCGGCCGTACTCGTCCTGGCGCAGGTAGAGCCGCAGCCGGCGGCGTTCCTGGAGGTAGAGCACCGAGGTGACGATCGAGCGGAGCTGATCGGTCGGGGTCTGGAACATGTCGTCGCGCGGGTAGGTCTCCAGGATCTGGAGCAGGTCGCGGCCGTCGTGGCTGTTGTCCGAGAAGCCCGCGCCCTCCAGCACCTCGGCGACCTTGCGGCGGACGACGGGGACCCGGCGCACCGACTCGGTGTAGGCGGCGGACGAGAAGAGGCCGAGGAAGCGGCGCTCGCCGACGACGTTGCCGTCCGCGTCGAACTTCTTCACGCCGACGTAGTCGAGGTAGCTCGGGCGGTGGACCGTGGAGCGGCTGTTGGCCTTGGTCAGGATGAGCAGCTTGTGCTCGCGGGCCTTGGCGCGGGCGTCCGCGGGGAGCCGGTCGAAGGACGGGCTCACCGGGTGCGCCTCGTCCTCGCGGTGCTGCGGGTCGGAGCGCAGGATGCCGAGGCCGGTGCCGGGCACGGCGGCCAGCGAGTCTCCGTTCCTCAGCTCGTACTCGCGGTAGCCGAGGAAGGTGAAGTGGTCGGCGGCGAGCCAGCGCAGCAGCTCACCGGCCTCCTCGATCTCCTCGGCGGGCAGGCCGTCGGTGGGCTCCGCGGACAGTCCGTCGGCGATGCGCAGCGCGGCGGCGCGCATCTTGTCCCAGTCCTCGACGGTCTCGCGCACGTCGGACAGGACGCGCAGCAGGTCGGAGGTGATCTCCTTGAGGTCCTCGCGGTCCGTCTCGCGGTCGATCTCCACGTGGATCCAGGACTCGACGAGCACGTCGTGCGGCAACGCCTCCCCGGGGGCTCCGTCGCCGGTGTCCTGGCGGCCGTCGCCCTGGGGCACGCGGGGGACGCCGCTGCCGTCGGTGAGGACCTCCAGCAGCTTGCCGGTGAGGTCGCGCCGGACCAGGACCTGGGGGTGGATGACCAGGTGGATGCCCCGGTTCTGGCGGGACAGCTCGTTGGTGACGGAGTCGACCAGGAACGGCATGTCGTCGGTGACGACCTCGACGACGGAGTGGCTGGAGGTCCAGCCGTTCTCCTCCACGGTCGGGGTGTGCACCCGGACGTTGGCGGTGCCCTGGGGTCGGTTCTCGGCCAGGCGGTAGTGCGAGGAGGCGCCGCCGAAGACGTCGACCGGGTCCCGGCCGTTCAGGTCCTCGGGGGCGGTGTGCAGGTAGTAGCGCTGGAGGTAGGAGAGGAGCATGGACCGGCCGGACCGCTCGTCCCCGTCCTTGCCGGCCGCGGCGACCCGGACCCGGGAGGAACCCCCCGGGCCGCCGGCACCACCGCCCGGGCTGTTTTCAGCTACCTCGGCAGCCCGTACGAGCAGCTCGGCCTTGGCTTCGTCCAGCTTGGTCTGCATGTCCTCTGGCTCCTGTCGCGCGCCATTGCGTGACGTAGGTGAGAAAAGCGGCACAACGCAACGACGCGGGGTATCCGGTCGTAGTCGACGCTATGCCGCGATGAGGGATACCCGGGACCGATTCGACGATTTTCAGCCATGGACCGGGGTGACGGCGATCACGGACCGCCCGGGTGCGTGGGCACTCCGGGACCGGGCCGGGGGCATCGGCGCCCCCGAGGCGTATCGCGCTGATCACGGAGCAAGGCTATCCCGCCGGAGCGGGTGGCCGTCATGGCCCGCATCTGTACAAGGGGCGGTCCGGATGTGGCCACTTCGTACAATGCGCCGCGCCCCCTTGGCGTACGCGGCCGACCGGTGCAGGCTTGTCCCGCGCCGCACCCGGCCGGGCACGCACCCGCACCCGGCCGACCCACGAACCCTGGGGGCCCCGTCATGGCACCGAAGATCCTGCTCGTCACCGGCGACGCGGCCGAGTCGCTGGAAGTCCTCTACCCCTACCAGCGGCTGCGCGAGGAGGGGTACGAGGTCCACATCGCCGCCCCCGAACGCAAGACCCTGCGCTTCGTCGTCCACGACTTCGAGCCGGGTTTCGACACCTACACGGAGAAGCCCGGGTACACCTGGCCCGCCGACCTGGCCTTCTCCGAGGTGGCGGCCGGCGACTACGTCGCCCTGGTGATCCCCGGTGGCCGGGCTCCGGAGTACCTCCGCAACAACGCCGCGCTGCGCACGATCGTCGCCGCCTTCTTCGAGGACGGCCGGCCGGTCGCGCAGATCTGCCACGGTCCGCTGATCACCGCCGCGACGGGCAGCCTCGACGGACGCGAGGTGACCGCCTATCCGGCGCTGGAGCCGGACATGCGGACGGCGGGGGCGGCCTTCGAGGACGCGGAGGCGGTCGTCGACGGCACCCTGGTCTCCTCGCGCGCCTGGCCCGACCACTCGGCGTGGATGCGGGAATTCCTCAAGGTGCTGCGCGCGAAGGCACCCGTGGCCTGAAACAGCCGTTCGGGGCCGTCGTGTTCGGCCCCGGACGGACCTGGGACCCCGTCTAGTACGGCATCGTCCGCGCCAGCGCCACCGCGTCGGCGAGGCTGTCCACCACCGGCACCCCCGCCGCCTCCAGGGCGGCCCGGTCGTGCGAGCCCCCGGTGTACAGCACCGCCCGCGCGCCGACGTGCGCGGCGGCCACGGCGTCGTCCACCGCGTCCCCGATGACCACCGCGTGCTCCGGGGCGACCGTGCCGAGGGCCGCGAAGTGCCGCTCCATGTGGAGCGCCTTGCTGCCGCCGGAGGGGCCGGTGCGCCCGTCGACCCGGAGGAAGTGCGCCTCGATGCCGTAGCCGCGGACGGTCGGGACCAGCTGTTCGTGACCGTGCATGCTCAACAGGGACTGGCTGCGGCCGTCCTGTCGCCACCCCGCGAGCAGCTCGGCGGCGCCGTCGGTGAGGAGGCAGCCGGCACGGAGCTCGGCGTAGGCGTCGTGGAAGACGACGTCCATCCGCTGCCATTCGGCGTCGTCCGGTATCCGGCCCAGCAACCGCTGGTAGAAGAGCGGGATGGGGACGCAGTACGTCGCCCGGTACTGCTCCAGGGTGATCGGCGCGAGCCCCACCTCGGCGAAGGCGGTGTTGGTCGCACCGACGACCGCGTGGATGTCGTCCAGCAGCGTGCCGTTCCAGTCCCAGACCAGATGGGTGCGGTGCTCCCCGTGTTTCGCCATGGAGAGACCGTACTCGGCGGGTACGACAACCGTCAGGTCCGCCCCGTACCGCCGCCCCCTCGTCCCGCTCGGCCCCTCAGCCGATGAGCTGCGGGATCTCCTGCACGCCGAACCAGAGCAGCTCGTGGTCCTCGGCGCCGTCCACGGTGAACTGCGCGTCGTCGTCGCCGAGGTCGGCGGCGCCCAGCGCCGCGGCGGCGGCCGTCACGTCCTTCTCGGCGTCGTCGGAGTCCACGTGCACGGCGGCGGCCTTGGCGAGCGGCACGGCCGCGCGGATCCGCACCTCGCCGATCGAGGCGGCGTCCAGCCCCTGGCCGGGATCGGCGACGGCGTCACCGTCGGGTACGTCGAACGCGACCACCACCCGGCGGCGCCGCTCCTCGGGCAGGGCGGCGATCAGGCGGAGCGAGGCGGCGGCTGCCCGGTTGAGCGCCGCGTACTCCAGCTCCTCGATGTCGTCGGAGACGTACCACTCGCGGAGGCCCGGGGTCACGGCGTAGGCGGTGAGCGGTCCGGGGCCCAGCTCTCCCGCCTCGTGCGCCGCGGCGAGACCGGAGAGGGTCAGGGGGACGTACACGCGCATGGCTTGGCCGCTTTCGTAGTCGACAGACGGCCTCAGGATACGTCGGTGGTCCCCTTTCGGGGCCTGGTGGGCGTCCCTTCCCGGCCGCACCCGGGGAGCGGTGGTCCGCCCGGGGCTCGGGCGTCTGCTCGCCCTCTCACCCGGATAGGTGATCCGTTCCTCCCGACCCGGACAGCCCCGCCGTCCCTTGCGACCCCGCGGGCACGCCCCGTAGAAGATGCGCAACACCACGGCGCCGCACGGCTCGACCGGGCGGCCTCATACGGGGGCGATGACGATGAGCACGGACTCGACGAGGACCTTACGCGCGGACCAGCGGGGCCGCGCCGACCAGCGCGGCACCGCCCGCCCGGGCGGCGGCAGACCGCCGGGACGGCGCGACCAGCGCCGGCCCGGCGCCCTGCCGGGGCAGCGGAGCACGCTCGCCGCGCGGGGGCCGGTGCGCCCGCACCACTGGTTCGCCGAGCGGTTGCTCGCGGTGCTCAGCGGCCGGCGCCCGGTGCACTGGATGCTCGGGCACACCGTCGGCGACGCCTACGACCAGCTCGCCGAACTGGCTCCCGGGGGCCCGCTGCGTGCCGCGTGGGGCGACAGCCCGGTGCTGCGCGGGTGCCGCGGGGCGCAGCCCGCCACCGGGGTGGTCGAGGCCTTCGCGAGCATCTCCGGCGGCGGCCGGGTGCACGCGATGGCGTTCCGGCTGGAGCAGGGCGCCGACCTGCGCTGGCGGTGCGCAGCGGTCGAGTTGGGCGGCGAGCGCGAACCGGTCTGAACCCGGGCCCGGGGGGACGCGCACCCCGGGGCCGGACCACGGGGCCCGGGACGTGGAACCGGGCCATGGGGCCCGGGACGTGGAACCGGCGGGGCCGGAACCCCGGTGGAGGACGCTCGACCAGCAGCGTCCTCGGTGGAGGTCCCGGCCCCGCCGGTGCGTACCGCCGTGCCGTCGCCGACGGCTCGCGGACTACTTCTTGCGGCGACGCCCGCCGCCGCCCGCGCTCTTCTGCGCCTTGCGGCGCTCGGCGCGGGTCAGACCGTCGCCCTCGGGGGCGCTGTCGGCGAACTCGCCCTCCACGACGCCGCCTTCGCCGTCCACGGTGGGCGCGGAGAAGTGCAGGCGGTCGGGGCGCTGCGGGGCTTCGAGGCCCTTGGCGCGGATCTCCGGGCGGGAGGCCGCCGCGACCTGGGCGCCCTCCTTGGTGAGCGAGGTCTGCTCGGCGTCGTCCTTGACCGGGACTTCCTCGACCTGCTGCTCGACCTGGACCTCCAGGTTGAAGAGGTAGCCGACCGACTCCTCCTTGATGCCCTCCATCATGGCGTTGAACATGTCGAACCCTTCGCGCTGGTACTCGACCAGCGGGTCCTTCTGCGCCATGGCACGGAGGCCGATGCCCTCCTGGAGGTAGTCCATCTCGTAGAGGTGCTCGCGCCACTTGCGGTCGAGGACCGAGAGGACCACGCGGCGCTCCAGCTCGCGCATGATGTCGGAGCCGAGCGAGTTCTCCCGCTCCTCATACTGCGCGTGGATGTCGTCCTTGACGGACTCGGCGATGAAGTCCGCGGTGACGCCGGCCAGGTCGCCGGCCGCCTCCTCCAGCTCCTCCACGGTGACCTTCACCGGGTAGAGCTGCTTGAACGCGCCCCACAGCCGGTCGAGGTCCCACTCCTCCGCGAAGCCCTCGGCGGTCTCCTGGCGGATGTAGTCGTCGATCGTGTCGTCCATGAAGTGACGGATCTGGTCCTGGAGGTCCTCGCCCTCCAGGACGCGACGACGCTCGCCGTAGATGACCTCGCGCTGGCGGTTGAGCACCTCGTCGTACTTCAGGACGTTCTTGCGCGTCTCGAAGTTCTGCTGCTCGACCTGGGACTGGGCGGAGGCGATGGCACGGGTGACCATCTTGTTCTCGATCGGGACGTCGTCGGGAACGTTCGCCATCGACATCACGCGCTCCACCATCTGCGCCTTGAACAGGCGCATCAGGTCGTCGCCCAGCGAGAGGTAGAAGCGGGACTCGCCCGGGTCCCCCTGGCGGCCGGAACGACCGCGCAGCTGGTTGTCGATGCGGCGCGACTCGTGGCGCTCGGTGCCGAGCACGTACAGCCCGCCGAGGTCCTTGACCTCCTCGAACTCCGCCTTCACGGCGAGTTCGGCCTTCTCCAGCGCGGCGGGCAGCGCGGCCGCCCACTCCTCGACGTGCTCGACCGGGTCGAGGCCGCGCTGGCGCAGCTCCGCCTCGGCGAGGTCGTCGGGGTTGCCGCCGAGCTTGATGTCGGTGCCTCGGCCGGCCATGTTGGTCGCGACGGTGACGGCGCCCTTGCGGCCGGCCTGGGCGACGATGGTCGCCTCGCGGTCGTGCTGCTTGGCGTTGAGCACCTCGTGCTGGACACCGCGCTTGGAGAGCTGCTGCGAGAGGTACTCGGACTTCTCGACCGAGGTGGTGCCGACCAGGATCGGCTGGCCCTTCTCGTGCTTCTCCGCGATGTCGTCGACGACGGCGGCGAACTTGGCGACCTCGGTGCGGTAGATCAGGTCGGACTGGTCGAGGCGGACCATCGGCCGGTTCGTCGGGATCGGCACGACGCCCAGCTTGTAGATCTGGTGGAACTCGGCGGCCTCGGTCATCGCCGTACCGGTCATGCCGGAGAGCTTGCCGTAGAGGCGGAAGAAGTTCTGCAGGGTGATCGTGGCGAGGGTCTGGTTCTCGTCCTTGATGTCCACCCCTTCCTTCGCCTCGATCGCCTGGTGCATGCCCTCGTTGTAGCGGCGGCCGGCGAGGATACGGCCGGTGTGCTCGTCGACGATCATGACCTCGCCGTCGATGACGACGTAGTCCTTGTCCTTCTTGAAGAGTTCCTTCGCCTTGATGGCGTTGTTGAGGTACCCGACGAGGGGCGTGTTGACCGACTCGTAGAGGTTGTCGATGCCGAGCCAGTCCTCGACCTTCGCGACGCCGGACTCGTGGATCGCCACGGTCCGCTTCTTCTCGTCGACCTCGTAGTCGCCGGTCTCCTCGATGCCCTTGAGCTGGTTGCCCGCCTCACCCTTCGTCAGCCGGGTGACCAGCTTGGCGAAGTCGCCGTACCACTTGGTGGCCTGGTCGGCCGGGCCGGAGATGATCAGCGGCGTACGCGCCTCGTCGACGAGGATGGAGTCGACCTCGTCGACCACCGCGAAGTTGTGGCCGCGCTGGACGAGTTCCTCCTGCGACCAGGCCATGTTGTCGCGGAGGTAGTCGAAGCCGAACTCGTTGTTCGTGCCGTACGTGATGTCGCAGGCGTACTGCTCGCGGCGCTGCGCCGGGGTCATGTTGGCGACGATGCAGCCGACGGTCAGGCCGAGGAACTTGTGGACCCGGCCCATCATCTCGGAGTCGCGCTCGGCGAGGTAGTCGTTCACCGTGATCAGGTGGACGCCCTTGCCGGAGATCGCGTTGAGGTACGCGGGCAGGGTACCGACGAGGGTCTTGCCCTCACCGGTCTTCATCTCGGCGACGTACCCGAGGTGCAGGGCGGCGCCACCCATCATCTGGACGTCGTAGTGGCGCTGTCCGAGGACGCGCTTCGCGGCCTCGCGAACGGTCGCGAACGCCTCGGGGAGCAGGTCGTCCAGGCTCTCGCCGTCCGCGTACCGTTCCTTGTACTCGTCGGTGAGCGCCCGCAGCTCGGCGTCGGAGAGGTTGACGAAGTCCTCTTCGATGGAGCTGACCTGGTCCGCGATGCGGTGCAGTTTGCGCAGGATCTTGCCTTCGCCTGCACGCATGAGCTTGTTGAAGACGGACACTGAGGCTGGTCTCCTTGCCGGTCGGGCCTGGCACTGGGTCGTGTGATGGACTCTGGCGCGGGCACGGCAGGTGGGCCCCACCGCAACGGCCATCGTAAGCGAGGACACCGCCGCGCCGGGAGGGCTGCCCCGGGGTGGACCTCACCGCGCCTCCCAGGACAACGGCCGAACAGCGTGGAAGGTGCCGGGAAGCCCGGAAAGTGCTCCCGCCGGGGACCCGGGCCCACCGAGAATGCGCCCATGGAGCCGACCACCCTCACCTCCCGACGCCTGCGCCTGCGTCCCTTCGCCGCCGGCGACACGGACGCGGTGCACCTCGCCTGCCAGGATCCGGAGATCCTGCGCTGGACGGAGATCCCCTCGCCGTACACCCGCGCCGACGCGGAGCTCTTCACCGCCACCCTCGCCCCGGCGGGCTGGCGGGAGGACTCCGGCTACCACTTCGCGCTGGTGGAGCGGTCCGGCGCGCTGGCGGGCGCCCTGGGCCTGGTCCGGGGCCCCGCCTCGGGCACGTACGAGGTCGGCTTCTGGCTGGCCCGCGAGCACCGCGGACAGGGGTACGGGACGGAGGCGGTGGTCCGCGCCGCGGGGTGGGCGTTCTCCGTGCTGGGAGCGGTGCGGCTGGAGTGGTGGGCCGAGGTGGGGAACGAGGCGTCCCTCGCCGTCGCCCTGCGCGCCGGGTTCCGGCGGACGGGCGGCCGGCCGGCCCGGGCACGGGCCGATGCCCCGCCCCGCGAGCTGTGGAGCGCCTCGCTCTTCCCGGCGGACCTCGGGCTCCCGCCCTCCGGGCCCGGCCGGATCCCCGGCGGCCCCGGCCCGCGGGTCGCCGGGGCTCGCCCGGCAAAGGCTCCGGGAGCGCGGGCGCCGGGCCGGCCGGGGAGC
The DNA here is from genome assembly GCF_029167645.1 of Streptomyces sp. AM 2-1-1. NCBI lineage: Bacteria > Bacillati > Actinomycetota > Actinomycetes > Kitasatosporales > Streptomycetaceae > Streptomyces > Streptomyces sp. AM 2-1-1. Next base: position 4,506,682 of record NZ_CP119147.1, on the reverse strand, counting down.
GCCGCGGGTCCGCCGGAGCGGCGGTAGGGGGCGGGGCGGCCCGGCCCGCGGCGGAGCCGTCGGGTCTCCCCGGGACCGTCCGCGGATCCCCCCGGGCTGTCGGCGGCTCCCCTTAGGGTTTCCCCATGACGCCCGTGACGCCCGTGCGACCCCCCGCGGTCGAACTCTCCGCCGATCAGGCCCGCCGGATCGCGCTGCGCGCCCAGGGGTTCCTGGGAGTGCCCGACCGCCGTGCCGGAGTGCCCGGGGTGCTGCGCCACCTCGGGGCCGTCCAGCTCGACACCATCTCGGTACTGGCCCGTTCGCACGAGCTGGTGCCGTACGCCCGGCTCGGCGGGATCGGCCGGAAGGCGGTGGAGGAGGCGTACTGGTCGGGAGGCCGCGCCTTCGAGTACTGGTCGCACGCCGCGTGCGTACTGCCCGTCGAGGAGTGGCCGCACTTCGCGTTCCGCCGCCGCGCCTACCGCGACCGCCCGCAGTGGCACCACGAGTTGCCCGCCGGGACGTACGACACCGTGATCGCGCAGCTGCGGGCCGAAGGGCCGTTGACCGCGACCCAGCTCGGCGGCGCGAAGAACGGCGGCGAGTGGTGGGACTGGTCCGCCACGAAGGTCGCGGTCGAGCGGGCCCTGATGTACGGCGAGGTGGTCTGCACCGAACGCCGGGGGTGGAAGCGCGTCTACGACCTCGCCGAGCGGGCGATCCCCGACCGCTTCCTCCACGACGACCTCACCGACGAGGAGTGCGTGCGCCGGCTCGTCGCGCTGGCGGGTCGCTCGCTGGGCGTCGGCACCCGCTCCGACCTGGCGGACTACCACCGGCTGAAGGCCGAACACGTCGACGCGGCGCTGGCCGGCTCGGGCCTCGTACCGGTGACCGTGCAGGGGTGGGGGAAGCCCGCCTGGGCCGATCCGGAGGCGCTGGCGGACGAACCGCGCGGCCGGCACCGCACGACGCTGCTCTCCCCCTTCGACTCGCTGATCTGGGAGCGCGCCCGCACCGAGCGGATCTTCGGGTTCACCCACCGTCTGGAGGCCTACACCCCCAAGGCCAAGCGGGTGCACGGCTACTTCGCGATGCCGCTGCTGGCGGGCGGGCGTCTGGTGGGCCGGGTCGATCCCGCGCGCGAGGGGACCACGCTCGTCGCCCGTCAGGCCTCCCTGGCGGGCCCCAAGGCGGTGGCGCCGATGGCCGAGGCGCTGGTGGAGGCTGCCTCCTGGGTCGGCTGCACGGACGTACGGCTGGAGCGGGTGGACGCGCCGGTACTGCGGGAACCGCTGGCCGCGGCGATCGCACGGGCCGTCTCCGCCGCCCGCCGGTGACGGCCGGCGGTCACCCGATCTCCAGGATCTTCTCCCGCATGGCGTAGACCACGGCTTCCATCCGGGAGTGGAGCTGGAGTTTCTCGAGGATATTGCGGACGTGGTTCTTCACCGTGTTCTCGGAGATGAACAACTGCTTCGCGATGTCACGGTTGTTCTTGCCGGTGGCCACGAGTTTCAGGACTTCGAGTTCGCGTTCGGTCAGCCGGGGCGCGGGGAGGAGGCGGCGGTCGTCGGTGCGCTGAATCATCGATTTGAACTCGGTGAGGAGTTTCGACGCCATCGACGGGCTGATCTGGGACTGGCCGTCCGCGACGGCCCGGATCGCCGTGGAGACCTCGTCGGTGGAGATCTCCTTGAGGAGGTATCCGGTGGCGCCGGCCTTGATCGCTTCGTAGAGATCGGCTTCCTCGTCGCTGATCGTCAACATGATGATCTTCGCGCTGGGGGCCACCTCCTTGATGGCGGTGCACGCCTCGATGCCGCCGCGCTTGGGCATCCGTACGTCCATCAGCACGATGTCGGGCAGCAGGTCCGCCGCCTTGTCGACCGCTTCCGCGCCGTCGCCCGCCTCACCGACGACCTGGATGTCCTCCTCCTGCTGGAGAACGATCTCGAGTCCTCTGCGGAAAAGCGCGTGGTCGTCGACGACCAGGACCCGGATGGGCTCCTTGCGGGGCGAGGTGTCCTCGTCCGCGCCGGCTCGGGTACGGGCAGCTTCTCCGGAAACATTCGTGTCGCGCACGGGCCCGAAGGTGTCCGCCATCGTTCCTCCCCCTGAAGGCCACGGCCTGAAGTCACACGGTCGCCAACGGCAGTGCGGTGCACGCCGATTGGCTCGGGGACCCATGCTTTCATGCCCGGCCGCCGGAACGGAGGCCCCGTGGTCGCACGCCGGTGCCCCCGGGGGCGCGAACGCGCTCCGGGGGCACCGTGAAAACGGGTCGTCAGCCGCCGAGAGCACCACCGGCGCCACCGGCCTCGTCGGCGGCGAGGGGGTCCGTCCTCAGGTGGATGACACCGTAGTCGTAGGCGTGCCGCCGGTAGACGACACTCGGTTCCTTTGTCTCCGCGTCGACGAACAAGTAGAAGTCGTGGCCGACCAGTTCCATCTCGTAGAGCGCCTGGTCGAGCAGCATGGGCGCCGCCACGTGCATCTTCTCGCGCATCACCAGCGGGCCCTCGCCCTGTACTTCCAGCGGGCCGATCTTCGTGGTGGGCACCTCTTCGGACGACTGGTCCCCGACCAGCTCGCCGTCCTCGTCGAACGCGGCCGTGCCCGGCACCACGTCGGCGACCTCGGCAGCCGACAGACGGCCGTTGCCGCGCCGGCTGTAACGCTTGTCGTGCTGCTTGCGCAGGCGCGCTTCCAGCTTGCCGGTGGCCAGGTCCAGCGCCGCGTAGGCGTCGCCCGCGGCCGCTTCCGCCCGGATGACCGGACCGCGCGAGTGGAGCGTGATCTCCACCCGGTCGGAGCGGTCGGCCTGACGGGGATTCGGCTCCTTGGACACCTCGACGTCGACGCTGATCACCTTGCCGTCGAACTTCTGGATCTTGTCCAGCTTCAGCTTCTCGGCCACGTGCTTGCGGAACCGCTCGGGCACCTCGGTCTTGCGGCCCTTGACGACGATGTCCACGCAGAACTCCGTTCCCGGATCGCTCCGCTACGGTGGCGGAGCGCCTCCCTTTTGCACCAGGCTCCAGTAGCGTTCCGGAGCCTCGGACTCGGTGACCTTCCACCTCCTCCTGCCCACCGGCGGGTTTACCATCCCACCGATCTTCCGACGGCTGAACTCCGGATGTCGGCCCGCCCGAAACCTGGTGGTGCATTCGTCGAGGCCTGGGGTTCACCATTCCTCACCACCGAACATAGCGTGCCGACCGCCTTATCGGCACCCGCTACTCGCGCGTACCTCCGTTCAGGTCCCTATGCCCTTCCACCACCTGCGGAGATGAAACATTTCTGTCAGTTCCGGTTTATTTCGAAAGCGGACGGTGAAGCCGCGACGACCGCCGCCCGGGGAGAGACGGGGAGGGCTGTCCGGGGCAGCACCGCCGCGACCGCCCGGGCCGCCTCGGCCAGCGTGGACCCGGTCGTCAGCAGGTCGTCCACCAGCACCACCGGACCCTCCGCGAGGAGTCGCTCCGCGCCGGGGACCACCTCCAGCGCCCCCGCCAGGTTGGCCCGTCGCTGGACGGCCCGGAGCCCCGCCTGGTCGGCGACCGCGCGGCGCTGCCGCAGAACGGGGAAGACCCGCGCGGAGGTGCCGGACCGCCGAAGCCCCGCCGCCGCGGCCAGCGCGATCCGCCGCCCCGGATCGTGCCCGCGTGCCGCGGTCGCACGGGAGGAGGAGGGTACGGGCACCAGCAGCAGGGTGCCGCGGCGCGCGGAGTCCCCGGCCCCGGCCCGTACGGCGGCCGCGAGGGCGCCACCGAGCGGCCGGGCGAGCGTCAGGGCGCCGCGCTCCTTGTGGGCCAGCAGGAGCGCGCGCACGGCGTTCTCGTAGGGGGCGGCGGCGTGCACCACCGGCAGCCCCGGGGGTTCGGGTGAAGGCCGCACCCTGCACGGCGGCCGGTCCCGCAGCGCGGCCCCGCACTCCGGGCACAGCTCCGTGCGCGGCCTGCCGCAGCCCCCGCAGGAGACCGGCAGGACCAGTCCGGCGAACTCCCGCCACCATTCCCCCACCTCACCAGCCTGCCCGCCGCCGCACGGACCCGCCACCCCTGTGGACAACGCCGCCGGAGCCCGGAACGGCCCGGTGAGGGCTCAGCCCGGGTGGACCGGGGAGGTGCCCGTCCCGAGCGCCGTCCGCTCAGCCCGGGTGGACCGGGGAAGTGCCCGTCCCGAGCGCCGTCCGCTCAGCCCGGGTAGACCAGGGAAGTGCCCGTCTTGAGCACCGTCTGCCAGTTGGCGCCGGGCGACAGCTTCACGATGCCGTCGCTCACGGTGTCCGCCATCAGCGGCAGGAGTTCGTCGTCGGCCGCCGCGATCGACTCGACCTGGTTGACGCCCGGCAGCACTTCGGAGGAGGAGGTGGAGCCGTCCGCCTGCACGTAACGCACCTGCTGGACCCCGCCCTCCTCCTTGCCGACCACGACCAGCCGGCCGCGTCCGGACCAGGAGACCGCGGTGACGTCGGTGAGCTGCGGGGCGGCCTGGCGCAGGTCCTGGACGGAGACCACCGGCGCGGTGTCCGAGCCGGTCCGCTCGACCCGGCCGATCTTCAGCGTGCGGTGCCCCTCCTCGCCCACGAGCAGCGCGATCCGCACGCCGTCCGCCGACATCCGGAGCGCTTCGATCCGCTCTCCGCCGAGCCCCGGAACGGCGACCTCCCGCGGGGTGCCCTCGCCGCCGGCCAGCCTGAGCAGACGGGGGTCGTCCGGGTCGCGGTCGGCGACCCAGAGGTCGCCGCGACCGTCCCAGCTCGGTGCCGACAGACGGTCGCCGGGAGCAGCCGCGGTGCTGACGACCGGCGCCTCGGCGGGCAGTTCACCCTCTTCGACGATCGACGCCACGTACAGCCGCGCCCGGTCCTCCGTGACTCCGGCCGCCTTCTCCTCGTCGCGGGAGACGCCGACCGCGCCCATGCGCCGGGTTCCCTCGCCGAGCGGGCCGGTCACCGGTACCGGGTCGCCGCTGCCCTTGGTGGAGCCGGGGATCCGCTCCACCTTCCCGTCGTCGTCGACGAAGTACTGGCCGGCGGGGGCGCGGTCGCCCCGGTCGGCGGCGAACTCCGTCGCCTCCTCCGCGCCGAGGGAGCAGAGCACCTTCTGGCCGCTCTCCAGCTTCACCTGCTCGACCCGGGCGGACGTCAGGTCCCGCAGGGTGAAGAGCACCTGGGCGGCCATCATGCGGCAGACGCCGCCGGCCGCTCCCGCGGCGCTCTTGTTGAGCGGCACCGTGAGGACGTTCTGGTCGTCGGGTGCCAGCGAGGTGACGCCCTTCCGCAGGGTCGTACCCGCGGGGAAACGGGAGTCGACCACCGGGCGCAGCCAGTCGGTCGGCCCGTCGAGGAGGGTCCGGATGGTCTGTGTGGTGGCGTCCATCCGCGTCACCGGGTCGGTCCGGTTCCGCACGTAGACGGGGTCGGCGACCAGCGCCGCCGAGCCCTGGGACGAACCGGCCGCGAAGTAGTACGTGTTGACGGAACGGTAGAGCCGCTTGAAGTCGGACTGGCCGAGCACGAGGCCGTCCGGCACCACGCTGATGCGCCACTCCCGCTTGCCGTCCGCGCCCTTCTCCCGCACCAGGTGCAGGGTCTGCACGTAGTCGGCGGGTGCGATCGGGCGGTACGAGCTCTGCGCGTCCACCTCCGCCACCTTCTGGCCGCTCAGGGTGTACGTGGTGTCCGTCGCGTCGGGCTCCGGGCCCCGCAGCGCGGGGGCGTTCCGGTTCGGGGCCTCGGCGAGCACGGTGGTGGCCGCGTCGGGACGCCAGGTGCGGGCCGCGTCCTTGGTCAGATAGGTACGGGTGGTGCGGAAGGAGGGGTCGTCGCTGGTCATCGACTCCAGGAAGCCGTCGACGACCTCGCCCGGCTCCGCGCCGTCGCGGGGCGGCACCGCGTAGACCTGCACCTGAGCGTCGCCGGCCTGGGAGGCGTCGACGGGCTTGACGTCACCGACGACGGGCATGGACCCGCACCCGGCCAGCAGCAGCATGCCGAGGGCCGGCAGCGCGGGGGTCCACACGGCCGCGCGGCGGCGCTTGCCCGGCCGGCCGGGCGTGCGGCGGTCAGTGCCCACGTCGGGTGTCCTCCTCGTCCGGCGCCCGGTCCGGGTTCCGGTCCCGGCCCTGTCCGGGGATCTTCGGTGCGGCAGTGGTGGGCGCGGACCCCGGCCGGGCCACCACCCGCGCGCCGCTGCCGGGCAGCGCCGCGGGGTGGACCGAGGCGGGGGCCTGCCGCGAGGCGCCGGGCCGGGCCGCCACGGGAAGCGCCGCGCGCTCGGACGAGCTGGGCTGGTGCGGTACGGCCATCACCCGGTGGCGTCCGTCCGCGTCGGTGTCCGCCCCGGCGCGCTCGCGCTCCGCGACGTTGCGCTTCGAGTCCTCGGGTTCCAGGGGTATCGGGGACCCCCGCAGCGGCTCGTCCGCCGTACGGGGCAGGGTGAGACGGAACTGCGAGCCGCCACCGGGCTCCCCCCATGCCTGGAGCCAGCCGCCGTGCAGCCGGGCGTCCTCCACGGCGATGGACAGCCCGAGACCGGTGCCACCGGTCGTACGGGCGCGGGCCGGGTCGGCCCGCCAGAACCGGTTGAAGACGCGGGTCGCCTCGCCGGGCTTCAGCCCGACGCCGTAGTCGCGCACCGCGACGGCGACAGCGCCCTGGGCCACGCCCATCCGCACCACGACGTCCCGGCCCTCACCGTGTTCGACGGCGTTGACCACCAGGTTGCGCAGCACGCGCTCGACCCGGCGGGGGTCCGCCTCCGCCACGACCGGCTGTTCGTCGCCGATCACCCGGATGCGGGTGCCCTTCCGCTCGGCCAGGGGTTCGGCGCCGCCGATCACGCGGCGGACGACGGACCGCAGGTCGATCGGTTCGGCGTCCAGCGCGGCCGCCCCCGCGTCGAACCGGCTGATCTCCAGCAGGTCGGAGAGGAGCGACTCGAACCGGTCGAGCTGGTCGCCGAGGAGCTCGGCGGCCCGTCCGGTGATGGGGTCGAAGTCCACCCGCGCCTCGTGGATGACGTCGGCCGCCATCCGCACCGTGGTGAGCGGGGTGCGCAGTTCGTGCGAGACGTCCGAGACGAAGCGGCGCTGCATCCGGGACAACTCCTCCAGCTGCTGGATCTTCAGCTGCAGGTTCTGGGCCATCTTGTTGAAGGCCTCGCCGAGCCGGGCGATGTCGTCCTCGCCCGTGACCTTCATCCGCTCCTGGAGCCGTCCCGCGGAGAGCCGCTCGGCGATCCCGGCCGCCATCCGTACGGGGGTGACGACCTGGCGCACCACGAACCACGCGATGGCGCAGAGGAGCACCACGACGAAGAGCCCGGCGGTGGCGAGCGTCGTCTTGACCAGTGCCAGGGACTTCTCCTCCTGCGTCAGCGGGAAGAGGTAGTACAGCTCGTAGGGGTTGTGGTCGATGTCGTAGAGGCGCTTGCCCACGACGAGCCCGGGCTGCGACTCCTTGCCGTAGGAGTACCGGATCACCGAGTACGTCTGGAACGCCCCGGGACCCTGGTCGACCGACTCGCGCAGCCGGTCGGGGACGCTCGACGCCTCCACGCTCCCCGACCCGCGGGGGGCCCGGCTGGCGGTGCCGCGGCTCACCGAGTCGGCGCTGAGCGCCACCACGTTGAAGGCGTTGGTGCCGCCGCTGGCGAGCTGGTCGACGAGGTCCGTCCGCCAGGAGGTGCTGGCCGTCGTCCCGTCGGCGCCCTCTTCGCGGGCCGGCGTGAGGGGCTCGTTCGCCTTCTCCTGGGCGGCGGCGAACCCGCCGGCGGCCTGGGTCTGGGCGGCCTTGCCCTTGGCGTCGAGCAGGCCGTTGCGCACCTGCCCGATGACGACGAAGCCGAGCAGGAGGACGACGGTCAGCGACATCAGCAGGGTGCCCGCGACGACCCGCAGCTGCAGGTTGCGGCGCCACACCCGTACGGCGGGCAGGAGGGGCCGCCGCAGCCAGCGCAGCAGAAGGCGCGGGAACGGCCCGCCGGGCGCCCGGTCGGTGAACGACCGGGCGCTCCACGAGCGGCGGATACGCCCCGGTCCGGCAGCCCGCTCCTCGGTGGCTCCGGACGCCCCGGGGCCGGGAGCAGTGCTGCCTCGGGTCATGTCAGCTGGGTCCGGCCTTGTAGCCGACGCCACGCACGGTGACGACGATCTCGGGCCGCTCCGGGTCCTTCTCGACCTTGGAGCGGAGCCGCTGGACGTGCACGTTCACCAGACGGGTGTCCGCCGCGTGCCGGTAGCCCCAGACCTGCTCCAGCAGGACCTCACGGGTGAACACCTGCCAGGGCTTGCGGGCGAGCGCGACCAGCAGGTCGAACTCCAGCGGGGTCAGGGCGATGGACTGCCCGTCCCGCTTGACCGAGTGCCCGGCCACGTCGATGACCAGGTCACCGATGGTCAGCTGCTCGGGCGCCGGCTCCTCGGACCGCCGCAGACGGGCCCGGATCCGGGCCACCAGTTCCTTGGGCTTGAACGGCTTGACGATGTAGTCGTCGGCCCCCGACTCCAGGCCCACCACCACGTCGACGGTGTCGCTCTTCGCCGTGAGCATCACGATCGGCACGCCGGACTCGGCCCTGATGAGCCTGCAGACCTCGATGCCGTCCCGTCCGGGCAGCATGAGGTCGAGCAGGACCAGGTCCGGCTTGGCCTCCCGAAAGGCAGCAAGTGCCTTGTCGCCGTCCGCTACGAACGACGGTTCAAAACCTTCTCCACGCAACACGATGCCGAGCATCTCGGCCAGTGCGGTGTCGTCGTCGACGACAAGGACGCGTCCCTTCATAATCGACATCATCCCATTAGCTAATCGTTATCTGCGATGACCTGGCACACAGCTGGGCCACTCCGGCTCCCGTGACCGGGGAAATGACGCCCTCTTCCGTGACGATCGCCGTGATCAGTTCCGGCGGCGTGATGTCGAACGCGGGGTTGTACACCTGGGTTCCCAGGGGTGCCACGACCAGCCCGGGCACCTCTCCCCCGCCGGAGGCGTCCGGCCTCGATGTGAGCTCGGTCACCTCCCGGCCGGAACGCTGCTCGACGACGATCGAGGCACCGTCCGGGGTGCCCGCGTCCACCGTGGTCGTCGGCGCCACCACGACGAACGGCACGTGGTGGTACTTGGCCAGCACCGCCAAGGGGTAGCTCCCCACCTTGTTGGCCACCGAGCCGTCCGCCGCGATGCGGTCCGCGCCGATCAGCACCGCGTCCACCTGTCCCGCGGCGAAGAGCGATCCCGCGGCGTTGTCCGTCAGCAGGTGGTAGGCCATGCCGTGCCGGGCGGCCTCGTAGGCGGTGAGCCGCGAACCCTGGAGGAGGGGGCGCGTCTCGTCCACCCAGAGCCGCGCGAGGCGTCCCTGCCGGTGTGCGGCGAGCGCGACGGCGAACGCCGTCCCCTCCCCGCCGGAGACCAGGGCCCCGGTGTTGCAGTGGGTCAGCAGGCGGTGGCCGCCCGCCGGCAGCATCTCGTCCAGCAGGGCGAGACCGTGCCGGGCCATCCGGGCGGAGGCCTCGGCGTCCTCGCGGTGCAGGGCCCGTGCCTCGGCGAGCGCCGCCGCGGCGGCGCGCTCCGGGTCGGCCCCGGCTGCCGCGGCCGCCGCGTGGGCGTGCGCCGCGCGCCGGACCCCGTGGGCGAGGTTCACGGCGGTGGGCCGGGCCGAGGCCAGCAGGTCGGCGGCCTCGGAGACGTCGTACCCCCGGACCGCCGCCAGCGCGACGCCGTACGCTCCGGCGATGCCCAGCAGCGGCGCCCCGCGCACCGCCAGCGTCTGGATCGCCCGCACCAGCGCGGGCGCGTCGGTGCACACCAGCTCGACTTCCTCGGCGGGAAGCCGGGTCTGGTCGAGCAGCACCAGGACGGGGCCTTCGGGAGGCTCGTCCCAGCGGAGTACGGGAAGCGCGGAGGGCTCTGTACCCAACCGCGGTTGCGCGTCCTGATCAGCCATCCGTCCAGTCTGCCCGCTGGGAGGCCCACATATGAAGGTGCGAACCAGAAGCACCTCGACCACACCTGTGTCCCGCGTGGCACGATGGCTGCCAACCTGCCGCCCCGATGAGCGGTCAGGACGGTGAAGGAGCCAGAATGAACGACTCTCCGGGCTGGGCCCCGCCCGGATCCGCCCCCTTGGACGAGCAGGGCGCGGGCGCGGCCGTACCCCGCCCTTCCGGCCCCTCCCCTTCCGGCCCTGCCGACGCCGGATCCGGTGTCGCAGGATCCGGCGTCTCCGGGCCTCCCGTGGGCCCCGGGTCTCCCGACTCCGCCTCCACCGACTCCGCCTCCGGGGGCCCCGGCTCTTCCGGCTCCGGCTCCGCCGACGGGAGCGGCGCGGCGGGCCAGTGGTCCCCCGCCCAGCCGCCGCCCGGTCCGTGGTCCGCTCCCGCTCGGTCGGGGCCCGGCCCCGGGGTGCCCCCGCAGGTACGGGGCCGGGCCGGCGGCGACCCGACCCCCGGGGGCCACCCCGGCTGGGGACACCAGGCCCCCGGCCCCCACCCGGGGTGGGGGAACCAGGCACCTCCGCCCCCCGGCTGGGGAAATCCTCAGGGTTGGAGCCGCGTGCCGGCGGCGCCCAAGCCGGGTGTCGTCCCGCTCCGTCCGCTGAGCGTCGGTGAGATCCTCGACGGTGCGGTCTCCGCCATGCGTACCCACTGGCGCACCGCGCTGGGGGTCAGCCTGGTCGTCGCCGTCCTCGTCCAGGTCGTCACCCTCCTGATCGGGCGTTTCCTGCTGCCGGAGCCGGTCACCATCGACCAGGACCTCTCCGACAGCGAGGTCCTCCGGCAGTCGGTCGACGCGATGCGCTCCCTGCTCCTGAGCAGCGCGCCGAGCGCTGTCCTCGGCATGGCCGCCTTCCTCGTCACCGCGTCGGTGCTGAGCGTCGTGGTCAGCCGCTCGGTGCTGGGCCGCACCGTCACCTCGGCCGACGTCCGGGCGGAAGCCCGCCCGCGGCTGCGGGGTGTGGTGGGGCTGGCGCTGCTGCTGGCGGTCGCCATCGTGGCGATCATGGCGGTGGGGATGGCCCCGGGGCTGCTCGTCGGTGACGCGGCGGGGGCCGGGCTGCTGGTGCTGGGGTTCCCCGTGGCCTCCGCGGCAGCGCTCTGGCTGGCGGTCCGCTTCTGCCTCGCCGCCCCGGCCCTGATGCTGGAACGCCAGACGGTGGCCCAGGCGCTCGCCCGGTCCGCGAAGCTGGTGCGCGGGGCCTGGTGGCGGATCTTCGGCGTCCTCGCCCTCACGGGCCTGCTGCTCATGCTCGTGTACCTGATCATCGGCGTCCCGTTCGCGCTGGTCGCGCTCTCCGTCGACGGGGACCTCTCCGACACGCTCCTCCACGGTGAGTCCGGGCCGGCCGGCTGGCCGTCCCTCCTCGTGGCCGGTCTGGGCAACGTGATCATCTCGACGCTGACGTACCCCTTCGTCTCCGGTGTGATCGCCCTGCTCTACATCGACCAGCGCATCCGCCGCGAGGCGCTCGACCTGGAACTCGGCCGGGCCGCCGGGCTCCCCGGCTACGCCTCCTCCGGGGGCTGATGGCATGACGGGGGCGGGGGGAACCACCACATCGGGGCCGGGGGTGTGGGCCGGTGCACCGGCCGGCGACATACCCGTGGACTCCGCGCGCGTTCCCGCACGGGAGGCGGCGGAGAGAGAACTGTCCAAAGGGATGTACCACGAGGGCGATCCCGGCCCGGTCGAACGAGCCCTCCACTCCTTCTGGGAGTGGATCACCGGAATGTTCGACGCGGCTTCCGGCGTGGCTCCCGGCGGTCCGCTGGGCATCGTGGTGCTCGTCCTCCTGGTGCTCGCCCCGGCCGCCGCCCTCTGGTGGCGGCTGGGCACGCCGGGCCGGGCCGCCCGCTCGGCGGATCCCCTCTTCCGGGAGAGCGGCCCGCGGAGCGCGGCCGAGCACCGCACCACCGCCGAGGCGCACGCAACGGCTCTCCGCTGGACCGAGGCGGTGCAGGAACGGACCCGAGCGATCGTGCGCTCCCTGGAGGAACGCGCGCTGCTCGACCCCCGTCCCGGCCGCACCGCGGACGAGGCGGCGGCGGAGGCCGGACGCCGGCTGCCCGAGCACGCGGACCGGCTGCGGGCGGCCGCCGGTACCTTCGACGCCCTGACGTACGGCGGGCGCACGGCGGACCGGAACGCGTACCTGGCCGTCAGCACCCTCGACGGCGACCTCGAAGCGGCGCGCCCGTCGGCCGTGGGCACGCCCTCCTCGCCCGCTTCCTCCCGCACCCCCGCCTCCTCCACGACGGGAGGCGAGCGATGACCAGCTCCCCCGCGACCGCGACCACCACCGGTTCCGGCTCCACCGCCACCGGCTCCACCTCGCTGTCCGCCACGCCCGCACAGCTCTGGAAGCGGACCCGTGGCTTCGTGATCGCCCTGCTCGTCCTGCTCGTCGGTGGCCTCGCCACGGTGGCTCTCCACTCCGGCAGCCGCCACGGGGCACTCGACCCCGGCTCGGCGGACCCCGACGGGAGCCGGGCCCTGGCCGAGCTGCTCACGGAGCGCGGAGTCACCGTCGAGGCGGTCACCACCCTCGACGGCGCCCTTTCCGCGTACGGCCCGGACAGCACCCTCCTGGTCACCGACCCTGACCTGCTCACCCGGTCCCAGCAGGTGCGCCTCGCCGATGCCACCGCCCACGCCGGCGGGCGCACCGTCCTGATCGCAGCGGGACCGCCGTCCCTGCCCGCGCTCGCTCCCGGCGTGCGCGCCGCGGACGCCGCCGGGGTGACCGCACGTACCCCGCAGTGCGCCTACCCGGCCGCCCGCCGCGCGGGCGGTGCGGACATGGGCGGGGTCACCTACGAGTCGGAGGCCGCCGGAACCTTCCGCTGTTACCCGGCTCGCTCCTCTCCGGCTCTTCTGGTCGTCCCGCGCCCTGGCGGCGAGACCGTCCTGCTCGGCTCCCCCGACATCCTGGTCAACCGGCGCCTCGCCCACGAGGGAAACGCCTCTCTCGCCCTGCAACTCCTCGGCTCGCGTACGCATCTCGTCTGGTACCTCCCTTCGCTCTCCGATCCTTCTTCCACCGAGGACGACCGGGACGGGACCGGCGGTGGGGACGCAGACCCCTCCCCGGGCACCGGCAGCGGTGCCGGCGGTTCCGACCGGGACCCGGGGGCGGGCGAGGGACCCGGGCAGGACGACGAGGTGGGCTTCTTCGATCTGATCCCCTCCGGCTGGTTGTGGGGCACGCTGCAACTCGCTGTCGCCGCAGGACTCGCGGCCGTCTGGCGCGGACGCAGGTTCGGTCCGCTGGTGACCGAGAACCTGCCGGTGGCGGTCCACGCCTCCGAAGCGACGGAGGGGCACGCCCGCCTCTACCGGAAAGCCGACGCGCGCGACCGTGCCGCCGACCTGCTCCGTGAAGCGGCACGCACCCGCCTCGCTCCCCTGGTGGGTGTCTCCCCCCGCGACGCGCATTCCCCGGACGTACTCGTCCCCGCTCTCTCCCCCCGGCTCCCCGCCGGCGGCGATCCTGCCGCCCTGCTCTTCGGCCGGCCTCCGGCCGACGACACCGCGCTGGTACGCCTGGCCGACCAACTCGACGCCCTCGAAAGAGAGGTACGCACGTCATGAGCGCCCCGACCCCGGCGACCACGAGGACATCCGCGGCCACCGCACCCTCGCCGGCCACCCCGACCTCGGAAGACGCCCGCGCATCACTCGAAGCCCTGCGCTCCGAGATCGCCAAGGCCGTGGTCGGACAGGACGCGGCCGTCACCGGACTGGTCGTCGCTCTGCTCTGCCGCGGGCACGTCCTGCTGGAGGGCGTCCCCGGCGTGGCCAAGACCCTGCTGGTCCGAGCCCTGGCGGCCTCCCTCGAACTCGACACCAAGCGCGTCCAGTTCACCCCCGACCTGATGCCCAGCGATGTCACCGGGTCCCTCGTCTACGACGCGCGGACGGCCGAATTCTCCTTCCAGGCAGGTCCGGTCTTCACCAACCTGCTGATCGCCGACGAAATCAACCGCACGCCCCCGAAGACCCAGTCCTCCCTCCTGGAGGCCATGGAAGAGCGTCAGGTCAGCGTCGACGGATCACCTCGCCCCCTCCCGGACCCGTTCATGGTCGTCGCCACTCAGAACCCGGTCGAGTACGAGGGCACCTATCCCCTGCCCGAGGCCCAACTGGACCGTTTTCTGCTGAAGCTGACGGTGCCTCTCCCCTCCCGTGAGGACGAGATCAACGTCCTCACCCGTCACGCCGAGGGATTCGACCCGCGTGACCTGAAGGCGGCGGGCATATCCGCCGTCGCAGGCCCCGACGACCTGGAGGCGGCCCGTGCCGCCGTCGCCAGAACCTCCGTCGCGCCCGAGATCGCCGGCTACGTCGTCGACCTCTGCCGTGCCACCCGTGAATCCCCCTCGCTCGCTCTCGGTGTGTCCCCCCGCGGGGCCACCGCACTGCTCTCCGCGGCCCGGGCCTGGGCCTGGCTCACCGGCAGGGACTACGTCATCCCCGACGACGTGAAGGCCCTCGCCCTCCCCGCGCTCCGTCATCGCATCCATCTGCGGCCCGAGGCCGAAATGGAGGGCGTCACCCCGGACGCCGTCATCACCACGGTCCTCGCCCACGTGCCCGTCCCCCGATGAGGCGGTGACCATGGCCCTCACCGGTAGAGCCGCTCTGCTGGCCGCAGCGGGGTCACTCCCCGTAGGTATCCTGGCCCCCAGCTGGGTCGGCATGCTCGCTGTCAATGCCCCCCTCTCACTGGCCATTCTGTGCGACTACGCCCTGGCAGCACCAGTGCGAAGCCTTGTTTTCACCCGATCCGGTGATACATCCGTTCGACTTGGCGACAGTGCTTCGGTGCTACTCACCGTCACCAATCCTGCCCGGCGGCGTCTGCGCGGCGAACTCCGTGACGCCTGGTCCCCGAGCGCTCGGGCCGTCGCCGCCGGGACCGGCGATTCCCGCCACTCGGTCTCCGTCCCGCCCGGCGAGGCACGGCGGCTCCTCACGCTGCTGCGCCCGACCCGCCGGGGAGATCGCGTCCCCGATCGGGTGACGGTCAGGTCCCGGGGACCTCTGGGCCTGGTGACCCGTCAGGGGCATCACCGGGTTCCCTGGGCCGTGCGGGTGCTCCCGCCGTTCGCGAGCCGCAAACACCTGCCCTCGCGGGTGGCCCGGCTCCGCGAGCTCGACGGGCGTACGAGCGCGCTCAGCCGTGGTGAGGGCACCGAGTTCGACAGCCTCCGTCCTTACGTACCGGGTGACGACACCCGGTCCATCGACTGGCGGGCCACCGCGCGCCAGTCGGCGGTGGCCGTCCGTACGTGGCGGCCCGAGCGGGACCGGCACATTCTGGTCGTCCTCGACACGGGGCGTACGTCGGCCGGCCGGGTCGGGGACGTGCCGCGGCTCGACGCCGCGATGGACGCCGCCCTGCTGCTCACCGCCCTGGCCGCACGGGCAGGTGACCGGGTCGACCTGCTCGCCTACGACCGGCGCGTACGGGCCCGGGTACGGGGCCGTACGGCACCGGGTGAGGTGCTGGCGCGGGTGGTGGACGCGATGGCGACGCTGGAGCCCCAGCTGGTCGAGACGGACATGCGGGGGATGAGCACGGCCGCCCTGGCCGCCGCTCCGCAGCGGTCGTTGATCGTGTTGCTGACGACGCTCGACAAGGCCCCCGCGGAGGAGGGCTTGCTCCCGGTCCTTCCGCAGTTGACGCGGCGCCACACCGTGATCGTCGCTGCCGTGGCGGACCCCCGGGTGGAGGAGATGGCCCGTACGCGGGGCGACGTGGACGCGGTCTACCAGGCGGCCGTCGGTGCCGGGGCACAGGCGGAACGGACTCGCACCGGGGAACGGCTCCAGCGCCACGGGGCCGTCGTGGTCGACGCGTTGCCGGAGACTCTGGCGCCCGCCCTCGCCGATGCCTATCTGGCGCTCAAGGCGGCCGGCCGGCTCTGACCGCGGTGCGACTGTTTCTGTTCTCCGGGCGGCGGTCGTCGGGAGAACGGAAACAGTCCGGCCGTATCGCGAACGGTCCGACCGCATCGCGCCGCCGATGCGGCCCCGGAACGCAGAAAACCCCCGTGCCCAAAGGCACGGGGGTCTCCCGGAAAAATTGTTCGGCGGCGTCCTACTCTCCCACAGGGTCCCCCCTGCAGTACCATCGGCGCTGAAAGGCTTAGCTTCCGGGTTCGGAATGTAACCGGGCGTTTCCCTAACGCAATGACCACCGAAACACTATGAAATCAACCAACCGGAAAAACACAGCGGATTGTTATTTCAGAACAACACAGTGGACGCGAGCAACTGAGGACAAGCCCTCGGCCTATTAGTAC
This sequence comes from Streptomyces sp. AM 2-1-1, assembly GCF_029167645.1. Lineage (NCBI taxonomy): Bacteria > Bacillati > Actinomycetota > Actinomycetes > Kitasatosporales > Streptomycetaceae > Streptomyces > Streptomyces sp. AM 2-1-1. Next base: position 4,490,386 of record NZ_CP119147.1, on the reverse strand, counting down.
CAGTCAGCTCCACCCGTTACCGGGCTTCCACATCTGGCCTATCAACCCAGTCGTCTACTGGGAGCCTTAACCCCTCAAAGGGGGTGGGAATACTCATCTCGAAGCAGGCTTCCCGCTTAGATGCTTTCAGCGGTTATCCTTTCCGAACGTAGCCAACCAGCCATGCCCTTGGCAGGACAACTGGCACACCAGAGGTTCGTCCGTCCCGGTCCTCTCGTACTAGGGACAGCCCTTCTCAATATTCCTACGCGCACAGCGGATAGGGACCGAACTGTCTCACGACGTTCTAAACCCAGCTCGCGTACCGCTTTAATGGGCGAACAGCCCAACCCTTGGGACCGACTCCAGCCCCAGGATGCGACGAGCCGACATCGAGGTGCCAAACCATCCCGTCGATATGGACTCTTGGGGAAGATCAGCCTGTTATCCCCGGGGTACCTTTTATCCGTTGAGCGACAGCGCTTCCACAAGCCACTGCCGGATCACTAGTCCCGACTTTCGTCCCTGCTCGACCCGTCGGTCTCACAGTCAAGCTCCCTTGTGCACTTACACTCAACACCTGATTACCAACCAGGCTGAGGGAACCTTTGGGCGCCTCCGTTACTCTTTAGGAGGCAACCGCCCCAGTTAAACTACCCATCAGACACTGTCCCTGATCCGGATCACGGACCGAAGTTAGACATCCAGCACGACCAGAGTGGTATTTCAACGGCGACTCCACAACCACTGGCGTGGCCGCTTCAAAGTCTCCCACCTATCCTACACAAGCCGAACCGAACACCAATATCAAACTGTAGTAAAGGTCCCGGGGTCTTTCCGTCCTGCTGCGCGAAACGAGCATCTTTACTCGTAGTGCAATTTCACCGGGCCTATGGTTGAGACAGTCGAGAAGTCGTTACGCCATTCGTGCAGGTCGGAACTTACCCGACAAGGAATTTCGCTACCTTAGGATGGTTATAGTTACCACCGCCGTTTACTGGCGCTTAAGTTCTCAGCTTCGCCGACCCGAAAGTCAGCTAACCGGTCCCCTTAACGTTCCAGCACCGGGCAGGCGTCAGTCCGTATACATCGCCTTACGGCTTCGCACGGACCTGTGTTTTTAGTAAACAGTCGCTTCTCGCTGGTCTCTGCGGCCACCCCCAGCTCATGGAGTAAATCCAATCACCAGTGATGGCCCCCCTTCTCCCGAAGTTACGGGGGCATTTTGCCGAGTTCCTTAACCATAGTTCACCCGAACGCCTCGGTATTCTCTACCTGACCACCTGAGTCGGTTTAGGGTACGGGCCGCCATGAAACTCGCTAGAGGCTTTTCTCGACAGCATAGGATCATCCACTTCGCCACAATCGGCTCGGCATCAGGTCTCAGCCTCATGTGTGACGGATTTGCCTACCACACGGCCTACACCCTTACCCCGGGACAACCACCGCCCGGGCTGGACTACCTTCCTGCGTCACCCCATCGCTTACCTACTACAAGTCTGGTTCATCGGCTCCACCACTACCCTCAACTCCGAAGAGATCGGGCCGGCTTCACGGACTTAGCATCGCCTGATTCAGTACTGGGCGTTTCAAAGCGGGTACCGGAATATCAACCGGTTGTCCATCGACTACGCCTGTCGGCCTCGCCTTAGGTCCCGACTTACCCTGGGCAGATCAGCTTGACCCAGGAACCCTTAGTCAATCGGCGCACACGTTTCTCACGTGTGTATCGCTACTCATGCCTGCATTCTCACTCGTGAACCGTCCACAACTCGCTTCCGCGGCTGCTTCACCCGGCACACGACGCTCCCCTACCCATCCACACAGGCGTTGGCCCTATATGTGTGAATGACACGACTTCGGCGGTACGCTTGAGCCCCGCTACATTGTCGGCGCGGAATCACTTGACCAGTGAGCTATTACGCACTCTTTCAAGGGTGGCTGCTTCTAAGCCAACCTCCTGGTTGTCTCTGCGACTCCACATCCTTTCCCACTTAGCGTACGCTTAGGGGCCTTAGTCGATGCTCTGGGCTGTTTCCCTCTCGACCATGGAGCTTATCCCCCACAGTCTCACTGCCGCGCTCTCACTTACCGGCATTCGGAGTTTGGCTAAGGTCAGTAACCCGTTGGGGCCCATCGCCTATCCAGTGCTCTACCTCCGGCAAGAAACACACGACGCTGCACCTAAATGCATTTCGGGGAGAACCAGCTATCACGGAGTTTGATTGGCCTTTCACCCCTAACCACAGGTCATCCCCCAGGTTTTCAACCCTGGTGGGTTCGGTCCTCCACGAAGTCTTACCTCCGCTTCAACCTGCCCATGGCTAGATCACTCCGCTTCGGGTCTAGAGCGTGCAACTCAATCGCCCTGTTCGGACTCGCTTTCGCTACGGCTTCCCCACACGGGTTAACCTCGCTACACACCGCTAACTCGCAGGCTCATTCTTCAAAAGGCACGCAGTCACGACTGCATGTGCAAGCACATACAGCGACGCTCCCACGGCTTGTAGGCACACGGTTTCAGGTACTATTTCACTCCGCTCCCGCGGTACTTTTCACCATTCCCTCACGGTACTATCCGCTATCGGTCACCAGGGAATATTTAGGCTTAGCGGGTGGTCCCGCCAGATTCACACGGGATTTCTCGGGCCCCGTGCTACTTGGGTGTCTCTCAAACGAGCCGTTGATGTTTCAGCTACGGGGGTCTTACCCTCTACGCCGGACCTTTCGCATGTCCTTCGCCTACATCAACGGTTTCTGACTCGTCTCACAGTCGGCAGACTATGAAAGAGAGATCCCACAACCCCGCATGCGCAACCCCTGCCGGGTATCACACACATACGGTTTGGCCTGTTCCAGTTTCGCTCGCCACTACTCCCGGAATCACGGTTGTTTTCTCTTCCTGAGGGTACTGAGATGTTTCACTTCCCCTCGTTCCCTCCACACTGCCTATGTGTTCAGCAGTGGGTGACAGCCCATGACGACTGCCGGGTTTCCCCATTCGGAAACCCCCGGATCAAAGCTAGGTTGACAGCTCCCCGGGGACTATCGTGGCCTCCCACGTCCTTCATCGGTTCCTGGTGCCAAGGCATCCACCGTGCGCCCTTAAAAACTTGGCCACAGATGCTCGCGTCCACTGTGCAGTTCTCAAACAACAACCAGCCACCCGTCACACACCACTACGTGATGCTTTACCGGGACCGGACTGAAGGCAGCCTTACGGCCGTACCCTCAGATACCCAACAACGTGCCCGACACAATCGATCCATCATTACTTTCCACGCCGAAGCAGTACTCGCAACAACCAACCAACCGTGCCGAATAGTCAACGTTCCACCCATGAGCAACCAGCACCGAACATTCGCCGGTGTACTGGCCTCTGACCCAGCCGAAACCGGGTAAGAAATGCTCCTTAGAAAGGAGGTGATCCAGCCGCACCTTCCGGTACGGCTACCTTGTTACGACTTCGTCCCAATCGCCAGTCCCACCTTCGACAGCTCCCTCCCACAAGGGGTTGGGCCACCGGCTTCGGGTGTTACCGACTTTCGTGACGTGACGGGCGGTGTGTACAAGGCCCGGGAACGTATTCACCGCAGCAATGCTGATCTGCGATTACTAGCAACTCCGACTTCATGGGGTCGAGTTGCAGACCCCAATCCGAACTGAGACCGGCTTTTTGAGATTCGCTCCGCCTCGCGGCATCGCAGCTCATTGTACCGGCCATTGTAGCACGTGTGCAGCCCAAGACATAAGGGGCATGATGACTTGACGTCGTCCCCACCTTCCTCCGAGTTGACCCCGGCAGTCTCCTGTGAGTCCCCATCACCCCGAAGGGCATGCTGGCAACACAGAACAAGGGTTGCGCTCGTTGCGGGACTTAACCCAACATCTCACGACACGAGCTGACGACAGCCATGCACCACCTGTATACCGACCACAAGGGGGGCACCATCTCTGATGCTTTCCGGTATATGTCAAGCCTTGGTAAGGTTCTTCGCGTTGCGTCGAATTAAGCCACATGCTCCGCTGCTTGTGCGGGCCCCCGTCAATTCCTTTGAGTTTTAGCCTTGCGGCCGTACTCCCCAGGCGGGGAACTTAATGCGTTAGCTGCGGCACCGACGACGTGGAATGTCGCCAACACCTAGTTCCCAACGTTTACGGCGTGGACTACCAGGGTATCTAATCCTGTTCGCTCCCCACGCTTTCGCTCCTCAGCGTCAGTAATGGCCCAGAGATCCGCCTTCGCCACCGGTGTTCCTCCTGATATCTGCGCATTTCACCGCTACACCAGGAATTCCGATCTCCCCTACCACACTCTAGCTAGCCCGTATCGAATGCAGACCCGGGGTTAAGCCCCGGGCTTTCACATCCGACGTGACAAGCCGCCTACGAGCTCTTTACGCCCAATAATTCCGGACAACGCTTGCGCCCTACGTATTACCGCGGCTGCTGGCACGTAGTTAGCCGGCGCTTCTTCTGCAGGTACCGTCACTTTCGCTTCTTCCCTGCTGAAAGAGGTTTACAACCCGAAGGCCGTCATCCCTCACGCGGCGTCGCTGCATCAGGCTTTCGCCCATTGTGCAATATTCCCCACTGCTGCCTCCCGTAGGAGTCTGGGCCGTGTCTCAGTCCCAGTGTGGCCGGTCGCCCTCTCAGGCCGGCTACCCGTCGTCGCCTTGGTAGGCCATTACCCCACCAACAAGCTGATAGGCCGCGGGCTCATCCTTCACCGCCGGAGCTTTTAACCCCGTCCCATGCGGGACAGAGTGTTATCCGGTATTAGACCCCGTTTCCAGGGCTTGTCCCAGAGTGAAGGGCAGATTGCCCACGTGTTACTCACCCGTTCGCCACTAATCCACCCCGAAAGGCTTCATCGTTCGACTTGCATGTGTTAAGCACGCCGCCAGCGTTCGTCCTGAGCCAGGATCAAACTCTCCGTGAATGTTTTCCCGTAATCGGGATCACAACACGAGAGCGGAACGACCAGGTCGGAATATGACCGGTCGTTCACAGCGTCCTCGCTGTTGTTGCCCACCGGACCGTTAAGTGCCGGCAGGACTTTTCAAAGGAACCACCAACCTGCCGAAGCAGGCCGGGGTATCAACATATCTGGCGTTGACTTTTGGCACGCTGTTGAGTTCTCAAGGAACGGACGCTTCCTTCGGTCCCGTTTCACCGGGGCCCTCCGGGCGCTTCCCTTCGTTCTTGCGTTTCCGACTCTATCAGACGCTTTCGTGTCTGTTTCCCGGTCGAAGCGGGAGGAACATTCTCGCTTTCCAGTTCTTCGCTTTCGCGTTTCCCTTTCCGGCGAGTCCAACCGTACCAGACTCTTTCATCCGTTCCGTTTCCGGTCCGAACTGAATTCCGGCGGCCAATTGGAAAGCCTTTGCCTTTCGGCTGATTCCGACAATATCAGAGGAGTAGGGGCCGAATGAACGACCCGAATCTCTGAGCAGGGAATCAAGTGGCTCCGCGGAAATCGACATTCCCTGCAAGAGCGAGATACAGATTATTCGCTGGGATCGAACCTGTCCAGTCCGATGCAACTAGTCAAATCTACCTCCCCACAGCCGCCGTGTCAACGGGTTTTGTGGGCGAAGAGGAGACTAGCAGCTCCGCGAGGCGTGACGCACATCCGCCGCGGTGTGGCGGTCACGCGGCGGTCGGCAGGGCGGCTCCCCGCTCGGTCGCGTCGAGGTCACCCGTGACGCCGGCCCGGACAGCGCGGCCGCCGAGGACCCGTACGTACAGGAGGAAGGCGGCCTCGGCGGCGACGCCGATGGTGATCCGCGCCCAGGTGGGGAGGGACGAGGGCGTCACGAAGCCCTCGATGACCCCCGACACGAACAGGACCAGGGCGAGACCGATCGCCATGCCGATCGCCGCCCTGCCTTCTTCCGCGAGTGCGGCGCGGCGGGTTCGGAGTCCCGGGTCGACGACGGTCCAGCCGAGCTTGAGTCCCGTGCCGGCGGCCACGAAGACAGCGGTGAGTTCGAGGAGGCCGTGCGGCAGGATCAGGCCGAGGAAGGTGTCCAGTCGGCCCGCGGACGACATCAGCCCGATGCCGATCCCAAGGTTGAGCACGTTGGTGAAGAGGATCCAGATCACCGGCAGGCCGAGGAACGCGCCGAGGACCAGGCACATGGCGGCGGCCTGCGCGTTGTTCGTCCACACCTGGGCGGCGAAGGAGGCCGCGGGGTGGCTGGAGTAGTAGGTCTCGTACTCCCCGCCGGGCCGGGTCATCGCCCGCAGGTCCTCCGGGGCGCCCAGGGAGGCCTGTATCTCCGGGTGCGCGCCGATCCACCACCCGATGAGCGCGGCGAGAAGGGTGGAGAGGACCGCTGTGGGAACCCACCAGTGGCGCGAGCGGTAGACCGCGGCGGGGAATCCGGTGGTGAGGAAGCGCGTCGCGTCACGCCAGGACGCCTTGCGGGTGCCGGTCACGGCGGAGCGGGCCCGGGCCACGAGCTGGGTGAGCCGCCCCTCCGTGCGCGGGTCGCGGGCCTGTGACCGGACCAGGGAGAGGTGCGTGGCCGTCCGTTGGTAGAGCGCGACGAGTTCGTCGGCTTCGGCGCCCGTGAGACGGCGTCCTCGCTTCAGCAGAAGGTCCAGGCGGTCCCATTCCGCGCGGTGGGCGGTGACGAAGACGTCGAGGTCCATGGTGGTGACTGCTCCAGACGAGGGAGTACGGATCCCAGCAACGGCGGCGCGCCGACGATCAGCTTGGCAGACTGTCGCACGGCGGGGCAGGGGTGTGGGACGAAGGGTGGGGGACGATGAGTGAACATGTGACCGGGGACGCGGTGGTCCTGGAGCTGAGACCCGCGCGGCTGCCGAGCAGAGCGCTGGCCGTGGCCATCGACACGGTGCTGCTCTGGGTCGTCTTCTTCGTGCTCACGCTCGTGCTGACGCTGTCCACCGTGATGCTCGACGAGGCGGCCCGCGCGGCCGTGGCCGTGGCGTCCTTCCTCCTCGTGCTGGTGGGCGGCCCCGTCGCGGTCGAGACCCTGAGCCGTGGCCGTTCGCTGGGGAAGCTCGCGTGCGGACTGCGGGTGGTGCGCGAGGACGGGGGGCCCATCCGGTTCCGGCACGCCTTGGTGCGCGGCGCGATGGGTGTCGTCGAGCTCCTGTTGACCTTCGGTGTCGTTGCCGCGATCAGCTCTCTGGTCTCCGCCCGGGGCCGTCGGCTCGGGGACGTCTTCGCCGGCACGCTCGTCGTGCGGGAACGGGTCCCGGCCGACCGTTCCCGGGCCATGCCGCCGCTTCCGCCGTGGCTCGCCGGCCGCTTCACGCAGCTGGACCTGTCCGCGGTGCCGGACGAGTTCTGGTTCGCCGCCCGCCAGTACCTCTCCCGCCTCCATCAGCTCGATCCCGACGTACGGCAGGCGCTCGGTACACAGCTCGCCGGTGAGCTGGTGGCCAGGACGGCGGTCTCCCCGCCGGAAGAAGTGCCTCCCGCCGCCTATCTCGCCGCCGTGCTGCACGAACGGCGGGAACGGGAGGCGCGGAGGATGCGGGCGGCCCCGTACGCGGTCGGTCCGGCGGGCGACGGCGGGCTCTCCGCGCCGGCGCCCGCCGGCCCGGGGCCGACGGGCGGCCCGACGGCCGGACGTGGCGTACCCACCGTTCCTCCCGGCCGTCCCTCCGCCGGTGCCGTCGTGGGTGCTCCCGGCCGGGGTGCCGGCGCAACCGGGTTGCCGATCGACCCGGAGAAGGCCCCGGACGCCCCGGCCCCCCGGACGGGGTTCGCGCCGCCGGCCTGAACCCCGCCGGCCTGAACCCCGCCGACCTGAACCCCGCAGGCGTGAACGGCGGCGGCTCGCCCGGAACCGGCCCGCACGGCTCCCGCCGACGGAGAACCCGCCCGCACCGCACCCGTCGCGCACCGCCGCGTGGGCTACTCGTCCAGGTGGTCCTGGCGCGGTGCGGGCCGGGGGGAGGGCGGGGACTCGAGGTCTTCGAGCTCGATCCCGGGGGCGGCGAGGACCACGTCACCGGCGAGGTGCACGGTATGGCGCTCCCCCGTGGCCAAGTCGCCGACCTGGTAGGTGTCGACCGTCAGGGGGCCGTTGTCAGTGGGGTGCGTTTCACTGTCCACCAGGGCCCAGGACTGATCGGCGGTCAGGGGCGCGAGGACCGGATCCGTGAAGGTGACCAGACGGACGCGGGTCGCGGGGGAATCGGGGGTGAGACGCAGGAGTCGCGTGACGGCGACGAGGAAGGCGGGCGAGGTGCCGGAGAAGGCGTGGGCGCGGACGTTGCCCTCGGTGGCGTCGGTGCCGGTGGGGTCGGTCCTGACCCAGGTGACGCCTTCGAGGGCGGCGGCGCGGATCTGCCAGCCGCCCGCGTGGAGTTCGAGACGGATGGGCCGGCCGAGTTCGTCGAGCGCGAGGTCGGCGGAGCCGATGTCGTCGCCGGAGGGAGCGGTCCTCCGGCCGACGTAACGCCAGCCGGAAGGGCCGGGGGCGCAGTGGAAGTGCTCTTCACCGAGGGGGGTGCGATCGTGCGGATCGTGGAGCGAATAACGGCCGCGGGGCATGGGGTCCTTCGGGCTGCGCGGGCGGGATACGGGGCAGGCCCCCGCCACGGGGGTGCGGGGGCCTGCACTCGTACCTGCTGCTGAGACTCTTCCGGTCGCCGGCGGCCCGGTCCCGCGCGGGGGGTGGGCCGCCGGCGGGTGGGATCAGTAGCGGTAGTGGTCGGACTTGTACGGGCCGTCGACCTCGACGCCGATGTAGGCGGCCTGCTCCGGGCGGAGGGTGGTGAGCCTGACGCCCAGGGCGGCCAGGTGGAGGCGGGCGACCTTCTCGTCGAGGTGCTTCGGGAGCACGTAGACGTCGGTCGGGTACTCCTCCGGCTTCGTGAACAGCTCGATCTGGGCCAGGGTCTGGTCCGCGAAGGAGTTGGACATGACGAAGGAGGGGTGACCGGTCGCGTTGCCGAGGTTCAGCAGGCGGCCCTCGGAGAGCACGATGAGGACCTTGCCGTCGGGGAAGGTCCAGGTGTGGACCTGCGGCTTGACCTCGTCCTTGACGATGCCGTCGATCTTGGCCAGGCCGGCCATGTCGATCTCGTTGTCGAAGTGGCCGATGTTGCCGACGATCGCCTGGTGCTTCATCCGGGCCATGTCGGACGCCATGATGATGTCCTTGTTGCCCGTCGTGGTGACGAAGATGTCGGCCTGCTCGACGACGTCGTCCAGGGTCGCGACCTGGTAGCCGTCCATGGCCGCCTGGAGCGCGCAGATCGGGTCGATCTCGGTGATGATCACGCGGGCGCCCTGGCCGCGCAGCGACTCGGCGCACCCCTTGCCCACGTCGCCGTAACCGCAGACGACGGCGGTCTTGCCGCCGATGAGGACGTCGGTGGCGCGGTTGATGCCGTCGATCAGCGAGTGGCGGCAGCCGTACTTGTTGTCGAACTTCGACTTGGTGACGGCGTCGTTGACGTTGATGGCCGGGAACAGCAGGGTGCCGTCGCGGTGCATCTCGTACAGGCGGTGGACGCCCGTGGTCGTCTCCTCGGTGACGCCGCGGATCTCGGACGCCAGCTGGGTCCACTTCTGCGGGGACTCGCCGAGGGTGCGGTTGAGGAGCGTGAGGATGTGGGCGTACTCCTCGCTGTCCGCGGTGGACGGGTCCGGGGCCGCGCCGGCCTTCTCGAACTCGACGCCCTTGTGGACCAGGAGGGTGGCGTCACCGCCGTCGTCCAGAATCATGTTCGGGCCGCCGGTGGGGGTGTTCGGCCACGTCAGGGCCTGCTCGGTGCACCACCAGTACTCCTCCAGGGTCTCGCCCTTCCAGGCGAAGACCGGGACGCCGGCGGGGGCCTCGGGGGTACCGGTCGGGCCGACGGCGATGGCGGCGGCCGCGTGGTCCTGGGTGGAGAAGATGTTGCAGGAGGCCCAGCGGACCTCGGCGCCGAGGGCGACGAGGGTCTCGATGAGCACGGCGGTCTGCACGGTCATGTGCAGCGAGCCGGTGACGCGCGCGCCGGCCAGCGGCTGCGCGGCCGCGTACTCCTTGCGGATCGACATCAGGCCGGGCATCTCGTGCTCGGCGAGGGTGATCTCCTTGCGGCCGAACACCGCGAGGGAAAGGTCGGCGACCTTGAAGTCCTGGTTCTGGGCGACCGTCGTCATGGCGGGTCTGCTCCTCGTAAGGGTCGAGGGTGGGCGGGCTGGCTGTGCGGCGCCGGGCATACGAATGCCCGAGGCTCGCGGCTCAGTCCGTCGGAGGCCCTCTCTCCCTCGGCCGGTCCGCTCGCGCGGGCCGATCGACCGCCATCAGCAGCGACGTCTGGTACGCGTACGAATCTACACCGAACGGCCGTGAGCGCACCGGCCCACGGGGGTCGGTGCGCTCACGGGACGGCCGGATTGGCTGGTTCTAGTGGGTCGGGCCGGAGGGCTCGCCGCCGTCCGGAAGCCGCTCGGCGTCCGAGGGCCGCTCGCCGTCCGCAGGGTGCTCGGCATCGGCCGCCAGCGGGGACCGGCCGGGGTTGGTGCCCGCCGACGCGGCGTCCGCGCTGTAGATGTCCGGCTCCAGGTAGATGACGCGGGCGATCGGCACGGCCGCGCGGATGCGGGTCTCGGCGGCGTTGATCGCGTTGGCGACCTCGGTCGCGGTGTCGTCGTGCTGGACCGCGATCTTGGCGGCGACGAGGAGCTCCTCGGGGCCGAGGTGGAGGGTGCGCATGTGGATGATGCCCGTGACGGTGTCGCCGTCGACGACGGCGGCCTTGATCCGCTCCAGCTGCTCGGGGCCGGCCGACTCGCCCAGGAGCAGCGACTTGGTCTCGGCGGCCAGCACGATCGCGATGACGATGAGCAGAATGCCGATGCAGAGGGTGCCGATGCCGTCCCAGACACCGTCGTCGGTGGCGAGCGAGATGCCGACACCCCCGAGGGCCAGGATGAGACCGATGAGCGCGCCGAAGTCCTCCAGCAGGACGACGGGGAGCTCGGGCGCCTTGGCGCGGCGGATGAAGTCGGTCCAGCTCATGGTGCCGCGGGTCTGGTTCGACTCGTGGATCGCCGTACGGAAGGAGAAGCCCTCGGCGATGATCGCGAAGACCAGCACGCCGACCGGCCAGTACCAGGCCTCGATGGGGTGCGGGTGCTTGATCTTCTCGTAGCCCTCGTAGACGGCGAACATGCCACCGACGGAGAAGAGGACGATGGAGACGAGGAAGGCGTAGATGTACCTCTCGCGCCCGTAGCCGAAGGGGTGCTCGGGGGTGGCCTGGCGTTTCGCCTTCTTGCCGCCGAGCAGCAGGAGTCCCTGGTTGCCGGAGTCGGCGAGCGAGTGGACGCTCTCCGCGAGCATCGACGACGAGCCACTGAAGAGGAACGCCACGAATTTGGCCACCGCGATGGCCAGGTTGGCGGAGAGTGCCGCCACGATCGCCTTGGTTCCGCCTGACGCGCTCATGGGTGCCTGGTGTCCCTTCCTCAGTGCTGCAAACGCGGATCGGTGCCGCGAACGGTGATCGGTGCCGCGCACGCGCGTCGGCGCGCACACGGATCGGTGCGCGCCGTGGAGCCGGTGCACATTCTCGTCGGTGCGCGCCGGTCATCGCGGTACGGCCGCCAATTGTGGCAGCCCTCGGGGCGGCCGCCGGGACGGACGGTACGTCAGGCCACGACGGTGGCGCGGAAGAGCGTCCCGTTCCCCGACGCTTCGACCGTTTCGCCCGCCGGTACGAAGACCGAGCCGCCCGGGGCGAGGTCCAGCTCGCCGGTCCGCAGCGCGCCGGCGGTGCACAGCAGGATCTGCGGGGTGGCGGCCGTCAGGTCGACCGGGGCCGCGCCGGGCGAGACGTCGAACCGGGAGAGCCGGAACTCGTCGACCGGGGTCTCGTACGGCTCCTCGCCGGAGGGGGACGCCTCGGGGCGCAGCACTCCCGGCTCGGTCGCCTCGAAGCGGACCACGCGCAGGAGTTCGGGTACGTCGATGTGCTTGGGGGTGAGTCCGCAGCGCAGGACGTTGTCGGAGTTGGCCATGATCTCCACGCCGAGGCCGTCGAGGTAGGCGTGCGGGACGCCCGCGCCGAGGTACAGCGCCTCGCCCGGCTGGAGCCGCACGTGGTTGAGCAGCATCGCGGCGAGGACGCCGGGGTCGCCGGGGTAGTGGCGGGCGATCGCGGCGTAGGGGGCGTGCGGACCGCCGAGGCGTTCGGCGGCCTCGGCGGCTTCCGCGACGGTGGCGGCCATCTCCTCCGGGTCGGCGGTGAGGATCGCGGTGAGGACCTCGCGCAGGGCCGCTTCCTCCGGGTGGGCGCGCAGCAGGTCGGCGTACGGCTTGAGGGAGTCGACGCCGAGGGCATCCAGCAGCTCCGCGGCTTCGGTGGGACGGCGGAAGCCGCAGAGGCCGTCGAACGGGGTGAGGGCGCAGATCAGTTCGGGCTTGTGGTTGGCGTCCTTGTACGTGCGGTGGGGGGCGTCGATCGGAACGCCCCGGCTCTCCTCGTCGGCGAAGCCGAGCCGGGCCCGGGCGAGGTCGGGGTGGACCTGGAGGGAGAGCGGGGCTCCGGCGGCGAGGAGCTTGAGGAGGAAGGGGAGGCGGGGGCCGAACTTCTCCACCGCGGCGGCGCCGAGTTCACCGGCGGGGTCGGCGGCGATGACCTGGTCGAGCGGGAGTTCGACGCCGGCTCGGGTGAGCAGGGACGGCGCTCCGGGGTGGGCCCCCATCCACATCTCGGCCTGCGGCTCCCCGGTGGGCGGGGTGCCGAGCAGCTCGGGGATGGCCGTGGTGGAGCCCCAGGCGTAGGGGCGCACGGTGTTGGAGAGCCGGTCCATGGAGTCGTCCTCGGGCTTTCGTGAGATGGGGCAGGTGAGGCAGGTGAGGCAAGTTCGACGGCCGGGGTGGGAGGGGCGTTCCCGTACGGCCCCGGCGCCGGCGCCGGCGCCGCGGTCGTGGACGGGGTGACGTGGCCCTCTTCGCCCCCCCCCCCCCCCCCGGTTTTGCTCCGGTCTCCGGTGGAAAAGAACGCTCCGGTCGTGTCGGGCGGTGTCGTGCGGGGCGGGGCCGTGTCGGTACGGGTCGTGTCAGCAGCCGTCGGGGTCAGCCGAGGTCGTGGGCGCCCGGCGGCTCGGCGGCGAGCGAGAGGTAGACGGCGGCGAAGTCGGTGACGGCGAGGAGTTCGGCGAGCGCTTCGAGTTCGCCGCCCTCGTCGGGTTCCAGTTCGCTGATGGCCGTGTCGTGGCCGAGGGCGAGTTCGCGGGCGGCGGGGGCGGCGGTCAGGCCGCCGGTGGGCCGGTCGCGGAGGAGGACGACCCGGGCGCGCAGCGCTTCCGGCTCGTTCACGCGGTCGCGGAAGAAGTCCTCGGGGTCGGCTCCGGCGGCGAAGTCCCCGGCGAGCAGGGCACCGTGCGAGGGCAGCGCCTCGGGCAGGGGCGCGGTGAGCGCGGGACGGCCGGCCAGCTCGGCGAGGACGGCGGCGAACCGGCGGCCGACCGGGCCCGCCGCCTCGCCCTCGGTCCAGACCAGCGGCAGCGTGTCGGCGAGTTCGGCGGCGAGGGTCTTGGCCGGGTTGCCGTACGTGGCGATGGCGGGGCCGCAGCGTGCGGCGGTGCGGTCCAGCCGGTCGGCGACCTTCTGGAGGTCCTCCTCCGACGCGGCCACCAGGCCGACCCGGTCGAGCAGGGCGAGGAGCGGGGTGAGCAGCGCCCAGAGGGTGCCGGGGCCCGCCGCCGAGGTCTCGGCGTCGTACTCGCCGTGCGGGGCGGCTGCCATGGGGACGAGGAGCCCGTGGGCTCCCTCGACGGCCTCGCGCAGCGGGGAGCGGGTGGGGGCGACGGCGACGACGGAGCAGCCGCGCCGGTAGGCCTGTTCGGCGAGGAGCCCGAGGCCGGGCTCGGAGCCGTCGGCGGTGGCGATGAGGAGCAGGTCGACCGGGCCGGCCCAGCCGGGGAGGGTCCAGCGCAGCGCCCCGCCGGCCGGGGCGACCCCGGTGGGACGGATACGGATGACCGGTGCGGCGGCTCCCGCGAGGGCGCCGATGATGTCGGCGACCCCGGCGGCGGCGGTGCCGGGTCCCGCGACGAGGACGGCGCGGGGCCTGCCTTCGGGGGTCAGCGCCCCGACGCCGGCCTCGGCCGTGTGCAGGACGGCGGTACGGACCCGCGCGCCGGCCTCGGCGGCCCCGCGCAGGAGCCCTCGGCGGTCGGCCCTGGCCAGGGCGTCCGGGGCGTCGAGCAACGTCTCGTCGAGCATGGCGGTGGGCCTCCGATCACCGTGCGGATCAGGGTGCGGGTGCCGGGCGCGGTCGCGGGCCGTCGTCGCCGGGGGTCCCGGCGGCGGCCGTACGGGGCCGGCGTCCCGTCACGCGGGGCGGCGGGCCTCGTCGACGAGGAGCACCGGGATGCCGTCGCGGACCGGGTAGGCCAGACCGCAGTCGGCGCCGGTGCAGACCAGCTCGGGGCTGTCGTCGGCCGTCCGGTCGTCGAGCGGGGAGTGGCACGCCGGGCAGGCGAGGATCTCCAGAAGGCCGGCTTCGATCGCCATGGGGCGGGTCCCTTCGAACATGCGGGTGTGCTTCGCGCGGTTGGGGCGAGGCAAGCCTACCGCCGGGGTGCGGGGGCGGCGGTCCGGCGGGACCGGTCCCCGACGCGCGACGCCCGCCCGGGGTCCGGCTGCCCGGCGGCCGTCCGGCCCGGCACGGCGCCGGCTGCGGGGCTGCGCCCGGATCAGGGGCTACGCCCGGATCAGGGCCAGCGCCGCGTCCCGTACCTCGGTCATCGTGGCCCCGTCGCGGGCTTCGACGTTCAGCCGGAGCAGTGGTTCGGTGTTGGAGGCGCGGACGTTGAACCACCAGTCGGCGGTGGCGACGGTGAGGCCGTCCAGTTCGTCGAAGGCGACGTCCTCCCGGTCGCCGTAGGCGGTCCGGATCGCCGCGAGGCGGCCGGCCTGGTCGGCGACGGTGGAGTTGATCTCGCCGGAGCCGGTGTAGCGGTCGTAGGAGGCGAGCAGCGCGGAGAGCGGGCCGGACTGTCCGCCGAGGGCGGCGAGGACGTGCAGGGCAGCGAGCATGCCCGTGTCGGCGTTCCAGAAGTCCCGGAAGTAGTAGTGGGCCGAGTGCTCACCGCCGAAGATCGCGCCGTGCTCGGCCATCTCCGCCTTGATGAAGGAGTGGCCCACGCGGGTCCGGACGGGGGTGCCGCCGTTCTCGCGGATGACCTCGGGGACGGACCAGGAGGTGATCAGGTTGTGGATGACGGTGCCCTTGCCGCCGTTGCGGGCGAGTTCCCGCTCCGCGACGAGTGCCGTGACGGCGGACGGCGAGACACCGGCGCCGCGTTCGTCGACGACGAAGCAGCGGTCGGCGTCGCCGTCGAAGGCGAGGCCGAGGTCGGCGCCCTCGGCGAGGACGCGGGCCTGCAGGTCCACGAGGTTGGCCGGGTCGAGCGGGTTGGCCTCGTGGTTGGGGAAGGTGCCGTCGAGCTCGAAGTACATCGGTACGAGGTCGAGGGGCAGGCCGGCGAGGACGGTGGGGACGGTGTGGCCGCCCATGCCGTTGCCCGCGTCGACCACGACCTTGAGGGGCCTGATCGCGGTGAGGTCGACCAGCCCGAGGAGGTGGGCGGCGTAGTCGGCGAGGGTCTCGCGTTCGGTGAGCGTGCCCTTGGTGGCGGCCGGTGCGGGCGCTCCGTCCTCGGACCACCGCTCGACGAGGGTGCGGATCTCGGTGAGGCCGGTGTCCTGGCCGACCGGCGCGGCACCGGCCCGGCAGAGCTTGATGCCGTTGTACCGGGCCGGGTTGTGCGAGGCGGTGAACATCGCGCCGGGCAGGCCGAGGGAACCGGAGGCGTAGTAGAGCTGGTCGGTGGAGCAGAGGCCGATCAGGGTGACGTCGGCGCCCGATGTCTGCGCGCCCCGGGCGAAGGCCCCGGCGAGACCGGGCGAGGAGGGGCGCATGTCGTGGCCGATGACGATCGCGTCCGCGTCGGTGACCCGGACGAAGGCCGCCCCGAAGAGTTCGGCGAGCGACTCGTCCCACTGGTCGGGTACGACACCGCGTACGTCGTACGCCTTCACGAGCTGCGACAGATCAGCAACCACGGCCGGTCCTCCTGGGGTCTGGGCTGAGCGCCCAAACTACCCGGCCGGAGTACACCGCTACGGCCCCGCCCGTCGTGGGGAGCCGGGCGGCCGGACCCGGTGCGTCAGGAGTCGGGGGAGCGCAGGACCCGCAGGTGGCCCCGGCGCGCCACCTCGACGGGGTCGGCGGTGCGCGGACCGCGCCCGGCGCCGTCCTGGCCCCGGTCGTGCGGTCGGGCGGCCTCGCGGACCGCGTTGGCGAGCGCTTCGAGGTCGTCGGCGCTGTGCCGGGTGGGCGTGGAGGAGTCGGTGAGCCGGACCACCTCCCAGCCGCGGGGCGCGGTGAGGCGCTCGCCGTGTTCGGCACAGAGGTCGTAACAGTGGGGCTCGGCGTAGGTGGCGAGCGGGCCGAGGACCGCGGTCGAGTCGGCATAGACGTACGTCAGTGTCGCGACGGCAGGGCGGCCGCACGCGGTGCGCGAACAGCGACGTACAGGGCTCACGAGGTTGGACGGTACCGCACTCTTGAGCGGGCTGCGACGACTCTCCCCCCGCTCGGGCCACCGTGTCGTCAAAGCCCCGTGCCCGCCGCGGTTCTCCCGCCGGCGTTCCCGCTCCGGAACCGAGGGGAGAGCGGCTGGTCACGGCGGTTCCGTTTGTGTGGGCGTGTGGGCGTCCCGTGGTGAGCGGGAGGGCGCGGAGTGAGGGTCCGGCGATCGCGGGTGGGCCGGAAGTCACTCAACCTTGGCCGAAAATCTGGGGCGCGGAAGCTCTCCGGAGAACGCGCCGGGGACGCGTGGCCGTCCCGGGGCCGGGCGACGGGCCGCCCGCACCCGGAGGGTTACGCTGCGTCGGTGATGGACAGTCCCGTACCTCCGCCCACTCCCGACCCCCGGCCCCGGCGCCGCGACCGGCACGGCCGGGGCATGCGCGGGCCGTTGGCGCCTCCGCAGGTGCCGCTGTCGGTGAGCCGCGCGGAGACCTTCCGCGACCTCGTGCAGGACTCGGTGGAGCGCCTGGAGCGGCGCTGGCCGCAACTGGCCGAAGTGGACTTCGTGGTTCTGGAGGTACCGGCGACGGCCGAGGACACGGTGCCGCTGGGTCGCGCGGTCTCGGCGACGAAGGGGCAGCCCGCGCAGATCATCGTCTACCGGCGGCCCGTCGAGATCCGGTCGAAGAGCCGCGACGAGCGGGCGCTGCTGGTGCACGAGGTCGTGGTGGAGCAGGTCGCGGAGCTGCTGGGGCTCTCCCCCGAGTCCGTGGACCCGCGGTACGGGCAGGAATGAGCCCTGCCCGTACCGCCGGCGTGCCTGCCGTCGTGCCTGCCGCCGTCGTGCCTGCCGCCCTCGAGCGCCGGCGGCTGATCAGTCGTCCAGGACCGTCAGGTCCTGCACCGCGGCCGGTACTTCCACCGTGCCCCGGTCGTCCGGCAGGGTCTGCACGGTGAACATCCGCACGCCGTCCTCCGGGAGCGCGAGCGTGCGGGCGGCGTAGACCGGACCGCCCGACACGGTCTCCACCGTCAACGCGTACGTGCCCTTCAGCCCGGCGGGGACGGGCGGGCTGAACGCGAGCGTCGTACCGCCCTTGACCGTGTAGGACTTGACGGTCTGTTCGCCGCCCTCGCTGCCCGCCGAGGCGGTCACCTTCACCTGGGCGGTGGCGCCGGGCGCGACGAGCGAGAGGGTCGAGCCCTTGGCACGGTTGTCGGCGACGCTCGCCCGCGCCGCTACCGGCCGGGTGGCCGGGATGTACGCGATCTCCTGCGAGGAGCCCGTACCCCGCACCACCCGCAGCGCGGCCACGATCGGGGTGGACCGGCCACCGTCCGACGGCGTCAGCCGCAGCGAGCCGGGCTCCTCGCGGGTGACGTTCTTCAGGTCGACACCGGCGGTCATCCCGGACTTGAGGTGCAGGGTGTCGTTGCCCGCCGGGGAGAAGGTCGCCGACTTCCCGGCCAGCTGCACCTGGAGGTCGGCGTCGTCCTCACCGGGCGCGAACGCGATCAGCCGGACCGAGGTGGCGTCGGCGGGGATGCCGGGCATGACCACGGTGGCTGCGGGGTCCGCGGAGGCGGTCAGCCAGTCGCTTCCGGCGTCCTCCTCGGATCCCCGGACCACCGCGCCGACCCGGCCGCTGCGGGTGGTGACGTGCGCGGTGACGTCGTCGACGGCCTGCTCGGTGAGGGTGGAGAGCAGCATCGCCACGCTGGAGCGCGCCGGGACGGTGATCCCGTCGCCCACGTCCGCCTTGAGGTCGCCGTCCGGCCCGAAGAGCTGGATGTCGGCGACGGCCGCGCTGTCGTCCGGGTTGGTGAGGTGGATGTAGTCCTGCTCCTTCGCGGCGGTGCTGACCCCGGGGAACCAGAATTCCGTGTCGGGCGCGGTGCAGCTGACGCCGAGCAGCCCGCGGGTGGTGCCAGCGGTGACCGAGGTGGTCTGCTGCGTGCTCCAGCCGGGGGCGAGCGCGCCGGTGGCGGTGCCGACGAGCGCGGGGGCGTCGCCGCCCTCCGCTTCGGCCGTGACGGGCTTCCCGGGCTCCTTCAGAGCGACGACCGGCTTCGCGGCCTTGCCCGCGCCGGCCCGGTCGGTCTTCTCCGTCGTCCCGTTCTTTCCGGGCTTCTCGGGCTTCTCGGGCTTCTCGGTGGCGGTGTCGGTGGTGGGCAGGGCCTCGGTCAGCTCGGCCGCCGACTCCCCGCCCGCCCCCTTCCCGGCCGGGGTGAAGGAGGTGTACGCGGTGGCGGCGAGCTCGGAGTCGCTGGGCGCCGGGCAGAGCAGGCTGGACCGCTCGACGGGCAGCCGGGAGGCGGCCCGGGCCTTCTCCGGTGCGGTGTCGCCGGGCGCGTTGAGCGCGGCGAAGCCGGTGACGGCGGCGAGGGCGACGGCGCCCGCGATGAGGGACAGGGGTGTGGACTTCACTCGGACTCGCCTCGCGATGCGTTACGGGTCTGCCACGGCGCCTGGTCCGGGGCGTTCGGGTCGACCTGCTCGTCGGTGTCGGGGACGCCGTACTGCCGGCCCGCGTAGGGGTCGTACGGAGCCTGGGTCTCGTAACCCTGCTGCTGTTGTTGCTGCTCCTGCTGCCCGTAGCCGTACGGGTCGTAGACGGGGATCTGCGGCGGGTACTGCTGCTCCGCCTGCTGGTACTGCTCCGTCGTGTACGGCTCCGCCGGGTACTGCTCGACGGAGCCGTACTGCCCGGTCCCGTCCTGGTCCTGGGCCGGGTACTGCTCGGCCTGGTAGGGCGGGTAAGCGGCCTGCTGGTACTGCTGCCCGTCCCACTCGGCGTACTGCTGCTGCGGGATCGCGGCGTACGAGCCGTCCTCGGCCGGAGCCTGGGCGTACGAGCCGTCCTCGGCCCGCGCGTCGCCGTACGAACCGTCCTCCGCCTGCGGGGTGTACGGACCGTCCTCCGCCTGCGCGGGGGCGTACGGCTCCGGGGCGGCCGGGGTGTTCCCGGCGAAGCCGCCGTCCGTCCCGGGCTCGTCGGACGGCGTCCGCGGCTCGGCGGAAGCGGCGGCTGCCGCCGCTTCCGCCTCGGCGGCGGCGCGGAGCCTGCGGGCCCGGCGGCCGTCGCCCTCGGCCGCCTCCGCGGCGGCCGCGGCCTCGGCCTCGGCGTCCTCGGGGAGGTCGTCGTCGATCTCGCGGCGGCGGCCCGGCAGGGCCATGACCACCAGGACGACGACGAGCCCGATCTGTGCCCAGATCCACGCGGAGTGCGTGAGTGGGGTGTCGTACGTGAGGTCGAACCGGCCGCCGTTCGCGGGCAGTTCGAAGCCCTGTGCCCAGCCGTCGACGGTCTTGCGGGTGAGCGGCTTGCCGTCCAGGGTGGCGAGCCAGCCGGGGTCGGCGGCGTCGGCGAGGCGGAGCACCCGGCCGTTCTCGCCCGCCGGGACCGTGGTGTGGGACTCGACGGGTCCCGAGGGGACCGCCACTCCCTCGGCGTCACCGGACGCCGGCACGATCATGACCCGGGCCGCCTCCTGGTCCACCCGCCAGAGCGCGCTGCCGTCGAGCTGACTGAGGCGGCTGAGTCCGGGGGTCGCGTCGAGCACCCGGCTCATCTCGCGCGGAGCGCCGTCGCGTACGAGGACGTACCGCACCGCGAAACCGCTGAGCTGGTGGCCCTGGTCGGCGCCGGAGCCTGCGACCAGGTTGGCGACGACCTTGTCGAGGGGGCCGCTGCTGCCGGCCGCCCCGGTCAGCTCGGCGTCGCCGAGCCGGGCGCCCGAGCCGCGGACCAGGGTGTACGAGACCGAGCCGGCCGAGGTGCCGCCGAGCACGAGGGTGCGCGGCTGGTCGGGCGTACCGCTCTCCTCCGCGACGAAGGCCGGCACCTGCACCGGGTCGCGACGCTCCAGCGGCCCGGAGGCGCCGCCGGCCATCCAGCCGAGAGCGGCGAGGACGGGTGCGGCGGCGGCGGCGAGGGCGATCAGCGCGGCCACCGGCTGCCGCCAGCCGAAGCTGAGCGCGGCGACCCGGATCCGCGCCCCGTCCGCGCCGAGCAGGGCTGCGGTGATCAGGGCGGCGCCGTAGACGAGGGTGGCGGGACCGGCCCAGGTGGTGCCGTTGACGAGGCCCGCGAAGAGCAGGCCGGCGAGGGCGGCCGCCCAGGAGGCGTGGATCGCGGTCCGGCGTTCACCGCGCAGCAGGGCGGCGAGGGCCGCGAGGACGATGCCGAAGAAGAGGACGGAGCCGGTGCCGTTGGGGCCGCCGGGGCTGAGGGAGAGCAGATCCACCGCGGACGCGGTGCCTTCACCGAGGTCCCGGCCCGCCTCGCGCAGCAGGTCGGACGGGCTGCTCAGCAGGGTCAGCGACCAGGGTGCGAGCACCAGCAGAGGGGTGCCGACGGTGGCGACGAACCGGAGGCCGTACGCGGCGAGGTCCCGGCGGCGCAGGGCGAGGACGCCCACCCCGAGGACGACGGCGAGCGGCCACACGACCGGGGTGAACGCGGTGGCGAAGGTGAGCAGCAGGGTGAAGGCCCAGGTGGCCCGCCAGCTGCCCCGGGCCCGTCCGTCGCCCCGCAGCCCGTGGGCCAGGACCGCGGTTCGGGCCATCAGCGGAAGCAGCACGGCGAGCACGGCGGTGCCCACCCGTCCGGTGGCGAGTGCACCGGTGACGGCCGGCAGGAAGGCGTAGGCGACGCTCGCCCAGGCCCGGAGCAGTCGCGACTCGATGAGCGGCCGGGACGCGAAGTACGCCGTGAGTCCGGCCAGCGGCACCGAGCAGACGAGCAGCACGGTGAGGGCGAGGTTGGTGGATCCGAAGAAGAGGGCCGCGAGCGCGGCGAGCACGCCGAGGTAGGGCGGGGCGGCTTCGGTGGACCCGGTGACGACCGGGTGCCAGCCGTCGGCGAACCGTCCCCACAGGTCGGACACGGAGCCGGGCGCGGGCAGCAGGGCCCCGCCGGCGAGCGCGCCGCCGCCGAGCAGGCCGCGGCAGGCGAGCAGCGAGACGAGGAGCAGCAGGGCGAAGAGGACGGGGCCGGGCTTGCGGCCGATCCGCTTGAGCCGGGCGAACTGCTCGATCTCCAGGAAGTCCGCGTCGTCGCCGCCGGGTCCGGACTCGACGGCTCCGTGCCGGGAGCCGCCGGCGGCGTCGGCGTCGGCGCGGGTGCCGAAGTTGCCGGCGACCTGTTCGACGGTGGCGCGGACGGTGGCGCCGGGCGGCGGGAAGAGGGAGCGGAGTTCGGCCGGGTCGACGGCGCCCTTGCCGCGGGCGCGGCGGGCGGCCATGATCCTGCCCGGCCGCAGCAGGGTGCCGACGAGGCCGGTGACCTCGTCGAGCGCCTGTCCGGGAACCTTGCCGACGAGGTAGGCGAGGGTGCGGAGCAGGGTGCCGACGACGAGGCGGAGCAGCACCCAGGGGAGCTTCTTGACCGGGCTGTTGACGAGCATCGCGTAGACGGCGCCGGCCTTGTCGACCCGGTGCGGGCCGACGACCGAGCGTCCGGCGCAGTCGATGGGGCGGCGTTCGCGGGCGGCCGCTTCGGCGTGCCGCAGCACGGCGTCCGGGGCGACGAGCACCCGGTGGCCGGCCAGGTGGGCGCGCCAGCAGAGGTCCACGTCGTCGCGCATCAGGGGGAGCCTGCGGTCGAAGCCGCCGAGCTCTTCCCAGACGTCGCGCCGCACCAGCATGCCGGCGGAGGAGACGGAGAGGACGGTACGGACCTGGTCGTGCTGGCCCTGGTCCTGCTCGCGCCGGTCGAGCGCGGTCCAGCGGCGGCCGCTGTTGGCGATGGAGACGCCGACCTCGAGCAGTTGGCGGCGGTCGTACCAGCCGCGCAGCTTGGGTCCGACGATCGCCGCGTGCGGGTCGGTGTCGACGACGCGCAGCAGTTCGCCGAGCGCGTCGGGCTCGGGCGCGCAGTCGTCGTGCAGCAGCCAGAGCCACTGGACGGGTTCGCCGTACGGGAGTTCCGGCAGGTCGTAGGTGTCGTCGCGCCAGGTCCTGGTGACGGGGTCCCAGCCGCTGGGGCGCTTGAGGTACGGCAGGTCGTCCGCGGTCAGCACGCCGGCGGTGCGTACCGCTTCCTCCACGGCGGCGCCGAAGCCGGTGCGGCGCGCGAGGTGCAGGACGCGGTCGCCGCCCAGCGCCTCGGTGACGAGCCGCGCGGAGTCGTCGGCGCTGCCGGTGTCGGCGGCGACGGCGTTCTGTACGGGGCGTTCCTGCCCGAGCAGCCCCGCGAGCGCGTCGGGCAGCCAGCGCGCGCCGTCGTGGGAGACGAGCACGGCGGTGACGACGTGCCGGGGGAATTCGGGGGCGGCGGCGGCCGCGTTCGGCGCCGCCGGGTGACTCTGCACGGACATCGAGGTACGGGCCCTCCGGCCGGGTTCCGGGGGCGTTCCCCCCGGTGAGGCTGCATCGGTGTACACGCGCGCCCCGGCGGGGCGTTGGCGCGTCTCGGACGGGGCCCCACACTAACGGTACGGATCGCGGGCGGTGGCGCCGAGCGGGTGAAACCCGGGCCGTACCCCGCGCGGCGGGGCGCCCGGGAAGCGGGCCGCGCAGCCGCCGGCGCGGAGGCCGGACCGCCCGGCGCCGTTCTCCGTACTCCCCCGCTGCGGCGGGTGGGAGAGGGCGTCGCCGCTCGGGACGGCCGGTGCGGCGGCGGGGCCGGCGGCGGGGCGGACGGACCGACGGCCCGCGGCGGCCCCCGGCGAGGGGCACGGACCACGGGCCGTCGGTCCGGTCCGGGAATGGTGCGAGGGGCCGTACGGGAAGGGCGACGGGCCGCAGGGCGCGGGGCGCCCCACTGCGGGAGCGGCGCGGAGCAGGCGGTACGACGGGGTGGTGGAGGGGGACGGAGCGGACGGAGCAAAGAGACGGAGGTGCGGCACGGGGGACGGCCTGCCGACGACTGGACACCGTGCGGGTGCGGGCCGGGCACCACGCCATGAAGGGCTGCGGTTCAGGGGCGAGGCCGCCGGGCCGTCAGTCAGTGCGTCGGGCGGTCAAGGCCACCGGGCGCTCAGAGCACCGGACGTTCAAGGCGTCGGGCGTTCAAGGCACCAGGCGTTCATAGCACCAGGCGTTCACGGCGTCAGGCGCTCGGAGCACGGGGTGTTCACGGCGCCGGTCCCACGCAGCGGGTCCGACCTGATCGCCGCCCGGGATCTCCGTCGGTCGTGGGGAGAACGCCTGCGGAGTTCACCGGTTCACGGGGAGAAGGGGGGTCCGGGTCCGTACCCGTCAGATCGCGGCCTTCTTCAGGCGCCGCCGCTCCCGCTCGGAGAGCCCGCCCCAGATGCCGAAGCGCTCGTCGTTCGACAGGGCGTACTCCAGGCATTCGGAGCGCACCTCGCAGGCGAGGCAGACCTTCTTGGCCTCCCGGGTCGATCCGCCCTTCTCCGGGAAGAAGGACTCGGGATCGGTCTGGGCGCACAGTGCGCGCTCCTGCCAGCCGAGTTCCTCGTCCGCGTCCTCGACCAGCAGTTGCTGGAACAGCTCGGTCATGTGCGCCCCTCGTCTGTCTCTCGCGTCCCCGTGACGTGACCGTCACTCTCCGTGCGGCCGAACAACACGAGTGAAATTACAAGTGTGTAGCTCCGGGCCGGTCAAGCGAGCTCCTGCTATTGGCCCTGGTATTCACTCTGCGGAACCAAACATACGCGGAAGGTTACCAAATCGCCAAAAAACCTGACATATGCCTAGGGCTCACTCGTTCCCCCCTTCTCAACGAGTGAGACGGGCGGAACTTCCGGGCCGGTTCGATTCGATCACCGAAGCGACCAAGATCACAGACGAGTCACAGACCGTCAGCGGGGTTCGGATGTCCGGACGATGCGCCACCTGTCCCGCCCCACCGGTGCACAAACCTTTCTGCTGATCTGCCGACCGGTGGGGGTGAAACATTGCCGCCAAAGGGGACGCCGAGTTGACAGCGCGGGGAGGGAGCCGGTCTCCTTGGCACCATGCCAGCGACCGTCGCGATGTACGCCTCCCACCTCCGTGGGTTCCGCACCGCTGTCCAGGCCCGCTGTTGCTGTTCCAGCTGTCGCTGCTGTTGACGCCCTCGCGGCTCCGGCACCGATCAGCGCCCACGCCCTGATCCCGCGCCTTCCGCGCCTCTGCCCCCAGCGGGCACGGCCGCGGCCGGACGCCACGGACCTCCACCGCCCCGCGCGCGAGACCGCCGTTCAGGCGCGTCCGTGCGGACCTGCCGGGCACCGCAACCCCCACGCGCACCACCGATGCCGAGGACCACCGCATCCATGAACAACGACAGCGACCTGCAGATCGCCGGCGACCTCCTGGAGGTCCAGCACCTCCTCCGGCCCGCGAAGCAACACCCCACCACCGTGGCCGAGTTCGCCGGTCTCGCCCGCACCATCGCCGCCGACCGCGCCCAGTGGGCCCCGCTCGTCGAGTACGACGCCACCACCCGCTGGTACCACCGGCTGCGCACCGGCCCCGGCTACGAGGTCTGGCTGCTCAGCTGGGTCCCCGGGCAGGGCAGCGGACGCCACGACCACGGCCCGTCCTCCGGCGTGCTGACCGTGCTGGAGGGCGAGCTGACCGAGCACACCGGGCACGGCAGCCGGAGCATCGGCGCGGCCGGGCAGCGGGTCTTCGCGCCCGGCTACGTCCACGAGGTGGTCAACGACTCCCTCGCGCCCGCCGTCAGCCTGCACGTCTACTTCCCCGGCCTGACCGAGATGCCGATGCACACCGCGCGTTGCGCCCCCGCCGCTCTGGACGCCCTCCCGGCCTGAGCCCGTCCCCCACGGACGCGGGTGGGCACCCGTCGCCCACCACCACCCCACAAACGATCAGGCTCCGCCCGACAGCCCCACCCGTCGCCCACCACCACCCCACAAATGATCAGGCTTCGCCTGACAGACTGAGGACATGCGCATTGTGGTTCTGGCCGGCGGTATCGGTGGTGCTCGTTTCCTGCGTGGCCTCAAGGAGGCCGCGCCCGACGCGGAGATCACCGTCATCGGCAACACCGGCGACGACATCCATCTGTTCGGGCTGAAGATCTGCCCCGACCTCGACACCGTGATGTACACCCTCGGCGGGGGCATCAACGAGGAGCAGGGCTGGGGGCGCACCGACGAGAGCTTCCACCTCAAGGAGGAGCTCGCGGCCTACGGGGTGGGGCCGGACTGGTTCGGGCTGGGCGACCGTGACTTCGCGACCCATGTGGTGCGCACCCAGATGCTGGGCGCCGGGTATCCGCTGAGCGCGGTCACCGAGGCGCTGTGCGCCCGCTGGCAGCCGGGGGTCCGGCTGCTGCCGATGTCGGACGACCGGGTCGAGACGCACGTGGCCGTGGAGGTCGACGGCGAGACCCGGGCCATCCACTTCCAGGAGTACTGGGTGCGGCTGCGGGCGTCCGTCCCGGCGCGGGCGGTCGTCCCGGTCGGCGCGGAGCAGTCCAAGCCGGCACCGGGGGTGCTGGAGGCGATCGGGGCGGCCGACGTCATCCTCTTCCCGCCGTCGAACCCGGTGGTGTCCATCGGCACGATCCTGGCGGTGCCCGGGATCCGGGAGGCCATCGCCGAGGCCGGGGTGCCGGTGGTCGGCCTCTCCCCCCTGGTGGGGGACGCGCCGGTGCGCGGGATGGCCGACAAGGTGCTGGCCGCCGTGGGTGTGGAGTCGACGGCCGCCGCGGTGGCCGAGCACTACGGCTCCGGGCTGCTGGACGGCTGGCTGGTGGACACCGTGGACGCCGGTGCGGTGGAGACGGTGGAGGCGGCGGGCATCCGCTGCCGGGCGGTGCCGCTGATGATGGCGGACGTGGACGCCACCGCCGAGATGGCCCGTCAGGCGCTGGCGCTGGCCGAGGAGGTACGGGCGTGAGCGCGGTGCTGCCCGGGGCGCCGGGGGACGCCGGGTCGGGCGTGCCCTCGTACCGGGTGTGGGCGCTGCCCGGGCTGCCCGAGGTGCGGGCGGGGGACGATCTCGCGAAGCTGATCGCCGCCGCCGAGCCGGGGCTGGCCGACGGGGACGTGCTGCTCGTCACCTCGAAGGTCGTCTCCAAGGCCGAGGGCCGGATCGTGGAGGCCGCCGACCGGGAGGCGGCGATCGACGCGGAGACCGTTCGGGTGGTGGCCCGGCGCGGCGCCCTGCGCATCGTCGAGAACCGGCAGGGTCTGGTGATGGCCGCCGCCGGGGTGGACGCCTCGAACACCCCGGCCGGGACGGTGCTGCTGCTGCCCGAGGACCCGGACCGCTCCGCCCGGGCGATCCGGGACGGGCTGCGGGACACGCTGGGCGTGGAGGTCGGGATCCTCGTCACGGACACCTTCGGGCGGCCGTGGCGGGCCGGGCTGACGGACGTGGCGATCGGGGCGGCCGGGGTGCGCGTCCTGGACGACCTGCGGGGCGGTGTCGACGCGTACGGCAATCCGCTGAGCGCGACGGTGGTGGCCACCGCCGACGAACTGGCCGCGGCGGGCGACCTGGTGAAGGGCAAGGCGGCCGGGCTGCCCGTCGCGGTGGTGCGCGGGCTCGGCCACGTGGTCACACCGGACGACGCCCCGGACGACGCCCCGGACGGGACGGTCGGGGCGCGGGCGCTGGTGCGGGGGGCCGCCGACGACATGTTCCGGCTGGGCACCTCGGAGGCGGTCCGGGAGGCGGTGACGCTGCGGCGCACCGTCCGGGAGTTCACCGGCGACCCGGTGGACCCGGGGTCCGTGCGGCGGGCGGTGGCCGCCGCGGTGACCGCTCCCGCCCCGCACCACACGACGCCCTGGCGGTTCGTGCTGCTGGAGTCCGAGGAGTCGCGGACGCGGCTGCTCGACGCGATGCGGGACGCCTGGATCGCCGATCTGCGGCGTGACGGGAAGAGCGAGGAGTCGATCACGAAGCGGGTGCGCCGGGGTGAGGTGCTGCGCGCGGCGCCGTACCTGGCGGTGCCCTGTCTGGTGATGGACGGTTCGCACACGTACGGGGACGAGCGGCGGGACGCCGCGGAGCGCGAGATGTTCGTGGTCGCGGCGGGGGCCGGGGTGCAGAACTTCCTGGTGGCGCTGGCGGGCGAGCGGCTCGGTTCGGCGTGGGTCTCCTCCACGATGTTCTGCCGGCCCGTGGTGCGCGAGGTGCTGGACCTGCCCGCGTCCTGGGATCCGCTGGGCGCGGTGGCGATCGGCCACCCGGCGACGGCTCCGCGCGAGCGGGCGGCCCGGGACGCGGCGGACTTCCTCACGGTGCGCTGAGGCCCCTCCTCAGAGCCGTGCGATGTCGCCCGGGGTCATCCGGGGGCCGCGGCGCGGCCGGCCGACGCCCGAGAGCAGGATCAGGCGGGTAGCGCGGTGGCGCTGGCCGGCGTAGGGGGCGAGCAGTTCCAGCATCCGGGTGTCGTCGGCGTTCCGCTCGTCCGCGAGGGCGTGGCCGACGATGCCCGGCAGGTGGTAGTCGCCGGTGGTGACGGCGTCCGGGGCGCCGTTGGAGCGCTGGAGCGTCTCGGCGGAGGTCCACGGGCCGATGCCGGGGACCAGTTCCAGCCGGGCCTTCGCCTCGGGGAACTCCATGCCGGCCGCCTCCTCCATGCGGTGGGCCACCCGCACCACGCGCAGCACGGTGTCCGAGCGCTTGGCGTCGACGCCGGCCCGGTGCCACTCCCAGGACGGCACCAGGGCCCAGGTGCGCGGG
The DNA here is from genome assembly GCF_029167645.1 of Streptomyces sp. AM 2-1-1. Lineage (NCBI taxonomy): Bacteria > Bacillati > Actinomycetota > Actinomycetes > Kitasatosporales > Streptomycetaceae > Streptomyces > Streptomyces sp. AM 2-1-1. The sequence goes on along the minus strand of NZ_CP119147.1, from coordinate 4,462,260 downwards.
TCGGGCATGACGTGGAGCCCCAGTTCGGCGGTGGGGCCCGGTGCCGGTGTGCCGTACCGGCGGACCAGGAGCCGCCAGGCGCGGTAGGCCTCGGTGGTGGTGACCTTCTGTTCCAGGATCGACGGGATCAGGGACTCCAGCACCAGGCCGGTGCGCAGCAGACGCAGTCCTGGGCGGTGGTGCCGGGCGAGGGCCAGCAGCCGGTGGCGCGGTGCGAAGGCGTCCGGGTCGTCGCCGTCGCCGAGGAGTTCGGGCAGTCGGTCGAGGAGCCACTCGGCGCCGGGCCCCCACGCCGTCGCCCCGACCCGGCCCGACACCGCCGCGCGGACGCGCAGGGTGCCGGGGCCCGCGGGGGTGCGGGTGGCCCGCCAGACGGTGCCGTCGGGCAGCATCCGGAAGGTGGGGTCGCCGGCCCCGCGCCGCAGCGGTCCGAGGACCAGGCGGAGGTCGAACGGGCCCGGCGGCGTCCACTCCCGGGTCAGCGGCGCCCTCGGGGGCCCGGAGGTGACGGGTACGTCCTCGCGCACGGCGGGCGGCGCCTGCCGGGGCAGGCCGCTGCGCGCGGTGCGGGGGGCGAAGCGTCCTGCCACGGGTCGGCGTCCTCGGGTGGTTCGGCGGTGCGGGGCTCGTGCCCTTTCGAGGGTACGGCCGCGGGGTGCCGGGAGCCCGGCCCGGAGACGTACCTCACCGCGTGCCCGGAGAGGTCCTCACTGGTCGGAGGAGAAGCGGACCGACCCGTCCGGGAGGACCGCGTCGCACCAGACGCGGACGCCGTCGCGGAGTTCGTTGTCGGCGCCGACGTGGGCGCCGTCGCCGATGACCGCGCCGGTGAGGACCGTACGGGAGCCGATCCGGGCGCCTGCTCCGACGAGGGAGTCGGTGACGACCGCGCCGGCCTCGACGACCGCGCCGGCCAGGACCGCCGAGCCGGTGATCCGGGCGCCCTCGCCGATCACCGCGCCTTCGCCGACGACCGTGCCGCCGCTGAGCTTGGCGTCCGCGGCGACCTCGGCGCCCGGCAGCACCAGGCGTTCGCCGCACCGGCCGGGGACGGCCGGGGAGGGGGCGCGGCCGAGCACGAGGTCGGCGGAGCCGCGTACGAACGCCTGCGGGGTGCCGAGGTCCAGCCAGTAGGTGGAGTCGACCATGCCCTGGAGGTGGGCGCCCGAGGCGAGCAGGCCGGGGAAGGTCTCGCGTTCCACGGACACCGGCCGGTCGGCGGGGATGGTGTCGATGACCGAGCGGCGGAAGATGTACGCCCCCGCGTTGATCTGGTCGGTGACGATCTCCTCGGGCGTCTGGGGTTTCTCCAGGAAGGCGGTGACCCTGCCCGTGGCGTCGGTGGGGACGAGGCCGAACGCGCGCGGGTCCTGGACCCGGGTGAGGTGCAGGGAGACGTCCGCGCCGGAGTCGGCGTGCGTGCCGACCAGGGCCCGGATGTCCAGACCGGTGAGGATGTCGCCGTTGAAGATCAGCACCGGCTCGTCGGGACCGGAGGTGAGCCGGTGGGCCACGTTGCGTATCGCGCCGCCGGTGCCCAGCGGTTCGCGCTCGGTGACGTACTCGATGTGCAGGCCGAGGTCCGAGCCGTCACCGAAGTGCGGCTCGAACACCTCGGCCAGGTAGGAGGTCGCCAGCACGATGTGCTCGACCCCGGCCGCCCGCGCGCGGGCCAGCTGGTGGGTGAGGAAGGGGACACCCGCCGCCGGCACCATCGGCTTCGGCGTGCGGACCGTGAGGGGTCGGAGCCGGGTTCCCTTCCCGCCGACCAGGAGGATCGCTTCTCTTGCCTCTGTCACGGCGTCTGTTCTCTGCTTCCTGCCGGGGGCCGGCCCTCGTTCGGCTGGCCAGTGTATGCAGACCCGCCGGCCCGCCCCCGGTCAGCGCCCCTGGAGGCGGGCGGAGGTGGTGCGGGTCGTGCCGAGCTTCTTGTAGAGACGTGCTCCGGGGCATTCGGTTGCGAATCCGTCGCGATGGCCGGAGATGACGTTCATCTTGACCGATGTGCCCTTCTTGTACTTGTTGCCTCCACCGGAGACGAGGGTGGTGGTGCCCTTGGGGTTGGCGCCGAAGAGTCCGAGCTTCCAGGCGGTGAGCTTGGCGACGGCGGTCACCGCTGCCGCGGGCGGGTTGGTGGTGGCGAAGCTGCCGAGGACCGCGATGCCCATGGTGTTGGTGTTGAAGCCGAGCGTGTGCGCCCCGAGGACGGCCCTGGTGACACCGCCGGCCCGGCCCTCGTAGATGGTTCCGCACTTGTCGACGGCGAAGTTGTAGCCGATGTCCCGCCAGCCGCTGCTCTTCACGTGGTAGCGGTAGATGCCGCGCAGGATGGAGGGCACCTGGGAGCAGGTGTAGTTGTTCCCGGTGGCGCTGTGGTGGATGAACGCCGCCTTCACGGTCGTGGTGTACGCGAACTGGCTCTCGCGCAGCTTCTCGTCCGCGCCCCACCCCTTGCGGGTGACGATGCCCGGGCGGGGACCGATGTACGGCTTCGCCGCGGCGACGGCGGCCCGGGGCGCCCCGGTGTCCGGTGCGACCGCCGCGTCCGGTGCGACCGCCGCGTCGGGCACGACGGAGGTGTCCGGTGCGGCGGCATCCGGCACGACGGAGGCGTCCGGTGCGGCGGCATCCGGTACGACGGAGGCGTCCGGTACGACGGCGTCCGGTACGACGGTGTCGGGTGCGGTGGGCACCGCCAGTCCCTCCGCCCGTGCCTCGGCCAGCGTCTGCGCGAGGCTCAGCGCGGGCAGCACCGAGACCTCGGCGGTCTCGGCGCCGGCCGTTCCGGTGGTGCCCGTCTCCTCGCCGGCCGTCCCCGTCCCGCCGTCCGCCACCACGGTGCCCCCCGTGGGAATGCCCGGGGTGCCGGTGGCGGGCGCCGGGTCGGCGCCGGGGTCGACGAGTTCGAGGCGGAGTCCCTTCGGAAGGGCCGCCGGCTCAGCGGCGCGGCCGAAGAGGTCGATGACCGTGGGCCGCACCCGCACCTCGACGGCGTCGGAGGCGCCGACCCAGAGCGGGGCGGTCGCGCCGCGCACGGAGGCCGCGTCGCCCTCGGGGGTGCCGGGTTCCGCCGCGTGCTCGTCGTTGTGGGTCTCGACCGCCTGCCAGCCGGACCAGCGGGCGGTGCCGGTGGCGCGGGTCCGGACCTCGACCGTGCCGGGGAGTTCGGTCGCGGGGTCGTCCCAGACGACGCCGAGGAGGGAGAAGGGGCTGACCTCCCGGGGGGTGAGGCCCTGCGGCACGACGGGCGTCTCCTCCGCGGCACGGCTCTCCGTGAGGGGCACGAGCGGCAGGGACTGCGTCGAACCGGGCAGGTCGGCGGTCGGGGTGGCCGAGGCCGGCGGCGCGGGCAGCGCGGGGGTGGACGCGGCGAGCGAGAGGGTGAGTGCGGCCGCACAGGTGACGCCGATCGTTGCGGCGTGGAGAGTACGCATGTCTTTGATCCTCAATTAGGCTGATACGCCCGGCCACTCGACATCCCCCGGCCTCCCTGACGGCCCGTCTGCCGAACGGACGCCTCGTGCGCCCGTTCCCGGACCGCCCGGCGCGGGCGCCGCGTACGCTTGCCCGGATGAACGCCAGCGACCGCACCCCCGCCGACCTGCTGCGATCCGCGCTCCTCGCGGACCCGGCCCGCCCCCTGGTCACTTACTACGACGACGCCACCGGCGAGCGCGTCGAACTTTCGGTCGCCACCTTCGCCAATTGGGTGGCCAAGACCGCCAATCTGCTCCAGGGCGACCTGGCCGCCGAACCGGGTGACCGGCTCGCGCTGCTGCTCCCCGCGCACTGGCAGAGCGCCGTCTGGCTGCTCGCCTGCGCCTCGGTCGGCGTGGTCGCCGAGGTGGGCGGCGATCCGGCGGAAGCCGACCTGGTGGTGACCGGGCCGGACACCCTGGAGCGGGCCCGCGCCTGCCGCGGCGAGCGTGTCGCCCTGGCGCTGCGCCCGCTGGGCGGCCGCTTCCCCGTCGCGCCGGAGGGCTTCGCCGACTACGCGGTCGAGGTGCCGGGCCAGGGTGACCGGTTCGCCCCCTTCCAGCCGGTGGACCCCGACGCCCCCGCGCTGGTCGTGGACGGGACCCGGCTGACGGGTGCGCAGCTCGTGGCCCGCGCCCGCGAGGAGGCCGCCGCCCTGGGCCTCGTACCGGGCTCACGGCTGCTGTCGGGGCGTTCGTACGGCAGTTGGGAGGGCCTCGCCGCCGGGCTCTGGGCGCCGCTGGCGTCGGGCGGTTCGGTGGTGCTCTGCCGCCACCTCGGAGAGCTGGACGCACCGGCACTGGCCCAGCGGGTCGAGAGCGAGCGGGTCACCCACAGCGCGGTCTGACCCGGCGGTCCGACCCGCACGGCGCGACGGACGCGCTCCGGCCGGCGCGGTACGAAGAACGCCGCGGGGGTCACTCGTCCGGCCCCCTCGCGGGCCCGGTCCCCGGGCTGGGCGGCGACGCGGGTACATCATCGGCGGTACCGACCACCCCGAGGATGGACGCAGACGTGACCGACAGCGCTGGCACGCCGGCCGACCCCGGCCCCGATCACCCGGACGGCGACGACGGACCGCGGGACGACGCACCGGGAGACGACGCCTCCCGGGACGACGGAGCGCGGGACGGGGGCGGACGGCGGGAGGCGGGGGACGGCGCGGGGCCGCGGACCTGGGCGGACCGTCCCCGGGCCGCACGTCGGCAGGGCGCCCGGCGTCACTGGGTGCGGTGGACCGCCCTGGGGGCCTCGCTCGTCGTCCTGGTCGCGGCGGGCGTCGGCTGGTGGCTGTACCGGAAGCTGGACGGCAACATCCGCACGGACACCGGGGCGGAGGCCGAGCTGCGGGCGTACGAGCGGGAGCGTCCCACCGCTCTCGTGACGGACGCCCAGAACATCCTGCTCGTCGGCTCCGACAGCCGGGCCGGTGACAACGCGAAGTACGGCCGGGACGACGGCGGGCGCCAGCGGTCGGACACGGTGATCCTGCTCCACCTCGCGGCGGACCGGAAGAGCGCCACCGCCGTGTCCGTGCCCCGGGACCTCATGGTGCGGATCCCCCGCTGCCACAGCCCCGGGGGCAAGACGACCGGCGCCCGGTTCGCCCAGTTCAACTGGGCGTTCGAAATGGGTGGTACGGCCTGCACGGTCCGGACCGTGGAGCTGATGACCAGGATCCGCGTCGACCACCACATGGTCGTGGACTTCAGCGGGTTCAAGGAGATGGTCGACGCGGTCGACGGGGTGGAGATCTGCCTCGACGAGCCCGTCGACGACTCCGCCGCCCATCTGAAGCTGCCCGCCGGGCGCCACACGCTCGACGGGGAACAGGCGCTCGGGTACGTACGTGCCCGCAAGTCGCTCGGCAACGGCAGCGACACCGAGCGGATGAACAGGCAGCAGCAATTCCTCGGCGCCCTGGTGAACAAGGTGCAGAGCAATGGCGTCCTGCTCAATCCGGCGCGGCTCTACCCCGTTCTCGACGCGGCCACGAAGTCGCTGACGACCGACGCCGGCCTGGACTCGCTGCGCGACCTCTACGGACTGGTCCGGGGAATGCGGAATGTGCCGACGGAGAAGGTGCAGTTCCTGACCGTCCCGCGACAGCCCTACCGGCAGAACGCGAACCGTGACGAACTGGTGCAACCCGACGCCGACGAGCTTTTCGCGCAGCTGCGCGAGGACGTCCCGGTCACGGTCGTTCCGGCCGGGAAGCCGGGTGGCGGGCCCGCCTCGGCGCGCGGCACCGCCCCGGCGGCCGGCACCGCCGGGGCCTCTCCCGCTCCCACCTACTCGGGGCGGAATGCTGCGGATGACCTGTGTAAGCGGTAAAGCATTTCTCAAGCAGAACGGAACAATCGACGTGGAATGAGTGGAATGCCCGGTTGTAGGGGGCGTGCAATGCGTCACGCTCGTCGCTGGACTCCTGGACGGACGGATAGTGTGACGCGATCCAGTGCTTGCGGCCTTCCGGCCGCGCACTTCTGGAACGCAGATGTGGAGCGCCTTTTCGGGGGAGGCGCCTCGGGTGGCACCGACGGAGGACCCAGACAACCGTGGATGCGCAAAGCCGTGGACGTGCGGACGATATCGACCCCGCGGACCAATGGGTGCTCAACCCGCAGACCGGCCATTACGAACTGCGACTGAACCACTCCGAAGAGCATGCGGCGCCCGTCGACGAGGGACCCCGCATTCCGCGCGGCCGGAACGAGACGGCCGCCGGAACTCCCCGCCAGGGCGGTCGCCGCCGGGCCCCTTCCCCCGTCTCCCCCGCGTCGGACGATGACGAACCTCCGCGCGGGGACGAGACGGTGCCCGCCCGGCGCAGCCGCCGGGCGGAGGCGCCCAAGCAGCCCGCGCAGACCTCCGCGAGCCGCCGGCGCAAGGCGCCGAAGAGCCGCAAGAAGAAACTCCTGGTGTGGACGAGCGGCGTGACCGCCTTCCTCGTCATCGCGGGGGCGGGCGGCGCGTACGCCCTCTACCGGCACTTCAACGGCAACATAGGCACGATCGACGTGGGCGACGCCGGCAGCAAGGACGTCACCGGTTCGGGGCCGATGAACATCCTGATCATCGGCACCGACAAGCGCACCGGTGAGGGCAACGAGGGGTACGGCGACTCGGGCAGCGTCGGCCACGCCGACACCAACATCCTCTTCCACGTCTCGGCGGACCGCACCAACGCGACCGCGCTCAGCATCCCGCGCGACCTGATGACGGACATACCCGACTGCGAGACGAAACGGGCCGACGGCACGACCGAGGTGATCCCCGGGACGGAGAACACCCGCTTCAACAACAGCCTGGGCCAGGAGGACCGTGACCCCGGCTGCACCATGCGCACCGTCAAGGAGATAACCGGTCTGTCGGTCGACCACTTCATGATGGTGGACTTCAACGCGGTCAAGGAGATCTCCACGGCGGTCGGCGGCGTGGAGGTGTGCATGGCCAAGGCGATCGACGACCCCAAGTCCCACCTCGTGCTGCCGAAGGGCCGCTCGAAGGTGTCGGGCGAGAAGGCGCTCGCCCTGCTGCGGACCCGGCACAGCTTCGGCAACGAGAGCGACCTGGACCGGATCAAGGTCCAGCAGCAGTTCCTCGGCTCGATGATCCGTCAGATGAAGTCGGACGACACCCTGACGAGCCCTTCGAAGCTCTTCAAGCTCGCCGAGGCGGCCACCAACGCGCTGACGGTCGACTCGGGCATCGGCTCGGGGACGAAGCTCGCCACCCTCGCCAAGGAACTCGCGAAGGTCGACACGAAGAACATCACCTTCACCACGGTGCCGGTCATCGACAACCCGGACGAGCCCAAGCCGATCACCGTCGTCCTTCACCCCACCGACGCCGAACCGCTCTTCTCGATGATGCGCGAGGACGTCTCCCTCACCGAGGTGGCGGCGGAGAAGAAGGCCGCGGCCGACAAGAAGAAGAGCGCGCAGGAGGCCCTGCTGGAGGGGGCGCGGGCCGACGCCGCCGACGTACGGGTGGACGTCTACAACGGCGGTGACGTCGAGGGCGCGGCGGGCGCGACCGTCAGCTGGCTCCAATTGGAGAAGGGCGTGCTGAAGTCCACGAACAAGTCCAACGCACCGGCCAAGATCGCCAGGACGACGCTCGCGTTCGCGCCCGACCAGGCGGATCAGGCCCGCGCGCTCGCCGACATGATGGGGCTGCCCGCATCGGCCCTCCAGCAGGGCACCGCCGACGCCGAAGGGCTGGAAGCGATGACGCTGACGCTCGGCGCCGACTTCAAGGGGGCCGGGGTGTCGATCACCGCACCCAAGGAGGCGCCCACCGACATCCAGAGGGCTAGCGCCGACAAGGCGGTGTGCAGCGAGTGAAACCCGTTCGCCACGCCACCGCGAGGGTCTGAGCAGCAGGGGGGGTCCCGTGGGACGGAACAGTACGCCCGGGGAGGGGACGCGGCCACGCGCCCCGCGAGCCGGTCGACCGGCCGGGAACGACGGTCTCCACGCCGACGAGGAGGCACGGGGCGCACCGGAGCGCCCCGGGGGCGGCGAGGGCCGGGGAGACGCCTCGCCGGAGGACGGTTCGCCGGCGGACGGCTCGTCGGAGGACGACATACCGGGGGGTGGTTCGGCGACGGACGCGGACCCCGCGCCGGCCGGCGGGAAGGCCCGTCGGGGCAGGGGCGCCGCCGCGGCCCGTCCGTCCCGGCGCCTGCCCGAGAAGGCCGGACGGCGCGTGCTGCGGTGGACCGCCTCGGTGCTCGCCCTGCTGATACTCGCCACCGGCGCGGCCGGTTACTTCTACTACCAGCACCTGAACCACAACATCAGGAAAGAGGATCTGACCCTCGGCGACAGGGAGATGGTCGAGCACCGGGCCAACGCCGCCGGACAGACCCCGTTGAACATCCTGCTGATCGGTTCCGACGCCCGTGACAGCGCGGAGAACCAGAAGCTGGGCGGCGCGAAGGAGACCTTCAACTCCGCGCCGCTCGCGGACGTGCAGATGCTGCTCCACGTCTCGGCGGACCGCAGCAACATCTCGGTGGTCAGCATGCCGCGCGACACGATGCTGAAGATGCCCAAGTGCACGGACCCGGACACGGGCAAGGTCTACCCCGCCTCCACCGGCCTGGTCATGACCAACACGAGTCTGGGCCGCGGCGGCCCCGGCTGCACGGTCGCGGCCTGGTACGAGCTGACCGGCATCACCATCGACCACTTCATGATGATCGACTTCGCCGGGGTGGTGTCGATGGCCGACGCCGTCGGAGGCGTACCCGTCTGCGTCGACGCCAACATCTACTCGCACAACGGCGACGGTTCGGGCTCCGGCCTCAAGCTGAAGGAGGGCACCACCCCGATCATGGGCAAGCAGGCCCTCCAGTGGCTGCGTACGCGCTACGGCTTCAGGGACAACACCGACCTCGGCCGCGCGGAGGCCCAGCACCAGTACCTGAACTCGATGGTCCGTGAGCTCCGCAAGGGCACCAAGCTCACCGACCCGGGGAAGCTGATGGACCTCGCCGAGGCCGCGACCAACGCGCTCACGGTCGACAAGGGGCTCGACACGGTGAAGAAGCTGTACGACCTCGCGTCGGAGCTCAAGAAGGTCCCGACCGGGCGGATCACCATGACGACCATGCCGAACGTGTACGGCACGGGCTCGCTCGACGGCCGGGTGCTGCCGATGCCGGGCGACGCCGAGCAGGTCTTCCGGATGGTGCGCGACGACATCGCGCTCGACGGCAAGTCGTCCGGGCGCCCCGCCGCCTCAGCCTCCGCGTCTGCGGCGCCCACGGTCTCCGCCACGCCCACCGACCCGTCGGCGCCGGTCGACGAGATAGCCGTGTCGGTGCGCAACGCGACCGCGACCGACGAGGGGGGTCCGGTGGCCGGCCGCGCCGGTGAGGTGCGCGACCTGCTCGACGATGCGGGCTTCACCCGGGCGACGAAGGACTCCGACGACATCAGCCCGTCGGCGCGCACCAGCGTCCTCTACCCGAGCGCCGACCTGGAGGGCGACGCCCGTGCGGTCGCCAAGGCGCTCGGCATCCCGGTCTCGCTGGTGAAGAAGTCCACCGCTGTCACGGGGATCTCGCTGGCGGTGGGGGCGGACTGGCGCGAGGACGGCGGCTACCCCGCCGCCGGGGAGAACGACGAGACGCCCGAGTCGGCGAACGCCCTCAACGGCGAGCAGTCCGCCTGCATGCACGTGAACCCGGACTACACCTGGTAGCCGGGCGGGCAGACGTACGAGAAGGGCTCCACGACGGTGGAGCCCTTCTCGTCCGCGGACCGTGTTCTCAGACGGTCTGGCCGCTCAGCGACGGGCGGCGGCCGGCGATGACCCGCTTGGCCAGCGAGCGCGGGCTGGTGAGGAAGCCGTACCCCCATGACATGTGCATCGTGGCGAGGGCGACGGGGATCTGTGCGCGGGCCTTGAGCGGCAGTCCCTTGCCGGCGGGGAGCGATCCGGCCACGAGGGCCGCGGCGTAGGCGGCGGGGACGAGGAACGCCCAGGGGGTGACCGCCGCGCCGACGACGACGGCAGCCGCGAGAGCGACGACCGCGGTCGGCGGGGCGAGGTAGCGCAGGTTGATCGAGCCGGCGTGGTAGCGGGCGACGACGTGCCGCCAACGGCCGTAGTCCTTGTACTGCTTGGCGAGCGCGCGCACCGAGGGGCGGGGGCGGTACCGGACCTTCAGCTCGGGCGAGAACCAGATCAGCCCGCCGGCCTCGCGGATGCGGAAGTTCAGCTCCCAGTCCTGGGCGCGGATGAACTCGACGTTGTACCCCTCGGCCTTCTCCAGTGCCTCGCGGCGGAAGACGCCGAGGTACACCGTCTCGGCGGGGCCGGCCCGGCCGCCGGTGTGGAAGGCCGCGTTGCCGACGCCGATCCGCGAGGTCATCGCCGCGGCGACGGCCTCCTCCCAGGCGTTCTCGCCCTCGGCGTGCATGATGCCGCCGACGTTCTGCGCGCCGGTCTCCTCCAGGAGGCGGACGGCGGTGGCGATGTAGTCCGGGGAGAGCATGCCGTGCCCGTCGACCCGCACCACGATCGGGTGGTGGGAGGCCGCGATCGCCGCGTTGAGGGCGGCGGGGGTGCGGCCCGTGGGGTTGGGGACGGTGTGGACGCGGGAGTCCTCGCGCACCAGCTCGGCGGCGATCTCGTCGGTGCGGTCCGTGGACGGTCCGAGCGCGATCACCACCTCCATCTCACCGGCGTACTCCTGTTCCAGGATGTGCCGGACCGAGTTCCTCAGGTGCCGTTCCTCGTCGAGCACCGGCATGATCACTGAGACGGCGGGGTATTGCGCGGCAGACATGGGGTCCTCGGGGGGTCCTGGGAGGGCGCCGGCCTCCGGGTAGCACCACGGGAGGCGGCAGTTGTTCGAGAGGGTGGTGTGCGCCGCCACGTTACCGCTTACGGGGGACACCGGCGCGTCCGGACGGGTCGCGGGCCGGAACGGAGATCGTATGGACTTACCGTACGGACGGTCCCCCCACGCCTGGAGGTTCCGCCCGTGACCACGCCGCCCCGGCCGTCCCGTCCCCCGCACCCCCGGCGCCGTCCGGTGCCGCGGAGCGAAGCGGCGGGGACGCGGCACAGATCGCGGCGGCAGGACGAGCGGCCGCGCTGGGGGATGCGGGTGGCGACGGGGCTCTCGGTCCTCGTGCTGGGCGCGGGCGGCATCGGTCACGCGGTGGTCACGCGGCTGGAGACCGGGATCGACCGGGTGGACCCCTTCCGGGACATGAAGAACCGGCCGTCCGGAGGGCTGGGAACCAACGTGCTGCTCGTCGGCACGGACGGCCGCGACAGCATCACGGCGGCGGAGAAGAAGAAATACCGGCTCGGCGGCGCTCCCTGCCACTGCACCGACACCCTCATGCTGGTGCACCTGTCCGCCGACGCGCGGCGCGCGAGCGTGGTCAGCCTGCCGCGCGACAGCTACGCCGAGATCCCCGCGCACACCGACCGTACGACCGGCGAGCGGCACGCCGCGCACCCCGTGAAGCTGAACGCCGCCTACGCGGAGGGCGGTCCCACCCTCACCGTGCGCACCGTGGAGAAGCTGACCGGGATCAAGATCGATCACTACCTGGAGGCGGACTTCACCAGCTTCATGAAGACGGTGGACGAGCTCGGCGGGGTGGACATCTGCACGGTACGGCCGCTGAAGGACACCTACACCGGGCTGGACCTCCCGGCGGGCACCCACCGCCTCGGCGGCGGCGAGGCGCTCCAGTACGTGCGCTCCCGGCACATCGACGGCGCGGCCGACCTGGGGCGGATGGAGCGGCAGCAGAAGTTCGTCGCGGCGGTGATCGCACGGGCGACCGACAAGGGGGTGCTGCTCAACCCCGTGAAGTTCCAGCAGGTCGTCTCGGCGATGCTGGGGTCGGTCCGGGCCGACGAGGGGTTCGGTACGGAGCAGATGCTGGAGCTGGGCTCCGCGATGCGCGGGTTCAGCGCGGCCTCGTCGGAGTTCGCCTCCGTCCCCGTGGGCGATCCCAGCTTCCCGGTCAAGGGGGTCGGGTCGACGGTGAAGTGGGACGCCGCGCGGGCGCGGGAGCTGTTCCGGACGCTGCGCGAGGACAAGCCGCTGGCCACCCGCGAGCCGGCCGGCGCCGCAGCGCCCAAGGCGACGGTGGTGGACGTGGCGCCCCGGCAGATCCGGATCCAGGTCTACAACGGCACCCCGCGGGCGGGGCTGGGCACGCGGCTGGACGCCGCGCTGCGCGCCACCGGCTTCCGCACCACCGGGGCGCCGCTCAACGGCACGGACCGCGCCCTCGCCCGGACCCTGATCACCTACGACCCGCGCTGGGACCGCTCGGCGAGGTCGCTGGCGACGGCGCTGCCCGGCAGCGAACTGCGGGCGGTGGCCGGACAGGGCGCGACCCTGCGGGTGACGGTCGGCGCCGACTGGACGGCGGTGCGCCCGGTACGGGCCGAGACCGTGCCCCGGGGCGCCTTCCACGCGGTCACGGGCGACGACGTCGTCTGCCCGTGAGCCGGCCGGTGGTCCCTGCGGTTCGCGGCCCCGGTCTCAGCCCTCGTCGATGCCGTCGGCGGCGCGCTTCTCGCGGAGTTCCTTGATCGCGCGGCGCCGGGCGAGGCGGTGCGTACGGCGGATCTGGGCCTCCTGGTAACGCCGCTCGTCGCGCTCGGTGCCGGGGAGGACGGGCGGTACGGGCCGGGGGCGGCCGTCCGCGTCGACGGCGGCGAAGACGAGGTAGGCGCTGCCGACCTGCTGGGCGGGGGTCGACTCGTTCCACCGCTCGGCCATCACCCGCACCCCGACCTCCATCGAGGAGCGGCCCGTCCAGTTCACCTGGGCGCGTACGTGGACGAGGTCGCCGACCCGGACCGGCTCCAGGAAGACCATCTCGTCCATCGAGGCGGTCACGGCGGGGCCGCCGGAGTGCCGGCCGGCCACGGCACCGGCCGCGTCGTCGACGAGCTTCATGATCACGCCGCCGTGCACCGTGCCCAGGAGGTTGGTGTCGGAGCCGGTCATGATGTGGCTGAGGGTGGTGCGGGACGCCTCGGTCGGCTTGCCGGGGATGCCGGCGGCGCCGTCGCCGCCCTCGCGGGTGGTCCGGGAGCGGCTCTCGTCCTCGGGGCTCTCTTCGTCCTGGGGGCGATTGGCCTGTTCTGTCATGGCAACCACTGTATGCGGCCCTTGCGTGACCGAATTTGCATCAGCTTGGCAACAGCCCTGAACCGTTTTTTCTCACACCCTGTAATACCGGTACCCCGGCGCGGCAGACTGGTGCCCATGAGTGACAGGCCCGGATGGACCGACGACAGCGACCGCTACGGCCGGGGCAGTGCCGCCCCCGAGCCCGAGGGCGCGCGCTCCATGCGCCGTGTCGAGCGGCGCCCCGCCCCGCAGGTGCCGCCGCAGCCTCGGGGACGCCCGGGTCACGACGCCCCCGGGTACGACCCGTACGGCGCGGACGGCCACTCGGGTCAGGGCGGCCCCGGGTACGACAGCGGCTACAACACCGGCCAGGTCTACGGCACGCCCGGCGGCCCGGGACAGGGTTCCGGCCAGGGGGGCGGCCGCGGGGGCGACGGCGGATACGTCCAGGGCCGGCCCGCACCGGACTGGCGGCGCCGGATCAAGGTCGGCGCGCTGGCCCTGGTGGTCGTCGTGCTGGCGGTCAGCGTCTCCACGTACTTCTGGGCGGACTCCAAGCTCAAGCGGGAGGTCGACCTCTCGAAGGTGATCGACCGGCCCGACGCGGGTGAGGGCACCAACTACCTGATCGTCGGTTCCGACAGCCGTGAGGGCATGTCGTCCGAGGAGAAGAAGGCGCTGCACACCGGCTCCGCGGAGGGCAAGCGCACCGACTCGATGATGATCCTGCACAACGGGTCGAACGGGCCGACGCTGGTCTCGCTGCCGCGCGACTCGAACGTGGAGATCCCCTCGTTCAAGGGGTCCGAGTCGGGCAAGACGTACCAGGGCACCGGCCGCACCGTGAAGCTGAACGCCGCGTACGCCGAGGACGGCCCCGAACTGCTGGTGCGGACCGTCGAGTACAACACCGGGCTGCACATCGACCACTACGTCGAGATCGGCTTCGGCGGCTTCGCCAACATCGTGGACGCGATCGGCGGCGTCGAGATGGACATCCCGAAGGCCTTCAAGGACAAGAAGTCGGGGGCCGACTTCCAGGCGGGCAAGCAGACGCTCAACGGCGAGCAGTCCCTCGCCTTCGTGCGCACCCGCTACGCGTTCGCCGGCAGCGACCTGGACCGTACGAAGAACCAGCAGAAGTTCCTCGCGGCCCTGGCGAGCCAGACGGCGACCCCGTCCACGGTGCTCAACCCGTTCACGCTCTACCCGGTGCTGGGCGCGGGTCTGGACACCCTCGTCGTGGACAAGGACATGTCGCTCTGGTCGCTGGCCCGGATGTTCTTCGCGATGAAGGGCGTCACCGGCGGCGACGGCACGTCGATGAACATCCCGCTCTCCGGGCGGAGCACCAGCGGCGGCAACCTGATCTGGGACAAGGCGAAGGTCAAGGAGCTCGTGGAGCAGCTGAAGAACGACGACGAGGTGACGGTCACGGGCAGCTGAGCGCCCGCACCCCACGCACGACGAGCCGGGATCCCGAGCGGGGGTTCCGGCTCGCACGCGTGCACCGCGCCGGGGCGCGCACGGTTCAGTCGAAGCCGAAGCCCCGGGGCAGCGGCTCCCGGTGGAAGAGGCGGGCAGGGACGGCGGCGGCGAGCGCCGCGTAGCCCGCCGGGTTCAGGTGCAGGTGGTCGGCGTCGGAGTACGCGGGCAGGAGCTGACGGGGGTTCCGCGGGTCGCGGGCCGCCCGGTCAAAGTCCACCACGCCGTCTAACCGTCCGGCGGTCCGGATCCAGGCGTTGACCTTCTGCCGGGCCTGCTCGCGGTAGCCGTCCGGGTCGTCGTAGCCGGTGTTGCCGCCGAAGGGGGTCAGTGTCGCCCCGTAGACCCGGATGCCCTGGGCGTGCGCCCGGACGATGATCTGGTCGTAGGCGGCGACGAGGGCGTCGGCCGTCCGCCGCTGGGCGGCCTCGGTGGCGTCGGCCGTGCCGATGTCGTTGACGCCCTCGAAGACGAGTGCCCACTCCACCCCGCTCTGTGCCAGGACGTCGCGGTCCACCCGGGAGAGGGCGTTGGGGCCGAGGCCGTCGTCGAGCACGCGGTTGCCGCCGGCCGCCTGGTTGAGGATCGCGGTGGAGGCCGTGTCCGGCCGGGAGCGCAGCCGCTCCACCAGCTGGTCGGGCCAGCGGTTGTTCGCGTCGGTGGTGGAGCCCCGGCCGTCGGTCAGCGAGTCGCCCACGATGACGGCGGCGGCGGTGGTCTCCGGCGACCAGACCTCGACGCCGCTGAGGAAGTACCAGTGGGCGGTCGAGGCGGCACCGGGCAGGTCCTCGTCCCGCACGTGGTCTCCGGCGAGCAGGTACGAGGTGGTCCGGGAGCCCGGGTGCGAGGTGACGCTGTCCGACGCCTGCCCGTGTGCCAGGTAGACCGTCACCGTGAGGTTCGTCCCGGGCGGCACGTCGAAGTCCAGCGGGTCCGAGACGATCTGCGAGCCCACCGGGACGTCGGCCCGGGCGCTCCCTCCGAAGGTCACCGTCCGGGAGGTCCCCGGCCGGATCGCGCGGGCGCCGGCCCTGCCGTCGGCGGGCAGCGCCACCGACACCGAGGTGAGCGGAAGCGCGGCGCCGCCGAACGCGTTGGAGAACCGCAGCCGCACCTGTTTCCCGCCGACCGACACGTGGACGGTCTGCCGCAGGGTGGCGTCGTCGAGGACCTTGCCGTCCTGGGTGAAGGGGGCGGGCGGCATGTTGTTCGGCTCGGTCAGCTGCGGCATGGACGTCCAGGTGTTCACCCAGTGCGTCCCGGCCTGCCGCGCGTGCGCGGTCGTATCCCGCCCGCTCCCCGGGTCGCCTCCGCCCTCGGCGGCTCCGGCGGCCCCCACGGCCACCGCCGTCGCCAGGGTGGCGGTGAGCGCCACCGTCACCGCCAGACCGGCAGTCGAAAACTTTCGAGCCATGGACTCCGCCCCTTCTCCTCGCAGCGGCCCTCGGCACGCTGTGGCGGCGACGGTAGGCGGGTATTTTCCAGGGCGTCAAGGGATCTCACACGATCCGATACGGCGCATCGACTCACCGAAAGTTTCGCCGTGCCGACCCTCCCGAGGAGCGTTCCGGGCGGATCGTCGCGTAGCGGGCGGCAGGGGGCGGCCGCCCTCCGCGGGCATCGCGGAGGGCGGTCCGCCGGCGCCGTCGGCCCGTGCGAACGGCCCCCGGCGCGCGCTGGCGGATTCCGGGGGCCGTACGGGACCGCGCCGCCGGTCCGCGCGGTTCCGTGCGGAAGAAGCGGGCGACGGGTGAAGCGGGCGAGCGGGTGACGGGTGGGACTGGTCGGGCTACGGCAGGTTCCGCGCCATCACGATCCGCTGGACCTGGTTCGTGCCCTCGTAGATCTGGGTGATCTTGGCGTCGCGCATCATGCGCTCGACCGGGTAGTCACGGGTGTAGCCGTAACCGCCGAGGAGCTGGACCGCGTCGGTGGTGACCTCCATGGCGACGTCGGAGGCGAAGCACTTGGCCGCGGCGCCGAAGAAGGTCAGGTCGCTGTCGAGGCGCTCCGACTTGGCGGCGGCGCTGTAGGTGAGCTGGCGGGCGGCCTCCAGCTTCATCGCCATGTCGGCGAGCATGAACTGGATGCCCTGGAAGTCGGCGATGGGCTTGCCGAACTGCTTGCGCTCCTGGACGTACCCCTTGGCGTAGTCCAGGGCGCCCTGGGCGATGCCGAGCGCCTGGGCCGCGATGGTGATGCGGGTGTGGTCCAGGGTCTTCATGGCGGTGGCGAAGCCGGTGCCCTCGTCGCCGATCATGCGGTCGGCGGGGATGCGCACGTTGTCGAAGTAGATCTCGCGGGTCGGGGAGCCCTTGATGCCGAGCTTCTTCTCCGGTGCGCCGAAGGAGACGCCCTCGTCGGACTTCTCGACGACGAACGCCGAGATGCCCTTGGAGCGCTTGGCCGGGTCGGTGACGGCCATCACCGTGTAGTACTCGGAGACCCCGGCGTTGGTGATCCAGCGCTTCACGCCGTTGAGGACCCAGAAGTCGCCGTCGCGCACGGCCTTGGTCTTCATGCCGGCCGCGTCGGAGCCCGCGTCCGGCTCGGAAAGGGCGTACGAGAACATCGCGTCGCCCTTGGCGAGCGGGCCCAGGTACTTCTTCTTCAGGGCCTCGGAGCCGGAGAGGATGACCGGGAGGGAACCGAGCTTGTTGACGGCCGGAATGAGGGAGGAGGACGCGCAGGCGCGGGCCACCTCCTCGATCACGATGACCGTGGCGAGGGCGTCGGCGCCCGCGCCGCCGTACTCCTCGGGCACGTGGACCGCGTGCAGGTCGGCGGCGACCAGGGCGTCCAGCGCCTCCTGGGGGAAGCGGCCCTCCTCGTCCACCGCCGCCGCGAAGGGCGCGATCTTCGCCTCGGCGAGCGACCGGATCGTCTCGCGGAGCATGTCGTGCTCCTCGGCCGGACGGTAAAGGTCGAAATCGGTCGAACCCGCCAAGACGCTCACTCCCCAAGGATGCTAACTACCGTTCAGTAACCCAATTTTAGTCCCGGCCGCGCGCGATGTCCTACGTGAGGGACGCGTGAGCTTGACGACAGCCCGCGGGGGAAGGACACCGCCCCGGCCCGAACCGGTCGCAAGCGGCACGCACCGGGCGGAAATGGCGGCCCGGAGGCCCCGACTATGCTCGGCGAGGCACGTCCGTCCGTTTCATCCAGGAGCACCCATGGCCCTCAGGATCACTGTGATCGGCACCGGCTATCTCGGCGCCACCCATGCCGCGGCCATGGCGGAGCTGGGCTTCGAAGTCCTCGGGCTCGACGTGGTGCCGGAGAAGATCGAGCTGCTGTCGGCGGGCCGGGTGCCGATGTACGAACCCGGCCTGGAGGAGATCCTCCAGAAGCACGTGGCGGGCATCGAGGGCTCCACCGGACGGTTGCGGTTCACCACCTCGTGGGAGGAGGTCGGCGCCTTCGGCGACGTCCACTTCGTCTGCGTGAACACCCCGCAGAAGCACGGTGAGTACGCCTGCGACATGAGCTACGTGGACAGCGCCTTCGACTCGCTGGCCCCGCACCTGACCCGTCCGGCGCTGGTCGTCGGCAAGTCCACCGTGCCGGTCGGCTCGGCGGACCGGCTGGCGCGGCGGCTGGCCGAGCTGGCCCCGGCGGGCGCCGGCGCGGAGCTGGCGTGGAACCCGGAGTTCCTCCGCGAGGGCTTCGCCGTGAAGGACACCCTGCACCCGGACCGGATCGTTGTGGGCGTGCGGAGCGAGCGGTCCGAGAAGCTGCTGCGCGAGGTGTACGCCGTACCGGTCGCGGAGGGCTCCCCCTTCGTCGTCACCGACTTCCCCACCGCCGAGCTGGTGAAGACCTCGGCCAACTCCTTCCTCGCCACCAAGATCTCCTTCATCAACGCGATGGCCGAGGTCTGCGAGGCGGCCGACGGCGACGTGGTGAAACTGGCGGAGGCGATCGGGCACGACGAGCGGATCGGCTCGAAGTTCCTGCGGGCCGGCATCGGCTTCGGCGGTGGTTGCCTGCCCAAGGACATCCGGGCGTTCATGGCGCGCGCCGGGGAGCTGGGCGCCGACCAGGCGCTGACGTTCCTGCGCGAGGTGGACTCGATCAACATGCGCCGCCGGGGCCACATGGTGGAGTTGGCCCGGGAGGCCGTGGGCGGCAGCTCGTTCCTGGGCACCCGGGTGGCGGTGCTGGGCGCGACCTTCAAGCCGGACTCGGACGACGTGCGCGACTCCCCCGCGCTGAACGTCGCCGGCCAGATCCACCTGCAGGGCGGCCAGGTCACCGTCTTCGACCCGAAGGGCATGGAGAACGCCCGCCGCCTCTTCCCGACCCTCGGGTACGCGGAGAGCGCGCTGGACGCGGTGCGCGGTGCGGACGTGGTGCTGCACCTGACGGAGTGGCGGGAGTTCCGTGAGCTCGACCCGGCGGCGCTGGGCGAGGTCGCCGCGCGCCGCACCGTGCTCGACGGGCGCAACGCGCTGGACAGCGCGGTGTGGCGGGCGGCCGGCTGGACGTTCCGGGCGATGGGCCGCCCGACCGCCTGACGGATCCCCGTCCCGGCCGGCGGACCGCGGCCCGCGTACGCGGGGAGGCCGCACCCGGTGTTCCGGTGCGGCCTCCCGGCGTCCGTACGGACGGTGCCGGCCGGACCGGGGGTCAGACCCGGGCCGTGCCGTCCATCTCCTCGATGGTGGCGTGGGACGGACTCCGGCGGAACTGGAGGTCCCGGGCCACGGCCTCGGCGTCGCGCAGCACGCGCACCGCGTTCTGCCAGGTGAGCTTGGCGAGGTCGGCCTCGGACCAGTTGCGGCGCAGCAGTTCCGCGATCAGGTTCGGGTAGCCGGAGACGTCCTCCAGACCCTGCGGGAGGAACGGAGTGCCGTCGTAGTCGCCGCCGACGCCGATGTGGTCGACCCCGGCCACCTCGCGCATGTGGTCGAGGTGGTCCGCGACGGTCGCGACGGTGGCGACGGGTCGCGGGTTCGCCTCCTCGAAGTCCTCGTGGATGCGCATGGCCTGCGGGCTGGTGTCGAGGTGGTGCAGGCCGTGCTCGCGCATGTTCCGGTCGGCGGCCTGGGTCCACTCGACGGCGGCCTGCAGCACGAACTTGGGTACGAAGGTGGCCATCGCGACCCCGCCGTTGTCCCGGAGCGACAGGAGCACGTCGTCGGGGACGTTGCGCGGGTGGTCGCAGACGGCCCGGGCCGAGGAGTGCGAGAAGACGACGGGCGCCTCGCTGGTGGCGATGGCGTCGCGCATGGTGCCGGCCGCCACGTGCGAGAGGTCGACGAGCATGCCGCAGCGGTTCATCTCGCGGACGACCTCGCGGCCGAACCCGGAGAGGCCGCCGAGGCGCGCGACGTCGGTCGCGGAGTCCGCCCAGGCGAGGTTGTCGTTGTGGGTCAGCGTCATGTAGCGGACGCCGAGGGTGTGCAGGGCGCGGAGGGTGGCCAGCGAGTTGTTGATCGAGTGACCGCCCTCGGCGCCCATCAGGGAGGCGATGCGCCCTTCGGTGCGGGCCGCCTCCATGTCGTCGGCGGTCAGCGCCCGGCGCAGGTGCGCGGGGTAGCGCGTCTGCATCTCACCGACGATGTCGATCTGTTCGAGGGTGGCGCTGACGGCCGCGTCGCCGCTGAGGTCGGAGCGCACGTACACCGACCAGAACTGCGCGCCGACCCCGCCGGCGCGGAGCCGGGGCAGGTCGGTGTGGAGGAGGCCGGTCTGGTCCTGGGCGAGGTCCCGGTCGTTCAGGTCGTAGCCCACCTGCTCGCGCAGGGCCCACGGAAGGTCGTTGTGGCCGTCCACGACGGGGTGGACGGCGAGGAGGTCCCGGGCCCGCCGCAGGTGGTCCGCGTGGGCTGCGTGGTCTGCGGTATCCGTCTGCTTCATGGGCGGGGAGCCTACTTCCCGAAACCGAAGGAGTCGGCGCCCTCGACCTTGGCCCGGAGCCGCCGGCCCTTCTCGGTGGCCTGTTCGTTCAGCTCGCCGAGGAAGGCCGTCATCCGGTCGCGGAGCGCCTCGTCGCCGGTGGCGAGGATGCGGGCGGCGAGGAGTCCGGCGTTGCGGGCGCCGCCGACGGAGACGGTGGCGACGGGCACTCCGGCGGGCATCTGCACGATGGAGAGCAGGCTGTCCATGCCGTCGAGGTACTTCAGCGGTACGGGGACGCCGATGACGGGCAGCGGGGTGACGGAGGCCAGCATGCCGGGCAGGTGGGCGGCGCCGCCCGCGCCGGCGATGATCACTTCGAGGCCGCGGCCGGCCGCCTGCTCGCCGTACGCGATCATCTCGCGGGGCATGCGGTGGGCGGAGACGACGTCGACCTCGTGGGGGATGCCGAACTCGTCGAGCGCCTGGGCCGCGGCCTCCATGACGGGCCAGTCGGAGTCCGATCCCATGACGATGCCGACTACGGGCGCGGTGCGCGGGTCTGTCATTCGGTGATCGTCCCTCGGAGGTAGTCGGCCGCGTGGCGGGCGCGCTCCCGCACGTCCGCCAGATCGTCGCCGTAGGTGTTGACGTGTCCGACCTTGCGGCCGGGCTTCACGTCCTTGCCGTACATGTGGATCTTGAGCTGCGGGTCCCGGGCCATGCAGTGCAGGTAGCCCTGGTACATGTCCGGGTAGTCGCCGCCCAGGACGTTGCACATGACCGTCCAGGGGGCGCGGGGGCGCGGGTCGCCGAGCGGCAGGTCGAGCACGGCGCGGACGTGGTTGGCGAACTGCGAGGTCATCGCGCCGTCCTGGGTCCAGTGCCCGGAGTTGTGCGGGCGCATGGCCAGTTCGTTGACGAGGATGCCGGGGGTCCCGTCGGCGTCGCGGGTCTCGAAGAGCTCGACGGCGAGGTGGCCGACGACACCGAGCTCGGCGGCGATCCGCAGCGCGAGCCGCTGGGCTTCGCCGGCCAGCTTCTCGTCGAGGTCCGGGGCCGGGGCGATGACGGTGTCGCAGACCCCGTCGACCTGGACCGACTCGACCACGGGGTAGGCGACGGCCTGGCCGTGCGGGGAACGGACGATGTTCGCCGCCAGCTCCCTTACGAAGTCGACCTTCTCCTCCGCGAGGACCGGGACGCCGGCGCGGAACGGCTCGGCGGCGTCGGCCTCGGAGCGGACCACCCAGACGCCCTTGCCGTCGTAGCCGCCGCGGACCGTCTTGAGGATCACCGGGTAGCCGTCGCCCTCGTCCGCGAAGGCGGTGACGTCGGCGGGGCCGGTGACGAGGCGGTGGCGGGGGCAGGGCACGCCGAGTTCGGTGAGCCGGGCCCGCATCACGCCCTTGTCCTGCGCGTGGCGCAGGGCGTCGGGACCGGGGCGTACGGCGATGCCGTCCGCTTCCAGGGCCCGCAGGTGCTCGGTGGGCACGTGTTCGTGGTCGAACGTGATCACGTCGCAGCCGCGCGCGAACGCGCGCAGGGTCTCGAGGTCACGGTAATCACCGACGACGACCTCGTTCACCACCTGGGCGGCCGAGTCCTGGGGAGTGTCACTGAGCAGCTTGAATGTCAGGCCGAGGGGGATACCCGCCTCGTGGGTCATGCGGGCGAGCTGACCGCCGCCGACCATGCCGACTACCGGAAACGTCACCCGTCCAGGGTATCCGGCGTCCCGGGGCCCCTCGACGCTGGTCCGAAAGGGGGTCCTGGGCTCTTCTGGGCGTCACACGGTCGGGCTGGTTAGCATGAGCGGGTTGACGATGCCGACCGGACGGGGCTGAACGATCACCATGAGCGAACGGGGCGCACTGCGAACCCGGCTTGATCGGCTGGCCCGCGAGGTCGCCAAGTTCGGCGTGGTGGGCGCGCTCGGACTGGTGGTCAACATCGCCGTCTCCAACCTGATCTGGCGCACCACGGACATCCCCACGGTGCGGGCCGGCCTGATGGCCACCTGCGTGGCCATCCTCTTCAACTACGTCGGGTTCCGTCACTGGACCTACCGGGACCGGGACAAGACCGGCCGGACCCGGGAGCTGACGCTCTTCCTGCTGTTCAGCGCGGTCGGTGCGGTGATCGAGACGGGCGTGCTGTACGCGGCGACGTACGGCTTCGGCTGGGACACCCCGGTCCAGAGCAACGTCGCCAAGGTCGTGGGCATCGGGATCGCCACGCTCTTCCGTTTCTGGTCCTACCGCAGCTGGGTGTTCAAGGCCCTCCCCGCCCCCGAGGAGGAGGCGGTGGTGGTCGCCGAGAGGTTTCTGGAACCGCGGCGGCCCTCGGACCCGGTGACGCCGGACACCGTGCGGAACTGATCCCGCGAGTCCCGCTCGTACCCGGTCCGGCTCGCAGCGCTCCGGCTTCCCGCTCGTACCCGCTTCTCCGCCCGGTCCCGCTCTCAGCGGACCGGGCGTTCCTGTTCCCGCGGGGTGCGGGCGAGGCTGCCGAGGAAGAGGGCGAAGACGGGCGGCTGCTGCTGGAGCAGTTCGAGCCGTCCGCCGTCGGCCTCCGCGAGGTCGCGGGCGACCGCGAGACCGATGCCGGTGGAGTTGCGCCCGCTGATGGAGCGTTCGAAGATCCGCGCCCCGAGGTCGGCGGGGACGCCCGCGCCCTCGTCGGTGACCTCGACGACGATCTGGTTGCCGGTGACACGGGTGCGCAGGGCGACCGTGCCGCCGCCGTGCATCAGCGCGTTCTCGATGAGAGCGGCGAGCACCTGGGCGACGGCCCCGGGGGTGCCGACGGCCCGCAGTCCGTGTCTGCCGGAGCGGACGACCGCGCGGCCCTCACCGCGGTAGGCGGGACGCCACTCCTCGATCTGCTGCTTGATGACCTCGTCGAGGTCGAAGACGACGGCGGAGCCGGTGCGCGGGTCCCGGGCGTTGGTCAGCAGCCGCTGCACGACGTCGGTGAGGCGCTCGACCTGGGTGAGGGCGATGTTCGCCTCCTCCTTCACGATCTCCGGGTCGTCGGTGACGGAGATCTCCTCGATGCGCATGGAGAGCGCGGTGAGCGGGGTCCGCAGCTGGTGGGAGGCGTCGGCGGCGAGCCGCCGCTCGGCCGTCAGCATCCGGGCGATGCGCTCGGCGGAGGCGTCGAGCACGTCGGCGACCCGGTCCAGCTCGGCCACCCCGTACCGCTTGTGGCGAGGGCGCGGGTCGCCGGAGCCGAGGCGTTCGGCGGTCTCCGCGAGGTCGGTGAGCGGGGAGGTGAGCCGGTTGGCCTGGCGGACGGCGAGGAGGACCGCCGAGATGATCGCGAGGAGGGCCACCGCACCGATGATCAGCAGGGTGCGGCCGACCTCGCGGGTGACCGCGGAGCGGGCCTCCTCGACGGTGACCCGCTCGCCCTCCTCGCCGTCGACGACGGCGGTGATGGCGTTGCCGCCGGGGCGGGTGCCGACCTCGATGGGCGCGCGGCCGGGGAGTTCGACCCGGGCGTAGCGGTCGCCGACGACCTGTTCGTCGAGGACGGCGGCGGTGATCCGCTCCTCGCCCAGCAGCCGGCTCTCTACGACACTGATCAGCCGCAGCGCCTCGGAGTCCACGCTCTCCTGGGCGCTGTTGCTGATGGTCCGGGTCTCCACGAGGACCAGGGAGATGCCGAAGACGGCGATCACCACGAGCACCACGGCGAGCGTGGAGTTGATCAGTCGGCGGCGCATGCTGTGGTTCTGCCCGTCAGCTCTGTCCGGGTGTCCCGGGGTCGGTCACCTCTCGCCGGCTCGGTGTGCCGGCGGGGCCGTCAGCTCTTCTCGAAGCGGAATCCGACGCCTCGCACGGTCGCGATGTAGCGGGGGTTCGCCGCGTCGTCGCCGAGCTTCTTGCGGAGCCAGGAGATGTGCATGTCGAGGGTCTTCGTCGACGACCACCAGGTGGTGTCCCAGACCTCGCGCATCAGCTGGTCGCGGGTGACGACCCGGCCGGCGTCCCGGACCAGCACCCGGAGCAGGTCGAACTCCTTGGCGGTGAGCTGGAGTTCCTCGTCGCCCATCCAGGCGCGGTGCGACTCGACGTCGATGCGTACGCCGTGGGTGGCGGGCTGCGGGGCCGCCTCGGCGGCGCCGCGCCGCAGCAGGGCGCGGACCCGGGCGAGGAGTTCGGCGAGCCGGAAGGGCTTGGTGACGTAGTCGTCGGCGCCGGCGTCGAGACCGACCACCGTGTCGACCTCGTCGGCGCGGGCGGTCAGCACCAGGATCGGCACGGCGTGGCCGTCGGCGCGCAGTCGGCGGGCGACTTCGAGGCCGTCCATGCCGGGCAGTCCCAGGTCG
Source organism: Streptomyces sp. AM 2-1-1 (assembly GCF_029167645.1). Lineage (NCBI taxonomy): Bacteria > Bacillati > Actinomycetota > Actinomycetes > Kitasatosporales > Streptomycetaceae > Streptomyces > Streptomyces sp. AM 2-1-1. Next base: position 4,437,487 of record NZ_CP119147.1, on the reverse strand, counting down.
AGGACGACCAGGTCCACGCCGCCCTGGAGTCCGGCGTCGAGCGCGGTCGGGCCGTCCTGGCGGACCTCGACCTCGTAACCCTCCCGACGCAGGGCGCGGGCCAGGGGCTCCGAGATGGACGCGTCGTCCTCGGCGAGCAGTACACGGGTCATGGAGTGATGGTAGTCCGCGGGGGAAGCCCTCCGTGAGGCCCGCGAAGGAGCCTTCGAGTGGGGTGCATATCCTTGCCAAGACCTTCGAATGATCGACTACGGTTCCAGTTTCACCTGTGATCGATGTCTCATACTCTTCCATATGGTGCAAGGTCGTGTCGTATGGTGTTGCGACGCCTGTTGCACTAATGAGGACCTTTGGGCAGCGTTTCGCGCCAAAGGTCCCTTTCATGTGCGGACTGGTCCCCGCCAGTCTTGTAAACGAGTGAATGACCTGTGGGCCGGGCCCGGAGCGCGAGGACGCGCACCGGGTGTGGATCCCGACGCGGTCGGTCCCCCGTGTCCGTACCTCCCGCACGGGGAGGCCGGAAGGCGGAGTGAGCCCCTTTCAGGCGAGGGGCAGGGCCATGAGCGCGCCGGTGCCGGCCACCCCCCACCGGGCGTGTCCGCCTTCGCGGCGAAGGCACGTCCCCATCAGCAAGGATCGACCATGGCGTCCAGCCTGACGAAGGAAACCGCCGGCCAGACCGGCGGGGCGACCTTCTTCGGCCACCCCCGCGGCCTGGCCACGCTCTTCATGACCGAGATGTGGGAGCGCTTCTCCTACTACGGCATGAGGGCCCTGCTCCCCCTGTACCTGATCGCTCCCAACGGGCTCCACATGAACCCGGCCACGGCGACGGCGATCTACTCGGTCTACCTGTCGCTCGTCTACCTGCTCGCCATGCCCGGCGGCTGGTTCGGCGACCGAATATGGGGCCCGCGCAAGACCGTGGCCGTCGCCGGCGCGGTGATCATGGTCGGTCACCTCGTCCTGGCGCTGCCCTCCGAGGGGACGTTCTTCGTCGGCCTCGGTCTCGTGGCCATCGGTTCCGGTCTGCTGAAGTCCAACATCTCGACGATGGTCGGCCACCTCTACGACGGCCCGGACGACCCGCGCCGCGACGGTGGCTTCACCATCTTCTACATGGGCATCAACCTCGGTGGCTTCGCGGCCCCGCTGGTGATCGGCACCGTCGGCGAGAACGTCAACTGGCACCTCGGCTTCGCCCTGGCCGCCCTCGGCATGGCGCTCGGTGTCGCCCAGTTCATGCTCGGCAGCCGCCACCTGGACGCGCGCAGCTTCGAGACCCCCAAGCCGCTCTCGGCCACCGAGCGCGCCTCCACCCTGCGCAAGTCGATGATCTGGCTCGCCGTCGCCGCCGTCTTCTACGTCATCACGGTCGCCACCGGCGTCTACACGCTGAACTGGCTGCTGGTGCCGATCACGGTGGCCGGCCTGGTCATCCCGGTGATGGTCCTGACCCGCATCAAGCGCGACAAGGACCTGAGCGCCACCGAGCAGTCGAAGGTCTCCGGGTACATCTGGTTCTTCGTCGCCGCCGCGCTCTTCTGGATGATCTACGACCAGGGCGGCTCGACGATGGCGATCTTCGCCGAGTCGTCGGCGAAGAACACGGTGTTCGGCTGGGACTTCCCGGTCTCCTGGTACCAGTCGGTCAACCCGGTCCTGATCATGGCCCTGGCGCCGGTCTTCGCCGCCTTCTGGATGGCGCTGAACCGCCGCGGCAAGGAGCCCAGCACGATCGTGAAGTTCAGCTCCGGCCTGGTGCTGGTCGGTGCGTCGTTCTTCCTCTTCCTGGCGCCGCTGACCATCGCCACCGACGGCCACCAGGCCGCGGCGATGTGGCTGGTCGCGATCTACTTCGTGCAGACCGTCGGTGAGCTGACGCTCTCCCCGGTCGGCCTCTCGGTCACCACGAAGATGGCTCCGGCCAAGTACGCCAGTCAGATGATGGGCGTCTGGTTCCTCGCGGTCACCGCGGGCGACTGCACCACCAGCCTGCTCTCCATCGCGGGCGTGGACCTGAACGGCACCGGGATCGTCACCCTGCAGGCCGCCCTCGCGGTCCTCGCGGGCGCCGCGGTCTTCGTGTACCGCGGCAAGGTGAAGAAGCTCATGGGCGACGTGCGCTGACACGACGGATCCCTGAACCACGACAGGAGGGCCGCCGCACCGAGTGCTCGGTGCGGCGGCCCTCCTGTCGTGGTTCCGCGGGTCTTCAGGCCGGCGGCGCGGCCAGCTCCGCCCAGACGGTCTTGCCGGGCGCGTCGGGGGCGCGCAGCACGCCCCAGTCCAGGCAGAGCCGCTGCACGATGAACATGCCGTGGCCGCCGGGGCGGCCGGCCCGGTGCGGGGTGCGCGGCGTGGGCTGTCCCGCGCCGCCGTCCGCGACCTCGATCCGCAGCACCTTGGAGGTGGCGCCGATCCGGAGTTCCTCGGGGCCGCCCGCGTGCAGGCAGGCGTTGGTGACCAGCTCGGAGACGACCAGGAGGACGTCCTCGGCGGCCGCACGGCGGTCGGCGCCCTCGGCGGGCAGCCAGCCCCAGTCGTGCAGGGCCTGCCGTGCGAAGTCGCGGGCCATCGGGACGATGCCGACGGCCTCCCGCAACGCGAGGGTGCGCCACTGCCGGTCGGCCGGGACGGGTGCGGACGCCTGCGCGTCCTCTCCGTCCGGCTCGCGGCCGAGGCCGCCCGGCGGATGCTGCCGGGTGGTGCTCATCAGCGCTTCACCTCACCGATTCACCGAGTCGCCATCGAACAGATACGGGTCAAAAACATTGGTACGGGCCGTTGAAGCTCCACCGGATCTTCTCCTGCCCGGCGGGACGTGGACGACACCCTCTCCGGCCTGCGGATCGAGTGACACGCGTGAGCGCCGGGCCACCCGGGGGTGGCGGGAGAAGGCCACCTCAGGAGCCCAGGGCGTCTTGGAGGGTGGCGTGGACGGTGAAGACCGCCTCGGCGCCGGTGATTTCGAAGACCCGGGCGACGACGGGCCGCATGCCGGCCAGGTGGACCTCGCCACCCGCCTCCTCGGCCTGGAGGCGCGCTCCGAGCAGGACGTTGAGTCCCGTGGAGTCGCAGAACTCGAGCCCGGAGCAGTCGACGATCAGGCGCACGCGCCCTTGTTCGACCGCACTCTCCAGAGGTTCGCGCAGCAGATCCGCGGTGTGGTGATCGAGCTCACCCACCGGCGTCACGATCTCGCTGACGCCCTCCGTACGGGTCTCGACCTGAAGTCTTCCCCGGTTCGTACTGCCGACCGTCCCGCGGTCCATGCCGTCCCTCTTCGCCGTTGGTCAGTGGGGCATGGGGCGGCATTCAGCCACCCCCACACCTGTGTCCGCGCTCATGCCGCGACATGCGCGAAACATTACGCGCTCCGTCCGCCCCGCGGTAGCGGGAGATATCAACAAACCGGACATAACGCCTAATTGGAGCTTGTCACTCCCGCCGCCGAACAGGTAAGGGTAGAGGGACACCCGCTTCATCCACCCCTTACCGGCTTCGGAGGCGCCGCTTCACCGCAGCAGCACGGAACGGCTTCGGCAGCCCGATGCCGAGACACTGGAGGAGAACCATGTCACCCCGGCTCGACGGTTCGCGTACCCACGACGCGGCGTCGGCATGTCCCCAGGGACCGACCAATTCCGACTCCCCCGCAGCGGCCGTTCCCGGCCCGCGCGGACACACCGGCGGCAGCACCGTCGAGAGCCCCACCGGCGCCGCCCCCACCGGCGCGACCACCCCGGCCGACGAGGAAGCGGCCGCCGACGGGGAGGGCCCCACGGACGAAGGTTTCACGGACTCGGAAGGCTTCGGAGGCGGGGAAGGTCTCGAAGGGCTTCCCGCCATTCCCTCCCCCGCGACCGTCGGAGCGCTGGACGCCCGCGCGCTGTCGAAGACGCTCTTCGAGCGGCTCGGCACCCTGGAGGAGGGCACCCACGCCCACGCGTACGTGCGCAACACCCTGGTCGAGCTGAACCTCGCCCTCGTCCGGTTCGCCGCCGCGCGGTTCCGTACCCGCAGCGAACCGATGGAGGACATCGTCCAGGTCGGCACGATCGGTCTGATCAAGGCGATCGACCGGTTCGACCTGAGCCGGGGCGTCGAGTTCCCGACCTTCGCCATGCCGACGATCATCGGCGAGATCAAGCGCTTCTTCCGCGACACCAGCTGGGCCGTGCGCGTACCGCGCCGCCTGCAGGAGCTGCGGATCGACCTGGCCAAGGCAGGCGACGTGCTGGCGCAGCGGCTGGACCGGGCGCCCACCACGGACGAACTCGCCGGACACCTCGGGCTGACCCGCGAGGAGGTCGTGGAGGGCCTGGCCGCGAGCAACGCCTACAGCGCGGGCTCGCTGGACGCCCAGTCCGACGACCACGAGCACGAGGGGTCGCTGGCCGACCGCATCGGCTACGAGGACCACGGCATCGAGGGGATCGAGTACGTCGAGTCCCTCAAGCCCCTCATCGCCGCGCTGTCGCCGCGCGACCGGCTCATCCTGTCGCTGCGCTTCGTCACCAACCTCACCCAGTCGGAGATCGGCGAGGAGCTGGGCATCTCCCAGATGCACGTCTCCCGGCTGCTCTCTCGGACGTTGGTCCGGCTCCGCGAAGGGCTGACCGTCCAGGAGTGACCTCCCCGCGCGTGCGTCCGCGGCTGTGGCCGCCCGGGAACCCCGGGCGGCCACAGCCGTGAACGGACCCCGCTCCCCCGGCTTTTCACACCACGCGGACGCCACGCCGCCAGACCCCGGCGGCCAGCGGGACGCCCGGCCGGTAGGCGAGGTGGACGTGGCTGGGGGCGTCCAGCAGCAGGAGGTCGGCGCGGGCACCGGGAGCGATGCGGCCGACGTCGCGACGGCGCAGCGCGGCGGCCCCGCCCGCGGTGGCGGACCAAATCGCCTCGTCGGGGGTCATGCCCATGTCCCGTACCGCGAGGGCGAGGCAGAACGCCATCGACGAGGTGTAGGACGAGCCCGGGTTGCAGTCGGTGGAGAGCGCGACGGTGGCCCCCGCGTCGAGCAGCCGCCGGGCGTCCGGCCACGCCGCGCGGGTGGAGAACTCGGCGCCGGGCAACAGCGTGGCGACGGTGTTCCCGGTGGCGAGGGCCTCGACGTCCGCGTCGGTGAGGTGGGTGCAGTGGTCGGCGGACGCGGCATCCAGCTCCACGGCGAGCCGCACGCCCGGGCCGGGACCGAGCTGGTTGGCGTGCACCCGGAGCTCCAGCCCTTTCGCCCGACCGGCGGTGAGGACCGCGCGGGCCTGGTCGCCGTCGAAGGCGCCCCGCTCGCAGAAGACGTCGATCCACCGGACGTACGGGGCGCAGGCGTCCAGCATCGGGCCGGTGACCAGCGCGACGTAGCCGGCCGGGTCGTCGGTGTACTCGGGGGGCACCACGTGGGCGCCGAGGAAGGTGAGTTCGTCGGTGAGGCCGGCGGCCACGCGGAGCGCGCGGGCCTCGTCCGCGACGGTCAGGCCGTAGCCGGACTTGGTCTCGAAGGTGGTGGTGCCCTGGCGGAGCGCCTCGTCGAGGTGGCGTACGAGCCCGGCCGCGAGCTGCTCGTCGGTGGCGGCCCGGGTGGCGGTGACGGTGGTGCGGATGCCCCCGGCGGTGTACGCGCGCCCGGACATCCGGGCGTTGAACTCCTCGGTGCGGTCGCCGGCGAAGAGCAGGTGGGAGTGGGAGTCGACGAAGCCGGGAAGCACCGCCCGGCCTCCCGCGTCGACGGCCCGGTCGGCGGCGGGCGCCGCGTGGGACTCGCCGGTCCAGACGACGCGGTCGCCGTCGATGACGACGGCCGCGTTCCGGATGAGGCCCAGCGGGGAGCCGTCCCCCTGGGAGGGGTCGTTGGTGACCAGGCCGGAGATACGGGTGAGGACGGTGCTCGGCATGGGTGGCTGCTCTCGTCGTTCTTCGTCGGGCTCGGTCGTGCTCCGGGCGCTCCGCGGGCGGTCACCGGCGGTCACCGGCGCCGCCGGCGGTGGGAGTTCGGACGCGCGGGGAGTTCGGTCGCCCGGTGATTCGGTCGCGCGGGGAGGTCAGTCGCGCAGGGCGGCGATGGCGTCGGTGAGTGCCGCGGGCACGTCGTCGACCAGCGCGTGCCGCCCGTCGCGGACGACGTGCCGCCCCGCGACGACCGTGTGCCGCACGTCGGCGGCGGTCGCCGCGAAGACGGCGGTCTCGGCGGCGAGCCGGTCCCCCGGTCCGGCGGTGCGCACCGAGTCCAGCGCCACGGTCGCCAGGTCGGCCGGGGCTCCGGCGACGATGCTGCCTCCCTCCGGTCGCCCGAGGGCCGCGTGGCCGGTCGCGGAGGCCGCGCGGAGCAGGGCTGCGGCCGTCCAGTGGCCGCGGACGTGGGTGCGCAGCCGCTCGTCGAGCTCCATCGCGCGGGCCTCCTCGAAGAGGTCGATCACGGCGTGGCTGTCGCTGCCGAGGGAGACCGGGGAGCCGGCGCGGTGGAGGGCGACGGCGGGGCCGATGCCGTCGGCGAGGTCCCGTTCGGTGGTGGGGCACATGCAGGTGCCGGTACCGGAGGCGCCGATCAGCGCGATGTCCTCGTCGGTGAGGTGGGTGTGGTGGATGCCGGTGGTGCGGGGGCCGAGGACGCCGTGGTCGGCGAGGAGCCGGGTCGGGGTGCGCCCGTGGGCGGCGAGGCAGGCCTCGTTCTCCGCGGTCTGCTCGGAGAGGTGGACGTGGAGCGGGGCGGCACGGTCGGCGGCCCACTGGGCGACGGTCTCCAACTGGTCGGCCGGGACGGCCCGTACCGAGTGGACGGCGGCGCCGATCAGGGCGTGGTCGCCGCCCCGGAGCGCGGAGGCGCGTTCGGCCCAGGCGTCGGCGCTGGTGTCGGAGAAGCGGAGCTGGTGGTGGTCGGGTTCCTCGCCGAAGCCGGCCGCGAGGTAGGCGGTGTCCAGCAGGGTGATGCGGATGCCGGCCTCTGCGGCGGCGGCGATCAGCGCCTCGCCCATGGCGTTGGGGTCGGCGTAGGGGGTGCCGCCGGGACCGTGGTGCAGGTAGTGGAACTCGCCGACCGCGGTGATGCCCGCGAGGGCCATCTCGGCGTACGTGGCGCGGGCGAGCGCGTAGTAGGTGTCGGGGGTGAGCACGGCGGCGATCTCGTACATCCGCTCCCGCCACGTCCAGAAGGTCCCCGAGCCCGCCTGGGTGATGGAACGCAGGGCCCGGTGGAAGGCGTGCGAGTGGGTGTTGGCCAGCCCCGGCAGGGTGAGCCCGCGCAACACGGTGGCGCCGGGCGGCGGGGCCGCGACGCCGGTGCGGACGGCGGTGATCAGCCCGTCCGCGACGTCGAGGGCGACCCCCGGTTCGACGTGGGTGCCGAGCCAGGCGTGGGAGAGCCAGTACTCCGTCGTCACCTGCATGCGAGACCCTCCAGTACGTCGGCGAGTGCGGCGACCCCGGCCGCGCGGTCCGGCTCGTCGGCGTGTTCGGCGGGCGAGTGGGAGACGCCGGTGGGGTTCCGTACGAACAGCATGGCGGTCGGCACGGATGCGGACAAAATACCCGCGTCGTGTCCGGCCCCCGTGGCGAGGACGGGCACGGCACGGCTCCCGTCCCGGGTGCGCCCCCCGGTGCCCGTGACGCCCCCGGCTTCCGTACGGCCCCCGCCTTCCGTGCCGCCCCCGCCGAGGATCCGGGTGAGTTCGTCGCGCAGCGCGTGCTCGAACTCGACTACGGGGGTGAAGGATTCGCGGACGACGTCGAGCGCGAGGCCCGCCCGCTCGGCGTGGTCCCGGGCTGCCCGCTCGACGGCGGCGGTGACGGCGTCGAGGGTGGCGCCGTCGGCGGCCCGCGCGTCGAGCCAGCCCCGGACGAGGGACGGTACGGCGTTGACGCCGTTGGGCTCGACGGCGACCTTGCCGAACGTGGCGAGGGCCCCGGCGAGTTCGGCCTCCCGGCGAGCGGCGAGGACGGTCTCGGCGTAGGTCAGCATCGGGTCGCGGCGGTCGGCGAGGAGGGTGGTCCCGGCGTGGTTGGCCTCACCCCGGAAGTCGTACCGCCAGCGGCCGTGCGGCCAGATGGCGGAGGCGATCCCGACGGGGTCGCCGGTACGGTCCAGGGACCGGCCCTGCTCGACGTGGAGTTCGACGAACGCGCCGATGCGGGCGAGGCGTTCGGGGTCGGGCCCGATCGCCTCGGGGTCGTACCCGGCGGCCTCCATGGCGCGGGGCAGCGTGATCCCCCCGGCGTCGGTGAGCCGGTGGGCCTCGGCCCGGGTGAGCCGTCCGGCCGTCAGCCGGGAGCCGACGCAGGCGAGACCGAAGCGGGCGCCCTCCTCGTCGCCGAAGTTGACGATCCCCAGCGGACGGGAGAACGCCACGCCGCGGTGCCGGAGTTCGTCGAGTGCGGCGAAGGCGGAGACCACCCCGAGCGGGCCGTCGAACGCACCGCCGTCCGGCACGGAGTCCAGGTGCGAGCCGGTCACCACGGCGTCGCCCGCCAGGGGGTCGCCGAGCCAGGCCCACTGGTTGCCGTTGCGGTCGCTCTCGTGGAAGAGCCCGCGCGCGAGGGCCTGCGCGCGGAACCACGCCCGGCAGTCGGCGTCCGCGCCGGTCCAGGCGTAGCGGCGGTAGCCGCCGGAGCCGGAGTGCCGGCCGAGGGGGGCGAGGTCGCGCCACATCTCGCGGAAAGACGCCTCACCGTCGCGGCCGGCCGGGGCCCGGCGGGTCACGGGGTCTCCCGCCCGTCCGCGCCCGGGGCCGCCCCGTCCGCGTCGCCCTCGCCCCGGCGCTCACCCTCGCGCATCGGGACCCGGACCCCGCGCTCCTCGGCGACCCTCTCGGCGCCCTCGTACCCGGCGTCGACATGGCGGATGACGCCCATGCCGGGGTCGTTGGTGAGCACCCGGCGGATCTTCTCCCCGGCGAGCGGGGTGCCGTCCGCGACGGTGACCTGACCCGCGTGGAGGGAGCGCCCCATACCGACGCCGCCGCCGTGGTGGACGGAGACCCAGGACGCCCCGGAGGCGACGTTGACCATGGCGTTGAGCAGCGGCCAGTCGGCGATGGCGTCCGAACCGTCGAGCATGGCCTCGGTCTCCCGGTACGGGGAGGCCACCGAGCCGCAGTCGAGGTGGTCGCGGCCGATGACGAGCGGGGCGGCGAGTTCGCCGCTCGCCACCATGTCGTTGAAGCGTTCCCCGGCCCGGTCGCGTTCGCCGTAGCCGAGCCAGCAGATCCGGGCGGGCAGGCCCTGGAAGTGGACGCGTTCACCGGCGAGTCCGATCCAGCGGCGCAGGGACTCGTTCTCCGGGAAGAGGTCGAGCATCGCCCGGTCGGTGCGGTGGATGTCGGCGGCCTCGCCGGAGAGCGCCGCCCAGCGGAACGGCCCCTTGCCCTCGCAGAAGAGCGGCCGGATGTACGCGGGCACGAAGCCGGGGAAGTCGAAGGCCCGGTCGTACCCGGCGAGGCGCGCCTCGCCCCGGATCGAGTTGCCGTAGTCGAAGACCTCGGCCCCGGCGTCCATGAACCCGACCATCGCCTCCACGTGCCGGGCCATCGACTCGCGGGCCCTGCGGGTGAAGTCGGCGGGCTTCTCGGCGGCGTACGTGGCCATCTCGTCGAAGCCGACGCCCACGGGCAGGTACGCCAGCGGGTCGTGGGCGCTCGTCTGGTCGGTGACGATGTCGATGGGCGCCCCGGCGGCGAGCAGGCCGGGAAGGATCTCGGCCGCGTTGCCGAGGAGTCCGATCGAGAGCGGCCGGCGGGCGTCGCGGGCCTCGGTGGCGAGCGCGAGGGCGTGCGCCACACCGTCCGCCCGTACGTCGAGGTAGCGGTGCTCGATCCGGCGGTCGATGGCCCTCGGGTCGCAGTCCACGCAGATCACGACGCCGTCGTTCATGGTGACGGCGAGCGGCTGGGCGCCGCCCATACCGCCGAGTCCGGCGGTGAGGGTGATGGTTCCGGCGAGGGTGCCGCCGAACTTCTTGGCGGCGACGGCGGCGAAGGTCTCGTAGGTGCCCTGGAGGATGCCCTGGGTGCCGATGTAGATCCAGGAGCCCGCGGTCATCTGGCCGTACATGGTGAGGCCGAGCGCTTCCAGGCGGCGGAACTCCTCCCAGTTCGCCCAGTCGCCCACCAGGTTGGAGTTGGCGAGCAGCACGCGCGGGGCCCACTCGTGGGTCCGCATCACCCCGACGGGGCGGCCGGACTGGACGAGCATCGTCTCGTCCTGCTTGAGCGTGCGCAGGGTACGGACCATGGCGTCGTAACTGCGCCAGTCGCGGGCCGCCTTGCCGGTGCCGCCGTAGACGACCAGCTTGTCGGGGTGCTCGGCGACCTCGGGGTCCAGGTTGTTCTGGAGCATGCGCAGGGCGGCCTCCTGCTGCCAGCCCAGGGTGCTCAGTTCGGTGCCGCGCGCGGCCCTGACGGGGCGGGGTCCTGACATGGTGCGCCTCCTTGTTCCGGCCCGCTCCCGGCGGCCCTCCGCCGACGCCTCGGCCGTACAGCGTCCATTCACATCCTGATCCGCTGAATAGTTCTAGTCAATGGTGAGGCCGCCAGACACGCGTGGCGGGCGCCGCACAGAGAGGGGAGGCGCCGGGAGGGGGCGGGAAGGGCACGAGAAGGGCGCCCGGCGGGATGACACGTGCCATCCCGGCGGGCGCCCGGAGGGCTCCGTGGCTTTCACGCCATTCGGCGAATTCCGGACACCAAGAACTTTTACTCCCTCGACCTGCGGACTCGAAGAGGCGGATACCGTCGAGAACTGGAACAGACCGATCAATCGTCGACTCGGTCTTCCGCCCGCAACCCTCCCTTTGTCAGACTTCTCCCTCACGCCTTCTTCTCAACTCCCGCACACGGCCTTCGGCATGTACCACTGGAAAATGCCAAACCGCGTTCCCGGCGCGGCCACGTTGCGTAGCCTCAGGCTCACTGCTCCGTCACACCATTGCCTGGAGGGGAAGCCGCGGTGCCGGGAATCGACGAGTGCCTGCTCGACGTCATGAGACTGCCCGGAGCCCGGGGCGCGGCCGTCGTCGACTGGACGAGCGGCCTCGCCCTCGGCACCATCGGCGACTCGCCCAACGGCGATCACGAGGCCACCGCGGCGGAGACCGCCGAGGTGGCCCGGATGGCGGCGGAGCAGCCCGCCTTCACCCTCAGCCCCTACACCGACGGGCGGACGGACGCGAACGGCCGCACCGGTCTGCCGGTGGAGGACGTCATCGTCACGACCCACACCGGCTACCACGTGATCCGCTTCGTGGAGACGGTCTTCGACAGCAGCGTCTTCCTCCACCTCTGGCTGGACCGGACCGACGGCAACCTCGCCCTCGCCCGGATACGCCTGGGCGAGCTGGCCGAACGGCTGGTCCTGGCATGAGCACCAGGACGACGCCTCCCGAGGTGGACCAGGCAGCCGTCCTCTCCCCGATGCTCCAGCGGCTCGCCGCCGAACGCGCCACCGGCGCCCTGATGCGCGACCGCGGCACGCTCTACCTCGCCGACGGGAAGGTGGTGCACGCGGAGAGCCCGTCCACCCCCGGCATCGACGTCCTGCTCACCACGGGCGGGGCGCTGCGCCACGAACGCTGGTGGGACGCGGTCGCCCAGGCGGGCGCCGGGCAGCGGGTCGGCCGCTACCTCGTCGACAGCGGCCATGTACCCGGTGGGGCACTGGAGTTGTGCCATCTGGGGGCGCTCTACGACGCCGCCTTCTTCGTCCTCGCCCCGACCCGTACGCCGACCAGGTTCCGGTACGGCGTCTCGCACTGGATCGGCCCGGTCCGGCCGGTCGCCGTGGGCGCCGTCGAGCGCGAGACGCTCCGGCGCCGGGAGCTGCTGGACCGGATCTGGCCCGACGCCCTGACCGACAGCGCCCCGCTCGTACGTGCCCCACACCCCCTCGACGCCCCGGTTCCCTCGCGCCAGCGCCACGTCCTGGAGCTGGTCGACGGGGTACGGACCGCCTCCGACATCGCGCAGGTGCTGGGGCGTTCGGCCTTCCACACCCTCGTCGACCTGCGGAGGCTCGCCGCCGCCGGACTGGTCGCGCCCGTGCGCAAGACGGTGCTGCCGGGGGCGGCCACGCCCGGCCGGGTCACCATCCCCGACGTCACGTCGGATCCGGACGTCGCTCTGCTGCGCCGGCTCCGCGATGCATTGGAGGCCCTGTGATACGCGCGCTCAGACAGCGTGCCGGGAGGAGACAACTGATGGTGTCCGAGGCTGAGCTGCGGGACGTCCTCGACGAACTCCAGCGGTTGCGGGCCCGGGTGCCCCTCATCGGCGGCGCGCTGGCCGCCAGCACCGACGGTCTGGTGCTGGCCCACGACACCCCCGGCGTGGAGGCCGAAGGGGTCGCCGCCCTCACCGCCGCCGCGCTCGGCGTCGCGATCAGGATGACGGAGGCCACCGGCCGCGCCGGGTTCCGTGAGCTCCTCGTGCGCGGCGAGTCCGGTTACATCGCGACGTACGCCGCGGGCTCGTCCGCCGTACTGACGCTGCTCGCCGAGGACCGCATCAACGTCGGCCGTCTCCACCTGGAGGGCCGCAGGGCGAGTGCCCGGGTCGGGGAACTCGTCGACTCCGCGCTGGACCGTGTCGAGCGGACTCCGCCGCCGGCGCCCGCCAGGCCCCCGCACTCCCGCGCGCTGCCGCAACGCCCCGTGTAGGGGCGGCGGGACACGGCCGGGCCTCCCCCACTCCACAGCCAGGAACAGAACCGTCACACAGAAAAGGGTCCGGTCGTCCCGACCGGCCAGGGAAAGGAAACGAGCACGCATGGCCAACACCGAAACCGCACTCAAGGAAGCGATGACGTCCATCGAGGGGACCCTCGGTGTCGCTCTCGTCGACTACACCAGCGGAATGGCCCTGGGCACCCTCGGCGGCGGCAAGGACTTCAACCTCGAAGTCGCGGCCGCCGGCAACACCGATGTCGTCCGGGCCAAGCTGCGCACCATGGAGCACCTGGGTCTCAAGGAGGAGATCGAGGACATCCTGATCACCCTGAGCGGCCAGTACCACCTGATCAGGCTGCTCCAGACCCGTGGCAACAACGGGCTCTTCCTCTACCTGGTCCTCGACTCCAACCGCGCCAACCTCGCGATGGCCCGCCACCAGCTGAAGCGCATCGAGGCCGACCTGGAGGTCTGACGACCCCTCCGGTACCCGGACCGCGCCGCTGCCGTCCGCCCCCTCGCGTGAGGGGGACGGGCGGCAGCGGCGCGTCCACCTCGGCGCCGGCCCGGGTCACACGGCCGCCCGGCGCCCCGTCCCGGCGGGGACGAGCGCCCCCACGGCGGTCACCAGGAGACCCCGCCACCACAGCGGTGCGGCCCCGGCCGCACGATCAGCCACCCTCGCCGACGACTGTGTTCCGCGCCCCGTCTCCGTACCCCTCTCCACGCCCGCACCGGCGTTCCGGCCGGTTCCTCCGGGCGCGCAGATCAGTGCTCGTGTCCGAGGCGCGTCCGAGAATCGGGGAAGCCCGCTCACGTCGGGGAGGGCCTTCGGGCACCTGCGCCGAGCCGGGCGGGTGCCGGCGTCGCCACCGGGCGCCCGCACCGCTACTCGACGAAGAGCCCCCGCGCCGCCGCCCGTGCGTCGAAGGACTCCAGCCGCGCCTGCGCCTGCGGCAGCCCGTCGCACATGGACTCCAGCAGGACCCGGCCCAGCAGCATCGGGGCGCAGGCGGTGTCGAAGGCGAGGCCGGTGCCGACCGGCGCGGGGATGAGCAGGTCGCTGAGCGCGGCGACCGGGGCGAAGACCGAGTCGGCCACGGTCACCGTGGTCAGGCCCTGGTCGCGGGCGTAACCGAGTGCGTCCAGGGTCTCCCTGGGGTGGCGGGGCAGTGCGAAGCAGAGCAGCACCCGGGCGCCGGCCCGGCGGGCCGACTCGATGCGGTCCTGCAGCATCGAGCCGCCCTCGTCGAGGACCCGGACGTCGGGGTGGACCTTCGCGGCGAAGTAGCCGAACCCGCGGGCCTGGGAGGACGCGGCGCGCAGACCGAGCACCGGCAGCGGGGTCGAATCCGCCAGCAGCCGGCCGGCCCGCTCCAGCGGTGCGGGGTCGGCGAGCAGGTCGGAGAGGCGGCGCAGGTTCTCGATCTCGGCGTGCACGGCCTGCTGGTAGGCGTTGTACGCGTACGTCTCCTCCCCCGTGTCCCGGTCCGCGTCGGCGGGCCCGGTCTCCCGCAGGTGCTTGCGGAGCGCCGGGTAGCCGTCGAAGCCGAGGGCGACGGCGAACCGGGTGACGGAGGGCTGGCTCACCCCGGCCAGCTCGGCGAGTTCGACGCTGGAGAGGAAGGGGGCGTCGGCGGCCCCGCGTACCAGGGAGTGCGCGATCCGCCGCTGGGTCGGTGTCAGCCGCCGCCCTTCGAAGAGCCGCTGCAACCGTGCTGCGGGGGTGCTCCCGCCCATGCCCTGCCTCCGCACACTCCGCCGCCGACGCGGTCCGCCGCCGTCCCGTACCGCCCCGCGGTCCGCTGCCCGTCGCGAACGCGACCGTCGTGTCCATTCAGCCAGCAAGCGGAGTGCATGTCCATATACAGCGGGGCGGGAGGCAGGGAGGGAGACGGCCGGCGGTGGGGAGGCCCGAAGCTGCCGGAGGGGGCAGCCGGACGCGACGACGGCCGGCCGGGGTGACCGGCCGGCCGTGTCGGAAGCATGTCGCGGGGACCGCCGCACCCCCGGTCGCCCGGGGGGCGGGACGACGGCGGTCCCCGCGAGGGACGCGGTCCGGGTCAGGGCCGGGCGCTCGCGTCCTGGCGACTGAGGAGGTCCGGGAGCCGCTCCGTAGTCCCTGTCGCCGTACTGGGTGCCGGCGGGTTTCCCTGCCGACACCCAGTAATCTGCCCGACCCGTGTTAAGCGGGTGCTGCGTGGACGTGACGCGCTCGTACCAGTTTCGCGACGGAGAGCCGCCGGCCGGACCGGTCAGACGGTGACGCCGCTCTCCTTCGCCAGGAAGGAGAGCAGGTCCTGCCTGCTCACGACGCCCTTCGGCTTCCCCTCGACCAGCACGATCGCCGCGTCGGCGGCCCCGGAGCCGCTGAGCACGGCCATCAGGTCCTCGACCGGTTCACCGGATCCGACCTGCGGCAGCGGCGCCGACATGTGCTTCTCCAGCGGGTCGGTGAGCGAGGCGCGCTTGGTGAAGAGGGCGTCCAGGAGCTCGCGCTCGACGACCGAGCCGACGACTTCGGCGGCCATCACGTCCGGGTGTCCGGCGCCCGGCTTCACGATCGGCATCTGGGAGACGCCGTACTCGCGCAGCACCTCGATCGCCTGGCCGACCGTCTCGTCCGGGTGCATGTGGACGAGCGAGGGCATCGGGCCCTCCTTGTGGGCCAGCACCGCGTCGACCCGCGCGGAGGGACCGGTGTCCTCCAGGAAGCCGTAGTCGGCCATCCACTCGTCGTTGAAGATCTTGCTGAGATAACCGCGTCCGCTGTCCGGCAGCAGGACGACCACGACGTCGTCGGGGCCGAGCCGCCGGGCGACCTCCAGCGCCGCGACGACCGCCATGCCGCAGGAACCGCCGACGAGCAGCCCTTCCTCCTTGGCGAGCCGCCGGGTCATCTGGAAGGAGTCCTTGTCCGAGACGGCGACGATCTCGTCCGTCACGGTCCGGTCGTAGGCGGACGGCCAGAAGTCCTCGCCGACCCCTTCCACCAGGTACGGGCGCCCCGAACCGCCGGAGTAGACCGAGCCCTCCGGGTCGGCGCCGACGACGGTGACCTTCCCGTCGCTGACCTCCTTGAGGTAGCGGCCGGTCCCGGTGATGGTGCCGCCGGTGCCGACCCCCGCGACGAAGTGCGTGATCCGCCCCTCCGTCTGCTCCCACAGCTCGGGACCGGTGGTCTCGTAGTGCGAGCGCGGGTTGTCCGGGTTGGAGTACTGGTCGGGCTTCCAGGCACCGGGGGTCTCACGGACCAACCGGTCGGAGACGTTGTAGTACGAGTCCGGGTGGGAGGGATCGACCGCCGTCGGGCAGACGACGACCTCGGCGCCGTAGGCGCGCATCACATTGATCTTGTCCGTGGACACTTTGTCCGGGCAGACGAAGACGCACTTGTACCCCTTCTGCTGGGCGACGATGGCGAGCCCCACGCCGGTGTTGCCGCTCGTGGGCTCGACGATGGTGCCGCCGGGTCGTAGGGCGCCGCTCTGCTCGGCCGCCTCGATCATGCGCAGCGCGATGCGGTCCTTCACCGAACCGCCGGGGTTGAAGTATTCGACCTTGGCCAGGACGGTCGCCTGGATGCCCGCCGAAACGCTCCGCAGCCTGACCAGCGGGGTGTTGCCGACAAGGCTGATCATCGAATCGTGAAATTGCACCGTGTACTCCGGGATCTCCGAGATGGTCCGGCCCAGAGTATGCGTACGGGCACGACATTGGGCGAAGCGATTGGGCGCTGCCCCCGGCGGGGCAGGTAGGTAGCAGTACGGCTGAGTGGCGAGAAGGAGGTGGACCGCACGGTGTCGACGGCAAGGGTGGCACGGCGGATCGCGGCGGGCGCCGCGTTCGGTGGCGGCAGCATCGGGCTCATCGGGGCGGCGACGGTCGGCCTCGTCATGGCGGAGGTACAGCTCGCGAAGCGGCAGGTGGGAGGCAACACGGCCCCGGTCCCACCGAGCGCGGACGGACGGTACGGCGGCGCCTTCTCGGGTCTCACCGATCCCCTCCGGCTGGCTCTTCTCGGTGACTCCACGGCGGCCGGGCAGGGGGTGCGGCGGGCCGGACAGACGCCGGGAGCGCTGCTCGCGTCGGGGTTGGCGGCGGTCGCCGAGCGGCCGGTGGACATGCGCAACGTGGCCCAGCCGGGGGCCAGGTCGGACGATCTGGAGCGGCAGGTGACGCTGCTGCTCGCCGACCCGGCCCGGCATCCGGACGTCTGCGTGATCATGATCGGCGCCAACGACGTCACCCACCGGATGCCGGCCACGCTCTCGGTGCGCTGTCTGACCACCGCCGTGCGCAGGCTGCGGACCGCGGGTGCGGAGGTGGTGGTGGCGACCTGCCCGGACCTCGGCACGATCGAGCCGGTCTACCAGCCGCTGCGGTGGCTGGCCCGCCGGGTCAGCCGGCAGCTGGCAGCGGCGCAGACGATCGGCGCGGTGGAACAGGGCGGGCGTACGGTCTCGCTGGGCGATCTGCTGGGGCCGGAGTTCGAGGCGAATCCGCGCGAGCTCTTCGGCCCGGACAACTACCACCCCTCGGCGGAGGGGTACGCCACGGCGGCCATGGCGGTGCTGCCGACGCTCTGCGCGGTTCTCGGGCTCTGGCCGGAGACGGACCACCTCGACGGCTCGCGGCGCGAGGACATGCTGCCGGTGGCGAAGGCGGCGTCCCAGGCGGCCCACGAGGCGGGCACCGAGGTCACCGGGGCGCGTGCTCCCTGGGCCCTGCTCAAGCACCGCCGCCGGCGGCGGCTGCCCGCCCACACGGAGCCCCACCCGCACCCCCCGGGGCACGAGGCGGACGGGCAGCGCCCCGCGGCCGGCGCGGAGGGGGAGGGCCGGCACGGGAACGGCGGGGCCGGCCCGGCGCCCGGTACGGCTCCGGGGCCCGCCGCCCCGGGAGCGAGCTCCGACGCCCGGGCCCGCGCCTCCCGGCGGCGCCCGTAGGCCGTGTCGTGGACGACCCGGCGGCGCACCGCCGAGAGCTGAGCAAGCGCTTAGAAAAGAGGTCCGCATCACACGGCCGGGGCGGTGACCCGGGCCTGACGTAGGGGTAACTTCGCACAGAGTGATGCCGGAACGGTCCGGCGGGATCCGCCGCCCGGCGGTGGCTCCGGACCGCTCGCCCGGCCGTCCGGTCGCGCCACACCGGCCGCGGCCGTACCGTCGTTGAGCCTTCCAGCCCCCATGGAGCCGTGTGATGCCCGAAGCCGTGATCGTCTCTGCCGCCCGTTCGCCCATCGGCCGCGCTTTCAAGGGGTCCCTCAAGGACCTGCGGGCGGACGACCTGACCGCCACCATCATCCGGACCGCCCTGGCGAAGGTCCCCGAGCTGGACCCGAGGGACATCGACGACCTGATGCTCGGCTGCGGTCTCCCCGGCGGCGAGCAGGGCAACAACCTGGGCCGCGTCGTCGCCGTCCAGATGGGGATGGACCACCTGCCGGGCTGTACGGTCACCCGCTACTGCTCCTCCTCGCTCCAGACCAGCCGCATGGCGCTGCACGCCATCAAGGCCGGCGAGGGCGACGTCTTCATCTCCGCCGGTGTCGAGATGGTCTCCCGCTTCGTCAGCGGGAACTCCGACAGCCTGCCGGACACGCACAACCCGGTCTTCGCCGAGGCGGAGGCGCGCACCGCCGCCCGCGCCGAGGAGTCCGGCGCGAGCTGGCACGACCCGCGCGAGGACGGGCTGCTCCCGGACGCGTACATCTCGATGGGGCAGACCGCCGAGAACCTCGCGCGGATCAAGGGCATCAGCCGGGCGGAGATGGACGAGTTCGGCGTACGGTCCCAGAACCTCGCCGAGGAGGCCCTGAAGAACGGCTTCTGGGAGCGCGAGATCACCCCCGTCACCACCCCGGACGGCACGGTCGTCGCCAAGGACGACGGCCCGCGCGCGGGCGTCACCCTGGAGGGCGTCTCCGGGCTCAAGCCGGTCTTCCGCCCCGACGGCCTGGTCACCGCCGGCAACTGCTGCCCGCTCAACGACGGTGCCGCGGCCCTCGTGATCATGTCCGACACCAAGGCGCGCGAGCTGGGCCTGACCCCCCTCGCCCGGATCGTCTCCACCGGCGTCTCCGGCCTCTCCCCCGAGATCATGGGATACGGCCCGGTCGAGGCCAGCAAGCAGGCGCTGAAGCGCGCCGGGCTCACCGTGGACGACATCGACCTCGCCGAGCTCAACGAGGCCTTCGCCGCCCAGGTCATCCCCTCCTACCGGGACCTCGGCCTGCCGCTGGAGAAGGTCAACGTCAACGGCGGCGCCATCGCCGTCGGCCACCCCTTCGGCATGACGGGCGCCCGCATCACCGGGACCCTGATCAACAGCCTGCAGTTCCACGACAAGCAGTTCGGCCTGGAGACGATGTGCGTCGGCGGTGGCCAGGGCATGGCCATGGTCATCGAGCGCCTGAGCTGACCGGCCCCGCACGGCCGTCCGGGGCCGGGCGGAGGGATTCCCTCCGCCCGGCCCCGTCCGCGTGTGCCGCCCGGCCCCGTCCGCGTGTGCCGCCCGGCCCGTCCGCGCGCCGACCGCCCGCCTCCGCAGCGACCCGCGCGTCCCTCGGGCCGGCGTCGGCGAATCCGGTCGAGCTCGCACCGTGACCGAATCTCCCCCAGGATGTGATGTGCGTCCCCCGGAAGCATCGTTTCCGCAGGTCAGGACGGATCGGGCGGAGATGGTGGGACCAAAGACCCGTCCATTTCGTGACGTTTTGCACTGACGGCGCGCCGAGCGACAGGACAAGCTGATGTAGGAAGTCGGGGGTATCGAAGGAAACCGGGAGTCTGTCAGTGAGCGCCATCTCGTTTGCCCTGTTGCTGACCACCGCCGCTGCCACGGCCGTGGGCGCCGCCGCCGTGCACACCGCCCGCGGACTGCACCGGCAGGTCGCCGAGCTGCGCTCCGAGCTCGCCCAGGACAGGAGCCGCGCCCGCACGGTACCGGCGCAGAGCCGTACCGGTGGCACCACTGCCGACGAGATACGCGAGGCCGTGTCCCAGGCCCTCGCCGAGGAGCGGGAGCGCGAGCTCGCCGAGGCGCGCGCCTTCTGGGCGGCGCAGGAGGCCCGCGACGCCGCCGACGCCCCGTCGCTGCTGGGCGGTCTCTCCGGCCTGGGCGACGACACCCCGTACTTCCTGCCCCGTCAGGCGGACTTCGCCGGCCTGGAGGTCCTGAGCTTCCGGCCGGGCGACGAGAGCGACGAGGACGAGGCGGCGTACGCCGTCCATCCGGCCCAGCCCGCCCACCCGGACGACGCGGCCGTGACCGACGCGATGCAGGAGTTCGCCGAGCTGGCCGGCCTCGACGACCTGGCCGGTCCGGCGGAGCCGAGGGAGACGGCCGGTACGGCTGAGGAGTCCGCGGCCGGCGACTCTCCGGAACTGGCCGCCGCCCGCCGCCGCCACCCGTCCCACCCGGACTTCGTCCCGGTCCGGACGCCGGTGATCACGGACCACGAGCGCACGGTGAACCGGCTGAAGGAGCTCGCCGACACCGGCACCGAGCTGACCGACGTACGGCCCGGCCCGCTCGGCACCCTGGACGTGTACGTCTTCGCCGACGGCACCACGCTCTGCATGACCCCGGGCCACCGGGAGACGGCGGAACGCCTCGCCGCGTCCCTGCGGGCGGGCGAGCAGCCGGTCCTGCTGGGCGGTTCGGGCGTCTCCGGCGCGTACGCGCTGACCTTCTCCTGCGGCGCCGACAACGTCTACATCCTCGCGGACCGCGTCATCGCCTCGTTCTGACCCCGGCCCTCGGGCCCGGGCTCAGGCGAACGCCTCCGCCGCCGTCTCCGTCACGTACCGCACGGCCTCGTCCAGCTCACCGGGCGAGGCCGTCTCCAGTGCCACGGCCAGGTCGTGGCCGGCGACGGCCACCTGGTCGCCGACGGCGAACATCCCGGCGTCCGGCAGGGTGGACGGCTCCCGGCCCGGACGTTCGACGCGCTGGGCGCGGGCGGACAGCTCCCGGGCGGCGGCCAGTGCCTTCTCGGCGGCGCCCTGCTGGAGGCGGCTCTGCGGGGCGGCCCGCAGCCGGTCGGCGAAACGGTCCACGGCGGTGATCAGGGGGGTGGTATCAAGCACCCCGCGACCCTAACGCGGACGGCCCGCAGGCAGGGCCTGCGGGCCGTCGTGCGCGGTGCCCGGAAGGGACCGGTGCGGGGGATCAGTCGTCGCCGCTGAGGATCGCGACGAGCCGCAGCATCTCCAGGTAGATCCACACCAGGGTCACGGTGAGGCCGAAGGCGGCCGTCCATGCCTCCTCGCGCGGAGCGCCGTAGGTGATGCCGTCCTCGACCTGCTTGAAGTCCAGGGCGAGGATGCAGGCGCCGATCACGATGGCGACGATGCCGAAGACGACACCGAGCGCACCGCTGCGGAAGCCGAGGCCGTCGCCGCCGCCGAAGACGGCGAAGAGCGAGTTGACGACCATCAGCAGCACGAAGCCGATGAGGGCCGCCATGACGAAGCCGTAGAAGCGGCGGGTCACCCGGATGAGACCGGCCCGGTAGGCGATCAGCACCCCGCCGAACACGGCCATGGTGCCGAGCACCGCCTGCATCGCGGCGCCGGGGCTGACGTAGGCATCGACGACGTTGCTGACGACGCCGAGGAAGATGCCCTCGAACGCGGCGTAGGCCAGGATCAGCGGCGGCGACGGCTTCCGCTTGAACGAGTTGACCAGCGACAGCACGAAGCCGATGAGCGCGGCGCCGACGGCGATGCCGTAGGACTTGCCGAGGTTGGCCTCGTCGATCGGCAGGAGCCACCAGGCGAGCACGGCGCCGACGACGACCGTGCCCAGCGTCATCGCCGTCCGGCTGACGACGTCGTCGATGGTCATCGCGCCGGAGCGGACTCCGGGCGGCGCCTGCTGGGCGTAGGGGTTGGTGGCGTACGGGTTGGCGGTGCCCTGCGCGTAAGGGTTCTCACCCGTGACGGTGGCCCCGGCCTGCGGCGCCGCGTACCCCGCGGTGCCGTTGTCGCGGCTGAACCCCCGTCGCGAGAAGACCGGGTTGCTGCTCCTCATCTCACTCCTCCATGGCCACGCAGCGTGGCCTTGCCACAAGAGTAATAGGTAGGCAAAGGAAGCACCCTCGTGCCCGAGGAGGATCTTTACGGAGTCGGAACGCCGGATCACCCCGTTCCGCCGCCGGACCCCCTTCCGACCACCGGATGTCTCCTGCCGGACCCCCCTCGGGGGGCACCGTGGGTCACCTGCCCCGTCCGGGGGCCGGGATAACCCGTTCCGGGTCACCGCCGCGTCGGCCGGCCCTCTCTCCGTACCGGTTCCGGTGGGACGGGTGCGCGGGACCGGGCCCGGGAGCACTAACGTGCCGCGCATGACGACTGCACTGATTACCGGCGCGACGGCGGGCATCGGCGCCGCCTTCGCGCGGCGGCTCGCGGGACAGGGGCACAACCTCGTGCTGGTCGCCCGCGACACCGGGCGACTGCGGGAGCAGGCCACCGAACTGCACGACCGGCACGGCATCGAGGCCACGGTGCTCACCGCCGACCTGTCCACGGACGCGGGGATCGCGGCGGTCGAGGAACGGCTCCGCGACCGCGACCACCCCGTCGAACTCCTCGTCAACAACGCGGGGTTCGGCAACAAGGGCCGCTACCTGGAGGTTCCGCTCGCCGACGAGCTGACGATGCTGAAGGTGCACTGCGAGGCCGTACTGCGGCTGACCTCGGCGGCGGCGGCCGGGATGCGCGATCGGGGCCGGGGCGGGATCGTCAACGTCGCCTCGGTCGCGGCGTTCGTCCCCCGCGGCACCTACGGGGCCTCGAAGGCGTGGGTCGTCCAGTTCACCCAGGGCGCCGCGAAGGACCTGGCGGGGTCGGGGGTGCGGCTGATGGCGCTCTGCCCCGGCTTCGTACGGACGGAGTTCCACCAGCGGGCCGGGATGGGCACCGGGAACATTCCGGGGTGGATGTGGCTGGACGCCGACAAGCTGGTGACCGCGGCCCTCGCCGACCTGGCGCGCGGCAAGTCGGTCTCGGTGCCGGACGCCCGGTACAAGGCGCTGATGGGGCTGGTGAAGGTGGCCCCGCGCAACCTGCTGGGTGAGATGACCTCACGGACGGGGCGCAAGTACGGCCCGAAGTGAGGGCGCGCCCCCGCAACGCCACGTGGCCCGGTGCCCCCGCGACGGGGGCACCGGGCCACGTGCCGCTCCACCGGCCCTGAGGCCGGCGGGCGGGGAGCGTACTAGTGGGAGTGGCCGTGACCGTGACCGGCCTCGGCCTCTTCCTCGGCCGGCTTCTCGACGACCAGGGTCTCGGTCGTGAGGAGCAGCGACGCGATGGAGGCGGCGTTCTCCAGGGCGGAGCGGGTGACCTTGACCGGGTCGATGACGCCGGCCTTGATCAGGTCGCCGTACTCGCCGGTGGCGGCGTTGAAGCCCTGGCCCTTGTCGAGCTCGGCGACCTTCGAGGTGATGACGTAACCCTCGAGGCCGGCGTTCTCGGCGATCCAGCGCAGCGGCTCGACGGCGGCGCGGCGCACGACCGCGACACCGGTGGCCTCGTCGCCGGTCTTGCCGAGGTTGCCCTCCAGGACCTTGACGGCGTGGACGAGGGAAGAGCCACCACCGGAGACGATGCCCTCCTCGACCGCGGCGCGGGTCGCGGAGATGGCGTCCTCCAGACGGTGCTTCTTCTCCTTGAGCTCGACCTCGGTGGCGGCACCGACGCGGATCACGCACACGCCGCCGGCCAGCTTCGCGAGGCGCTCCTGGAGCTTCTCGCGGTCCCAGTCGGAGTCCGTGTTCTCGATCTCGGCCTTGATCTGGTTGACGCGGCCCTTGACGTCGGCGCCGTCGCCGCCGCCGTCGACGATGGTCGTGTCGTCCTTGGAGACGGTCACACGGCGGGCGGTGCCCAGCACGTCCAGACCGGCCTGGTCGAGCTTGAGGCCGACCTCCTCGGCGATGACGGTCGCACCCGTGAGGGTGGCGATGTCACCGAGCATGGCCTTGCGGCGGTCACCGAAGCCCGGGGCCTTCACCGCGACGGCGTTGAAGGTGCCACGGATCTTGTTGACGACGAGGGTGGAGAGCGCCTCGCCCTCGACGTCCTCGGCGATGATCAGGAGGGGCTTGGAGCCGCCGGCCTGGATGACCTTCTCCAGCAGCGGGAGCAGCTCCTGGATGGAGCCGATCTTGCCCTGGTGGATCAGGATGTACGGGTCGTCGAGGACGGCCTCCATACGCTCCTGGTCGGTCACCATGTACGGCGACAGGTAGCCCTTGTCGAAGGCCATGCCCTCGGTGAACTCGAGGTCCAGACCGAAGGTGTTGGACTCCTCGACGGTGATGACGCCGTCCTTGCCGACCTTGTCCATCGCGTCCGCGATGAGCTCGCCGACCTGCGGGTCCTGCGCGGAGAGCGCGGCCACGGCGGCGATGTCGGACTTGTCCTCGATCGGACGGGCGGTCGCGAGGAGCTCCTCGGACACGGCCTTGACCGCGGCGTCGATGCCCTTCTTCAGGGAGGCCGGGGAGGCGCCGGCGGCGACGTTGCGCAGACCTTCGCGGACGAGCGCCTGGGCGAGCACGGTGGCGGTGGTGGTGCCGTCACCCGCGACGTCGTTGGTCTTGGTGGCCACCTCCTTCACCAGCTGGGCACCGAGGTTCTCGTACGGGTCGTCGAGCTCGACCTCGCGCGCGATGGTGACACCGTCGTTGGTGATGGTGGGAGCGCCGAACTTCTTGTCGATGACGACGTTGCGGCCCTTGGGGCCGATCGTCACCTTGACCGTGTCGGCAAGCTTGTTGACGCCGCGCTCAAGGGCGCGACGAGCGTCCTCGTCGAACTTCAGAATCTTCGGCATGAGCTGACTTTCCCTCTCGAACGAACTGCGCCCCTCGCCACCCGGCTAGTTATTTCGCAGGGGGCCAGGGGCGCAGAACACACAGCAAATGTGGGTGAATTACTTCTCGATGATCGCGAGGACGTCGCGCGCCGAGAGGACGAGGTACTCCTCGCCGTTGTACTTCACCTCGGTGCCGCCGTACTTGCTGTACAGAACGACATCGCCGGTCTTGACGTCGAGCGGAAGGCGCTCGCCGTTCTCGAAGCGGCCCGGGCCCACAGCCAGGACGACGCCCTCCTGGGGCTTCTCCTTGGCGGTGTCCGGAATGACCAGGCCGGAAGCCGTGGTCTGCTCGGCGTCGAGCGGCTGGACCACAATGCGGTCCTCGAGCGGCTTGATCGCAACCTTGGAGCTGGTGGTCGACACGATCCGGTCTCCCCCTTCGGAGATCTCACGGGGTTTAACAGTCTTTGGTCGCCGACCGGGCCGGATCCGTCGTCGCGGGTGCCGGACCTGCCCTGTCGTGCGGTACTGCTGGCACTCTCCAGGGGGGAGTGCCAGCACTGAGACTATGACCGCGATTAGCACTCGGTCAAGCGGAGTGCCAATTACGTACCCGTGCGTGGCGCCGTCCGCACCCGGAGGCGGGCCGCCCGGGGGCGCCGCGGCCAGGGAGAGCGGGACCGGACGGGGCCCGCACCGCGGCCGGACGCGGAGGCCGCCGGCCGCGGGGCGAGCACGTCGCGACGACGTGTCGGCGGGGTCTCGATCAGGAGTCCGTAGGGACAACGCCGGGGCGGTGGACGCCGTTCCGGGCGACGGTGCCGGTATGCCGAAGAGCTCCCGCACCCCCCAGCAGCCGTCGCCCCTGGTGCGGGGGTGCTCCGACGCGGCGGTGGCCCTGCTCGCGCTCGCCCTCGAACTCGTCGTCGGCGCGGTCGTCGCCCTGGAGCGGGCGCTGACCCACCGGTCGGCCGAACGGGCGGATCCGGGGAACGGGGAGCCGGGGATTCCGCCCCCGGAGACCGACTGGTCGGCCACCCTCGCCTTCGGGACGATCACGGTCGCCGCCGTCCTGATCGGCGTGGTCCTCGTCCGGCGGCAGTGGCCCTGGACGGGATGGACACAGCTGATCGCGGCGTTCGTCCTCGTCTTCGTCACCGTGTCGGTCGCGCGGGGCGACTACCGCCGGAGCCACCCCGCGCCGGCGGGGGCTCCGCTGCAGCGCCCCGCCGACGCCTCCCCCGCCTTCGCCTCCCCAGCCTTCGCCTCCCTCACCGCCGCCTCCCCCGCCGGAGCGTCCGCGCTCCCGGCCGCCCGGGGGCCGGGGGTCAGACGTAGTCCTCCAGCCGGGCGACCGCGTACCCCTTGTCGGTGATGGTCTTCATGACGGTGCGGATCATGTCCGGCATGGTGCCGTTCCACTGGGCGCGCCCCTGGAAGTGGGTGAGGACGATGTCGCCCGGGTGCAGGTCCCGGTCCCACTCGCGCCACTCCATGTGGTCGACGAACGCCTCGGCCGCCCACAGCGGTACGGCCTCGATCCCGCAGGACCGGGCGACGACGAGGGTGTCCCGGTTGTAGTTGCCGTACGGCGGCCGGAAGAGCACCGGCCGTTTGCCGAAGTGCTTCTCGATCCTGGTCTGCTGGTCGCAGATCTCCTTCTTCTGCTCGGCGTAGGAGAGCCCGGGCAGGTAGGGGTGGCTGAGGGTGTGGTTGTTGAGCGCCACGCCCTTCTTCTGCATCGCGGTGAAGTAGCCGTAGTCCTCGCTCGCGAGGTAGTCGCTGAGGAAGGCGCTGTACGGGATCTTCAGCTCGTCCATCATCCGGATGAGTTCGGGGTCCTTCTCGGCCCCGTCGTCGATGGTGAGGAAGACGATCCGCTCCGTGGTGGGGACGGTGGTGAACACCGGCGGGAGATCGTCGCCGTCGTCGACCTCGAACCCTTCCCGGGTGGTGAGGTGCGGCTTGACGGCGGGCGGCGCGGGGGCGACCAGGGGGACCTTCGCCAGCCCCCACTTCCTCGCGACGGCGGCCCGCTGCGCCTGACGCCGTTTCAGTTGCTCCGCGTAGGCGACGAGGGCGCTGACCGGAGCGGCCCCAGGAGCCGGACCGGCCGCCGGTCCGGCTCCCCCGCCCGATGCGCCCCGGTGGACGGGACGGTCGGGGCCCGGAGGGTCCTCTCCGCATCCGGAGGCGAGGGCGGCCGCCAGCAGGGCGGCCAGGACGACGGTGCCGGATCCGAGCCGTTTCGTTGTCCTTTTTTCTTTTTGTCGTACTAGTTGCATGGCGCCGCATCCTGCCAGCCCGCCCCCGGACGCCGCCCCGACACCGCCGGGCGCCCGGCACCGCTTCCCCCACCTGGAGCACAACCCGCCGGAGCCCTCGTACGGTCCCTCCTCGTCACCTGGGCCCCGGGAGGCCCGGAGGGCTCCCGGCGGTCCCTGGCCCACAATGGGTCGGGTGAACGCACCTCTCCCCGCCGGTGACGGCCCCGCCGACCCGCTCGCCGCCTTCGCCGCCCTGCGTACGCCCGAGGGCGCCGCCCTCCTGGACGAGCTGCGGGACCACGACCCGGCGCGCGAACTGGCCACCGCCACCCGGCTCCGGCGCGACCACGCGCCCGCCCTCGTCTCGGCCGCCCTGGGGCAGGCCCGGCTGCGGCAGCGGGCGGTGGCGAAGTTCGGGCCCGAGGACGCGTACCGGATGTACTTCACCCCCAACGGCGTCGAGCAGGCCACCCGCACCTCCGTCGCCACCCACCGCGCCTCACGCTTCGCCGCGCTCGGCGGGGTGCGGCGGGTGGCCGACCTGTGCTGCGGCATCGGCGGCGACGCGATCGCGCTGGCCCGCGCGGGCATCGAGGTCCTGGCCGTCGACCGCGACCCGCTCACCGCCGAGGTGGCCCGCGCCAACGCGGAGGCCCTCGGCCTGACCGCTCTGATCGAGGTCCGGTGCGCCGACGTCACCGACATCGACACCTCCCCCTGCGACGCCGTTTTCGTCGACCCGGCCCGGCGCGGCGGGCGGGGCCGGATCTTCGACCCGGAGGCGTACTCGCCGCCGCTCTCCTGGGCGACCGCCGCCGCGTTGAAGGCCCCCCGCGCGGCGCTGAAGATCGCGCCGGGCGTCCCGCACGAGGCGATCGGGCCGGAGGCCGAGGCGGAGTGGATCTCCGACGGCGGGGACGTGAAGGAGGCGGTGCTCTGGTACGGCGAGGGCTTCGAACCCGGCACCTACCGGGCGACCCTGCTGCCGTCCGGCGCCACCCTCGCCACCCGCTCCCCGCTGCCGCCCCCGCCGGTCGGCCCGGTCGGCCGGTACCTGTACGAGCCGGACGGCGCGGTGATCCGCGCCAGCCTGGTCGCCGACATCGTGGAGCGGTGCGGCGGGCGGCTGATCGACGAGACGATCGCCTACGTCACCAGCGACGAGCCGTACGCCTCCCCGTACACCTCCGCGTACGAAATCACCGACCGGCTCCCCTTCCACATGAAGCGGCTCAAGGCCCTGCTGCGGGAGCGGGAGGTGGGGGTGCTGACGGTGAAGAAGCGCGGTTCGGCGGTGGAACCGGAGGAGGTGCGCCGCCGGATGAAGCTCCAGGGGCCGAACTCCGCCACGGTCCTGCTGACCCGGGTTGCCGGCGCCCCGACCATGCTGATCGGGCACCCGGTCCGGCCGGACGCCTGACCGGTCCGGGTCCCCTGCCGGACGCCCGACCGTCCCAGGACGCCCCATGCTCCACGCAAGGGGGGTCTCCTCGTCGTGCGGGGCGCCCTCGGCACCGGTCGGTGCACGGAACGCTCTCGATGTCCGGGGCCCGGTCCGGCGACGGCCCTCAGGCGAGTCTCGGTGCGGGGGCCCTCCCCGGGCGGCGCCGCGCGGTGGGCGCCGGGGGTGATCGTGGGAAGGGTGGTGGCTCCTGGAGCCACCCCCCAGCCCTTCGACCTGCCGATGTCCTCCGGTGAGGTGTACGCGCCGACCTCCGGTGAGCGGTGGGCCGGCCCTCCGCACCACCGAGCCGGGCACCGCCGGCGGGGACCGGCTCACGTTCCTCGCCGCAGGACCGGCGCCACCGGCGAGCGCGGGAGCCCGCCCGCCGTCCGCGCGCAGCGCGACGGGGCAGACGTCAGAGGTGGAGCGAACGGTTGAGTGCGACGGTCTCGTCCAGTGTGGGCGCGGCCCCCAGGGTCATGAAGCGCTCCATCTGCCGGTCGCGGTCGCGCGGTGCTCGCGACCGGTCGGCCGCCGCGAGGGCCGGGGCCAGCTCCGCGAGGCTCAGCTCGGTGCAGTAGGCGGGGGTCATCGGCTGCTGCCGCCAGGAGTCGGCGAGTACGCCGGCGTCATGGGCGTCGAAGCCGCTCTCCTCCACCAGCCGCATCGCGACGCGCCGTGCTTCGCCGGAGTCGGCGGCGACCGGGAGCGCGATGCGGCCCGGCGTCCCCTCCGGCACGCCCTTGGTCCGCAGAGTGCCTGCCAGCGCGGCGTTCCAGGCTTTGGCCACGGGTCGGCCCAGCTGCTCGCTCACCCACACGCTCTCCACCCGGCCGTCGTCCACCGCGTCGATGGGGCCGCCCAGGTGGGGGAAGTAGTTGGAGGTGTCGATGACCACGGTGTCGTCCGGTACGGAGGCGAAGAGCCCGGCGACGTCGGGGACGCGGGCGAACGGGACGGACAGGATGACGACCTCCTTGTCCCGCACCGCCTCTCGCGCGCTCACCGCGTGCGCGCCGAAGTCCAGCGCGTCGGCGTCGATGGTCTCGGGGCCCCGCGAGTTGGCGACCTGGACGTCGTGTCCGGCGGCGCTGAGGGCTCGGGCCAGTGTGGTCCCGACGGCTCCTGTTCCGATGATGCCGAGTTTCATGGAGGTCCTTCCGAAGTGGTGCGGTTCCTCTGACGCGGGGTGCGCGGGGTGTGGGGGGCGTGGGAGGGCGTGCGGCCGGGTGTCCGGGGCGGGCGGGTCCGCGTGGGAAGGGGCTGGAGGGGCCGGGCCCGCGCCTGCGTGCCGCCGAACGACGGGTGGAGCTACTCCGTGCCGCCGGTCGGGCGGTAGCCGCTCTCGATGAGCTCCCGCAGGCGCCCGATCGCCTGCTCGTCGGTGGTGCCCGCGCCCATGATCCAGGCGACGGAGCAGGCCGCGAGGAAGAGATCGAATCCCGTCACCGAAGGACGCGCCTTCCCCGCTCGCCGGGCGGCCTCCACGTACGTGTCGGTGGTGGCGATGAGGTGCTCGCAGGGCACCGTGAGCGGATTGTGCGGTTCCTGCGCCTTGGCCGCGGCCATGAGCGGCTCCGGCAGTCCCGCGTACGCGCTGAGGTACTCCTCCATGGCTCGCAGCCACTGCCCCAACGCCTCGGCGGGGTCCCCGATCCGGGCGATCTCCGCCTGCCGCGCCACCAGTTCCTCGGAACGGGTCAGCAGGACGGCGGCCAGCAGAGCCTCCCGGTGGGGGAAGTGCCGGTACAGCGTGCCGGGTCCGACGCCCGCTTCCTTCGCCACCGCCTCCAGGGAAGTGCCGACCCCGTCCCTCAGGAAGTGGCGCTGTGCCGCCCTGAGGAGGGCCTCGCGGTTGCGCTGGACGTCCGCTCGCGGCTTGCGGACCGGTCGGTCTTCGACACTCATACGTTCCTGCCCCCTCACTGCTGCGGTTCATGGGTCCACCGTCGGCACGCCACTGCGGGACGGAGAAACGGAGGCGACCTCCGACATACCGTCCACGGTAAAACGGAGGCGGCATCCGGTCAAACCGCGTGCACCCCGCTCACCCGGCCTGCCCCGCTGCCTCGCCCTGCCGTACCGGCGCGGGCGCCGGGGCGGTGAGGACCCGCAGCACCCAGCGGCGGTGGGAGAGGGCCGTGACGGCACCGGTGAGGCCGGTGATCCAGACGCAGAGTCCGGCGCCCATGCCGAGGACCACCAGGCCGTACGTGTCCTCGCCCGGGGTGGCCGACGCCGGTACGGCGACACAGGTGAAGAGGCCGGCGGCGCACAGCGCGTAGGAGATCAGCAGCCAGGCGAGCCCGAGCCCCGGCATCCGCAGCAGCGGGTCCCGGTCCGGGTCGCGGTCGAGGGCGCCCCAGGCGGTGAGGAGGACGCGGACCTTCCGGGCGCGTGCGGCGCCGAGCCCGAAGAAGACGGCCGCCGGCACGAGGAGCCCGATGCCGGCGAAGGCGAGGACGACCGCGACCAGGTCGCTGATCGGGTCGAGGGACTCCTGGAAGGCGATGAGGGCCGCGCCGACGGCCGCCCAGCCGAGGGCGGCCACCCCTCCCCAGGTCAGGAGGAGGGCGAGCCGTCCGCCGCCGACGTGCAGCCTCACCAGCTCGCCCAGGACCGCGGCCCGGTCGGCGAGCAGCGAGGGGCGGTCCGGCCAGGAGCGGATCGCTGCGGGTGGCGGGGGCGGCGGAAGCACGGCACGGGAGGGCATGGCGCCGACCCTACTGACCGGGCGAAGGCCCCGCCCCGGCACCCGGGCGCGAGCACCCCGCGTCCGCTTCCGCGAAGCCGGTGAGGGCCGTCGGCGCACCCAACCGCGGCCCGGCACGCTGCCGTTCAGGCGTCGAGCAGGGCCTGCACGTCGAGCTTGCCCATGCCCATCATGGCCTTCATGGCGCGGGCGGCCCGGTCCCGGTCGGGTCCGCCGAGAATCTCGGGGAGCGCACGCGGCACGATCTGCCAGGAGAGGCCGTACCTGTCCTTGAGCCAGCCGCACCGGCTCTCCTCGCCGCCTTCGGTGAGCGCGTCCCACAGCCGGTCCACCTCGGCCTGGTCCGCGCAGTCCACGGAGAGGGAGAGCGCCTCGGTGAAGTGGAACGCGGGACCGCCGTTGAGTCCCAGGTACTCCTGCCCGGCGAGCTGGAAGCGGACGGTCAGCACGGCGCCGGAGTCGGCCGGCCCGTCGCCGGAGTGGCGGGAGGTCTCCAGGACGCGCGAGTCGCCGCCGAACACGGAGACGTAGAAGTCGGCGGCCTCGGCGGCCCGGCCGTCGAACCAGAGACAGGGTGTGATTTTCTGCATGGTCTTCTCCTCGATGGGTCCCGCTCGGCCCCGGCCCGGTGATCGGTCCGGAGGTGTGCAAGGTTGACCCGCCGGGCGCCCGGAACTCATCGGACACGCGGGGCCACGCGCCCGTTCGGAGCGGGCGCGGGGGTGCGCGATGAGCCCGGGAACGGACCGATCCGGCGGGGTTCAGCCCCGCACGGCGGGCCTGAGGACGTCCTCGCACCACTGGCGGAAGCCGGTGGGCGACGGTTCGGCGGCCAGTGCCTCGGGTTCGTAGATGCCGGCGTCCTGGGCGAGGGCCATGTCGACGAGTCCCCGCGCCCAGCCCTCGCTCATCCCGTACTGGAGCATCGTCGCCCGGAAGCCGGCGATCGGGGTCCGGTGGAAGGCGACCGGTGTCCCGAGGACCTCGGAGAGGGTGGTCGCCATCTCCCGCGGGGTCAGGGAGTCCGGGCTCAGCACCGGAACGCTGCTCTGCCCGCTCCACGCGGGGACGCGCAGCAGGTCGGCCGCGGTCGCCGCGACGTCCGCGGTGGCGACCAGGCGCAGCGTCCGGTCGGCCGCGTTGGGCAGGTGGAACGCGCCGTGCCGGATCGCTTCGGCCTGCATGAGCAGGTTCTCCATGAAGAAGGGCATGCGCAGCGACCGGTAGGCCACGCCCGTGGTCTCGATCAGGGCGTCCATGGCGAAGGCGGACGAGAGGTTGCCCGCGTTCTCGCCGAATTCGCGCCCCAGGCTGGAGACGCCGACGACCCGCCGCACGCCGTGCCGCCCGATCGCCTCGCAGGCGGGGCGGGTGAAGTCCAGGTAGTGGCCGGTGACGTCGTCCGCGCGCGGGTCGGGCGGGACGAGCCAGAACACCGTGTCGGCGCCCTCGAACGCCGTGGCCACGGTGGCGGGGTCGGCGTGCGAGCCCTCCACCACCTCGGCGCGCTCGCGCACCGCGGGGTCGAGCGCGGCGGGGTCGCGGGCGATCACGCGGACCGGTTCTTCGGCGCCGTCCAGGAGCCGGGCCAGGAGGCCGCGTCCGATCTGGCCGGTGGGGGCGGTGACGACGATCATGAGGTGCTCCGGTCGTTCTCGGTTCGGGTGATGCGGTCGAGCCACTCCCGCAGGAGGGCGCGTTCGCCGTCGGTGAGGGCGGTGGCCCGGGAGAGCACGGCGCGCAGGGCGACGGCGGCGGTGACGGGTCCGGGGTCGCCCGGCGGGAGGGCGGCGTCGTGGGTGATCGCCGCGATGACCGCCTCCCTGGCGGCGGCGCTCAGCGAGGGGTGGCGCTCCTCGTCGGGGCGGGAGAGCAGTTCCAGTGCGACGCCTCGGCCACCCGCGTGCACCAGCTGGACCGCCAGCGCCTCCTCGACCCGGAGCCGGCCCGCCGCGGCGATCCGCCGGATGGCGTCGGCGAGGATCCCGGCGGCGATCCCGGCCGCCTCGACGTGCACGCCGGGGCGGGGTTCGCCGTAGATGAGGGAGTACAGGGCCGGGTTCCCCAGGGCGAAGGAGACGTTCAGGTCCCAGCCGGCGCGCAGGTGGTCGACGGGGTCCTCGGTGGGCTCCATCGCCGACTTGGCCGGGAGGTGGGCGGCGAAGCCGTGCGCGGCCACGGCGTCGAGGAGCCCCTGCTTGTCCCCGAAGAGCCGGTAGATGGCCGGCGCCTGGACGCCGGCCGCGGTGGCCACCGCCCGGGTCGACACGGCCTCACGGCCCTGCTCGTTCAGGAGCGTGAGCGCGGCGGCGATGATGCGGTCGCGGGAGTTCTCTCCCGCGGAGGGGTGTTCGGAGGGCATGTATCGACGATAACACCGTTGCGCTATCGTCGATAACACCGCTCCGCGCCGGGCACCGCGCCCCCGGACGCGTCAGGAGTCGACCGGCCCCAGCGACTCGAAGCGCCAGCGGTGCACCGGGCGGGTGATCAGCCGGTCGTCCGGCTCGGGGAGTTCGGGCAGCTCGTCGCCGTACTCCCCCGGCCACCAGGTGATCACCAGCACCCGGTCCTGCGGGGCGCGCAGCAGTTCGCTGCGGAGCGGGGTGCGGGCGAGCTCGCCGGCGCGGGCGCGGGCCCACTCCAGCAGCTCCGTGCCCCGCCCGTCGGCGGCACGGGCCTCCCACATCAGGGCGACGGTCATGAGGCGACGGTCATGAGTAGAGGTTGTCCTTGCTGACCTCGTGCACGTGGTCGTGGCTGTGGTCGTGCGGGGCGCCGGGCACGTGCGGCTCGGTCACCGGGAGCGAGGAGTCGGCGGAGAGCTCCCAGTCGGAGGCGGGGCGGTTGCGGGCGACCATCTCGGCGCCGAGCGCGGCGACCATCGCGCCGTTGTCCGTGCAGAGTCCCGGGCGGGGTACCCGGAGCCGGATCCCGGCGCGTTCGCAGCGTTCCTGGGCGAGCGCGCGCAGCCGGGAGTTGGCCGCGACGCCGCCACCGATCATCAGGTGGTCGACGCCCTCGTCCTTGCAGGCGCGGACCGCCTTGCGGGTGAGCACGTCCACCACGGCTTCCTGGAAGGACGCCGCCACGTCGCGCACCGGCACCTCCTCGCCCGCCGCACGCTTCGCCTCGATCCAGCGGGCGACCGAGGTCTTGAGCCCGGAGAAGGAGAAGTCGTACGCCGGGTCGCGGGAGCCGGAGAGGCCGCGCGGGAAGGCGATGGCCTTCGGGTTCCCCTCGCGGGCGAGCCGGTCGATGACGGGACCGCCGGGGAAGCCGAGGTCCAGCACGCGGGCGATCTTGTCGAAGGCCTCGCCCGCCGCGTCGTCGATGGTGGCGCCCAGCGGCCGTACGTCGTCGGTGATGTCGGGGGCGAGCAGGAGCGAGGAGTGGCCGCCGCTGACCAGCAGGGCCATGGTGGGCTCGGGCAGGGGGCCGTGCTCCAGCTGGTCGACGCAGATGTGCGAGGCGAGGTGGTTCACGCCGTAGAGCGGCTTGTTCAGCGCGTACGCGTACGCCTTCGCGGCCGAGACGCCGACGAGGAGCGCTCCGGCGAGGCCGGGGCCCGCGGTGACGGCGATGCCGTCGAGGTCCCGGGCGCTGACCCCGGCCTCCTTGAGGGCGCGCTCGATGGTGGGGACCATCGCCTCCAGGTGGGCCCGGGAGGCGATCTCCGGGACGACTCCGCCGAAGCGGGCGTGGGTGTCGACGCTGGAGGCGACGGCGTCCGCCAGGAGGGTGGTGCCGCGCACGATGCCGACGCCGGTCTCGTCGCAGGAGGTCTCGATGCCGAGCACGAGCGGTTCGTCAGCCATTGCCATCAGCCATTCTCTGTTCCTTGTACGTGGAGGCGCATGACGAGTGCGTCGATGTTGCCCGGCTGGTAGTAACCGCGCCGGAAGCCGATCGGCTCGAAGCCGAAGCGTGCGTAGAGCTTCTGGGCGCGGGTGTTGTCGACCCGGACTTCGAGGAGCACGGTGGCGCACTCGAAGGCGGTGGCGTGCTTCAGCAGGTCGTCGAGGAGTTCCGAGCCGAGGCCGCCGCCCCAGTGGGCACGGGTGACGCCGATGGTCTGGACGTCGGCGAGGTCCCCGGCGGCGGCGAGTCCGGCGTAGCCGACGATCCGGCCGGTGACCGGTTCCTCGGCGACGACGTAGCGGCGGGTGGCGTGCGGGCCCCGGGCGTGGGCGAGCTCGGACCAGAACATCCCGGCCGACCAGGCGTCGTCGGGGAAGAGCTCGTGTTCCAGCTCCAGCACCGGTTCGATGTCCCACCACCGCATCTCGCGCAGTTCGGCGGCCGGGACGGTCACGTCGGTCACTTCGGGGTGACCACCTTGTAGTTCTTCGGGACCTGCGCGTCGGGCCTGCGGAGGTAGAGCGGCTGCGGGTCGAGCAGCTTCTCCCCGGCGGCGAGGCGTTCCGCGGCGAGCGCGGCGAGCGCCCCGGCCGAGACGTGCTCGGAGCCGCGGGCGTCCGGGAAGGCGTCCGGGTAGAGCACCGCTCCGGCTCCGACGACGGGCAGCCCGGCCAGCTCCTCGGCGATGTCGGCGGGCCGGTCGACGGACGGGCCACCGGTCCGGGTGCGGGGGTCGGCGTAACGCGCCCAGTAGACCT
Organism: Streptomyces sp. AM 2-1-1; assembly: GCF_029167645.1. Classification (NCBI taxonomy): domain Bacteria; kingdom Bacillati; phylum Actinomycetota; class Actinomycetes; order Kitasatosporales; family Streptomycetaceae; genus Streptomyces; species Streptomyces sp. AM 2-1-1. Next base: position 4,401,960 of record NZ_CP119147.1, on the reverse strand, counting down.
CCTTGCGGCGGGCGTCCGTGGCGACCGCGAAGGGGCCGGTGATCCCGGCTTCCTCCCCGGCGGCGTACGCGAGTCCGTCCAGGGTGCACACGCCGTGCACGGGGACACGGAGCACGGAGGCGAAGGTCGCGGCGGTCACCAGGCCGACGCGCAGCCCGGTGTAGGGGCCGGGGCCGACGCCCACGACGATGCCGGTGACGGCGTCGAGGGTGGTTCCGGCCTCGGCGAGGACGCGGTCGACGGTGGGGAGCAGGAGCTCTCCGTGGCGTCGGGCGTCCACCTGGCCGGACTCCGCGACGACGGAGGTGCCGTCGTGGAGGGCGACGGTGACGGCGGGGGTGGCGGTATCCATGGCGAGCAAGAGCACGCAAACAGCCTACGGCTCCCGCCGACCGGGCCATCGCGCCGTACGGCGTCCCGGTCCGCCCGGTGGCTGCTGCTACCGTCACCCGGGATACGCGAATACGACGTAATCCTTGTACGACATGCGACAGGCGGCATGCGGCGGACCGCATGCGAAAGGGGAGCTCAGGTGGCAAGGGGCAGCTCGGGAATCGTGGCCGGGCTCACGGCGGCGGCTGTCGCCGTGGTCGCATTCCTGGCTTACCAGGCGTCGGCGAACGCCCCCGATTCGGTGGCCGCTCCGTCGACGAGCGCCTCCGCCTCCGCGTCCGCGAAGCCGTCCACGAAGAAGCCCGAGCCCGCCGCCGACCCGCTCGTGGTGCCGACGGGCTCCGGGACCGGCCCGCGGGTCGTCTACGCGCTGAAGCAGAAGAGGGTGTGGCTGGTCGGCGCGGACGGCAAGGCGTCGAGGACCTTCGAGGTGGTGCCGAGCAGCATCAGCCCGGCACCGGGCACGTTCGCGGTCTTCCGTCGCACCGGTGCGACGGAGGGTTCCGACGGGGTTCCGATCGAGCACGTGGTGCTCTTCGCCGAGGTGGGCGACTCGGTGGTGGGCTTCAGCGCGGCCCAGGACGGTTCGCTGCCGACCCCGGACCCGACGGTGAAGGCCGGCGGAGTGCGGATGACGCGCGAGGACGCCGACGCGCTGTGGAACTTCGCCACGATCGACACGAAGGTGGTCGTCGTCCCGTAACGCCCCGGTCCTCCCGGCGGATCAGGCCGCTTCGCGTCGCGCGGGCGGCCTGATTCCGTGCACCGTGGCCGCGCCGGCGTCGCTCCCGCCGACCGGACCGGCCGGATCCGCCTCGTCTCCCGGACGCGCCGCCGGAGCCTCGGAGGGCGGCGTCGACACGGCACTGGCCGCCGCGCACGACGCGAGCAGATCCTTCATCGGCACCCCGGACGGGGACGGGTACCGGACTTCTCGCTCGGGCGTCGGCATGGATGCCTCCTGGGCTCCGCTGAGGAGTGGTTAGGTATACCTAACCAGTTCGCCACCCCATACCACCACGGGCGGGGGCGTCCGTGCAACATTTTACCGACACCTTGTCGGAAACCACCCGTGCCGGCGCCCCCCGTACGCCTGCGGGCAGGTCCGCACGCCCGCGCACACGCCTGCGGGGCGCCTTCCCCGGAGGGAGGGCGCCCCGCGGGACGGAGGGGTGCGGCGGTCGGCGGTTCAGGCCGGTCGGTCGCCGATCCGGGTGCGCAGGTCCGACCAGCGCGCCCCGATCCCCGCGAGGGTCACCTCGCGGCGCTCGTCGTCGGTGTCGCCGGTGGCGCGGTCGATGACCACGTGGAGCCGGTCGTCGGAGAGCTCCTCCACCTTGCCGTCGCCCCACTCCACGACCACCACCGACTCGGGCAGCGAGACGTCGAGGTCGAGGTCCTCCATCTCGTCGAGCCCGCCGCCCAGGCGGTAGGCGTCGACGTGGACCAGTGCGGGCCCGTCGCCCAGCGGCGGGTGGACCCGGGCGATCACGAAGGTCGGGGACGTGACGGCGCCGCGCACCCCGAGCCCTTCGCCGAGGCCGCGGGTGAGGGTCGTCTTCCCGGCGCCGAGCTCGCCGGTGAGCATCACCAGGTCGCCGGGGGCCAGCAGCCGGGCCAGGTCGCGGCCCAGCTCCGTCATCTGTTCGGGGGACTCGACGGCGATCGTTACGGTGACGGCCTCCGGGGCCGCCGCGGTCTCAGCGGCCGGGCCGTTGTGCGGTGCTTCCATGCCGGCCCACGTTAGCCGGAGGGGGTACGGCTCCGATCCGCACCAGCAGGTCCGCGAGCCGGTCGGTCACCGTTTCGGGGTGCTCCAGCATCACCAGGTGGCCCGCGTCGGGCACGATGACCAGCTCCGCCCCGGGCAGCACGTCGGCGATGGCCTCGCTGTGCGAGCTGGGGGTCACCAGGTCCTTGTCGCCCGCCAGGATCAGCACGGGCATGTCCCGGAAGACCGGCAGCGCCGCGCTCTTGTCGTGCTCGGTGAAGGCCGGGTAGAACTCCGCGACGACGTCGATGGGGGTGGCCTCGATCAGCCGCTCGGCGAACCGGGCGACCGCCGGGTCCACGTCCCGCGAGCCGAACGAGTACCGCTTGACGAGGCCGGCGAAGAGGTCCGCGGTGGCCCGGCGCCCGCGTTCCACCAGCTCCGTCTGGGTACCGAGGGCTTTCAGCACTCCGGGCAGCACCCGGCGCACCGCGTTGACGCCCGCGACCGGCAGCCCGAAGTTGACCTCGCCGAGCCGGCCGCTGGAGGTGCCGACGAACGCGGCGGCGGCGACCCGGTCGCGGATCAGCTCCGGGTGCTGGTCGGCGAGCGCCATCATCGTCATGCCGCCCATCGAGTGCCCGACCAGCACCAGCCGCCCCTCGGGGGCCGCCGCGTCGATGACGGCCTTCAGGTCCCGGCCCAGCTGGTCGATGGTGACCGGCACCCCGTCCGCCTGGGCCCGGCCGCGCGCGGAGCGGCCGTGGCTGCGCTGGTCCCAGTGGACCGTGCGGACCAGCCCGCGCAGCGCCGCCCGCTGGAAGTGCCAGGAGTCCTGGGCGAGGCAGTAGCCGTGGCTGAAGACCACGGTGACCGGTCCGGGGGACTTCCGGCCGAAGAGGCGGCGCTTGCGCGCGTGCGCGCCGCCGGTGTTCCCCGGCTCCGGCGGTTCGGCCTCGTCGACCTCGTAGTAGAGCGCGGTGCCGTCGTCGGCGACCGCGTGACCGGGTGTGCCGCGCAGCGCGCCGTACGGCCCGGAGGCGTCCAGCGCGAGGCGGGCCCTCTTCCGTATGCCCCGGCCGACGGTGAGGCGTTCGACGGCGACTCCGGCCGCCGCTCCGGCGGCGAGCACCCCTATGGCGGCCCCGGCGACCGAGGCCCTGCGCCATCCGGCCGCCGCGGCGGCGGTCGCCGCCACCACGTCCGCCGCCGCCCCCGCACTGCTCTCGCTCACCGTGCCCGCTCCTCGTCCAGTGGTCCGTGGTCGTCGGTGGTGCTCGCGCTACGCGCCGACGTGTACCCGTGGAACGCGCGTACCGATCCTGGTGACGATCTCGTACGCGATGGTGTCCGCCGCCACGGCCCACTCCTCGGCGGTCGGCTCCCCCCGGTCGCCCGGCCCGAACAGCACCGCTTCGGCGCCCGGCTCGGTCCGGTCACCCTCCAGGTCGACGACGAACTGGTCCATCGCCACCCGCCCGGCGACGGTCCGCACCCGGCCGGCGACGAGGACCGGACCGCGCCCGGAGGCGTGGCGGGGGATGCCGTCGGCGTAGCCGAGCGGGACCAGCGCGAGGGTGGTCTCGGACGGGGTCGTGTAGTGGTGGCCGTAGCTGATGCCGTGCCCGGCGGGGACCTGCTTGACCAGGGCGACGGAGGCGGAGAGCGTCATCACCGGGCGCAGTCCGAAGTCGGCGGGGGTGCCCAGCTCGGGGCTGGGCGAGATCCCGTACATCGCGATCCCGGTGCGGACCAGGTCGAAGTGGGACTCGGGCACGGTCAGGGTGGCCGGGGAGTTGGCGAGGTGCCGGACCTCGGGCGCCACACCGGCCTTCTCGGCGTACGCCACCATGTCGCGGAAGACCGTGAGCTGGGCGGCGATGGAGGGATGGCCGGGCTCGTCGGCGCAGGCGAAGTGGGACCAGAGGCCGGTCACGCGCACGGCCCCCGTCTCCTCGGCGGTGCGTGCCTCGGCGACCAGTTCGGGCCAGTCGGCGGGCTGGCAGCCGTTGCGGCCGAGTCCGGTGTCCGCCTTGAGGTGGACGCGCGCGGTGCGGCCGGCCTCCCCGGCGGCGGCGACGGCCTCGCGCAGCGCCCAGAGGCCGCTGACGGAGACGTCGATGTCCGCCTCGATCGCCTCGCGCCAGGGGCCGCCCGGGGTCCAGAGCCAGCACATGACCCGGCCGCCGAGCCCGGCCGCCCGCAGGGCCAGGGCCTCCTGCGGGGTGGCGGTGCCGAGCCAGGTCGCCCCGGCTTCCAGGGCGGCCCGGGCGCAGGGCACCGCGCCGTGGCCGTAGGCGTCGGACTTGACCACGGCCATGAGCTGGGCCCCGCCCGCGCGCGCGAGGAGTGCGCGCACGTTGGCGCGGAGTGCGGCGAGGTCGATCTCGGCCCGGGCTCTCAGGGAGGCTTTCTCGTTCATCGCGGCCAGTCTCTCAGGTCGGTGCCCGTCTCCGGTCGCCGCCCGGCAGCCCGGCGCGCGAGGCCGCGGAGCCGCTCAGCCCCGGCCGGACCGGTGGGCGCGGGCGTGCTCCAGGTACCCGACGAGAACCGGCACGTGACTGGCGTCGATCTCCTTCACGGAGGTCACCAGGGTCACCGGCCCGTCCCCGTCCAGCAGGCGCAGCAGGGTGGCGACCGCCTCGGTGTGCGCGGTGTCGCCGAGTTCGGCGCGGTACCGCTCGACGAACCCGTCGTACCGGGCGCCGGAGCGGTCCTGGTGGTACCAGCCGCGCAGTTCGCCGGACGGGGTGATGTCCTTCAGCCACAGGTCGACGGCGGCCCGTTCCCTGGAGACCCCGCGCGGCCAGAGCCGGTCGACCAGCACCCGGGTGCCGTCCGCGCGCGGCTCCGGCGGGTCGTAGACCCTGCGGACCCGTAGACCACCGCTGTCGCGGCTGCCGTCGCTGCCCATGGATGCCGCCTCCCGCTCCGTGCCGGCTGCCGTTCCTCGTTCCGGTTCCAGGGTGGTCCGGCCGGGCGGGCCCCGCACGCTCAGCCCCGGCGTACGTCCCGCCAGGCGGCCGGGATGCCCTCGGCGATGTCCTGCGCGGAGACGGGCGCCCCGTCGGCTCCGTGGCGGCCGGCGAGTCCGTGCAGGTGGGCGCCGACCGAGGCCGCGTCGCGCGGGGCGAGGCCGGCCGCGAGCAGCGAGCCGATCAGCCCGGAGAGCACGTCGCCGCTGCCCGCCGTGGCGAGCCACGCGGTCCCGGTGGGATTGACGCGTACGGGGGTGTCGCGTGCCTCGGCGATCAGCGTGGTGGAGCCCTTGAGGAGGACCGTGGCCCGGTAGCGGGCGGCCAGTTCGCGCACCGCGGCGAGGCGCCCCGCCTCCACCTGCACGCGCTCCACGCCGAGCAGGGCGGCAGCCTCCCCGGCGTGCGGGGTGAGGACGGTGGCCGCCGAACGGGACCGCACGGCGTCGCCGTCCATCAGCCGCAGCCCGTCCGCGTCGATCAGCACGGGCACGTCCGTGGCGAGCACGTCCTCCACGGCGGCGGTGGCCGCCCGCCCGTCGCCGAGCCCCGGCCCCACCACCCAGGACTGGACCCGGCCCGCCTGCGAGGGCCGCCCCTCGTGCACCAGCGTCTCGGGGAACCTGGCGATCACGGTCTCCCCGCCGGGACCGGCGTACCGCACCGCCCCGGCGCCGCCGCGCAGCGCCCCGGCGACGGCGAGGACCGCCGCGCCCGGGTAGCGCTCCGAGCCGGCGACCACACCGACGACGCCCCGGCCGTACTTGTCGCTCTCCGCGCCGGGCACCGGCAGCAGCGCGGCCACGTCGGCGAAGTGGAGCGCCTCCAGGTCCGGCGGCTCCGGCAGCTCCGGGCCGAGACCGATGTCGACGAGCCGCAGCGCGCCGGCCCGTTCGGCGCCGGGGTCGATGAGCAGCCCGGGCTTGTACGTGCCGAAGGTGACGGTGGCGTCGGCGCGGACCGCGGCCCCGTGCACCTCGCCGCTGTCCGCCTCCACCCCGCTGGGCAGGTCCACGGCGAGGACCGGCGCCCCGTGCCGCTCGGTGACCGCCTTCACCAGTGCGGCGGCCTCCGCGCGCAGCCCGCCCCGGCCGCCGATGCCGGTGATCCCGTCGACCACGAGATCGACGGCCCCCGCCTCCTCCGGGTGGTCCAGCAGACGGCCGCCGGCCGCCCGCAGCGCGGCGAGCCCGCCCTCGTGGACCGTGCCGGGCGTGACGAGCAGGGCGCTGACGCCCGCGCCGCGCCGTGCCAGCCGGGCACCGGCGTGGAGCGCGTCGCCGCCGTTGGCCCCGCCACCGATCAGCAGCAGCACCCGCGACCCGTAGACCCGGCCGTTGCGGCGCAGCAGGTCCCCGCAGGCCACCGCGAGCCCGGCGGCGGCCCGCTGCATGAGGGTGCCTTCGGGCAGCCGCTCCATCAGCGCCTTCTCGGCGGCCCGTACGGTCTCCACGCTGTAAGCGGTACGCATCGGTCAAGCCCTTCGGGGAGTCGGGGGCACACTTCGGGATCCGCGGGTCCGGTGATGATCATTCGGGCGGATCGGCTCACACGTACCCGTACGCCCGCCCGCACAAGCCCTCCGGCCCCTCAACCTTCCGCGATCACCACGGCCGACGCCACCCCCGCGTCGTGGCTGAGGGAGACGTGCCAGGTGCGGACGCCGAGGGCCTCGGCGCGGGCGGCGACCGTGCCGGTGACCCGCAGGCGGGGTTGTCCGCTCTCCTCGACCCAGACCTCGCAGTCGGTCCAGAGGAGGCCGCCGGGCGCCCCGAGCGCCTTGGCGACGGCTTCCTTCGCGGCGAACCGGGCGGCGAGCGAGGCGATCCCGCGCCGCTCGCCGCCGGGCAGCAGGCGTTCCTGTTGGAGGAAGAGCCGCTCGGCCATCTGGGGCGTACGTTCCAGCGCCGCGTCGAAACGCGCGATCTCGGCCACATCGATCCCGACCCCGATGATCACGGGCCCACCCTCGTTCTCGTACCTATTCCACGGTCACGGACTTCGCCAGGTTGCGCGGCTGGTCCACCTCGTTGCCCCGGGCCGTCGCGAGTTCGCAGGCGAAGACCTGCAACGGCACCGTGGCGACCAGCGGCTGGAGCAGCGTAGGCGTCGGGGGAATCGTAATGAGGTGATCGGCGTACGGGGCGACGCTCTCGTCGCCCTCCTCCGCGAGGACGATGGTGCGGGCGCCCCGGGCCCGGATCTCCTGGATGTTGGAGACGATCTTGTCGTGCAGGACGGACCGCCCGCGCGGGGAGGGGGCGACGACGACGACCGGCAGGTCCTCCTCGACGAGTGCGATCGGCCCGTGCTTCAGCTCGCCCGCCGCGAAGCCCTCCGCGTGCATGTACGCGAGTTCCTTCAGCTTCAACGCGCCTTCCAGGGCCACCGGGTAGCCGACGTGCCGGCCGAGGAAGAGCACGGTGTCCTTGTGGGCGAGCGAGCGGGCCAGCTCGCGGACCGGTTCCATGGTGGCGAGGACGCGTTCGACGGCGTCGGGGATCTCGGCCAACTGCCGGACGACGGACCGGATCTCGTCGCCGGACTTCGTGCCCCGGACCTGTCCGAGGTAGAGCGCGACGAGGTAGCAGGCGACGAGCTGGGTGAGGAAGGCCTTGGTGGAGGCGACCGCGACCTCCGGCCCGGCGTGCGTGTAGAGGACGGCGTCGGACTCGCGCGGGATGGTCGAGCCGTTGGTGTTGCAGATGGCCAGCACGTGCGCGCCCTGCTCGCGGGCGTGACGGAGCGCCATGAGGGTGTCCATCGTCTCGCCGGACTGCGAGATCGCGACGACCAGGGTGTTCGGCGAGAGGATCGGGTCGCGGTAACGGAATTCGCTGGCCAGTTCGGTCTCGCAGGGCAGCCTCGTCCAGTGCTCGATGGCGTACTTGGCGATCAGCCCGGCGTGGTACGCGGTCCCGCAGGCCACGATGACCACCTTGTCGGTCTCCCGCAGCACGGACGGTGTCAGCCGCACCTCGTCGAGCGTCAGCGCGCCCTCGCCGTCGATCCGCCCCAGGAGGGTGTCGGCGACGGCCCGGGGCTGCTCGGCGATCTCCTTGAGCATGAAGGAGGCGTAGCCGCCCTTCTCGGCGGCGGAGGCGTCCCAGTCGACGTGGTAGCTCCGCACCTCGCCGGGCGTACCGTCGAAGCCGGTGACGGTGACCTGGTCACGGCGCACCTCCACGACCTGGTCCTGGCCGAGTTCGACGGCGTCCCGGGTGTACGCGATGAACGCGGCGACGTCCGAGGCGAGGAACGCCTCCTGGTCCCCGACCCCCACCACCAGCGGCGAGTTGCGCCGCGCGCCGACGACGGTGTCCGGCTCGTCCGCGTGGACGGCGACGAGGGTGAAGGCGCCTTCGAGGCGCCGGCAGACCCGTCGCATCGACTCGGCCAGGCCGCCGCACGCCGAGAACTCCTCGGCCAGCAGGTGCGCCACCACCTCGGTGTCGGTGTCCGAGGTGAGGTCGTGCCCCCGCCGGGTCAACTCGGTGCGCAGCGTGGCGAAGTTCTCGATGATGCCGTTGTGCACGACCGCGACCCGGCCCGCGTTGTCCAGGTGCGGATGTGCGTTGGCGTCCGTCGGCGCCCCGTGCGTCGCCCACCGGGTGTGCCCGATCCCGGTGGGCCCGGCGGGCAACGGCCGGTCCTTGAGCTCCTTCTCCAGGTTGACCAGCTTTCCCGCCCTACGGGCAGCGGCCAGCCCTCCGTCCGCCAGCACGGCCACCCCGGCGGAGTCGTACCCCCGGTACTCCAGCCGCCTCAGCCCGGCGACCACGACGTCCTGCGCCGACTGCGATCCGACATAACCCACGATTCCACACATGACGGCACGATAAGGCGCGAGGGGCGGTGAGGGCGGGGGTTACGGAAGGGGTGGGCGTGGGGCCCGCCCGCTCTCTGCGACGGCGGCGCGTCCGGCCCACCGGCTCACCGGGCGGCGGCGAGCCGGAGGGGCGCGGCGGCGAGCAGGAGGGCGGCGCGGCGGTGAGCAGGAGGGGCGCGGCGTCGGGCCCGGCCTCCTCGACCTCGCGGGCGGGACAGGTGCGGCCCGCCCGCGAGGAGCTGGAGCACGAGGAGGCCGGGCGCGGCGACCGGGGCGAGGACGAGGGCGATCCCGGTGAGCGGCGGGCACGACGCGGGAGGGGACCACCGGGGCGTACCGCCCGGTCCGCCTCGGCGCGGCGGTCAGAGGGTGGCGGCGCGCAGGACGAGCAGGGCGACGGAGACCACGGTGAGAACCGCCGCCGGAGGCGCGCCCTTCCGGTCGCCGACGCGCAGGTGGGCGGCGACCGCCCCGGCGAAGTAGAGCGTCAGGCCGATCGCGGCGGCGATCCCGACGGGCCCCCACCAGAGCCCGGCGATCGCACCAGCCGCGCCCGCCGCCTGGGCGCCGATCAGGACGTTCATCAGGCTCTGCGGCACTTCGAGTGTGGACATCTGCTCGGTGATGTGGCGCGTCCGCAGGGATTTCGCGCCGGCCGAGATCAGGAGGATCGCCGACAGGAGCACCGTGACGACGACGAGGGAGACGAACACCGCTGTACCTCATTCGGGGAGATGCGAGTAGGGCGTGCGCACCTCGAAAACGATAGGAGGGCGATAGGTACCTCCAGGTAACCTTCGGGGCATGAGCCCGCGACCCCTCATCGGCTTCCTCGCCGACTGCCCCGCTCTCCTCTCCATGGAGATCATCGCCAGCAAGTGGTCCATGGTCATGCTCTTCGCACTGACCGACGGCCCCTTGCGCCACCGTGAGCTGGTCGAGCTGAGCGGTGGCATCTCGCGCAAGGTGCTCACCCAGACGCTGCGCCGGCTCCAGGCCAACGGGCTCGTGGAGCGGCACGCGTACGCCGAGGCGCCGCCGCGTGTGGAGTACGGCCTGACCGACCTCGGGCGGACCCTGGAAGAGCCCATCCGGATGCTCACCGCATGGGCGCGGGAGAACGGCGAGGCGGTCGTCGCCTTCCGGGAGGCGACCGAGGCGGCCCCGGCCACCGCGACGGACCGCACCACCGAGGCGGCCCCGGCCACCACGACGGACCGGACGGGCTCCGGGGAGGCTGCCCGCGGGCGTGTCCGGGCGCATGCCGCCCCGCGCAACCCCCACCCCGCGTGACCGACCCCACCCCCCGCTCCGTTCGAACTCCCGTAACAATGAATACGTGATCACAACGCCGCCCCGTGGCAGCCAGCGTCGCGCCGAGCACGGGCCGACGCCCTACGTCGACCTCACCCGCGCCGAGTGGAGCGCCCTCCGTGAGAAGACCCCGCTGCCGTTGACCGCCGAGGAGGTGGAGCGGCTGCGCGGGCTCGGGGACGTCATCGACCTCGACGAGGTGCGCGAGGTGTACCTCCCGCTCTCCCGGCTGCTCAACCTCTACGTCCAGGCCACCTCCGGTCTGCGCGGCGCCCTGAACACCTTCCTCGGGGACGCGGGCAACGGCCACGGTGCGCAGCGCGGCACCCCGTTCGTCATAGGGGTGGCGGGGAGCGTGGCGGTCGGCAAGTCGACCAGTGCCCGGCTGCTGCAGGCGCTGCTGGCGCGGTGGCCGGAGCACCCCCGGGTGGAGCTGGTGACCACGGACGGGTTCCTGCTGCCGATGGAGGAGCTGCGGGCCCGCGGGCTGACCTCGCGGAAGGGGTTCCCCGAGTCGTACGACCGGCGGGCGCTGACCCGGTTCGTCGCGGACATCAAGTCGGGGAAGGACGAGGTCACCGCCCCCGTCTACTCCCACCTGATCTACGACATCGTCCCCGGTGAGCGGCTCACCGTGCGCCGCCCGGACATCCTGATCGTGGAAGGGCTGAACGTCCTCCAGCCGGCGCTGCCGGGCCAGGACGGCCGGACCAGGGTGGGGCTCGCGGACTACTTCGACTTCAGCGTGTACGTGGACGCCCGCGCCGAGGACATCGAGAGCTGGTACCTCAACCGGTTCCGGCAGCTGCGCGAGACGGCGTTCCAGAACCCGTCCTCGTACTTCACGAAGTACACCCAGGTCTCCGAGGAGGAGGCGATGGAGTACGCGCGCACCACCTGGCGGACCATCAACAAGCCGAACCTGCTGGAGAACGTGGCGCCCACCCGCAGCCGCGCGACGCTGGTGCTGCGCAAGGGCCCGGACCACAAGGTCCAGCGCCTCTCGCTGCGCAAGCTCTGAGGGAGCCCCCGGGAGAGCGGCCGCGGGACCCGGGCTCGGCGGTGGAACGGCCGCGGGACGGACCGCCGGAGCGGTCCGTCCCGCGGTGAGGCGTCGGGGAGGCTCAGCCCAGCGCGGACTTCACCACGTCGGCCAGCCGGCCCGCGACGGCCTGGGCCTGGCCGAAGTCGGCGGCCTCCACCATGACGCGTACCAGCGGCTCGGTGCCGGACTTGCGGAGCAGGACCCGTCCGGTGGTACCGAGTTCGCGTTCGGCCTCGGCGACGGCGGCGGCCAGCTCGGCGGAGGTGGAGACGCGCGACTTGTCGACGTCGGGGACGTTGACGAGGACCTGCGGCAGGCGCTGCATGACGCCCGCGAGCTCGGCGAGGGTCCGTCCGGTGGCGGCGACGCGGGCCGCCAGCAGCAGGCCGGTCAGGGTGCCGTCGCCGGTCGTGGCGTGGTCCAGCACGATGACGTGGCCGGACTGCTCGCCGCCGAGCGCGTACCCCTCGGCCTTCATCGACTCCAGGACGTAGCGGTCCCCGACCGCGGTCTGGACGAGCTCGATGCCCTCGCGCTCCATGGCCATCTTGAAGCCGAGGTTGGACATGACCGTGCCGACGACGGTGTTGCCGCGGAGCTGTCCGGCGTCGCGCATCGCGAGGGCGAGGACGGCGAGGATCTGGTCGCCGTCGATCTCGTTCCCCCGGGCGTCGACGGCGAGGCAGCGGTCGGCGTCGCCGTCGTGCGCGATGCCGAAGTCGGCGCCGTTCTCGACGACGGCCGCCCGGAGGAGGCCGAGGTGGGTGGAGCCGCAGCCGTCGTTGATGTTGAGGCCGTCGGGGTCGGCGCCGATGGTGACGACCTCGGCCCCGGCCCGGGCGAACGCCTCGGGGGAGACGTAGGCGGCGGCGCCGTGCGCCTCGTCGAGGACGACCTTCAGGCCGTCGAGCCGGTTCGGCAGCACACCGATGAGGTGGGCCACGTACCGCTCGAAGCCCTCCAGGTAGTCGGTGACCCGGCCGACGCCCGCGCCGGTCGGGCGGGCCCAGGGAGCGCCGGTGCGGTGCTGGTCGTAGACGGTCTCGATGCGGTCCTCCAGCTCGTCGGCGAGCTTGTGGCCGCCCCGTGCGAAGAACTTGATCCCGTTGTCGGGCATGGCGTTGTGGCTGGCGGAGAGCATCACGCCGATGTCGGCGCCGAGCACGCCGGTGAGGTACGCCACGGCCGGCGTGGGCAGCACACCGACCCGCAGGACGTCGACGCCGGCGCTGGCGAGGCCGGCGACCACGGCCGCTTCGAGGAACTCTCCGGATGCTCGTGGATCCCGGCCGACGACGGCCGTGGGACGGTGCCCCTCGAAGGTGCCCGCCTCGGCGAGTACGTGTGCCGCCGCGACCGACAGACCGAGCGCCAGCTCGGCCGTGAGATCCGCGTTGGCGACCCCGCGCACGCCGTCCGTACCGAAGAGTCGTCCCACTGGTGTCCTCCGAGATGCTCCGACAACCGCACAAGCACAACAATTGAAAACGGCGAGAGAACGGCACACCGCCGCACTCCGTACCCGTGCGGGTACGAGGGGTCCGGATGTGCCGATGAACGTCTTATGCCGTTATACGCCCGTGACGGGCGATAAACGAACGCCCCGACAGCACGGTGTGTGCCGCCGGGGCGAACGTGTGAAGCAGACGAGCAGGCGGGGTTTAGCGCTTGCTGTACTGCGGAGCCTTACGGGCCTTCTTGAGACCGGCCTTCTTGCGCTCGACCGCACGGTCGTCGCGGGAGAGGAAGCCGGCCTTCTTCAGCGTGGCGCGGTTGTTGTCCACGTCCGCCTCGTTCAGCGCGCGGGCCACACCGAGGCGCAGGGCGCCGGCCTGACCCGAGACGCCGCCACCCGAGATGCGGGCGATGACGTCGTAGCGGTTGTCGAGCTCGAGCACCTTGAAGGGCTCGTTGACTTCCTGCTGGTGCACCTTGTTGGGGAAGTAGTCCTCAAGGGTGCGACCGTTGATCTTCCACTTGCCGGTGCCCGGAACGATCCGGACGCGGGCGATGGCGTTCTTGCGACGGCCAAGGCCGGCGGCGGGCTGCGGGTCGCCGAAGCGGCCGGCGAGCGACTCGGAGGTGTACTCACCCTCGACGGGGACCTCGGACTCGAAGGTGGTCACCTCGGCGAAGGTCTCCTCGCCCTCGGTGCCCTCGGCGGTCTCAACAGTGGTCTCGGCCACGATTCTCCTCAGATCTTTCTTATGGTCTTAGGGGGAGGCCGGAACTACTGCGCGACCTGGGTGATCTCGTACGGGACCGGCTGCTGCGCAGCGTGCGGGTGCTGGTCACCCGCGTACACCTTGAGCTTCGACAGCATCTGCCGGCCCAGGGTGTTCTTGGGGATCATGCCCTTGATGGCCTTCTCGACGGCCTTCTCCGGGTTCTTGGAGAGCAGCTCGTCGTAGCGGACCGAGCGGAGACCACCGGGGAAGCCGGAGTGGCGGTACGCCATCTTCTGGGTCTTCTTGTTGCCCGACAGGTGAACCTTGTCGGCGTTGATGATGATGACGAAGTCGCCCATGTCCATGTGGGGGGCGTAGATCGCCTTGTGCTTGCCTCGGAGGAGGTTCGCAGCCGTGGTGGCCAGACGACCCAGGACGATGTCCTGAGCGTCGATGACGTGCCACTGGCGCGTCACATCTCCGGGCTTGGGGCTGTACGTACGCACGGTCGTAGCCTTCGCTTCTTCAGTGAGTGGAGTCCTGACAAGGCCACCCGGACGACTACACCAGCCTCGGCGGCGCTGCGGGGACGCAACCCGAGTGCCTGCCGCTGGTCATCGGCCCGGTGGACCGGCGTAAGGGCCCCTCGCGTGAGAACGACCAAGCCAATACGCATAACAAACCGGAAGAATACCCGGGGCCCCCCGGGCGGGTCAAAATGGCCCCCGCCCGGCCCCGTCGAACCCCGGGATACCGGGGCGAACCGGGGCTCGGCGAAGACCGCGGAGGCGGTCCGGACGGCCCTCCGGACCGCCCGGACCACGCGGGCCGCCGGACCACCGCGCGACCGCGCCGGCTCACGGACCGCCGAAGGCCACCCGGGCCGGGTGACCGCCCGCGATCGCCGCGGAGGCCGCCGCGACGGCCCCGGGAGCCCTGCCGCCCTACCGCGCCCGCTCGACCCGCCGCTCGTCCCACACCGGCTCGGTCGTCTCGCGCACCACACCGTCCGAGCCGAAGACGAGGTACCGGTCGAAGGACTTCGCGAACCAGCGGTCGTGCGTGACGGCCATCACGGTGCCGTCGTACGCCTCCAGGCCGTCCTGGAGCGCCTCGGCGGACTCCAGGTCCAGGTTGTCGGTGGGCTCGTCCAGCAGCAGCGCGGTGGTGCCGGCCAGCTCCAGCAGCAGGATCTGGAAGCGGGCCTGCTGTCCGCCGGAGAGCTTCTCGAAGGGCTGGTCGCCCTGGCGCTCCAGTTCGTACCGGCGCAGCACGCCCATGGCGGCGCCCCGGTCCTTGGCCTGCTCGCTCCAGAGGATCTCCACCAGCGTCTTGCCGAGCAGCTCGGGGTGGGCGTGGGTCTGGGCGAAGTGGCCGGCGACCACCCGGGCGCCGAGCTTCCACTCCCCCGTGTGCGCGACCGGCTCCCCGGCGAGGAGCCGCAGGAAGTGGGACTTCCCGGAGCCGTTGGAGCCGAGGACGGCGACCCGCTCGCCGTAGAAGACCTCCAGGTCGAACGGCTTCATCAGGCCGGTCAGCTCCAGTGCGGTGCAGGTCACCGCGCGCACGCCGGTGCGGCCGCCGCGCAGCCGCATCCGGATGTCCTGCTCGCGGGGCGGCTCGGGCGGCGGTCCGGCGTCCTCGAACTTCTTGAAGCGCGTCTGCATGGCGTGGTAGCGGTTGGCCATGTCGGGGCTGATGGCCGCCTGCTGCCGCATCCGCAGCACCAGGGCGCGCAGCCGGGCGTGCTCCTCCTGCCAGCGGCGCAGCAGCTCCTCGAAGCGGGCGAACCGGTCCTTGCGGGCCTGGTGGTAGGTGTCGAAGCCGCCACCGTGCACCCAGACGTCGCTGCCGGCCGCGCCGGGCTCGACGCTGACGATCTTCTCGGCGGCCCGGGAGAGCAGTTCGCGGTCGTGGGAGACGAAGAGGACCGTCTTGCGGGTCTCCTTGAGTTTCCCCTCCAGCCAGCGCTTGCCGGGGACGTCGAGGTAGTTGTCCGGCTCGTCGAGGAGCAGCACCTCGTCGGGCCCGCGCAGCAGCGCTTCGAGGACGAGGCGCTTCTGCTCCCCGCCGCTGAGGGTGCGCGCCTCGCGGTACTGGGCCGTGTCGTACGGGACGCCGAGCGCGGTCATGGTGCACATGTCCCAGAGGGTCTCCGCCTCGTATCCGCGCACCTCCGCCCAGTCGCTGAGGGCCTGCGCGTACGCCATCTGCGCGGCCTCGTCGTCGACGGTGAGGATCAGTTCCTCGGCGGCGTCGACGGCCTTCGCGGCAGCCCGGATCTGCGGGTGCGCCACGGAGACCAGCAGGTCGCGGACGGTCTGCCCGTCCCGTACGGAGCCCACGAACTGGCCCATCACGCCGAGCCCGCCGCTCACCGAGACCGTGCCGCCGTGCGGCTGGAGCTCGCCGGAGAGCAGGCGCAGCAGTGTCGTCTTGCCGGCCCCGTTGGCGCCGACGAGTGCCACCACGGCACCGTCGGCGACCCGGAACGAAGCGTCGCCGAGCAGCACCCGCCCGTCCGGTAGGTAGTACTCCAGGTGGCCCGCTTCGAGATGTCCCATGACCGCATTGTCGGGTGCGGGGGCGCCGGGACCCAACCGGATTCTCCGGGAGCCCCCCGGGACCACGGTCCGTGACGGGGGTCAGCCCTTAGGATGCGCCCATGAGCTTTGGGCATGGGGGGCCCTCCGGGGGGCCCGGGGGCAGTCGGACTCCGGACTGGGCGGCGCTGGCGGAGGAGTCCGCGGCGAAGAGCAGGCGCCGCAAGTGGCTGATGATCGGCGGCGGTGTGCTGGCCACGGCGGCCGTCGCGGCGGTCGTGGCCACCGCCGTCGTCTCGACGGGCCGGGGCGACCCGGAGGCCGCCACGAGTGCGAGCGCCCTGCCGGGGCCGGAGGAGCTGCCGCCGGAGTCCGCGGAGCCGGCGCCGTCCTTCTCCTCGGTCGCCCCGGCTCCCCCGCCGGACCCGATGGACTTCATCACGGACGAGAAGAAGGACAGGGAGCCCGTCACGGTGGAGGGCTTCTTCCCCGGCAGGAAGCTCACCTCCGGCGACCGCGTCCACCTCAAGGGCCCGACGGCCCGCACCACGCAGTGCGCGTCGGCCGCCAACTCCGCGCTCGGCGCGGTCCTGACGCGCCACGGCTGCGACGAGCTGATCCGGGCCACCTACACCCGGGACGGCGTCGCGGTCACGGTCGGGGTGGCGGTCTTCTCCACGGAGGCCGAGGCGAAGAAGGTCGTCGAGGAGGCCACCGGCGGGATGGCCTCGCTCAGCGGCGGTGGGGTGCCGGCCTTCTGCCGGACCGGCGTGGTCTGCCGCCGTACGACCAACTCCTACGGCCGTTACGCCTACTTCTCGGTCACCGGCTTCACCGACGGCAGGAACGTCACCAAGGACGACGGGCCGGTGTACACGGCCGGCGACGACCTGACGAACTTCACCTTCCACCAGATCCGGCACCGCGGCGAGGTCCAGGCCTCGGCGGCGGCGTCGGCCGCCACCGGCTGACCGCCCCCGGCCCGTGGACTACGGCCCGCCACGGGCCGGGGGCGCTCCGGCCGGCCGTCCGCGCGAGGTCGCCGGCTCCCGGCTCCAAAGACTCCCGCAGGGCGACGGCCGACCCGGCGTCAGCAGCAGCCGAAGCCGCCCGGGTCCACGCCTCCGCCGGGCAACGACCGTACGTTCCGCGCCTCCGCGGCCCGGGCGGCCAGCAACTCGTCGGCGGGGTAGGCCACTTCCTCCAGGGTGAGGCCGTGCGGCTTCACCACGTGGACACCGGGGTCCCGCACCTTGGCCCCGAGCACCTCGGCGGGCCAGGGCACAGGGCGCCGGCCGTCGCCCACGAAGAGGGCGGCGCCGATCAGCGCGCGCACCATGTTGTGGCAGAAGGCGTCCGCCTGCACGGTCGCGGTGAGGACGCCCGACTCCTCGTCCCGCACCCAGTGGAGCTTCTGCAGCGTGCGGATGGTGGTCGCGCCCTCGCGCTTCTTGCAGTACGCGGCGAAGTCGTGCTCCCCGACCATGCGGGCCGCCGCCGCGTTCATCGCGTCGAGGTCCAGCGGCCGGTCGTGCCACAGCACATGACCGCGCGTCAGCGGATCGACCCCGCCGGGCCGGTCGGCCACGCGGTAGGCGTACCTCCGGTGCATCGCGGAGAAGCGGGCGTTGAAGCCCGCGGGGGCCTCCGCCGCCCGCCAGATCCGCACGTCCAGGGGCAGCCGCCCCGCCATCCGGCGCAGCAGCTTCTCCCGGTGCTCCTCCCACACCTCGGCCGGCAGATCGACGTGCGCGACCTGCCCCCGGGCGTGCACCCCGGCGTCGGTGCGCCCCGCGACCGTCAGGTCGTACGTCCGCGGGGACCGGGTCACCGTGCGCAGCGCGTCCTCGATCTCCCCCTGCACCGTCCGGCGGGACGTCTGCTTCGCCCAGCCGGAGAAGTCCCTGCCGTCGTAGGACAGGTCCAGCCGTACGCGTACCGCACCGGGTTCTGGCTCGTCGCTCACCCGTGCATCCTCTCCATCCCCATCGGGCACCGGTCCTGGTCGACAACGGAACGGGCCCGCACCGCCCCGAAGGGTGGTGCGGGCCCGCACACTGGCGTCAGAACGCTCAGGCGTCCTTGGACTCCGTGTCGGCCTCGGCCGGCTTGGCGTCCTCGGCCGGCTTGGCGTCCTCGACGGACTCGGTCTTGGCCGCGTCCTCCTTGACCGCACGCTTGGTGGCGGCCTCGGCCTCACCGGTGGCCTGCTGGGCCACGGTCAGGGCCTCGACGAGCTCGATGACGGCCATCGGGGCGTTGTCGCCACGACGGTTGCCGATCTTGGTGATACGGGTGTAACCACCGGGGCGGTTCTCGTACCGGGGGGCGATCTCGGTGAAGAGCGTGTGGACGATGCTCTTGTCCGTGATCGTCTGGAGCACCAGGCGACGGTTGTGGATGTCGCCCTTCTTCGCCTTGGTGACGAGACGCTCGGCGACGGGGCGCAGACGGCGGGCCTTGGCCTCGGTCGTCGTGATGCGGCCGTGCTCGAACAGCGCCTTCGCGAGGTTCGCGAGCAGCAGACGCTCGTGCGCGGCGCTGCCGCCCAGACGGGCACCCTTGGCGGGACGCGGCATGGTGTTTCTCCTTGTGTGCTGCACCGGCCGTATCAGGTACCGGTGTCAGTTCCCGTGGAGCGGTCGCTCCGCGGAAGTCCGTGGCTCGAGGACCCGGGGGTCCTCACGGACGGGCTGACGCGTCAGCCCGTCCGGGGGTGTTCTAGTACTGCTCGGTCTCGACGAAGCCCGCGTCCGCGTCGTCGTCGGCGCCGAAGGCGTCGGCGGCGGCGGTCGGGTCGAATCCGGGCGGGCTGTCCTTGAGGGCCAGGCCCATGCCGGCCAGCTTCGCCTTGACCTCGTCGATCGACTTCGCACCGAAGTTGCGGATGTCGAGCAGGTCGGCCTCGGAACGCGCCACGAGCTCACCCACCGAGTGGATGCCCTCGCGCTTGAGGCAGTTGTACGAGCGGACCGTGAGCTCCAGCTCCTCGATCGGCAGCGCCAGATCGGCGGCGAGCGCGGCGTCCGTGGGCGACGGGCCCATGTCGATGCCCTCGGCGTCGATGTTGAGCTCGCGCGCCAGACCGAACAGCTCGACCAGGGTCTTACCGGCCGACGCCATGGCGTCACGGGGACGCATGGCCTGCTTGGTCTCGACGTCGACGATCAGCTTGTCGAAGTCGGTGCGCTGCTCGACACGGGTCGCCTCGACCTTGTACGTGACCTTGAGCACCGGCGAGTAGATGGAGTCGACCGGGATGCGGCCGATCTCCTGGCCCGCCTGCTTGTTCTGGACGGCGGAGACGTAGCCGCGACCGCGCTCGACGGTCAGCTCCATCTCCAGCTTGCCCTTGCCGTTCAGCGTGGCGAGGACGAGGTCCGGGTTGTGGACCTCGACGCCGGCCGGCGGCGCGATGTCGGCAGCGGTGACCAGGCCGGGACCCTGCTTGCGCAGGTACATCACGACCGGCTCGTCGTGCTCCGAGGAGACGACCAGCTGCTTGATGTTGAGGATGAGGTCGGTCACGTCCTCCTTGACGCCCGGCACGGTGGTGAACTCGTGCAGGACTCCGTCGATCCGGATGCTGGTGACGGCGGCACCGGGGATCGAGGAGAGGAGGGTACGGCGCAGGGAGTTGCCGAGGGTGTAACCGAAACCGGGCTCCAGCGGCTCGATGACGAACCGGGAGCGGAACTCGTCGACGACCTCTTCGGTCAGCGACGGGCGCTGGGCGATCAGCATGCTGATGTCCTTCAGTCGTGGGCACCCACTATTTGATGCCCGACAGATACAACAAGGGTACGGGCGGTACGCCCCCGAAGGGAGGTACCGCCCGGTCCCACAGGTGTGCGCGAACACAGACGGCCGTCACCGGCCGTCATGCGTCAGACGCGGCGACGCTTCGGCGGACGGCAGCCGTTGTGCGGCGTCGGGGTGACGTCCTGGATCGAACCGACCTCGAGGCCCGTGGCCTGGAGGGAGCGGATCGCGGTCTCGCGGCCGGAGCCCGGACCCTTGACGAAGACGTCGACCTTGCGCATGCCGTGCTCCTGCGCGCGACGGGCGGCCGACTCGGCGGCCATCTGCGCGGCGAAGGGGGTGGACTTGCGCGAGCCCTTGAAGCCGACGTGGCCGGCGGAGGCCCAGGAGATCACGTTGCCCGAGGGGTCGGTGATCGAGACGATGGTGTTGTTGAACGTGCTCTTGATGTGCGCGTGGCCGTGAGCGACGTTCTTCTTTTCCTTGCGACGCACCTTCTTGGCTGCGCCCTGACGACCCTTGGGGGGCATGTCTTACTCCAGATGGAGAGGGGAGGTGATCGGTCCTACAGCGAAGACCGCTGGATGCTGCTCGGCCGGAGATCCGGACCGCGCAGTACGTCCGCTGAGGACTACTTCTTGCCCGGCTTCTTCTTACCGGCGATGGCGCGACGCGGGCCCTTGCGGGTACGCGCGTTCGTGCTGGTGCGCTGACCGTGCACCGGCAGGCCACGACGGTGGCGAATGCCCTGGTAGCAGCCGATCTCGATCTTGCGGCGGATGTCGCCCTGGATCTCGCGGCGGAGGTCACCCTCGGTGCGCAGGTTGGCGTCGACGAACTCGCGGATCTTGACGAGGTCCTCTTCGGCCAGGTCGCGAACGCGGGTGTTCGGGTCGACGCCGGTCGCGGCGAGGATCTCCTTGGACCGGGTGCGCCCGATGCCGAAGACGTAGGTGAGGGCAACCTCCACGCGCTTTTCGCGCGGGATGTCAACACCTGAAACGCGTGCCATTCAATGGCTCCAGTTGTCATATCGGGGGTCTTCCACAGTGCCGCTCCCGATCGCCGACCGCTCTGAGGAGACGGTGGTACGCCCGGGTCCCCGGCCCCCGCCGGAGGTGTCGTCAGCCGTGGCTTGGACGGGCACTGCGTATGTACGAATTACGTGCGTCGCGCGAAGAACTGCGAGATGCAGGGGGTCGTGCGTCAGCCCTGGCGCTGCTTGTGGCGCAGGTTGTCGCAGATGACCATGACCCGACCGTGACGGCGGATCACCTTGCACTTGTCGCAGATCTTCTTGACGCTCGGCTTGACCTTCATGGGATGTCAGGTTCTCCGGGTCAGTGCCATCACCACGCCGAAGCGGGGCAGGGGCAAGATCTACTTGTACCGGTAGACGATCCGGCCACGCGTCAGGTCGTACGGAGAGAGCTCCACCACGACCCGGTCATCGGGGAGGATGCGGATGTAGTGCATCCGCATCTTGCCGCTGATGTGCGCGAGGACCTTGTGACCGTTCTGGAGTTCCACCCGGAACATTGCGTTCGGGAGGGACTCGATCACGGTGCCCTCGATTTCGATGGCACCTTGCTTCTTGGCCACGCTTCGCCCTTCGAATCGGCTACCTTGATCGACTCCCGCTCTGCCGCGGTGACCACAAGTGGACACAGGGATGCACGAGAGCCGACGAGTCAGTCTACGTCAGCGGACCCCAAAAGACGAATCCGTCAAGTTTGCCCACCGGCCGTGATCCTTATGCCCGATCGGGGGATCCGATCGGCCGGTGAGGCGGCGCCCGCTCAGGCCAGCGGGTCCGGCGCCGCCTGGACGCCGTACTGCGCGAGCTTTTCGGCGCCGCCGTCCGGGGCGGTCAGCACCAGCGGCCCCTGCTCGGTGAGGGCGATGGAGTGCTCCCAGTGGGAGGACCAGCTGCCGTCGGTGGTGAGGACGGTCCAGTCGTCGCTGAGCACCTTGGTCTGCGCGGTGCCGAGCGAGACCATCGGCTCGATCGCCAGGCAGACGCCGGGGACCAGCTTGATGCCCTTGCCGCGCTTGCGGGAGACGTAGTTCAGCAGGTGCGGGTCCATGTGCATCTCGGTGCCGATGCCGTGGCCGCCGTAGTCCTCGATGATCCCGTACTTGCCGGTGGCCGGGCGGGGCTGGCGGCGGATGTACCCCTCGATCGCCTTGGAGATGTCGATCAGGCGGTTGTTCACCTTCATCGCGGCGATGCCGGCCCACATCGACTCCTCGGTGACCCGGGAAAGCTCGATCAGCTCCGGCGCGTGTCCGGTGCCCACGAAGGCGGTGTACGCGGCGTCGCCGTGCCAGCCGTCGACGATCGCGCCGCAGTCGATGGAGATGATGTCGCCGTCCTTGAGGACGGTCTTCTCGTCCGGGATGCCGTGGACGACCACGTCGTTCACCGAGGTGCAGATGGTCGCGGGAAAGCCGCCGTACCCCAGGAAGTTCGACTTCGCGCCGTGGTCGGCGATCACCTTGCGCGCGACCTGGTCCAGGTCGTGGGTGGAGGCGCCCGGTACGGCGGCCTCCCGGGTGGCGGCGTGGATGGCGGCGACCACGAGGCCCGCCTCACGCATCTTGGCGATCTGCTCCGGGGTCTTGATCTGCACCATTGCTCGGCGCCTCTCTGCACAGGAAGTCGGGGGACGTGGGCCGTGACCGCATTCCACGATACGGCGCCAAACAGCCGGCCGCGGCGCCCTGGGGCACCGCGGCCGGCTGTGGAAGGTACTGCGTGGGTGGGGCTCTCAGCCCTGGTCGGACTTGAGCGCCGCCATGGCCCGCTCGGTCACGTCGGCCACCTTGCCGAGCGCGGGGATGGTCACGACCAGATCCTGCGCGCGGTAGTAGTCGATGATCGGCTCGGTCTGCGTGTGGTAGACCTCCAGCCGCGTGCGGACCGTCTCCTCGTTGTCGTCGTCCCGCTGGTACAGCTCGCCGCCGCAGGTGTCACAGACACCCTCGGTCTCCGGCTGGTTGTACGCGACGTGGAAGACGTGCGAGCTGTCGTTGCGGCAGATGCGGCGACCCGCGATCCGCTTCACGACCTCGTCCTCGGGGACCTCCAGGTCCAGGACCGCGTCGAGCGCCACACCCTTGTTCTTCAGCATCTCGTCCAGCGCCTCGGCCTGGCCGACGTTGCGCGGGAAGCCGTCGAGCAGGAAGCCACCGGCCGCGTCGGGCTGGGACATGCGGTCCTCAGCCATCGCGTTGGTCACCTCGTCCGGCACCAACTGGCCCTTGTCCATGTAGGACCGGGCCTGCTTGCCAAGGTCGGTGCCCTGGCTGATGTTGGCGCGGAAGAGGTCGCCCGTGGAGATGTGCGGAATCGACAGGTTCTTGGCAAGGTACGCGGCCTGCGTTCCCTTGCCGGCACCAGGAGGCCCGACGAGGACGATTCGCATCAGCGGAGGAACCCTTCGTAATTGCGCTGCTGGAGCTGACTCTCGATCTGCTTCACGGTTTCCAGACCCACACCCACGATGATGAGGATGCTCGTCCCGCCGAACGGGAAGTTCTGGTTAGCACCGCCGAAGCCTGCCAACGCCATCGTCGGCACCAGAGCGATCAGACCCAGGTACAGCGAGCCCGGCCAAGTGATCCTGTTGAGCACGTAGCTCAGGTACTCGGCAGTAGGTCGACCGGCCCGGATACCCGGGATGAACCCACCATACTTCTTCATGTTGTCGGCTACTTCTTCGGGGTTGAACGAGATCGCCACGTAGAAGAACGCGAAGAAGACGATCAGGAGGAAGTAGGTCGCGATGTAGTACGGGTGGTCGCCCTTGACGAAGTGGTCCTTGATCCAGTTCGCCCAGCCCGCGTTGGAGTTGGAGAACTGGACGATCAGGGCCGGGATGTAGAGCAGCGACGAGGCGAAGATGACGGGGATGACGCCCGCCTGGTTCACCTTGAGCGGGATGTACGTGGACGTACCGCCGTAGGAACGGCGCCCGATCATGCGCTTCGCGTACTGCACCGGGATGCGGCGCTGGGCCTGCTCGACGAAGACGACGAGGCCCACCATCACCATGCCGATGAGGATGACCGTGCCGAACTCGATCCAGCCGTCGGCGAGCTTGCCGCTCTCCTTGATGGCCCACAGGGCGCCCGGGAAGCTGGCGGCGATCGAGATGAACATCAGGATCGACATGCCGTTGCCGATGCCGCGGTCGGTGATGAGCTCACCGAGCCACATGACGGCGGCGGTGCCGGCCGTCATCGTGACCACCATGACGATCGTGGTGAAGATCGAGTCGTTGGGGACGATCTGGTCGCCCACCGAACAGCTGGAGAAGAGCGCGCCGCTGCGGGCCGTGGCCACCAGGCCGGTGCCCTGCAGGATGGCGAGCGCCACGGTGAGGTAACGCGTGTACTGGGTGATCTTGGTCTGACCGGACGATCCCTCCTTCTTGAGGGCCTCCAGTCGGGGAATGACCACGGTCAGCAGCTGAAGAATGATGCTGGCCGTGATGTACGGCATGATGCCGAGCGCGAAGATCGTGATCTGCAGCAGTGCACCACCGCTGAACATGTTCACCAGACCGAAGAGGCTGTTGTTGCCCTTGCTGGCCTGGTCAACACAGGTCTGGACGTTCTCGTAACTCACTCCCGGTACGGGGATGTGGGCCCCGAGCCGATAGAGAACGATGATGCCGAGCGTGAAGAGCAGCTTCTTGCGCAGGTCGGGCGTCTTGAACGCCCGGGCGAACGCGGTGAGCACGGTGCCTCCTGCGACCCCCGCGCTATGCGTAGAGGTGACGGTCTTGAGGATCGACGGATACAAAAAAGTCGGAGTGTCCCCGGGCGGGCGCCCAAGGGGTCAGCACAGCAACGCACGCCACCTTACCGGCGACCATGCCCCCCTAGGAACGACCGAGCGGGGATGCCTCTCGGAAGAGGCATCCCCGCGCGGGTGATCAGTACATCGAGTTGTCCGAGTTGTCTCAGACGAGCTCGGTGACGGTGCCGCCGGCGGCGGCAATCTTCTCCTTGGCGGAGCCGGAGACGGCGTCAACCGAAACCTGCAGCGCCACGGAGATCTCGCCCTGTCCGAGGACCTTGACGAGGTGGTTGTTGCGCACGGCGCCCTTGGCGACCAGGTCGGCCACCGTGACCTCTCCACCCTCGGGGTAGAGCGTCGCGAGCTTGTCCAGGTTCACGACCTGGTACTCCGTGCGGAACGGGTTCTTGAAGCCCTTGAGCTTCGGCAGGCGCATGTGGAGGGGCATCTGGCCACCCTCGAAGCGCTGCGGAACCTGGTAACGAGCCTTCGTTCCCTTGGTACCACGGCCTGCGGTCTTACCCTTGGACGCCTCACCACGACCCACACGGGTCTTGGCGGTCTTGGCGCCCGGGGCAGGCCGGAGGTTGTGGGCCTTCAGCGGGCTGTTCTCCGCCATGTCAGTCAACCTCCTCAACCGTCACGAGGTGGCGGACGGTGTGAACCATTCCGCGGAACTCGGGGCGGTCCTCCTTGACAACCACGTCGTGCAGGCGCTTGAGCCCGAGCGAACGCAGGGTGTCGCGGTGGTTCTGCTTGCTGCCGATGTACGACTTCGTCTGCGTGATCTTGAGGCTGGCCATTACGCACCAGCCCCGGCACGCGCACGGAGCAGAGCCGCGGGGGCGACGTCCTCGAGGGGCAGACCGCGGCGGGCCGCGATCTCCTCGGGACGCTGCAGGCCCTGGAGGGCCGCCACGGTCGCGTGCACGATGTTGATCGCGTTGGAAGAACCGAGCGACTTCGACAGGATGTCGTGGACGCCGGCGCACTCGAGCACGGCACGCACCGGACCACCGGCGATGACGCCGGTACCGGGGGAAGCAGGCTTGAGCAGGACGACGCCCGCAGCCTTCTCGCCCGTGATCGGGTGGGGAATCGTGCCCTGGATGCGCGGAACCTTGAAGAAGGACTTCTTCGCTTCCTCGACACCCTTGGCGATGGCCGCGGGAACTTCCTTGGCCTTGCCGTAACCGACACCTACGGTGCCGTCACCATCGCCCACCACGACCAGCGCGGTGAAGCTGAAGCGACGACCACCCTTCACAACCTTGGCGACGCGGTTGATCGCGACAACGCGCTCAACGTACGCGGTCTTCTCGGCGGCGCTGGGGCCACCGTCACGGCCCTTCCGGTCCCGCCGCTCGCCGCCACCGGCACCGCTTCCGCGGCGCTGGGGTCCAGCCATTGGAATTACCTCTCTCTGTTACGTCCGCTGTGCGTAGGAACCGGGGCTTAGAACTTCAGCCCGGCTTCACGGGCGGCGTCAGCCAGAGCGGCAATCCGCCCGGCGTACTGGTTACCACCGCGGTCAAACACGACGGCCTCGACGCCTGCGGCCTTGGCGCGCTCGGCGACCAGGGCGCCGACCTGCTGGGCCTGGGCGCTCTTGGCACCCTCGCCACCGCGGATCGACACGTCCAGGGTCGACGCCGACGCGAGCGTGTGGCCCGCGATGTCGTCGATGACCTGGGCCACGATGTGACGGTTGGAACGCGTCACGACCAGGCGGGGACGCTCCGGCGAACCGGAGACGTGCTTGCGGACGCGGATGTGGCGCCGCTTGCGGGCAGCGCGCTTGTAGGCGTCGCCCTTGGCGATCTTCACGCCGTATGCCATGGCTACTTACCAGCCTTTCCGACCTTGCGGCGGATGACCTCGCCCGCGTACTTGACGCCCTTGGCCTTGTACGGGTCGGGCTTCCGCAGCTTGCGGATGTTGGCGGCTACCTCGCCGACCTTCTGCTTGTCGATGCCCTCGACGCTGAGCTTCGTGGGCGACTCGACCTTGAAGGTGATGCCATCCGGAGCCTCGATGAGGATCGGGTGGCTGTAGCCCAGGGCGAACTCCAGGTTGGAGCCCTTCGCCTGGACGCGGTAACCGACACCGCTGATTTCGAGCGCCTTGCTGTATCCCTGGGTCACGCCGGTGATCATGTTCGCCACCAGCGTGCGGGACAGGCCGTGGAGGGCCTTGTTCTGACGCTCGTCGTTCGGGCGGACGACGTTCAGAACGCCGTCCTCACCCTTGGTGACCTCGATCGGCGCTGCGACGGTGTGCGAGAGGGAACCCTTGGGGCCCTTCACCGCGACCGTGCGGCCATCGATGGTGACGTCCACACCGGCGGGAACCTGGATGGGGAGCTTGCCGATTCGCGACATGAGCTATTCCTCCGATTCCCGACTACCAGACGTAGGCGAGGACTTCCCCACCTACGCCCTTCTTGCTGGCCTGCTGGCCGGTCAGGAGACCGTGGGACGTGGAGATGATCGCCACGCCCAGGCCGCCGAGGACCTTCGGCAGGTTGGTGGACTTTGCGTATACACGCAGACCCGGCTTCGAGATTCGCTTGATGCCGGCGATCGAGCGCTCGCGGTTCGGGCCGAACTTCAGCTCGAGGACGAGGTTCTTGCCGACCTCGGCGTCCTCGACCTTCCAGCCGGTGATGAAGCCCTCCTGCTGGAGGATCTCCGCGATGTGCGACTTGATCTTGCTGTGCGGCATCACGACGGAGTCGTGGTACGCCGAGTTGGCGTTACGCAGACGGGTGAGCATGTCTGCGATGGGATCAGTCATGGTCATGAGTTGGCCTTCGGCCTCTCTCGCCGGGGTTTCCTGTATGCGCCATCCCTCTCCCCACTCAGTGGCGGGACGGGTGCGGTGCGGGGACCTACGGCGTAGTAAGTCGGTCTAGGGCGGCAGGCGCCCAACCGTTCCAGCCTACGGCATGAACGGACGGGCTCCTGCCGACCAGATGCTTACCGAGAGTCTCCGGGTAATCCCAACGCCCATAGGGCGAAGGAGAATTACCAGGAGCTCTTGGTCACGCCCGGCAGCTCGCCACGGTGAGCCATCTCACGAAGGCACACGCGGCACAGGCCGAACTTGCGGTAGACGGAGTGCGGGCGGCCGCAGCGCTGGCAACGCGTGTACGCGCGAACGCCGAACTTCGGCTTGCGGGCAGCCTTAGCGATCAGGGACTTCTTCGCCACGGTCAGTTCTCCTTGAACGGGAAGCCGAGGTGACGAAGGAGGGCACGACCCTCGTCGTCGTTGGTCGCCGTGGTGACCACGGTGATGTCCATGCCCCGGACCCGGTCGATCTTGTCCTGGTCGATCTCGTGGAACATGACCTGCTCCGTGAGACCGAAGGTGTAGTTGCCCCGGCCGTCGAACTGCTTCGGCGACAGACCGCGGAAGTCACGGATACGCGGCAGCGCGAGCGACAGCGTACGGTCCAGGAACTCCCACATCCGGTCACCGCGGAGGGTGACGTGGCAGCCGATGGGCTGGCCCTCGCGGAGCTTGAACTGCGCGATGGACTTGCGGGCCTTGGTAACGGCAGGCTTCTGGCCGGTGATCGTGGTGAGGTCGCGCACGGCGCCGTCGATCAGCTTGGAGTCGCGGGCGGCGTCGCCCACACCCATGTTGACCACGATCTTGACCAGACCGGGAACCTGCATGACGTTCTCGTACGAGAACTCCTCACGCAGCTTGCCGGCGATTTCCTCGCGGTAGCGCGTCTTGAGACGCGGCGCAGTGGTGGCAGTCATCAGATGTCCTCACCAGTCCGCTTGGCAACGCGGACCTTGTTGCCCTCGTCGTCAAAGCGGTAGCCGACGCGGGTGACGACCTTGTTGCCGTCCTTCTCCACAACCAGCTGAACGTTGCTGACGTGAATCGGGGCCTCGGTGGTGACGATGCCGCCGGTCTGCGAACCGCGAGCCGTCTGACCGGCCTTGGTGTGCTTCTTGACCCGGTTGACACCCTCGACGAGGACGCGGTCCTGAGCAGGGTAGGCAACGATGACCTTGCCCTGCTTGCCCTTGTCCTTACCGGTGATGACCTGAACCAGGTCGCCCTTCTTGATCTTCATGCTTACAGCACCTCCGGCGCGAGCGAGATGATCTTCATGAACTTCTTCTCGCGCAGCTCCCGGCCCACCGGGCCGAAGATGCGGGTGCCGCGGGGGTCGCCGTCGTTCTTCAGAATGACGGCTGCGTTCTCGTCGAAGCGGATGTACGAGCCATCCGGACGACGGCGCTCCTTGACGGTGCGAACGATGACGGCCTTGACGACGTCACCCTTCTTCACGTTACCGCCGGGGATCGCGTCCTTGACGGTGGCGACGATGACGTCACCGATGCCCGCGTAGCGGCGACCCGAACCACCGAGAACACGGATGGTGAGGATTTCCTTCGCACCCGTGTTGTCGGCGACGCGAAGTCGCGACTCCTGCTGGATCACGTCTATCTCCTGATCGTCTGCCGGTTCCCGGCGGGGAGCTCCGTAAATCTCTTACGGAGCTCCCTCACCGAGCCTGGCGGAACCGACCTGAGGGAAACCCCTCAGGAATTACTTGGCCTTCTCGAGGATCTCGACGATGCGCCACCGCTTCGAGGCGGACAGCGGACGCGTCTCCATGATGATGACGCGGTCGCCGACGCCGGCAGTGTTCTGCTCGTCGTGAGCCTTGAGCTTGTTCGTACGGCGGATGACCTTGCCGTACAGGGCGTGCTTCACGCGGTCCTCGACGGCGACGACGACGGTCTTGTCCATCTTGTCGCTGACGACGAGACCCTCACGGGTCTTGCGGAAGCCGCGGTCGGTGTTGGTCTCAGTCACAGTCTTCTCGCTCATCAGGCGCTCTCCACCGTTTCGATGCCCAGCTCGCGCTCACGCATCAGGGTGTAGATCCGCGCGATGTCCTTACGGACGGACTTGAGCCGACCGTGGTTCTCGAGCTGACCAGTTGCCGCCTGGAAGCGGAGGTTGAACAGCTCTTCCTTGGCCTCGCGGAGCTTGTTGAGGAGCTCCTCGTCGCCCAGTTCGCGCAGCTCGGACGCCTTGGTACCGACCGACATCACGACTCACCTGCCTCGCGCCGAACAATCCGGCACTTCATCGGAAGCTTGTGAGCAGCGCGGGTAAGCGCCTCACGAGCAATCTTCTCGTTCGGGTAGGACAGCTCGAACATCACCCGACCGGGCTTGACGTTCGCGATCCACCACTCGGGAGAACCCTTACCGGAACCCATGCGGGTCTCGGCCGGCTTCTTCGTCAGGGGGCGGTCCGGGTAGATGTTGATCCAGACCTTGCCGCCACGCTTGATGTGGCGGGTCATCGCGATACGAGCTGCTTCGATCTGGCGGTTCGTCACGTACGCCGGGGTCAGCGCCTGGATGCCGTACTCGCCGAACGCAACCTGCGTGCCACCCTTGGACATACCGCTGCGCTTCGGGTGGTGCTGCTTGCGGTGCTTGACCCTACGGGGGATCAGCATTTCGGTCAGGCCTCCGTTCCGGTGCTCTCAGCAG
Organism: Streptomyces sp. AM 2-1-1; assembly: GCF_029167645.1. Classification (NCBI taxonomy): domain Bacteria; kingdom Bacillati; phylum Actinomycetota; class Actinomycetes; order Kitasatosporales; family Streptomycetaceae; genus Streptomyces; species Streptomyces sp. AM 2-1-1. Next base: position 4,371,877 of record NZ_CP119147.1, on the reverse strand, counting down.
CCGGAGCAGCGGCGGCGGGAGCGTCGGCCTTGGGGGCCTCGGCTGCCGAGCCGGTCTGCTGCGGCTTGCGTCCACGACCGCCACGCTCGCCACCACGGGCGCCACCACGGCCGGCCGGGCGGTCGGTGCCGCCACGGGCCGGGCGGTTGCCTGCGCGGGCAGCGGCGTTCTCGGCGCGGACCTCGGCGATGTTCTTGACGTCGCCCTTGTAGATCCAGACCTTCACGCCGATGCGGCCGAAGGTCGTCTTGGCCTCGAAGAAGCCGTAGTCGACGTTCGCGCGGAGCGTGTGCAGGGGCACGCGGCCCTCGCGGTAGAACTCCGAGCGGGACATCTCGGCGCCGCCGAGGCGACCGCCGCACTGGATCTTGATGCCCTTGGCGCCGGCCTTCATCGAGCTCTGCATGCTCTTACGCATGGCGCGACGGAAGGAGACGCGGGAGGAGAGCTGCTCGGCGACGGCCTGGGCCACCAGCTGAGCGTCCACCTCGGGGTTCTTGACCTCGAGGATGTTCAGCTGGACCTGCTTGCCGGTCAGCTTCTCCAGCTCGCCGCGGATGCGGTCGGCCTCGGCGCCGCGGCGGCCGATGACGATGCCCGGACGAGCGGTGTGGATGTCGACGCGGACGCGGTCGCGGGTGCGCTCGATCTCAACCTTCGAGATGCCGGCGCGCTCCATGCCCTTCGTCATCATGCGACGAATGGCGACGTCTTCCTTGACGTAATCCTTGTACAGCTTGTCGGCGTACCAACGGGACTTGAAGTCCGTGGTAATGCCGAGCCGGAACCCGTGCGGGTTTACCTTCTGGCCCATTACCGGGTTCCTTCCTTGCTGCTGACGACCACGGTGATGTGGCTGGTCCGCTTACGGATCCGGTAGGCACGGCCCTGAGCACGCGGACGGAACCGCTTCAGGGTCGGGCCCTCGTCCACGTACGCCTCGCTGATGACCAGCGAAGAGGCGTCAGGGTGGTCGTAGTTGTGTGCAGCGTTGGCGATGGCGCTGTCGAGCACCTTGCCAACCGGCACGCTCGCGGCCTGCGGGGCGAAACGCAGGACCGCCTGAGCCTCCGTGGCATCCATGCCACGGATGAGGTCCACCACTCGGCGGGCCTTCATGGGCGTGACGCGGATGTACCGCGCCTGGGCCCTGGCTTCCATGGTTGTCCCTTCGGTGTGAGTCATAGTCGTTTCCACCCCGCGTTAGCGGCGCTTCGACTTCCGGTCGTCCTTGACGTGGCCGCGGAAGGTGCGAGTCGGCGAGAACTCGCCGAGCTTGTGGCCGACCATCGACTCGGTGACGAACACCGGGACGTGGATCTTGCCGTTGTGCACCGCGATGGTGTGACCCAGCATGGCCGGGATGATCATCGAGCGACGGGACCAGGTCTTGATGACGTTCTTGGTGCCTGCCTCGTTCTGTACGTCCACCTTCTTGATGAGGTGTCCGTCGACGAAGGGCCCCTTCTTGAGACTGCGCGGCATCTAAACCCGCTCCTAGCGCTTCTTGTTCGTCTTGCGGCGGCGGACGATGTACTTGCTCGATGCCTTCTTCGGCGAGCGAGTACGACCCTCCTTCTGACCCCACGGCGAGACCGGGTGACGTCCACCGGAGGTCTTGCCTTCACCACCACCGTGCGGGTGGTCAACCGGGTTCATCGCGACACCGCGGACGGTCGGGCGAACGCCCTTCCAGCGCATGCGGCCGGCCTTGCCCCAGTTGATGTTCGACTGCTCGGCGTTGCCGACCTCGCCGATGGTGGCGCGGCAGCGTGCGTCGACCAGCCGGATTTCACCGGAGGGCATACGAAGGTGGGCCATCGTGCCCTCCTTCGCCAGCAGCTGCACGGACGCACCGGCGGAGCGGGCGAACTTCGCGCCGCCGCCGGGCCGCAGCTCGATGGCGTGGATGGTCGTACCGACCGGGATGTTGCGCAGCGCCAGGTTGTTGCCGGGCTTGATGTCGGCGGCCGGGCCGTTCTCGACACGGTCGCCCTGCTTCAGGCCCTTCGGGGCGACGATGTAACGCTTCTCGCCGTCCGCGTAGTGCAGGAGCGCGATGCGCGCGGTGCGGTTGGGGTCGTACTCGATGTGCGCGACCTTGGCCGGCACGCCGTCCTTGTCGTGACGACGGAAGTCGATCACGCGGTAGGCGCGCTTGTGGCCACCACCCTGGTGGCGAACGGTCACACGACCGGTGTTGTTACGGCCGCCCTTGCTGTGCAGGGGGCGGACCAGCGACTTCTCCGGCGTGGACCGCGTGATCTCGACAAAGTCGGCGACGCTGGAGCCACGACGGCCCGGCGTCGTCGGCTTGTACTTGCGGATACCCATGTTTTCTCAGTCCTCGGAAATATTCCGGATCCTGGACGTCCCTACCTCCGTCAGGAGGTCGGGCCGCCGAAGATGTCGATACGGTCGCCCTCGGCGAGGGTCACGATGGCGCGCTTCGTGTCCGAGCGCTTGCCGAAACCGGTCTTGGTGCGCTTGCGCTTACCCTGACGGTTGATCGTGTTGACGCCGGTGACCTTGACCGAGAAGACCGCCTCGACGGCCTGCTTGATCTGGGTCTTGTTGGAGCCCGGCGCGACGATGAACGTGTACTTGTTCTCGTCGAGCAGCGCGTAGCTCTTCTCGGACACGACCGGCTTCACGAGGATGTCGCGCGGGTCCGAGTACGTCTTGCTGGTAACGGTCGCCTCGCTCATCAGGCGTCGCTCCCTTCGGTCTCAGCGGTCTGGGGGCCAGACACGAAGGACTCGAAAGCGGCCTGGGTGAAGACCACGTCGTCAGAGACGATCACGTCGTACGTGTTGAGCTGGCCCGGGTCCAGGATGTGCACCTGGGGCAGGTTGCGCGCGGAGAGCCACGCGGCCTCGTCGGCACGGTCGACGACCAGGAGCAGGTTGGGACGCTCCGAGATCTTGCCGAACAGCGTCTTGGCGGCCTTGGTGGAGATCCCACCCTCGACCACGCCGGTGATGACGTGGATGCGGGAGTGACGCGCCCGGTCCGAGAGGGCACCGCGGAGGGCGGCGGCCTTCATCTTCTTCGGGGTGCGCTGCGAGTAGTCACGCGGCTGCGGGCCGTGGACGACGCCACCGCCGGCGAACTGCGGTGCGCGGGTCGAACCCTGGCGGGCGCGGCCGGTGCCCTTCTGGCGGTACGGCTTGCGGCCACCACCACGGACTTCGCCGCGACGCTTGGTCTTGTGCGTGCCCTGACGGGCAGCAGCCAGCTGTGCGACAACGACCTGGTGGATCAGCGGAACGCTGGTCTTCGCGTCGAAGATCTCCGCGGGGAGCTCGACGGTACCGGCCTTGTCGCCTGCCGGCGAAAGGATGTCAATGGTGCTCATTACCTCAAGCCCCCTTGGCCGCGGTACGGACCAGTACGAGGCCGCCGTTCGGACCGGGGACCGCGCCCTTGATGAGGAGCAGACCCTTCTCCGCGTCAACCGCGTGGATGGTCAGGTTCTGGGTGGTGACGCGCTCGTTACCCATACGACCGGCCATGCGCATGCCCTTGAAGACACGCCCAGGGGTGGCACAGCCACCGATCGAACCGGGGGAACGGTGCTTGCGCTGGACGCCGTGACCGGCGCCGAGGCCCTTGAAGTTGTGACGCTTCATGACACCGGCGAAGCCCTTGCCCTTGCTCTTGCCCGTGACGTCAACCTTGACGCCGGACTCGAACACCTCGGCGGTGAGCTCCTGGCCCAGCGTGTACTCGCTGGCGTCCGGGGTGCGCAGCTCCACCAGGTGGCGGCGCGGGGTCACGTCGGCCTTGGCGAAGTGACCCTTGAGGGGCTTGTTCACCTTGCGCGGGTCGATCTCGCCGAAGGCGATCTGGACCGACTCGTAGCCGTCGTTGTCGTTGGTGCGGACCTGGGTGACGACACAGGGCCCGGCCTTGACGACGGTCACCGGGACAACCCGGTTGTTCTCGTCCCAGACCTGGGTCATGCCGAGCTTCTCGCCCAGGACGCCCTTAATGTTCTTAGCCATCTCGCGCGTCACCTCAGAGCTTGATCTCGATGTCGACGCCGGCCGGCAGGTCGAGACGCATCAGCGAGTCAACCGTCTTCGGCGTGGGGTCGAGAATGTCGATGAGGCGCTTGTGCGTGCGCATCTCGAAGTGCTCGCGCGAGTCCTTGTACTTGTGCGGCGACTTGATGACGCAGTACACGTTCTTCTCAGTGGGCAGCGGCACCGGGCCCGCGACCGACGCACCAGTGCGGGTCACCGTCTCGACGATCTTCTTCGCCGAGGAGTCGATGACCTCGTGGTCGTAGGCCTTGAGCCGGATGCGGATCTTCTGTCCCGCCATGGCTACTAGTAGTCCTGTCTCTCGAAACGCTCTGGAACCCGGGGGTTCTCCTGACCTCCGCATCCGACCCACGCGGTCGGGCGTGTCGCATCCCCTCTACGAAAATCTCCCGAAGGAGATCCCAACCAAGGGGGTGCGGGCCCGAGGACCGCGCTGCGCTCAATGAAGAGCTTGTCGGGGGCGGAACGCCCACCGGGTGCCTGGTCTATGCCCCTCTGACGCTTCCCGGAAGATTCCCGTACTTCCGACCCATTCAGGGCCGACGAGTACTGTGGGACTCGCTTCCGGTCCTCCCGGCGGGAGGCGCGCAGCATTGACACTCAACCGAGCAACCTGGCCAGTGTGCCACACGCGGTGGGAGCCTGGCCAATCGGCCCAGGATCTTACCCCCCACGGGCGATTGCTCAAACGCGGGCGCGGAGGGGCGGGGTGGCTCCGTGCGGCCGGGTCCGGAGGATCCGGGTGTGGCGCCCCTCACGTGCGGGGGCGCGCTTCTTCGCGGGGGCCGACCGCCGGACGGCCCCGTGCCCGCCCCCAGAACCGCGGTTCCGTCCCGGAACCGGCGCCCTGCCGGCACCCTGTCGGCATGGAACGCGTGCGGGGAGTGGGCGGTTACTTCGTGCGGTCCGCCGATCCGGACGCCCTGGGCGCCTGGTACCGCGACCGCCTCGGGCTGGACCTCGACGACAACGGCATGTGGCACCCGGAGGCCGGGGCGTTCGTCTTCGCCGCGTTCGACGCCGACACCGGCTACTTCGGCTCCCGCGCCCGGCGGACGATGCTCAACTTCCGCGTCCGGGACCTGGACGCGATGCTCGCGCAGCTCCGGGCGGCGGGAGCGGACGTGGCCGAGGAGACGCAGGACGTGGCGGGCGTCGGCCGCTTCGGCCGGGTCACCGACCCGGACGGCAACCGGGTCGAGCTGTGGCAGTCCGGCTGACCGGCCGTCCGGCCACGCGTCGCGATCCCCGGCGGCCGGCCCGCGGTCCGTCGGGCCGGCCGCGATCCCGTGCCCGGCAGCCCCGGCAGTTCCGCAGCCCCTGCGGGGCTATTCCGCCGGGGGCTGGAGCGACCGCGTCAGTTCGTCCAACTCGTCCAGTCGCTCGGTGGCGTTGAGCTTCGCCGCCGTGGCGACGAGCAGGAGTTCGGTGACGGCGATCTCGTGCGTGAGGGGGGCGATGGGCCCGGCGGCGGCGCGGGGAAGCGGGGCGAGGACGTGGGCGTGGTCCGCCAGGGGTGACCTCCAGGCGTCGGTGATGAGCAGGAGCCGGGCGCCCCGTGCCACGGCCGCCCGGGCGAAGGCCGCGGTCTGCGCCGAGTAGCGCCGGAAGTCGTAGGCGACGACGAGGTCCCCGGAGGCCACCTCCAGCAGCGATCGCGCCCGCTCGGGGCCGCTTCCGGTGACGAAGCGGACGGCGGGCCGCAGCGCCCCGAGCTGACGGACCAGGTAGTCGGCCGCGAGTTCGCTGAGGGGACCGCCCAGCGCCCAGACCGCTCGCGCCCCGACGAGTGCCCCGGCCGCCGACTCCAGCAGGGGGGCGTGGAACGCGGCGATCGTTTCGGACAGGCCGTGGTGGAGCTCGGCCGCCGCTCCTCGCGGGTCGAGACCCTGGGCGGCGAACTCGCGCAGGCGGGACCGCTCCTGCGCACCGGTCCGGACGGCGGCCTGGAATCCGGCGAAGCCCTCGTGACCGAGCCGGTCGACGAGGCGCGAGGCCGTCGGCGGGCTCACCCCGGCCCGCTCCGCCAGGGTCCGCAGGGAACCCAGTGCCGCGAACGGATAGTCGTCCAGGAGCAGTCGGGCCACCGCCCGCTCTCCGGGAGCGAGCCGGGGATAGATCTCTTCGAGCTGCGCCACCACGGGGTCCATGACACCGAATGTTACACACAATCTCTCTTGACCCGTCCGATGAAACGTCTGTTACGTTCTCCGCCATGAACTCCTGGCACGGACTGATCGACAGTGACTACCGGCGCTGGTTGCCGGTGACCGACCGCACCCCCACCGTCTCCCTGCACGAGGGCAACACCCCGCTGCTGCGCTCCGCGCACCTCTCCGGCCTGACCGCCTGCGACGTCCGGCTCAAGATCGAGGGCGCCAATCCCACGGGCTCGTTCAAGGACCGGGGGATGACGGTCGCCCTCAGCAGAGCGGCAGAGGACGGAGCCGAGCTCGTCATCTGTGCGTCGACGGGGAACACCAGCGCCTCCGCCGCCGCCTACGCGGCGCGGGCAGGCCTGAGTGCGGCGGTCCTCGTGCCGCGCGGAGGGGTCGCGCTGGGGAAGCTGGGACAGGCCATCCGCTACGGCGCCCGGATCGTCGAGGTCGACGGCACCTTCGACGCCTGCCTGCGGATCGCGCGGGAGCTCGCCGCCCACCATCCCGTCGCCCTCGTCAACAGTGTCGGCAACGAACTGCGCCTGGCCGGTCAGCGCACCGTCGCCTACGAGATCGTGGACGCGCTCGGTGAAGCCCCCGACATCCACTGCCTGCCCGTCGGCAACGGTGGGAACGTCACGGCCACGTGGCAGGGGTACCGGACCTACCACTCCGCGGGGCGCGCCCGGCGCCTGCCGCGCATGTGGGGGTTCCAGGCGGCCGGAGCCGCACCGCTCGTACACGGCGAACCGGTCTCCCGGCCCGAGACCCTGGCCAGTGCGATCCGCGTCGGCAACCCCGCCACCTGGGAGGGCGCGATCACCGCGCGGGAGGAGTCCGGCGGCCTGGTCGCCGCCGTCACCGACGAGCAGATCCTCGCCGCCTACCGTCTGCTGGGCCGCCGCGACGGCGTCTTCGTCGAGCCGGCCTCGGCAGCCGGTGTCGCCGGCCTCCTGGACCACCACGAGCGCGGCCTGGTCGCCCCCGGGCAGTCGATCGTCATCACCCTCACCGGCAACGGACTCAAGGACCAGGACGCCGCTCTGCGCGACAGCGAGCCGCCGACCCGTACCGGCGCTGCGGCTTCCGAGGTCGCCCGCACCCTCAGTCTCACCCCCTGACCGCGACCGCGGGAGCGGCCGACGGCCTCAGGCGGTGTCCGGCAGGTCGTGACGAGGTGTTCCGGGTGACGACGGGCCCCGGCTCCCGGCGGGTACGAGGCCGACGAGCCCGAGGTGGTCCGCGAGGGCGTCGGCTCCGGTGCCGGTCACGGCGACTGCCCGGCTGCTGCCGATACGGGTGATCCACCCCGCGTCGAAGGCGTGCCGGCAGAGGGCGGCTCCGACCGCTCCGGCGAGGTGCGGGCGTCGTTCCGTCCAGTCCAGGCAGGAGCGTACGGGTGGCCGCCGCGGGCCGGTCGGCGGCGGCAGCGCGATGCCCAGCCCGTCCAGCCAGGCGGTCCCGGCGGCGGTGAGCGTGAGCCCGTGCGCCCAGTCCAGCAGACCCCGGTCGGTCATGGCGGTGGTGAGGGCGACCCCGAGGGCTCCGGCGAGGTGGTCGTAACAGGTACGGGCCCGGGCCAGGGCCCGGCTGCGGCTGACGGCCGGGAGGGAGACGGCGAGGGGTGCGGCGCGGCGGGGAGCCATGGCGGCGAGGTTCTCGATCACCTCCGCCGCGGCGGGGTCGGCCAGGCGCACGTAGCGGTGACGGCCCTGCCGTTCCTCGGCCAGCAGTCCTCCGGCGACCAGGCGGTTCAGGTGCTCGGTCGCCGTCGAAGGGGCCACCCCGGCATGCCGGGCGAGCTCGGTCGCGGTCCACGCCCGGCCGTCCAGCAGCGCGAGGCAGAAACCGGCCCGGGTGCGGTCGGCGAGGAGCCCGGCCAGGGCTGCCAGGTCCGGGCCCTCTGCGTGTACGTCGTGGCGGGTCATCGCCCTCCAGTGTCCACCCCGGGCCGCTCGGCGCCTCCGTGCGGGTGGAGCCCTGCCGGTGGCCCGCGTCACGCTTCCCGCGTCATGGCTCTCGCGTCATGGCTCTCGCGTCACGGCTCTCGCGGGAGGGACGAGAGGGGCGAAGGGTCCGTGCAGGGCCGCCCATTGCAGGAGGAGGACGGTCTTGCCGTCGGCGATGCGCCCGTCACCGGTCATGGCGAGGGCCTCGGTGAAGGAGAGTTCGAGGACCTCGATGTCCTCTCCTTCCTCCTCCACGCCGCCGCCGGCTCCGGTCCGGTCTGCTGCCGTGTACGGGGCCGCGAAGAAGTGGAGCCGTTCGGTGACGGACCCGGGGCTCATGTAGGCGTCGAGGACGTGGGTGAGCGGGCCGAGGACGACGCCGAGCTCTTCGGCCGCCTCGCGTCGGACGGCGGTGAACGGGTCGTCCTCGTCGAGCAGTCCGGCAGCCGCTTCGACGAGCATGCCGTCGGGGTGGCCGTTGACGTACGCCGGGTAGCGGAACTGCCGGGTGAGCAGGACGTTCCCCCGCCCGGAGTCGTACGGCAGGACGACGGCGCCGTTGCCGCGGTCGTAGGTCTCGCGCTGCTGGGTCTCCCAACGCCCGTCGCGACGGCGGTAGTCGAAGGTGGTGCGGCGCAGGACGTGCCAGCCCCGGGAGGTCAGTTCGACGTCGCGGACCAGCACGCCGGGGTTGCGGTCCAGGTCGCGCCCGGCCCGGTCGAGTCCGGTGCGGCCCCGGTGGTCGGGGGCGTCGACGCCGGGGCGGGTGGTCACACCGCCTCGCACGGGGTACGCGGAGGAATGGCGCTCGCCTCGAAGTAGACGGGCAGGCCGCGGCGCCGGGCGGTGGCGACGTCCTGGTCGGCGCCGGCGGACTCGCCGGGCAGGCGGAGTACTGCGTCGCAGCGGGTGAGCAGTCGGTGGGCGGTCGGGTAGAGGACCTCGTCCGCCAAGGGGTCGGTAGGACCCGCTCCGGCGGAACGCAGCACCGGCAGGGCGATCCATTCGCCGATGACGGGGATGTGCCCGGCGGCGAAGACCGGCCATGCGGCGGCTTCGAGGCGGTCGAGGTTGGCCGCCATGGCCCGCGGGTCTCCGTCGGTGCCGGAGCGGTAGGGACCGGCGATCAGGATGAGCATGGGGGTGTCGGTCGCGCCCGCCGCAACGGGCGCGTGGGTCGCAGTGGTCGTGTCGGTCGTCTCGGTCGCAACGGTCGTGTCGGTCGCATCGGGGGTCATGGACGAGTACGATACATGCAGAAACGTGCAAGAACGAGAGAGAGTGCGCATGCTGGCTGCCGAACGACGTGACCATCTACTCGGGCTGCTCGCCCGTGAGGGCAAGATCGTCGCCAAGGACGTCGCCGCCGATCTGGGGATCTCCGAGGACAGCGTGCGGCGCGACCTGCGCGATCTCGCGGCCGAGGGTCTCTGCCAGCGGGTCTACGGCGGCGCGCTGCCCGCGTCCCCGGCGGTGGTCGACTATGCCGCCCGGCAGAGCGTCGCCTCCGGGGGGAAGCGGAAGGTCGCCTCGGTCGCGGCGGGCCTGGTGCGGCCGGGCGGCTCGCTGATCCTCGACGGCGGCACCACCGCTCTGGCCGTCGCCCGGGCGCTCCCGCCCGAGCTCGCCTGCACGGTGATCACCCACAGCCCCACCATCGCCGCCGCTCTGCTCGACCACCCGCGGGCGGAACTCTTCCTGCTCGGCGGCCGGGTCTTCAAGCACTCGGCGGTCACCTGCGGTGCGGCGGCGGTCGAGGCGGCCCAGAACGTCTCCGCCGATCTCTGCCTGCTCGGCGTCACCGGCGTGCACCCCGAGGCCGGCCTCACGACCGGGGACGCCGAAGAGGCCGCCATGAAGCGGGCCCTCTCCGCGCGGGCGGCGGACACCTACGTCCTCGCGTCCTCCGAGAAGATCGGCACGGCCTCGCAGTTCCGCGTCCTTCCCTGGGAGAGGGTCACCGGACTGATCACCGATGCCGAACCCGGCAACGCGGTCATCGAACAGCTCGTGGCGGAGACCGGGGTGGAGATCCTGCCGGCCCGCTGACAGCTCCGTCCGCCCTATGGAATACCCCAGGGGGGTATGTCGTTCACCCGTGTGGGGCCGCGGGACGCGGTCCAGGCAGAGACGGAAAGGGGACGATCGTCATGGCCCACAGCTCGAACCACCACAGCCCGCACTCCCCCGACGGGGCGCACGGCGCGGGACACGGCGCCCATGCCCCGCACGCCGCCGGCCACGGTGCGGCGGGGGCGTCGTGGGGAGCGGCGGCGAAGGCGACGCTGCACTGCCTGACCGGTTGCGCCATCGGCGAGATCCTCGGTATGGCCATCGGCACGGCCCTGATGTGGGGCAATGTCCAGACGATGGTCCTGGCGATCGTGCTGGCGTTCGTCTTCGGCTACTCGTTCACGCTGTTCGCGGTCCGGCGGGCCGGCCTGGACTTCAGGACCGCCGTGAAGGTCGCGCTGGCCGCCGACACCGCCTCGATCGCCGTGATGGAACTCGTCGACAACGGCATCATCGCCGTGGTTCCCGGCGCGATGGACGCCCACGTGGACGAGGGCCTGTTCTGGGGCGCGCTGCTGGGCGGTTTGGCCATCGCGTTCCTGATCACCACTCCGGTCAACAAGTGGATGATCGGCCGCGGCAAGGGCCACGCCGTCGCCCACGCCTACCACTGACCCGCGACCCGACGTACTGCTGACCCGAGGAGCGGGGCGCGCCCACGGCGCGCCCCGCTCCTGTGCGCGGTCCCGGCGCGGTCAATGCCCCGCGTACCCGACGAACGCGATCCAGGATGCGGGCCGGAAGTTGAGCCGGGGACCGGCGAGGTTCTTGGAATCCCGGACGTGGACGGCGGAGGCAGCCGAGGCGACTTCGACGCAGTCGGGACCATCGTTCGTGCTGTAGCTGCTCTTGAACCACGCCAGGCCAGGCGCGACTTCGGTGTAGGTCCACATGCCCATCTCTCCTCCTCGGCTGTCAGTCCTCGGCCGTGAACCCCACGAACGCGGCCCACGGGGCAGGCCGGAACCCGAGCTGCGGACCACGAAGGTTCTTCGAGTCCCGTACGTGGACGGCGGAGACGGCCCTGGCGACCTCCACACACGAGGGACCGTCGTTCGTGCTGTAACTGCTCTTGAACCATTCCAGGTCGGAAGAGCCTCCGGTCACGGGCGTGATGTTCATGTCTCTCCCAGCAGTTTTTCGACGAGTACCCGGGATTGGCGAGGACTGAGCGCTTGCGCCCGGATCATTCCGTACCGCATCTCAAGGATGTGAACCTCTTTGGGATCGGTGATCAATCGGCTCGTGAGCTGTACCTCGGTGTGCCCCACCGACGAGCCGTCCGACAACTTGAGTACGCGATGCGACCCCGCAAGTCCCGCGTGCTCCTCGGTGTCCGTCGGCATGACCTGGACCTCTACATGCCTCAACCTGCCGAGTTCCAGAAGGTGTTCCAGTTGCCTGCGCAACACCATTCTGCCTCCGGTGGGACGCTGCAACACGGCCTCTTCGAGGACGAACGTCAGCAAGGGCGCAGGAGATCGTCCGAGCAGTCGTTGCCGCGCCATCCGAGAAGCCACGAGCCTGTCGATCGCATCCTCGGTGAACGCGGGAAGCCTCTCCCCGTAAAGAGCCCGGCTGTGCTCCTCGGTCTGGAGAAGTCCGTCGAACACCCCTGCGGCGTAGGAACCGATCTCCACCGCATCCGCTTCCAGCTTCGCCAGATCCCGGACCTTCTTCGGGTACCTCGCCTCCGCCACGTCCTGTTTCATCGCGGCGATCTTGCCGCCCGCGCCCAGGGCTTCGTCCGCCCTGTCCAGGAACTCCGGCTTGGGGATGCGCTTGCCGGCTTCGACCTTGTAGACCTGGTTCTCGCCGTAGCCGATGGCGCGGCCGAGGTCGGCGGCGCGCAGGCCGGCGGCTTCGCGCCAGAGGCGGATCTGCCTGCCGACGGCGGCGATCACCGCGCCGGAGTCGTCCTCCAGGCCGAAGTCTCCGACGTCCGGCTCGTCCATGCCGTCGGCCGTACCGTCCCTGCCGTCTTCCTCCAGCATCGGAGATCCCCGCCTTCTCGACCCGTCACTCAGGCATGCGCGGCGCCGTACGGACTGGACAGGGGAGTCCCCCGACCGGACAGTCACCGTCCGTACCCGCGTCGGCACTTCCCAGCGTAGTGACCTGCGGCCACGCTGAGTGACATGAACCAAGAAATCGTCCAACCGCGCGCCACCTCGGGGAAGTTCACGCTTCAGCTTTCGGCCACTCCTCGGGCCGCCCGACTGGCCAGGCTGCTGGCGACGGAGCAGCTGCGTTCGTGGGGGCTGCCGCGGGACGCGGCCGCTCTGGTGGTCGCGGAGCTGGCGGCCAACGCGGTGGTGCACGGATACGTCCGGGGGCGCGACTTCCATCTCGGGCTCACTCTCACGGGCGACACGCTCCGTATCGAGGTGGCGGACACCCGCCGCGACCGACTGCCGCGCGTACGGGCGTCGGGGGCGGACTCCGCGTCGGCGGCGGACTGCGAGTCGGGGCGGGGTCTGGTGCTCGTGGAGGCACTGGCTGCGCGCTGGGGTGTGGAAGAGGGGCCGTTCCCCCGGAAGACGGTGTGGGCGGAGGTGTCGGTCACCGGGTCGTGACTGCCGGGACCCGGTGGACCGGGTCCTGGCGATCCGTGTCCTGGCGCGGAGGGACGGGGCGCCGCGGGACTCACCAGCTTTAAAGAACCGGGTAAAGAACCAAACCCCACCCGACCCCACCCGGCAGGGCCCGGCCGCTGGGCACGCCTGGTCGGCGGCGGGTCAACGGGCTCTCGGCTGCCACTCACCCGGACGGGTGAGTTTTACCAACTGCGCTCCCTAATGGTCCGGTTGGCAGGCATATGCTCCCCCCAACAGCAGGGGCATCCGCCCCTCACCAGACATAGGACGGCCCCCGGCCGGGACTGGCATCCCGAACGAGGGCCTGACCAACTAGGAAGAAAGCCCTTCCCGATGGATACCCAGCAGGTTAGCGCGCGCCCGCGCGCCCAGACAGTGGTTGACCGCAGCCGTACCCGGCCCGCAGGGCTGTCGCACGTGACCGTCCCCCTCACCAGCGAGTTCGTGGTGGTCGGCAACCACCTGGCCCAGCACCCCGAGTTGTCGCTCGTCGCGATCGGCGTCTCGGTCCACATCCAGTCGCTGCCGCCCGGCAAGCGGGTGGGCATCAAGGCGCTCGCGGAGCGCTTCCGGGAAGGCGCCGAGACCATCGCGCGGGCCATGCGCGAACTGGAGCGGTGCGGGTACCTGGACCGCCCCCGGGACCGTGTCGGCGAGGGCCGGATCAGGACGCGGACCATCGCGTACAACCACCCCGACGCCGCCCGGCAGGACCGCGCCGAGCGCGAGGCGGCGACCAGGCAGCGAGCCACCGGCGGGCGGAGGTCTTCCGGCCGTACGGTCGCCGGGCCGGGCGCCGTCGCGGTACCGCAGCAGCGGGCGGGGGCCGCGCCCACCGCCTGGAGCGGGGCCGCGCGTACCCCCCGCGGACGGCGCACCGAGCGACGGCCGGTACGGGCGATGTGCACGGCGGCGGAGGCGCTGCGGGAGCTGTGGGAGCCGGGGGCCACTACGGCTCCGGCCATCGCCCCGGCTCCGGTGCCGGTGCCTGTGCCGGTCCCGGTTCTGGCCCAAGCCCCGGTTCCGACCTCTGCTCCGGCTCCGCCTCCGGCCTCGACCTCGGCCTTCGCTCCGGCGGCAGCTGCGGGGACCCCCGTGGGAGCGCCCGCAGACGTGCCTCCCGCCCTCGCGTGGGAAGCGCCGGTCGGGACCGGGACCGTACGTCCGGAGCCGGACGCACCGCCCCCGCCGACCGGGCCGCCGGCGTCGCCCGACCCCCACCGGCCGACGGAGCCCGCCGCTCCCCCGGCACCTCACCTCTCCACGGCGGGGGACGCGCCTGCCGGAACCGGCACCCCCGGCGTACCCAGTGCCGCGTCCATCCGGGCCTCGCTCCAGCGGCCGACCGCGCCGGCCGCGCCCACTGCGGCCGAACGGGCGCGGCACGCCATCGCCGTCGAACTGCTCAGTGGGCTGCGGGGCGCGGACGAGCGGCTGAGGCTCAGCGAGGAGCACGTGCGGCTCCTCGCGCCGTCCGTGGTCGTCTGGCTGGATCGGGACGTGCGCCCGGACGACGTGCGCGCGGCCCTGCTCGGCGACCTGCCCCCGCAGGTGAAGTACCCGGTGAAGTTCCTCGGCGCCCGCCTGAGGAGCCAGGTGCCCCCGCCGCTCCCCTCCGGGAGCGGGCGCCCGACGGCTCCGACGACTCCGAGGGGTCCGGCGGCCGCCCGGGGTCCGGCCGTCGTCCCCATGCAGAACTGCGAGAGCTGCGACCGGGGGTTCCGGTCCCCCGCACCGGGCATCTGCCGCGACTGCCGGCCGGACGAGGGGGCGCTGTCTCAGGGGGCCAGCACGACCTGTCCCGCGTAGGCGAGGCCCGCGCCGAAGCCGAAGAGCAGGGTCGGGGCGCCGGACGGGACGGAACCCTCTTCCAGGAGCTTGGAGAAGGCGAGCGGGACGCTGGCCGCCGAGGTGTTGCCGGAGACCGTGACGTCGGTGGCCACCACCGCGTTGACCGCCCCCAGCTTCGCCACGATGGGTTCGATGATCCGCAGATTGGCCTGGTGGAGGACGACGGCACCCAGTTCCTCGGGGCGCACTCCGGCTCGCTCGCAGACGCGCAGAGCGAGGGCGGGGAGTTCTCCGGTGGCCCACCGGAACACCGCCTGGCCCTCCTGGGCGAAACGCGGGGGCGTCCCTTCGATCCGTACGGCGTGCCCCTTGTCGGGGAAGGAGCCCCAGAGGACGGGGCCGATGTCCGCGGTCTCCGACGGCTCGACCACGGCCGCCGCAGCTCCGTCGCCGACCAGGATGCAGGTGCTGCGGTCGGTCCAGTCCACCGCGGAGCTGAACTTCTCGGACGCCACCACCAGGGCGCGCCCGGCGGACCCCGCCCGGATGGCGTGGTCGGCGAGGGCGAGCGCGTGGTTGAAGCCGGAGCAGGCGGTGTTGACGTCCAGCAGCGCCGGACGGCCCACGCCCAGTCGGTCCGCGACGCGGCCGGCCATGTTCGGGGCGCGGTTCTCCGCGGTGCAGGTGGCCACGACGACCAGGTCGATGTCGTCGGCTGCTCTTCCGGCGTTGGCCAGTGCCTTCTCGGCGGCGGCCGCCGCCATCGTGTCCACCGTCTCCTCGGCGTCCGCGATGTGGCGGGTGCGGATGCCCACCCGGCTGCGTATCCACGCGTCGGTGGTGTCGACCGACGCGGCGAGTTCGTCATTGGTGAGGACGCGGGAGGGCTGGTAGTGGCCCAGCGCGGTGATGCGGCTTCCGGTCACGGTGAGTCTCCGGGGATGAAGGGTGTTGCGGAGGGGTCGCGGCGTCCCAGGAGGGCATCGAGTGCTGCCTCGAGTGCGGGAGCGCCGTCGTCCGAGCCGTCGCCTTCGTCGGCCCAGGCGATGTATCCGTCCGGCCGGACCAGGACGGCCGTCAGCCGCCCGACGGCCCCGGCCGGAGCCGTCACCACGTCGAGCACCTCGTCCCACGGCCCCGCGGCCTTGCGCAGGGCGGTCTCCGTCTCGCCGGACAGGATGATCAGCTGGAGACGGCCGGAGTGCAGCAGATCGGCGACACAGGTCTCCCCGCGTGCGGTCCGCAGCGGGAAGTTGGGGAGGAACATGCCGGTCCACGGGTGCCCGTCCGGGTCCCGGGGCAGGGTGACGTCCTGGTCGCTGATCATGTCGCCGAGCTGCCTGCTGACCGCCGGGTTGCGGAGCAGATCCGTGAACAGCGCCCGCAGTGCGTCGTGTTGGCCGCCCGGCTGCATCAGGGCGAGCTGCGCCCGGGTGTTGTCGATGGTGCGGGCGGCCGGTGGGCGGCGCTCGGCGGTGTAGCTGTCGAGCAGGGTGGGGCTGGGCCAGCCCTTGAGGTGGTGGGCGAGCTTCCAGGAGAGGTTGACGGCGTCCTGCAGACCGAGGTTGAGCCCCTGGCCTCCCACCGGGAAGTGCACATGGGCGGCGTCCCCGGCGAGCAGGACACGGCCCTTTCGGTAGGTGTGCGCGAGGCGGGAGTAGTCGCTGAAGCGGTCCAGGTAGCGCGGGGTGCTCATCGGGATGTCGAATCCGGCGATGTGCGAGACGGTCCGCCGGAGTTCTTCGAGGGTGAGCGGGGTACGCCGGTCCTCCTGCGGCCCGCTGAAGTCGAAGGCCGCGACCCGGCTCGGCCCGAACGGGTTGGGCCCGATGACGGTCCAGCCGCGTGCGGTCGGCGTCCAGCCGGGCGGTACGCGGGCGGGGTCGTCCAGGGTGACCAGGCCGAGCACGGCCCGGGTCGTCGGGAGGTGTTCCTCGCTGCCGATGCCGGCCAGGGCGCGGACCGAACTGCGCGCGCCGTCGGCCCCGATCACCCACTGGGCCGCGAGCTCGGACTCGCGGCCGCTGCCGTCCTCCCGGACCGTGAGGACGGCGCCCTCATCGTCCGTACGCAGGTGGATCGCCCGGTAGCCGCGCAGGACGGCGGCGCCCCGGCGCCCGGCCAGGAACTCGAATTGGCGTTCGAGGTCGCTCTGCGCCCGGCCGACGATGGGTTCGCCCTCGACGGCGGGTGCGGTGATGGTCAGGCCGGGGAGCCCCGCGAAGTGGAAGCCCTGGGCCCGTTCCTCGGAGAGCAGCGCGGAGGCGGCGCCGGGACCGGGGAGGTAACCCCGGCGCCGCAGTGTTTGGGCGGTACGGGCGTGCAGGGTCCCGGCCTTGGGGATGTCCAGGGTGACCGGGTTCTGCTCGACGACGGCGACCCGGACTCCGTAGTGGGAGAGTTCGGCGGCGATCAGCATGCCGACCGGGCCGCCTCCGACGACGAGGACCTGGACCTGGGGGCGGGCCGGGAAGTCCGTGGAGTCCGCGGTCACGGCGCTCACTCCGCGGCGGAAGCGGTGGCGGAAGGGCGGGCGCGGTGGACGGCCGGGTCGGCGCCGACGGCCGGGTCCGCGCCGACGGCCGGGTCCGCGCCGGTGGCCGGGTCCGCGCCGGTGGCCGTGCCGGCCTCGGCGACCGGATCGCCATCGGTGCCGGTGCCCTTGTCGGCGGGGGTCCCGCCGCTGCGGGCCAGGGCGACGACCAGCAGGCCGAGGACCAGGCAGATCGCGGCCATGACCCAGAGCAGGGTGTGGAAGGCGCTGTTGTAGGTGCCGACGGGGTCGTCGCCGGAGTGCCCCACCGTCAGTGAGGCGAGGACCGAGCCGAACACCGCGACCGCGATGGCCTCGCTGCCCAGCCGCAGCGTGTTGAGGAAGCCGGCGGCCATGCCGGCCTTCGCCGGTTCCACCATCCCGAGGGCCTGTCCGTCCACCAGGCCGGCCGAGAGACCCATGCCGGCGCCGGTGATCAGCATCGGCAGCGCCATGGCCGCCAGGGAGCTCCCGGGTCCGATGAGGAGCAGCGCCAGGTCACCGACGATCAGGCAGACCAGGGAGGCGAAGACCACGGCGAGCGGGGTGGCGCCGCGCTGGACCAGCTTGAGCCCCACCAGGGGCAGCACGAGGACCGGGAGGGTGAGCAGCAGCATGGTGGCGCCGGCCGCCGAGGCGCTGTAGCCGGAGACCGCGGAGAGGTAGGACGGCAGATAGGTCAGCTGGGTGACGAAGCCGAAGGAGGCGGCGACCGGTACGAGGGTGTAGGCGAGGAACCGTCGCTCGCGGACCACCGACAGGTCGAGCAGCGGCGCCGCGGTCCGCCGGGCCAGTGCGCCGAAGGCGGCGAACAGCAGCAGCGCGAGGACCAGCAGCCCCAGGGTGCCGGGCGACGACCAGCCCCAGTCGGAGCCCTGGACGATGGCGTAGGTGAGAGCGGCCATGGCCAGGACGAAGAGGAGGGCGCCGGGCAGGTCGAGGCGCCCGGCGCGGGTGGGGGCGTCGCCGACGCGGCGGGAGATCGCCGGGACGCATCCCAGGACGACCACGAGGACGATGGCCTGGAGGACGAAGATCCAGCGCCAGCCGAGCGCGTCGATGGCCGGTCCGGAGACGGTGGGGCCGAGCGCGACGCCGATGCCAGCGACGGTGCCGAAGACGGCGAACGCCTTGGCGCGCGCCGGTCCTTCGTAGGCGGACGACAGAATGGCGCTGCCGCAGGCGAAGATCGCCGCGCCGCCGAGGCCGGCGAGTGCGCGGGCCCCGTCGAGGACGTAGACGTTGGGGGCCAGGGCGCAGGCCAGCGAGGCGGCGGCGAAGATCGCGGCCCCCATCGCGAAGGCGCGGATGCGGCCGGTGAGGTCGGCGAGCGCCCCCCAGACCAGGGTGAAGCAGGCGAACGCCACGTTGAAGGCGTTGACGACCCACTGGAGGGGGCCCGCTCCGGCATCGAGGTCGGCGCCGATGTCGGGCAGCGCGACCGCCGTACCGGAGATGGACGTGGGGACGACGAAGACCGCGAGCAGTACGGCGAAGAGCGTCAGTCCACCACCGGTGGAGGCGGACTCCGGCGCGGAGGGGCCTACTGCGGGGCGGGCGGGATCAGTGGTCGGTGATGCCACGGAGAACTCCGGTTGCGGGAGGAAAGGCGTACGGGAGGTCTGACGGCCGGGAGGGAGAGGGGCGGCTGCGGATCGCCGCGCCCACCCGTCGAGGAGGTACGTTGCTTTTCGAACCTCACCTTGGCATGGACGTAAGGTCCGACGCAAGCAGTACCTTGGAGGTGCCGCGCGGAGCGGCGACCAGACCCGTACGGGAGGAAACCGTCATGCCGGACACCGAAGGGCACCCCGACCGCGAGGAGATCGACTTCCAGACAGTGCTCAAGGCCCTGTCCGACCCGATGCGCCTGCAGGTGATCGCCACCCTCGCCGGTGAGCCGGAGGGCACCGAACGCACGTGCACCTCCTTCGGGCTGCCGGTCTCCAAATCCACCCGGACCCACCACTTCCGCATCCTGCGCGAGGCGGGGCTCGTCCAGCAGGTGGACCGCGGGAACAGCCGCAGCGCCCAGTTGCGGCGCGAGGACATCGAGGCCCGTTTCCCGGGACTGCTCCGGCTGATCACCCAGAACGCGCCCCTCCCCCCGCTCCAGGAGCTCCTGGCGCACTGACGGTCCCGGCCTCGCCTCTCCCGGCCGGGGAACCCCACCCGGCCGACGAGCACCGCAGGCGCCGGGCGGCGGCAGGCGGCAGGGGCACGGCAGCGCCGTGCCCCTGCCGTGCCCCTGTTCCGCCCCTAGCTCTCCACCGGCGCTCCCGGCGCTACCACCGCACCGGAAGTGCGGTGGGGCGACGGAGGATCACGCCGCTGTCCCAGGGCAGGGTGGCCGGATCGGCGTCCAGGGTGAGCGTGGGGAACTCCGCCGCCAGGGCGGTCAGCAGTTCCGCGATCTCCATCCGGGCCAGCGCGGCGCCCATGCAGTGGTGCATCCCGTAACCGAACTGCAGGTGCCGCCGCCCCGTGCGGTCGACGTCGACGGTGAGCGGGTCCGCGAAGACCTCCGGGTCGCGGTTGGCACGGAAGGCGTCGGGATAGACGACGTCGCCCTCCTCGATGAAGCCCCCGCTGATCTCCACGCGCTCGCTCGCCACCCGGGGGAAGGCGGAGATGTTGCCCAGCGGGATCAGCCGTATGAGCTCGTCCACCAGCCGGTCGGCCACCTCCGGCTCCTGGGCCAGCCGCTGCCAGAGGGCCGGCCGGCAGAGCAGGACGTACAGGATCTTCGAGGCGACCGAGAGGATGTTCTGGTCGGCGCCGAGCACCGAGCCCAGCAGGATGCCGATCAGCTCGGCGTCGTCGAGCGGCGGCTCCACCGAGCCCCGGGCGGCCACGAAGCGGTCGATCAGCCCGCCCTCGGCACGCGGCCGGGCGCCCGAGACGAGTCCGGCTAGATAGGTGTACAGCTCGGTGAAGTCCGCGACCAGTCCGGGCACGTCCTCGTGCGAGGCCACCTGGACGGTGTGGCCCAGCGGACGGTAGTACGCGATGTCCTCGTCCGGGATGCCGAGGAACCGCCCGTTCACCTCCGCGGGCAGGGTGTCCAGCACGGTACGGAAGAGGTCGGGGCTCTCCTCGGCCCTCAGCCGGGCGATTTTCCCGGCCAGCAGTTCCCTGACCACCGGGCGCAGCTTGTCCACCCCGGCGGCGCTGTAGTCGGCGTTCACGAAACCCCGCATGCGCGCGTGGTCCGGGGCGTCGAGGTTGAGCAGGAGCTCCTTCGGCATGATCGTCGGAAGGAAACTCGGGCCGTCCTCCACATTGGTGACGGTCCGGCCGAACTGCGGGCCGGTGAGCACCCGGTGGACGTCCACGTAGCGAGTGACGTGGAGCGCGGTGTGTCCGCTGGGGAGAGTGATCTGCGGAATGCCGCCGGCGCTGCGTTCGGCCATCGGCACGAAAGTCGGTTGCGGATCGACGTGCGGAATGCCTTCCACCGTCGTCGGTGCGGTGGTCGATGTGGTCACGAGGACTCCAGGAAAACGAAGGCGGACGGGGTGGTGAAAGCGAGGGAGACGTCCCGGGAGAGCGCACGCGTGCGGGACGCGGGGAAAAGTGGTGCACGCGCGCAGAGGGCGCGTGGCGGGAAATCGGGCAGGGACCGAAAGGGGTGCGACGGGATCACTGCGGCGACGGGAGTGTCATTCTCCGGAAATGCGGCAGAAGCCTCGTGTACGAGACGGGCGAGGAGATCCGGGCGATCCGCTTTCACGTCCCTTTCACAGCTCTTTCACGCAGCTCTTTCACGCAGCTCTTTCACGGGGCTCTTTCACGCAGCTCTTTACGGCAACGGGCAGAGGCGGACACCGGTGACGGCACTCAGCTCGCGCAGGGCCTGTCCCGTCTCGCGGAAATGCACGGTCGTCCAGCCGGCCGCTTCGGCGGCGCGGCAGTTCTCCTCCAGATCGTCGACGAGCACGCAGTCCTGGCCCTCCGTTCCCGCCAGGCGTTCGGCCAGGGTGAAGATCTCGGGCTGCGGCTTGCGCACCCCGTGCACACAGGAGTCGACGACCGGGTCGAACGCGCCCTCGGGCCCGATCAGCGGGCGCCAGTACGGCTCCCACTCCTTGACGTTGTTCGACAGGACGGCGACGCGCAGACCCTCGTCCCGCAGGGTCCGTGCCGCCCCGGCCACGGCGACGTTGGCCTCGACCCCCTCGAACCACTGGCGGCCGAAGTGCGCCCAGTCGGCCAGGGACTGGTCGAGACCGGGCCAACGGCTCCGCAGCGCCGACGAGATCCTGCCCGCCCACTCCGCCTCCGCCATTCGGCCGAGTTCGACCGGTTCGAGGGGCGGTACCCCCAGCTCCCTGCCGACGTCCCCCAGCGCCGCCGCCATCTGCGCGGGGCCGATCCCCGTCTTCTTCTCGAAGGCGAGGAACAGGTCGTCCAGGGAGGGTGACAGCACACCGCCGAAGTCGAACCAGACCGTCCGGCGGGGGTGCCCCGCACCTTCGCGCTCCGGCCCGCTCACGCGGTGGCCATTCGGAGGCCGCGGTCGGCGAGGCCGCCGCAGAGTCTGCGGTTCAGGCGCATCCGGCCGGTGGCGACCGAGCGGTCCCCCTGGACCAGCGCCAGGTCCACGGTCACGCCGGACTCCTCCAGCGCGTGCACCTCGGCCCGGCAGTCCGTCGCCGGCTCGAACTCGGCGACCTGCAGGAAGTCGATGCGCAGTTCCTCCGTCACGAGGCCCCGGGGCGCCAGACCGTGCACCTCGCTCGCCGCGTACAGCGCGGTCTGGCGGAACGCCTCGTACATCACCGCGCCGGATATGTGGTCCAGCGCGTGATCGAAGAGGCCGGGGTGGTCACGGTCCACGACCACGTGGCCGGTGACCAGCGCACCGTCCCGCTCCGCCTGGGCGAGGACCACGTTGTGGGCCGAGCGCCGTCCCACCAGGTACGTGGGCAGTCGCAGGCCGGTGAGGTGCGCCCGCGGAGTCAGGTCGAGGCCCGACCGGGTGCGTTCGCGGAGCGCTTTCCAGGTACGGCGCGGCATCCACCGGCACTCCAGCCGGGCGCTGACGGCCGGCCTGCCGTCGATGTCGGCGCGCACCTCGTAGACCGCTCCGTAGGCGCGGCCCTTGCGGCTCCTCGTCCCGGCGATGCGGAAGTCGATCGACATGCGCCCGGGCCGGGGGCCGATCCGGAGCGCTTCGAAGTCCAGCACGTCCAAGGCGGCGGCGTCGAAGACGTAGGCCGAGTCGTCGGGCGCCTCCAGGTAGACCGAGGAGGCGAGGATGCCGCACTGCCGCAGCACTTCCATCAGCAAAAGGGGGTCGTAGAGAGCGGGACTGACCGTGTGGTCGCTGTAGTAGGCGTGCGTGCGGGGGAGTTGGGCCGCGATGCGGACGCCGTTGCCGTGCGGACGGTGGTCCGTCAGGAAGACCTCGGCCACGGACTCGCGATGGACCAGCTCCCGGGAGACGGTGGTGGAGTAGTCGAGTTCAATTTCCGGCATGACGCTTCCCCTCGGAACCGAGACTCAGGTACGAGAAGGACGATACCTATCCTTCCGGCTTCCCCCCGGTGACGATGGGCTCATTTTTAGTCACCATGGCGCGTATGTGACCCTCCCCCTCTCCACTCGAATGCCAGGTCACAGCGGTGACCCACGGGACGGATGTGGACTGCGTCACAATTTTTCACCGGGTCTTGTGCGGTTTTTCCGCCCCGTCGGCCGAATCGGCGCCCCGCGAAGCGGAAATCGCCCGCATTGCCCGGGGAGCCACCGACCCGTGCGCGGGAATGAGCAATCCCCCCGGCACATGGACGAAACGGAGTGATCCCCGGGAATGGCCCGGAAAAGAGGATGCTTCGACCGCTCCGCCGTCACGCCGTCGTCATAAGGGATTTACCTTGCGGCAGTGTGCGGAATGCGCGGACCGGCGATGACGGAAGTACCGGCGGCGGGCGCGCGCACCACTACGCCGGCGGACGGTCCGCGCGCCCGCCCGCCGTCGGAAAATCCGTGGAGTTCCCGCCGCCCCCCTGCCTACAGTGGCGATCGGAGCGTCACCACCGGGGGGCAGGAGCATGCGTACGCACTATCCGCGCACCCCGCACCTGCCCTGGTCGCCCGGGGCCACTTCCGACGACGTGCGGGTGGTGGACCTGTCGGTCCTCGCCGGGCGCGAGGTCGTCGTGACGGAGAAGCTCGACGGCGAGAACACCACGCTCTACGCGGACGGGCTGCACGCCCGCTCGCTGGACTCCGTCCACCACCCCTCGCGGGGCTGGGTCAAGGCCCTCCAGGGGCGGGTGGGTTCCCGCATCCCGGCGGGGTGGCGGATCTGCGGCGAGAACGTGTTCGCGCGCCACTCGATTCCGTACGACCGGCTGGACGGCTTCTTCTACGGCTTCTCCGTCTGGGACGGTGACCGCTGCCTCGGCTGGGACCGCACCACCGCCTTCCTCCGCGAACTGGGCATCCCGGTGCCGCCGGTGCTCTGGCGCGGGGCGTTCGACCCCCGGGCGGAGAAGGCGCTGCGCGGACTCACCCTCGACACCGGGCGCCAGGAGGGGTACGTCGTGCGCCCGGCCGGAGCGTTCGGGGCCGAGGAGTTCGGGCGGGCCGTCGCCAAGTGGGTCCGGCCGGGGCACGTCACGACGGGCACCCACTGGATGCACGCGGCCGTGGTGCCGAACACGCTGGGCCCGTCCGCCGCCCTGTGGAACGTCCGCTCCGGGGGCGCCGTCGACGCGGAAGGCCTCGGCGAGGCGCTCGCCCTCCCGGTGCCCCACGACGCGGCGCCCGAGGACGCGGCGCCCCCGTCCGGGGCCGCGCACCCTCCCGACGCCCGTACCGCGGTGGCGATGGGCGCGGCCGCCGGCGCCACGGGCTCCGGCGCCTTCGGCGACGAACGGCTGGACGGCGTCCTGGCGGGGCTGCTGCACCGCGACCGCCGGTCCGGGATCGCGCCCCGGCTCGCCCCGGTCCTCGGCATGTCGCAGGCCGTCCGGGTCGCCGATCTGGTGGGGCTCCACCGCTCCCTGCACCGCCCGTACCCGGACGAGGAGCGCCGGACCGGCCTGACCCGGATGTCCTGGGCCGCCGGCCTGCCGGCCCTGCACGCCCTCGCGGCCGCCACCGCCCCGACCCCGGCGGCACGCGAACAGGTCGCGTGGTCCGCGCTCCACGCGGAGGAGGTGCGCGAGCCCGCCGGGCTCCGCGAGGTGTTCGACGGCCTGGAGCCGGATGCCGCCGACCGCTGCCGGGCGCAGGCCCGCGAGGCGTACGCGCGGGGCCGGATCACCACCGCGGACGAGGCGGTCCCCGCCACCTGGCGGTGGCGGTCGGGCGAGTTCCCGCGCCTGGTGCTGCTCTGCGGACCGTCCGGCAGCGGGAAGAGCACGTACGCCCGGGCGTTGCCCGGGGTGAGCACCTACATCGCCCTCGACGACCTGCGGGAAGCGCGGGGCGACCGGGCCGACCAGAGCGCCAACGCCGAGGTGGTGCGGGAGGCGGTCGAACGGCTGGAGCGCGCGTTGCTGCCCGGCTCGACCACCGTCTGGGACGCCACCTCCCTCACCCCGGGACAGCGCTCACTGGTGCACGGCGTCGCCCGCGGGCGGGACGCGCTCGTCACGCACGTGGCGGCGCTGGTGGACACGGCGGAGCTGGCCCGGCGGAACGCCACCCGTACCCATCCCGTACCGCCCCCGGTGCAGGAGGCGCAGGCGCGGCGGTACGTCCCGCCCTACCCGGGCGAGGCGCACCGGACGTGGTACCTGGGTGCGAGCGGCACGGTGGAGGCGAGGGCGGTCTGATGCGGACCAGCGACGAGATCTACCACCGGATCCGGTGGGACGCCCGCTTCGATCCGGCGCGGTTCGTGATCGGGGTCGCGCAGCGCGGCCGGGAGCCGAAGCGGGTGCCGCTGCCGCGCTTCACGCCGGGCGGGGAGGTCCCCTGGCACCGGGTGCTCTTCTTCGAGGCGGACGGCGAGGTGGTGTGGGACCGCGCCACCGGTGTGGACCGGGTGGACACGGGGCCGGCGGGCCGGGTGCGGGAGGAACGGCTGCTGCCGTCACCGTACTTCGCGGCCCGGACGCCGCACGCGTGCGGCGGCGGTGGGACGTGGGAGCCGGTCCAGGCGGCCGGGCGCCCCGGCCCGTCCGGGCGCGGGCCGAGCGGGCTGAGTGTGCTGACGTGGAACACGCTCTGGGACCGGTACGACGGCGAGCGCATCGCCACCGCCCGCCGCCGTCCCCTCCTGCTCGACGCGCTGCGGGAGGCCGACGCGGACGTCATCGCCCTCCAGGAGGTCGAACCGCCGCTGCTGGAGCTGCTGGCGGGCACCGGATGGGTGCGGGCGGAGTACGCGTTCGGCGCCGCCCCGGACGGGCGCGACGTCGCCGACTGCGGGCTGCTGCTGCTCAGCCGGCTGCCCGTGCGGGAGGCCGGATGGCACGCGCTGGGCCGGCACAAGGCGGTCGCCGCAGTCGTCGTGGAGACGGCGGGCGGGCCCGTCACCGTCGCGGTCACCCATCTCAGCAGCGACCACTCCCCCGAGGGTGCGGCCCGCCGCGACCGTGAACTCGCCGATCTCGCCACGGGGCTGGCCGGTCTCGAAGGCGACCTCCTGCTGGTCGGCGACTTCAACGACGGCGGCCCGAACCCGCAGGCGCGGCTCGGTCTCCCGGACGCCTGGACGGAGGTCCGCGGGCCCGACGACGCCACCCCGACCTTCGACCCCTCGGTGAACCCCCTCGCCGCCGTCGGCTCACTGACCGGACGGGCCTCCCGCCTGGACCGGGTGCTCTTCCGCTCGCCACGGCTGCGCCCAGCGCGGGCGGAGCTGGTGGGCGACGCGCCGGACGCGACCGGGCTCTACGCCTCGGACCACTTCGGCGTACGGGTCGGGTGGGTACCGGTCGACGGGGCCCCGCCCGGGACACGTTCGCCGACCGGGAAGACCTCCGGGTGCGGCTCCGGGGAGGCCGGAGCCGGGAAGACCCCGGCGGCACCGGCGGGCTCAGCGGCATCGGCGGGCTCGGCGGCATCGGCGGGCTCGGCGGCATCGGCGGGCTCGGCGGCATCGGCGGGCTCGGCGGCATCGGCGGGCGGGGAAGCCGGGGTCGCCGCCGAGAAGCTGGTGCGCCGGGTGGCGCGGGCGCTGCCCGGCGCCCGCGTGCACCTCGTCGGCTCGCGCCGGACGGGCGGCGCGCTGCCCGGCGCGGACGTGGACCTGGTGGCGGTGGTGCCCGCACCGCTCGGCGCCCGGGCGCTGGGCCGCCGGCTGCCGGACGCCGAGGAGGTGCGCGAGGTGGTCGGGGCCAGGGTGCCCGGGCTGCGTTTCCGCCTCGGCGGCCTGCGGGTGGACCTGGTGACGGTGGTCGCGGACGGCCGGGACCCGGCGCGGGCCGTCGGACGGCGCGAGGAGTGGGGTGCGGCGGCGGCCGTCGCGCTGAGCGCGGTGAGCGACGCGGAGGCGGTGCTCGCCGCCACGGCCGCGTACCGCGGGGCGTTCACCGGCCTCGCCCACGACGTCAAGGCGTGGGCGCGGGCGCGGGGGCTCGACTCGGCGCCCTTCGGCGGGCTGCCGGGGCTCGCCTGGACGCTCCTCGCGGCCCGGACGGCGGGCGAGGCGGCCGCCCGGCCCGCCGCGTCCGCCACCCGGTCCGCGTGCGCCGCCCAGCCCGCCTCCGCCACCCACCCCGCTCCCGCCACTCACCCGGACCAGGTCTCCCGGGCGGAAGGGCCGACCCGCACGGCGCTGCTGCGGCGCTTCTTCGCGGGGTGGGCGGCGTGGGACTGGGACCGCCCGGTGGTCCTCTCCGGTGCCGATCCCGCCGACTGCTCCGCTCCCCCGGCCTCCCGCGAGGGCGGCGACGCCGTCACGGTGCTGACCCCGACCGCGCCGGTACGTTCCTGCACCACCCAGGTGTCGGTGGCGGGCCGGGAGCTGATCGCCGAGGAGCTCTACCGCGGGTGGGAGCTGCTGGAGTCGGTGGCGGACGCCGACCCCGTCCCGTACGCCCGGCTGTGCGCCCCACCGCTCCCGCACCCGCGCCACACCGCCTGGGCGCTGGTCTCCGTGGGCGAGGGCGAGGACGAGGGCCGCTTCCGGGGCCGCCTCCTGACACTCCTCGACGCGCTCGCCGCGTCCGGCTCCCCGGACACCCGCGCCTGGCCCCGCCCGGTCGCCGGGGACGCGGCACCCGGCCAGGGCTTCGTCCGGTACGCCATCGGGCTCGGCGCCACACCGCCCGACGCGCAGCGCCTCTCCGATATCGGCGCCGAGATCCTCCGCGGGCTGCCCGGTGCCCGGGTGCACCGCACGGTGACCCCGCCCCCGCCGGGCTGAGCCGCCCGGCCCGCGCCCGACCGCTTCCCCTCTCGCGTGGCCGACTTCCCCGACCGGACGCAGGATGGATGCTCCCGGGGGTGGCACTGCTACAGCTCCGACAGGAGAGAGCGATGAACGACGGCGTCTACCTGGCCTACGACTATCCGGTCCTCGGAGCGTTCTGGACCGCGATGTGGGTCTTCATATGGGTCCTGTGGCTGGTGCTCCTCTTCCGGATCATCGCCGACATCTTCCGCGACGACGACATGGGTGGCCTGGCCAAGACGGTCTGGCTCCTCGTCGTGATCTTCCTGCCGTACATCGGCGTCTTCGCCTACGTCATCGCGCGCGGGCGGGGCATGGGCTCCCGCGAACACCGGCACGCCAAGGACCAGCAGCACGCGTTCGAGACGTACATCCGCGAGACGGCCGGCGGTAGCGGCGGCCTGACCCCGGCGGAGCAGATCTCGAAGCTCTCCGAGGTCCGGGCACGCGGCGACATCTCGGACGAGGAGTTCCAGCGGGCCAAGGAGAAGATCCTCGCCTGACGGCGCTCCCCTCGCGGCGGCGGGCCCGGCATACGTGCCGGGCCCGCCGCCGCGCCGCGTACCGCTCCTGCGCGGCGTAGATACTTGACGGATGAACAACAGCACCCTGCCCGCAGTCGCCGCCGCCTGGGCCCTGCGTCCCGCCCTGCCCGGTGACATCGAGACCATCGCCGAGCTGCGCGCCGTCGTCCTGCGGCCGGACCTGGAGCGGCTCGGCCGGTACGACGAGCACCGGGTCCGCCAGCGGCTGCGCGACACCTTCGTACCGGAGCACACCTCGGTCATCGAGGTCGACGGTGCCTTCGCCGGAAGCGTCACCCTGCGCCCCACCGAGCAGGGCCGGTGGCTGGAGAACTTCTACCTCTCCCCCGGCCTCCAGGGCCTCGGCATCGGCACCGCCGTCCTGCGCACCCTGCTCACCCGGGCCGACGAGGCGGGCGCGGAGGTCCGGCTGATCGTCGTTCGGGGGAGCGCCGCGCGGCCGCTGTACGAGCGGCACGGCTTCGTCGAGGAGTCCCGGGACCCGGTCGACGTGTACATGGTCCGCCGACCGGTCCGCAACGCGTCGGCGGCGGTCGCCGTCTGAGACGGCGGAACTGCGGAACGGCCGGGACGGGCAGTCCCCGCCGGAACGGCAGCCGGGCGGACCGGGTGATGGGGTTCGAACACGGGGATGACCCCGCCCGGATCATGGGCAGGCTCCCGCCGCCCGCGCCTGGCGCCCCCGGTGGTCCGGGCGACCGGAATCACGCATTCCACGCACGTACGTGCGTACGAATGAGGCTACTGTCGCGGGGAGCGAGTCAAGGAGAAGCATGAACACCCGCATCCGGACCGGTGCACTCGCCGGCATAGCCTCCGCCCTGCTGCTGGCCACCGCCTGCACGGCCGACGGAACGGCCGCCTCCGTCTCGGTCGAGGGCAAACTCGGCGTGGCGAAGATCAAGGGGAAGCCGCGGACGGTCGTCGCACTCGACAGCGCCAGTGCCGACATCGCGCTCTCGCTCGGCTTCGAGCCGGTGGTCATGCCCGCGGCGGAGGGAGTGGCCGGCGGCATCGCGCCCTGGACGAAGGCCGCCCTCTCCGGGAAGCGGCCGCGCCTGCTCCCGGCCGGCGGCGACGTGGTCGCCGAGGTCGCCTCGTACAAGCCCGACGTCATCCTGGCCGCCCGGGACCGCACTCTCGTCCCGGAGTACGACGCCCTGTCCGCCATCGCGCCCGTCGTGCACTACCTCAAGGGCCCCGACGAGGACCCCTGGCAGACGAGCACCCGCATCATCGCCAAGGCGCTCGGCGTCAAGGACGTGGGCGAACAGCTCATCACGGCCGCCGAGCAGACCGCAGTGGACGCCCGCGCGGTCTTCCCCGCCATCGTCGGCACCCGCTTCAGCCTGCTGGTCAACCCCATGCCGCACGGCGTCGGCGCGGTGAAGTCGCGCGAGGACACCTCGGCGCGCGTCCTGCGCAAGCTCGGGGTCAAGCTGGACGCGCGCACGTCCCAGCTCCCCGACTCCAGCCTCCCCTCCCGCACCTATCTCGACTACGCCGACGTGGGCCTGGCCGACACCGACGTCGTCCTCGCCGCCGGCACGACCGACACGCTCGGCACCCTGGAGAAGACCCCCGCCTTCCGGACGATGCCGGCCGTCACCGACGGCCGCTACATCCCCCTGGACCCCGCCGCGGCCCAGGCCCTCGCGGAACCGACCCCGCACAGCGTCGAATGGGCGGTCGCGGAGCTGGCTCCGAAGATCAACGCGGCGGCCCTGGCCGCCCGGCAGCGCTGACGGCCCCGCCGCCGGGCCGCACCCCGGCCCGGCGGCGATCCGGCACCGCCCCGGTCCGGCCCGGGAAGAAGGCCCCGTACGCAGCCCGTACAAGAACAAGCCCCGAACAAGAAGAAGGCCCGTACAAGAAGAAGGCCCGTACAAGAAGAAGGCCCGTACGAGAAGAAGGGCCCCGTCCCACCGCTCGCGCGGTGGGACGGGGCCCTTCTCGGTGCTCAGTGAGGAGCAACCAGGTCAGACCTCAAGCAATTACTTGATGATCTTGGTGACCTGGCCGGCGCCCACGGTCCGGCCACCCTCACGGATGGCGAACTTCAGGCCCTCTTCCATGGCGACCGGCTGGATCAGCACGACGTTCATGATGGTGTTGTCACCAGGCATGACCATCTCGGTGCCCTCGGGAAGGGTCACGACGCCCGTTACGTCCGTGGTACGGAAGTAGAACTGCGGGCGGTAGTTGTTGAAGAACGGGGTGTGACGGCCACCCTCGTCCTTCGACAGGATGTAGGACTGGGCCTCGAACTCGGTGTGCGGCGTGACCGAACCGGGCTTGATGATGACCTGGCCGCGCTCGACGTCCTCGCGCTTGATGCCACGGAGGAGCAGACCGACGTTCTCACCGGCCTGGCCCTCGTCGAGCAGCTTGCGGAACATCTCGATGCCGGTGACCGTGGTGGTGGTCTTCTCCTGCTTGATGCCCACGATGTCAACGGTCTCGTTGACCTTGAGGACACCACGCTCGATGCGGCCGGTGACGACGGTGCCACGACCGGTGATCGTGAAGACGTCCTCGATCGGCATCAGGAACGGCTTGTCGACGTCGCGCTCGGGCTGCGGGATCGACTCGTCGACGGCGGCCATCAGGTTCAGGACCGACTGGCCCCACTCCTTGTCGCCCTCGAGCGCCTTGAGCGCCGAGACCTTGACGACCGGCAGGTCGTCGCCCGGGAACTCGTACTCGGAGAGGAGCTCACGGACCTCGAGCTCGACGAGCTCCAGGATCTCCTCGTCGTCCACCATGTCGGCCTTGTTCAGGGCGACGACGATGTACGGAACGCCGACCTGGCGGGCCAGGAGCACGTGCTCCTTGGTCTGCGGCATCGGGCCGTCGGTGGCGGCGACCACGAGGATGGCGCCGTCCATCTGCGCGGCACCCGTGATCATGTTCTTGATGTAGTCAGCGTGACCCGGGCAGTCGACGTGCGCGTAGTGACGCGACTCCGTCTGGTACTCGACGTGCGCGATGGAGATCGTGATTCCACGCTGACGCTCTTCGGGAGCCTTGTCGATCTGGTCGAAGGCCGAGGCCTCGTTCAGGTCGGGGAACGCGTCGTGCAGCACCTTGGTAATGGCGGCCGTGAGGGTCGTCTTACCGTGGTCGATGTGACCAATGGTGCCGATGTTGACGTGGGGCTTAGTCCGCTCGAACTTCGCCTTCGCCACTGGGTCCTCCTGGGGAGTGGTTCTGTACGCCTTGCTTCATCGGCGCCAGGTGATCTTTGCTGGGATGCCGGAACCCGGGGCATCCGCCGCAGTGCTCGCGCGCTGCGACGATGCCCACCAGGCTCCGGTGACAAGCCTAAAGCGTGAGCTCGGGAGAGTTACTCGCCCTTGGCCTTCGCGATGATCTCCTCGGCGACGTTCCGCGGAACCTCGGCGTAGGAGTCGAACTGCATCGAGTAGCTTGCGCGACCCGAAGTCTTGCTGCGGAGGTCTCCGACGTAGCCGAACATCTCCGAGAGGGGCACGAGGCCCTTCACGATGCGAGCACCGTGGCGCTCCTCCATGGCCTGGATCTGGCCACGGCGGGAGTTGATGTCGCCGATGACCTCACCCATGTAGTCCTCGGGCGTGGTGACCTCAACGGCCATCATGGGCTCGAGAATGACGGGAGAAGCCTTGCGCGCGGCCTCCTTGAAGGCCTGCGAACCGGCGATCTTGAACGCGAGCTCCGAGGAGTCGACCTCGTGGTAGCCACCGTCGAGAAGAATGACGCGGACGCCGGTCATCTCGTAGCCGGCCAGGATGCCGAACTGCATGGCCTCCTGCGCACCCGCGTCCACCGAGGGGATGTACTCCCGGGGGATACGGCCACCGGTGACCTTGTTCACGAACTCGTAACTGGCGTCGCCGCCCTCGATCGGCTCGATCGCGATCTGCACCTTGGCGAACTGACCGGTACCACCGGTCTGCTTCTTGTGGGTGTAGTCATGACGCTCGACGGTCTTGCGGATCGTCTCGCGGTACGCGACCTGGGGCTTGCCGACGTTCGCCTCGACCTTGAACTCGCGACGCATGCGGTCGACGAGGATGTCGAGGTGGAGCTCGCCCATACCACCGATGATGGTCTGGCCGGTCTCCTCGTCCGAGTGAACACGGAAGGAGGGGTCCTCCTCCGCGAGACGCTGGATGGCTACACCCAGCTTCTCCTGGTCACCCTTGGACTTGGGCTCGATGGCGACCTCGATGACCGGTGCCGGGAAGTCCATGGACTCCAGGATCACCGGGTTCTTGTCGTCGGACAGCGTCTCACCCGTCGTGGTCTGCTTCAGACCCATGACGGCGACGATGTCACCGGCGCCCACCGACTCGATCTCCTCACGCTTGTTCGCGTGCATGCGGTAGATCTTGCCGATGCGCTCCTTCTTGCCCTTGACGGAGTTCAGCACCGCGGTGCCGGCCTCCAGGCGACCCGAGTAAACCCGGATGAAGGTGAGCTTACCGAGGTGCGGGTCGCTCGCGATCTTGAAGGCGAGCGCGGCGAGCGGCTCGTCGACGGACGGCTTGCGGGTGATGACCTCGTCGGCGTTGTTGACCGCGTGGCCCTCGATGCCCTCGACGTCGATCGGCGACGGCAGGTAACGGACGACCGCGTCGAGCAGGGGCTGGACGCCCTTGTTCTTGAACGCGGTGCCGCAGAACACCGGGCTGATCGTCGTGTCCCCACCCTTGCCGGAGGCAATGGTGATGCGACGGACGGCCGCGTAGAGCTGCTCCTCGGTGGGCTCGGTGCCCTCGAGGTACAGCTCCATCAGCTGGTCGTCGTTCTCGGCGACGGTCTCGACGAGCTTGCCGCGGTACTCCTCGGCCAGCTCCTGGAGGTTGGCCGGGATGTCGACGACCTCGTACATCTCGCCCTTGGACGCTTCGGCCGTCCAGACGAGGGCCTTCATGCGGACCAGGTCCACAACGCCCTCGAAGTCGGCCTCGGCACCGATCGGCAGCTGCATCACGATCGGGGTGGCGCCGAGGCGGTCCACGATCATGTCGACGCAGCGCAGGAAGTCGGCGCCGGTCCGGTCGAGCTTGTTGACGAAGCAGATGCGCGGCACGCCGTAGCGGTCCGCCTGACGCCAAACGGTCTCGGACTGGGGCTCGACGCCGGCAACGCCGTCGAACACGGTCACAGCACCGTCGAGGACGCGGAGCGAACGCTCCACCTCGACGGTGAAGTCCACGTGGCCGGGGGTGTCGATGATGTTGATCGTGTGATCGACATCTTCGAGGGGCCAGTGACAGGTCGTCGCGGCGGACGTGATCGTGATGCCGCGCTCCTGCTCCTGCTCCATCCAGTCCATCGTGGCAGCGCCGTCGTGGACTTCACCGATCTTGTAAGAGACACCGGTGTAGAACAGGATCCGCTCAGTGGTGGTCGTCTTGCCCGCGTCGATGTGGGCCATGATCCCAATGTTGCGGACCTTGGCCAGGTCAAGCGAAGTGGTAGCCATAAGGCTTCAGTCTTCTCTCGGTCTCGATGTGGGTAACGACTACCAGCGGTAGTGCGCGAAGGCCTTGTTGGACTCGGCCATCTTGTGGGTGTCCTCGCGCTTCTTGACGGCCGCACCGAGGCCGTTGGAGGCGTCGAGCAGCTCGTTCATGAGGCGCTCGGTCATGGTCTTCTCACGACGGGCGCGGGAGTAACCGACGAGCCAGCGCAGGGCGAGGGTGGACGCGCGACCGGGCTTGACCTCGATCGGCACCTGGTAGGTGGCGCCACCGACACGGCGGGACTTGACCTCAAGGGCGGGCTTGACGTTCTCGAGCGCGCGCTTCAGCGTGATGACCGGGTCGTTGCCGGTCTTCTCGCGGAGGCCTTCCATAGCGCCGTAGACGATCCGCTCGGCGGTGGAACGCTTGCCGTCGAGCAGGATCTTGTTGATCAGCGACGTGACAAGAGGAGAGCTGTAGACCGGGTCGATGATGACCGGGCGCTTCGGGGCGGGGCCCTTACGAGGCATTCTTACTTCTCCTTCTTGGCGCCGTAGCGGCTGCGGGCCTGCTTGCGGTTCTTGACACCCTGGGTGTCAAGGGAGCCGCGGATGATCTTGTAGCGAACACCCGGCAGGTCCTTCACACGGCCACCACGCACGAGCACGATCGAGTGCTCCTGCAGGTTGTGTCCCTCGCCCGGAATGTAGGCCGTGACCTCGATGCCGGAGGTCAGACGCACACGCGCGACCTTACGGAGCGCCGAGTTCGGCTTCTTCGGGGTGGTCGTGAAGACACGCGTGCAGACGCCGCGGCGCTGGGGCGAGCCCTCGAGCGCGGGCGTCTTGTTCTTCTCGACCTTGTCCTGCCGGCCCTTCCGGACCAGCTGCTGGATCGTAGGCACTACTTCTCCGGTTTCTGTGTGCCGTTCGTTGAAACTAACCTGGAACATCGCCGACCCACGCGGTCGGGTGTGTCGAATACTGCAAGCCTCTGCCGGAAAACAACGGATGAGGCGCAGATTGCGGTGGCCTTGTCCGGACCCGGCCTGCGGCTGAAGACACGCATACCGAGCCCAGGCACACCCCAGGCACAAGGCTTGAGCGTACCTACCTCATCGGCTCGGGTCAAAACAAATGGAGCGCGGCCGGACGCGCGGGCGTCGTCGCCCGGACGGGGACACCCCCCGGCGGACGGCGCGACGCCCGATCCATGGCGTTTACACGCACGTTCTCCGGCGCCTGGAGCGGGAAAACCCCTGGCCGCAGGGGGTGGGGCGCTTCCCGCAGGAGGTGGCGCCGACGCGCACCCGCGGCCCGGGATGAGTTTCCTCACCCTCCCCGCGCAGGCCCCGGTGACAGGCCCCCGAAGCACCGCGCGGGCCGCCCGCGGCCCCGGCGCCCAGGGCCTCGCCCGACGCGGCGTGCACCCCGCGCACAACGCCGCAGGGCGGCCACCCCTCCCGGGGTGACCGCCCTGCGGTGCGATCAGACGACTCGCTTACTGGTTGTACGGACCGTAGTCGTAGTCCTCCAGCGGAACGGCCTGGCCGGAGCCGGTGCCGAACGGCGAGTAGTCGATGTCGTCGTAGCCGACGGCCGAGTACATCGCGGCCTTGGCCTCCTCGGTCGGCTCGACCCGGATGTTGCGGTAGCGGGCGAGGCCCGTACCGGCCGGGATGAGCTTACCGATGATGACGTTCTCCTTGAGGCCGATCAGGGAGTCCGACTTGGCGTTGATCGCCGCGTCGGTCAGGACCCTGGTCGTCTCCTGGAAGGACGCCGCCGACAGCCACGACTCGGTGGCCAGCGAGGCCTTGGTGATACCCATCAGCTGCGGACGGCCGGAGGCGGGGTGACCGCCCTCGGTGACCACACGACGGTTCTCGGTCTCGAACTTCGAGCGCTCGACGAGCTCGCCCGGCAGGAGTTCCGCGTCGCCGGACTCGATGATCGTCACGCGGCGGAGCATCTGCCGGATGATGATCTCGATGTGCTTGTCGTGGATCGACACGCCCTGCGAGTTGTAGACCTTCTGGACTTCGCCGACCAGGTGGACCTGGACCGCACGCTGGCCGAGGATGCGCAGCACGTCGTGCGGGTTGGTCGCACCGAAGGTCAGCTTCTGGCCGACCTCCACGTGGTCGCCCTCGCGGACGAGCACCTTGGAGCGCTTCGAGATCGGGAAGGGAGTCTCTTCGCTGCCGTCGTCCGGCGTGACGATGATCTTCTTGGTCTTCTCGGTCTCTTCGATCCGGATGCGGCCAGCGGCCTCGGAGATCGGAGCGACACCCTTCGGCGTACGGGCTTCGAAGAGCTCGACGACACGGGGCAGACCCTGGGTGATGTCGTCACCGGCCACACCACCGGTGTGGAAGGTACGCATCGTCAGCTGGGTACCGGGCTCACCGATGGACTGGGCGGCGATGATGCCGACCGCCTCACCGATGTCGACCAGCTTGCCGGTGGCGAGCGAGCGTCCGTAGCAGAAGGCACAGGTGCCGACCGCGGACTCACAGGTCAGGACCGAACGCGTCTTGACCTCCTCGACACCCGCGTTGACGAGGGCGTCGATGAGCACGTCACCGAGGTCCACGTTGGCCGGCGCGATGACCTTGCCGTCGATGACGACGTCCTCGGCCAGCATGCGGGCGTACACCGAGGTCTCGACGTCGTCCGTCTTGCGCAGGACACCGTCCTCGCCCTTGACGGCGATCTTCAGCTTGAGGCCGCGGTCGGTGCCGCAGTCCTCCTCGCGGATGATCACGTCCTGCGAGACGTCCACCAGACGACGGGTGAGGTAACCCGAGTCGGCGGTACGCAGCGCGGTGTCGGCCAGACCCTTACGGGCACCGTGCGTGGAAATGAAGTACTCGAGGACGGTGAGGCCCTCGCGGAACGACGCCTTGATGGGACGCGGGATCGTCTCGTTCTTGGCGTTGGACACCAGACCACGCATACCCGCGATCTGGCGCATCTGCATCATGTTTCCTCGGGCACCCGAGTCGACCATCATGAAGATGGGGTTCACCTTGGGGAAGTTCGCGTTCATCGCCTCGGCGACCTCGTTGGTCGCCTTGGTCCAGATCGCGATGAGCTCCTGCGTGCGCTCGTCCTTGGTGATCAGACCGCGCTCGTACTGCTTCTGGACCTTCTCGTCCTGCTCCTCGTAGCCGCGCACGATGGCCTTCTTGGCCTCGGGCACGACGATGTCGGAGACCGCGACGGTCACACCGGAGCGGGTCGCCCAGTGGAAACCGGCCGCCTTCAGGTTGTCGAGCGTCGCCGCCACGATGACCTTGGGGTAGCGCTCGGCCAGGTCGTTGACGATCTCGGAGAGCTGCTTCTTGCCCACCGAGTAGTCCACGAACGGGTAGTCCTCGGGCAGCAGCTCGTTGAAGAGCGCGCGGCCCAGGCTCGTACGCAGACGGAAGGTGTCACCCGGCTGGTACTCGGGCTCGCCCTCCTCGGCGACCGGCGGCACCCAGCCACGCGGCGGGATGGTGCCCACCGGGAAGCGGATGTCGACCTTCGCCTGCAGCGACAGCTCGCGGGCGTCGAAGGCCATGGTGGCCTCGGCCGTGGAGCCGAACGCGCGGTCCGTGCCCTTGACGTTGCGGCCCTCTTCGTCCGTGGTGAGGAAGAAGAGACCCAGCACCATGTCCTGGGTCGGCATGGTGACGGGGCGACCGTCGGCCGGCTTCAGGATGTTGTTCGAGGACAGCATCAGGATGCGGGCCTCGGCCTGCGCCTCCGCGGAGAGCGGCAGGTGCACGGCCATCTGGTCACCGTCGAAGTCCGCGTTGAACGCGGTGCAGACGAGCGGGTGGATCTGGATGGCCTTGCCCTCGACCAGCTGGGGCTCGAAGGCCTGGATGCCGAGGCGGTGCAGGGTGGGCGCACGGTTCAGCAGCACCGGGTGCTCGGCGATGACCTCTTCGAGGACGTCGTACACGACGGTGCGGCCACGCTCGACCATGCGCTTCGCCGACTTGATGTTCTGCGCGTGGTTCAGGTCCACCAGGCGCTTCATCACGAACGGCTTGAAGAGCTCCAGCGCCATGGCCTTCGGCAGACCGCACTGGTGCAGCTTGAGCTGCGGGCCGACGACGATCACGGAACGCGCGGAGTAGTCCACGCGCTTGCCGAGGAGGTTCTGACGGAACCGGCCCTGCTTGCCCTTGAGCATGTCGCTCAGGGACTTCAGCGGACGGTTGCCGGGGCCCGTGACCGGGCGGCCACGACGGCCGTTGTCGAACAGCGCGTCGACGGCCTCCTGGAGCATGCGCTTCTCGTTGTTCACGATGATCTCGGGGGCACCGAGGTCGAGAAGGCGCTTCAGGCGGTTGTTGCGGTTGATCACGCGACGGTACAGGTCGTTCAGGTCGGAGGTCGCGAAGCGGCCACCGTCCAGCTGCACCATCGGACGCAGGTCCGGCGGGATGACCGGCACGCAGTCGAGCACCATGCCCTTGGGCTTGTTGCTGGTCTGCAGGAACGCGGAGACGACCTTGAGGCGCTTGAGCGCGCGGGTCTTCTTCTGGCCCTTGCCGGAGCGGATGATCTCGCGCAGGCGCTCGGCCTCTTCGTCGAGGTCGAAGGACTCCAGGCGCTTCTGCAGCGCGGCGGCGCCCATGCAGCCGTCGAAGTACGTGCCGAAGCGGTCACGCAGCTCGCGGTAGAGCAGCTCGTCGCCCTCGAGGTCCTGGACCTTGAGGTTCTTGAAGCGGCTCCACACCTCGTCGAGACGGTCGATCTCGCGCTGCGCACGGTCGCGCAGCTGCTTCATCTCGCGCTCGGCGCCCTCGCGCACCTTGCGGCGCACGTCGGCCTTGGCGCCCTCGGCCTCCAGCTCGCCGAGGTCGGTCTCGAGCTTCTTGGCGCGGTTCTCCAGGTCGGAGTCGCGACGGTTCTCGACCTGCTGACGCTCGACGGAGACGTGGGCCTCCAGCGACGGGAGGTCGCGCGTGCGGCGCTCCTCGTCGACGAACGTGATCATGTACGCGGCGAAGTAGATGACCTTTTCGAGGTCCTTCGGCGCGAGGTCCAGCAGGTATCCGAGGCGCGACGGGACGCCCTTGAAGTACCAGATGTGGGTGACGGGAGCGGCGAGCTCGATGTGGCCCATCCGCTCACGGCGCACCTTGGCGCGGGTGACTTCGACGCCACAGCGCTCACAGATGATGCCCTTGAAGCGGACACGCTTGTACTTGCCGCAGTAGCACTCCCAGTCCCGGGTCGGACCGAAGATCTTCTCGCAGAAGAGTCCGTCCTTTTCGGGCTTGAGCGTGCGGTAGTTGATGGTCTCCGGCTTCTTCACTTCGCCGTGGGACCAGGTCCGGATGTCGTCCGCGGTGGCAAGGCCGATCCGCAGCTCGTCGAAGAAGTTGACGTCGAGCACTTGTCGTCAATCCCTCTTTCGGGGGTTCGAGCCCCTCGCCGTCAAGCGAAAAGATGGGGCACTTCAGTAATGGTCTGAACGGGTCCCGGGAGGGCCGGCCGGATCACGTGGATCCGGCCGGCCTACCCGTCAGACCTCTTCGACGCTGCTCGGCTCGCGCCGGGACAGGTCGATACCGAGTTCCTCCGCCGCGCGGAAGACGTCCTCGTCCGTGTCGCGCATCTCGATGGACATGCCGTCCGAGGACAGCACCTCCACGTTGAGGCAGAGCGACTGCATTTCCTTGATGAGCACCTTGAAGGACTCGGGGATGCCCGGCTCGGGGATGTTCTCGCCCTTGACGATGGCCTCGTAGACCTTCACGCGGCCGGTCACGTCATCGGACTTGATCGTCAGCAGCTCCTGGAGTGCGTACGCGGCGCCATAAGCCTCCAGCGCCCACACCTCCATCTCACCGAAGCGCTGACCACCGAACTGAGCCTTACCACCGAGCGGCTGCTGGGTGATCATGGAGTACGGGCCGGTCGAACGAGCGTGGAGCTTGTCGTCGACCAGGTGGTGCAGCTTGAGGATGTACATGTAGCCGACCGAGACCGGCTCCGGGAACGGCTCGCCGGAGCGGCCGTCGAACAGGTTGGCCTTTCCGGTGGGCTGCACCAGGCGGTCGCCGTCGCGGTTCGGGATCGTGGCGTTGAACAGGCCGGAGATCTCGTCCTCGCGCGCACCGTCGAAGACGGGCGTGGCGACGTTGGTGCCGGGGGCGACCTGGTCCGCACCGATGGCCTGGAGCCGCTGGGCCCAGTCGTCGGCGAGGCCGGAGACGTCCCAGCCGCGGCTGGCGAGCCAGCCGAGGTGGATCTCCAGGACCTGTCCCGGGTTCATTCGGGACGGGACACCCAGCGGGTTGAGGATGATGTCGACCGGGGTGCCGTCCTCCAGGAACGGCATGTCCTCGATCGGCAGGATCTTCGAGATGACGCCCTTGTTGCCGTGACGGCCGGCGAGCTTGTCACCGTCGGTGATCTTGCGCTTCTGCGCGACGTAGACGCGGACCAGCTGGTTCACGCCCGGCGGCAGCTCGTCGCCCTCTTCGCGGTCGAAGACGCGGACGCCGATGACCTTGCCGATCTCACCGTGCGGCACCTTCAGCGAGGTGTCGCGCACTTCGCGCGCCTTCTCACCGAAGATCGCGCGGAGCAGGCGCTCCTCGGGGGTCAGCTCGGTCTCGCCCTTGGGCGTGACCTTGCCGACGAGGATGTCGCCGGCGACGACCTCGGCACCGATACGGATGATGCCGCGCTCGTCGAGGTCGGCGAGGACCTCTTCGGAGACGTTCGGGATGTCCCGGGTGATCTCCTCCGGGCCGAGCTTGGTGTCACGGGCGTCGACCTCGTGCTCCTCGATGTGGATCGAGGAGAGGACGTCGTCCTGCACGAGGCGCTGCGACAGGATGATCGCGTCCTCGTAGTTGTGGCCCTCCCACGGCATGAACGCCACGAGCAGGTTCTTGCCCAGGGCCATCTCACCGTTCTCGGTGGCCGGTCCGTCGGCGAGCACCTGGTCGGCGACGACCCGGTCCCCCTCGGACACGACGACCTTCTGGTTGACCGAGGTGCCCTGGTTGGAGCGCATGAACTTGGCGATGCGGTACGTGGTGTACGTGCCGTCGTCGTTCGTGACGGTGATGTAGTCCGCGGAGACCTCCTGGACCACACCGTCCTTCTCGGCCTTCAGCACGTCACCGGCGTCGGTGGCGCAGCGGTACTCCATGCCGGTGCCGACGAGCGGCGCCTCGCTCTTGATGAGCGGGACGGCCTGACGCATCATGTTCGCGCCCATGAGGGCACGGTTGGCGTCGTCGTGCTCCAGGAACGGGATCATCGCGGTGGCGACGGACACCATCTGGCGCGGCGAGACGTCCATGTAGTCGACCTCGGCCGGCGGCACGTAGTCGACCTCACCGCCGCGGCGGCGGACCAGGACGCGGGCCTCGGTGAAGCGCAGCTCGTCGGAGAGGGTCGCGTTCGCCTGGGCGATGACGAAGCGGTCCTCCTCGTCGGCCGTGATGTAGTCGACCTCGTCGGTGACCTGGCCGTCGGTGACCTTGCGGTACGGCGTCTCGATGAAGCCGAACGCGTTGACGCGGCCGTACGAGGCGAGCGAACCGATCAGACCGATGTTCGGGCCTTCAGGGGTCTCGATCGGGCACATGCGTCCGTAGTGGGACGGGTGCACGTCTCGGACCTCGAAGCCGGCCCGCTCACGGGAGAGACCACCCGGGCCGAGCGCCGACAGGCGGCGCTTGTGGGTGAGACCCGACAGCGGGTTGTTCTGGTCCATGAACTGCGACAGCTGGCTGGTGCCGAAGAACTCCTTGATGGAGGCGACGACCGGCCGGATGTTGATCAGGGTCTGCGGCGTGATCGCCTCGACGTCCTGGGTCGTCATGCGCTCACGCACGACGCGCTCCATACGGGCGAGACCCGTACGGACCTGGTTCTGGATGAGCTCGCCGACGTTGCGCAGGCGGCGGTTGCCGAAGTGGTCGATGTCGTCGGTCTCGACGACGATCGAACGTCCGGACTCACCGACCGTCTCGAGCTCACCGGCGTGCAGCTTCACCAGGTACTTGATGGTGGCGATGATGTCGTCGCTGGTGAGGACACCGGCGTCGAGCGGCTCGTCCGCGCCGAGCTTCTTGTTCACCTTGTAGCGGCCGACCTTCGCGAGGTCGTAGCGTTTCGGGTTGAAGTAGAGGTTCTCGAGCAGCGTCTGAGCGGCCTCGCGGGTCGGCGGCTCGCCCGGGCGCAGCTTGCGGTAGATGTCGAGCAGCGCGTCGTCCTGGCCCTGGGTGTGGTCCTTCTCCAGGGTGGCGCGCATCGACTCGTACTCGCCGAACTCCTCGAGGATCTGCTCGGTGGTCCAGCCGAGCGCCTTCAGGAGGACGGTGACCGACTGCTTGCGCTTGCGGTCGATGCGGACACCGACCATGTCGCGCTTGTCGATCTCCATCTCCAGCCAGGCACCCCGGGAGGGGATGATCTTGGCGGAGTAGATGTCCTTGTCGGACGTCTTGTCGATCGAGGAATCGAAGTAGACGCCGGGGGAACGGACCAGCTGCGACACCACGACACGCTCGGTGCCGTTGATGACGAAGGTGCCCTTGTTGGTCATGAGCGGGAAGTCGCCCATGAAGACCGTCTGCGACTTGATCTCGCCGGTCTCGTTGTTGGTGAACTCGGCGGTGACGAAGAGCGGGGCGGCGAAGGTGAAGTCGCGCTCCTTGCACTCGTCGATCGAGTTCTTCGGGGGCTCGAATCGGTGGTCGCGGAACGTGAGCGACATCGACCCGGAAAAGTCCTCGATCGGCGAGATCTCCTCGAAGATCTCCTCCAGGCCGGACTTGGTGGGGACGTCTTGTCCACTGTCCAGAGCAGCCTCGACGCGAGCCTTCCAGGCGGCGTTGCCGAGGAGCCAGTCAAAGCTCTCGGTCTGCAGCGCGAGGAGGTTCGGAACCTCGAGGGGCTCCTTGATCTTTGCAAAGGAGATGCGCAGCGGGGCGGTGCTGGCACCGTGGTTCGTATTCGCGGTCGAGGCGTTGCGCGAGGCGGCCAAGAGGGGGTCCTTCCGAGGGCTCGGACTCACTACGCGCGTACCGGTCCCATGCCGACACGAAGACGGAAATCCCAGCTCTGGGAAATCTGTCGTCGATGCTCAAGCGTGGACATGCCCCTGGTGACGGGCAGGAGGCAGCTAACAGGCAGCGCAAAGGGACAGTGTAGCCAAACGGCACACTGATGTCCAGTCGGGGTTCTCAGAGACCCGCGTCGCTGTCAACAGCTGTTCTCAACACCTTTTCAGCCCTCGCACGGCGTGTGCCGCGCGCTTCTTTACTTCCCGCTCCGTTCCCGATCCATGCCTCGCAGGCGGACCGAGATGAAGACGCGTCCTGAGAATTGCGCGCCGCGTGCGGTTCGTCAAGGCCCCCCGGCCCACGTGCGCTCCCAGCAGCCGCCTCGGCGGCTGCTGGGCCCTCACCGACGCCCTCAGGAGGCGTACGGCGATGATCACCCTACTCCCCGCGGGCGGAAGAGCAAGGCGGTCGACCCGGGTACGCCGAAGGGCGACCACCCGGTCGGGTGATCGCCCTTCGCGTTCGCGACGGACCCGCCTCACGGCAGGTTCGTCACGGGTGAGTCAGAAGACTCGTGAAGTCACTTGACCTCGACGGACGCGCCGGCGGCCTTGAGGGACTCGGCAGCCTTGTCCGCGGCCTCCTTGGCGACCTTCTCGAGGACGGGCTTCGGGGCGCCGTCGACGAGGTCCTTGGCCTCCTTCAGGCCGAGGGAGGTCAGCTCACGCACGACCTTGATGACCTGGATCTTCTTCTCGCCGGCACCCGTGAGGATGACGTCGAACTCGTCCTGCTCCTCGACGGCCTCGACGGCGGCAGCGCCACCGGCGGCGGCAGCGGCGACCGGGGCGGCGGCCGTGACGTCGAACTTCTCCTCGAACGCCTTGACGAACTCGGAGAGCTCGATGAGGGTCAGGGTCTCGAACTGCGCGAGCAGCTCGTCCTGGGACAGCTTCGCCATGATGGCGTCCTTCCACTAAGTCGGCAGGTGCCGGATGTATATGTAGGCGGGCGTACGAAGGGCCCGCTGGACCGCTGAGTGGTTACTCGGCAGCCTCGGCGGGCGCCGGCGTACCGGCACCGCCCTGCTCTTCCTTCTTGGCACGAAGCGCTTCCGCGGTGCGGATGAACTTCGAGGGGAGCGCCTGGAAGAGTGCGGCAGTCTGCGACTGCTTGCCCTTCATGGCACCTGCCAGCTTGGCGAGCAGAACCTCGCGGGACTCGAGGTCCGCGAGCTTCTTGAACTCATCGGCGGACAGCGCCTTACCGTCAAGGACACCGCCCTTGATGATGAGGTTGGGGTTGTCCTTGGCGAAGTCACGAAGACCCTTCGCCGACTCCACCGGGTCACCGGTGACGAAGGCAACCGCCGTCGGACCTGCGAACAGGTCGTCCAGCGTGTCGATCCCGGCCTCGTTGGCCGCGATCTTGGTCAGCGTGTTCTTCACCACGGCGTACTGGGCGTTCTCACCGAGCGAACGGCGCAGCTGCTTGAGCTGGGCCACGGTGAGACCCCGGTACTCGGTCAGCACGGCGGCGTTCGAGCTGCGGAACTGCTCCGCGAGCTCGGCTACCGCGGCAGCCTTGTCGGGCCTTGCCATGAGCGTCGGCCTCCTTCCGGGTGATGAGGACCGCTCAGAAGGGGCCGGGAAAGACGAAACGCCCCAGCACAGGTGCCAGGGCGCAGCTCGACCGGCACGAGTCCGGGAGCGTTCCACAGTCACCTGCGCAGGTCGTCCGTCCGTACGGAACCTTCGGTCGATGCTCCTTCTGACGAAGGCACACCGACGACCAGCGGTCTTTGGCTTCTTCAGGAGCGTACGCGACCGGGACCGCGCGGGGCAAATCCGTCCGCGATCCGTGGGGTGCGGGAGGTTTGCACCCGCGCCCCACGGGCCATGGAAGGCGTCGAACGGGGTCAGGAAGCGGTCTTCGCGGCCTGCCCGGCGATCTCCTTGAAGTCGGCCGTGTCCCCGGGAGCGGGTGCCCGCACGCTCACCGGGGTGCCGTAATCGCTGTAGAAGATGGTGGAGTCGATCGCGCCGGCGGCGCTCTCTCCCCGCTCGGTCTTCTTGACGAGCAGGTCGTCCTCGTCGACCCACACGTCGACCCTCTCCGTCTTCACACCGGCCGCGTCCAGTTGCTCCTTGAGCTCCTGGAGCTGAGCGGCGTCGAGGCCGCCGCTCCGTGCGGTCAGGGCGGCCACGTCGACGACGCCGGAGTAGTGCGTGGTGGCGACGGAGCGGATGTTCTCCTCACCGACCTTCTTCACGTCACCCGACGCCAGGAGGGCCTTCACGCCCTCCTGGGGGGTGCTGTTCTTGATCTGGTTCTGCGCCGCGTCG
This sequence comes from Streptomyces sp. AM 2-1-1, assembly GCF_029167645.1. Classification (NCBI taxonomy): domain Bacteria; kingdom Bacillati; phylum Actinomycetota; class Actinomycetes; order Kitasatosporales; family Streptomycetaceae; genus Streptomyces; species Streptomyces sp. AM 2-1-1. Next base: position 4,326,992 of record NZ_CP119147.1, on the reverse strand, counting down.
CCGGATGCGCCGGTGAGGGCGGCGAGATCGGCGTAGGCGTACCGGAGCCAGTGCTTGCCCCCGAGGGCGGACGCGAAGGCGTCACCCATGTTCATGTAGTAGGCGTCCTTGAGGTACAGCGCCCGCATGGTGCCGTCGCCGCCCATCTTCGCCATGGCCTCGCCCATGGTGCCGCCGGTGTACGTGATGCTGACGTCGCCCGTCATGCCGTCCGACCAGTCCATGGCCCCCGACATCGTCATCGACATGGTGGTGCCCATGACCATGGTGCTCTCCACCTTGGCGGAGTGGACGCTGCCGCTCTTCGTCTGCACCTTCTTGAGCGCGGCGACGGGAGACAGGGCGACCGCGGCCGCGGCCGGGCTCCCGTCGCCGTTCTTGCCGGAGCCGCTCGTCCCGCCCGATCCCCCGCACGCCGCCACCGAAGACAGCGCCGCCACCGTCACGGCCGACACGCACACGCGCCGCAGTGTCCTGCTCTTCATCCCTGAACCCCACCCTCGAACGAACTGTCGCCCCACCCTCGCACAGGGGGCTGACAGCAACCGGCGCGGCCCGTTCCGTACGAACCGGCCCCGGATACGAGGACGGGCCCCGCAACCAGAAGGTTGCAGGGCCCATCCACACGCGTGACGCGGCTGTCCGGTGAGCGCGGGGGCTCAGAGGGAGGCCGGGTCCTCCTCGACGAGGAGGTTGCGGGTGCGGTTCTGGTCCAGCGGGATGCCGGGGCCCATCGTGGTGGCCAGCGCGGCCTTCTTGATGTAGCGGCCCTTGGCAGCCGACGGCTTCAGACGGAGGATCTCGTCCAGCGCGGCGGCGTAGTTCTCGACCAGCTTCGTCTCGTCGAAGGAGACCTTGCCGATGATGAAGTGCAGGTTCGAGTGCTTGTCGACGCGGAACTCGATCTTGCCGCCCTTGATGTCGTTGACAGCCTTGACGACGTCGGGCGTGACGGTGCCGGTCTTCGGGTTCGGCATCAGACCACGCGGACCGAGCACGCGGCCGAGGCGGCCGACCTTGCCCATGAGGTCCGGGGTGGCGACGACGGCGTCGAAGTCCAGGCGGCCCTTGGCGACCTCGTCGATGAGCTCGTCGGAGCCGACGATGTCGGCGCCCGCGGCTTCCGCGGCCGCAGCACGGTCACCGGTCGCGAAGACCAGGACCCGGGCGGTCTTGCCGGTGCCGTGCGGGAGGTTCACGGTGCCACGGACCATCTGGTCGGCCTTGCGAGGGTCGACGCCCAGGCGGAAGGCGACCTCGACGGTGCCGTCGAACTTGGTGGACGCGGTCTCCTTGGCGAGACGGACGGCCTCGAGCGGGGCGTAGAGGCGCTCCCGGTCGATCTTCGCGTCCGCAGCGCGGAGGTTCTTGCTGCGCTTCACTGCTGCTCCTGTGTGTTCAGAGTGTGGAGTCGTGGTGCGGACCAGCGCCTGGTCCTACCACTGGGGGCCGTGGGGGCTGGACTCAGCCTTCGACCGTGATGCCCATGGAACGGGCGGTGCCAGCGATGATCTTCGACGCGGCGTCGAGGTCGTTGGCGTTCAGGTCGGGGAGCTTCGTCGTGGCGATCTCGCGGACCTGGGCAGCCGTCAGCTTGGCGACCTTCGTCTTGTGCGGCTCGCCGGAGCCCTTGTCCACACCAGCGGCCTTGAGGATCAGCTTGGCGGCCGGCGGAGTCTTGGTGATGAAGGTGAAGGAGCGGTCGTCGTAGACCGTGATCTCCACCGGCACGACCATGCCACGCTGCGACTCGGTCGCGGCGTTGTAGGCCTTGCAGAACTCCATGATGTTGACGCCGTGCTGACCCAGTGCGGGGCCGACCGGCGGGGCCGGGTTGGCCGCACCGGCGTTGATCTGGAGCTTGATGAGCCCCGTGATCTTCTTCTTCTTGGGAGGCATTGCTCTCTCCGGGTCCTAGTGAGAGTGTTTCGCCGCCAGTCCGGTCATCCGGACGGAGGCATACCGCACAACGATAACGGGTATAGCTGCGCGACCAAAAACCAAGCAGGTCAGACCGGCTGCGAAGCCCGTCTGACCTGCTTGGTAAGCATGTGCCCAGAAGGAGGCGAAAGCCGTCAGTTCTTCTGGATCTGGTCGAAGCTGAGCTCGACCGGGGTCTCACGGCCGAAGATCTCGACGAGGCCCTTGACCTTCTTCGAGTCGGCGTTGATCTCGTTGATCGTCGCCTGCAGCGTCGCGAACGGGCCGTCGGTGACGGTGACCGAGTCGCCGACCTCGAAGTCGAGCACCTGGACCTCGACCTTGCGGGCCGGAGCCGGCTTGCCCGCGGCCTCGGCGGCCTCGCGGGCCGCCTTCTCCTCGGCCTCGGGGGCGAGCATCTTGACGATCTCGTCCAGGGTCAGCGGATACGGGTCGTAGGCGTTGCCCACGAAGCCGGTGACGCCGGGCGTGTTGCGGACGACGCCCCAGGACTCGTTCGTCAGGTCCATGCGCACCAGGACGTAACCGGGGAGCTTGTTCTGGCGGACGTTCTTGCGCTCGCCGTTCTTGATCTGGACGATCTCTTCCTCGGGGACTTCCGCCTGGTAGACGAACTCCTCGACGTTGAGCGAGACGGCGCGCTGCTCCAGGTTGGCCTTCACGCGCTTCTCGTACCCGGCGTACGTGTGGATGACGTACCACTCGCCGGGGAGGGTGCGGAGTTCCTCGCGCAGCGCGGCGACGGGGTCGACGGGAGCGGCCTCTTCGTCGGACTCGGCGTCGTCGGACTCGGTGTCGTCGTCGGACTCCGTGGCGTCCTCACCGGACTCGTCGGCGGGCGTCCCGTCGGTGTCCTCGGACTGCGCGGCGGGCTCGTCAGCAGCCTCGGCGGACTCGTCAGCGGTCTCGACCTGGTCCGAGGCCTCGGAGGAACCGGACTCCGAGGCCTCAACGATGTCGTGCTGGTCCTCGGCGGACTCGAAGGCGTCCGTCCCGGACTCGGCGGCGTCGTTCAGGTTCGGGTCAGACACGATGGCTGCTTCTTCCTGGATACAAATGGGTGGAACATGCGAAAGGGGCGCCGGTGAGGCGCCCTCCGCGGGATCAGCCGAAGACGTACTTGATGACCCGCTGGAATCCGAAGTCAATCACGGTAACCAGACCAATCATGACGACCACGAACACAATCACCACGGTGGTGTACGTGCTCAGCTGCTTGCGCGTGGGCCAGACGACCTTGCGCAGCTCGGCGATGATCTGACGGTAGAAGAGCGCGAGACGGCCGAAGGGGCCCTTCTTGCCGCGCTTGCCGCCCTTCCGAGTCTTCTTGGACTCGGGCGCTTCATCCTCAGCATCAGGCATGTCGATGGAGCCCACGGCGTCCGTCACGCTACTCACCTGATTCCGGGTCGTGTCCGTGCCGCGCCCGTTGGAGCCGCGCACGGCTGTGCAATGAAGTACGTACATGCGCACACATCCCGGCGAAGGAGTGTGTAGCAGGGCCGGAGGGACTTGAACCCCCAACCGCTGGTTTTGGAGACCAGTGCTCTACCAATTGAGCTACGACCCTTTGTGGTTTCCCCAACCTACCGCATGTCTCCTGGTGAGCAGGAAGTCATTTCGGTGCGGCTGGTGAAGGCCAACGACAGGTGAGTGTACGTGTTCATGGGCCCCGCGTCGAACAGATCGGGAGAGGGCCGTCCGGACGGGGGTCCACGGGGGTGTCCAGGAGGGCCGCCGGTCTTCCGTTCCGGTCCTGGCCAGGGCCGGTACGAGGGTGCGTGGAGCCCCGTCCGCCCGCTGGAACACCCGCGCCGGGGCCCGTGGAGGTCAGCCACAATGGGGGCATGAGCTCTGCAACTTCTCCGTCCGACCGCCGCGTCTCCGCCCGCGTCGGTGCGATCTCCGAGTCCGCCACCCTCGCCGTCGACGCCAAGGCGAAGGCCCTCAAGGCCGCCGGCCGTCCGGTGATCGGGTTCGGCGCCGGTGAGCCCGACTTCCCGACGCCCGACTACGTCGTCGAAGCCGCGGTGGAAGCGTGCCGCACCCCCCAGTACCACCGCTACACCCCCGCGGGCGGGCTGCCGGAGCTCAAGGCCGCGATCGCCGAGAAGACCCTGCGCGACTCCGGGTACGCGGTGGACATCTCGCAGATCCTGGTGACCAACGGCGGCAAGCAGGCCATCTACGAGGCCTTCGCCGCGGTCCTCGACCCGGGCGACGAGGTCATCGTGCCCGCTCCGTACTGGACCACCTACCCGGAGTCGATCCGGCTGGCGGGCGGGGTCCCGGTGGACGTCGTCGCCGACGAGACCACCGGGTACAAGGTCACGGTCGAGCAGTTGGAGGCCGCCCGCACCGAGCGGACCAAGGTCGTGCTCTTCGTCTCGCCGTCGAACCCGACCGGCGCGGTCTACGGCGAGGCCGAGGCCGAGGCGATCGGCCGCTGGGCCGTCGAGCACGGACTGTGGGTACTGACCGACGAGATCTACGAGCACCTCGTCTACGGCGACGCGACGTTCACCTCGCTCCCGGCCCTCCTGCCGGAGCTGCGCGACAAGTGCATCGTCGTCAACGGCGTCGCCAAGACGTACGCGATGACGGGGTGGCGGGTGGGCTGGATCGTCGGCCCGAAGGACATCGTCAAGGCGGCGACCAACCTCCAGTCGCACGCCACCTCCAACGTCTCCAACGTCGCCCAGGTCGCCGCGCTCGCCGCCGTCTCGGGGCCGCTGGACGCGGTCGCCGAGATGCGGACCGCCTTCGACCGCCGGCGGAAGACGATCGTGCGGATGCTGAACGAGATCGACGGCGTCCTCTGCCCGGAGCCCGAGGGCGCTTTCTACGCGTACCCCTCGGTGAAGGGCCTGCTCGGCAAGGAGATCCGGGGCACGCGCCCGGCCACCTCGGTCGAGCTGGCGGCGCTCATCCTGGACGAGGCCGAGGTCGCCGTCGTCCCGGGCGAGGCCTTCGGCACCCCGGGCTACCTGCGCCTGTCGTACGCGCTGGGCGACGACGACCTGGTCGAGGGCGTCTCGCGGATCCAGAAGCTGCTGGCGGAAGCGCGCGACTGACCCCACCCCGAACCGGGGAAGCTGCCCCCGGCCCGCGGACTCCATGTCCCGGGCCGGGGGCGCTTCTTTGTTCGCCCCCCACCCCGAAAGGAGAAGCGACTTCCGCTCCGGGCCGCGTGTGCGGCAGGATCTTCCAATGGAGCGTGATGTACGTCTGTTGCCCAAAGCCCACCTGCACCTGCACTTCACCGGGTCGATGCGGCCCACCACCCTGCTCGAACTCGCCGACAAGTACGGCGTGCGCCTGCCCGAGGCCCTCACCGGCGGTGAACCTCCCGAACTGCGGGCGACCGACGAGCGCGGCTGGTTCCGTTTCCAGCGGCTCTACGACATCGCCCGGTCCTGCCTCCGGGAGCCCGAGGACATCCGGCGTCTGGTGCGGGAGACCGCGCAGGAGGACGTCGCGGACGGTTCGGGCTGGCTGGAGATCCAGGTGGACCCCACCTCGTACGCCCCGCTGCTCGGCGGGCTGATCCCGGCGATCGAGATCATCCTGGACGCCGTGGACAGCGCCTCCCGGGACACCGGGCTGGGGATACGCGTGGTGATCGCGGCGAACCGGATGAAACACCCGCTGGACGCCCGCACGCTGGCCCGGCTGGCCGTGCGGTACGCGGACCGGGGGGTCATCGGGTTCGGCCTCTCCAACGACGAACGCCGGGGCATGGCCCGGGACTTCGACCGCGCGTTCGCCATCGCCCGGGAGGGCGGGCTGATCGCGGCCCCGCACGGCGGCGAGCTGGCCGGCCCGTCCAGCGTCCGCGACTGCCTGGACGACCTGGACGCGTACCGGATCGGCCACGGGGTGCGGGCGGCGGAGGACCCGCGGCTGATGCGCAGGCTGGCCGAGCGCGGGATCACCTGCGAGGTCTGCCCGGCGTCCAACGTGGCGCTCGGCGTCTACGAGAAGCCCGGCGACGTGCCGCTGCGGACGCTGTTCGAGGCGGGGGTGCCGATGGCGCTCGGCGCGGACGACCCGCTGCTCTTCGGTGCCCGGCTGGCGGCCCAGTACGACCTGGTGCGCGAGCACCACGCCTTCACCGACGAGGAGTTGGCGGAGCTGGCCCGGCAGTCGGTGCGCGGCTCGGTGGCCCCGGAGGACGTACGTCGCAGGCTGCTGGACGGGATCGACGGCTGGCTGGCCGGCCCGGGGCCTGAGGCGGGCGAGCCGAGGAGCTGAGCCCGAGGGCCCGGGCGCCGGGACGCCGAGGCGCTCAGAGGCTGACGCCGACCGTCACCGGCTCGTTGACGAGGGTCACTCCGAACGCCTCGCGGACCCCGGCCACGACCTCGCGGGCGAGGGCGAGCAGGTCCTCGGTGGTGGCCTCGCCCCGGTTGGTGAGGGCGAGGGTGTGCTTGGTGGAGATGCGGGCGGGGCCGCTGCCGTACCCCTTGGTGAAACCGGCCTTGTCGATCAGCCAGGCCGCCGAGGTCTTGGTCCGCCCGTCTCCCGCCGGGTAGGCGGGCGGGGTGGTGTCCGGGCCCAGGCGCTCTTCGGCGCGGGCCAGGAAGTCGGCGTACTCCCGCTCGTCGAGCACCGGGTTGGTGAAGAAGGAGCCGGCGGACCAGGTGTCGTGGTCCGCGGGGTCCAGCACCATGCCCTTGCCGGCGCGGAGGGCGAGGACCGTCTCCCGGACGGTGGCGGCCGGGACCCGGTCGCCGGCCTCGACCCCGAGGGCGCGTGCGGTCTCCGGGTACTTCACGGGTGCGGAGAGGCCGTCGGCGTCCTCGAGGGCGAAGCGGACGCGCAGGACGACGTACCGGTCGGGGTGCTGCTTGAAGGTGCTGTGGCGGTAGGAGAACCCGCACGCGGCGTTGGAGAGGGTGACCGTCTCGCCGGAGCGCCGGTCGTAGGCGACGACCTCGCTGATGGTGGCGGAAACCTCCTGGCCGTACGCCCCCACGTTCTGGATCGGCGTGGCACCGGCGGAGCCGGGGATCCCGGCGAGGCACTCGATGCCGGCGAGCCCCGCCCCGACGGTACGGGCGACGGCGTCGCTCCAGACCTCGCCGGCCGCGAGTTCGAGGCGGGTACCGGCGAGCTCGAAGCCGGTGGTCGCGATGCGCAGGGCGGTCCCGTCGAAGCCCTTGTCTCCGATGACCAGGTTCGACCCGCCGCCGATGACCAGGAGCGGGGTGCCCGCCCCGTCGGCCTCGCGGACGGTGGCGATCACCTCGGCGTCACTCGTCGCGGTGACGAGCCGGGTGGCCGGACCGCCGAGGCGGAAGGTGGTCAGGGGGGCGAGGGGAGCGTCGTGGAGTACCTGCACGGGTCAAGAGTACGGTCCGCGCCCCCACCGCTCGGGCGGGGCCACGGACCGTACGGCGAGGTCCTCAGGCGAGGCGGACCACGGCGCGGGACATGCCCAGCACCTTCTGACCGTCGCAGAGGGCGACCAGGTCGACGCGGACCAGGTGGTCGTCCAGCTTGGCGGCGACCTTGCCGCTGACCTCGATCAGCGCGCCCTTGTCGTCGTTCGGCACGACGACCGGCTTGGTGAAGCGGACGCCGTACTCGACGACCGCACCCGGGTCGCCGGCCCAGTCCGTGACCACCCGGACCGCCTCGGCCATGGTGAACATGCCGTGCGCGATGACGTCCGGCAGTCCGACCTCGACCGCGAACTTCTCGTTCCAGTGGATCGGGTTGAAGTCGCCGGACGCGCCCGCGTACCGCACCAGCGAGGCCCGGGTGACCGGGAAGGAGCGGGACGGCAGCTCCGTACCGACCTCGACCGACTCGTAAGCGACCTTCGCCGTCATCACGCCTCCTCGGCGGCGCGCGCCACCAGCTTCGTCCAGGCCGTCACGACGTGTCCGCCGGCCTCGTCGTGGACCTCGCCACGGATGTCCAGGATGTCGTTCCCTGCCATCGACTTGATCCGCTCGATCGTCGAGGTGACCGTCAGCCGGTCCCCCGCACGCACGGGACGCGTGTAGGAGAACTTCTGGTCACCGTGCACGACCCGGCTGTAGTCCAGCCCCAGCTGCGGGTCCTCGATGACCTGCCCGGCGGCCTTGAACGTGATGGAGAAGACAAAGGTCGGCGGCGCGATCACGTCGGGGTGACCGAGCGCACGGGCGGCCTCCGCGTCGACGTACGCCGGATGGGCGTCGCCCACCGCCTCGGCGAACTCGCGGATCTTCTCCCGGCCGACCTCGTACGCCGGGGTGGGCGGATAGGTCCGCCCCACGAAGGACTGGTCGAGCGCCATGAGCGCGCTACCTCCTGATGAAAGAGAAAAAGGGGCCGGTGGAAGCGAACCACGGCCCCGTACAACGACACGAGGCCGCCCCCAGTGGGGACGGCCTCGTGTACGAGCCTGTTTCAGCGCGTTTCGCGGTGCGCGGTGTGCGAGTTGCAGCGCGGGCAGTGCTTCTTCATCTCAAGACGGTCCGGGTTGTTACGCCGGTTCTTCTTGGTGATGTAGTTCCGCTCCTTGCACTCCACGCAGGCCAGCGTGATCTTCGGGCGGACGTCGGTGGCAGCCACGTGAGTGCTCCTAAGACGGACGGATGGACGGATGAACGCATAAAAGAGTAGCCGATCGAAGGACCGACCCCACAATCGGCTACCGTTTGTAGCGGTGACCGGACTTGAACCGGTGACACAGCGATTATGAGCCGCTTGCTCTACCGACTGAGCTACACCGCTTTGATGAAAGAGTCCCCCCGCCGAAGCGGGGTTCTCCGATCACCAGAGCCCCAATGCGGAATCGAACCGCAGACCTTCTCCTTACCATGGAGACGCTCTACCGACTGAGCTATTGGGGCGAGCGAGGAAGACATTACACGGTCCCCCGCCGATCCCCCAAATCCGTTTCCGCGTCCCCCCGCGCGGCCCCTGCGAGCCCTGTCCCGGTGGGGCCGTCACGCCTCTGATCAGGCCTTCGACGCCCGGCCGCGAGGTCACGGCCGCCCCACGCAACCCCTCTGTCCGGGGCGTCCCGCCGCACCTCACCGGTATGACTATTTCGCTCCTCCACGGGACGGGTCGGACTCCGCCCTAGGCTCGGACCGCCTTCGATCTTGAAATCCCGTTTCCGGTCGCGGTTCCGGGGATTCCGGCGGGTCCGACGGGTTCCGGGGTGCGTGAACCGCCGTCGCGGAGAGCGCGCCGGCCCCCGGAGCCCTCGTTCCGTGCATCCGCGGTCCACTCTCCGTCCGGTCGCCCCCGCGGCGACCCGATCCCCCGCCCGGCGCTGTACGGCTACCGCAGCGTACGCCGCCGGGGACGGGCACGACGCCCCGACGACCCCTCCCCAGGAGCGCGATGCCCGACAGCCGGCCGAGGCCACCCGACGACGACGCGGACGGCCGCGGGGCCTCCCCCGAACCGCTGCTGCTCTGCGGGGCACGGCTCGCCGACGGCCGGACCGTGGACGTACGGGTCGGCGGCGAGCGGATCGAGGCCGTCGGGCCCCCCGGCACCCTCGGCGCCCGGGGTACCCGGGTGGAGCTGCGCGGCTTCCTGCTGCTGCCCGCCCCCGCCGAACCGCACGCCCACAGCGACACCGCCCTCACCGCCTCCGACTGCGAGGGAGACCCGCACCGCCCGCAGGACCTGCGGCGCCGCGCGACGGAGGCCGCCCTGCTCCAGCTGGGGCACGGTGCGACCGCGCTGCGTACCCACGTCCGGGTCGGCGGCGCCCACGGCCTCGCGCCGCTGGAGGCGGTCCTGCAGGCCCGGTACGCGCTGCGCGGGCTGGCCGACCTCACGCCCGTCGTGGTCCCCCGGCGTCTCACCGGAGCGGAGGGCGAGGACGGGACGGCCCTGCTCCGGGACGCCGTCGCGATGGGTGCGGGCGTGATCGGCGGGCGCCCGGACCTCGACCCCGACCCCGAGGGGTACGTGGAGCGGGCCCTCTCCGTCGCCGCCGAGCACGGACTCCCGGTGGACCTGCACACGGACGCCTCCGACCCCGCCCGGATCGCCCGGTTCGCCGCCATGGCGGCCGGGCTGGGGGCGGGGCCGGAGAGGGGGCCGGGGCCGGAACCGGCGCCGGGGAGGGGGTCGGGAGTCACCCTCGGCCCGTGCGGCGGTCTGTCCCGGATGCCGGAGGAGGCCGCGCGGCAGGCCGCGGAGCGGCTCGCGGCGGCCGGCGTGACGGTCGTCTGCCTGCCGCAGGGCGGCTGCTCGGGCGCGCAGCGCCGACTCACCGCGCCGGTACGCCTGTTGCGCGCCGCCGGGGTTCGGCTCGTGGCGGGCAGCGGGGCGCTGCGCGACACGGCCAACCCGGTGGGGCGGGGCGACCCGCTGGAGGCGGCGTACCTCCTGGCCTCGCAGCACGGGCTGCCCGCCCGGAGCGCGTACGACGCCGTCGCGACCACCGCCCGGCTGGCGATGGGGCTGCCCGAGGTGCGCGTGGAGGCGGGCTTCCCGGCGGAGTTGCTCGCGGTGCGCGGCGACGGTCTCGCGGGCGTGCTCTCGCTCGCGTACAGCCGGATCGTGGTGCACCGGGGGCGGATCGTCGCCCGGACCAGCGCGGTGCGCGAGTACTGCGACACGGAGCTGCCGGAACCGTACGGGCTGCCGCGCCAGGGCAGGCCGGGGCCGGGGCCGGGTTGATCTTCATTCGGCCGTGGTCCGGGCGTGCGGGCCCGCTCCGGCGTACGGTCGTGACCATGCGCATTGTCATCGCGGGTGGACATGGTCAGATCGCACTGCGGCTGGAGCGCCTGCTCGCCGCACGCGGGGACGAGGCGGTGGGCCTCGTCCGCGATCCGGGGCAACGGGGGGATCTTGAGGCGGCGGGCGCCGAGGCGGCCGTCCTCGACCTCGAATCGGCCTCCGTGGACGAGGTGGCGAAGGTGCTCGACGGCGCCGACGCCGTGGTCTTCGCGGCGGGCGCGGGCCCCGACAGCGGGCCGGACCGCAAGGACACCGTGGACCGGGGCGCCGCGGTGCTCCTCGCCGACGCGGCGGAACGGGCGGGCGTACGGCGCTACCTCATGGTCTCCTCCATGGGCGCGGACGCCTCGCACCCGGGCGACGAGGTCTTCGACGCTTACCTGCGGGCGAAGGGCGCGGCGGACGACGCCGTACGGGCGCGGGCGGGCCTGGACTGGACGATCCTGCGGCCCGGCATGCTCACCGACGACGCCGGCACCGGCCTGGTCCTGCTCTCCCTCTCCACCGGCCGCGGCCCGGTACCCCGCGACGACGTGGCGGCGACCCTCGCGGAGCTGCTCGACACCCCGAGCACGGCGGGCCTGACCCTGGAGCTGATCTCGGGCAACGTGCCGGTCTCGGTCGCGACGAGGAACGTCGCGGGGAACTGAGCGGGGAGCCACCCGGGCCCGGCGGTTCCGGGCCCGGGACGCCCGGGATCCGGACGGCGAGCCGCGGACATGCGAGAAGCCCCCGTCCACATCACTGTGGACGGGGGCTTCCCGTTCGGTGGCGGCGCCAGGGTTCGAACCTGGGTAGGCTGAGCCGGCAGATTTACAGTCTGCTCCCTTTGGCCACTCGGGCACACCGCCTCGAACATCGCTCCGGAACCCCGCTGGTGAGCTCCTTGGCGACGACGTAAACGATACCCGATGCGCAGGGGTGCTCCGCCACTCGATTGATCAGCGGCTGGACCCCGGGTCAGCCTTTAGGCTTTCTCCTGCATCCCCACGCTTACGACCGTTTACGACGCAAGGAGCCACACGCCATGGCCGACTCCAGTTTCGACATCGTCTCGAAGGTCGAGCGGCAGGAGGTCGACAACGCCCTCAACCAGGCCGCCAAGGAGATCTCCCAGCGCTACGACTTCAAGGGCACCGGCGCGTCGATCGCGTGGTCCGGCGAGAAGATCCTGATGGAGGCGAACGGCGAGGAGCGCGTCAAGGCGATCCTCGACATCTTCGAGACGAAGCTGATCAAGCGCGGGATCTCGCTGAAGTCGCTGGACGCGGGCGAGCCCCAGCTCTCCGGCAAGGAGTACAAGATCTTCGCGACGATCGAGGAAGGCATCTCCCAGGAGAACGCCAAGAAGGTCGCCAAGGTCATCCGCGACGAGGGCCCCAAGGGTGTCAAGGCGCAGGTGCAGGGCGACGAGCTGCGGGTCAGCTCGAAGAGCCGCGACGACCTCCAGGCCGTGCAGGCGCTGCTCAAGGGCAAGGACTTCGACTTCGCCCTGCAGTACGTCAACTACCGCTGACGCGCGGGCCGGTGGCCGTGCCGCCGGCCGCTCGACGAGGTTCTCCCACGGCGGTGTCGTCCTCGGCACCGCCGTGAGCGTTCTCCGCCCCGGTGCCACGAGCGGCCCCCAGATGCCCGCGCCGGAAACCCGATGTCGGATTTCCGCCAGCCCGGTGGCGTCCCGGTGGCGCAGACTCGGAGTACGGGACCGGGAGCGCGTGAGAGGGATGACCGTCGATGAGCACGGTGTACACGAGGTGTGACAGCCCCCTGGGCGAGCTGCTGCTGGTCGGCGACGAGCCGTCCGCGGGACTGCTCTCGGTGTCCGTACCGGAGCAGAAGGGCGGGGCGGTCGTCCTCGCGGGGTGGCGGGAGGTCCCGGGGGCCTTCGCGGAGGCCCGGGCGCAGCTCGCGGCGTACTTCGCGGGGCGGCTGACGCGTTTCGAGCTGCCGTACGCGCCGGGGGCGGGGACGGAGTTCCAGCGGCGTGTCTGGCGGGCGCTGGAAGAGATCCCGTACGGCAGCACGGTGTCGTACGGCTGGGTGGCGCAGCGGGTCGGTGTCGCCGGGGCCGGGGTGCGGGCGGTGGGGACCGCGATCGGGCGGAACCCGCTGCTGGTGGTGCGGCCGTGCCACCGGGTGATCGGCGCGGACGGATCGCTGCGGGGGTACGCGGGCGGGCCGGCGCGCAAGGAACGGCTGCTGTCGATCGAGGGCGCCTGGGCGGAAGGCCGCGCGACGGGGCCGGCCGTCGCCCCGGCGGAGCGTGCGGACCGTGACGCGGCCGGCGGCCCGGGGCGGGGCTGATGGCGTCGGCGGGGCTCTTCCCGAGGGAGCGGCGGACCGTCGCCCCCGGGGCGGTGCACGTGCCGGGGTGGTTGTCGGTGGAGCGGCAGCGGGAGCTGGTGGCGGCCTGCCGGGAGTGGGCGCGAGGGCCGGTTCCGCTGCGGCACACGGAGCTGCCGGGCGGCGGGGTGATGTCGGTGCGGACGGTGTGCCTGGGGTGGCACTGGCGGCCGTACGCGTACGTGCGGACCGCTGACGACGTGAACGGGGCCCGGGTCGCGGTGTTCCCGGAGTGGCTCGCGGAGCTGGGCCGGGCCGCGGTGGCGGAGGCGTACGGGGACGAGGCGGCGGGCCGGGCGTACGCGCCGGACGCGGGGCTGGTGAACTTCTACGACGGTACGGCCCGGATGGGCATGCACCAGGACCGCGAGGAGCGCTCCGGGGCCCCCGTGGTGTCGCTGAGCATCGGGGACACCTGTGTCTTCCGGTTCGGGAACACGCAGGACCGGGGGCGGCCCTGGACGGACGTGGAGCTGGAGTCCGGTGACCTGTTCGTCTTCGGAGGACCGTCGCGCTTCGCGTTCCACGGGGTGCCGAAGGTGTATCCGGGGACGGCCGGCCCGGAGACGGGGATGCGGGCCGGCCGGCTCAACCTGACGCTGCGGGAGACCGGTCTGGACGACCGGTGAGCCGGGCGGCTCCGGTCGGCCCGCCGCGCGCGGGCGTGCGGAGTGCGGGCCGGCGCCGTCGTCAGCGGCGTTCGCGGGAGTTGCCGAAGAGCAACCGGTAGACGATGAGCAGCACCAGGGAGCCCGCGATGGCGGCGACCCAGGTGGCGAGGTCGAAGAAGTCGTCGTTGATCGGACGGTCGAGGACCTTCGCGGAGAGCCAGCCTCCGACGAAGGCTCCGGCGATCCCGATGAGGGTCGTGATGATGATGCCGCCGGGGTCGCGCCCCGGCAGCAGAACCTTGGCTATGACTCCGGCGACGAGCCCGAGAATGATCCACGCGATGATGCCCATGCGGCCCACCTACCCCTTTTCCTGGTTGTGGATTCAGGGACGCGCGGTGTGGTGGGAGCGGTTGCCCCGCAGGGCACACGGGCGGAGGGGCCGCCGGGCGGACGGCCTCCGGGCGCGGGGGCGGAGGCGGACCGTGGGCGGACTGCCAGGTGCGGGGGCGGGCGGGCTACCGGGCGGCGAAGGGCTGGTCGGTGGGGACGACCTCCTTGCCGAACGGCATCAGCGACACCGGGATCAGCTTGAAGTTCGCGATGGCCAGCGGGATGCCGATGATGGTCACGAAGAGCGCGATGCCGGTGACGATGTGCCCGAGGGCCAGCCACCAGCCGGCGAGGACCAGCCAGAGGACGTTGCCGACGCAGGAGGCGCCGCCCGCGTCCTGGCGGTCGACGACCATGTAGCCGAAGGGCCAGAGGGCGTACAGGCCGATGCGGAACGCGGCCACGCCGAAGGGGATGCCGATGATCGTGATGCAGAGGAGGAGGCCGGCGGCGAGGTAGCCGAGGCACATCCAGAAGCCGCACAGGACCAGCCATATGACGTTCAGGATCGTCTTCACCGTCGATGACCTGCCATCTTCTCTAGTCGGGCGATGCGCTCCGCCATCGGCGGATGCGTGGAGAACATCTTGGACACGCCCTGGCCGGGCCGGAAGGGGTTCACGATCATCATGTGGCTCGCGGTCTCGATGCGCGGCTCGGGCGGGAGCGGGAGCCGCTTGGTCCCCGCGTCGAGCTTGCGCAGGGCGCTCGCCAGGGCGAGCGGGTCCCCCGTGAGCTGGGCTCCGGAGGCGTCGGCCTCGTACTCGCGGGAGCGGCTCACGGCGAGCTGGATGACCGAGGCGGCGAGCGGGCCGAGGATCATCACGAGGAGCAGGCCGAAGATGCCGGGGCCCTCGTCGTCGCTGGAGCGGCCGACCGGGATCAGCCAGGCGAAGTTGACCAGGAACATCACGACCGAGGCGAGTGCTCCGGCGACGGACGAGATCAGGATGTCGCGGTTGTAGACGTGGCTCAACTCGTGGCCGAGGACACCGCGCAGTTCGCGTTCGTCCAGGATCTGGAGGATGCCGTCGGTGCAGCAGACGGCGGCGTTGCGCGGGTTGCGGCCGGTGGCGAAGGCGTTGGGTGCCTGGGTGGGCGAGAGGTAGAGCCGGGGCATGGGCCGGCGGGCGGCGGTCGAGAGCTCGCGCACGATGCGGTAGATCGTGGGGGCCTCGAACTCGCTGACCGGCCGTGCCCGCATCGCCCGCAGCGCGAGCTTGTCGCTGTTCCAGTACGCGTAGGCGTTGGTGCCGACCGCCACGAGGAGCGCGACGATCAGGCCGGTGCGTCCGAAGAAGCTGCCGATGACGATGATCAGGGCGGAGAGACCGCCGAGGAGTACGGCGGTCTTCAGCCCGTTGTGCCGGCGGTGCACGGTACGCCCTCCAAATGGTGCAGCAGGGGAACCCTTGCTCGATAGGGGTCCACTTCTCAGTGGAGCTTCCCGTTCTGGTCAACGCCAGGCGGGGCGAGCGAGTTCCCTGGTGCGCGGCCCCGGGGGGCGGGTCCCGCACGGCTGTACGGGCCGGAGGGCGGGGTAGCCCGTACGGGTGGGCCGGGTGGGGTGCCGGGGCTTCGGAGGGGCGGGGAAGGGCCGTCAGCGCGGGGCGGGGAGCTTCTCGGTCCCCGCGGGCTTCCCGGTGAGCCGCTCGGCGTGCGCCAGGACGGCGGGGTCGGGCTCGACCTCGCTGGTGCAGTGTCCGCAGCGGGAGGCGATGGCCGGGATGGCGGTGTAGCAGCGCGGGCAGTCACGGAGCGCGGCCTTGATGTCGGCGGGCTCGTCGGCCTTCTTCGCGGTGAAGCGGTCCTGGACCTTCTGCATCGGGACGACGACGCAGAAGTAGAGGACGGCGGCGGTGATGAGGAAGGCGATCGCCGCGGCGATGAAGAGGCCGTAGGGGAAGGCGACGCCCTCGACCTTGAAGGACGCCTTGCTGAAGTCCCCCGTCCCCCGCGTGATGACACCGATGAGCGGCACGATGAAGGCGTTGCTGAATCCGGTGACGACGGCGGTGAAGGCCGCTCCCACGGCGAGGCCGATCGCCATGGACACGACGTTGCCCCGCAGGATGAATTCCTTGAACCCGTTCAGCACTGCGCTGTCTCCTCGTTCCGCTCGTGGCGCCGGCGTCCCCGCCCGGTGCGTGACGCGTGCACCGAAGACCCTGCCCTGTTCCGGCCCGCCGGAGCAAGCCGGTGAGGTGAGGGCGGGGGCCGCGGTGCGGCGGGGGGCCGGCCCCGTCAGAAGAGCGTGCCGGTGGCGAATCTCAGCACGATCTGCGGCGCCCCGGAGAGGACGAGCGCGGCGGCGGCGGTGAGGACGAGCGCCGCGACCAGGGGCGCGGGGGCCGCGGCCGTTCCCGTGATCGGGTCCGCGGAGGCCGGCGCCGGGGCCGCCACGGCCGCCGGTACGGCCTCGGGGGCGCCGGCACCGCGGAAGAGCAGCGCGGTCCACCGGAGGTAGTAGGCGAGGGCGATCACCACGTTGACGGCCATGACGACGGCGAGCCAGCCCAGGCCCGCGTCGACGGCCGCCGAGAAGACGGTGACCTTGGCGAAGAGTCCGACGATGCCCGGCGGCAGACCGGCCAGGCAGAGCAGGAAGAAGGCCATCGCCAGGGCGGTGAGGGGGCGGCGGGCGTAGAGGGCGCGGTAGTCGGTCAGCCGGTTGCCGGGACTCGTACGGGCGACGAGCGCGGCGACCGCGAACGCGCCGAGGTTCACGACGGCGTACATCAGGGCGTACGCGACGGTGGAGCCCACCCGGACGTCCTCCGCGTAGGCGGACGCGGCGATCGGCACCAGGAGGTAGCCGGCCTGGCCGACGGAGGACCAGGCGAGCAGGCGTACGGCGCTGCGGGCGCGGCCGGGCTCCTGGCGCAGGGCGGCGACGTTCCCGACGGTCATGGTCAGCGCGGCGAGGACGGCGAGAGCCG
The DNA here is from genome assembly GCF_029167645.1 of Streptomyces sp. AM 2-1-1. Classification (NCBI taxonomy): domain Bacteria; kingdom Bacillati; phylum Actinomycetota; class Actinomycetes; order Kitasatosporales; family Streptomycetaceae; genus Streptomyces; species Streptomyces sp. AM 2-1-1. Next base: position 4,310,059 of record NZ_CP119147.1, on the reverse strand, counting down.
GCCCCCAGACGTCGGCGTAGGACGGGAAGGCGATCACCGTGACCAGGATCAGGCCCGTGAAGCCGACCGCCTTGCCGACGACGGAGAGGTAGGCGGCGATGGGCAGCGGGGCACCGACGTAGGTGTCGGGGACCCAGAAGTGGAAGGGCGCGGCGGCGGTCTTGAAGGCGAAGCCGACGAGGGTCAGGGCGACTCCCGCCGCGGCGAGGGTCGCGAACCGCCCGGGGACCTGGTCGAGTCCGCGGGCGATCCCGGTGAGGTGGGTGGTCCCGGTCGCCGCGTAGACGAAGCTGACGCCGAGGAGCATCACGGCGGTCGCGGTGACGGAGGAGAGGAAGAACTTGAGGGCCGCCTCGGAGGAGCGCCGGTCGCCGCGCTTGATGCCGACGAGGGCGAAGGCGGGGAGCGAGGCGACTTCCAGGGCGACGACGAGGGTGATGAGGTCGCGGGAGGCCGGCAGCAGCACCGCGCCGGAGGCCGAGGAGAGCAGCAGGAACCAGAACTCCCCGGCCGGCAGCCTGCGGGTGTCGTCGAGCGAGAGCAGCGCGGTGAGCAGCGCTCCGCCGAGGACCAGGGCCTGGAGGACGAGGGCGAAGTGGTCGGCGGTGTAGCTGCACGCCTGGCCCGCACCGGGGGTGGCGGTGTCCACGCAGAAGGTGGACCGGTCACCGTCCCGCAGCGGGATCAGCAGGGCGAGGGCGACGACGAGCCCGCCCACGGTGGCGTAGCCGAGGAGCGGCTTGTGGCGTTCGGCGAGGAAGAGGTCGGCGACGAGGACGGCGAGCGCGAGGACCGCGACGGCGAGCGGGGGTGCGACGGCGAGCCAGTCGACGGACTGGACGAGGCTCGCGGCCGACTGCGCGAGTGGCGCGCCGGCCGCCGTGCCCGTGCCGGGGCCGCCCGGGGCCGCGCCGGCGGCGGTGACGAGGTCCGCGATCACGACTTGCCTCCTGCGAGGAGCTTCTGCACGGCCGGGTCGCTGAGCCCGAGGAGGAGGGCGGGCCAGAGTCCGGCGAGGACGGTGAGGACGACGAGCGGGGTCCAGGCGGCGAACTCGTACGGGCGGACGTCGGCGATCTCCGCGGTGGCCGCCGTCCCGGGGGCCACCGCCGTCGCCACGCCCCCGGTGGGGGCGGTGGGCTCCGCCGCCGGGCTGCCGGCGGGGGGCGCGTCCTCGTGTGGTCCGCCGCCGAGCCCGGTGGGGTGAGCCGTCCGTGCGGGCGGCTCACCCATGCAGACGCGGCGGACGACGGCGAGCATGTACGCGGCGGTGAGCAGGGTTCCGAAGGCGCCGATCGCCGTGAACGTCAGGAAGGCGGGACGGCTGAGCCCTTCGGCCGGGTCGAAGGCGCCGAAGAGGGTGAGCATCTCGCCCCAGAATCCCGCCAGGCCGGGGAGTCCGAGGGAGGCGACGGCGGCGAAGGCGAGCAGGGCGCCCAGCCGGGGCGCGCGGCCGTAGAGGGCCGCGCCGGTGGCCCCCGCGAGGGTGTCGAGGTCGGCGGTGCCGTGCCGGTCCTTCACCGCGCCGACCAGGAAGAAGAGCAGGCCGGTGATGAGGCCGTGGGCGATGTTGGCGAAGAGCGCGCCATTGACCCCGGCGGGGGTCATGGAGGCGATGCCGAGGAGGACGAACCCCATGTGGCCGACCGAGGAGTACGCGATCAGCCGCTTGAGGTCGCCCTTCGCGCCCGGGCGGGCGAGGGCGAGGCAGGCGAGCGAGCCGTAGACGATCCCGGCGACCGCGAGCGCGGCGAGGTACGGCGCGAAGGTGCGCATCCCCTCGGGAGCGATCGGGAGGAGCACCCGGACGAACCCGTAGGTACCCATCTTCAGCATCACGCCGGCGAGGAGGACCGAGCCCGCCGTGGGGGCGGCGGTGTGCGCGTCGGGCAGCCAGCTGTGCAGCGGCCACATCGGGGTCTTCACTGCGAGCCCGATCCCGATCGCCAGAACGGCGATGACCTGCACGGACGTGGAGAGGCCCCGGCCGTTGTCGGTGGCGAGTGCCACCATGTCGAAGGTGCCGGCGTGCAGGCCCACGAGCAGCAGCCCGAGCAGCATGACGACGGAGCCGAGCAGCGTGTAGAGGACGAACTTCGAGGCCGCGGCCTGCTTGCCCGCACCGCCCCAGCGGGCGATGAGGAAGTACATCGGGATGAGGACCATCTCGAACGCGAGGAAGAAGAGCAGCAGGTCCAGCACGGCGAAGGTCGCCAGCGTGCCGGACTCCAGCAGCAGGATCAGGGCGACGAAGGCCTTCGGGGACGGGCCCGCGGGCATCTTGAAGTAGCTGTACACCGCGCAGAGGAAGGTCAGCAGCGCGGTGAGCACGAGGAGGGGGAGAGAGATGCCGTCGATGCCGAGGTGGACCCGGACGTCCAGCGCCGGGATCCAGCTGATGTCGGTGGTGGCCTGCATCGTCGCCGCGTGGTCGCGGTCGAAGCCGGCCGCCAGCAGCAGGGTGACGAGGAGGATGGCGCCGGTCACGGTGACGCCGTGGCGGAGCACGGCCTGGTCCGGGTCGCGGCCCCTCAGTCCGGGCGGGGCGGGCAGCAGGGCGGCGACGGCGCCCACCAGCGGGCCGACGACGGCCAGCGCCAGGAGGACCTGCATCACGGACGGGCTGATATCGAGCACGGTTCACGCCCCGGCGTTGACGTTGGCATAGACGACGACGGCGATCGTCAGGACGAGGGACCCGGCGAGCAGGGCGGAGACGTAGGTCTGCGCGTTGCCGGTCTGGGCGCGGCGGACGGCGGTGCCGAGCAGCCGCGCGGTGGCGCCGGAGCCGCGTACGTACGTGTCGACGACCTCGCGGTCCAGGAAGCGGACGAGGCGGGCGGCCGCCAGGACGGGCCGTACGAACAGCCGCGTGTACAGGGCGTCCAGGTGGAATCCGGCGGCCGCGGCGGGGTGCAGGGGGCCGAGCAGCAGGCGGCCGGGGTCGGCGGGGTCGGCCGCGTCCGCGATGTCCCCGTAGACGGCGGTGTGGGCGCTGATGGCCTCGGCCTCGACGAGGGCGGGTTCGGCCCGGGGGTGCGCGGTGACGGCACCGAGGGGATGGCCCGCGGCGTGTGCGGTGGTGTGGCGCCAGGCGGCGTAGGTGACGAGACCGCCGACGAGACCGACGCCCGTGGAGAGGACGGCGGTGGTGAGCGTGGGGGTGAGGCGGTGTCCGTCGAACCAGTCGCCGATCACCCCGGCCGTCAGGCCGAAGCCGAGGGTGGGGACGGCCAGCACCCACAGGACGGAGGTCATCGCGACGGGCTGCTTGCCGTGGTCGGCCACCTCGGGGCCGCGGCCCCGGAAGGTGAGCAGCCAGAGCCGGGTGGCGTACGCGGCGGTGAGCACAGCGGCCAGCAGGCCGGCGACGAGGATCGTCCAGCCGGCGGCGGCCGGGGCGACGTGGCGCTCGCCCAGGGCGGTGTGCTCGGCGGCGACGAGGACGGCCTCCTTGGAGAAGAAGCCGGCGAACGGCGGGATGGCGGCCAGAGCCAGCAGGGCGACGGTCATCGTCCAGTAGGCGTCGGGGATGCGCCGGGTCAGGCCGCCCATGCGGGACATCGCGGCGAGCGAGTTGGTGCCGGTGGCGTGGATGACGACGCCTGCGGCGAGGAAGAGGACGGCCTTGAAGGCGCCGTGCGACAGGAGGTGGAAGACGGCGGCACCCCGGTCGCCGACGGCCAGTGCCCCGGCCATGTAGCCGAGCTGACCGAGGGTCGAGTAGGCGAGGACGCGTTTGATGTCGTCCTGTGCGAGCGCGGCCAGACCGGAGCCGACCATGGTGACGGCGGCCATCACGGAGAGGACGACGAGGGCGGCTCCGGAGGCGGCGAAGACGGGCAGCAGCCGGGCCACGAAGTAGATGCCGGCGGCGACCATCGTCGCGGCGTGGATGAGCGCGGAGACGGGCGTCGGGCCGGCCATCGCGTCGGGCAGCCAGGTGTGCAGCGGGAACTGCGCGGACTTTCCCGCCACCCCGGCGAGGAGCAGCAGCGCGATGAGGGTCGGGTGGTCGAGCCCGCCGTCGGCGACCGCGCCGAGGACGCCGGTGATGCGGAAGGTGCCGGTGTCGGCGGCGAGCGCGAAGAGCCCGATGAGGAAGGGGACGTCGCCGAGCTTGGTGACCAGGAACGCCTTGAGGGAGGCGGCGCGCGCCTCGGGCGTCTCCCAGTAGTGGCCGACGAGGAAGTACGAGCAGATGCCCATGACCTCCCAGCCGACCAGGAGCACCATCAGGTCGCCGGAGTAGACGACCAGCAGCATCGCGGAGGTGAAGAGGGAGACGAGGGCCGCGTAGGAGGGGTAGCGGGGGTCGTCGCGGAGGTACGCGAACGAGTAGACCTGCACGCAGGTCGCGACCAGCCCGACGAGGACGGCCGCCAGGACGGCGAACCCGTCCAGGTGCAGCGCGAGGTCGATCGGCACCGAGCCGGTGGGGGTGAGCCGGGTGGAGGCGTCTAGCGCCCGGCCGCCGCCCTGGTCGGCGGCGACGACCACGGCGAGCACGGCCGCGGCCAACACCGGGAGGACGGCGAGCGGCCGCACGAACCCGGGGGCGGTGCGGCCGAGCAGCAGCCCGGCGACGGCTCCGAGGAAGGGCAGCAGGGGGACGAGGACGGCGAGGGTCGTGGTGGTCACGCGGTGGCCTCTGTCTTCCGTGCCGTCCCCGCCGGAGCGGTGGCCGGTTCGTCGGGGCTGCCGGCGGTGCCCGTGCCGACGGGTCCGCCGTCGCCGGTCCACTCGTCGGGAAGGGTCTCGGCGGCGTCGGTCTCGGCGGTGTCGCGGAGCCGGTCGACGTCGGAGGAGCCGCGGTTGCGGTACACGGCGAGCACGATCGCGAGGCCGATGCCGATCTCGGCGGCGGCGATGGCGATGGTGAAGAGGGTGAGCGCCTGGCCGGCGTGGAGCGTGTCGCGGAGCCAGACGTCGAAGGCGACGAGGTTGAGGTTGACGGCGTTGAGCATCAGCTCGACGGACATCAGGACCAGGATCGCGTTGCGGCGGGCGAGCACGCCGTAGACGCCGACGCAGAAGAGGAGGACGGCGAGCACGGCGGGATAGGCGAGGTGCATCAGCTCTTCCCCTCTTCCGGGGCGTCGGGTCCGTGGCCCGCGCCGGGGGCGGTCGGGCTGGCGGAGGGGGCGCCGGCGGAGTCGTGCCCGGCGCGCGTACGTCCGGTGGCGCGGGCGGCGGTCGGCGTGCGCGTGCCGGTCGGCGCGCGGTCACCGGCGGGCTCGGGGGTGCCGGTCCGCGTGCGGCCGCTCCCCGGCGTACGGCCGCCGGGGGTGCGGCGGGCGGCCGGGAGGGCGAAGCGGTGCTCCGGGTCCCGGCGGGAGAGCACGATCGCCCCCACCAGGGCGGCGAGCAGCAGGACGGAGAGCGCTTCGAACGGCAGCACCCAGTGCCGGAAGAGGAAGGTGCCGGTGGCGGCGGTGGAGCCCTGGGCGGGCCCGTCCAGATCGATCCAGGTGGTCCGGAAGGCGTCCACGACGACCCAGACGAGGGCCGCCGCGGCGGCGACGGCCACGGCGAGCGCGACCGGGCGGTTCTCCGAGTCGGCGTCCGGCGAGCGGCCGATGGGGGCGCGGGTGAGCATCAGGCCGAAGAGGAGGAGGACCACGACGGAGCCGACGTAGATCAGTACCTGCACCCAGGCGATGAACTCGGCCGTCAGCAGCAGGTACTCGACCGCGAGGCCGCCGAGGGCGACGACGAGCCAGAGCGCGGCGTGCACCAGCTGACGGGTGGTGACCGTGACGAGTGCCGCGCCGAGGGTGACGAGGCCGACCAGCACGAAGGCGATCTCGATGCCGGACGGGGAGAGGAAGCCGGGGTGGGCCGCGGCGCTCGCGGCGGCGGGCGTCATGCGGGACCCTCCTGGGCGCGCTCGGCGTCGGGCTGGGCCCGGAGCTGGGTTTCGAGCTTCTCCGCCGTCTTGCGGGCGGCGGCGATCTCCTTCGGCTCCTCGGCACCCGGGTCCGGTGCGGGCGGCTCCGGCACGGTCCACATCCACTCGCGGAGCGTGTCCCGCTCGTGGGTGAGGTCACGGATGTCCGTCTCGGCGTACTCGAACTCCGGCGACCAGAAGAGGGCGTCGAAGGGGCAGACCTCGATGCAGATGCCGCAGTACATGCAGAGCGAGAAGTCGATGGCGAAACGGTCGAGGACGTTGCGGGAACGCTCGCGTCCGCCGGGGGCGGCGGGCGGGCTCGTCTCCTTGTGCGAGTCGATGTAGATGCACCAGTCGGGGCACTCGCGGGCGCAGAGCATGCAGACCGTGCAGTTCTCCTCGAACAGCCCGATGACGCCGCGCGAGCGCGGCGGGAGTTCGGGCTGGACGTCCGGGTACTGCGCGGTGACCGTGCGCTTCGTCATGGTCCGCAGGGTGACGGCGAGACCCTTGGCGAGGCCGGAGCCGGGGATCGGAGGCACTAGTTGATCGCCACCTTCACGATGCCGGTGAGCGCGATCTGCGCGAGGGCGAGCGGGATGAGTGTGGTCCAGGCGAGCTTCTGCAGCTGGTCCTCGCGCAGGCGCGGGTAGGTGACCCGCAGCCAGATGACGACGAACGCGAGGATCCCCGTCTTCACCAGGGTCCAGAGCCAGCCGAGTCCGTCGGCGCCGAAGGGACCGTGCCAGCCACCGAGGAAGAGCACCGTGGTCAGACCGCAGAGGACGACGATCCCGGCGTACTCGGCGAGCAGGAAGAGCGCGAAGCGCAGCCCGGTGTACTCGGTGTAGGCGCCGAAGATGATCTCCGAGTCGGCCACCGGCATGTCGAAGGGCGGACGTTGCAGTTCGGCGAGCCCGGCGACGAAGAAGATCAGCGCGCCGGTGATCTGCCAGGGCAGCCACCACCACGCGAAGGCGTCGACGATCCCGGGGAGCGACACCGTCCCGGCGGCCATCGCCACCGAGGCCGCGGCGAGCAGCATCGGCAGTTCGTAGGCGAGGAGCTGGGCGGCGGTACGGAGCCCGCCGAGCAGGGAGAACTTGTTGGCGGAGGCCCAGCCCGCCATCAGCGAGCCCAGAACACCGATCCCCATGACGGCGAGCACGAAGAAGATCCCCGCGTCGATGACCTGGCCGACCGCGCCCTCGCCGGGCCCGATGGGGATGGCGAGCACCACGAGGAGGTACGGCAGGAGGGCCACGGCGGGCGCGAGCTGGAAGATGCGGCGGTCGGCGTCGGCCGGAACCACGTCCTCCTTCTGCACGAACTTGATCCCGTCCGCGACGAGCTGCGCCCAGCCGTGGAACCCGCCCGCGTACATGGGGCCGAGGCGGCCCTGCATGTGCGCCATCACCTTGTGCTCGGCCTGGCCGACGACGAGCGGGAAGACCAGGAAGACGACGAAGACGATGACGAGCCGGAGGGCGACGTCCAGTACGTCGTTCACGCGCTATCGCCTCCGGAGGGACGGTGGTGGGGGTCATCGGGCGCGGCGCGGTCCGCCGGCACCTCGGGGTCGGGCGGCCCGGCGGGCTCCGCGGGCACTTCGGGTCCGGGTTGCCCGGGGTCTGCGGACGCGTCGCGTTCTGCGGGCCGCCCGGCCTCTGGCGCGGGTTCGGGCTCGCGTGGGGCGTCCGGTTCGGGCTCGCGAGCGGCCTCGGGCTCAGCTTCGCGTGCGGCGTCCGGTTCGGCCCCGCGTGCGGCATCGGCCCCGCGTGCGGCATCGGCCCCGCGTGCGGCATCGGGCTCGCGTGCGGCGTCGGGCTCGCGTGCGGCGTCGGGCTCGCGTGCGGCGTCCGGTTCGGCCCCGCGTGCGGCATCGGCCTCGGGCTCGGCCGCCCCCTTCGCCACACCCGCGCCCGCCCCGTCGTCGAATGCCGGGCGGGCGTGGTGCCACGGGGCGTCCGCGCTGCCGGTCGTCCGGGGAGCCGGCTTCGCCGGGGCGCCGGGGACCGCTGCCGTACCGCTCCTCCCGGATGCCTCCGGGTCCGTCGCGGGGGTCTGCGTACCGTCCGGGGCGGCGCCCTCCGTGCGCTGACTGGCCGAGCCGGCCGAAGCGCTGCGGGACCTGCGGGCGGGGCGGGCGGGCGGTGTGCCCTCCGCCGGGGTCGCGGCGGCCGGTGCGGCCGGGCTTTCCTGGCCCGCCGCCGGCGCCGCCGGGCCGGTGGCCGGGGTGTCCGGTCCTGTCGGGGGTGCGGTCGGGGGCCGCCGGCCCGCCGAGCCCTCGGTGACGCTCCGGGCGCGGCGTACGGGTCGCTCCGCGGCGCCCGCGCCGGCGCGGGTGGCCCGTGCGGGGCGGGCCGGTGCGGGCGGCAGCTGTCCCTTGAGCGGGCCCCACTCGTTGGGGTCGGGCACGCCCGGCGGGAGCATGGTGCGCCGCTTGGGCCCGCCGTGCTCGGACTCGCCCGGTTCCTTCGCGCCGGGCCAGGCCTTGGCGACCCGGGCCGCGAGGACGAAGTCCTTGCGCAGCGGGTGCCCTTCGAACCCCTCGGGCAGCAGCAGGGGCACCAGGTGCGGGTGGCCCTCGAAGCCGATGCCGAACATCTCGTGGGTCTCGCGCTCGTGCCAGGCGGCGCCCGCGTAGACGGCGATGGCGCTGGGCAGTACGGCCGCCTCGTGCGGGACGGTCGTGCGGACCAGCAGCCGCCGGACCGTACCGGTGGAGAGCGCGGCGACGTGGGCGGCGACCAGGAAACCGGTGCCGGGTTCGTCGACGGCGCTCAGCCAGTCGAAGTAGGTGCAGCCGAGCCGGTCGCGCGCGGTCTCCAGCGCGGCGGTCCAGGTGTCGGCGGGTACGTCGACGGTGAGCAGCTCGTACGCGTACGCGGCGGTCGCCCGCTCGCCGAAGAGCCCGGCGACGGTCCGGGCGACCGTGTCGGGGTCGGCGTCCAGCAGCCGGTCGAACAGGCTCGCGGCGTTCTCGGGGCTCTCTGCGCTCATAGCGTTCTCGGGGTTCTCGCCGTCCCGCCGGCTCGCGGCGCTTTCGGGGCCACTCACTTCGACTCCCCCGGCCCGGTCGGCTCCGCCGGTGCGGCGACGAGTCCGCTGCGCAGGGCGGCGGTGGAGGGCCGGCCGGCCGGATCCGTGGTGTACCGCTCCGCCAGGGACTCGCGGGCGATCCGCTCCTGGAGTTTGAGGATGCCCTGGAGCAGGGCCTCCGGCCGGGGCGGGCACCCGGGGACGTACACGTCGACGGGGATGATCTGGTCCACGCCCTTCGTGACGGAGTACGAGTCCCAGTACGGACCACCGCAGTTGGAGCAGGCGCCGAAGGAGATGACGTACTTCGGCTCGGGCATCTGCTCGTACAGGCGCTTCACGGCCGGGGCCATCTTGTCGGTGACCGTGCCGGACACGATCATGAGGTCGGCCTGGCGCGGGCCGGGAGCGAACGGGATCACGCCGAGCCGGATGAAGTCGTGGCGGGCCATCGAGGCGGCGATGAACTCGATGGCGCAGCAGGCCAGACCGAAGTTGAAGACCCAGAGGCTGTAGCGGCGCCCCCAGTTGAGGACCACCTTCATCGGTTCGGGCGCGAGGCGGGAGAGCACGCCGAGCCGCTTGGGCTCCGGCAGCGGCACCGGCCCCGGGCCGGACGCACCGGCCGTCGCGGCCGCCGTCCCGTCCGGAGTTCCGTCCGCCGTTCCGTGCGCCGCGTGGTCCGGCGTTCCGTCTGCGGGCTGCGGCTCGGGGATCGGCCGGCTCGTCACGCCCATGTGAGGACGCCCTTCTTCCATGCGTAGAGCAGTCCCACGGCGAGGAAGCCGAGGAAGACGAACATTTCCACCAGGGTGGTCGCGCCGAATCCGGGTGCCGCGAAGACGGTCGCCCAGGGGAAGAGGAAGACCGAGTCGACGGCGAAGATCACGTAGAGGAAGGCGTAGACGTAGTACCGCACCTGGGTGTGCGCCCACCCCTCCCCCACCGGGTCCACGCCGCACTCGTAGGTGAGGAGCTTCTCGGGCGTGGGCACCACGGGCCGGAGCAGGCGTCCCGCTCCGAAGGCGACGGCGACGAAGAGCACGCCGACGAGGGCGAGCAGTCCGACCACCGAGTAGCTGTGGAAGTAATCCGACGCGAGAACGGTCGGTTCCGGCAGTTCAGGCACGTCCGCCACGTCCGTTCCTCGCTCCCTCGAACCCTTCGACGATCTGTACGCACGGGAGTCTAGGCCCTGTTAAAGACTGGGTAAGCAGTCGCGTCGGGCCGGGGGTGGGGTTATCCCCACTTCCTCGCACCCACGAGCCCCATGGCGTGCGCGGGGGTCGGACCGGCAGGGTGGGGCGCATGACGACGAGCCCCTCCGAGCCGGACGACGCCCGGCCACCCCGACTGCGCCCCGCCCTCGACGTGTGGACGTGGAAGGAGATCGCCCACCTGCTGTCGAATCTGCCGACCACCATCGTGGGCTTCGTCTACTCGGTCGTGCTGGTCAGCGTCGGCGCCGGGCTGTCCGTCACGGTGATCGGGCTGCCGCTGCTCGCGCTCGGCATCCAGGGCGCGCGCGGCCTGGGCATGGCCGAACGCGCCCGGGCCCGCGTCCTGATCGGGGTGCACGTCGAGGAGCCCGGCGCGATGGCGCGGACCCGCCGCGAGAAGGGCTTCTTCCCCTGGCTGTGGTCGGGACTGGGCGACCGGGTGGGGTGGCGGACCCTGCTCTATTCGTTCATCCGACTGCCGTGGGGCGTGGTGACGTTCGCCGTGACGCTGGTGGGCTTCTTCACGTTCTGGCCCGTACTCCCCTACGTGACCCGGGCGCTGACCAACGCGGACCGTGCGATGGTGCGGGCGCTGCTGGCGCCCTCGGACGAACTGGAGCGGCGGATCGCGGAGCTGGAGTCGGACCGGGGCGTGGTCGTGGACACGGCGGCGGCCGACCTGCGCCGGATCGAGCGCGATCTGCACGACGGCGCCCAGGCCCGGCTGGTGGCGCTCGCCATGGACCTCGGACTGGCGAAGGAGAAGTTGACGGAGGATCCGCAGGCCGCCGCCCGGATGGTCGACGAGGCGCACGGGGAGGTGAAGGTCGCCCTCCAGGAGCTCCGTGACCTCGCCCGGGGCATCCATCCGGCCGTCCTCACCGACCGGGGGCTGGACGCCGCGCTCTCCTCGATCGCCTCGCGCTGCACGGTCCCCGTCACGGTGGGCGTCGAACTGCCGGGCCGGCCGGCCCAGGCGATCGAGGGCATCGCCTACTTCACCGTCTCGGAGCTCCTCCAGAACGTCAGCAAGCACAGCCGGGCCCGCTCGGCCGCCGTGGACGTGTGGCGCGAGGGCGACCGGCTGATGCTGCGGGTACGGGACGACGGGACGGGCGGCGCGCGGACGGAGGGCGGCACGGGTCTGGCCGGCCTGACGGAGCGGCTGGGGGCGGTGGACGGCGTGCTGGTCGTCGAGTCGCCGGAGGGCGGCCCCACCACGGTGACTGCCGAACTGCCGTGGCGCGACGGCGCCGCGGGCTGAGGGACGGCACGGCGGGACGGATCTTCGAGGGCCGGGGCGCACGCCCCGGCCCTCCGCCGTGCGTGCGCCCCGGCCCTCCGCCGTGCGTGCGCGGTGCACCGGGGTGGGGGTAACCCCCCGACGGATACGGAGACCGCCCTCATGGTGCGAGGAGCGCCCGCGGAAGAGGCTGGAGGTATCGGCCGGGAGCCGTGCGCGGGGCGCCTGCCCACGGCGGACGCCCCGCGCGGAACGGCTCACCGAGGACGCGGCTCACCGGGACGCGGACGGCTCACCAGAGAACGGAAACGGACGGCAGCGATGGCCACGGCATACGGATCGGACGCGCGGGACCAGGCGGGCGGCCGCAGCGGCTCCTGGGGCGGCCCCGGCGAGAAGCACTTCTTCCCGGCGGTGCTCCGCGCGCCGGTGGAGGCCCGCACCTGGCGGGAACTGCTCCACCTGGTGGTGAGCCTCCCCGTCAGCGCGGTCCTCTTCACCGTGGTGATCACCACGGTCTCGCTGGGCATCGGCCTGATGGTCACCTTCCTCGGGATTCCGGTCCTCGCGGCCGGCCTGGCGGTCTGCCGGGGCTTCGGCGTCCTGGAGCGGCGACGGGCCCGCGCCCTGCTGGGGCTCGACGTGGCCGACCCCGAGCCCGTACGGGGGCGTACCGGCGGCGTGTTCTCCTGGGCCGGCGCGGCGCTCAGGAACGGTGCCTCCTGGCGCCATCTGCTCTACGGCTTCCTGCACTTCCCGTGGGCGGTCTTCGCGTTCACCGTCGCGGTGACGCTGTGGACGACCGCCTGGACGATGTTCACCTACCCGCTGTGGGCCTGGGTCTTCCCGACGTACGTGGGGGTCGACGGCCTCCAGATGTACGGGGACGCCACGCACCGGGTCTATCTGGACTCGCCCTTCGAGCTGACCGCGACCAGCGGCATCGGGCTCCTCCTCGTCCTCGCCTCGCCGTGGGTCGTCCGAGGGCTGGCCTCGGTGGACCGGGTGATGGTCGCCGGTCTGCTCGGCCCGTCCCGGCTCGCCTCCCGCGTGGTGGAGCTGGAGTCGGACCGGGGCGTGGTGGTGGACACCGCGGCGGCCGACCTGCGCCGGATCGAACGCGAACTGCACGACGGCGCCCAGGCCCGGCTCGCCGCCCTCGCGATGGAGCTCGGCCTGGCGAAGGAGCGGCTCGCCGAGGATCCCGAGGGGGCGGCGCGGCTCATCGACGGGGCGCACGGTGAGGTGAAGGTCGCCCTCCGGGAACTCCGTGACCTCGCCCGGGAGATCCATCCCGCCGTCCTCACCGACCGGGGGCTGGACGCGGCCCTCTCCTCGGTCGCCTCCCGCTGCGCCGTCCCGGTCTCCGTCGACGTGGAGCTGCCGCACCGGCCGGCCCGGGCGATCGAGAACCTGGCGTACGTCACCGTCTCCGAACTGCTCCGCAACGTCACCCGGCACGCCCGCGCCACCCGTGCCTCGGTCACCGTCCGCCAGGTGGCCGACCGGGACGGCCGGCAGAGCGGCAAGGGCCGGCCGGACCGGCCGGACCAGCTGGTGATCCGGGTCGACGACGACGGGCGGGGCGGCGCGGACGTGACCATGGGCGGCGGACTCTCCGGGCTCACCGAACGTCTGCGGGCGATGGACGGCGGCCTCACGGTGGACTCTCCGGCGGGCGGTCCGACGACGGTGACCGCCCGGCTCCCCTGGCGGGAGTGACCTGCCGCCACCTCACGGTCGGCACCACCGACGCCACCGCCGCCAGGGACACCAGAGGCACCAGAGGCACCGACGGGGGAAAGATCTTCGCCGCCCGCGATTCCGCCACTGATGCCGTCGTCGACGCGGATGCCGATGCCGTCGTCGAAAGGGCGCGCCCTTTCGACGGCCCTTCCCGTCTCCTCCCGCGTGCCCTTTCGGCCTCTCCGGACGACGGGACGAGGCGAATGGGCGCACGTCGTCGGATACTCCGCAGCGGTCTTCTTCGCCCCTCCCCCGGCGGGTCACTATCCGGAATTCATCTCTCCGCTCCGTCCGGAAAAGGCGAGACCGACCCGCGGCCCGCGCGCCCCGTGAGCTTCGCCCTCGGGGACTCCGCCGACGGCGCGCGGGAAATGCGCCGCCGGTACGCCTCCGCGCCTCGCTCACCAGCCCTTTCCCACCGGCAGGTGAATGTGCGTGCGCTCTGTCGCCACCGCTCCGGGTTCCGGTTCTTCGCCGGGAATGACCCGGCCCCGTTCCGACCCCCTTCCGCCGAAGTCGCCGCCGGGCTGGGATGCTGGGACACGGAATCGGCCGGGTGACCGGTGCGGGACGTCGACAGCAGTGGGGGAAGCGACAGCGTGGAGAACAAGGTGCGGGTGGTCATCGCCGAGGATTCGGTGCTGTTGCGGGAGGGGTTGACCCGGCTGCTCACCGATCTCGGGCACGAGGTCGTCGCGGGGGTGGGTGACGCGGAGGCACTGCTCGCGCTGCTGGCGGAGCTGCACGGGCGCCAGGAGCTGCCGGACGTGGTGGTGGCCGACGTACGGATGCCCCCGACCCACACCGACGAGGGGGTCCGGGCCGCCGTGGCGCTGCGGAAGGACCACCCGGGCGTCGGGGTGCTGGTGCTGTCGCAGTACGTCGAGGAGCGGTACGCCACCGAACTGCTGGCCGGCAGCACGCGCGGGGTGGGCTATCTGCTGAAGGACCGGGTCGCCGACGTGCGCGACTTCGTGGACGCCGTGGTGCGGGTGGCCGGGGGCGGGACGGCGCTCGACCCGGAGGTGGTGGCGCAGCTGCTGGGCCGGAGCCGCAAGCAGGACGTGCTGGCCGGGCTGACGCCCCGCGAGCGTGAGGTCCTCGGGCTGATGGCGGAGGGCCGGACGAACTCCGCGGTGGCCCGGCAGCTGGTGGTGAGCGACGGGGCGGTGGAGAAGCACGTCAGCAACATCTTCCTCAAGCTGGGGCTCGCCCCGAGCGACGGGGACCACCGGCGGGTGCTCGCCGTGCTCACCTATCTGAACTCCTGACCGGTCGGGCCGGTCCGCCGGGGCCGTCCCCCTCCACGGGCCGGCCGTCCCCGCCTCTCCGAATTCCGGACGTCCCGCATTCCTGAACGGGTGTCGGCCCGATCAATCCTCGCCGGACGAGGAATATGCGGCCTACGTCGAAAGGACGAGGCGGTATGAGGCCTCCGACCTGCCACGGAAGGCTGCAATCCGCAAGGAAAAGAAGAGGAAGCGGCCTCCTGTCCCGGCACCCCCCATATGATCGACGGAGGAAGGCGCCCCTTACCGACGTAGTGGGGGCCTCGGGACCGCCGGCGGGCCGGCTGTTCCGCAGCCGCCGCCCATGGGAGGTCCAGTTCAGTGACCAGCCAGGTCAGTAGCGAGGCCGATGTGACCGACGAGGCAGTCGTCGGGGAGCAGCGCGCTCCCCACGCGACGCACGCGGAAGCCGGTGCGAAAGAAGTCCGTCGACTGGATCGGGTCATCATTCGATTCGCCGGGGATTCCGGCGACGGTATGCAGTTGACGGGCGACCGTTTCACCGCGGAGACGGCGTCGTTCGGCAATGACCTGTCGACCCTGCCGAACTTCCCCGCCGAGATCCGGGCGCCCGCCGGGACGCTGCCGGGGGTGTCGTCGTTCCAGCTGCACTTCGCGGACCACGACATCCTCACGCCGGGCGACGCCCCGAACGTCCTGGTCGCGATGAACCCGGCGGCCCTGCGGGCCAACATCGGGGACGTCCCGCGCGGGGCGGAGGTGATCGTGAACACGGACGAGTTCACGAAGCGGCCGATGGCGAAGGTCGGGTACACCTCCTCTCCGCTGGAGGACGGTTCGCTGGAGGCGTTCAACGTCCACCCGGTGCCGCTGACGACCCTGACGATCGAGGCGCTGAAGGAGTTCGGCCTCTCCCGCAAGGAGGCCGAGCGGAGCAAGAACATGTTCGCGCTGGGCCTGCTGTCCTGGATGTACCACCGGCCGACCGAGAACACCGAGGCGTTCCTGCGGCAGAAGTTCGCGAAGAAGCCGCAGATCGCGGAGGCGAACGTCGCCGCCTTCCGCGCCGGGTGGAACTTCGGTGAGACCACCGAGGACTTCGCCGTCTCCTACGAGGTGGCGCCGGCCTCCTCGGCGTTCCCGACCGGGACGTACCGCAACATCTCCGGGAACCTCGCGCTGTCGTACGGGCTGATCGCCGCCGCCCGGCAGGCCGCCCTGCCGCTCTATCTGGGCTCGTACCCGATCACTCCGGCTTCCGACATCCTGCACGAGCTCTCCAAGCACAAGAACTTCGGTGTGCGGACCTTCCAGGCGGAGGACGAGATCGCCGGGATCGGGGCGGCGCTGGGTGCCGCGTTCGGCGGGGCGCTGGGGGTGACGACCACGTCCGGGCCGGGGGTGGCGCTGAAGTCGGAGACCATCGGCCTGGCCGTATCGCTGGAACTGCCGCTGCTGGTCGTGGACATCCAGCGCGGCGGCCCGTCCACGGGGCTGCCGACCAAGACGGAGCAGGCCGATCTGCTCCAGGCGATGTACGGGCGCAACGGCGAGGCCCCGGTGCCGAT
Source organism: Streptomyces sp. AM 2-1-1 (assembly GCF_029167645.1). Taxonomy (NCBI): domain Bacteria; kingdom Bacillati; phylum Actinomycetota; class Actinomycetes; order Kitasatosporales; family Streptomycetaceae; genus Streptomyces; species Streptomyces sp. AM 2-1-1. Next base: position 4,294,097 of record NZ_CP119147.1, on the reverse strand, counting down.
CGTCGCCCCCAGAACTCCGGCGGACTGCTTCGACGCGGCGCTGGAGGCGGCCCGGATCGCCCTGACCTACCGGACGCCGGTGTTCCTGCTCTCCGACGGCTACCTCGCCAACGGCTCCGAGCCGTGGCGCATCCCCGACCCCGAGCAGCTGCCCGACCTCCAGGTCACCTTCACGACCACGCCGAACCACCGGCTCGACGACGGCACCGAGGTGTTCTGGCCGTACAAGCGCGACCCGGAGACCCTGGCCCGCCCGTGGGCGGTGCCCGGCACAGCGGGCCTGGAGCACCGGATCGGCGGGATCGAGAAGCAGGACGGCACGGGGAACATCTCGTACGACCCCGCCAACCACGAGTTCATGGTCCGCACCCGCCAGGCGAAGATCGACAACATCGCGGTGCCCGACCTGGAGGTGGACGACCCGACCGGCGCCACCACCCTGGTGGTGGGGTGGGGTTCGACGTACGGGCCGATCACCGCCGCCGTACGCCGGCTGAGAGCGGCCGGGGAGACGATCGCCCAGGCCCATCTGCGTCACCTCAACCCCTTCCCGCGCAATCTGGGCGAGGTGCTGGGGCGGTACGACAAGGTGGTCGTGCCGGAGATGAACCTCGGTCAGCTCGCCTCGCTGATCCGGGCGAAGTACCTCGTGGACGCCCGCTCCCACACCCAGGTCAACGGCATGCCGTTCAAGGCCGAACAGCTCGCCACCGCCTTGAAGGAGGCCATCGATGGCTGACACCCTCCCCCTCCTCGACCTGGTGCCGAAGGCCGAGGCCCCGCAGTCGATGAAGGACTTCAAGTCCGACCAGGAGGTCCGCTGGTGCCCCGGCTGCGGCGACTACGCCGTCCTGGCGGCCGTCCAGGGCTTCATGCCGGAGCTGGGTCTGGCGAAGGAGAACATCGTCTTCGTCTCGGGCATCGGCTGCTCGTCCCGTTTCCCGTACTACATGAACACGTACGGGATGCACTCCATCCACGGCCGGGCCCCGTCCATCGCGACGGGACTGGCCACCTCGCGGCGGGATCTGTCGGTGTGGGTGGTCACCGGTGACGGCGACGCCCTGTCGATCGGCGGGAACCACCTGATCCACGCCCTGCGGCGGAACGTCAATCTGAAGATCCTGTTGTTCAACAACCGGATCTACGGACTGACGAAGGGGCAGTACTCCCCCACCTCGGAGATCGGCAAGGTCACCAAGTCGACGCCGATGGGCTCACTGGACGCCCCGTTCAACCCGGTGTCGCTGGCGCTGGGCGCGGAGGCCTCGTTCGTGGCCCGGACGGTGGACTCCGACCGCAAGCACCTGACGAGCGTGCTGCGGGCGGCGGCCGACCACCCGGGGACCGCCCTGGTGGAGATCTACCAGAACTGCAACATCTTCAACGACGGCGCCTTCGAGGCCCTCAAGGACAAGGAGCGGGCCCAGGAGGCGGTGATCCGCCTCGAACACGGGCAGCCGATCCTCTTCGGCACGGACGGCGCCAAGGGTGTCGTCCGCGATCCGGCCTCCGGCGACCTCCAGGTCGTCGCGGTCACCGAGGAGAACCGTTCGCGGATCCTGGTCCACGACGCGCACGCGGCCTCGCCGACCACCGCCTTCGCCCTCTCCCGGCTCGCCGACCCGGACACCCTGCACCACACCCCGATCGGGGTGCTCCGCAGCGTGGAACGCCCGGTCTACGACACGCTGATGGCGGAGCAGTTGGACGCGGCCGTCGAGCAGCGGGGCAAGGGCGATCTGGCGGCGCTCCTCGCGGGGAAGGACACCTGGACGGTCGTCGGCTGACCACCCCCGCCCCGGCGAAGAGCCCGGGTCCGGCCGCCCGTTCCACGGCGGCGGGACCCGGGCTCCGGCGTTGTGCGGTCTCGGCGTCCGGGATGTCCGGGAGCCGGGGCCGGCCGTCCCACCCCGGCCGGGCGCCGTCTACGCCTCGCGCGCGTCGTACGCCTCGCGTGCGGCGGCGACCGCGTCCACCTGGCGCTCGGACCAGCGGGCCAGCTCCCACACCCGCCGAGCGGCCTCGCGGCCGAGCGGGGTGAGGGAGTAGTCCACCCGGGGCGGGATGACCGGCTGGGCGTCCCGGTGCACGAAACCGTCGCGTTCCAGCGTCCGCAGTGTCTGGGCCAGCATCTTCTCGCTGACGTGCTCGATCGCCCGGCGCAGTTCGCTGAAGCGGTACGGGTGTTCCAGCAGGGCCGCCAGGACCAGCACGCCCCAGCGGCTGGTGACGTGCTCCAGGACCAGCCGTGACGGGCACATCGCGCGGTTGACGTCCGTCCCGTGAGCCACCGCCGCCACCAACTGGCCGGGGGTCTGCGTAGGCGCGTTCATCCCACCACCTTACTTCAAAGTGGGTACTTCCTCGCAGTAAGTACCCACCCTAGAGTGAGTGAAGGAAATCGGTCGATACGCCCATGGACGGGTGGATCGGTCGATGGGTCCCTACCGGAACAGCGCTGAGGAGAACCACCCCATGAGCATCGTCGTCACCGGAGCCACCGGACAGCTCGGACGCCTGGTCGTCGAGCAGTTGCTCACCACCGTGCCGGCCGACCGGATCGCCGCGGTCGTCCGTGACGAGGCGAAGGCCGCCCCGCTCGCCGCACTCGGTGTGGAGCTGCGGGTCGCCGACTACGACCGGCCGGAGACGTTCGGGGCGGTCTTCCGCGCCGGTGACCGGGTTCTGCTGATCTCCGGCAGCGAGGTCGGCAAGCGCGTGGCGCAGCACACCGCCGTGATCGACGCGGCGAAGGAAGCGGGCGTGGCGCAGCTGGCGTACACCGGCGTGCTGGGCGGCCCGGCGGCCGACTTCCTGCTGGCCGGGGAGCACAAGGAGACCGAGCGGCTGATCCTCGCCTCCGGACTGCCGTACACCTTCCTGCGCAACGGCTGGTACACCGAGAACTACACGGCCGCCCTCGCCCCGGTGCTGGCGCAGGGTGCCGTGGTCTCCAACGCGGGCGACGGACGCATCGCCTCCGCCACCCGGGCGGACTTCGCCGCCGCGGCCGCCGCCGTACTGACCGGCGAGGGCCACCTGAACGCCGCGTACGAGCTGAGCGGCGACACCGCCTGGTCGCTGGCGGAGTACGCGGCCGAGCTCTCCCGGGCCACCGGCCGGGAGATCGTGTACACCGAGGTGCCCGCCTCCGCGCACCAGGAGATCCTGGTCGGCGCCGGCCTGCCGGCGGCCTTCGCCGAGATCCTGGTCGACGTGGACGTGGCGATCGGGCGCGGCCTGCTCGCCGGGACCAGCGGTGACCTCGCCCGTCTCATCGGGCGGCCCACCACCCCGCTCGCCGAGACGGTCGCAGCGGCCGTCGCCGCCTGACCTCCCCCCCTCCCGACGCCGGAGCACGGGCGCGCGTCATGACCGTCATGGTGAGACGGCAATGACACGCGCCCCGCCCCGGCGCTACCTTCATGGCGTCGGCGACCGCCGGCACACGCGTGAGGGAGGCCCCGTGGAGGGGAAGAACGAGCAGCGGGCAGGGCTGCTCCAGGGAATCGGCGCCTACGGGATGTGGGGACTGGTCCCCCTGTTCTGGCCCCTGCTCAAACCGTCCGGCGCGGCGGAGATCCTGGCCCACCGGATGGTGTGGTCGCTGGCCGTGGTCGGCGTCGTCCTGCTCGTGCTGAAGCGCTGGGCATGGATCGGGGAGTTGCTGCGCCAACCGCGCAAGCTCGCGCTCATCACCGCCGCGGCGGCGGTCATCACCGTCAACTGGGGCCTCTACATCTGGGCCGTCAACAACGGCCGGGTCGTCGAGGCGTCCCTGGGCTACTTCATCAACCCGCTGGTCACCATCGCCATGGGCGTGCTCCTTCTTGGCGAACGCCTGCGGCCCGCCCAGTGGATCGCCGTCGCGACCGGAGTGGCCGCCGTCCTCGTGCTCGCCATCGGGTACGGCCGGGCCCCGTGGGTCTCCCTGGTGCTGGCGTTCTCCTTCGCGACGTACGGCCTGGCCAAGAAGAAGGTCAACATGGGCGGCCTGGAATCCCTGGCCGCCGAGACCGCGGTCCTCTTCCTGCCCGCCCTCGGTTTCCTGATGTGGCTCGCCGCCCGCGGGGAGACCACCTTCACCTCCGGCGGGGGCGCCGGGCACGGGCTGCTGCTCGCCTCGACCGGCCTGGTGACGGCGGTCCCGCTGATCGCCTTCGGGGCGGCGGCGATCCGCGTCCCGCTCTCCACCCTGGGCCTGCTGCAGTACCTGGCTCCGGTCTTCCAGTTCGCCCTGGGCGTCGCGTACTTCCACGAGGAGATGCCGCCGGAGCGGTGGGCCGGCTTCGCCCTGGTGTGGGTGGCGCTGACGCTGCTGACCTGGGACGCGCTGCGCACCGCACGGCGCAGCCGGGCGACCGCCCTGCGGCTCGCGGCGGCCCGTGCGGCGGGGAGGACGGCCGGGGCGGCACCTGCGGCCGCCGTCCCGGTCCCGCCCGCCGCGGAAGCTGCGGGGACCCCGGAAAGCCGGCCGGCCACCACCGCCGGGTGTCCCGACGTCACCGGGACGCCCGGAGCCGGTAAATAGTTACTCGGTTGCTTTTTGTCTCGGTTGCGTTTTCCTGGGCGTCCCGCATCCCTGCCCGAGGAGCAGCCATGACCACCGACGTGCTGATCGTGGGCGCCGGCCCCACCGGCCTGACCCTGGCGTGCGACCTCGCGCGCCGGGGCATCGCCGTACGGATCATCGACAAGTCCGCCGCCCCTCCGCGCAGCTCCCGGGCGAAGGGGCCCAACCCGCGGTCGCTGGAGGTCCTCGCGAGCCTCGGTGTGGCGGACGAGGTGCTGGCCTCGGGAGCGCCGCCGCTGCCGATGCGCAAGTACCGGGACCGCCTCCCGGTCTCCGACTTCGATCCGTACGCCGACCCCGCCCCGATGCCCGCCACCGCCTTCGACTGGCCCCGGCTGATCGCCCAGTGGCGTCTGGAGGAGATCCTCCGCGACCGGCTCGCGAAGGACGGCGTCCGGGTAGGGCTCGGCACCGAACTGGTCGGCCTCGACCAGGACGGCGACGGCGCGGAGGTGACGGCCACCCTCTCCGACGGCCGGTCCGTCGCGGCGCGGTACGTGGTGGGGTGCGACGGCGCGCACAGCCCGGTGCGCAAGCTGCTCGGCATCCCCTTCACCGGCGAGACACAGGCCGACCAGGTGATGGTCTGCGGTGACGTCGAGATCGACGAGGACGCGCTCGACCGGGGCATCTGGCACCAGTGGTTCGACGCCACCGGCGCCGTCATGCTCTGCCCCGTGCCCGGCACCCGGACGAGCTGGTGGTTCCAGGCGGGGCCGGAGCGGGACGGCGCCGGCGTGCCGCGACCGCCGACCGAGGAGGGCTTCCGCCGCCTTCTCACCCGGCACACCGGCCTCCCGGGCGAAGCGCTCCGGCGCGCCACCCTGCTCTCCACCTACCGCGTCAACGTCCGCATGGCCGAACGCTTCCGGGACGGCCGGGTGCTGCTCGCCGGGGACTCCGCGCACGTCCACCCGATCGCGGGCGGGATGGGCATGAACACCGGCATCCAGGACGCCTTCAACCTCGGCTGGAAGCTCGCCCACGTGCTGACCGGCCTCGCGGCTCCGGCGCTGCTCGACACGTACGAGGAGGAGCGGCTCCCCGTCGCCGCCTGGACGCTGGACTTCACCTCCGAGCGTCTGGCGGAGACGATGGCCGCCATCCGCCGGCCCGGAGGCGGTCTGGACGCGGCGTCCGCCCCGGAGGCGAGCGGCCTGTCGACCGGTTACCGGTGGAGTTCGCTCGCCGGCGGGACACCGGAGAGCGGGCCCCGGGCCGGGGACCGCGCACCGGACGCGCCGTGCCGGTCGGCGGCGACCGGTGCGCCGACCTGGCTGCACCACCTCTTCGCCGAGCCCCACCCGACCCTCCTCGGCTTCGGCCCGGAGAGCGAGCCGATCCTCCGCGAGGCGGCCGGGGCCCACGGCGCCGCCGTCCGCGTCCACCGGGTGTACGGCCCCGGCGAAGCGGCCCCGGCCGGCGCGGCCGGGGTGGTCGACGCCGAGGGCCGGATCCACGCGGCGTACGAGCCCGGTGCGGCGGGCACGGTCGTCGTGGTCCGCCCCGACCACCACCTGGGGACCGTCGCCCCCGCGTCGGCCCCGGAACGGGTACGGGCGTACCTGGCGCTGCTCTGCGGAGGGGCGCAGGCACCCCTCGCCCGCGGCTGACCCGCCCCCCTGCCCCGTGCCGACGGGACGCGTCCCCCCGGGCGGGCTCCGCCGGCCCACCTACTGAGCCGCCTGCTGGGCCGCCTGCTGGGCCGAACGGGCGGCGAAGGATCGTTTCAGCAGGCCCGGGCCCGTTCGCCCGCGCGCCGTTCCGGGCAGACCAGGGGCATCCCCCTCGTCGGCGGCTCCGCCGCACCCGCTCCGCCCCGGACCCGTCTCGTACAGAGGTCCGACCGGCACCACGAACAGGACCCGGGGATTCCGGTCCGCCTCGGTACGCGCTTCCCCCACGGTGCGTACCGGGGCCTATCACCCGAGATCATGCCTTTCCGCCCCCGGTACGGACGACCGCTCCCGCCGCCCGCCGGGAAGCTGACCGTCGCCCCAGGTCAGAGCCGTCCGGTGCGCAGCCGATCTCCCTACGCTGGAGCCATGCATTCGTCACCCGCGTCCGCGTACTCCCGCGCCGCGCACACCCTCGTCGCCACGGACCTGGACGGCACCCTGTTGCTGCCCGACGACTCCGTGAGCCCTCGGACCCGCGCCGCCCTCCGGCGCGCGGCCTCGGCCGGCGCCCGGCACATGATCGTCACCGGCCGTGCGGTCCCGGGGATACGCGCCCTGCTGGCGGAGCTGGACTACCGGGGCCCGGTCGTCTGCGGACAGGGCACCCAGGTGTACGACGCCGGGTCGGCCCGGATGCTGCGCTCGGTCCCCCTCGACCGCGAGCTGGCCGACATGGCGCTCGGCAAGATCGAGGCGGAGGCGGGGCAGGTCTTCGCCGCCGTCGACCAGGACGGCCCGGCGGGGCTCACCCTGATCGAGCCGGGGTACCGGATGCCGCACCCGACGCTCCCCGCCCAGCGGGTCGCCCGGCGCGACGACCTGTGGGCGCAACCCGTCATCAAGGTGATGGTGCGCCATCCCGAGCTGACCGACGACGAACTCGCCGCGCTCGGGCGGGCCGCCGTGGGCGATCTGGCGACGGTCACCATGGCCGGCCCCGGCACGGTCGAACTCGCGCCGTACGGCGTGCACAAGGGCACCGGCCTCGCGGCGGCGGCGGAGCTCCTGGATCTGGACCCGGCGGACGCCATCGCCTTCGGCGACATGCCCAACGACCTGCCCATGTTCGGTCTGGTCGGCCACGGGGTGGCGATGGGCAACGCCCATGCGGAGCTGAAGGCCGCCGCCGACGAGGTCACGCTCCCGCACACCGAGGACGGCATAGCGGTGGTGCTGGAACGTCTCTTCGGCTGAGGGTCCGCCGTCCCCGGCCTCCCCGCCGGGGGCCGGTCACCACCCTGCGGGGCGGACGGCGGGCGGCGGACGGCGGGCGGCGCGGACGGCGGGCGGGGCGGACGGCGCGGGCGGCGGGCGGCGCGGACGGCAGGACTTCCCCTGCCCGGCGTCCGGCCGGACCACCGGCCGGACCCGTGCGGCCGCGGTCAGGCCGGGGCCACACCCGCACCCGCACCCGCACCCGCGGTCGTCGTCGTGCTCGCTGCGGCCCCCGCCCCCCGCAGCACCAGGGCGACCAGGGTGGCGATCGTCGCCTCGTCCTGGGGCGGCTTGCGCAGGACGTGGCGGTAGTAGACGGCCCCGTAGAGCAGCTCCACCATCAGCCGGAGATCGGCGCCCGGCGGGATCTGGCCCCGTCCCTGGGCCCGGGCGAGCAGGGTGACCGCCAGGTCGACGCGCGGGTCGACGACCTGCTCGGCGAGGGTCCGGGCGAGATCCATGTCGTGGTGGACCTCGGAGAGGATGCCCGCGTACGCCGGTCCGTACGGGGGCGTGCCGAGGAGCCGTACCGCCAGCCCGATGTGGATCCGCAGGTCCGCCTCGATGTCCCCGGTGTCGGTGAACGGGGCCGCGTCGGCGAGGGCGTCGGTGAAGATCTCCATGAGTATGCCGCTCTTCGACGGCCACCAGCGGTAGATCGTCTTCTTGCTGACTCCGGCGCGGGCGGCGATGGCCTCCACCGTCATCCGCCCGTAGCCCTTCTCCACGCAGAGCTCCAGCGCGGCCTCCAGGATCGCCCGTCGGGACCGTTCACTGCGTCGCACAGAACTCGGCAATGCGCTCATTCCGTGAGCATAGGGCGCCTCTCGCCACAGCTTGTTGACAGGTCGTCGCCAAAAGTCGAACATGAGCGAGGCGGAAACGGAACGTACCGTGTCGTGTCGACTCCGCTGCTCGCACCGTTCGTGCCGTTCGTGCTGCGACGAGCCGATCGGGGGACGGCTCGGCCGGCCGACGGCGCGGACGGCCCGGGGCCGTACCGGCCCGCCCCACCCGAACCCCCGGCCGACCGGCCGGCTCCCCTCGTCGGTCCCTACCGGTCGGCGTCGGCCGCCCCCACGAGGGCCTCCCGCGTCACCGCGCCGACGTAGACCTTGCCGTCATCGGTGATGAGCGCGTTCACCAGGCGGGTGCTGAAGACCGTGCCGGAGCCGAACTTCCCCGTCGCCTTGGAGCCGAAGGCGTCCAGCAGCGACGAGCTCTCCCCGGCCGAGGCGAGACCCTCGCCGCCGGGCACCTCGGCCCGCACGATCGTGGTCCAGCCCTTCCCCACGGTCTCGAAGCCGTCGGTGTCCCCGGTTCCCTCGGCGCCTTCCAGCCCCGGGAGTCCCCCGAGTCCGCCGGGCAGCAGGTCCGCGAGGCCGCCGTCGGCGCCCGCCTCCTGGGCGGCGTCCTCGGCCTCGGTCACCTTCGCGCCCTTCGGCGGGGTGAAGTCGAACGTCGAGGCGGCGGGCTTGCCGAAGTCCACCTTGGTGAACCCGACGTTGACGGCGGCCTTGCCGCCGGAGCTGGGGCTCAGGGTGAACCGCAGCGGCACGCCCTCCTCCGCGTCCACCGCGATCCGGATCGAACCGACGGTGGAACCGGACTGCTTGGGCTGGATGAGCAGTTGGTACGCGTCGCGCCCGGCCACCCGCACGGTGCCGTCGACGGTGACGGACGTGGTGTCCCCCACGGCCTTGAGCGCCTCGTCGGCGAACTGCCGGGGCGTGCCCTCCGCGGCGTCCCCGCCCTTCTCCCGCTCCCCGTCCTCCCCGTCGGCCTTCCGGCCGTCGTCGTCGTCCGTCGCGTGGAACACCTCGTCGGACCCGCTGTCGTGGGCCCAGACCTCGTCGCCGTTGTGGATCAGGCTGTACTCGGAGGAGTTCCCGAGGATCGTCAGCCGCTGTTTGTCCGGGCCGTCGGCGGCCACCCGCAGGGTGTGGGTGCCGGAGGCCAGCTCGGTCAGCCGGTCCTCGGGGGCCGCGCCGTCGGCACCGGCGCCCTGGCCGAAGGTGCCGGCCAGGGCGCCGAGCGAGGGGATGCCGAGGTCGGTGGTGATCTTCACCGTGCCGGAGAGCCGCTGCGTGTCCGAGGCGGCGATCTTCTCGAGGAGTTCCTGCGCGGTGATCTTCGGCAGGTCCGGGTCGCCGCTGTCGGCGAGTGCGGGGACGAGCCCGATGGTCGCGGCGGCCACACCCGCCACCGCGAGCGGTACGAGGGTGCGGGACGCCTTCCGTCGCATCCGGCCGGCGCGCGTGGTGTCGTCCGCGAAGACGTCGGTGGGGTCCTGGCCGGGTCCGCCGTGGGGCTGCGGGCTGTCGATGGGTGCCATGTGTGCTCTACCTCCGTGGTCGGCGGCTTCCGTCAGTGCGGTCGCTCGTCCACTCCCCGCCGCGTTTCTCACCCGATGTGGTCAGGAGTGGTTGTTCTCCATCTGACCGGATCGGGGGAGCCCACGCGTCAGCCCGGGGGATCAACTCCGCCTACGGCTCGGGGATGACGTCACTCCACCGGAGGTACGCCGTCCCCTGCCGCGACCCCTACGGGGCGAGTCCGACGGGACGTCAGCCGGCCCGGTGCACCACGAGGTCGCAGAGCTCGGCGAGGGCCGACTTGGCGTAGCAGTCGGGCAGCGGGCCGAGGGCGGCCCGGGCGTCCTCGGCGTACCGGACGGTGTCGCGGCGGGCCTGCTCCAGCGCCGGGTGGACGCGCAGCCGGCGCAGCGCCTCGGCGAGGCGGTCGTCGTCGGCGAGGTCGCCGTCGAGCAGTTCCACCAGCTCCAGGTCGTCCGGCTTCCGGTCGGCGGCGGCCCGGGCGCGCAGCAGCAGGACGGGGAGGGTGGCGATGCCCTCGCGGAGGTCGGTGCCGGGGGTCTTGCCGGACTCGTGGGAGTCGGAGGCGATGTCGAGGACGTCGTCGGCGAGCTGGAAGGCGACGCCGAGGCGTTCGCCGTACTGGGTGAGGACGTCGACGGTCCTCTCGTCGGCCCCGGACATGAGGGCGCCGAACCGTCCCGAGACGGCCATCAGGGAGCCGGTCTTGCCGCTGAGGACGTCCATGTAGTGGTCGACCGGGTCGCGGCCCTCGCGCGGACCGACCGTCTCCAGGATCTGTCCGGTGACGAGCCGTTCGAACGCCTCGGCCTGGATGCGGACCGCCTCGGGGCCGAGGTCGGAGAGGATGTGCGAGGCGCGGGCGAAGAGGAAGTCGCCGGTGAGCAGGGCGACGGAGTTGCCCCAGCGGGCGTTGGCGCTGTCCACCCCGCGGCGGACCTCCGCCTCGTCCATCACGTCGTCGTGGTACAGCGTGGCCAGGTGCGTCAGTTCGACGACGACGGCGGAGGGGACGACCCCGGGGGCGTCGGAGTCGCCGAACTGGGACGCCAGCATCACCAGCAGGGGCCGGAACCGTTTGCCCCCGGCCCGGACCAGGTGCTGCGCGGCCTCCGTGATGAAGGGGACATCACTTTTGGTGGCGTCGAGAAGCCCGGCCTCGACAGCGGCCAGGCCGGTCTGGACATGGGCCTCAAGAGCCTGGTCCCGCACGCGCAGCCCGAACGGCCCGACGACGGTCACGAGGGGGTCTCCTGTCTGCTGACGATCACACGAATGTCGATCTGTCGGCTGTCTTCACTCCTGCCAGCGTATCCGGTCCCCTTTGGATCACCGTGGGCGGCTTCCCGCCACCGCCGGTATGTTCGGGATCGGCTCATAGGATCACGAGTTGCCGTTTTGTCGCCCCGCTCACGGGCCGTCCGCCGCCCGGTCACCGGCCCCGCACCGAGGTGCGCCACGCACCTCGGACCGGCCTCCCCGTACCGGATCACCCCGCGGGGAACTCCGCCTCCCGCGGCCTGACGGCACCCTCCTCCGTGCGCGGCTCCCGCGGCCCGCACCCGGGGGCCTGGTCCCGGGGCCGCTGGAGTACCGGGCCGGTGGGAGCGGTGCGGGACCGGGCCGCCCGATCCGGCACCCGCCGGGGCTGCACCGCCGCACTCCGGCCGCCCCCTCGTCCCGCGCGGGCGGGGCTGGCCGGAAAGCGACGTGGTGGGACCGGCTGGAACCCCGGGGACGGTCCAGGGTGCGCGCGGGCCGTTCCGGAGGTGCGCCGGGTTGACGTCGCGTCATCCTCCGTAGCGCCTTCACCCCGCCAACGGGAATGAGTCGGAGCCGACCGGGCACAACGCCCGCTCCGGGGCACTGCCGTCCCACGGCGGCGCCGACGTAACGTGTCCCCCAAGCGACCGGAAAGCGAGGCAGCACCCATGCCCGAGCAGAGCAGCCCGCTCGACACGGACGAGGGCGACCCCTTCGGCCCGCACAATCTGCCCTACGGCGTCTTCTCCCTCCCTGGCGATCCCGGCGCTCCCGCCGGTGCCGCTGCCCGGCGGGTGGGGGTCCGGCTCGGCTCCCACGTCCTGGACGCCGGGGCAGCGGCCCGCGCCCTCGGCTCCCCGTACGCCGGGCTGCTCGCGCAGCCCAGCCTGATGCCGCTGCTCGCAGCCGGGCGCACCGCATGGCGGGACGTGCGGCGGGCGCTCACCGGCTGGGTGACCGTCCCCTCGCACCGGGCCGAACTGGAACCGCTGCTCCACCCGCTCGACGCGGTGACGCTCCACCTGCCGTACGAGGTCGCGGACTACGTCGACTTCTACGCGAGCGAGCACCACGCCACCAACGTCGGCCGGATCTTCCGCCCCGACGGTGCCGCACTGACGCCCAACTGGAAACACCTGCCGATCGGTTACCACGGCAGGTCCGGCACGGTCGTCGTCTCCGGGACCGACGTGGTGCGCCCTTCCGGGCAGCGCAAGGCGCCCACCGACCCGGCGCCCGTCTTCGGACCCTCGGTGAAGCTGGACATCGAGGCCGAGGTCGGCTTCGTGGTGGGTGTGCCGTCCGCGCAGGGCACGGCGGTGCCGCTGGCCGACTTCCGCGAGCACGTCTTCGGCGTCCAGCTGCTCAACGACTGGTCCGCGCGGGACATCCAGGCGTGGGAGTACGTCCCGCTCGGCCCGTTCCTCGGCAAGTCCTTCGCCACCTCCGTCTCCGCGTGGGTGACCCCCCTGGAGGCCCTGGACGCCGCCCGTACCGCCCCGCCCGCCCGGGACGCCGAGCTGCTGCCGTACCTCGACGACGCGGACGAGGAGGAGCCGGGCGGGATCGACCTGCGGATCTCCGTCGCGGTCAACGGGACGCTCGTCGCCGAGCCGCCGTTCTCCACCATGTACTGGACGGCCGCCCAGCAGTTGGCCCAGATGACGGTGAACGGCGCCTCGCTGCGCACCGGCGACCTCTACGGCTCCGGGACGGTCAGCGGGCCCGAGCCGCACCAGCGCGGCTCGCTGCTGGAGCTCACCTGGAACGGCCGCGACCCGCTCGAACTGCCCGGGGGCAGCCGTACCTTCCTGGAGGACGGCGACACGGTGACCATGACCGCGTGGGCGCCGGGACCGCACGGGACCCGGGTGGGGCTCGGCGAGGTGACGGGGAGGATCGTGGCGGCGGGGTGACGCGGCGGGGTGGAAGCGGTGGCCGGGATGGGCGCGGCCGGTCCGGGTCGACCCGGTGGCTCCGGCTCCCCCGTCCTCCCGGCCGTCCCGGACCTCCCGGCTCACTCGTACTCCGGCGGCTCCTCGTCGTCCCAGCCGAACTCGGCGTCGTCGGGCCGGTCGGCCGGTGCCGCCGCCGCGTTCACGGGCGCCCGCTGTGGCGCCGGGGCGTCGGCCGCCGGGGCCTTCTCCGCGACCGCGGGGGCCTCCAGCCCCGCCAGGACCTCCAGCACGCCTTCGCCGTACGTCGCGAGCTTCTTCTCGCCCAGGCCGCTGATCCCGCCGAGTTCCGCCAGGGAGGCCGGGTGCAGGGTGGCGATCTCGCGGAGGGTCGCGTCGTGGAAGATGACGTACGCCGGGACGCCCTGCTCCTTCGCGGTCGCCCCGCGCCAGGCGCGCAGTGCCTCGAAGACGGGTACGGCGGACGCGGGCAGATCAGCGGCGGCGGCAGCCGACCTGGCACGGCGCTCGCCCTTGGCGGCCGTCCGCTCGGTGACCCGCTTGGGCTCCTTGCGCAGCAGTACCTCGCGCTCACGGCCGAGGACCGTGGCGCTGGCGTCGGTGAGGACCAGGGTGCCGTACTCCCCCTCGACGGCGAGCAGGCCCTGGGCGAGCAGCTGACGGACGACCCCGCGCCACTCGGCCTCGGCCAGCTCCTCGCCGATGCCGAAGACGGAGAGCTGGTCGTGGTCGAACTGGATGACCTTCGCGGTCTTCCGTCCCAGCAGGATGTCGATGATCTGCCCCGCGCCGAACTTCTGGTTCCGCTCCCGCTTCAGCCGGACCACCGTGGAGAGCAGCTTCTGCGCGACGACGGTGCCGTCCCAGGTCTCCGGCGGGACCAGGCAGGTGTCGCAGTTGCCGCAGGTGGCCTCGGCCGGCTCCTGGCCGAAGTAGGTGAGGAGCTGCGCACGGCGGCACTGGACGGTCTCGCAGAGCGCCAGCATCGAGTCCAGGTGCGCGGAGGCGCGGCGGCGGTGTGCCTCGTCGCCGTCGCCGCCCTGGATCAGCTTGCGCTGCTGGACGACGTCCTGGAGGCCGTACGCCATCCACGCGGTGGAGGGGGCGCCGTCGCGGCCGGCGCGGCCGGTCTCCTGGTAGTACCCCTCGACGGACTTGGGGAGGTCGAGGTGGGCGACGAAGCGGACGTCCGGCTTGTCGATGCCCATGCCGAAGGCGATCGTGGCGACGACGACGAGCCCCTCCTCGCGCAGGAAGCGGGACTGGTGGGTCGCGCGGGTCCTGGCGTCGAGACCCGCGTGGTAGGGCACCGCCTCGATGCCGTTGCGGACGAGGTACTCGGCCGTCTTCTCGGTGGAGTTGCGGGAGAGGCAGTAGACGATGCCCGCGTCCCCGGTGTGCTCGTCCGTGAGGAAGGTGAGCAGCTGCTTCTTCGGGTCGGACTTGGGCACGATGCGGTACTGGATGTTGGGCCGGTCGAAGCTGGCGACGAAGTGCTTCGCGTCCGGCATGCCCAGACGGCGGGTGATCTCCTGGTGCGTGGCGTCCGTGGCGGTCGCGGTCAGCGCGATGCGGGGGACGTCCGGCCAGCGCTCGCCGAGGACGGAGAGGGTGAGGTAGTCGGGGCGGAAGTCGTGGCCCCACTGGGCGACGCAGTGCGCCTCGTCGATCGCGAAGACGGAGACGGTGCCCCGGGAGAGCAGCGCGAGGGTGGCGTCCAGGCGCAGCCGCTCGGGCGCGAGGTAGAGGATGTCGAGCTCGCCGGCGACGTACTGCGCCTCCATGGAGCGGCGCTCGTCGAAGTCCTGGGTGGAGTTGATGAAGCCGGCCCGGACACCGAGCGCGCGCAGGGCGTCGACCTGGTCCTGCATGAGGGCGATCAGCGGGGAGACGACGACGCCGGTGCCGGGGCGGACCAGGGCGGGGATCTGGTAGCAGAGGGACTTGCCGCCGCCGGTGGGCATCAGGACGACGGCGTCGCCACCGGCGACCACGTGCTCGATGATCGCGCCCTGTTCGCCCCGGAAGGACTCGTACCCGAAGACCCGGTGCAGGGTCCGCCGCGCCTCGCTGTCGCCGACGCCGCTGCCGGACGCGGCGGCCGCGGTCACGGCCCCGGTCACGGCTTCGGTTCCGGTGGCCCCGGTCACGGCCTCGGTCACATCCATGGTGTCGCCCGTCCTGCTCGTCGCTCTGTCCGCCGTCGTCGCATCGTGCGGTCGTCGTCCGACCGTCCCCCTTCACCATAGGCGGCCCGTACGACAACGCCGGACGGGCTTGACTCCAGCCCGTCCGGCGTCCGTGGTGCGGTGGCTGTGCCACCGGGACCGCTACCGCACGAAGATCCCCGCCTGGCTCGCCAGGTCGAGGAAGTACTGCGGGGCGAGGCCGAGCACCAGGGTGACCGCCACGCCGACGCCGATGGTGGTCATCGTCAGCGGGGACGGGACGGCGACCGTGGGGCCGTCCGCCTTCGGCTCGCTGAAGAACATCAGCACGATGACCCGGATGTAGAAGAACGCGGCGATCGCCGAGGAGAGCACACCGACCACGACGAGTCCGCCCGCGCCACCGTCGGCCGCCGCCTTGAAGACGGCGAACTTGCCGGAGAAGCCGGAGGTGAGGGGGATACCGGCGAAGGCGAGCAGGAACACCGCGAAGACGGCGGCGGTCAGCGGGGAGCGCCGGCCGAGCCCGGCCCACTTCGACAGGTGGGTCGCCTCGCCGCCCGCGTCGCGCACCAGGGTGACGACGGCGAAGGCGCCGACCGTCACGAAGGAGTAGGCGACGAGGTAGAAGAGGACCGAGGAGATGCCCTCCGGGGTGGTCGCGATGACGCCCGCCAGGATGAACCCGGCGTGCGCGATCGAGGAGTAGGCGAGCAGCCGCTTGATGTCGGTCTGGGTGATCGCGACGATCGCCCCGCCCAGCATCGTGACGATGGAGACGCCCCACATGACCGGCCGCCAGTCCCAGGTGAGGCCGGGGAGCACGACGTACAGCAGGCGGAGCAGCGCGCCGAACGCGGCGACCTTGGTGGCGGCGGCCATGAAGCCGGTGACCGGGGTCGGGGCGCCCTGGTAGACGTCCGGGGTCCACATGTGGAACGGCACGGCGCCGACCTTGAACAGGAGCCCCGTCAGGATCATCGCGCCGCCGATGAGGAGCAGCGCGTCGTTGCCCATGGTGGAGGCGAGGGCGGGGTCGATCTCGGTGACCGAGCCGTCGACGACGCTCGCGATGGTGGCGTACGAGACGGAGCCCGCGTAGCCGTAGAGGAGGGCGATCCCGAAGAGGAGGAACGCCGAGGAGAACGCGCCGAGCAGGAAGTACTTCACCGCGGCCTCCTGCGACATCAGCCGCTTGCGGCGGGCGAGGGCGCAGAGGAGGTAGAGCGGCAGGGAGAAGACTTCCAGCGCGACGAACAGGGTCAGCAGGTCGTTCGCCGCCGGGAAGACCAGCATGCCGGCGATGGCGAAGAGGACGAGCGGGAAGACCTCGGTGGTGGTGAACCCGGCCCGGACCGCCTGCTTCTCGCTGTCGCTGCCCGGGACGGAGCCGGCCTGGGCGACGAAGGAGTCGGCCCGGTTGCCGTGCGGGGCGGGGTCGAGCCGCCGCTCGGCGAAGGTGAAGACCGCGACCATCGAGGCGAGCAGGATGGTGCCCTGGAGGAAGAGCGCCGGTCCGTCCACCGCGATGGCGCCCATCGCGGCGATGTGGGCCTTGGTGGTGCCGTACCCGCCGGCCGCGAGTCCGACGACCGCGGCGAACGCGGCGGCCAGCGCGACGACGGTGAGGGCGACCTGGGTGACGTACCGGGCCCGGCGGGGCACGAAGGCCTCCGCCAGGACACCGATCACGGCGGCGCCGAGCACGATGAGGACGGGCGAGAGTTGGGCGTACTCGATGGTGGGGGCCGTGAACTTCACGTCCGGGGCGGCCGTCGTCACCTCGCCCGCCACGGTCCACAGGCTGTGGACAGCTGTTGCGCTCACTGGGCGGCCTCCACCTCGGGCTGGGGGTCCTGCTTCTGTACGTCGGACATGGTGTGCTCCACCGCCGGGTCGACGATCTCGGTGAGCGGCTTCGGGAAGACGCCCAGGAAGATCAGCAGCGCGATCAGCGGGACGACCACCGCCAGCTCACGGACCCGCAGGTCGGGCATGCCCTGGACGGTGGCCTTCACCGGGCCGGTCATGGTGCGCTGGTAGAGGACCAGGACGTAGAGCGCGGCGAGCACGATGCCGGTGGTGGCGATGATCCCCACCACCGGGTAGGCGCTGAACACCCCGACCAGGACCAGGAACTCGCTGACGAACGGCGCGAGGCCGGGCAGCGAGAGGGTGGCGAGGCCGCCGATGAGGAAGGTGCCCGCCAGGACCGGGGCGACCTTCTGCACTCCGCCGTAGTCCGCGATGAGGCGGGATCCGCGCCGGGTGATGAGGAATCCGGCGACCAGCATCAGCGCGGCGGTGGAGATGCCGTGGTTGACCATGTAGAGCGTGGCGCCCGACTGGCCCTGGCTGGTCATCGCGAAGATGCCCAGGATGATGAAGCCGAAGTGCGAGATCGACGCGTAGGCGATCAGCCGCTTGATGTCGCGCTGGCCCACCGCGAGGAGCGCGCCGTACACGATCGAGATCAGCGCGAGGACGAGGATCACCGGGGTCGCCCACTTGCTGGCCTCCGGGAAGAGCTGGAGACAGAAGCGGAGCATCGCGAAGGTGCCGACCTTGTCGACGATCGCGGTGATCAGCACGGCGACGGGCGCGGTCGCCTCGCCCATGGCGTTGGGCAGCCACGTGTGGAGCGGCCAGAGCGGGGCCTTCACCGCGAAGGCGAAGAAGAACCCGAGGAAGAGCCAGCGTTCGGTGCTGGTCGCCATCTCCAGGGAGCCGCTCGCGCGGGCTTCGGCGATCTCGGAGAGGGAGAAGCTCCCCGCGACGACGTACAGCCCGATGACGGCGGCCAGCATGATCAGGCCACCGACGAGGTTGTAGAGGAGGAACTTCACGGCGGCGTACGAGCGCTGGGCCGCGGCGTTCTCGTCGGTACCCGCGTGGGCCCGGTCCCCGAAGCCGCCGATGAGGAAGTACATCGGGATGAGCATGGCCTCGAAGAGGATGTAGAAGAGGAAGACGTCGGTGGCCTCGAAGGAGAGGATCACCATCGCCTCCACCATCAGGATCAGGGCGAAGAAGCCCTGGGTGGGGCGCCAGCGGGAGGAGTGCGTCTCCAGCGGGTCGGCGTCGTGCCAGCCGGCCAGGATCACGAACGGGATGAGCAGCGCGGTGAGCGCGAGGAGCGCCACCCCGATGCCGTCCACGCCGAGTTCGTACCGGACGCCGAAGTCGGCGATCCAGGCGTGCGACTCGGTGAGCTGGTAGCGGTCACCGCCGGGCTCGAAGCGGACGAACACGACCGCCGCGAGCACCAGGGTGGCCAGCGAGACGAGCAGCGCGAGCCATTTCGCGGCGGTGCGCCGCTGGGCCGGGACGGCGGCGGTGGCGATGGCGCCGATCGCGGGGAGCGCCGCCGTCGCTGTCAGGAGGGGAAAGGACATGGTGATCAGACCGCCCTCATCAGCAGGGTCGCGGCGATGAGGACCGCCGTACCGCCGAACATCGAGACCGCGTAGGTGCGGGCGTAGCCGTTCTGCAGTTTCCGCAGCCGGCCGGAGAGCCCGCCGACCGAGGCGGCCGTGCCGTTGACGACGCCGTCGACCAGCGAGTGGTCGACGTAGACCAGGGAGCGGGTGAGGTGCTCGCCGCCGCGGACCAGGACGACGTGGTTGAAGTCGTCCTGGAGGAGGTCGCGGCGGGCTGCCCGGGTGAGCAGCGAGCCGCGCGGGGCGACGGCGGGCACGGCCTTGCGGCCGTACATCGCCCAGGCGAGGGCGACACCGATGACGAGCACCACCATGGTGGCGCCGGTGACGGTGGTCGCGCCGACCGGGGAGTCCCCGTGGTCGTGGCCGGTGACCGGTTCCAGCCAGTGCAGGAAGCGGTCGCCGATCGAGAAGAAGCCGCCCGCGAAGACCGAGCCGAAGGCGAGCACGATCATGGGGATCGTCATCGACTTCGGGGACTCGTGCGGGTGCGGCTCGTGGCCCTCGGCATCCGGCTGCCAGCGCTTCTCGCCGAAGAAGGTCATCAGCATCACGCGCGTCATGTAGAACGCGGTGATCGCGGCGCCCAGCAGGGTGACGGCGCCGAGGATCCAGCCCTCGGTACCGCCCTTGGCGAAGGCCGCCTCGATGATCTTGTCCTTGGAGAAGAACCCGGAGAGGCCGGGGAAGCCGATGATGGCGAGGTAGCCGAGGCCGAAGGTGACGAAGGTGACCGGCATGTACCTCCGAAGGCCGCCGAACTTCCTCATGTCCACCTCGTCGTTCATGCCGTGCATGACCGAACCGGCGCCGAGGAAGAGCCCGGCCTTGAAGAAGCCGTGGGTCACCAGGTGCATGATCGCGAAGACGTAGCCGATGGGGCCGAGGCCCGCGGCGAGGATCATGTAGCCGATCTGCGACATGGTCGAGCCGGCCAGGGCCTTCTTGATGTCGTCCTTGGCACAACCGACGATCGCACCGAAGAGGAGCGTGACCGCTCCGACGACGGTGACGACGAGCTGCGCGTCCGGGGCGGCGTCGAAGATGGCACCGGAGCGGACGATGAGGTACACGCCGGCCGTGACCATGGTCGCGGCGTGGATGAGGGCGGAGACCGGGGTCGGGCCCTCCATCGCGTCGCCGAGCCAGGACTGGAGAGGTACCTGGGCGGACTTGCCGCAGGCGGCCAGCAGCAGCATCAGGCCGATCGCGGTGAGCTTGCCCTCGCCGGTCTCGCCGGTCGCTTCGAGCACCGGCCCGAAGGCGAAGGTGCCGAAGGTGGTGAACATCAGCATGATCGCGATGGAGAGGCCCATGTCGCCGACCCGGTTGACCAGGAAGGCCTTCTTGGCGGCGGTCGCCGCGCTGGGCTTGTGCTGCCAGAAGCCGATGAGGAGGTACGAGGCGAGGCCGACGCCCTCCCACCCGACGTACAGCAGGAGGTAGTTGTCGGCGAGGACCAGGATGAGCATCGCCGCGACGAAGAGGTTGAGGTAGCCGAAGAAGCGGCGACGGCGTTCGTCGTGCTCCATGTAGCCGATCGAGTAGATGTGGATCAGGGTGCCCACACTGGTGATCAGCAGGACGAAGGTCATCGACAGCTGGTCGAGCTGGAAGGCGACGTCGGCCTGGAAGCC
Organism: Streptomyces sp. AM 2-1-1; assembly: GCF_029167645.1. NCBI lineage: Bacteria > Bacillati > Actinomycetota > Actinomycetes > Kitasatosporales > Streptomycetaceae > Streptomyces > Streptomyces sp. AM 2-1-1. Next base: position 4,273,867 of record NZ_CP119147.1, on the reverse strand, counting down.
CTCCACCGGGATCCAGCTGAACAGCTTCTGGTGCAGCAGGCGTTCTTCGGCGCCCTTGCCGAGCATGTCGGCGAAGAGCGCCACGGCGAGCACGAACGACACGGCGGCGAGCAGGGTGCCGAGCCAGTGTCCGGCCCGGTCGAGCCGGCGGCCCCCGCACAGCAGGACGGCCGCTCCGAGCAGGGGCGCCGCGATGAGCAGCGCGATCAGGTTCTCCACGATTCAGCCCCTCACAGCTTCATCAGGCTGGCGTCGTCGACCGAGGCCGAGTGGCGGGAGCGGAACAACGACACGATGATCGCCAGCCCGACGACGACTTCCGCGGCGGCGACGACCATCGTGAAGAACGCGATGATCTGGCCGTCGAGGTTGCCGTGCATGCGGGAGAAGGTGACGAAGGCGAGGTTGCAGGCGTTGAGCATCAGCTCCACGCACATGAACACCACGATCGCGTTCCGCCGGATCAGCACCCCACTGGCGCCGATCGTGAACAGCAGGGCTGCCAGGTAGAGGTAGTTGACGGGATTCACTGGGTGTCCTCCGCATGTCCGGTGCGGTCGGCCGGGCGCCCCGACGGCCTGCCGGTTCCCCGGGCGGTGAGGGCGGAGGAGCGGCCGAGCCGCTCACCGGACCGCTGTTCCAGTGCCTTCAGGTCGGCGAGCGCCTCCTCGGAGACGTCGCGTACCTGTCCGCGGTCGCGCAGGGTGCGCATGACGGTCAGCTCGGACGGAGTGCCGTCGGGGAGCAGGCCGGCGATGTCCACGGCGTTGTGCCGGGCGTAGACACCGGGGGCGGGCAGCGGCGGCAGGTGGTTCGAGCGGACCCGGGCCTCGGACATCTCCCGCTGGTTGAGCGCGCGTTCGGTGCGCTCCTTGTGGGTGAGCACCATCGCTCCGACCGTCGCGGTGATGAGGAGGGCGCCGGTGATCTCGAAGGCGAAGACGTACTGGGTGAAGATGAGGTTGGCGAGCCCTTCGACGTTCCCCCCGTGCACGGCGTTGGCGGTGCCGAGGCCGGCGAAGCCGTTCAGGGAGGCGTTGCCGATGCCGGCGATGAGCAGCACGCCGAAGCCGAGACCGCATCCGGCGGCCAGCCAGCGCTGGCCCTTCAGGGTCTCCTTCAGCGAGTCGGCGGCGGTGACACCGACGAGCATCACGACGAAGAGGAAGAGCATCATGATCGCGCCGGTGTAGACGACGACCTGCACGACGCCGAGGAAGTACGCCCCGTTGGCGAGGTAGAAGACCGCCAGCACGATCATGGTCCCGGCAAGCGAGAGCGCGCTGTGCACGGCCCGCTTCATCAGGACGGTGGAGAGGGCGCCGAGCACGGCGACCGTGGCGAGGATCCAGAACTGGACGGCCTCACCGGTCGAGGTGGTGGCTGCCGCGGCTGCCAGGGCACTCATGCGTCCGCCCCCCTCTGCGTGTGCGCACCGTGCGTGGGAGAGCCCTGCGCGTGCTCGTGGGACGCGGCGGCGCCGGCCTCGGAGCCGGGGACCTCGCCGTCGGCGGTGTCCGCGGGCTTCTCGCCTTTGGAGACCGCGCGCTGGCGCTCGGTGCCGGGAGCGGCCTCGGTCACCAGGCCCCGGTAGTAGTCCTGTTCGTCCATGCCGGGGAAGATCGCGTGCGGGCTGTCGACCATGCCCTCCTCCAGCCCCGCGAGCAGCTCGTCCTTGGTGTAGATGAGGCTGGCGCGGGTGGTGTTGGCGAGCTCGAACTCGTTGGTCATCGTGAGGGCCCGGGTGGGGCACGCCTCGATGCAGAGACCGCAGAGAATGCAGCGCGCGTAGTTGATCTGGTAGACGCGGCCGTACCGTTCGCCCGGGGAGTAGCGCTCCTCGGCGGTGTTGTCCGCGCCTTCGACGTAGATGGCGTCGGCCGGACAGGCCCAGGCGCACAGCTCGCAGCCGATGCACTTCTCCAGGCCGTCCGGGTGCCGGTTGAGCTGGTGACGGCCGTGGAAGCGCGGCGCCGTCACCTTCGGCGTCTCCGGGTACTGCTCCGTGAGCCGCTTCTTGAACATGGCCTTGAAGGTCACGCCGAACCCGGCCACCGGGTTCTGGAACTTGTCTCCCGGGGAATCGGGGCCCTGGGAGGGATGTGGTGCCTCAGACACGGTCGGCCTCCTTTCCGTCACTCGCGCTTCCGTCACTCTGAGTATCGGGCCCGCCACTGACAACGAGCTCCCGCTCGCGGCGCGGGGTGCGCCGGGGCACGGGTGGCAGGGTCTGTCCGGGCAGTGGCGGTACGGGGAATCCGCCCGCCATCGGGTCGAACGCGGGTGGCGGGCCCGCCTTCGCCGCGGCCTCGCGTCCCTTGCGGTCGCGGAAGGAGTCGGCGACGAAAGAGATCAGCAGCACGGCCATCACGGCGCCCCCGACGTAGAGCACGATCCTCGAGAAGTCGTAGCCCTCGTTGTTCAGGGCGCGCACGGTGGCGACCATCATCAGCCACACCACGGAGACCGGGATGAGGACCTTCCAGCCGAGCTTCATCAGCTGGTCGTAGCGGACGCGGGGCAGCGAGCCGCGCAGCCAGATGAAGAAGAAGAGGAGCAGCTGGACCTTGACGACGAACCAGAGCATCGGCCACCAGCCGTGGTTCGCGCCCTCCCAGAAGGTGCTGATCGGGTACGGGGCCCGCCAGCCGCCCAGGAAGAGGGTCGCGGAGACCGCGGAGACCGTCACCATGTTCACGTACTCGGCGAGCATGAACATCGCGAACTTGATCGACGAGTACTCGGTGTTGAAGCCACCGACGAGGTCGCCCTCGGACTCCGGCATGTCGAACGGGGCGCGGTTGGTCTCGCCGACCATCGTGACGATGTAGATGATGAACGAGACCGGCAGCAGGACGATGTACCAGCGGTCCGCCTGCGCCTCCACGATCTTCGAGGTCGACATCGACCCGGAGTAGAGGAAGACGGAGGCGAACGCGGCGCCCATGGCGATCTCGTAGCTGATCATCTGGGCACAGGACCGGAGCCCGCCGAGGAGCGGGTAGGTCGAGCCGGAGGACCAGCCGGCGAGGACGATGCCGTAGATGCCGACCGAGGCGACCGCGAGGATGTAGAGCATCGCGATCGGCAGGTCGGTGAGTTGCATCGTCGTGCGGTGGCCGAAGACCGACACCTCGTTGCCGGACGGCCCGAACGGGATCACGGCGATCGCCATGAACGCCGGGACGGCCGCGACGATCGGCGCGAGGACGTAGACGACCCGGTCGGCGCGCTTGACGATCAGGTCTTCCTTCAGCATCAGCTTGACGCCGTCGGCGAGCGACTGGAGCAGCCCCCAGGGGCCGTTGCGGTTGGGGCCGATGCGCAACTGCATCCAGGCGACGACCTTGCGCTCCCAGACGATCGCGAAGAGCACGGTCACCATCAGGAACGCGAAGCAGAAGACCGCCTTGACGACGACGAGCCACCAGGGGTCGGTGCCGAACATCGAGAGGTCCTCGGCGGCCAGCGGCGTGCCGCCGGGCGCCGTGGCCAGGTGAGCGAGGCTGTTCACGCTCGCACCTCCGGTGAGTGGGCGGGTGCTGCGGGGGTGGCGGCGCCGATGCGGACCAGGCTGCCGGGGCGGGCGCCGGTCTGCGCCGGGACGCCGCGTCCGGTGGAGTTGAGCGGCACCCAGACCACCCGGTCCGGCATCTCGGTGATGCGGAGCGGGAGTTCGACGCTGCCGGCCGGTCCGGAGACGGCGAGCAGGTCACCGTCCTTCACCCCGGTCTCGGCGGCGGTGTGGGGCGAGAGCCGGGCGACGGCGGCGTGCCGGGTGCCGGCCAGCGCCTCGTCGCCCTCCTGGAGGCGTCCGAGGTCGAGCAGCATGCGGTGGCCGGCGAGGATCGCCTCGCCGTCGCCGGGCCGGGGCAGCGGGCGTCCGACCTCCCGCGGGGCGCTCGCGTACCCGCCGCTCCAGCCGCCGAGCCGGTCGAGCTCTCGGCGGGCGGCGGCGAGGTCGGGCAGTCCGAGGTGGACGTCGAGCGCGTCGGCGAGCATGTGCAGTACCCGGCCGTCGGTCGGCGCGAGGGTCCGGGTCATCTGCTCGGGCTTCAGTGCCGCCTCGAACATCCGGGCGCGGCCTTCCCAGTTGAGGAAGGTGCCGGACTTCTCGGCGACCGCGGCGACGGGCAGCACCACGTCCGCGCGGTCGGTGACCTCGCTGGGCCGCAGCTCCAGCGAGACGAGGAAGCCGACCGCGTCCAGTGCGGTGAGTGCTGCGGCCGGGTCCGGCAGGTCGCGGGGTTCGACGCCCGCGACGAGCAGGGCACCGAGTTCGCCGGTGGCGGCGGCACCGAGGATCTGACTGGTGTCGCGGCCGTGGCGGGCGGGGAGTTCGGCGATGCCCCAGAGGGCGGCGACCTCCTGCCGGGCGCTCGGGTCGGTGGCCGGACGGCCGCCGGGCAGCAGCGTCGGGAGGGCGCCGGCCTCCAGCGCTCCGCGTTCCCCGGCCCGGCGCGGGATCCACACCAGGTCGGCGCCGGTGGCGGTGGCGGTGCGCAGGACGGCGGTCAGCGCGCCGGGGACCCCGGCGAGCCGTTCGCCGACGACGATGACGGAGTTCTCACCGCGCAGCGCCTCGGCGGCGGCCGCACCGGCCTCGTCGAGTCCGACGCCTCCGGCGAGCGCGTCCAGCCACTCGGTCTCGGTGCCGGGGGCGGCCGGCAGCAGCGTGCCGCCCGCCTTCTCCAGCCCGCGGGTGGCGTGCGGGGCGAGCGCGTAGGTCCGCTGGCCGTGCTTGCGGTGGGCCTTGCGCAGCCGCAGGAAGACGCCGGGCGCCTCCTCCTCGGACTCGAACCCGGCGAGCAGGACCGCCGAGGCGGCCTCCAGCGAGGTGTAGGTGACCCCGTCGCCGTCCAGGTCGCGACCGCGCCCGGCGACCCGGGCGGCCAGGAAGTCGGCCTCCTCGCCGCTGTGCGTCCGGGCCCGGAAGTCGATGTCGTTGGTGGCGAGGGCGACCCGTGCGAACTTGCTGTACGCGTAGGCGTCCTCGACGGTCAGCCGGCCGCCGGTCAGCACCCCGGCCCTGCCGCGGGCCGCGCCGAGTCCCGCGGCGGCGGCCGCGAGCGCCTCCGGCCAGGAGGCCGGTTCGAGGACGCCGTCGGCGTTGCGGACCAGCGGGGTGGTGAGCCGGTCGCGCTGCTGGGCGTAACGGAAGCCGAAGCGCCCCTTGTCGCACAGCCACTCTTCGTTGACCTCGGGGTCGTTGGCCGCGAGACGGCGCATGACCTTGCCGCGCCGGTGGTCGGTGCGGGTCGCGCAGCCACCCGCGCAGTGCTCGCAGACCGAGGGCGAGGAGACCAGGTCGAAGGGGCGCGACCGGAAGCGGTAGGCCGCCGAGGTGAGAGCCCCGACCGGGCAGATCTGGATGGTGTTGCCGGAGAAGTACGACTCGAAGGGGTCGCCCTCGCCGATGCCGACCTGCTGGAGCGCGCCGCGCTCGATCAGCTCGATCATCGGGTCGCCGGCCACCTGGTTGGAGAACCGGGTGCATCGCGCGCAGAGCACGCAGCGTTCGCGGTCGAGCAGGACCTGGGTGGAGATGGGGACGGGCTTCTCGTACGTCCGCTTGCGGCCCTCGAACCGGGATTCGGCGTCGCCGTGCGACATCGCCTGGTTCTGCAGCGGACACTCGCCGCCCTTGTCGCAGACCGGGCAGTCCAGCGGGTGGTTGATGAGCAGCAGCTCCATCACACCCTTCTGGGCCTTCTCGGCGACGGGCGAGGTGAGCTGCGACTTGACGACCATGCCGTCGGTGCAGGTGATGGTGCAGGAGGCCATCGGCTTGCGCTGGCCCTCCACCTCGACGATGCACTGGCGGCAGGCGCCGGCCGGGTCGAGGAGCGGGTGGTCGCAGAAGCGCGGGATCTCGATGCCGAGTTCCTCGGCGGCGCGGATGACCAGGGTCCCCTTGGGGACGCTGGTCTCGATGCCGTCGATGGTCAGCGTGACGAGGTCCTCGGGCGGTACGGCCGCCTGTCCGCCCCCGGAGGGCGCACTGGTGGTGACTGTCATGCGTTCACCCCCCGGTGAGCGTCTTGGTCGTCGGCGTCTTCGTCGTCGGCCCAGAGGGTCGACTTCGCGGGATCGAACGGGCAGCCCTTGCCGGTGATGTGCTGCTCGTACTCGTCGCGGAAGTACTTCAGCGAGGAGAAGATCGGTGAGGCGGCACCGTCGCCCAGCGCGCAGAAGGACTTGCCGTTGATGTTGTCGGCGATGTCGCCCAGCTTGTCGAGGTCGCCGGGGCGGCCCTTGCCCGCTTCGATGTCGCGGAGCAACTGGACCAGCCAGTACGTGCCTTCGCGGCAGGGCGTGCACTTGCCGCAGGACTCGTGGGCGTAGAACTCGGTCCACCGGGTGACGGCCCGCACGACGCAGGTCGTCTCGTCGAAGCACTGGAGCGCCTTGGTGCCGAGCATGGAGCCGGCGGCGCCGACGCCCTCGTAGTCGAGGGGGACGTCGAGGTGTTCCTCGGTGAACATCGGGGTGGACGAGCCGCCCGGGGTCCAGAACTTGAGACGGTGCCCGGCGCGGATGCCGCCGCTCATGTCGAGCAGCTGGCGGAGCGTGATGCCGAGCGGGGCCTCGTACTGGCCGGGGCTGGTGACGTGGCCGCTGAGCGAGTAGAGCGTGAAGCCCGGGGACTTCTCGCTGCCCATCGACTTGAACCAGTCCTTGCCGCGCTGGAGGATCGCGGGAACCGAGGCGATGGACTCCACGTTGTTCACCACGGTGGGGCAGGCGTACAGACCGGCGACCGCGGGGAAGGGGGGCCGCAGCCGGGGCTGGCCGCGCCGTCCTTCGAGCGAGTCCAGCAGCGCCGTCTCCTCGCCGCAGATGTACGCCCCGGCGCCCGCGTGCACGGTCAGTTCCAGGTCGAGCCCGGGACCGAGCGCGTCCTTGCCGAGGTAACCGGCCGCGTACGCCTCGCGGACGGCTTCGTGCAGCCGTCGCAGGACGGGGACGACCTCGCCGCGCAGGTAGATGAAGGCGTGCGAGGAGCGGATCGCGTAACAGGCGATCACGATGCCTTCGATGAGGCTGTGCGGGTTGGCGAAGAGGAGCGGGATGTCCTTGCAGGTGCCGGGCTCCGACTCGTCGGCGTTGACGACGAGGTAGTGCGGCTTGCCGTCGCCCTGCGGGATGAACTGCCACTTCATCCCGGTGGGGAAGCCGGCGCCGCCGCGTCCGCGCAGACCGGAGTCCTTGACGTACGCGATGAGCTCGTCCGGCGACATGGCGAGGGCCTTGCGGAGCCCTTCGTACCCGTCGTGGCGCCGGTAGCTCTCCAGCGTCCAGGGTTCCGCCTCGTCCCAGTGGGCGGAGAGGACGGGGGCGAGGAGCTTCTCGGGACTGGTCCCGTTCCTGTCGATCTCGGCGGCCAAGGTCATTCCTTCCCCTCCTCGGCTACGGGTCCGGCCGGGTTCTCCGGGTCGGAGGCCGAGGTCTGCTGCGGTGCGTCGTGGGAGCTGAGGTGCTCGGACGGCGAGGGGTCGTGCGGCTGGTCCCGGGGTACGTCCCGGCGTGAGGCGTCCTGCCGGGCGGCTCGCGGGGCGACGACCCGGTGTCCGGGGCCGGCTTCGCCCTTGGCGAGGCGGAGTCCGACCAGCGACGCGGGTCCGGCGCCGCCGCTCGCGGCGACCGCGCCGGGCCGCTCGTCGGGGAACCCGGCGAGGATGCGCGCGGTCTCCTTGTACGAGCAGAGCGGGGCGCCCCGGGTGGGTTCGACGGTCCGCCCGGCGATGAGGTCGTCGACGAGCTCCGTCGCGCTCTCGGGGGTCTGGTTGTCGAAGAACTCCCAGTTCACCATCACGACGGGCGCGAAGTCGCAGGCCGCGTTGCACTCGATGTGTTCGAGCGTGACCTTGCCGTCCTCGGTGGTCTCGTCGTTGCCGATCCCCAGGTGCGTCTTGAGCCGGTCGAAGATGGCGTCGCCGCCCATGACCGCGCAGAGGGTGTTGGTGCAGACGCCGACCTGGTAGTCGCCGCTCGGCTTGCGCCGGTACATCGTGTAGAAGGTCGCGACCGCCGTGACCTCCGCCGTGGTGAGCCCGAGGAGTTCCGCGCAGAGGGCCATGCCCGTACGGGAGACGTACCCCTCCTCGGACTGGACGAGGTGGAGCAGCGGCAGCAGCGCGGAGCGGCTGTCGGGGTAGCGGGCGATCACCTCCCGCGCGTCCGCTTCGAGCCGGGCCCGTACGTCGTCGGGGTAGGCGGGGGCGGGGAGCTGCGGCATCCCCAGACTGACCTCTTGGTTGGCGGTCACCGGTCGACACCTCCCATCACGGGGTCGATGGACGCGACGGCGACGATGACGTCGGCGACCTGGCCGCCCTCGCACATCGCCGCCATGGCCTGGAGGTTGGTGAAGGACGGGTCGCGGAAGTGGACCCGGTAGGGGCGGGTGCCGCCGTCGGAGACGACGTGCACGCCGAGTTCGCCCTTGGGCGATTCGACGGCGACGTACGCCTGTCCGGCGGGGACCCGGAATCCCTCGGTCACCAGCTTGAAGTGGTGGATCAGGGCCTCCATGGAGGTACCCATGATCTTCTTGATGTGGTCGAGCGAGTTGCCGAGGCCGTCCGGTCCGAGCGCGAGCTGCGCGGGCCAGGCGATCTTCTTGTCGGCGACCATGACCGGGCCGGGGGCGAGCCGGTCGAGGCACTGTTCGACGATCCGCAGCGACTGGCGCATCTCTTCCAGACGGATGAGGAAACGCCCGTAGGAGTCGCAGGTGTCGGCGGTCGGCACGTCGAAGTCGTACGTCTCGTAGCCGCAGTACGGGTCGGTCTTGCGCAGGTCGTGCGGGAGGCCGGCGGACCGGAGCACCGGCCCGGTGGCGCCGAGCGCGACGCAGCCGGTGAGGTCGAGGTAGCCGACGTCCTCCATGCGCGCCTTGAAGATCGGGTTGCCGGTGGCGAGCTTGTCGTACTCCGGCAGGTTCCGCTTCATGGTGGTGACGAAGGAGCGGATCTGGTCGACCGCGCCGGGCGGCAGGTCCTGGGCGAGGCCGCCGGGGCGGACGAACGCGTGGTTCATCCGGAGCCCGGTGATCAGCTCGAAGAGGTCGAGGATCAGCTCGCGGTCGCGGAACCCGTAGATCATGATCGTGGTCGAGCCGAGTTCCATGCCGCCGGTGGCGATGCACACGAGGTGCGAGGAGATCCGGTTCAGCTCCATGAGGAGGACCCGCAGGACGGTGGCGCGGTCCGGGATCTGGTCCTCGATGCCGAGGAGCTTCTCGACGGCGAGACAGTACGCCGTCTCGTTGAAGAACGGCGTCAGGTAGTCCATGCGCGTGACGAACGTGGTGCCCTGGGTCCAGTTCCGGAACTCGAGGTTCTTCTCGATGCCGGTGTGGAGGTAGCCGATGCCGCAGCGGGCCTCGGTGACGGTCTCGCCGTCGATCTCCAGGATCAGCCGCAGCACTCCGTGGGTGGACGGGTGCTGGGGGCCCATGTTGACGATGATGCGTTCGTCGTCGGACTTCACGGCCGCCTCGACGACCTCGTCCCAGTCGCCGCCGGTGACTGTGTAGACAGTCCCCTCGGTCGTGTCGCGGGGCGTTGCGTGGGAAGTGGTCATCAGGAGTACGACCTCCGCTGGTCCGGAGCCGGGATCTGGGCGCCCTTGTACTCGACGGCGATGCCGCCGAGCGGATAGTCCTTGCGCTGCGGGAAGCCCTGCCAGTCGTCCGGCATCATGATCCGGGTGAGCGCGGGGTGCCCGTCGAAGACGAGCCCGAAGAAGTCGTACGCCTCGCGCTCGTGCCAGTCGTTGGTCGGGTAGACCGCGACCAGTGACGGGACGTGCGGGTCGCTGTCGGGCGCGGACACCTCCAGCCGGATCAGCCGGCCGTGGGTGAGCGACCGCAGGTGGTACACGGCGTGCAGCTCACGGCCGGTGTCCCCGAGGAAGTGGACCCCGCTGACCCCGGTGCAGAGCTCGAAGCGGAGCGCCGGGTCGTCGCGCAGGGTGCGGGCGACGGTCACCAGGTGCTCGCGCGCGATGTGGAAGGTCAGCTCGCCGCGGTCGACCACGGTCCGCTCGATGGCGTTCTCCGGGGCGAGTCCCTGCTCGTCCAGGGCGCCTTCGAGCTCGTCGGCCACCTCGTCGAACCAGCCGCCGTACGGGCGGGGGCTCGCGTGCGGCAGCCGTACCGTCCGGACGAGTCCGCCGTAACCGGAGGTGTCGCCGCCGTTGTCGGCGCCGAACATCCCCTTCCGTACGCGGATGACCTCGCCTCCGTCCCCGCGGGGGGCGGGGAGGTCACTGCCGTTGGCGGCAGCTCCGTTGCCGCCGCTCGGGTTGTCGCTCACCGCAGGAGCCCCTTCATCTCGATCAGGGGGAGCGCCGTGAGGGCCGCCTCCTCCGCCTCGCGGGCGGCCTCCTCCGCGTTGACCCCGAGCTTGGAGCCCTGGATCTTCTGGTGGAGTTTGAGGATGGCGTCCATCAGCATCTCGGGACGCGGCGGGCACCCCGGCAGATAGATGTCGACCGGCACGATGTGGTCGACACCCTGAACAATGGCGTAGTTGTTGAACATGCCGCCCGACGAAGCACAAACCCCCATGGAGATGACCCACTTGGGATTCGGCATCTGGTCGTAGACCTGCCGCAGCACGGGCGCCATCTTCTGGCTGACCCGTCCCGCGACGATCATCAGGTCCGCCTGGCGCGGCGACCCGCGGAAGACCTCCATCCCGAAGCGGGCGAGGTCGTACCGCCCGGCTCCGGTCGTCATCATCTCGATGGCGCAGCAGGCGAGTCCGAAGGTGGCGGGGAAGACCGAGGACTTCCGTACCCATCCGGCGGCCTGCTCGACAGTGGTCAGTACGAAGCCACTCGGCAGTTTCTCTTCGAGTCCCATGTGTGCCCCTCAGCCCCTCAGTCCCATTCCAGGCCGCCGCGCCGCCACACGTACGCGTAGGCGACGAAGACGGTGAGCACGAAGAGCAACATCTCCACGAGCCCGAACATCCCCAGGGCGTCGAAGGTGACGGCCCAGGGATAGAGGAAGACGATCTCGATGTCGAAGACGATGAAGAGCATCGCCGTCAGGTAGTACTTGATGGGGAAGCGACCGCCTCCGGCGGGAGTCGGGGTGGGTTCGATACCGCACTCGTACGCTTCGAGCTTTGCCCGGTTGTAGCGCTTGGGGCCGATAAGCGTGGCCATGACCACGGAGAAGATCGCAAACCCTGCCCCGAGGGCGCCGAGCACGAGGATGGGCGCGTAGGCATTCACGCTCCTCGCTCCTTCCAGTCGTCCTTGACCGTTGGACCGCATCGGGCGACCGGCTCCCCGCCTCACCAAGATCGTGCACATGTGAGGCAGTTCACAAGCCCGACTGCCCCGCATCCTATGCCCGCCGTCCTGTGATCTGCGACACGGGGTACGTCACCGTCTTTGTGATCTCCACCACCTGACGAACGATCATGAAGTCGGATGAGCGGAGATGTTCGCACGCGAAGCGGCCAAGTGATCACGAGTGGTGACATTCGACGGTGTTACCGCTGGTCAGGACCCCGCCGCACTATCAACGGATGCGCCCTGGGAGCAAATTGGCGATGGACGAGGACGAGTGATAAAGGGATGCACCGGATTTTCCGCCACCCGGAAGGAGGATGGCGGGGAGCGAAGTGGACATCGCCCCTCAATCGCGAACTTCCGGGCACACCAAGGCCGCAGGAGCGCCCGACGGAGTGCACGGAGGGGCCCGGGCGGCGTCGCGCCATCGACGGGGAAGGGCCGGACGCGGGCGTCGCACGAGTCTGTGAACGGAGGCACGAGCGGCCGGCGCCGGTACGGGGCGACGGGCAGCGGGTGGACCGCGAGCAGGAAGTGGCGCCGAGTGGCGGGCCCGCGCGCGAGCGGTGGAGCGACAGGGGGGTCGAAAGGTGAGGAGTCGCCCCCCTCTCGCACCCGCGGACGCACCTGCGCGCGGGTGCGTGCGTGCGTGCGTGCGGAAGACGGGTGGGCGCGGGTGCGTGGCGAAGAAGGGTGCGTACGGGCGCGGGTACGCGCGGGCGCAAGAGGATGGGCGGGGGCGGAAGAGCGCCGGTCGCACCGGTGCGGGGGAGGGGCCGGGAGTGCCCGGCCGAAGGGTGCGGGACGGCCCGCCGAGGCACCGTCAGGCGGGGGTGCGGGCATCCGCCGAGGGCAGCGGACGCCGAACGGCCGGCCTCGCGTCGCCTACGCAGGACGCGGGCGCACGGTTGCTCTTCACAGGCAGCGCACACCGTGACCTGCGTCACGCGGAACCCGCGCGGAATCCCGTGGCCTTGGCCATGGAGGTGAACGGATGGTAAGTGACGGGCAATTCGGACGAATTGCCAAAAGCCCGTGATCACAGCGTTATGGAAGCATGTCCATTTTGCCCGTTACGGCGTCAATAAGGGTCTCCCGCATGCGGATTCTCAGATTCCGGACGTAACTGTGTCGCAACACACGTTTCTTGATGGGACCCCTACAGCCCTGATAGCGCTAGTACCCATGTCCCTCACCGTTCACATACCCAGCCACCGGAAGCCCCGTCAGCGTTCGTCCCGGACGACGTTGCGGGCCGGAGTTGCCGGTGGCGTGCTCAGCACCATCGCGGTCGCAGGTGCAGCCGGCCCCGCGCAGGCCGAGCCGGTGACCCAGACCATCGAGATGCCCACCCTCACCGCCGGGCTCTCCACCGCCGCCGCGGCCTCCGTGCAGGCCACGCAGCAGGTCGCCCTCGACCTCCAGACCCGTGCGTCCGAGGACGCCGCAGCCGAGAGCGCCTCGAAGACGGCGGTGAAGGCCAAGGCCGAAGCCGTCCGCAAGGCAGAAGCCGAGAAGAAGGCCGAAGCGGCCGCGAAGGCCAAGGCCGAAGCAGAGGCCAAGGCGAAGGCCGAGGCGGAGGCCACCGCGCGCGCCTCCCGCAGCGCCGAGCGCACCACGCTCAGCACCTCCTCCGGCTCGTCCACCACCGCGACGACCCTCTCCGCCACCACGTCGTCGGCGTCCTCCTCGTCGTCGTCGAGCGTCTCCGGCTCCGCCGGTGCGGTGGTCGCCTTCGCCAAGGCACAGATCGGCGACGCGTACGTCTCCGGCGGCACCGGCCCGAACTCGTGGGACTGCTCGGGCCTCGTCCAGGCGGCCTACGCCTCGGTCGGCGTCAGCCTGCCGCGCGTCTCGCAGGACCAGTCGGTCGCCGGCACACAGGTCTCGCTGAGCAACCTCCAGGCCGGCGACATCCTGTACTGGGGTGGCGCGGGCAGCGCGTACCACGTGGCGATCTACGTGGGCGGCGGCCAGTTCGTCGGCGCGCAGAACTCCAGCACCGGCACGGTGCTGCGCGACCTCGCCTACGACCAGCCGACGGGCGCGGTCCGGATCCTCTGATCGCCCCTCTCCTCGACCGCCACGTGCTCGGTGCGGGTGCTCCCGCCGAGTACGTTCACTGATTCACAAGCGTGTGACCGCCGCGGAACGCGCCCAGGCCGTGTCCGGCCGTTCCCGCCGGGCGGCCGACGCGCATGGTCAGGCACGGCCCAGGGCCGTCCCTCCCCGCTCGGGAGGGACGGCCCCGGGTGCACGGGCGTGCGGACACGTGCCCGTGCGGGGGAGGAAGCGCACCCCGCGCGCTCAGCCGCCCCTGACGAGGTGTCTGACCTCCTCCTTGAGGAACGCGTCCCGGCAGAAGTCGAAGTGGTCGACTCTGCGCATGTCGAACACCTGCCGGATGTTTCGCTGGCGGGCGGCCGTGACGATGTCGTTGAACCGCTGCTCGAAGTGGAGCGAGAAGAAGACCCGCGTCCGGTCGCTGATCGCCATGATGCGTTCGATCCGCTGGAAGAAGAGACCGTACTGACCGTCCGGCTCCCAGTACTCCCAGAGGTCCGCGGCATGCCGCTGCACCTGCCTCAGATCTTTCCCGCTGATTTTGTGCAGGTACTCGCAGAAGTTCTGGAACTCCACGAGTGTCTCCGGAATCTGGGCAATGCGCTTCAACTCGGCCAGCGGGCGGTCCGCGTCGAGATGGGCCACCTTCCCCGAGATGATCATCGTCGAATGGTTGATGTTGGGGTCGAGCAGCAGAGTCGCCTTTATCTTGGGTTGGCGCTCCGGGTGGTCGCGCCACAGGTCGGCCAGGCGGAAGATCATGTCGCAGCCGACCGAGAAGCCGACGAGGGTGATGCGCTTGTTCGGGTATTGACGGTGGAGGTTGTTGATGGCTCCGCTCACCAGATCCGCATGAGCCGCGAATCCGATGGGCCGGTAGCGATCGTCCCTGGACTCCTCCACGTTGTGTCCGAACAGGGTGAGGGAAACGGTGTGCTGGCGGGCCACGTTCATGAAAGGGCGGAAGTCGTCCGCGTCGAGGCCGAGCCCGTGCAGCAGGATGACCAGGTCGGGAGAGTCCGTGCGCCGCTCGATGTACCAGAGCTGCCTTCCGATGACTGCGGTGTCCGAGGGAAGGTCCTCTTCGAAGTCGTCCGCGTGGATCTCGAAATAGCGGCGCACCACTTCGCGGCGGGTCTCGCGCCGCCGTTCCGCCAGGCCACGCACCCACCACGCGAGCGAGAAGACCGCCGCGACGACGAGGACCACGAGTGTCCCGCCCGCGATCACGTGGCTCCACGTCCACCCGATGATCGCCCGCGCCTCGTCGCTGTAGATGCCGAGAGTGGCCCCGGTGACCCCGCCCACCATCGTCACAGCGATTTTGTGTCGCCCGGCGAACTCCGCCGCTCTCTCTATGCGGACCGAACTACGGTTCACCACGCCACCCAGCCCCCGTCAATTCGTCCAGCCCTTCGTGGACCGTCACTTCCCCCATGAAGTGGGCGTCGGAAACATCCGCGAGGTGCAGTGGCCCCTCGCCTCCGGCGCGATAGGCATGGACCACGCATCCCATCCGTGTCAGCTCGTGGCTGGGCTCCATGCTCAGCAGCATTCCCGGGGCTTTCAACGCCTCCGTGACCGTTTCGATGATCTGCTTTCTGACGTCCGCGGAGTACTGGTAGAGGACGAAGTTGCAAGTGACCACGTTGATGTCGTGCGCTTTCAGAAATGCCGACAGGCCGGCCAGGTCCAGGATGTCGAGCGCCCGTATCAGCGGCTCCCCCGCCGTTCCCGACTGATCGATGGACCAGAGGACTTCCTCGAACCGGCGCTCGTAGTAGTCGGACGGTCCGTGGCACGTACGCACCCAGTCCAGGGTGGGCAGGGGCGGACGGTCGACGCCGCAGAGGAAGTCGAGGGGGATCTCCCGGTAGGGAGGCGATACCGGATCCCAGTGGAGATCGCCGGCGAAGCGCTCGTAGATCACTCGGTTGTTCAACTGCCGTAACAGCATTCCGATGCTCGTCCCCAGATCCAGCAGACGCACACGTTCGATCCCCCGGCCGTGGGCGAATGCTCCGACGACGAGCTGGGGAAGGAGAAAGCGGCGCGCCCCGGTGTACGAGTTCGAGTGGCTCTCCATCAGACGCGTCACTTCGGCCGCGTTCTCCTCCAGCACCCGAGCCAGGGCCGCCTCCCTCCGCCCGGCCGGGACGGCGGCCCGGAAGACGTCCTCAGGGCCGCCCTCCCGCGCGAGTTGTCGTACGGCGATGCCGAGCAGGGTGACGGCGTGGGAGTCGCTGATGTCCGGCCGCTGCGACCAGACGGCCGCCAGCACCCGGTCCAGTCCCGGCGACCGGTCGTGGCGGGCGACCCTGCTGAGGCTCTCGTGGAACAGCGACCAACCGTGGTTTCCCTGCTGGTGCTTGCCCATGTCGTCCAAGACCTTGAGCAGCGAGATCTTGCGTGCGGAGAACACAGCACTGGCTCCTTCGTTTCGGGCCGGGATCACGTGGCCGCCAGACGGCCGGGCGCACGCTGGTGTGCGGGGGAGAGACCTCTCAGGGTGAAGGTGTCCGCGAACCGCTCGACGGCCCCGGCCACCTCGCCCGAGGCGCCGAGTCGGTACACCCCTGGGATCGCCGCTTTCATGACCGTTCGGGCGAGATCCGCCAGGCCGGGCGCCGCGAGACCGTGGCGAGCCGCGTCCGTCCACTCCCGCCGGGCCGGCGTCCCCCGGCCGCGAATGAGGAGGGAGACGGCGTCGGACGTCGCCTCGTCGTCCATGAGGGCGGCCACCACGGCGACGGGCACGATCCAGTCGTCCGCCCTCTGCGCGTCGATCATGCGCAGTTCGAGATGCCCGCACGCGCGCACCGGCGGCACCAGGGACTTCAGATGGAGGAACAGATCGTCGACGTCCGCCGCCCGGGGGCCGGCGCCCCGCAGCCAGTTCCGGAAGGACAGGCCGTCCGGCGCGGGCTCCCATGCTTCCCCGGTTCCCGGCAGGTTGCAGGTTGCCCACCCGGGTGCGCCGAGGACGCTCTCCGGCCGGCGGATCGCCACGACCCGTGCGTCGAGGGCGAAGCGGGTCCACACTCCGCGTGGGTCGCCGCCGGACGGCACCGCGCGGGTCCGCAGGCGATCGGCCCGGAACCGGAGAAGCTGCCGGCCGGAGACGGCGACGTGGCCGGGCGGACCGTGGGTCTCGCTGACCGGAGAGTTGGCGAACATCGCCATGATCAGCGGTCCCAGGGTGTTGGCGATCAGCCACCTCCGGGACCGCCCGCGCCAGCCGTCCGATCCGTCACCCGCGTCCACGTTGACCTGGACGGAGGCGGTGTTGCAGAGCAGGTCGTCGCCCTCTCCGCCCCGCTGTGCGTAGAAGTGCCGCAACGCCTGGTAGCGGGGGAGGGGAACGGTGAACCGCGCGGGCCGGTGGTCGAGCCCGGCTCCGAGCAGTCGTACCCCCGCCTGGCTTCCCCGCCTCCGCAGGACCAGGAGGTCCGCCGCGACCGCGTCGACGCACGCCTGCAGCGAGTCCTGCGGCAGGCTGCTGAGCTCCAGTTGCCCACCGGGTTCGCAGGAGACCTGCCCTCCCGCCGGCAGAGGCTGCCCCATACGAGGGACCACCCGGGCGAGTTCCTGGTATCCGAGGCGTCTTCCGGGTGCGTCCGTGGGGAGGACGAGCCACTCCAGCTCCACCCCGATGCGCCCCACCCGGTCCTTCGACAGGGAGTGCCCGAAAATGAGCCGCTGTGCTTCCGATTCCGTCAACGCACTTTCCAATGAAGCACGCCCTTCGCCCTGTTGGACCACCAGCGATCAGTGGATCAAGCTGATTTCCGCAGGGAATGACCGTTCGGCACCCCGACGGGCCTTCGCACGGGAATCCATTAGGCCAGACACGCCACTCCTCGTCCAGAGCGGCCATGAGCCACAAAGCGGTCCACCGGGCGGGAAAGCAACGATTCTCACGACTTCGGGCCGGGTACTGAACTATCGTCTGGGTCTTCGACATCGTCCCGTCGCCATCACTTCGAGAGAATGGCCGAATACGTGTTGCCGACCCCTACGTCAGACCACCTGAAGCACCGGAATCTCGGACAGTTGACCTATGTGGAACGGGTCGCTGATTCCCCCGGCATCCATGTGTTCTTCCATGGGCTGGGTCTGGACGCCACGGATTACCAGGAGTACCTGGAGACCCACGGCACGCACGGCGTCGCCGTCAGCCTCGCGGGTTACGCACCCGGCCGCCCCGCCCCTCTGCCACCCGTTCCCGTCGAGCGCCACGTCTCGATGGTGGCCGACCTCGTCACCAGACTCAGCCGTGACAACCCCGGCAAGCGGATCACCCTGGTCGGCTTCTCCCTGGGCGCGGATCTCGCTCTCCAGTTGGCCGAGCACTGGGCAACGGCGCCCGGGTCCGCCGGTCTCCCCCTCGCCGGTGTCCTCCTGCTCGATCCCAACGTGAACCAGTCCACGATGACGCTTTCCAAGATCTTCGCGGCTGCCGACCAGCACGATCCGACAGCGGCCTTCCAGAGCGTGGTCGGCCTGGCCGGAAGCCTCGATGGATTCCGCTCCCTGTGCACGTACGCCTTGAAGGTCGCGTCGAAGGACTTCGCACAGGTACAGCGAATGGCCCGGGACATGCTGGACTACTGGGAGGCCACCGGATATGAGCAGTTCGGCCGACGGCTGGCGCGATTGGCCGACCTCTCGGACGCGGTGAACGTCGTGCTCTCCGCCGACTACGAGACACACCTCACCGGAATGCGGGAAGCGTTGCGACGGAACAGCGCCAACGCCCCACGCGTCTCGTTCGACGTCACCAGCCTCGATCACTTCGGCCTGATCGAACCAGACTTTCTGGCGCCCGAATTGAAAGCACTTTCGGATGGCCGGGTCGCGTGACGCCACATCCGTCACGGCGGTGACCACCGCACCTCGCACGCGGGGAAATCTCTTCCGCACGGAGTGCTCTCCGCCTCGACCGCTGCCCACCGCCGCCCCGCTCGGGCAACCGGGACAGGCCCCGCGCCGCGCGACAGCCGGCCGCCGGAGTCACCCACGCCGAACGCCCGAAGGGGCGGGTCCGCGTGCGAACCCGCCCGGCCGCAGGCCGGAGCAACGTGAGTGGACGGAGCGCCGCGGCGGTTCAGTACGGGAGGCGGTCCAGGAGCCAGGAGCCGAGTTGCTCGGTGATCTCGGTGTGCCCGGTGGTCCGCGAGGAGCAGAGGAACTCGTCGAGGTCGCTCTCCCCGGGCGGCAGGCCGTCGACGTCCGCGTAGAGGTCGTCCGGCTGGTCGATGTCGCGGATCGCGACCGCGCTCACCGTCGGGACGAAACAGACCTCGGCATGGTGCAGTTCGACCTCGGCGCCGGACCCCTCCAGCGCGGCGGCGAGGATGCCGTACGGGGCGAGCGTGCCGCCGGGGGCTCCGTCCAGCTCCGGGAGGCCACTGGTGGTGACCGTCTTCTCCGCCGCGGGGAGGAGCCGCTTCAGCTCGGCGACGACGACCTCGTGCCCCTCGGACTGGGTGTAGAAGGTGGTGCCCGGGCAGACCCGCTCACCGACGCTCGCCAGGGCGACCTGGCCAGGGGGCACCGCCGGCCCCCGGCCGTCGCCCCGGCCGTTGGCCACGGCGAGCAGGCGGGGCCGCTGCGGCCAGAAGCCGACGTGGCGCAGCTCCGCGAGAAACTTCTCCCGCTCGGGCGCGACCCCCACGGTCCCCGTCTCGGGGTCGTAGTGGCGCCACAGCATCTCGCGGGCGGCCGGGCTGTCCATCTGCTGCGCGAACCCGTTGGCCGACGGGATGAAGGAGGAGAAGGCCTGGAGACCGATCGGGACGACCGCGCCCCGGTGCGGGCTGTCGTAGGAGAAGTAGAGGGCCGTCTGGTGGTCGATGCCCTGGGCCTCCAGCTTGGCGAGGACGTAACGGGCGACGATGCCGCCCATGCTGAAGCCGCCCACGGTCAGCGGGGTGTTCCCCAGCCTCTCGCCGATGGTGCGCTGGATGGCGGCGGTCACGGTCTTGGCGTTGTCGAGGAGCGAGGCGCTGCGCTCGCCGAAGCCGATCAGGACGACGTCCCGGCCGCTGCGCCGGAGATGGGTGAGGAGGGCGTACTCGCCGCCGTCCAGGCCGCGGAAGAGCCTCTCCAGATCGGAGGGGCCGAGGTTGAACCCGTCGGCCAGCAGGACCGGTCGACGGATACCGGCGTTGCCCTCGCCGTAGTGGACGTGGGCGATTCCGTTGGGGAGGTCCCACTCCTCGTCGGGCCGGGGCGGCGGGACCGTGATCGGCGCCCTCGCGTGGATCGATCCGCCGATCGAGAACTCGCCGACACTCTGTTCCGCCTGTTGACCGGACACGGTGATGCTCCTCCGTCTGCGCACGCCCCAGCGGCCCGCCGGACCGGTGGACACGAGAACTGAGGGACGTCACGGAGACAGGGCTCATCATGATCGGACCTGGAACCCCCGGGCGAGAGGATGCGTCCTGGTTCATCCCTATAGGGGAAGTCGGATGTACAGGTTTACCGGTCCGCGTACGCCCGCGTGCAGCCGTACCCGTACCCGCGCCCCGGAGCCTCCGCCCGTCCGCCACGGCTCCTCCGTCCGGCCCACCGCCCCCCGGCGGCGGGGTCAGCCCCGCACCGCCGCCATCTTCCCGATCTCGGCGAGCACGAGCTCCGGCCGGTCCTTCGGGACGTCGTGCGAGCTGCCCTCCGCGGTGACGAGCGTCCGGTTCGGCGCCTGCTGGGCGAAGGTCGCGGCGGCCTCGTGCCAGCGCCGGGCGTCCTCGGGCGAGCCGTCGAACGGCGTCTTCTCCGACACGATGACGCGCGCCGGCACGGCAGCCGGCCAGGAGGCCTCGTGGAACGCCCGGTGCGCCGGGGTGAAGTTCTCCGCCGTCGACAGCAGTTGACGGTTCTCCGGCGTGGTGGGGTCCTTCTTCGCCGCGTCGACCTGCGGCTGGTTCGCGGCGCTCAGCCGGGCGATCTCCTGGTCCGTGAAGAACGGGGGCAGATTGGCGTCGACGAGCACGGCGCCGGAGACCAGCTTCGGGTTCTCCTTCGCGAAGTAGGTCGCGACCTCGCCCGCCTGGGAGTGGCTCACCAGGAGCACGTCCTGGGTGACGCCCAGGTCGGTGAGGCCCTTCTTCAGGTCGGCGGCGGCGGCCTCCGCGTCCCACGGCCCGGGCACCGCCTCGCTCCGGCCGAGTCCGGCCCGGTCATAGGTGATGACCGTGGCGCCGGTGTCGGCCCGGAGCTCCGGTACCAGTTCCTTCCAGTACGAGGAGTCCTCTCCGCCCCCCGCGTCGAGAACGATGGTGGGCCCGTGCCCCGTCGTGACGTGGAAGGCGACGCGGTGGCCGGCGCTGTCGATCATGTGCAGCGTCGACGCGTCCGCCGGGCCCGCGCTCGCCGGTGCCGAGGTGGATGCCCCGGTGGAAGCTGCCGCCTTCGGCGATCCGGTCTTCTCCTCCCCGCAGGCGGTGACCACACCGGCGGCGACCGCCAGCAGGGCCACGGCGGAGAGGGCACGTCGGGTACGACGTCGGTGGGGCGGGCGTACGGGTGCCATGGGTGGTCCTCGGAGGTCGGTGTCCTGGATCGCTGTCGGATGCGATCCATCCTCCGGTCCCGTCCTGTTCCGGGAACATCCGGTGGGCACGCCGATCGGCGGTGCCGCTGGGCCCAGGGAGCGGGGTGGGGATACCCCCCGGGACAGACCCGGACCGGGCCCGGGTCGGGCCGAGGCCGGGCCTGCGTCGGGCCGAGGCCGGGCCTGCGTCGGGCCGAGGCCGGGCCGGGGATCAGCTCCCGCCGCCGGACCGCTGCCGTCGGCGGCGGGGCCGGAGGGCTCACCCGTGAGCGGCCTCAGCCAGGCTCCTCAGTCGAGACAGAACTCGTTGCCCTCGATGTCCTGCATCACGATGCAGGACTCGTTCTCGCCGTCCGCGCGCAGCGTCCGTACGTGCACCGCGCCCAGCGCGAGCAGACGCGCGCATTCGGCTTCGAGCGTGGCCAGGCGCTCGTCACCCACGAGCCCCGTACCGACCCGGACGTCGAGGTGGAGCCGGTTCTTGACGGCTTTCCCCTCGGGAACCCGCTGGAAGAGCACGCGCGGGCCCACGCCCGAGGGATCACTGCACGCGAAGTAGACCACCTGGTCCTCGGGCGGCAGCGAGTGGTGGTACTCCTCCCACGTGGCGAACCCCGTCGGGACCGGGGGTACGACGTAACCCAGCACCTCGCACCAGAAGCCGGCGAGGCGCGCGGGTTCGGCACAGTCGAAGGTCACTTGGAACTGTCTGATCGCTGACATCGGCGCACGATAGCAGGGGGGGGCGATGACCGGCGCACCGGCTACCACGTGCAGGGCTTCCCCAAGTTCCTGACGCTGTCCGCCAGTTCGATCGGCTCGGTGGGCCACCCCGTGTGCTGCCAGTGGGCGATGCGCCAGCTCAGCCGGCGCGGCCAGAGCGCGGTCGCGGGCAGGTCGGCGACCGGCATCCACGTGGGCCGGCCTCCGTAGTTGTCCAACTGCTCGTGCGCGCCGACCTCTCCCTCGGCGTGGACGACGAAGTAGTGCTGCCGGGTCCCTTCCTTCCAGACCCGGGCCACCTCCTCGCGGACGGTGCCGGCCAGGGCGGTCTCCTCCCGCAACTCCCGTACCACCGCCTGGTGCAGGGTCTCCCCCGCCTCCACGCCGCCGCCGGGGATCTCGTACCAGGTCTCACGCCGCTTGGTCTGACGGATGAGGAGGATGCGGTCGTCGCGGATCACGAGCGCTCCGGCCCGTACCCGCGTGGGTACGGCGGCCGCCGGGTCCTGGGCCGAGGGTGAGCCGCTCCTCGGCCCCCGGGTCGCCCACTCGCGGAGGACCGCCTCCGCCGTACCGACCGGCCGGATGCGCGCGTGGAGCGCCTCGGCGAGGGTGAGGGTGCGGCGGGCGGCTCCGTCCACCGGTTCCCCGGCACGTGGCAGACGGTAGACGCCCTCCTCCGCCGGGTCGTCCGTCAGGACCAGGGCACCGTCTTCGAACCGCACGTCGACTCTCATGGGAGCGATGGTCTGCGGCGGACCGGGCGCGGCGCAAGGTGTCAGCCGGCCCGCGCGCACGTGGCGCGCCCGCGCCGCGCGCACGTCCCGCGTCGCGCGCGTCAGGAGGTCGCGGTGGGCCGGTAGGTGCAGACGTTCACGCCCGCCGCACTGGTGACGGTCGAGACCAGCTCCAGGGTGCGCAGCATGCCGTCCGCCGGGAAGATCGTCTTGCCGCCGCCGAGCAGCACCGGCATGACGATCAGCCGCAGTTCGTCGACGAGCCCCTCCGCCAGCAGGGTCCGTACGAGGGTGGGGCTGCCCATGACCGCCAGGTCACCGCCCGTGGTCCCGCGCAGGGCACGGATGCGGCCGACCGCCTCCGTGCCCGGGATCAGCGTGCTGTTCGCCCACGTCAGCTCCTGGTCGCCCAGCGTCGTCGACACGACGTACTTCGGGACGGCGTTCATCCGGTCGGCGAACGGATCGCCCGCCCGGTCCGGCCACGCCCCGGCCATCGCCTGCCAGGTACGGCGCCCGAACAGCAGCGCGTCCGCCTTGCTCAGCACCTCGTCGAAAGCCCCGCCCACGACGTCCGCGTCGAAGAAGGGGTGCGACCAGCCGCCGTGCGCGAACCCGCCGTCCGTGTCCTCCTCGGGACCGCCCGGCGCCTGGACGACGCCGTCGAGGCTGATGAACTCACTGATGACGATGCTCACGGGCTCGCTCCTCGTTCTTCCGTCGTCCCCTCGATGGGTACGACGCGGTATCTCCAGGAAAGACCGCCGCAGGGGCGAGAACTCATCGCAGCACGCCGGTCCTGCCGAGATTTCCGGCTCGACGGCGCGGACGGGGGCCGGCCAGGGTCCTGCGGCCCGGCCCGGCCCGGCCCGTCCCGACTCTTCCTCCCGACCGGAAGGACGAGCCGCACGCACGGGGAGAGGCCGACGAGTGAGGGCGGCACCCCTCACCGGCCGGGCGAGGCCGTGACGCCGAGATCCTTCCGCATCGCTGCCGGCATCTCGCCCATGACGTCCGAGATGCGGAGGAGGTGCGTGTGCGTCTCCTCCCCCTCCTCGGTCGTGTCGGGGGAGTCGCGCGGGTGGCAGGTCCGGGACCGGGTACGTGCCCCGGCCCCGCTCCCCCGTCTCACGCCTTCGGCGCCACCTTCGACAGCCCGTTGATGATGCGGTCCATCGCGTCGCCGCCCGTCGGGTCGGTGAGGTTGGCCAGCATCTTGAGGGTGAACTTCATCAGCAGCGGGTGGGTGAGGCCGCGCTGGGTGGCGATCTTCATGATCTTCGGGTTTCCGATGATCTTCACGAAGGCGCGGCCCAGCGTGTAGTAGCCGCCGTAGGTGTCCTTCAGGATCTTCGGGTAATTGTGCAGGGCCAGTTCGCGCTGGGCCGGGGTCGCGCGGGCGGCGGCCTGCACGATGACGTCGGCGGCGATCTGGCCGGACTCCATGGCGTACGCGATGCCCTCGCCGTTGAACGGGTTGACGAGACCGCCCGCGTCGCCGACGAGCAGCAGGCCCTTGGTGTAGTGCGGCTGGCGGTTGAAGGCCATCGGGAGGGCGGCGCCGCGGATGGGCGTCGTCATGTTCTCCGGGGTGTAGCCCCAGTCCGCCGGCATCGAGGCGCACCAGGCCTTGAGGACCTCACGCCAGTCCAGCTCCTTGAAGGCGGACGAGGAGTTGAGGATGCCGAGGCCGACGTTGGACGTGCCGTCACCCATGCCGAAGATCCAGCCGTACCCGGGCAGCAGCCGCTCCTGCGGGCCGCGCCGGTCCCACAACTCCAGCCAGGACTCGAGGTAGTCGTCGTCGTGGCGGGGCGAGGTGAAGTACGTGCGGACGGCGACGCCCATCGGGCGGTCCTCGCGGCGGTGCAGGCCCATGGCGAGGGAGAGCCGGGTGGAGTTGCCGTCGGCGGCGACGACGAGCGGGGCGTGGAAGGTGACCGGGGTCTTCTCCTCGCCGAGCTTGGCGTTGACGCCGGTGATGCGGCCGGTGCGCTCGTCGATGATCGGGGCGCCGACGTTGGCGCGTTCGTACAGCCGCGCGCCGGCCTTCTGCGCCTGCCGGGCGAGCTGCTCGTCGAAGTCGTCGCGCTTGCGGACGAGGCCGTAGTCCGGGTACGAGGCGAGGTCGGGCCAGTCGAGCTGGAGCCGGACGCCGCCGCCGATGATACGGAGGCCCTTGTTCCGCGACCAGCCGGCCTCTTCGGAGATGTCGATGCCCATGGCGACGAGCTGCTTGGTCGCGCGCGGGGTGAGACCGTCGCCGCAGACCTTCTCCCGGGGGAACGCCGTCTTCTCCAGCAGCAGGACGTCGAGTCCGGCCTTGGCGAGGTAGTAGGCGGTCGTGGAGCCGGCAGGGCCCGCTCCGACGACGATCACGTCCGCGCTGTGTTCGGGGAGGGGCTCGGTCACGGTCGGATCTCCCGAAGACTCGAAATCGCGTGCCGCGGGGCACCGGTCCCATGCAGTCTATGGGGACCCGCAGATCAACTTCCCGAAGGGCTCCCCGATGACGATCGCGCCTTCCCCGAACCCGAGCGTACGTCTGCGGGTGCCCACGGACGAGGACACCCTGGACTGGTACCGGGCCTTCGACGACCCGGAGGTGATGGAGTTCCTCGGCGGCCGCCGCGCGGAGTTCTCGGTCTACGAGGAGCTGACCGCGCGCCAGCGGCGGCACGACGCCGAACTCGGCTTCTGCCTCTGGACGGTGACCGACGAGGCCGGCGAGGTGCTGGGCTTCACCGGCGCGCAGCCGTGGCCGCACACGGCGTACGGACCGGTCGGGGAGATCGAGATCGGCTGGCGGCTGGGCCGCGCCGCCTGGGGCCGCGGGTACGCGACCGCGGCGGCCCGCACCACCCTGGAGCGACTGCGGGCCGCCGGTGTCCGCGAGGTCGTCGCGGTGATCGACGCGCGCAACCACCGGTCCGCCGCGGTGGCCGAGCGACTGGGGATGCGCCGCGCCGAGTCGTACGAGATCACGACCGGGGTACCGCGGACGGTGCTCTGCTACCGGATCACGCTGAACGCCTGAGCCGGCGCAGGACGGGGGTGCGACGCGCACGCGACGGGGCGCGGTGCGGCCGTCCGGGGCACGACCGCACGGACGACCGGGCCGTGGCGCGCCCGAACCGGGCGGCGGCCACGTGCCCCGGACGGGCTGCGTCAGACGCGTACGCCCCGGTGCAGCGCGACCACGCCACCGGTGAGATCGCGCCAGGCGACGCTCGACCAGCCGGCCTTCTGCAGCAGGGTCGCCAGTCCCGCCTGGTCGGGCCAGGCGCGGATGGACTCGGCGAGGTAGACGTACGCGTCGGGGTTGCTGCTCACCGCGGTGGCCAGCGGCGGCAGCGCCTTCATCAGGTACTCCAGGTACACCGTGCGGAACGGCGCCCAGGTGGGCTGCGAGAACTCGCAGATCACCACTCGGCCACCGGGCTTGGTCACCCGGTACAGCTCACTCAGCGCGGCGTCGGTGTCCTGGATGTTGCGGAGCCCGAAGGAGATGGTGACCGCGTCGAACGTCCCGTCCTTGAACGGGAGCTTCGTCCCGTCACCCGCCGTGAAGGGCATCCAGGGGTGGCGCTCCTTGCCCACCTTCAGCATGCCGATCGAGAAGTCGCAGGGCACGACGTAGGCGCCGGCGCGGGCGAAGGGCTGCGAGGAGGTGGCCGTACCGGCGGCCAGGTCCAGGATCTTCTGCCCCGGGCGCGCGTCGACCGCCTTGGCGACCTCCTTGCGCCAGAGCCGCGCCTGTCCGAGGGAGAGCACGTCGTTGGTCAGGTCGTACCGTCGCGCCACGTCGTCGAACATCGAGGCGACTTCGTGCGGCTGCTTTTCCAGGGATGCTCGGGTCACCGTCCCATTCAAGCAGCCCGTTCCGGCAGGTCTCACCGGGGTCACCCGGGCGGCGCGTCCGGCCCGCGGCCCGGCAGGGGCGGGAGGACCACGACGAGTTCTCCTCTCCCTCTCAACCTTTCGGCGGCGGGAGCGCTCAGGGAAGGGAGACGGGACAGACAGGACCGCGAGACGGAAAGCCGCACGGGGGGCAGATGAACACAGGACCGGGCCGGAGCGCCACCGGCCCCATGACCACCGAGGGTTTCGAGGAGTTCGCCCGCGCCAGTCAGGGCCGGCTGTACAGGACCGCCTACCTCCTCTGCGGCAACGCGGAGAACGCCCGGGACCTCACACAGACGACGCTGGCCAAGTTGTTCCAGCACTGGCGCCGGGTGGGGGCGGCCGAGTCACCTCACGCGTACGCCCGGACGGTGCTGACGCGCACCTATCTCGCCGAGCGAAGAAGGCGCCTCCGGGACTTCCTCGCGCACGTGCCCCTGGATCCGCCGGTGGCCGGCACCAGCCCCGAGCTGACCGTCACCCTGCTCTCCGCCCTGGCGGAGCTGCCGCCCCGGGCGCGGGCGATGGTCGTCCTGCGCTACTGGGAGGACCTGAGTGTCGACACCGTCGCCTCCCTGATGCGGTGCAGCGAGTCCACCGTGAAGAGCCAGTGTTCCCGGTCCCTCGCCCGGCTGCGGGACCACCTCGGCGATGCCCACGTCTACGCCGATCACGCCTGAGACCAGAGGAGGAAGACCATGCTGACCGATCCCACGGAAGTCGAGCGGGAGATGGACGGGCTGCTGCTCAGGTCCGTCATGGAAGAAGCCGCGGGGCGAGAGCCCCTGAGAGGAGATCTGGTGGCCGGAGCCATGGCCCTGGGCCGCAGACGACGGGCGCGCACCCGGATCGCGCTGGGCTCGGGAATCACCGCCGTGATGGCCCTCGGCGTCTTCGCCGCGACGACCCCCTGGTCGGCCGGTGGGACGGCCACGCCCGCCGTCACGGGCTCGGATCCGAGCCCGGCCGCCCTCGTCGATCCGGACATCCTGGCCGATGCCGAACAGGTCGACCGTCCCCGCGAGCCGGTGCACGTGGAGCCCTCGCCCGGGGAGTTCTCCATGGCGGAGCTGACCACCGCCGAGCGGAGGATGCAGGAGGAGTTCCAGCAGGGGGCCGCCAAGGACCTCGACGACATGCTGTACCTCCAGGGGGTGGTGCACCCGGTGGACCTGCGCGTCAGCCAGTACCAGCTCAAGGCCGGGAAGTTCACCTATCCCCTCACCTTCTCGATCCGTCCCGCGGAGGGGAACGAGGCCGGTGAGCAGAGGAAGTGTCCGGAGAGGCCCGCGAAGCGCAGCACCTGCGACGAGTTCGTGATGCGGGACGGCACCATGGCCACCGCGACGACCGCCCCCGTGGGACCGTCGGACCTGATGGGCGCGCGGGTCGAGTTCACCTTCGAGAACCAGTCGGTCGAACTGTCCGTGGCACCGGACCTCGTGCACGGACGGTCTTCGCCCGTCACCGTCGAGCAGTTGCGCACCATGGCGCGCGACTCCCGGATCACCGGCCCGGTGAAGTTCGTGGCCGCGCACCCGATGGAGGGGATGTAGCGGAGGGGACGGAAACCTCTCGCCCCGATCCGGCCCGGGCCCGCGGGGGCCGGCACCGCACCCGTGAAGCCGGCCTGCTCCCGCACGAACGACTCCGGTCGGGGGCGCCCGGATTCGGTTTCGCCTCAGCGCCGCCGGTGGACCATCCGTCCGCCGAGGACGGTGACGACGCAGCAGGCCGCGCCCACACCGAGGAGGATCGCGTCGTCAGGGGCGTCGAACACCGCGAAGTCCGCGGGGCGGTTCGCCGTGTCGAGCGCCGGGGCGGCGAAGGCCTCGGCCACCGTACGGCGCCGTGCGAGCGGGTCCAGCGAGGCCGGCGGGCCGGGCTCCGCCGCCGGGGCGTGTCCGAGAAGTCGGATGCCCGACCGCTGTACGGCGTCCGTCACGGCGGGTCGCGTGAGCGGCCCCCCTATGGCGACGGTGCCGTGCGCGAGCATCCGCTGCACCCCGCGCCGGGCGCTGGCGCCCCACCGGGTGTCGCTCATCTCCACGCCGTTGAGGGCGGTGCCGGTCAGCGGTTCGGTGCCGAACTCGTCCGCTTCCCGCGGGTCGGGGTGGTAAGCCCGCTCCAGCAGGTGTGAGCCGTGCGGCTGGACGAGGCCGGGAGTCAACAGCCCGGGCCAACGGCGGACCCGGGCGGCCGGGTGCTGGGCGGTCAGTTCGTCGTACGGGCCGACGGCGGCGAGGATCCCGTCCCTGACGAGGACCGCGCCGCCGACGACGGGCCGGCGCCCGGGACCGGGCAGCAGCAGGTCGGCGGCGTGGATCGTCAGCACGCGGGGACACCTCGCCCGGGACCGGGCACAGAGAGACGGACGGAGGGACCGGACGGGAGCGAGCGCGGCCCTGTCGGGCGCGCCGGGCGGGCCGCGTCGGCCGGGGTCCGACCCGTCGGGCCGGCCCCGGCCGCGAGAGGCAGCCCTCAGTTGGCGCTGAGGAGCTTCAGCTCGGGGTGAGCGGTGCCGCCCTCGATGGCGGTGGACGCGATGTGCGAGACGACACGGTCGTCGACGGGGTCGAGCGCCGGGTCCTCGTGGACGACCAGGTGCTCGTACGTCGTCGCACGCTGGGCGGGCACGCGCCCCGCCTTGCGGATCAGGTCGATGATCTCCAGGCGGTTGGAGCGGTGCTTGGCACCGGCGGAGGAGACGACGTTCTCCTCCAGCATGATCGAGCCGAGGTCGTCCGCCCCGTAGTGCAGCGACAGCTGGCCGACCTCCTTGCCGGTGGTCAGCCAGGAACCCTGGATGTGCGCGACGTTGTCGAGGAAGAGGCGCGCGATGGCGATCATGCGGAGGTACTCGAAGAGCGTCGCGTGCGTGCGGCCCTTCAGGTGGTTGTTCTCCGGCTGGTAGGTGTACGGGATGAAGGCGCGGAAGCCGCCCGTACGGTCCTGCACGTCGCGGATCATGCGGAGGTGCTCGATGCGCTCGGCGTTGGTCTCGCCCGTACCCATCAGCATGGTGGCGGTGGACTCGACACCCAGGTTGTGCGCCGCCTCCATGATCTCCAGCCAGCGCTCGCCGGACTCCTTCAGGGGAGCGATGGCCTTGCGCGGGCGGGCCGGCAGGAGTTCGGCGCCGGCGCCGGCGAAGGAGTCGAGGCCGGCGGCGTGGATGCGCTGGATCGCCTCCTCGGCGGACACCTTGGAGATGCGGGCCATGTGGTCGATCTCGGAGGCGCCGAGCGAGTGGATCACCAGCTGCGGGAACGCCTTCTTGATGGCGGAGAAGTGCTCCTCGTAGTACTCCACCCCGTAGTCCGGGTGGTGGCCGCCCTGGAACATGATCTGGGTGCCGCCCAGCTCGACGGTCTCCGCGCAGCGGCGCAGGATCTCGTCGAGGTCGCGGGACCAGCCCTTGGCGGTGTCCTTCGGCGCGGCGTAGAAGGCGCAGAACTTGCACGCGGTGACGCACACGTTGGTGTAGTTGATGTTGCGCTCGATGATGTACGTCGCGATGTGCTCCGTACCCGCGAAGCGGCGCCGGCGCGCGGCGTCGGCCGCTGCTCCGAGCGCGTGCAGCGGAGCCGACCGGTACAGGTCGAGCGCCTCCTCCGCGGAGATCCGCCCGCCTTCGGCGGCGCGGTCGAGGATGGGCTGGAGGTCGGCCTTCTCGGTCACCGGGCTGTCACCTTTCGGCGGTGTTTCGACGGATCCACGGACCGAATCAGCGTACGCCAGCCCCCTCCGGGTTCAGCGGCCGGACCGGGTCAGCGTGCCGGTCGGAAGTCCGGCGGCCTCCTCGTACGACCGGTAGGCCAGCGATCCGTCGTTGTTGAGGGTGAAGCTCAGCTCCGCGTCGGCGCCGGTGCAGAAGAGACTGGCGGAGCTGTCGGCGACCGGGCGCTCATGGATCTTCAGCACCTTCTGGGTGCTGGAGGAGAGCGTCCCGATGCTGGAGCAGGAGATCTTCGTGCCGAGGTAGCTGACCGACTGGATCATCCGGACGACGTCCTGCCCCTTCTTCCCCTCGGTGAAGACGGCGGTGAGGGTGCCGTGCGAGGCCCCGGAGCGTTCGAGGGTCGGGCCCGACCAGGTACCCACGAACGCTTTGGGCAGGGCGGCGATGGCGCCCCCGCCTCCACCGCCGCCGCCTGCCCCTTCGCCGTCGCCGGTCTCGCCCTCTCCCGGGGTCGGCGGGGACGCAGTGCCGGACCCGGAGCCGGAGGAGGAGCCTGCGGAGGGGGAGCCCGCCCCCGGGTCCGGGGAGGCGGAGGGCGGGGACGCGGCGCTGTCGTTCCGCTTTCCCGCGTCCCGGTCGGCGCCTCCGGGCAACAGGTCGCCCAGCGTGCCCGACCACACCGTCGCGACGGCCAGCGCACCGGCGACGGCCAGTGCCAGGGTGCAGCTCACCCTCCGGCCGGGACGTGCGCCGGGCCGGCCCGCGGGCAGGGTGTCGGCGCTCATGGCGACGGAGAACCGCGGCCCGGGCCCCGGGGGGAACGCCTCCGCCGGCGAGCGGTGTGGGTCGGGCGGGTCGTCCGGGAGGGGAATCGGTGGGCCGAACACGCCGAGGGCACCGGAGGAGTGGGCGGCGGAGGACGGAAGACCCGTGCCCTCCTCCGCCCCCGCCCCGACCCCCGGCCCGGACGCCGACGCGGACCGGGAGGCCCCGCTGTCCGATGCGGCCGCGCGCTCGGCGGGCGTACCGCCGTCGGCCGCGCGCGCGTCGAGCGACGGGCTGCTGAAGGGGACGGGGCCGGAGAGCGGCGGGCCTTCCTGGGGTTCGAGGTCGAGCAGCGCCACGGCGTCCCGGCTCACCTCGTGGACGAGCGCGGCGGGCAGCCAGCCGGCCGCCACCAGCGCCGCCGTGCCGCCCGGGGCGAGAGCGTGGGCGACGTCGGCCGGGGTGGGCCGGGCTGCCGGGTCCTTCGCCAGACAGCCGGCGACGATCTCCCGCAACGCGCCTGCGAGGTGGCCGAGTTCGGGTTCCTCGTGGACCACCTTGTACAGGAGTACGGCGGAGGAGTTGCCGGGGAAGGGGGCGGAGCCGGTGGCGGCGTAGGCCAGGACCGCGCCGAGCGAGAACACGTCGGCCGCCCCGGAGACGTCGCCGCCCACGATCTGTTCGGGCGCCATGTAGCCGGGCGACCCCACGGAGGCCCCGGTGGAGGTGAGGGAGGTGGTGGCGCCGAGGGCCCGGGCGATACCGAAGTCGATGAGCCGGGGCCCGTCGAGCGCGAGCAGCACGTTGGAGGGCTTCACGTCCCGGTGGACGATGCCCTGCGCGTGGACACCGGCCAGGGCCTCCGCGAGGCCGCCGCCCAGGGCCCGTACGGCGGATTCGGGCAGTGCGCCGTGCCGGTTCACCGCCTGTGAGAGGGACGGTCCCGCCACGTATCCGGTGGCCACCCACGGGACCGGTGCGTCGGGGTCGGCATCCAGGACCGGGGCGGTCCACCGGGCCCCGACGCGCCGCGCGGAGTCCACCTCGCGTCGGAACCGGGCCCGGAACTGCTCGTCGAGGGCGAAGTGCGGGTGCACCACTTTCACCGCCACCGTGCGGCCGCCCGCGCTCCGTCCCAGGTAGACCCTCCCCATGCCGCCCGCGCCGAGTCTGCCGAGCAGACGGTAGGCGCCGATGGTGCGCGGTTCGCCGGCTTCCAGCGGCTGCATGGTGACTCCCCCTGTGAAGCGACCGGACCTGGACCGAAGCGTAAGGGCTGCCCGTCACCCGGTCCCAGGAAAGGGTTCCATCGGTCGTCCCGGGCGGAAGAGCGCGCCCCTGGGCGATAACGGAATGCACCATTCCACTTTCTCCGCCGTTGTGGCCCGCCACAGCGGCGGCCACCCGGCCGGGTACGTCCCGGAAGCCGCTCCCGCCCCGCATCCCGACTTCCCCGACGAGGAAAGCCCTGGCAGGCGCTGCCCCGCGCGCCGGGGAGCGAACGAAGGGGCGGCCGACAGGGGGATAAAACATGAGCGGGAGGAGAAGGCCGGGGAACGAGGCGCACCGCGACGAGGACCCGCACGCTTCATCCGGGAAAGGAGAGGGATAGCGAAGGCCATAGGGGGAGAGCGGCGTCGAGCGGAATCGGCTTACCGGTGGGTTACGCGCCGAAAGCCCCGACCGCACCCCGGCCATTCCCGCGCCGAACCGGGAACAGCCACCCGGACCTTCCGCCCGTTCGATCTCCCCCGCCCTCCGTCCCGCGATCCCGCGCCGCCCCGCGCGCCGCCTCGGAGTACGTCGCCCCGATGGGATAGGGCGACGCCCGACCGGCCTTTGCCGCATGAACTCCCGCCTCGGAGAAGCGGGGGCAGTCGGCGACGGGGGCTTTCCGGAAGAAAGCCGCGAAGAGAGGCGAAAGTCGGCAAGCGAGAGAAAGAGCCGAGAGAGTGCGAAGAGCGCGAAGGGCCTGAAGGAGGAGAAATGGATCACCGGCGCACCGGGCCGCCAGGAGGGCCGGACGGAGAGACCGAGGGCGGGGCCGAGCGGGCTCCGGACCTACGGAAGGTACGGAGTCGCCGGAGTTCTGGAGGCACCCTCGATGCGGGCCCGCAGGGGCGCGACCCGGAGCAGGGGCGCGGACGGCCGAGGTGGGCGCGGGCACAGGGCCCACCCCTCCTGGCCGCCTGCCCCGCCGCCCAGCGCCCGCCATCCGCCATCCGCCGGCCGTCCGGGACGGACGGCCGGCGCGGGAGGGCAGCCGGGCGAGCGGGCGTCCGGAAGCGAGCACCGCCCTGGCCGACGGGCCGGGCGGTGAGGGCCCGGTCCGGGGGACGCACGCTCCGGGCGGACCCCACGGGTCCGGCGGACCGGCGGACCGGCCGGGCTGGCGGGCCGCAGGGTCCGGGCCGGAGGGCCGCCGGGGTCCGGCCCGGCAGCGGGGTCAGCTGCCGAGCAGCTCGACGTGTACGTCGGTGGGGTAGCCGGTGGTGCCGCCGGTCCGCCGGGCGAACTCCCGCACGCCCGCCAGTTGGTCGGGGCCGAAGCGGAAGTCGAGGGTGGTGAAGTACCTCTCCAGCACCTCCGCGTCGAAGGCCTCCCAGCGCGCGGCCTGCTCGGCGACCTTGGTGACCTCTTCGAGGGATACGTCCCGCGAGGCCAGGAAAGCCTCGTGCACCTTGGCGACGTAGTTCGGCTCGGCGGCCAGGTAGTCCTTGCGGGCGGCCCAGACGGCGAAGACGAACGGCAGCCCGGTCCACTCCTTCCACATCTCGCCGAGGTCGTGGACCTGGAGGCCGAGGCGCGGGGCGTCGTGCAGGTTGGCACGGAGAGCGGCGTCCCCGATCAGCACGGCGGCGTCCGCCTCCTGCATCATCGCCGCGAGGTCGGGCGGGCAGGTGTAGTAGTCGGGCCGCACCCCGTAGCGCTCGGCGAGCAGGAGCTGAGCCAGCCGGACGGAGGTGCGGGAGGTCGAGCCGAGAGCCACCCGGGCCCGGTCGAGCTGCTCCAGGGGCACCTGCGACACGATCACGCACGACATGACGGGGCCGTCGCAGCCGACCGCGATGTCGGGGAAGGCGACCAGGTCATCGGCGTTGCGCAGGAACTCCACCAGGGTGATGGGACCGATGTCCAGCTCGCCCTTGACCAGCTGCTCGCTGAGCTTCTCCGGGGTGTCCTTCGACAGCTCCAGATCGAGCAGGGTTCCCGTCCGCGCCAGCCCCCAGTAGAGGGGAAGGCAGTTCAGGAACTGGATGTGGCCGACGCGGGGCCGGCTGCGGCGATGGCCGCTTTCGACGGGAGAGACGGTTGAATTGTCCACATCGCGAGGCTAGACCCGCAGCCCAGGAGCAGCACCACCGGGGCGTCCGCCCCCGCGTCGTCGTCCTCTCCCACCCGCAGCGCGCCCCGTCAGGGCCCCCACTCCGTGGGCCGGCGACCACCGGCGCCCGCACCGCTCCCCGCCCGCACCGCTCCGGCAGCGCCCCTCCGGCCGCACCACCCCGTCGGCCCCGCGGCCCGGATCCGTACCCCGGAACACCACCGCTCCCCCGCACTTGCCCCGCCGCACCCCCGCGCCCCACCTCACCTCACCTCACCTCACCTCACCAAGCGCCGCATCCCCTCCTCACGGCACGTCGCGCTCCCCCTTCACGCCCCTCACCACCGCTCTTTCCGCGCCCCCTCCGGGCAGGCCGCGCCACACACCCTCCGCAGCCGCCTCCCGACGCGCTGGTCACCTATCGGATCGCCCAATCAAACATTCGAGTGAAGTGATCTTTCCCTCTACCGCTCCCCAGAGAGTGCGTGCTAGGCTCGCCCGCAAGTTGCAGTTTGGTTTCCCTTGCAGTACAAAGCCTGCGGAGCATGTAACCCGCAGGCTTTTGTAGTTTTCAGACTTCTTTGCAGGTTCTGGAGCAGGGCAACCCTTTGGCCCAAGGAGGGCTTTATGGCTACCGGAACCGTCAAGTGGTTCAACGCTGAAAAGGGCTTCGGCTTCATCGCCCAGGACGGCGGCGGCCCGGATGTCTTCGTTCACTACTCCGCGATCAACTCGTCCGGGTTCCGCTCTCTCGAGGAGAACCAGGTCGTGAACTTCGACGTCACTCAGGGTCCGAAGGGCCCGCAGGCTGAGAACGTCACCCCGGCCTAGTTGCCCGGGTCGGCCGATCGCGGCCGGTAAGCAGTACCCAAGGAGCCCCGTCCCTTCGCTTCGGCGAAAAGGCGGGGCTCCTGCCTTTCCGCACCGGCCACCGCACGACCGTGGATACCGAGCCGGCGTGGCGTGGATACGGAGCCGTCGTGGCGTGGATACCGGGCCGGCGTGGCGACGGCTCCGCACGGCAACGGCTCCGCTCAACGACGGCTCCGTGTGACGCTCCGCCGCATGACGCGTACCTCGGGCCCGGAGCGTCACCACGAGAGACCACGTGGGCCGGCGGCCCTCCCGGCGCACCCGCCGCGGACGGACCGGCCACACCCGCCATACCGGCCACACCGGCGACACCGGTCCACCGGTCCACCGGTCCACCGGTCCACCGGTCCACCGGTCCACCGAGCACCGACTACCGGCCACCCCCCGGCGAACGTCGGCCACCGATCCCCGCCCGCCCCGTTCCTGGGCAAGGTTCCGCGTACGTTGTCGAAGCCTTGTGCAGAGCATCACGCAGTGCTGACGGGGCAGCCCGCGACAAGGCAGACTGTCGACAGCGGCATCAGCGGTGCGGAGCGATCCGGATGTACCCCGAACCACACCGGGGTACTCTCCTCCGTCCCGGAGCCGGTGCCGGTGCCGGTGACCACAGCACGACCGGGCGGCGAAGCAGGACAGGGGGCATCAATGGACGGCGACGACGGGCCACGCGTGCGCGTTCCGGAACAACTCGCCGCGCAGCCCTCCGTACCCGGAGCCGAGCTGTGCTTCGCCGTTCTCGGCCCCGTGCGCGTGCGGCTCGGCGGGACCCCGCTCCCCTCCGGATCCCCTCAGCAGCGCGCTCTGTTGGCGGCGCTGCTCCTCCGGGACGGCCGTACCGCGACCGCCTCCGAGCTGATCGACGCCATCTGGGGGGAGGAGTCACCGCCGCAGGCCCTGGCGGCGATCCGTACGTACGCCTCCCGGCTCCGCAAGGCGCTCGGCAGGGACGTGCTGGTCAGCGAGTCCGGCGGGTACGCGATACGTCTCGACGAGGGTTCGCGCGCCCTCGACGTCCATCTCGCGCAGGAGTCGGTGAGCGCGGCCGAGAAGGCGCGGAGCTCCGGTGACCGGGCGCGGGCGCGGGAGTTGGTGGCCGCGGCTCTCGCCCACTGGGACGGCGAGACGCTGGCCTCCGTACCGGGGCCGTACGCGGAGAACCAGCGCACCCGACTGGAGGAGTGGCGGCTCCAGCTGACGGAGACGCGGCTCGACCTGGACCTGGAGCTGGGCCACCACGCGGACACGGTCGCCGAGCTCACCGCGCTGACCGCCGCGCACCCTCTGCGGGAGCGGCTGCGGGAGTTGCTGATGGTGGCGCTCTACCGCAGCGGCCGGCAGTCCGAGGCGCTCGCGGTGTACGCGGACACCCGGCGGCTCCTCGCCGAGGAGTTGGGCGTCGATCCGTGCCCCGAGCTCTCCCAGCTCCAGCAGCGCATCCTGCGGGCCGACGACGAGTTGGCGCGTCCGGTCGGCGGGTCCGCGGCCGTGCCGGCGACGGCTCCGCGTCCCGCCCAGCTGCCCGCCACGGTCCCGGACTTCACCGGCCGCGACTCCTTCGTACGGGAGCTCGGGAACCTGCTGGCGACGGCCGAGGGGTCGGTGATGGCGGTGTCCGCGGTGGCGGGCATCGGGGGCGTCGGCAAGACCACGCTCGCCGTGCACGTCGCCCACCAGGCCCGGAACCACTTCCCGGACGGGCAGTTGTACGTCAACCTCCAGGGTGCGGGGGGCCGTGCCGCCGAACCCGAGACGGTGCTGGGGGCGTTCCTGCGGGCGCTGGGCACGCCGGAGTCGGTGATTCCGCCCTCGCTCGACGAGCGTGCCGCGCTCTACCGTTCGGTGCTCGACGGCCGCCGGGTCCTGGTGCTGCTGGACAACGCCCACGACGCCGCGCAGGTGCGGCCGTTGCTGCCCGGCACCGCCGGGTGCGCGGCCCTGGTGACGAGCCGGGCGCGCATGATCGACCTGGTCGGCGCGCACCTGGTGGACCTGGACGTGATGTCTCCCGCGGAGGCGCTGCAGCTCTTCACCCGGATCGTCGGCGAGGAGCGGGTGAGCGCCGAACGGGAGGCGGCCCTGGACGTGGTGGCGGCCTGCGGGTTCCTGCCGCTGGCGATCCGTATCGCCGCCTCGCGGCTGGCCTCGCGCCGTACCTGGACGGTGTCGGTCCTCGCGGCGAAGCTCGCCGACGAGCGGAGCCGGCTGGACGAACTGCGGGCCGGCGATCTGGCGGTGAAGGCGACGTTCGAGCTGGGTTACGGCCAGTTGGAGCCCGCCCAGGCCCGGGCGTTCCGTCTGCTGGGTCTGGCGGACGGTCCCGACATCTCCCTCGCGGCTGCGGCGGCGCTCCTCGATCTGGAGCCCCACGTCGCCGAGGATCTCCTGGAGTCGCTGGTCGACACCTCGCTCCTGGAGTCGGCGGCGCCGGGGCGCTACCGCTACCACGATCTCGTCCGGCTCTACGCGCGTGCGTGCGCCGAGCGCGACGAGCATCCCCCGGAGCAGCGGGCGCGGGCCCTCTCCCGGCTGATCGACTTCTACCTGGCGACGGCCACGAGCGTGTACGCGCTGGAGCGGCCGGGCGACCGCCTGGTGGACCATCTGGAGCCGGCCGGCCGGGCCGGGCTCGTCTTCACCGACCGGCAGGCGGCCCTGGACTGGCTGTACACGGAGGCGGCCACGATCCTCGCCTGTGTGCGCCAGTCCTGCGGTGCGGACACTCTGCGCCGCGCGGTCGATCTGCTCTGGGCGGCGCTGGACCTCGGCGAGTCGGGTGCCAACGCGAAGCAGTACGAGGCGACCGCGCTGGCGGTGCTGGAGGCGGCGGGGGCGTGCGGCGACCGGCGGGCGGAGGTGCGTGCCCTGGTCACCCTCGCGGACGTGCACCACGCGTCGGGGCGCTTCGACCAGGCCGAGCAGGAGGCGACGCGGATCATGGCGCTCGTGGAGCCCGCCCTCGATCCGCTGCCGGGCTGCTGGGCCTCGAACGCCCTCGGGATCATGGCCCTTTACCAGAGCCGTCACAGCGATGGTGAGACGTTCTTCTCGCAGGCCATCGATGCGTTCCGGCTGATCGGTGACCGGCCGGGCGAGGCGAGCGCGCTGTGCAACCTCAGCCGTATCCATCTGGCGACCGGCCGCACCGCCAGCGCGGTGGAGCTGGCGCAGCGGGGCACCGACATCTACGACGGCATGGGGCACGCGCTGCGGAGCGCCAACGGCCGTTACGCCCTGGGCATGGCGCTCACCCAGCGCGAGTTGTACGCGGATGCCACCGACCGTCTGCAGGAGGCCCTGCGGGTGTTCCGGGAGAGCCGGCAGCGGCTGTGGGTGGGGATGACCCTGTTCCGTCTGGCGGAGGTGGATCTCGCCGCCGGGCGTGCGGTGGAGGCCGCCGCCGAGGCCGAGCAGTCGCTCACCGCGCTGCGCGGGATCGGGGGCGAGTGGCGGAAGGCCAACGTCCTGACGGTCCTCGGGCGGGCTCTGGTCCGGATCGGCCAGTTCGGCCGGGCGCGGGTCTGCTGGCGCGAGGCGCTCGCCGTCTACGACGAGTCGGGCTCCCCCGAGGCCGCCGACGTGCGCGCCCTGCTCGACCGGTTCGCCTCAGTGATGCCCGCGTGACACGGCGTCGGTCGTCGTTCATCATTCGTTTATCGCGGCCCGGCACTCTTCCTATCAGTCGATCCGTCGCGCCGGGGGGCGGACGGTGTGACCCGCGGGCCGCGGCATCAGGGCAAGCGGCGCAGACGAGGCGTGTCCGGCGGTCTCGGGGGAGCAGCCGGACGCGTCTCGCCCACTCAACACGAAGAATCGCAGGGAGCGGAACATGGCAAACGCCAAGAAGGACTCCGGACTCACGACGCAGGACATGCACGCCACCGGCACCGAGGTCGCCGGGGAGCCGGCCACGCTCTCCGCGTCGGCCTCGGGAACGGTGAAGCCGCTGGACATGCACGCCACCGGTGGTACGGCGACGACCGACGACATGCACGCCACGTCGGAGCCCGTCACCTGACGGACTTTTTTCGCAACGGGGGCCCGGGGTTCGGGGGAGCCGCGGGGCACGGGGGAACGGCCGCGGTGGCGCGGAGGGGGAGCCACCGCGGCCGTCGTGCGTCCTCGGCCGGCGGGCACACCGCGAGGGTTCCGGTACGGGGGTTCCGGTACGGGCTCGGGGCCCGTCGCGACGGTGTCGCGGCGGGCCCCGATCCGTGCGGCCGTACGGATCGTCAGCCGGCGAGGACCGCTTCGGCGGTGCACCGGTACACCTCGTCGACCGTGGCCGGGTGCGCCATCGGAACCGTGAAGTCCTGCGTGTCGAGGGGCGAGTCGGCGTCGAGGGTGACCTGCCGGGTCCCGGTGTCGACCGAGTTGCCGGCGGAGTCCCAGAAGGTCACCGTGAGGTCCACCCGCGCGGTGCCGGAGCCGGTCGGGGTGAGCTCGACCGTCGAGACCGTCACCGCCTTCCTGGAGCCCTTCGCCGGTTCGGCGCACCTGACGACGCGGACGGTCGGGTCGGTGGTGGCGGCTTCCGTGGTGGCGTCGGTGGTCGGATCCGCCGTGGACGAGTCCGAATAGTAGTCATCGTCATCGTCGTCGTAGGTGTTGTTGTTGGCGTCGTAGTCCCCGTTGCTCTTCTTGGAGCTGGAGCAGCCGCCTCCGCCGCCGGAGTGGTGGCTCGATCCGCCGTGGCCGTGGCTCGACGTGGAGAACCCGGTGAGTGCGAGTACCACCACCGCCAGGACCGCCGCCATTTTCACCTGTTGCCGCACCATGATGCAGCCCCCCTTGCATCTCGTCTTCGTCGTCGGGCGCCTTCTCGCGGCGCCTTCGGGCCTTCTCGTGTCCGCTCCAGCATCGCGGCGCGGACTCCTCGCAGAGTCATGACCCTGTCACAGATGGGTCATGGTGTGCCGGGTGGGAGCCGAAGTCCCGGGGCACGCCGCGCTCGCGGAGGCGGAGGGCCGGGCGTAGCGTCGAGGACGAGAGCGGCACGCACAGGTCCGCGCGCGTGCTGCCGGTACGGAGAGGTGCGCATTCCTCGGGCACCGGTACGTACGCACGCGCACGGCACGGGAGGCTGATGATGATCCGCAACGTCCTCGGCTCCGTCGTCGCTCTCGCCGGAGCGGCGGCCGCCGTCCTGAGCCCCTTCCGCGACTGGTACGACGGCCGCCCCGGGCGTGGTTACCGCGTCGGGGACCTCTTCGAAGGCATCACCGCGACCCCGTCGGGGGTGATGGCCTCGCTGTTCCTGCCGTTCCTCGTCGCCGCGGTGCTGACGATCGTCGGGGTGGCGTTCCGGTCGCGGCTCGTCGTCGCGCTCGCCGGAGTGCTGGTGCTCGGCTTCACCGTGCTGTGGATGGTCCGTCAGGGTCAGGCGGCGGGGAGCCTGACGGTGGACTCCGACGGCTCCGGGCTCCAATGGGGCGTGGTGCTGGCGATGGGCGGCGGTCTCCTGCAGCTGATCGGAGCGCTGCTGATGTCGGGCCGCCGCCGTCGCGGTCGCCGGCCGGACGAGCGGCTGGAACCGTATCCCCCGCCCGACGGCCGGCACCCGGACACCTGGCCGCCCACCCAGGAACCGGGCCCTTCCACGCAGACGACACCGTGGCCCGAGCCGGAACCCCACCCGTACACCGGACCGGAAGGCCCGCACGGCCCGAGGGGCCCGCACGGCCCGTACGGCGCGGGCGGTCCGTACGGCGCGGGACGCCCGGAACAGCCCGACGGTCCCGGAGGACCGGGCGACCCCCGCGGCCGCGAGGATCCCTGAGAGCCCGACGCCGCGGCGAGGACGGTCGCCGACACCCGGTTCCCGGCTACCGGGGCCGGTTGTTCCCCGTCCCCGTACCCTTCAGCGCGTCCAGCGCGTACACGCACCGGTCCTTGCTGCAGGCGTAGACGACTCCGTCGCGCGCCACCGGGGAGCCGGTGATCTCACCGCCGGTGGCGAGCTTCCAGCGCAGGGTGCCGCCCGCCGCGTCCAGGGTGTAGAGGACGTGGTCGGCGGAACCGAAGTGCACCCGCCCCTCCGCCACCACGGGGCTGCCGACGACGTCGCCGCCGGCCGCGAAACGCCACTTGGGGGTGCCGGTCACCGCGTCCAGGGTGTAGAGCGCGCTGCCGCTGCCCACGTGCACGTTGCCGTCGGCGACCAGCACCGGCTCGATGGCGTGGCGGGCCTCGGTGGCGATGCGCCAGCGGTCCTTGCCGTTCACCGCGTCGAGCGCGTACACCGTGCCGAGGTAGTCGGCGAGGTAGACGCCCCCGCCGGTCACCGCCGGGCCGGCCGCGAAGGCGGGCGGCGAGAGGAAGACGGCGGGGGCCTCGAAGTGCCAGCGCACGTGGCCGGAGGCGATGTCCACGGCCAGCACCCGGGTACCCGCCGCGACGTACGCGTTGCCGTCCGGCGCCGGTGTCACCCGGACCGGAACGCCTCCGCAGGAGGCCGCGTCCCCGATCGGGTAGGACCAGCGCTCGGAGCCGGTACGGGCGTCGAGCGCGCGCAGCCGGGCGTCCTTCCAGACATAGGCGGTGCCGTCGTGGAGCGCCGGGCCGGCTTCCGCCGTCTCGAAGTCGGTCTGTGCGCCGTCGATCTCCCAGAGCGGTTCGCCGCCGGCGGCGTCCCAGGCCTGGACACCGCCGCCCCGGGTGCCGGTCAGGACGGTGCCCCGGTCGGCCCTGAGCGAGTAGATCCAGGCGTCGGTACGTACCCGCCACCGCTCGGTGCCGCTCGTCGCGTCGAGCGCGTAGAGGGAGGGTCCGTCCGAGGCGTGGATGACCCCGTCGTCGACGGCCATCGCCCAGGCGACGTCCCGGGTCTTGAACTGGCGGCGGCCGTTGCCGGTGTCGAGGGCGTGGATCTCGAAGGACGTGACGTAGAGCAGTCCGTCGGCGACGACCGGGGTGCCCCAGACATCGTTGGACATGCGGAACCGCCAGGGGCGCCAGCGGTCCGGCGCGGCCGGGGCCGCCTCGGGGGCGGTCGTCGGCGCCGGCACGGGGGCGGTGGCCGGGGCGGCGTGCGCCCCGCCCATCCCGGCGGGCGGGCGGACCCAGCCGGTGGCGGCGGCCGGGTGCGCGGCGGCGGCTCCCCGGATCTCGGCGGCGCGCGGCCCGGGCCCGATGGCGACCTTCGCACCGATCAGCCGCACCGGGCCGCCGTCGGTCGACGGGGCCGCCGGTCCGGCGAGCCCGCGTCCCACCGGCGCGGGCCGCGCGTGGGACGGCGGGGGCATCGGGGCGGTCTCGGGCATCCGGTTGGTGTCCCAGTCGCCGGCCGGCGGGCGCGGGGGCGGCGGCGGGGCCACCAGCTGCGCGGGGGCGGGGGCCATGGTGCGTCCGCCGCCGCGCCGCTGCTCGATCATCGCGGTGGCCCGGCCGGGCAGCCAGGCGGAGGCGGTGCCGCTGTCGTCGCTGCCCGAGGCGAACAGGTGCGGGGCGAGCTGTGACTGGAGGTCGGCGGGGCTCGGACGGCGGGTCGGGTCCATCAGCATGCAGGACTCGATCAGCGGACGGAGTTCGTCCGGCAGGCCCTCGGTGTCGGGGCCCTCGCGCAGCAGCATGAAGACGGTCTCGACCGGGTTCGCGCCGTGGAAGGGGGCGTGTCCGGTGGCCGCGAAGACGAGGGTCGAGCCGAGCGAGAAGACGTCGCTCGCCCCGGTGACGCTGCGCGAGTCGCGGGCCTGCTCGGGCGACATGTAGGCGGGGGTACCCACGGCGACGTTCGTCATGGTCAGCCGGGTGTTGGAGACCCCGGAGGCGATGCCGAAGTCGATGACCCGGGGGCCGTCCTCCACGACGAGCACGTTGGACGGCTTCAGGTCGCGGTGGACGAGCCCGGCGCCATGGATGGACTGAAGAGCCTCCGCGATTCCGGCGGCCAGCCAGCGGACGGCCTGGGTGGGCATCGGCCCGCACTCGTTCACTATCTCTTCGAGCGAGGGGGCCGGTACGTAGGCGGTGGCCAGCCACGGCACGGCGGCGCGCGGGTCGGCGTCCACCACGGCGGCGGTGTAGAACCCGCTCACCGCACGGGCGGCCTCCACCTCGCGGGT
The DNA here is from genome assembly GCF_029167645.1 of Streptomyces sp. AM 2-1-1. NCBI lineage: Bacteria > Bacillati > Actinomycetota > Actinomycetes > Kitasatosporales > Streptomycetaceae > Streptomyces > Streptomyces sp. AM 2-1-1. The sequence goes on along the minus strand of NZ_CP119147.1, from coordinate 4,230,864 downwards.
GAACCGGACGCGGAAGAGCTGGTCCTCGGCGAGCTCGGTGCGGACGGTCTTGATCGCCACCCGCCGGCCCGACGCCGAGCGTGCGAGATAGACGAGCCCCATGCCGCCGGCTCCGAGCCGTCCCAGCACCTCGAACGGGCCGATCCGTCTCGGGTCGTGCTGCGTCAGCTGCTCCACTTGCCTGCCACCTCCCCGTACGGGCCCTGGTCCCATGACCCCGGCCCGTGAATTCCCGCCCCGTGCAGCGTCTCACCACCGGGCACCACCTGGCGGTGCGCACCCCGATTCTTCCTGGCGCGGCCCCCAGTTGCGAACCCGGGGGCGAATCGGGGTGTCATCGGCCACGCAGGTGGCGACGGCATCGGGCCCGCTGGTAAGGAAACGGCCCCGCACAACCGCCGTACGGGCGAGGGCCGGGGCGTGCGTGGAGCACGGCGTACGGCGAAGTGCACCGGTGCGAGCCGGTGTTACGTGTCGCGGGCCCCGCGCACGGGCGGGTCGCGCGCCGCGTACCGGCCGACGACAACCCGTCAGCCACCCGACCCCGCCGGCCGTCGACCGATCGGCTCCGCGGCTCAGCTCGTGGCGGTCCCGCGCAGTGCCGCGAGCGCCTGTTCCGCCTCCGGCGGCGTCCAGGCGCCCAGAACCGGTCCCCCGAAGGTGCACGCGGTGATTCGGGCTCCCCCGTCCACGTGCACCGGATCGCGCAGCGAAGCCGACCGCACGTCCGGCGCCCTCGTCCCCGTCGGCAGGTCCACAGGTCCACCAGCGAGGTCCACCAGCGCAGCGGCGCGCGGGCCCCGTCCGGCCCGGCCCCGCCCGGACCGGCCCCCGTCCGGCCCCCGCCCCGGGCCCGGGACCGTCGACACCGCCTACGGCAGCGTCGGCTCCGACGGCTGGAGCACGGCGAACGCGGCGCTCTGGTCGTCCTGGAACGCCGCCATCCGTCCGTACGCGATGTCGAAGGGCGCGGCCGTGACACGACCGCCCAGTTCCGTCACCCGTTCGGCGGCGCGGTCGCAGTCGGCGACGGCGAAGTACGTCAGGAAGTGGCTGGGCATCATCTCCGGGAACGCGTCGGTGATGACGCTCCGGCCGCCGACCGCGGTGTCGGGGCCGGGGGTCGCGCCGGGCGGGGACCACATGCGGAAGTCGATGCCGTTCCCGGCCGGTCCGGTCTCCCCGCCCGCGTCGGTGCCGGCGTTCAGGTCGGTGCTGCGGAAGCCGAAGACGCGCTCGTAGAAGGGATCGACCCGGTCGGGGCGCCGGGTGTAGAGCTCGGTCCAGCAGTACGAACCGGGCTCGTTCTGCTTCTCGAAGCCGGGCCGCTCCTCGGCCTGCCAGAGCCAGAAGGCGGCTCCGTCGGGGTCCACGGCCTGGGCGAGGATCCCGGCGCGGCCCGCGCGGACGGGGTCGGTGATGATCTGCCCGCCCTCCGCACGGATCGCGTGGACGGTCGCCCGGATGTCGTCGGTGGCGAAGTGGACGCCCCAGGTGGTGGGCATCCGGCCGTCCGTCTTGGCGGCGAGCGCGGCGACGAGCCGGCCCTCGCTGTAGGCGTCGGCGAAGGGCATGCCGTCCCCGGCGCGGAAGGTCCAGCCGAAGAGCCCGCCGTAGAAGCGCTTGCCCGCTTCGAGGTCGGAGAGGTGCACCTCCACCCAGCAGGGAACGGAGTGCGCGAATGCCGCCATTGGCCGGGTCCTTCCCTCGCCGGGAGCGACCGGCCGTACCGCACGGCCGGGCGCGCCACGTGTGCGTGACGCTCTCCCGGCCAACGTAACGGCGCCCGCTCTCCCCCGCCCGCCGATGGGGTCGGCTCCACGTCGCGGCGCCTCCGTTCCCGCTCAGAAGATGCGCGGGAACGGCGACGCGAACCGGTCCCGAGGAACGGCTGCCGACGCCTCCGCGAAATGGCCGTCGTTTTCGTTCTCCCTGCTCCAGCTCGTAAGGCGACCGCTCCTTTTGGGGTGAAAGGTGTCCAAGGAAGCCGCCCCTCCGTCTCGACTACCGGGAGAGTTGTCCACCGAAGTTGTCCACAGGCTGTTGATAACACTTACCGCCCGGACAATCGCCCCCGGAACCCCTCCGGAAGATCCCGGCCGCGAGAGCCCCGGAAGTTCCTGTGGGCGCGTGCGGATCACTCGAAAAAAGATGGCCGAAATACCACCCGTCGCCCTCTGCGCGCTGGGTAATTCCCCATTTGCACTCGGCCGAATCGCGCTCCGTTCACCCGTCGGTAAGCTGACGGCATGACAGGACAAGTACGCACCGTCGACGGCCGCGTGGCCGGTCGACGCGGTCAGGCGACGCGGCAGAAGCTGCTCGACTGCCTCAGCGAGATGCTCAGATCCTCGCCGTACCGGGACGTCAAAGTCATCGACGTCGCACGGAAGGCGGGGACTTCACCCGCGACTTTCTACCAGTACTTCCCGGATGTGGAAGGCGCCGTCCTCGAAGTCGCCGACGAACTGGCCAAAGAGGGGACCGGACTGGGCGAACTGGCCTCCGGTCGCTCGTGGGTCGGCCGGGCGGGATGGCAGGCGGCCGAGGAACTGGTGGACGGATTCCTCGACTTCTGGCGACGCAACGACGCGATTCTCCGCGTGATCGACCTCGGTGCGGCCGAGGGCGACAAGCGGTTCAACAAGCTCCGCGTGAAGATCCTCAGTTCGTTCACCAACTCGCTCACGGACGCGGTGAAGGAACTGCAGGGCAAGGGCAAGGTCGACAAGGACGTCAATCCGGCGGCGGTGGCGGGATCGCTCGTCGCCATGCTGGCCGCCGTCGCCTCGCACCAGAAGGCCCTGACCACCGGCACGGGCGTCAAGGCCGGCGAACTCCGCCCGAACCTGGCCCTCTTGGTGCACCTGGGCGTCACCGGCAAGAAGCCCACGAAGTAGGCGCCCGCGACGAAGGTCCCCCTCCCCCTTCACCGGGCGGCGCACGGCGACCCCGGTCGCCCGACATCCTGTCTCACCGACGGCGGGCCACACGCACGATGTGGCCCGCCGTCGGTGCACCCGGGTCCCCTCCGCTGCTGCTGGAATTGGCCGTATGAGCGACGACGAAGCGTCCCGTACCGACGCGCACACCACCTTCCTCCGTCTGCTGCACGCCCAGCGCGTGTGGGACACCGACCTGCCCGGCTTCGACCCGGCCACCGCGCCCGGGGCCCCCGTCCCGCTCTTCCACGCGTGGTTCGCCGAGGCGGTGGCCGCCGGACAGCCCGAGCCGCACACCATGGCGCTGGCGACGGTGGACGCGTACGGCCGTCCGGACGTGCGGACACTGATGCTGCACGACGCGGACGAGCGCGGCTGGCGTTTCGCGACCCACGCGACCAGCGCCAAGGGCCACCAGCTCGCCGCCCACCCGCACGCCGCCCTCGACTTCTACTGGCCGGTCCAGGGCCGCTCGGTACGGGTACGGGGCCCCGTCGCCCCCGGCTCCGCCGAGGAGAGCCGGGCCGATCTGCACGCCCGCTCCACCGGTGCGCTCGCCTCGGGCCTGGTCGGCCGCCAGAGCGAGGTGCTGGCGGACGCCGGGGAGCTGGCCCGCGCTTCGGACGCCGCGTGGCAGCGGGCTCGTGACGAACCCGACGCGGAGGTTCCGAGCTGGCGGCGGTACGTCGTCCGGCCCGAGGAGGTCGAGTTCTTCCAGGGCGACGCCCGCCGCCGCCACGTACGGCTCCGCTACCGCCGGCAGGGCGCGGGGTGGGTGCGGGAGCTGCTCTGGCCGTGAGGAACGCGGCCGAGATACGGGGCACGGGGCACGGGTACGGGCGGAGAGGCGGCCGGGGCGGCGGGGCCCGCAGCACACCGGAGCAGAGGTGCAGCCCGACTTGGCCGGCAATTCATCCAGGGTTCTCCCCCTGCTCGCACGGCAAAAGCAGGCTCACCCCCATGAACACCATGAACCGCGCCCGGGTCTCCGCGGCCGTCGCCGCCGCCGCCCTGCTCGTCGGCGCCGGCACCTCGGCCGCTTCGGCAGCCCCCCACCACGCTTCCGCACCCCAGGGCAAGCCGTCCGCCTCGCGGGAGCACCACCAGCGGATACCGTTCACCGCCGCGACCGTCACCGCGAACGACAACGGTTCGTACACCCTCTCCTGGACCGCGCCCGGGGTCCGGCAGGTCGTCGTCAGGGCGAACGGCAGGGTCGTCGCCCGAGGCGGCAGCCACGCCACCGTGACCGTCAAGGGCCTGCCGGCCGCCGACCGCCAGTGGTTCGACTTCGTCCCGGCCCGGGGCGGTTCGCTCCGCCTCGCCGACCGCGAGATCCAGTTGTCCGGCACGGTCAACTTCCGTGACGCGGGCGGATACCGCACCAGCACCGGCCAGTGGGTCAGGATGGGCGAGGTCTACCGCTCCGGGGCGCTGAACACCCTCACCCCCGCCGATGTCGCCAAGCTGAGCCGCCTCGGCATCGAGGTCGACTACGACCTGCGTACCGCCGGTGAGCGCACCTCCGCCCCGGACACCGTCCCGGCCGGCGCGACGTACGTGGTCGCCGACGTCATCGGCGGCGACATCACGACGGCGATCGACCTGTCCTCGGCCGAGAAGTCCGCCCAGTACATGGTGGACGGTGAGAAGGCGATGGTCAGCTCCGCCACCGGCAAGGCCGCCTACCGGCTGGTCTTCGCGGGTCTGGCCGACGACGACCGGCACGCGGTGCTCTTCCACTGCTCGGCGGGCAAGGACCGCACGGGCTGGGCGAACGCCGCCCTGCTGACCGCGCTGGGCGTGCCGAGGGCCACCGTGATGCAGGACTACCTCGCCAGCAACACCTACCGCGCCGAGGCGAACGCCGCCGCGCTCGAAGCGATGCCGGCCGGGATGGCCGCCGCGTACAAGCCGCTGCTGGACGTCCGCGCCGAGTACCTGAACTCCGGCTTCGACGAGGTCGGGGCCCGGTTCGGTTCGTTCGAGAACTACGAGAAGAAGGGCCTCGGCCTCTCCTCGAAGGAGATCAGGGAGCTGAAGGCCTCGCTGCTGGTCGGCTGAGACCCCAGGGCGCCACTGGTCCTCTGTGTGAGTACGGCCCGCACGCCGGCAGTGCTCACACAGAGGGCTCAGTCGGCGGCCCGGGCACCTTCCGTGCACAAGTGAAGAACACGGCTCAGTGACGCGTCCCTCTGACGAGCCTCGTCCCCGCACTTCGTCCACTGGCGCGAGGAACAGCGAGGCATGGAGTCCGGCCTCGACCCCGACACGGGCGAACCCGCCCCGTACTCCGACGGGTACGCATGCCGACCTTCCTGCCGGGCGGGGCCGGCGCCGCCCGGTCACGGTCGAACCGATCTCCGCGCACCGGGCACCGCGCCGGACCGCGGCGGGCGGACGGCATCGTCGTCCGCCCGCCGCGGTGCCGTCTCAGCAGTAACTCCAGGTACCGCTGACGTAGTTCAGGTTGTCGGAGGACATGTAGCCGATCTTGGAGGTGGGGTCGCCCTTGACCCTGCCCAAGAACCACAGCACGCCCGAGTCCGGGTTGATGGCTCCGCACCACACGTAGAAGGTGGATCCGGTACTCACGGAGCGGACGTTGCCGCAGACCGTGCCGACGCCCACCTTCAGGTTGTACGTGCCTTTCATCGTGGTTTCGAGGCTGGAGTTGTTCGTCACGTTCGTACCCCAGCAGGTCGCGGCTTCCGCCGCCTGGGCCGAGCTCGCCGCGGCGAACCCGGACACGCCCGTCAGGAGCGCGGTCGCCACGAGCACCGCCCCAGCCTTGCGCTTCATCTGCCGCATTCCCATGGTGACTCCTTCGTCCCTGGATCCAGGGCCGTCTCTCGCCGCTGGTACGGAGATGCCCGGGCAGCGGCACCCGTCCGGGAACACCGGACGGGTGCCTGCGCGGGGCTCCCCGGACGGGCGCGTCATGTACGCCCCTCGGCTTGCGGGTACGACTTTCCACGAGGCGGCGGCCGAAGTCGTTGATGGCCCGCGCAGTGGTCTTGGCACGGGGCGCACTACGCGCTGTGCTGGGCCTGCTGCCGGTAGTCCCGCGGTGGCATCCCGTGGACGGCGCGGAACACGCGGCTGAACTCCGCCGGGTGCTGGAAGCCCCACCGGGCCGCGATGCTGCGGAGAGGCAGGTGCCGCAGCAGGGGGTCGCGCAGGTCCCGTCGACATCGTTCGAGTCTGCTCCGGCGTATCCAGGTGGAGACCGTGCTGCCGCCGCGCTGTTGGAAGAGCAGGTGCAGGTACCGCACGGAGATGTGGTGCGCAGCGGCGATCAGGGCTGGTGACAGCTGCGGGTCGCCCAGGTTCCGCTCGATGAAGGAGTGGATGCCGACCAGCAGGGCGCCCTGACGGTGCTCCGCGGGGACGGCGTCGGTCGCGTCCAGATGCTGCCCCAGGAACGCGGTGACCAGATCGAGGGTGACCGCGTCCAGGCGTACGGCGTCGTGCGGCCCGAGAGCGGCGCACTCGGCGGTCATACGGGTGAGGAAGTGGGACAAGAGCGCGCCCGTGCCCCGGTCGCCGGGGAGGCGGGTGGCAAGGAGGCGATCGACCTTGGCCGGAGGAAGGGGGAACACCGCTCGCGGCACACTCACGATGATCCCCTCGACCGCCTCACCGGGCGGGGGAAAGACCCTCGCATCGGACGGACGGGAGCTGTCGTACAGCAGGAGGTCACCGGCCCGCATCGCCGTGTCACGCCCTCCGTGGCAGATGCTCTGCCCGCCCTTCAGCGCCAGGCACAGGTGGTACTGCTCCGGGTCCGAGCGGCGGATCATCGCGGGTGTGCGACGCGAACGCAACGCCGGGTAGGACAAGGTCGCCACCTGCGTGGCCCCCAGTGACAGGAGACGGAGGCCCGCCCGGAAGTCGTCGGCTCGATCGGGGACTATCACGGTGGGCGACAGCGCCTGCGAAGTCAGCTCCCGCCACCATTCCAGGCGGTCGTCCGGCGGTAAATCCTCGCTGCGGAAAACGGTCTCGATCATCCGGCCCCCCAAGATTGACCATGTCCCGTCACGTTAACGGGGGCACGGCCACGTCCTCACGGAATTTGTCCGCCGACCCGTCTCGTCGGCCGGGCGCCTGGCACGACACCGCAGTCGGACGACGCGCCTTCCCGTGTCACGCCACCCGCACCAGGTCCACCACGAAGACGAGGGTCGAGCCCGGGGGGATCAGGGAGGAGGGGGACTGCTTGCCGTAGGCGAGGCGCGGGGGGACGACGAGTTCGCGCCGGCCGCCGACCCTCATGCCGACGACGCCCCGGTCCCACCCCTTGATGGCCCGGCCGCCCCCGACGGCGAACTTGAACGGCTCGTCCCGCTCCCAGGACGAGTCGAACTCCTTGCCCGTCGCGAAGGTGATCCCGACGTAGTGCACCCAGACCACCTGGCCGCGCCTCGCCTCCTCACCGTCCCCGACCACGAGGTCCCTGATCAGCAGGTCGGTGGGCGGATCGCCCGCGGGGGGTTCGATCTCGGGCTTCGGCATCGTCGCCTCTCTCCTGTCCGTGTCCGCCGTCCGGCCGCCGGACGTCTCCGCACGTCGCCGATCACGCTATCCGGCGCCGCCTCCCCCGGGGACCCGCCCCTTTCCGCCGGGCAGGAGCACCATGGAAGGCGTACGAGGCGAGGCACAGGAGGCACCGATGGCCAGAGCCAGATCCCGTTACGCCCCCGACCGGGGCCTGACCACCCGCATGGTGTCGACCATGTTCTTCATCGGTCTGCTGTACGTGGTCCTCGTCGGGGTGCTGCTCGCCGTGCTGCGCGGCTCCTGGCCGGTGATCCTGATCATCACCGGCGGGCTGTTCGTCGTGCAGTTCTGGTTCAGCGACCGGATCGCCGCCTACGGGATGGGGGCCCGCGTGGTCACGCCCGAGGAGGCTCCGGAGCTGCACGGGGCGATCGACCGGATCTGCGCCCTGGCGAACATGGAGAAACCCCGGGTCGCCATCGCGCGGAGTGACGTACCGAACGCCTTCGCGACCGGCCGGAACGAGAAGACGGCCCTGGTCTGCGCCACCACCGGGCTGCTGCGGAGGCTGGAGCCCGAGGAGCTGGAGGGTGTCCTCGCGCACGAGATGTCGCACGTCGCCCACCGGGACGTGGCGGTCATGACCATCGCGTCGTTCCTGGGCGTGCTGGCGGGGATCATCACCCGAGTGGCCCTGTGGGGCGGCTTCGCCCGCAACAGCCGGGGCAACGACCCGGCGGGTGTCATCCTCATGCTGATCCCGTTGATCAGCGCGGTCGTCTACGCACTGAGTTTCCTGCTCACGCGGTTGCTCTCCCGCTACCGCGAGCTCTCGGCCGACCGCACCGCCGCCCTGCTCACGGGCCGCCCCTCGGCCCTCGCCTCCGCCCTGACGAAGGTCAGCGGGCAGATGGCGCGCATACCCACCGAGGACCTGCGGAAAGCTGAGCCGTACAACGCCTTCTACTTCGTCCCCGCGTTCTCCTCGAAGGAGAGCTTCAGCCGGCTGATCTCCTCGCACCCGACGCTGGAGCAGCGCCTCGACCAGCTGGCCCGCATCTCCGCCGACCTGTCCCGCCCGTAGGCCCGGCATCCCCGACGTCCAGTGAATCCCGACGTCCCGTGCTTCCCGCAGTCCTGTGATTCCCGCCGGTCCCGGTCATCCTGGAGGAACCTCCGTGGGTCTGTTCGACGCGATCCTCGGCCGGAGCAAGCCGGCCCGTCCCGATCTCGACCAGCTCTTCGCCGTACCGTCCGCCGCCCTGACCCTGCAGGCCGCCACCGGATTCGCCCCGTCCGGTCTCGGCTCGGTCTGCTTCGCGGGGGTGGAGGGCGGCACCTTCGCCCGCCTCCAGGACGACGTACGAGAGCTACTGGACGCCGACACGGGCCGGGGCGGGGAACCGGTCACGATCAGCCAGGACGCGTACGGCTACACCTGGCTGCTCGCGCAGCAGCCCCCGGACGACCTGGCCGCCCTCGTCAACGACCTGCACGCGGTGAACACACTGCTCCAGGACGGCGGCTTCGGCCCGCACCTGCTCTGCTCGCTGATCGGCTTCCGCGACCCGGAGGGCCGCTCGCTGGCACTGGTGTACCTCTACAAGCGCGGCACCTTCTACCCGTTCGCCCCGCTCACCGGCGCCGGGGAGAAGCGGGACAACGGCCTGGAGCTCCAGGTCCGCGCCGCACTCGGGGACGACCTGCGGGTGGAGAAGGAGCTGGCCCGGTGGTTCCCGGTGTGGGGGGCGCCGGGCCTGTAGGACGTACGTACGCCGGGTGGGTACGGGTCAGGCGCCGACGGTCCCGGTGACGAACGCGCTCGTGGCGTCGGGCGCGACCGCGAAGACCGGGCCGTCGGTCACCTCGGAGTCGCGCACGTGGACGGTGTGCGGACAGGCGGCGACCTCGGCACAGGCGCCACCGTCGTTGTCGCTGTGGCCGGACTTGAGCCTGCTCGGACTTGGAGATCAACTCATCGCCGCCTCGGCCCTCCACGAACACACGACTGCGTCCCTCCGCCGGGTTCATCACCTGACTCCGACGACGTGATGCGCTCGGCGCGTCCGTAGGCGCCCATCATCAACGATTCGGAGATGAGGAACCGGTCCGCCGACTCCTTCTGTGTGAGTCCGGCGCGTGTCCGGTGGATCCGGATCAGGCCCCCATGAGCCGGCGCACCCGCGTGGGCCCACCACTCGTTCCCACAGCCGCCACTCTCTCCTCCACATCGCTCCGATGTGGACCGTGTCGCGCTGGTCACGCTGGGCGACCAGCAGGATTCTCGTAGCCACGACGAGCAAGAGACTCCCCGCATGGATCCCAGTGGCGGACACCAAGTGCACCTGACCGGAACCCACTTCGACGCGATCCGCGACTGAAGGGCGTACGGGGTGAGGCGATCGTCCGTCACCTGATCTCGCTCACTGCGGGTGAGCCCGGCCCCGTGGTGCGCGAGGTCGCCGGGGCGCGGTGGACGTATTTCCTGATTCCCCCCGGATCCAGCAAGGAGTTCGACTGGCCTCCCGGTGCCACCCGTTTCGGACCGGCCGCCCGGGACCACTGGGTCGGCGTCCCGGCCGCCGAGGGCAATACGTATCCGCTGAGCTGGCGGTGTGGGGCACCGGAGGAGGGCGAGTACGTGGACCCGGAGCTTTGGCACGGGTTGGTGCGGGCGCAGTTGGCGTGGGAGGAGGCGGAGGAAGGGGACGTGTGAGCGACGGATACGGCACCACTCCCCGGCTCCGCAACTCCCTCCGACCGCCGGGGCCGCCGTCGCCATCCTGGCCCGGACCAGCCGGACGGGACGGCCCGCCCTGCACCAGGACCGACGAGGGCTCAACCGCCCCCGCCCCGTGATCGATTCGCAACGGGATCCCCTCTCCGTCGAGACCCATTCACGCTGCACGCGATTAGGCTCGACGCTCATGTCCGACACCGCGCCCACTGACGGCAGTTCCGCTCGCCCCGCCGCGATCCCGGCCTCCATCGACCGTACGGAGGACCGTCCCGTCTACGTGATCGGGGGCGGGCCCGGCGGCCTCGCGGCGGCTGCGGCGCTGCGCGCGCGGGGGGTGCGGGTCGTCGTCCTGGAGAAGGCCGCGGAGGTCGGCGCCTCGTGGCGTGGCCACTACGACCGGCTCCACCTGCACACCACCCGGCGCTGGTCGGCGCTGCCGGGGCTGGCGATGCCGCGGAAGTTCGGACGGTGGGTGGGCCGGGACGACGTGGTGCGGTACCTGGAGAAGTACGCCGCGTTCCACGAGCTGGAAGTGATCACCGGCGTCGAGGTCTCCCGTATCGACCGGGCGCCGGACGGGGCCGGCTGGGTGCTCTCGGCGACCGGTGGGCGGGTGCTCACGGGTCGTGCGGTCGTCGTCGCGACGGGCTTCAACCACACGCCGCACGTGCCCGACTGGCCCGGCCGGGAGTCGTGGGGCGGGGATGTGGTGCACGCCGCCCGGTACCGGAACCCGGCGCCGTACGCGGGGCGGAGTGTGCTCGTCGCGGGGATCGGGAACACCGGGGCCGAGATCGCCGTGGACCTGGTGGAGGGCGGGGCGTCCGAGGTGCGGATCGCGGTGCGCACGGTCCCGCACATCGTGCGGCGGTCGACGGCCGGATGGCCCGCGCAGGCGACCGGCATCCTGGTGCGGCGGCTGCCGGTGCGGCTGGTCGACCGGGCGGGCGCGCTGATGGCGAGGGCGGCGGTGCCGGACCTCGCGGCGCAGGGGCTGCCGCGCCCGGACACCGGCTTGTACTCACGGGTCAGGGACGGGGCGATCCCGGTGCAGGACGTGGGGCTGATCGACGCGGTGAGGGCGGGGCGGGTGCGGCCGGTCGCGGCCATCGCCTCGTTCGAGAAGTCGGCGGTGGTGCTGACCGACGGGACGCGGCTGACGCCGGACGCGGTGATCGCGGCGACCGGCTACCGGCGGGGCCTGGAAGGTCTGGTCGGGCACCTCGGCGTGCTGGACCGGCGGGGGCGGCCGGTGGCGCACGGCGCCAGGTCCCCCGAGGAGGCGCCGGGGCTGTACTTCACCGGGTTCTCCAACCCCATCAGCGGAATGTTCCGCGAGATGGCCCGGGACGCGGTGAAGATCGCGCACCGGATCGCCCGAGCGCCCCGCTGACGGTTTCGATCGCTTCGGCGAGGTCCTCCCGCAGCGCCACGGTCTGGGGGTGGTCCGCTCCGAGCGCCCGAGCGCAGTCGGCGACCGTCCGTTCCAGCAGGGCGATCCCTTCCGCCGGGCGGAAGACCAGGAGGAGGGCCATCGCCACCTGGCTCCGGGACGACAGGGTGTCCGGGTGGTCCGGGCCGAGGAGGCGGGAGCGGTCCGCGGCGATCAGCTCGTGCATCCGCAGGGCCACTTCGGGTCTGCCCGAGACGAGAAGGTTCTGCGCGATGCTGAACCGGGCCACGAGGGTGTCGCGGTGCTCCTTGCCGAGGACCCGCGTCATGTCGGCGAGGCTCTTCTCGTGAAGCGCGTGCGCGCGTTCGTGCTCCCCGGCCTCGGCGAGGGCGACCGCCAGGTGGTGGCGGGCACGCAGCGCGTCGGGGTCGTCCTCGCCGTTCAACCGGGTGCGCTCGGCGGCGTTGTGCTCGTACAGCGGGACCGACTCGTCGTGCCTCTGCGTCTGCTGGTAGAAGTCCGCCAGACGGTGGCGGTACACCAGCGTCGTCGAGTGGTCCCGGCCCAGGTGGCGTTCCGCGTCGGTGAGGTTCTGGCGGTGCAGGAGAAGGGCTCGCCCGGTGTTGCCCACCGCCCGGTACACCTCGGCCAGATGGCTCCGGGTACGGAGTGTCGTGGTGTGGTCCTCGCCCAGCAGACGCAGATGGCCGTCCAGGTTCCTGCGGAGCAACGGAACCGCCAGGACGGGGTTCCCGCTCCGCTCGTGGACGTACGCGAGGGCGTCGCGCGAGGAGAGGGTGTCGAGATGGTCGTCCCCGAGTATGCGCATCCGGTCGGCGAGCACCTCTTTCTGCAGCGTCAGCGCCTGCCGGTAGTCGCCCCGTGCCTCGTGCAGCTGGGCCAAGCGGTATCTGATGTCCAGGGTGTACGGGTCTTCGGCGCCCCCGATCCGGAGCGCCTCGGCGAGGGCGCGGTCGAAGAGGGATTCCGCCCGGACGATGTCTCCGGCCCGGTACGCGGCGCTGGCCAGGTTGATCCGGACGCCGAGAACGTGCCGGTGGTCCTCCCCCAGGAGCCGCCGCATCCCCGCGAGCACGTCTTCGAGGAGCTCGCCCGCCTGCTCCGGCTCTCCCTGGTCCATGCGGATGCCCGCGAGGTTGCTCCGGATGGTCCACAGATCCGGGTGGCTCTCACCCTCGATCGCGATCAGGGCCGTCATCGCCCGGCGGAAGAGGGCAGCGGCAGTGCCCAGGGCTTCTTGCTCCAGCTGGTGACTCGCCATCCAGCCCAGCAGTTGCGCCATCGCCTCCGTATCGTCCTCGGGCAGGCTGTTCCCGGCCAGCGCCTGGGCGTGGACGAGGAGCTGCCGGCCCAGGCGCGGAGTGCCCGGCTTCTCCTCGTCCGGCACGGCTCTCAGGAGTCCGTCGGTCGCTCTCTCCCGGGCCTCCGCGACGGCGGCCGCCGCGCGGTGCCGGTCGTCCGGGTCGGAGGTGCGGGCGAGTGCCTGCACCAAGCGGTGCACCGACAGGTCACCGTCCGGCCCGACCGAGACCATGCTGTGGGCCACCAGCCGGCCGATCGCCTTGGCGAGCGAGGGCGGCGGGGCGAGCCCGTTCAGCAGCAGGCGGGGGATGTGGTCGGGGGCGTACCAGGCGAGGGTCCGCAGCACGTCACCGGCGACCGGGGTGTCGGCGAGACGGTCCAGGGTGACGCGCCAGACCCGGGCCACCGTGCGGTCCGCGTCGGTGGTCTCCGCGCCGGTCGCGTACGTCTCGGCGGGCCAGGAGCGCAGCATGTCGAGGTAGGCGCGCGGGGTGGTGCCGTTCTCGTGGCAGTACGCGGCGGCCTGCTCGACCGCGAGCGCCAGGTGGCCGACCTCCTCGCACACCTCGGCGGCGCCTTCGGTGTCGCGCGGGCCGTCCTGGGTGAGGACGCGGTGGAACAGCTCGACGGATTCGGCGGGGTCGAAGACGCCGAGGCGGACGGTGGTGGCCAGGCGGTGCCAGCCGGTGGCGAGGCGGGTGGTGATCAGGACCCGTCCGCCGCCACCGAGCCGGTCGAGCAGCGGGCGTACGTCGTCGGGGTGGTCGACGTTGTCGAGCACCAGCAGCCAGTGGTCGTGGGCCGCGAGCCAGGCGAGCGCGCGTTCGCGCTGCAACTCCTGCGGGAGCCCGGCCAGCCCCGGCTGGAGGGCGCGCGCCAGCCCCGCGAGGCCGGTCTCGACGGCCGCCGCGCTGTCGGCGCTGATCCACCACCGCAGCCGGTCCGTGGCGTGCTCGGCCGCCCAGTGGGCGGCGAGGGCCGACTTCCCGACGCCGCCCAGTCCGCTCACCGCCCGCAGTACCACCCCGCCCGGCTCCTCGAACGCCGCGTCCAGGGCGTCGAGGGCGGCGGACCGGCCCACGAAGAGGGTGCCGCGCGGCACGTTCGCCAGCCCGTCGCCCACGGCACCGGACGGGATGGGGCCGTAGGCCTCCGGGGGCGGCAGGGTGGCGTGGGCGACGTGCAGGGCGACGGAGTTGAGGATGTCCCGGCCGGCCGCGTTGGAACCCGCGTGCGCGAGGACGCCGGGAGGCGGAGGGGTGTCCGGGGCCGACGGCTCGCGCTTCACGAGCCGTGCCGCGCCGTCGAGCCGTCGATGTCGCCGCCGGCCGCGTTCGAACCTCCGGTCGCGGTGATGCCGGGGCTCTCCGCCCCTCCGGGGACCGCGGGGCCGGGTGCCGTGTCGTGCGCGGAGGCGGCCCGGATGGTGCCGCGTGCCGCGTTGGAACCGCCGGCCGCCCGTACGGATTCGGGTACGGGTGCGGGTGCGGGTCCGGCGGGAGTACCGCCCCGGAGCTGCCGGCACGCCACCCCCAGCGCGACGACGCCCACCACCGTGCCGAGCACGCCCGCGATCTGACTGGAACGCTCCAGGTCCGCCGCCGTCACCCACACCAGCAGTCCGGCCGCCACCGCCGCCCCGGCCCCGGCCAGCACCCACCACGTCGTCCTGCTCGCACCGCGCCACCCCGTCATGGGGCCATTCTCGCGCCGACCGCCGCTTCCTGTACCGGAGTTGCCGGGGCGCGTCCCCGTACGTCAGGCCGCCGCCACCGGCTGCACGCCGGAGGGGAGCGCCTTGCGGCGGACGACGAGGGACATCAGTGCGGCCACCGCGCACAGTGCGCCGGCGGCGTACCAGACGACGTCGTACGAGCCGAAGGCGTCCCGGGCCACTCCGCCGAGGAACGCGACGACGGCCGCCCCGATCTGGTGCGAGGCCAGCACCCAGCCGAAGACGATCGCGCTGTCGTCGCCGTACTGCTCCCGGCAGAGGGCGATCGTGGGCGGGACGGTGGCGACCCAGTCCAGACCGTAGAAGACGATGAAGAAGACCATCGGCGGGTGCACCGACGGCGCCATCAGCAGGGGCAGGAAGAGGAGCGAGACCCCGCGCAGCGCGTAGTAGACGGCGAGCAGCCGGCGGGAGTCGAAGCGGTCGGTGAGCCAGCCGGAGAAGACCGTGCCGATGATGTCGAAGACCCCGATCACGGCGAGCAGCGAGGCGGCGGCCGTGATCGGCATGTGGTGGTCGTGGGCGGAGGGTACGAAGTGCGTGCGGATCAGACCGTTGGTCGACGCGCCGCAGATGGCGAACGCCCCGGCCAGCAGCCAGAACGGTCCGGTGCGGGCCGCGTCGAACAGCACCCGCAGCGTCCTGGCCGCGGCGCCCCGCGCGGGAGCGGGCTTGTCGGCGTACGTACCGCCGTAGGGGGCGAGTCCCACGTCGGCGGGATGGTCGCGGAGCAGGAACCAGACGAGGGGCACGACGGTCAGCGCGGCGAGGGCGACGGTCACCGAGGCGGGCCGCCAGCCGTGCTCCTTGACGATCCAGGCGCAGAGCGGCAGGAAGATCAACTGGCCGGAGGCGCCGGCGGCGGTGAGGATGCCGGCGACCAGGCCGTGCCGGGTGACGAACCAGCGGTTGGTGACGGTCGCGGAGAAGGACATCGCCATGGAACCCGTGCCGAGCCCGACCAGCAGGCCCCAGTAGACCATCAGCTGCCAGGACGCCGTCATCCAGACGCTGCCCAGCGCACCGGCGGCCACCACGGTCAGCGCGCCGGCGACGATGCGGCGGATCCCGAACCGGTCCATCAGCGCCGCGGCGAACGGTGCGGTGATCCCGTACAGCGCGAGGTCGATCGACACGGCGAGGCCGATCTCGCCCCGGGACCAGCCGAACTCCGTGTGCAGGGGGTCGATGAGGAGGCCGGGCAGGGCGTTGAAGGCCGCCCCGCCGATGATCGTCACGAAGGCCACGGCGGCGACGATCCAGGCGCGGTGGATCGGGAGGAGGCGCCGGGTCCGGGGCGAACGACGCTCTGTCGCGGCGGACGTGACGGCCGGGCCGGGGGTCGCGCCCCCGTCGTCGTCCCTGGCGGCGCTCTGGGTTCTCTGCTTCACGGGAGAAGCATGCGGCGGGGGCGGAGCGCGCACGAGCGGCCTGAGGGACACCTGTCGCAAGGATCGGGCCACGGGCCGTGCGCATGTGCGTACGATCGCCTGTCGACGGGCTGGTCGTGCGTGACACGGCCCGCATGCTCCGACCTGAGACGAGGACCGACCCCATGTACTGGGAAGCCCGCACGGAGTTCGACCGCCGCGCGTCGAGACTGACTGCCTGGGGCATGGCCCTGACGGCCGTCGCCGCCCTGCTGCTGGTGTGGCTGGGCTGTCTGCTGACGGTGCCCACCAGTGTCGAGTCCGGCTCCCGGGAGGTGGAGTGCGACGCCCCGATCTCGTCGGTGTACTCCCCGGGGAGCCGGAACGTCTGCGCGGACGAGCGCCAGTGGCCCGAGTTCGTGGGCATCCTCGGCCTCGCGGTGCCGTTCGGCGTGACCGGCGCGGCGCTCTGGGTCTCCGGCAGCACCCGCCGCCGCACCACCGCCCACGTGCTGCGGCTCCTGGAGATTCAGGAGTCCGAGGAGAGGTCCCGTGCGAAGGGCTGAACGGCCCGCGACGGCCTCCGCCGCCCCGCCCACCGGTGCACCCACCAGCCGGCGCCCGCGCCGACCGCGTACCACAGCAGGTCCGGGGCGTTGAAGGTGGAACCGAGCACCAGCCGGGCCGCCCCCGAGCGCGCCGACAAACGCGCCGGGACGTCCGACAGTTGGGCGAACTCGACGGCGCAGCTGAACACCAGTGCTCCTCCGGCGGCGAGCAAAGGACGCACGCGCGGGGCGAGGAACACCAGCAGGGCGTGGACCAGCACGGTGTAGAGCGCGTCGCCGGCGTACTTGGCGAACCCCCCGCCGGCGAGCGCGCGGACGGAGAGGGCCGCGGCGACGGTCAGTACGGCCGCCGCGGCGGCGACCGCCCGGGTACGGAAAGCCCGGGTGCTGAAAGCCCGGGTGCTGAAAGCCCGGGTACGGGGAACGCGCCCGGCTCCGTCACGTCGCTCGCCGGGCTGTGGATGTGTCACACCGGAGAGATCTACCAGAACGCCGAGGAGGCGGTCGTGCCGCACCGCGTGGTCGTGCTCGCGCTGGACGGGGTGCTCCCCTTCGAACTGGGCATCCCGCAGCGGATTTTCGGGATCGCCCAAGCCCTCGGGCCGCACGGCCGGGGCGAGAACCTGTACGAGGTGGTGACCTGTTCGGTCCGGCCGCCCGGACCGGTCGAGACGGACGGCGACTTCTCGGTCATGGTCCGCAACGGCCCGGAAACCCTCTCCACCGCCGACACCGTCGTGGTCCCCGCCTCGTACGAACTGGGCCCGGTGTACGACGAGGGCCGGCTGACCGGCGAACTCGCGGCAGCCTTCGCCCACATCGGGCCCGGCACCCGGCTGGTCGCCATCTGCACCGGCGGGTACGTCCTGGCCGCCGCCGGCCGGCTGGACGGCCGGCCCGCCACCACCCACTGGGCGTCGGCCGACCACTTCCAGCGGCTCTTCCCGAGGGTCCGGGTCGATCCGGACGTGCTCTTCGTCGACGACGGGGACGTGCTCACCTCCGCCGGGGTGGCCGCCGGGATCGATCTCTGCCTGCACCTCGTGCGGCGTGACCACGGGACCGCCGTCGCCAACGACGTGGCCCGCCGCACCGTCGTCCCGCCGCACCGCGACGGCGGTCAGCGCCAGTACATCCAACGCCCGGTGCCCGAGCCCCTCTTCGCCACCACGACGGCGGCCCGGTCGTGGGCGCTCGGCCGGCTGGAGGGGCCGATCCAGCTGCGGGACATGGCGGAGCGCGAGTCGATGAGCGTCCGGACCTTCACCCGCCGCTTCCGCGAGGAGACCGGTCTCAGCCCCGGGCAGTGGGTCACCCAGCAGCGGGTGGAGCTCGCCCGCCGGCTGCTGGAGTCCTCCGGTCTCACCGTCGACCGGATCGCCCGCCAGTCCGGGTTCGGCTCCGCCGCCTCGCTCCGCCAGCACTTCCAGGCCGCCCTGGGCGTCGCCCCGACCGCTTACCGCAGAACCTTCCGGGCGACGGCCGGCACCCGCGGGTGAGCGGCCCGGGGAGCACCGGCGGACCCGGATCACGGCCGGTCAGGGAAGAGGCCGGTCAGGGAAGCGACCGGTCCGCGAAGAGGCCGGTCCGCGAAGAGGCCGGTCAGGTCAGGTCGGGGAAGAGATCGGTGAAAGCGAGCAGGGGGTCCCCGGCACCCAGTGCGGCCGGGGCCTCGTCGCGCTCCTGCGCCGCCGCCCGGCCGTACCGGTCGACCTCGCACCAGATCTGCTTACCGGTGCCCTCCGGCATCCAGCCCCACCGGTCGGCGAGCCCGTCGACCAGCTCCAGGCCCCGGCCGTTGGTGTCGTCGCCCTCCGCGTGACGCTGCTTCGGCGGGCGGGCGCTGGTGTCCGCGACCTCGACGCGTACGGTGTCGCCCTTCCCGGGCGCACCGGTCGGCCCCACCGGGCCGAAGAGCATCCGCAGCACGGCCGGACAGCCCGTGTGCACGACCGCGTTGGTGACCAGTTCCGAGATGAGCAGGATGAGCGTCTCGGCGAGCGGCTCGTCCTCCCTTATCCCCGATCCCTCCAGGCGCGACCGCGCCCATCTGCGGGCCCGGCCCACCTCCGCGGGATCCGCCCCGACCTCCAGCTGAACCTGAAGCACCTGCACCGCTCACACCATCCGAACCGGCGGACACATCGCCTCGCGCCTCCTCAGGATCACGGAACGTGATTCCTGTGCGCGACAGCATGGTTGACGTACAGTCACCGCAACAAGCGCTTCGGGCATATTCACGCGCGAAGGAGTACGCGTGGTGCATACTGTGCGGCGCATGCGACGGGAGGCCGCCGCGGCGGACCTCCGCGCCCCCGGCGTCGACGTCCGGCCCGGCCCGGTGCAGCTCCTTGAGGTACGAGCAAGGCACCGCACCCGGCCCTCGGCCGCCGCGCGGGCCGCCTCCGGACTGGTCGGTTCCACAAGCACTCGCATCCCACGGAGCGTACCCGAGCACGCCGACGACCCCTTGCCGTGACGGAAGGGCCACGTGGTGTGATCGGGCCGGTGAGCGCGCCGACTGCACTGCGTTACCGCACGTCACCGCGGGGGAAGACGGCCCGTGCCTCTGGCGGAACGTTTCCCTCCGGCTCCCTTCTCCGACTCGGCCGGACATCTGCGCGAAGAGGGAGGCAGGACGCATGAGCGAATGCACGCCCGCCCGCACGCCCCGGCGTACTCCGGAGCGTGCGGACGGGGCGCGGGGGGCGGCCGCGCCTTCGGCACGGCGACGGCAGCGCGGTACCGGGCGCCCGGCGGAACATCCGGCCGGACGCCGCGCCGACCGCCCGGCCGGACGCCCGACGCCCCGTCACCCGGGCCGGCCGGGGGCCGCGCCGGGCGCTCCGTCAGGCGTCCGGCTCGACCACCGTGACGTACGCGGCGAGCGCCGCCACGGCGTCGTCCTCCGCGACCTGCCCGTCCTGGTCGGCGTCGAGCACCCGGGCGGCGACGCGGGCGACGTCGGCGTCCGCGCCGAGCACCCGCAGGGCCCGCTCCACCGCGGCGACCGGTGCGGTACCGGAGGCCGGCGAAGCCCCTTGGAAGGGCGCGCCGTCCGCGGCGGCGACGTCGAGGGCCGCGCGCAGGAAGGGGCGGGCGATCTCCGCGAGCCGTTCGGGGCTGTCCCGGAGCCGCTTCACCGCCCCGCCCACGAACTCCTCGCGCGTGACGCGCTGGTCACCGTCGACGTCGGCGATCCCGGCCATGCCCTGCCAGAACGCCTCCGCCCCGCTGTAGAGCGCCTGCCCCTTGTCGCACCGGGCCGTCGTGCCGAACTCGGCGAGCAGACGGGCCGCGGCGGCGTCGAAGTCGACCCGGTCGATGTAGCCACTGCCGTCCTGGTCGAAGGCGGCGAAGCGGTGCGCGATCTTTCGCTCGTATTCTGCGCTGTCCATGCCGGGAGCGTACGACGCCCCGGAGCGTCACGTGTCACCGCGGCGCGACGACCGTGTGAAACGGCGGTACGACAAGCACACCGCGCGGGCGGGATGGCGGGTCGTCAGGCGGGGAGCGGGGAGGCCGACTCGTCGACGGCGGCGTCGGCGTCGGGGTAGACCTCGAAGAGGCGGCGCACCCCCAGCGCGGCGAGCACCCGGTTCACGTGGGAGCCGTCCTCGGCGCCCCGGGCAGGCAGGATGAGCCGCAACCGGCCCCCGCAGGACTTCATCAGCCGACGGGAGGCGATCAGCACGCCGACACCGCTGGAGTCGCAGAAGAGGACCTCGGTCAGGTCGAGGACGACCTGGTGCCGTCCGGCCGCGACGGCGCCGTGCACGGACTGACGGACGACGGGTGACGTCACCAGGTCGAGCTCGCCGTTGATCCGGAGCACGGTCCAGTCGCCCTGCTCGGCCTCGTCCACCTTCAGCGTCACGCGACTGGACCTCTCGTTCCGGGGCTCCCGACGAGACCGGTGCCGTGCCGGTGCCGATGCGGAGGTTTCCGTTCCACCTCGCGGCTGCCCATTCGCTCCCCCATGAAACACCGCACCACCCCGTGGTGTGCACGCGGGTTTGTCCGGACCGCCGGCGGAAAGGAGCCCGGGCACCCCTCCGCATGCGGGCCGGCCGCCCGTCGCCCGCCTCCCCGTCGGCGGGCACCCCTTACCATTCACGGCCCCGTGGCGAGGTAGTTGGCGCAAAGGTTCGTGTCCGGACGGGGTCGCGGACTACATTCGGGAGGCACGTGGGACACGGGGGCACGTTTCGGGACCGACCGCAGGGCGCAGGGCTGGGGGTTTCATGGTGTACGGCGCGCCTCCCCGCTGGGACCGCAGGATGCAGCAACGGCTGGCAGGCGGTGAGGCGGCGGCTCTCGGCGAGCTCTACGACCGGTTCGCCGCGCTCGTCCACAGCCAGGCCCATCGGATGCTCGACGACGAGGCCGCCGCCGACATCGTGACCCGCGAGGTCTTCGCCCACGTCTGGGAGAACCCGGACGCCTACGACCCCAGGCTGGGATCCATGCGTTCGTGGGTGGCGCGGCTGGCCCACCGGCGTTCCGTGGAGCGCCTGCGCTCGGCCGAGCGCGACGGATGCGACAGCGGTCCGGCCGGGGACGGCGACGCCCCGCACGACACCGCGGACCTGGACGAACGGCTGCGCAGGGCGACCGCCGCGGCCCGCGCCGACTACATCGCGGCCACCCTGCCGGAGCCGCTGCGGGCCGCGCTGGAGCTGGCGTACATCCAGCGCCGCGACTACCGGCAGACCGCCGCCGACCTCGGGGTGACCGAGATGGAGGCGCGGCGCAGACTGCGGCTGGGGCTCCAGCTGCTCGCCACGGCCAATCTGGCTCCGGTGGACGGGTTCTCGCCGCCCGGATACGGACGTGCTCTGTGAGCGGCCGGGGTGACGGGAACGACTCCGCCGGGGACGAGGTGCGGCCGGCCCGGCGCATACCGGGCCCCCGCAGCGCCCCGGACGACCTGGCCCTCGACGCCGTGCCGCGCCCGGTGCTCCCCTCGGACCTGACCGACCTCACCGACCTCACCGACCTCGCGGACGTCCGGGACCTGCCCGGCGCGCAGGCGTCCCCGGACGCACCGGGCGCGCCCGAGCCCGCGCGGGAGCCGGAGCCCGCGCGCCGGCCCCGCCGGAAGCGGCCGGAGCACGTGCCGTTCGTCCCGCCGGTCGTGCCGCCGCCGGCGGTACCCGTCCCCGAGTCCTCGCACTCCGCGCTCCGGTCGCTCCTCGGCGCGTGGGCGCTGGCCGCCTGTCCGGCGGAGGAGAGCGCGGCCGTCGAGGAGCACCTCACCGTCTGCCCGCCCTGCCGCGAGGAGGCGACCCGGCTGCGCGACGCGGTGGGGCTGCTGCACACCGACCGTTCGCTGGACCTCGACCCCAAGCTCCGCAGCCGGGTCATCGAGGGCTGCCTGGAACGGCGTCCCGCCGGTGTGCCGTTGCCCGAGTGGGCGGCGCCCTACGACGCGGAGACGGCCCGGCTCGACGCGCTGCTGCGGGACTTCGGGGACGCGGAGTGGCACGCCCCGGTGCGGCTCAGGTGGTTCGAGAACGAGGAACCCGCGACCCGCAAGACGACGGTGGCCGGTGTCATCGCCCATCTGCTCGCCGTCGACGGCGTGGTGGCCGACGCGCTCGGCACGCACCCCGCGCCGGGCGGGCGGCAGGCGCCCCGTACGCCCGCCGAGCGCACCGATTCCCTCTGGTCACGGGCGGACCGCCCGATGACCCGGAGCATCCGCACGCCGTGGCGCGAGCAGAGCCACCGGCTGCTCCGTGCGGTCTCGTTCGCGGAGCACGGGGTGGCCGACGACTCCGTCCCGTACGGGAACTTCTCGCTGTCGGTCCGGGACGCGCTGCTGGAGCGGGCCTTCGAGTGCTGGGTGCACGGCTGGGACATCGCGCGGGCGGTCCACTATCCGTACGACCCGCCGGCCGCCGTCCACCTCCACCGGATGGTGGACCTCGCCGCCCGGCTGCTCCCCGGCGCGCTGGCGGTACGCCGCCGGGCAGGGCTGGCCGCGCCCGCCCGACAGCTGGTCGCGGCGGGCGAGCCGGGGCGCTCGCTCCATCTGGAGGTCGAGGGCCGGGGCGGCGGGGACTGGTACATCCCGCTGGACTCGCCCGCCGCCGTGGGGTGCGCCGACTTCGCGGTGGCGCGGATCGCCCTCGACGGCGTGGAGTTCTGCGAGCTCGTCGCGGGCCGCGTGCCGCCGGTGGAAGCCGCGGCGGGGCAGGTCGGCGACCGCGAGGCCATCCGCGACGTGCTCTTCGCGGCGGCCTCACTCAGCCGGATGTGACGCGGCGTCCCCGCGGACGGCCGGGGGGGAGCGGTCAGGCGAAGATCACCGTACGGCGGCCGTTGAGCAGGATGCGCCGCTCGCCGTGCCACTTCACCGCGCGGGCCAGCGCCCGGCACTCCACGTCGCGGCCGATCGCGACCAGCTGGTCCGGGGTGACGCCGTGGCCGACCCGCTCGACCTCCTGCTCGATGATCGGGCCCTCGTCGAGGTCGGCCGTCACGTAGTGCGCGGTGGCACCGATCAGCTTCACGCCCCGTGCGTGGGCCTGGTGGTAGGGGCGGGCGCCCTTGAAGCTCGGCAGGAAGGAGTGGTGGATGTTGATGATCCGGCCGCTCAGCTCCTTGCAGAGGTCGTCGGAGAGGACCTGCATGTAGCGGGCGAGGACGACGAGTTCGACGTTCTCCGCGCGGACCAGCTCCAGCAGCTCCGCCTCCGCCTCGGCCTTGTTGTCCCGGGTGACGGGGATGTGCCGGAAGGGCACGGCGTACGAGGCCACCAGCTCGGCGAAGTCGGTGTGGTTGGAGACGACGGCGGCGATGTCCACCGGCAGGGCGCCGATCCGGGACCGGAAGAGCAGGTCGTTGAGGCAGTGGCCGAACTTGCTGACCATCAGCACCACCCGCATCCGCTCCGACGCGAGGTGGATCTGCCACTCCATGTGGAAGGAGTCACCGATCGCGGCGAAACTGGCCCGCAGCTTCTCCACCGACACCGGCGAGGTCGCCGAGAAGTGGACCCGCATGAAGAAGAGGCCCGTGTCGTGGTCGCCGAACTGCTGGCTGTCCTCGATGTTGCACCCGGTCATGAAGAGGTAACTCGACACGGCGTGCACGATGCCCTGTTTGTCGGGGCAGGACAGGATGAGGACGTACTGCTCGGAGTCGGCGGCGTCCGAGGCGGGGGAAGCGGGCTGCGGCGCGGTCATGTCCGTAGCGTGCCACATCCGCCCGTTCTCAGGCCGATCCGGTCATGATGCGCAGGACGTCCAGCGACCGCGGCGGGGCGTCCGGATCGTCGCCGTCGTTCCCCGCGAGCAGCACGTGGGCCTCCCGGGTCGCCCGGACTGCCTCCGGCCACCCCGGGTGCTCCAGATAGGCCGAGACGGGCGCGTCGGCGCCGACCTGGTGCAGGATGCGCAGCACCCGCAGCACGGCGGCGTCCACGGCGGCGGCTTCGGCCGGGTCGCGGAAGATCGTGCCGATGTACTTCTCGGCGGACCAGTTGTCGAGCCAGGTGTCCTCGACCAGGCGGTAGACGGCGTCGGTGACGTCGCCGTACCCTTCCCGGCCGGCGAGCCAGCACTCGTGGTGGAAGACGGGGTCGGAGAGCATGTGCAGCGCCGAGCGCACGTTGCTGCGCCAGCGCCACCACGGCATGTCGTTGAGCGGCATGCCGTCCATGGTGGAGGAGCGGCGGCCGCGACGGGAAGTGTTCTCCGAACCTTGCTGCACGGTTGTCGATCGTACGTTCCCCCGCTCCGGGTCCGAGCGGCCCCCCGGAATTCACCACCCGGCCACCCGCCGTTGCTGTTCGCACACAGCGCCGTTACCCCGGGGACGGCAGGTTCGTGTCCATGACCGGACGGCGACACGCCCCTCCTCTTCTCGGCACCTTCGGCCCCCTCGGCACGCGCCGGCTCCTGGTGGGAGCTGCGGCGGCCGGATCCCTGCTGCTCTCCGGGTGCGGCGCGCTCCCCGGGGCGGAGGGCGGCCCGGGGGGCACCGTCACGGTGATGACCTGGGCGCCGGGCGCCTCGGACGACGCGGACTCCGTGACGATGGCCGGGGTGACGGCGACGGCGGTCACCTACGCGAAGTGGGTCAACGCGCAGGGCGGCGTCGGCGGGCGCGAGCTGAAGGTGCTCACCTGCGACGAGGAGGACTCCCTGGAGGGCGCGGAGAAGTGCGCCCGGGAGGCGGTCGACCGTGACGTCACGGCGGTGGTCGGCTCCTACAGCCGGCACGGGCAGACCTTCATGGCCCCGCTGGAGGCGGCCGGCATCCCCTACATCGGCGGGTACGGCGCCTCCGACGAGGAGTTCGAGAGCTTCGTCTCGTACCCGGTCAACGGCGGCCAGGCGGCGCTGCTGGCGGGCAACGGCAGGCAGTTGGCGGGCGGCTGCGCGAAGGTGTCGCTGGTCCGTCCCGACTCCGTCGTCGGCGACGACATGGCGACCCTGCTCGACGCCGGGCTGGCCCTCGGCCACCGGGCGGCCGCCACCGACGTGGTCGCCCCCGTGGCGGCGACCTCGTACGACGCCGAAGCGGCCGAGGCGCTCGACGGGGCGCCGGACGGGTGCGTCACCGCTGTCCTCGGCGACCGGACGGGGACCTTCTTCGACTCGTTCCGCCGGCTGCCCGGGAACGACGGCGGGGCCGACATCTCCTCGGTGCTCGGCAGCGTCAGCCAGCCGCTGATCGACAGCACCGGCGGCCGCGACAGCCCCTTCGAGGGGGCCTTCGTCACCGGGTGGTACCCGGTGACCTCGGACGCCCGCTGGGCCGAGATGCGCGAGGCGGTCCGCAAGTACGCCTTCGCGGACGACACCATCGACCCGCACGACGCGGGGGTGCAGACCACCTGGGTCGCGTACACCGTGCTGAAGGCGGTCGTCGAGGCGCTGGGCGACGGCGAGGTCGACGCGGCGGCGGCCACCTCCGTGCTGAACCACGGGCTGGCGGTGGACACCGGCGGCCTCACCCCCGAACTGCGCTGGCGCTACCAGGACATGCTCGGATCGGCCGCCTACCCCCGGATCGTCAACGGGCGGGTCACCTTCCAAGTGGTGCGCGACGGGCGGCTGGTGTCGCAGAAGACGGGGTTCACGGACGTCACGGAGACCCTGTCGGACGCCGAGGGCGCGTAACCGGAACGGATGAACGGCCGGGAGCCGCGTCCCCCCCGGGGGGGACGCGGCTCCCGGCCGTTCTCGTGCGCGGGGGCCCGGGCGGTGCCGGGCCCCCGGAGGCTCAGAGCTCCGTGTAGGACCGCGAGGTGAGGCCGTACTTCTGGGCGATGGTGTTCCACAGGCCGGAGGCCTGCTTCTTCGCGGTGGTCGCCTCACCGCTCTTCTGGCCGGCCTTGTTCTTCTCGTTGGTCGCGGCGGCGGTACCGCTCTTGCAGACCTTCTTGTTCTTCGCCTGTCGTGCCCAGGCCGCGTAGTGCTCGTCGGCCGAGGCGGACGCCTCCCAGCCGCGGGTCAGCGCGGCGGTGAGCGCGGCGTTGTCCGGCAGCCGGTCGACCTCGACCTCCTTGAGGCGGGTCACCAGGTCGCGGCGCTGCTGGGCGGCGCCGGTGAGGTCGGCGGCCGCCTGGTCCAGGTCCTTGCAGCCCTTGATCTTCTCCACGGCGTTGATCACCGTCGTGCGGCTGCTGTTGCTGTCGGCGAGGAGCTTGTCCAGCTCCACCGCCTGCGGCTGCGCGGGGTCCTCGGCGGGCGGCGCCGAGGAGTCGGCCGGCTGCGAACTGGCCGACGCCACCGGCTGCTTGGCGTCCTTCGGCTCGTCGCCGCCGCTCAGCAGCGCGCCGGCACCGAGCCCGACGACCGCGCAGCCGATCACCACGGCGGCGATGAGCGGGATGTGCGCGGACCTGCGGCGCGGCTCGGGACCGGGGTCGTAGGCCGCCTGCGGGTTCTCGTACCCCTGCGGGCCCTGGTACCCGGGCGCGTACCCCTGCTGCTGCGTCTGGGGCGGCAGTTGGCCGCCGGGGTAGCCCTGGCCGTGCGGCTGGGGCGGTCCCTGGGGGCGGCCGTACTGCTGGTGCGCGGGCGGCTGCTGGTGCGCGGGGTCGATCCGGGGCATCTGCGTGGTGGCGCCGGCCGGTTCGTCGTTGCGGAAGAGGTTGTCGAACTCGGCGGGGGGCCGCCGGTCCTCGGGGGCGCCCGGACGGATGTCGTACGGGGCGGCGGCCGTGGCCGGCGGGATGTACTGGGTCGCGTCGCCGTCCCGCGCGGCCGGGACCGGCGCGATGAACTGCGTGGCGTCGGAGTCCCCGCCCGGCGCCCGGCCCGGTACGGCCTCCGGCGGCAGCGGCTGGGCGTAGGGCTGGGGCTGCGCCGGGGGCACCTGCTGCCCCTGCTGCTGATAGGCGTCCGGCTGTCCGCCGCGGTACCCGTCGGACGCCGGGAGGTACTGCGTCTGCTGGGCCTGCTGGTACGGATCGGGCTGGGCGTACCCGCCCTGCTGCGGGTAGCCGTCCTGCTGCGGATAACCGCCCTGCTGTGCGTAGGGGCCCGGCTGCTGCCCCTGTGCGGGGTCGCCCGGGTGCTGCTGCTGCGGCGCCTGGGACCCCCATGCCTGGCCGTCCCACGGAGGGCCGCCGGGGGCGGGCTCCTGCGGCCGGCCGTCCGCCGCCGGGTTCCAGGGGGCACCACCGTCCGGGGGCAGCACGACCCCTTCGTGGGCGGGCCGTCCAGCAGGAGGCTGCTGATCGTCACCCTGTCCGCTCTGCGTCACCGGGACTCCTACGTGTCAACCTACGGAATCGTCGGCTCACGCTATCGGGTGAGTGCCCGGCTTCGCCAAGCGCATCCGCGCACCTCACCGTCCCTTCACTGCCGCGGGGCCGCGTACCGCCCCGCGCGGTGCGCGGCGACCACGGACGCCGGTCCTCCGCGCACGGAAGAACCCCCAGCTCAGGCGCGGGCCGGCCGGTGGGCCACCCCTGCCGGGAGCGGATCCCACGGCCGGGGACGGGCCGCCGCGCGGAGACGTCCGCCACGTCGGCCGGGCGACGGGTGGCGCCCCGCACGCGCGCGGGCGCCGACCGCGCGGGCGAAGACGCACGGCGCACCGGGAGGCGGACGGCGTGCTCCCCCGTGCGCTCGCGCACCCGTGCGCCGCCGCTCAGGCGGCCTGCAGCTCCAGACGTGCGCTGAACTCGCGGACCGTCGCCTCCTCCCCGTACGGCAGCAGGCGCTGCTGGAGGTCGTCGAGGTACTCCGCACCCCGGCTGGAACGCACCGTCTCCAGCAGCTCCGCCGCCCGCATCCCCGTGGCGCAGGCCTGTTCGACCTCGCGCTGCTGGACCTGGGCCGAGGCGAGGAGCACCAGCGCGATGCCGCGCCGGCGGGCCCTGGTCTCCGGGAGCGCGGCGAGCGCCTCCTCCGCCCGGCGGGCGGCGGCGGCGCCCTGGCCCAGATCGCGGTGGCAGTGGGCGAGTTCGTCCGCGAGGTACCCCTCGTCGAAGTGCGCGATCCAGGACGGGTCGTCGCCGGCGTCCGGGTGGGCGCGCTCCAGCGCCTCCACCGCCCGCCCGGCCACCTCCTCACAGGTCGTGGCGTCGCCCAGGGCCGCGTGCCCGCGCGCCTCGGCGGCGAGGAACATCGCTTCCGCACGCGGCGTCACCTGACCGCGCGCGCCCTCCTGGGCGGCGCGGGCCAGCTGCGCGATCTCCCGGGGGTTGCCGAGCTGTGCGGCGAGGTGGCTCATCGAGGCGGCCAGCACGTAGCCGCCGTAGGCCCGGTCGCCCGCCGCCTGCGCGAGACGCAGCGCCTGGATGTAGTAGCGCTGGGCGAGGCCGGGTTGGCCGGTGTCGATCGCCATGTAGCCGCCCAATTCGGTGAGTCGGGCCACCGCGCCGAACAGCTCCCGTCCGACGCTCTCGCGGTAGGCGCCGGAGAGCAGTCCGGAGACCACGCTGTTGAGGTAGTGGACCAGGACCGGGCGGACGTGGCCACTGCCGAAACGGTGGTCGAGGTCGACCAGCGCGGTGGTCATCGCACGCACCGCGTCCACGTCCGAGCGGCCCACCCGGGCACCGGCGTTGCGGGCGACCTGGGGGTCGGCGCCGGTGATCAGCCAGTCCCGGCTGGGCTCGACGAGCGCGGAGGAGGCGACGGTGGAGCCGGAGAGCAGGTCCCGGCGTCCCACGTCACTGCGCCACAGCTCGCAGACCTGCTCGATGGCGCCGAGCACGGTCGGGGCGAACTGGAGGCCGACGCCGGAGGCGAGGTTCTTGCCGTTGGCCATGCCGATCTCGTCGATGGTGACGGTGCGGCCGAGTTTGCGGCCGATCGCCTCGGCGATGATCCCCGGCGCCCGGCCCCTGGGCTGCTGCCCGCGCAGCCAGCGGGCCACGGAGGTCTTGTCGTACCGGAGATCGAGTCCCCGCTCCGCGCCGACCATGTTGACCCGGCGGGCCAGGCCCGCGTTGGAACACGCCGCCTCCTGGATGAGCGTCTGGAGCCGTTCGTTCGGCTGTCGGGCTACGAGTGGTCTGGCGGCCATGTACTCCCCCTGGGAACGCGGTGATGGGTGGTTTGCATCACTGCCCGTCGCCGGCGCAAGCAATGCGCCCATTTCTCTGCAATCGGCACGAGCAGCACGAGAGCTGCTGATTTTCGGCCATTCACGCAAAAGACCCGTGCGTCCCGTCCCGCGGCTCCGGACAGGCCCGGCGACCGGGCCGACGCACGGCCCTGGCGTTCCCTACCCGCACATCGGCGCCCCGCCCCGCACGCGCCCCCGGCCGTGCACCCATGCGCCCCGTGTGCGGAGCCGGTACCCCGGCAGCGCGGCCGGGTAGGGCCGTAACCCCCCGTGATGCCGGGAGTTGTGCTGGACGTGGAAAAGCCGATCACAGTCACGGGAAACGCCCCGCTCCCCCCGCAGCGCGGCGAGCAACCGCTCGACGCCGCCGTGCGGTACGCGGAGGAACGCCACTGGGACGTGTTCCCGGGCAGCTGGCTGGAGGCGGTGGACGGGCACGAGCGGTGCTGCTGCGGGGACGCGCACTGCGCCCTCCCCGGCGCACACGCCCTGCGGTCCGACTGGGCGGGCCAGGCGACCGGCAGCGGGGCGGCGGCCCGCCGGATGTGGTCCAAGCACCCGAACGCCTCCGTCCTGCTGCCGACCGGCCGGAACTTCGACGTGATCGACGTACCGGAGTCGGCCGGGTTCCTGGCGCTGGCGCGGATGGAACGCATGGAGCTGACCCTCGGTCCCGCCACCTGCACCCCCGACCGCCGCATGCTCTTCTTCGTCGCCCCCGGCGCCGCGGCGAAAATCCCCGACCTGGTGATGCACCTCGGCTGGAACGCCGCGTCGATCGACCTCCTCGCCCGGGGCGAGGGCCACTACGTAGCGGCCCCGCCGACCCGGATCGGCGGCCGGGGCGCGGTCCAGTGGGCCCGCCGCCCCACCACGGCCAACCGCTGGCTGCCCGAAGCCGAGGAGCTGGTCAGCCCGTTGTCGTACGCCTGTGCGCGCGAAGCGGCGGACGCCCGGACGCGCCTTTCGTAAGGTGGTCCCCACCATGGGGATACCGAGAGGGCGTGCCGTGCCGGACCGGACAGAAACCGAAGACGTCCCGACCGGAGGGGCGGCCGACGCCCCGCCGGCGCCGCCCGCCGTGCGGGTGCGCGGGCTGTGGAAGCGTTTCGGGGGGCAGGTGGCCGTCTCCGGGGTCGACCTGGACCTCCCGGCAGGCCGGTTCATCGGTCTGGTGGGGCCGAACGGCGCGGGCAAGACGACCACCCTCTCCATGGTGACCGGGCTGCTCCGGCCCGACCGGGGAACGGTCGAGATCGGCGGCCACGACGTGTGGGCCGACCCGGTCGCGGTCAAGTCGCGGATCGGCGTCCTGCCCGAAGGGCTGCGGCTCTTCGAGCGGCTCTCCGGACGTGAACTGCTCGCCTACACCGGCCGTTTGCGGGGCATCGCGGGCGCCGAGACCGACAAGCGGGCGACTCAGCTGCTGGACGTGCTGGACCTGGCCGGCGCCCAGCACAAGCTCGTCGTCGACTACTCGACCGGGATGCGGAAGAAGATCGGGCTCGCCGCCGCCCTGCTGCACAATCCCGAAGTGCTCTTCCTGGACGAGCCGTTCGAGGGGGTGGACCCGGTCTCCGCGCAGGCGATCCGGGGGGTGCTGGAGCGTTACACCCGCTCGGGGGCGACCGTCGTCTTCTCCAGTCATGTGATGGAGCTGGTGGAGTCGCTCTGCGACTGGGTGGCGGTGATGGCGGCGGGCCGGATCTCGGCGCAGGGCACGCTCGCCGAGGTACGGGGCGGGGCACCCTCGCTCCAGCAGGCGTTCCTGGACCTGGTGGGGGCGCGTGGCGCGGACGGCGCTGACGGCCTCGACTGGCTGGGCGGCGGGCGATGAGCGTGGCCGACCGCCGCGCGGGGCGGGCGCCGGCCGTCCGGAGCGCGGGGGCCGAAGGGCTCGTCGCCGTGTTCGCACGGCTCAAGGTGGCGTTGCTCCGCAACGGCCTGCGGCAGTCGGGCGGGCGGCGGGCGGCGTTCGTGGTCTCCCTCGTGGTGGTGGTGCTGCTCGCGGCGGGGCAGGTGCTGGGGCTCGTACTGCTGCGCGGCGAGGGGCGCGACGCGGCCACCCTGGTGGTGCTGCTCACCGGGGTGCTCGCCCTGGGGTGGGCGGTACTGCCGCTCTTCTTCCCCAGCGGGGACGAGACGCTGGACCCGAGCCGGCTGGTGATGCTGCCGCTGCGTCCGCGTCCGCTGGTGCGGGCCCTGCTGGTGGCGTCGTTGGTCGGCATCGGTCCGCTGTTCGCGCTCTGCCTGCTGGTGGGCTCGGTGCTGGCGGTGGCGCACGGGGCGGCCGGCGTGGCCGTCGGTGTGGTGGCCGTACCGCTGGCTCTGCTGATCTGCGTGGCGCTGGCGCGGTCCGTCGCCACCGCCAACGTCCGGCTGCTGACCTCGCGCAAGGGCCGCGACCTCGCGGTGCTGAGCGGGCTGGTGATCGCGGTCGGCATCCAGTTCGTCAACTTCGGCGCCCAGCGCATCGGGCAGGCCGGGGGGCTCTCCGCCCTGGAGCCGGCCGCCGACGTGGTGCGCTGGCTCCCCGCCGCCTCGGCGATCGGCGCGGTCGACTCCGCCTCGGTGGGGGCCCACGGGCGGGCGGCCCTGCAACTGCTCGTCTCGGCGGTGGCGTTGGGCGGGCTGCTGTGGTGGTGGCAGGCCGGTCTTTCGAAGCTGATGACGGCGCCGGACGGGTCGACGATCGCCGCCGCCGAACCGTCGCGGAGCTCGCGCGCGAAGGGCGACGGCTCCGGGCCGAGCCGGTTGGGCCGGCTGCTGCCCGAGGGCCGGACCCGGACCGTGATGGGCCGGAGCCTGCGGTACGTCCTGCGGGACCCGAAGACGAAGGGGGCCTGGATCACCTCGCTGGCGGTCGGGCTGATCGTACCGGTGATCAACGCCGTCCAGGGCGCCGGATCGGTCTACTTCGCCTGCTTCGCGCCGGCCCTGCTGGGCATGCAGATGTTCAACCAGTTCGGGCAGGACACCTCCGCCTTCTGGATGGTGGCGCAGACCATCTCCACGCCCCGCGACGCGTACGGGGAACTGCGGGCCCGGGCCCTGGCACTGGCGGTCGTCACCGTGCCGTACACGCTTCTGGTGGGCGCGTTGACCGCCGGGCTGCTGGACGCCTGGGGGTCGCTGACGGGGGTCGCCGGGGTGTCGCTCGCGCTGCTCGGCGGGATGCTCGGGACGGGGGCGCTGGCGTCGGCGTTCTTCCCGTACTCGATCCCGCAGGAGGGCGGCTTCAAGAACGTGGCGCCCGGGCAGGGCGGGCTGGCCATGCTGTCGGCCCTGGGCGGCATGGTGGGCTCGGTGGTGGTGGCCGCGCCGGTGATCGTGCTGACGGTGGTGGTGACCGTCTCGGACCACGGCTCGCTCTGGCTGGTGGTGCCGGTCGGGGCGGTGTACGGCGTCTTCGTCGCCTGGGCGGGGCTCCGGCTCGCGGCGGCGCGCACGGCGGTCCGGCTGCCGGAGATCCTGGCGGCGGTCGGCAAGGGGTGAGGCAGCCGCGCCCGCCCGGTGACCGGGCGGGCGGGTCCCTCAGGGTCTCCCGTGCTCCGGGTGCTCCGGCGCGGGGCCGGCGAGCTGGTCCAGGAAGGGTTCGACCGCCGCCCGCCAGGCGTCGGGCCGGTCGTAGTGGGCGAGGTGTCCGGCGTCCGGTATCTCGGCGTACTGCCCCTGGGGCAGGACCCGGACCATCTCCTGGGCCTCGGCGCGGCCCAGCTGGCCCTCGATCCCGCGCAGCACCAGGGTCGGGCAGCGGACCTGCGCCAGCTCCTCCCAGTGCGCGTCGAGGACCCAGGTGGCCCGGGACTCCAGCATCTGGCGGCGGGAGAAGACCGGCCGCCAGCCGTCGTCGCCCTCGGCCATCACCTCGGCGAAGAACTCGCCCCGCGCGGGGTTGGGGCGCTCCACCCACGGGTCGTCCTCGCCGAACCACTTGCGCACCTCGGCGAGGGTCGCGAAGGGCAGCGGCCAGGAGTCGAGCCAGCCGCTCCACTCCCGCTGGGAGGCGGCTCCGGGGGCGGAGGCCCGCATGTCGCAGATGACCAGGGCGCGGACGAGGTCGGGGCGCTTGGCGGCGAACTGCCAGGCGGTGAGGGCGCCCATGGCGTGGCCGACGAGGATCACCGGGCCCAGGCCGAGCTGCTCGACCGCGCGCTCCACGTCGTCGACGTAGGCGTCCCGGGTGTACGGCCCGCCTTCGGGCTTCTCGCTGCGGCCGTGGCCGCGCTGGTCGAGCCCGACGGGGCGGTACCGCTCGGAGAGCCAGCGGGCCGTGGCGGCCCAGTGGGTGGCCCGGCCCATCAGACCGTGCAGCAGTAAGACCCCCGGCGCACTCGCCTCGTCCGCGCGCCCCTTGGGCGGATCGGCGAACTCCCAGGCCGCGAGCCGGACGCCGTCCGAGCCCGTCACATCGATGCGCCGCACCATATGTCGTGGCATCCCCTCTGGTTCTCCGTCACGGGTGGCCCCGCCGCTCACACTATCGAACCTTTATTCGAAAACGGCGATCCGGCGTCCAACACCGCTCGTTCGGGTGACTGCTTTCCATGATTGACCGCCGCCGACCTGGGGAGATGTTCAGCGGGGAGCGGGCCGCTCGGGGATGACGGTCCGCGGGAACGACCCTGGGAGCTCGGGGCTCCGGGTCGGCACCGGGGAGGACGGACCCCGGCGCCCACGGGCGCCGGGGTCTTCTCTCGCGGGTCTCCCCCGGGCCGTCGGCACGACCGCGCCGGGGACGCGTGCGACGGCGCGCGTGCGGAGTCCCGCGGACGACGGGACCGACCGCCTTCGCGGTCCGGCGCTGTCCGGTACGGGCGGGCGCGGGCACACGGGGGGTGCGTACCGCTGCACATGCTGGTACGACGGGCGCATTACCTGCTCCCTCCCCTGCCGCACGGCCCCCCGGACCGGCGACCTCAGGTCATATGCCTGGCTTCAGCCTGGCACGCGGGGCGCCCGGCCGCTGCGATTCCGTACGGAAAAGAGGAAGCGGGCGTCACGGTCGGGTTGCGTGACGCCCGCCTCCGGCGCCGCCGCGCCGGGGAGCGCGGGGCGTGGTGTGCGTGCGGTGGGTCCGCGGCGTGCAGGAAGCGCCTGGTGGGCGGCGCTCCGGCGCGGTCGGGGGCGTACGGCACGGGCGCCGCCGGGGTCAGCGCTTGGCGACGAAGACGTGCGAGGCGACCACGCTGTCCAGCTCCGCCGCCTCACCGCCCGAGCCGACCAGCACCCCGCCCGCCGCCGCCGTCACACTGACGACGGCGCCCGGCTGGACCCCCGCGCGCCGGAGCGTGTACATCAGCTGGGCGTCGGTCTGGATGGGCTCGCCGATCCGGCGGATCACGACGGTCTTGCCGTCGCTGCCCGGGTCCAGCTCCGCCAGGCTCACCATGCCCTGCCCCAGGAACGGGTCGGCCTCGGCGGGCTCGCCCAGCTCCTCCAGCCCGGGGATCGGGTTGCCGTACGGGGACTCCGTGGGGTGGCGCAGCAGCTCCAGCACCCGCCGCTCCACGGCCTCGCTCATCACGTGCTCCCAGCGGCAGGCCTCGGCGTGCACCTGCTCCCACTCCAGGCCGATCACGTCGACGAGCAGGCACTCCGCGAGGCGGTGCTTGCGCATGACCCGGGTGGCCAGCCGGCGTCCCTCCTCGGTCAGCTCCAGGTGGCGGTCCCCGGCGACCTGGACCAGACCGTCGCGCTCCATCCGGGCCACCGTCTGACTGACCGTCGGACCCGACTGGTCCAGCCGCTCAGCGATACGGGCGCGCATCGGGACCACGCCTTCCTCTTCCAGTTCGAGGATGGTGCGGAGATACATCTCCGTGGTGTCGATCAGTCCGGACATTCGTGCCCCTCATAACTGTGACGGTGAAACGCCATGCTGCCGTGATGCCGCCGTGCTGTGGCCCTCGTCCAATTCTGACGCATCGCGCCGTCAACCGTGCCGGCTCGGCCACCGGCGCGTGCGGGACGGGCCTGCCCACCCTTGACAGCCCAGTGGTCCAGACCGCAACGTGATCCGCGGCACCGGGCACCACCCCCCTCCCCGTTCCCACCGGTACCGGCCGATTCCTTCCGAAAGGGCCTTTCCGATGAGCGAGAGCAAGCTGGCCGGCCAGTTCTTCGACGCGGCCATCGCGCTGCTGGCCCGGGTCCGCGACGAGGAGTCCGCCTCCATCGCCGCGGCCGGAGCGGCCGTCGCCGACACCATCGCCTCGGGCGGCCGGCTCTTCGCCTTCGGTGCCGGGCACTCCTCGCTCGCCGCCCAGGACGTGGTCTACCGCGCGGGCGGCCCCGCTCTGATGAACCTCCTCGCGGTACCGGGCACGGTCGGGGTCGACGTGATGCCCGCCACCCTGGGCTCGGCGCTGGAACGGGTGGAAGGGCTCGCCACCACCGTGCTCGCGGCCAGCCCGGCCGGCGAGGGCGACCTGCTGGTGGTCATCTCGCTCTCGGGCCGCAACACCCTGCCCGTCGAGATGGCCCGGGAGGCGCGGGCGCGCGGCATCACCGTGATCGGGGTGACCTCGGTGGCGTACGCGGCGGCCACCTCGTCCCGGGCCGCGACCGGCGGCTTCCTGCTCGACCACTGCGACATCGTCCTCGACAGCAAGATCGCGGTGGGCGACGCGGAGCTGACCACCGCGGGGGCCGGCGCCCCGTTCGCTCCCGCGTCCACCGTCGTGACCAGCGCGCTGATGCAGGCGACGATGGCCGCCGCCGCCGAGGCGCTGGCCGCCCGCGGCATCGAGCCGCCGCTGCTGCGCTCGGGCAACGTCGACGGCGGCCACGACTGGAACCGGCGCGTCTTCGCGGAGAACCGGGACCGGATCTTCTACCAGCACTGATCCCGCCGCCCGCGACCGGCGCCCGCACCCCGGGTCAGCCGGCCGCGCGGCCCTCCAGCAGCAGCGCCAGGTCCACCGCCGAGGCCACCCGGACCGCCGCGCTCTCCGCGTGGGCGGCGTCCTCCCGCTCGAAGGCGGGGCGGTCCGCCGTCCGCAGGAAGGTGACGACCCCGATGCTCCGGCCGCGGCTGCGCAGTGCCACGCACAGGGCGTGCGCCGTGTGCCGGGGCCAGTGGTGGTCGGCCGCCCATCCCCCGCCGGCCGCGCCCCCGCTCACCCGGACCGGGGCGATCCGGTCCAGCGACTGGAGTGCCGGGTGCCCGGGGCCGTACCGGGCCGGCAGTGAGCCGCCGGCCACCCGCAGGCAGGGGCCCGGGGCGTCCACCGGGGTGGCCGCCGCACGGACCAGCCGCTCCCCCGCCACCAGGTCGAGCAGCGCGTGGTCGGCGAAGCCCGCCAGGGAGAAGTCGAGGGTGGTCGTCGCCGCTTCCCAGGGGTCCTCGCACTCGGCGGCGGCCCGGGCGGCGCGGTGCAGCTGGGCGGAGCGGAACCGCAGCCGGGCCGAGGACTGCTCGGCGGTACGCGCCTCGGTCACGTCCTGGAACAGCCAGGCGACCCCGAGGGGGACCGCCTCCTCGGTGAGCGGCGAGCTGAGCCGCAGGAAGCCGCTGCGCCAGCAGCGCTGCCGTTCGCCCTCGCGGCTGCGCAGGGTCACCCAGAGCTCGGCGGGCGCGGGGGGCGCCCCGGCGGCGAGCACGTGGTGGAAGGCGCCTTCGAGGTCCTCGACGCCCTGGAGGACGACCTCGCCGAGGGGCCGCCCGAGCAGGGAGGTCCGGCCACCGCCGAGGGCCCGCGCCGCGTGCGCGTTGACGACGGTGGGCCGCAGGTCGGCGTCGACCAGGACCACGCCCCAGGGGCCGTCCTGGAAGAGCGCCTCGCTCAGCGCGATGGAGCGCTCCAGGTCGATCTGGGCGTGCGCCTCGCTGAACGCGCAGTAGACCCCGGCGGGTCCGCCGTCCCGGCCGCGCATCCCGGCGGCCTGCATGCGGACCAGGACCCGGCCGCCGTCCTTGCGGACCAGGGCGAACTCGTGGACCTGGCGGGCCGCGGAGTCCTGGATCGCCATCAGCCGCCGGCGCACCTCGTCGGCGTCGGCTCCGCGCACCGCCCACCCCGCGAAGCCGTCCCGGCCGACGGCCTCGGCGGCGGACCAGCCGAGGACGCGTTCGGCCCGGCGGTTCCAGTGGGTGACGGTGCCGTCGGCGTCGAGGGCGAAGAGTGCGGTGTCCATGCCGTCGAGGAGCGCGGCGAGGAGGCCCGCACCGGGGCCCTGTTCCCCGGCCCGGGGAGCCGGCACACCGGCCGGGGTGTCCGAGGCGGCCGAGGCGTCCGACGCGTCGGCCGTGCCGCTGCCCATGGACGGACCCATTGCGTACCCCCGCAGAACGTGACGCCTCCGCTGTACGCACCGCTGACCTCGCCGTGCGCGTGTCCGCGTGCGTTTCCGCACGTCAACAACCCATTGAACTCGACTGTGACCCGGCGCACACCCGCTTCGGATAAATAGGTTGTGCGACGAGGACGCGGTTCCTAGGCTGGTGGCACACGCTGAAAGGAGGTGGTCCGAAAGTGCAGTCCCATCGGATTCGTGAGGTGGCTGCGGGCTGACGGCCCGTCGTCGCACATCGTGCACCTCGGCAGGCTGCCTGCCGAAACCCGAGCAGTCACCGACCCGCAGGCTCGCCGGTAGATCCGGCCGGCCCCTCCTCACGGAGGGACCCGAGCCTGCGGGTTCTGCTTTTCCGCCTGCCCGCCGGATCCTCAGGGGCAGAGCCGCTCCACGCGCCAGCCGGCCTCCGCGCGGCGGACGTAGCGCAGCCGGTCGTGCAGCCGGTTCTCGTGCCCCTGCCAGAACTCCACCGTCTCCGGCGCCACCCGGAAGCCGCCCCAGTGCGGCGGGACGGGCACCTTCTCGCCCTCCGGGTAGCGGGCGGCGAGTTCCCCGTACCGTTCGGTGAGCTCCTCGCGGGAGCCGATGACCGTGGACTGCGCGCTCGCCCACGCGCCGAGCTGCGAGCCGTGCGGACGGGTACGGAAGTACGCGACGGTCTCCTCGCGGCCCACCCGCTCCGCGATGCCCGTGACGACGACCTGGCGGGCGAGCGGGTGCCAGGGGAAGAGCAGCGAGACGTGGGGGTTGGCGGCCAGCTCGCGGCCCTTGCGGGACTCGTAGTTGGTGTAGAAGACGAAGCCGCGCGCGTCGAAGCCCTTGAGCAGCACCGTGCGGGAGGACGGGCGGCCGTCGGGTGCGGCGGTGGAGACGACCATGGCGTTCGGCTCGTGCAGGACGCCCCCGGCGGCGACCTGCCGGAACCAGCGGGCGAACTGTTCCATGGGGTCCGGGGCGAGATCCCGCTCGGCGAACGCCTCGGAACGGTACTGCTCGCGCATGGCCGCCGGATCGATGGTGCAATCGGAAGCGGGGGAATCGGCCGGACGAGGAGCGGACGGAGGTGTCGGGTCAGCTGTGGGCACGGGGCCATCCTGCCGCAGCGGTCCGTGCCCGGTGGCTCGTGGGGTGTCACCCCGCGACACGCGGGTGCTGTGCCGGACATCACCCTTCCTTGCCCCGGGGGGAGGCGCCACTATCAGGGGTCAGGTCCCGTCGGGGGGGCCTTCGTACCGAGGGCCTTCGGGGACACAGCTCGCAGCCGCTTGCCGCCGCACAGAGGGAGCCGCCTGATGTCCGCATTCGTACCCGGACTCGAGGGAGTCGTCGCGTTCGAGACGGAGATCGCCGAACCGGACAGGGAGGGCGGGGCGCTCCGGTATCGCGGGATCGACATCGAGAACCTCGTCGGCCAGGTGTCCTTCGGCAATGTCTGGGGACTGCTGGTGGACGGGGCGTTCAACCCCGGACTGCCCGCCGCCGAGCCGTTCCCCATCCCGGTCCACTCCGGTGACATCCGGGTGGACGTGCAGTCGGCGCTGGCGATGCTCGCCCCGGTGTGGGGTCTGAAGCCGCTGCTCGACATCGACGAGGCGACGGCCCGCGACGACCTCGCGCGGGCGGCCGTGATGGCCCTGTCGTACGTGGCCCAGTCGGCGCGCGGGCAGGGGCACGCGATGGTGCCGCAGCGCGAGATCGACAAGGCGGAGTCGGTGGTCGAGCGGTTCATGATCCGCTGGCGCGGCGAGCCGGACCCGCGGCACGTCAAGGCGGTCGACGCCTACTGGACGTCCGCGGCCGAACACGGCATGAACGCCTCCACGTTCACCGCCCGGGTCATCGCCTCGACCGGCGCGGACGTGGCGGCGGCGCTCTCCGGCGCGG
Organism: Streptomyces sp. AM 2-1-1; assembly: GCF_029167645.1. Lineage (NCBI taxonomy): Bacteria > Bacillati > Actinomycetota > Actinomycetes > Kitasatosporales > Streptomycetaceae > Streptomyces > Streptomyces sp. AM 2-1-1. The sequence continues at coordinate 4,191,567 of NZ_CP119147.1, read as the reverse complement.
TCGGCGCGATGTCGGGGCCGCTGCACGGCGGCGCCCCGTCGCGGGTGCTCGGGATGATCGAGGAGATCGAGCGGACCGGGGACGCCACCGCGTACGTGAAGCGGGCACTCGACAGGGGCGAGCGGCTGATGGGCTTCGGCCACCGCGTCTACCGCGCCGAGGACCCGCGCGCCCGGGTGCTGCGGCGCACCGCCCGCGAACTGGCCGCGCCCCGCTTCGAGGTGGCCCAGGCGCTGGAGAAGGCGGCGCTGGAGGAGCTGCACGCCCGCCGGCCGGACCGGGTGCTGGCGACCAACGTGGAGTTCTGGGCGGCGATCGTGCTGGACTTCGCGGAGGTCCCGGCGCACATGTTCACCTCGATGTTCACCTGCGCCCGCACGGCCGGCTGGTCGGCGCACATCCTGGAGCAGAAGCGCACGGGCCGGCTGGTACGGCCCTCGGCCCAGTACGTGGGCCCGGCGTCGCGGGACCCGCGGGAGATCGAGGGGTTCGACTCGATCACCCCGGTCGTCGGCTGACGACCGGGCCCCGCACCGGGCTCCGTGCTCCGGGGAGGGCTCCGTGCTCCGGGGAGGGCTCCGTGCTCCGGGGAGGGCGCCGATCAGGCCCTGGCGCCGCTGTCGCGGAGCGGGGCGGTGTAGGCGCCCTCCGCCGCCCGGCCCGCGACGGTGCCCGGCGGCGTCGGCGTGAGGGCGGGCAAGCAACGAGGCGGTGGAGCCGTGGTGGACGATCCCGCCGCCGTGGACCACGGTCCCGTGGCCGCCTCCCCGGCGAGGTCGGCGGCGTCGTGGGCCGGGAGCAGGACCCGGATGTCGCCGGTGACGGCCACCGTCGCACCCGAGACATCGCCCGTCCCCGTTGAGCACGCCTTTCCCGGGCGAGCGCGGCCGCCACCGTCCGCTCGACGACGACGTGCCCGTCCGCCGCGCTCACCCCAACGCGCCGTCCACCAGCGCCGCCCACTGCGCCACCACCTTCCGGCGCCGGGCGGTGTCGTCGGTGAGGAGGTTGGCGAGGCCGAGCCCCCGGGCCATGTCCAGGAGGCCCTGGACCGTCTCGCGCACCCCCGGGCGGCTCTCGTCGGCGCGCAGGAGTTCGACGGCGATGTGGTGGGTCTCCCGGCCGACCCGGGCTTCGAGTTCGGTGACCCGGGGCCGCAGCTGGGGCTCGTTGGAGGCGGCCACCCAGAGCTGGAGCGCGGCGCGGAAGAGCGGCCCGGTGTACAGGTCGACGAGTGCGGCGACCACCTCCGCGCGGCCCTGGACCGGGAGCGCCCGCAGGGCGGCGGACCGCTCCTCCGCGACGTACTCGACCGCCCCGGTGAACAGGTCCTCGCGGGTGGGGAAGTGGTGCTGGGCCGCGCCCCGGGAGACCCCGGCCCGTTCGGCGACGACGGAGACCGTGGAGCCGGCCCAGCCGTGGGCGGCGAGACACGCCACGGCTGCCTCCAGGAGCCGCTGCCGGGTGGCCCGGCTGCGGTCCTGCTTGGGTGCCTTGACCTGAGGCGTGCCGCTGGAGGGCGGGTCGCTCGGGAGCGGGTCGTTCGGGGGCGTCACCACACCCATGCGGGGTCCCGTCGTTCGAGGAAGGCCGTCATCCCTTCCCGTGCTTCGTCGGAGGCGAAGAGCGCGGTGGACAGGGCGACGAGGTCTTCGGCGTGTTGGTCGAAACTCTCCAGCACGGTAGCCGTGACCAGCTGCTTCGACGCCATCAGCCCCTGCGGGGAGGCTCTGCGCAGTCCGTCGAGTACGGGTTCGAGCGCCTTGTCCACCTCGTCCTCGGTGGCGAGGGTGATCAGGGAGATGCGGGCGGCCTCGGCCGCGTCGAACCGCTCCCCGGTGAGGTAGTAGCGGGCCGCCGCCGACCGGTCCAGCCGGGGCAGCAGCGTCAGGGAGATCACGGCGGGGGCGAGCCCGAGCCGCGATTCGGTGAGCGCGAAGCTCGCCCCGGGGCCCGCGGCCGCGATGTCGCACGCGCCGAGCAGCCCGAGCCCGCCGGCCCGGACGTGGCCGGTGACCCGGCCGACCACGGGCTTCGGGAGGGCGACGATCTTCCGCAGCAGGGCGACGAACTCCTGCGGATCGGCCGGGGAGGTGAGGTCGGCCCCGGCGCAGAAGGTGGTACCGGTGTGGGTCAGGACGACCGCGCGCACGGCGGTGTCGGCCGCGCAGGCGTCGAGCGCCCCGGACAGTTCGCCGACCAGCTCGGCGGAGAGGGCGTTGCGGCGGGCGGGGGCGTCCAGGGTGAGTGTGGTGATGCCCCGGTCGCGGACGGGGGCGGCGAGGCTGCTCATGCGGGACTCCCGTCGGTGCCGGTGGCGCGTTCCCGGTCGCGGAGTTCGCGGCGCAGGATCTTGCCCGAGACGGCCCGGGGCACCGCGTCGACGAACTCGGCCCGCCGCACCTTCTTGTACGGGGCGACGCGCTCGGCGACGTACGCGATCACGTCCTCGGGCGTGAGGTTCCGCGCCTCCGCGGCCGGTGAGCGGACCAGGAAGGCCTTGGGGATCTCGTTGCCGGTGTCGTCGTACACGCCGATGACGGCGGCGTCCACGAGGTGTTCGTGGCCGAGCAGCAGGGCCTCCAATTCGGCGGGGGCGACCTGGTACCCCTTGTACTTGATCAGCTCCTTGACCCGGTCGACGACGTAGAGCCAGCCCTCCTCGTCGACGCGTCCGACGTCGCCGGTGTGCACCCAGCCGTCCGCGTCGATCATGGCGGCGGTGGCGTCGGGGCGCCCGAGGTACCCCTTCATCACCTGGGGTCCCCGGATGAGGATTTCGCCCTCGGCGCCGGGCCCCACGTCCTGGCCGGGGTCGGCGAGGTCCACGATCCGCATCTCGGTGCCGGGGATCAGCTTGCCGACGGTGCCGTCCGGCGGGTTCTCCTCGGAGAGCGGCACGACGTGCGTGCCCGGGGAGAGCTCCGTCATGCCGTACGCCTGGCGGACCGGCGGCACCCCGAGCCGCTCGGAGCAGGCGCGGGCCAGGTCCGCGTCGAGCGGGGCGGCGGCGGAGACGATGTAGCGGAGCGAGGAGAGGTCGTACCGGGCGACGGCCGGGTGCTTGGCGAGGGCCAGCACGATCGGCGGGGCGACGTACAGGCCGGCGATCCGGTGCTTCTCGATCGTGGCGAGGAACTGGTCGAGGTCGAAGCGGGGCAGCACGACGACGGTGGCGCCGTGCCGGAGGGGGCCGTTCATCAGCGCGGTCAGCCCGTAGATGTGGAAGAACGGCAGGACCGCGAGGATCGGCTCGCCCCGCAGCAGCGGGACGAAGGGCTGGAGCTGCTCCAGGTTGGTCGCGACGGACCGGTGGGTGAGCATCACACCCTTGGGGGCGCCGGTGGTGCCGGAGGAGTAGGGCAGGACGGCCACGTCCTCGTCGGGGTCGATCTCCACCTGCGGTTCCGGGGCGGTGGAGCCGAGCATGTCGAGCACCGAGGTGTACCCCTCGGCGGTGTCACAGACGAAGATCTGCCGTACGCCGCCCGCGAGTCCGGCGGCCCGGCGGGCGGTGTCCAGCAGCGGGGAGACGGTGACGATCCAGCTCGCCGAGGCGTCCGCGAGCTGCTTGGCGAACTCCTCGGCGGTGGCCAGCGGGTGGACCGTGGTCACCGAGGCGCCGGCCCGCGTCGCCCCGTAGAAGACCGGCGGGTAGGCGATGGTGTTGGGGCTGTGGAGGGCCAGGACGTCGCCCTGGCGGAGGCCGGCCTCGGCGAGCGCGGCGGCGATCCGCCGGTGGAAGTGGTCGAGTTGGGCGTAGGTGAGCGTCATCCCGTTCGTACCGTCGATCAGGGCGACGGTCTCCCCGAACTCGGCGGCCCGGCCGAGGACCGCTTCGTGGATGGGTGTGCTGAGGATGGTGACGTCTGGGTACTCACTGCGGAACACCATGGCGGTCCCCTGTCGACGCGCGGGCGGCGGGAGCGGCGCGCCCCGTGGAGGGAGGCGCGCCGCGCGGTACGTACGGGTGCGGGGTGCGTGCGGATGCGGAGAGGCGAGGAGCGGGGTACTTCTCAGTACGACTTGGGCAGGCCGAGCGACTGGTGCGAGACGTAGTTCAGGATCATCTCGCGGCTGACCGGGGCGATCCGGGCGACGCGGGCCGCGGTGATGAGTGAGGCGAGGCCGTACTCCCGGGTGAGGCCGTTCCCGCCGAGGGTGTGCACCGCCTGGTCGACGGCCTTCACGCAGGCCTCGCCCGCCGCGTACTTGGCCATGTTGGCGGCCTCGCCGGCGCCGAGGTCGTCGCCCGCGTCGTAGAGGGCGGCGGCCTTCTGCATCATCAGCCGGGCCAGTTCCAGTTCGACGTGGGCGACGGCGAGCGGGTGCGCGATGGCCTGGTGGGCGCCGATCGGGGTCTTCCACACCTGCCGGGTCTTGGCGTACTCGACCGCCTGCGCGAGGGCGTAGCGGCCCATGCCGATGCCGAAGGCGGCGGTCATGATGCGTTCCGGGTTGAGCCCGGCGAAGAGCTGGAGGAGGCCCGCGTCCTCGTCGCCGACGAGCGCCTCGGCGGGCAGCCGTACGTCGTCGAGGACCAGCTCGAACTGCTTCTCGGGGGCGTGGAGCTCCATGTCGATCGGCGAGCGGCCGAAGCCGGGCGCGTCGCGCGGGACGATGAAGAGGCAGGGCTTGAGCTTCCCGGTCCGGGCGTCCTCGGTCCGGCCGACGATGAGCGTCGCCTCCGCGATGTCGACACCGGAGACGAAGACCTTGCGGCCGGTGAGCAGCCAGTCGTCACCGTCGCGGCGGGCGGTGGTGGTGATCCGGTGCGAGTTGGAGCCGGCGTCGGGCTCGGTGATGCCGAAGGCCATGGTGAGGCTGCCGTCGGCGAGGCCGGGCAGCCACTGCCGCTTCTGCGCCTCGGTGCCGAAGCGGGAGATCACCGTGCCGCAGATCGCCGGGGAGACCACCATCATCAGCAGCGGGGCACCGGCCGCGCCCAACTCCTCCAGCACGATGGAGAGTTCCGCCATGCCGGCGCCTCCGCCGCCGTACTCCCCGGGGAGGTTCACGCCGAGGAAGCCGAGCTTGGCGGCCTCGGCCCAGAGTTCGTCGGTGTGCCGGCCCTCCGCGACGACGGAGGCCATGTACGCGCGCCCGTAGCGCGTGCCGAGGGCGGCGACGGAGGCGCGGAGCGCCTGGTGCTCGGTGGATTCGAGGACGGTGCTCATGGCTGCGGTTCCTCCTGGGCGGGGGCGTGCGACGGGTCCTGCGGGGGCGTGTCCTGTGCGGTGGGCGTGTCCTGTGCGGCGGTTGCGTCCTGCGCGGCGACCGGGTCGGGTACCGCGGCCGCGTCCTGTACGACGGCGAGCAGGGCGCCCACCTCCACCTGGAGGCCCGGCGTGGCGTGAAGCGCGGTGAGGATGCCGGTGGCGGGGGCGAGGATGCGGTGCTCCATCTTCATCGCCTCCAGCCAGATCAGCGGCTGCCCGGCCTCGACGGCGGCGCCGGGCGCGAGGCCCTCCGCGAGGCGCACGACGGTGCCGGGCATGGGGGCGAGCAGGGAGCCGGGTTCGCTGCGGGCCGCGGGGTCGGTGAAGCGGGGCAGCGCGGTGAAGGTGTGGGAGCCGTCCGCCGTGTCCACGTACACCTGGTCGCCGTGCGCGGCGACGTCGAACCACCGGACCACACCGTCGAGTTCGAGGGTGACCCGGTCGGGCCGGACCTCCACCACCCGGATGCCCGGCTCATCGTGCGGGACGGGCCCGGTGCGGGTGGCGCGGTAGGCGATCGTGTAGGTGCCGGCGTCGGGTTCGGCGCGGTAGCGCTTGCTCTGGGGCTGCGAGGCGAGGTTGCGCCAGGCGCCGAAGCGGGCGGGCACCGGGGCGGCCCCCGCGTTCGTGCGGACCGCCGCGTCGGCGAGGGCCGCGGCGAGGGCGGCCCGCCGGACGGCGGCCTCGTCGGGCGCGGGGGTGAGGGCGGTGAGGTGGCGTTCGTAGAAGCCGGTGTCGAGGCGGCCGGCGAGGAAGTCGGGGTGGCGCAGGGAGCGCACCAGCAGGTCGCGGTTGGTGACCGGCCCGTGCACACGGGCGCGTTCCAGGACGCGGGCGAGCAGCCGTACGGCCTCGGGGCGGGTGGCGGCGTGCGCGACGACCTTGGCGAGCATCGGGTCGTAGTGCACCCCGATGGTGTCGCCGCCGGTGTACCCGGTGTCCAGCCGTACCCCCGGCTCGTCGGGCAGGTCGAGCGCCCGCAGGAGTCCGGTCCGCGGGCGCCAGTCGTGGGCGGGGTCCTCGGCGTAGAGCCGGGCCTCCACGGCGTGCCCCGAAGGGGCGGGCGGCCCGGGGGCGGGCAGCGGCTCACCCTCCGCGGTCCGCAGCTGGAGGGCGACCAGGTCGAGACCGAACACCGCCTCCGTGACCGGGTGTTCGACCTGGATGCGGGTGTTCATCTCCAGGAAGTACGGGCGTCCCTCGGCGGAGACCAGGAACTCCACGGTCCCCGCGCCCCGGTAGCCGACCGCCCGTGCGGCGGCGACGGCGGCGTCGTGGAGCCGGGTGCGCAGTTCCTCGCCGAGGCCGGGCGCGGGGGCCTCCTCGACGACCTTCTGGTGACGGCGCTGGAGGGAGCAGTCGCGGGTGCCGAGTGCCCAGACGGTGCCGTGGTCGTCGGCCATCACCTGCACCTCGACGTGCCGGCCGCGCTCCACGTAGGGCTCGGCGAACACCTCGCCGTCCCCGAACGCGGACACCGCCTCGGCGGTCGCCGCCGTCAGCTCGGCGGGGAGCGACGCCAGGTCCCGTACGATCCGCATCCCGCGTCCGCCGCCGCCCGCCGCCGCCTTGAGCAGCAGCGGCAGGTCCGCCTCGGTGGCGGTGGAGGGATCGACGGGGGCGAGCAGCGGCACGTCGGCGGCGGCCATCAGCTCCTTGGCGCGGGTCTTCGACGCCATCTGCTCGATCGCCTTGACGGGCGGACCGACCCAGAGCAGCCCCGCGTCCTGGACGGCTGCGGCGAAGGGGGCGTTCTCGGAGAGGAAGCCGTACCCGGGGTGGACCGCGTCGGCCCCCGCCGCGAGCGCGGCGGCGACGACGAGGTCACCGCGGAGGTAGGTGTCGGCGGGCGCGGCGCCTGGCAGCCGTACGGCGAGGTCGGCCTCGCGCACGTGCAGGGCCCCGGCGTCCGCGTCCGAGTACACGGCGACGGTGGTGATGCCGAGCGCCCGGCAGGTGCGGAAGATCCGGCAGGCGATCTCGCCCCGGTTGGCGACGAGCAGGGAGGTGATCACGTCAGTCCTCACATCCGGAAGATGCCGAAGCCGCCGCGGGCGCCTTCGACGGGTGCGGTGTGGATCGCGGAGAGGCACATCCCGAGGACGGTCCTGGTGTCGCGGGGGTCGATGACCCCGTCGTCGTAGAGCCGCCCGGAGAGGAACACCGGGAGCGATTCGGCCTCGATCTGCTGCTCCACCAGGGCGCGCAGTCCGGCGTCGGCCTCGTCGTCGTAGGGGCGGCCCTTCGCCGCGGCCGAGGCGCGGGCCACGAGGGAGAGCACGCCCGCGAGCTGCTGCGGGCCCATGACGGCGGACTTGCTGCTGGGCCAGGCGAAGAGGAACCGGGGGTCGTAGGCGCGGCCGCACATGCCGTAGTGGCCGGCCCCGTAGGAGGCGCCCATCAGCACGGAGAGGTGGGGGACCTTCGAGTTGGAGACCGCGTTGATCATCATCGCGCCGTGCTTGATGATGCCGCCCTGCTCGTACTCCTTGCCGACCATGTAGCCGGTGGTGTTGTGCAGGAAGAGGAGCGGGACGTCGCGCTGGTTGGCGAGCTGGATGAACTGCGCGGCCTTCTGGGACTCCTCGCTGAAGAGGACGCCCTGCGCGTTGGCGAGGATGCCGACCGGGTAGCCGTGCAGCCGGGCCCAGCCGGTGACCAGGCTGGTGCCGTAGAGCGGCTTGAACGCGTCGAAGTCCGAGCCGTCGACCAGCCGGGCGATGACCTCACGCGGGTCGAACGGCACCTTGAGGTCGCCGGGGACGATGCCGAGCAGCTCCTCCTCGTCGTACTTCGGCGGCTCGGCGGGGCCCGGATCGGGGTGCGCCTTGCGCCAGTTGAGGCGGGCGACGATCCGGCGGGCCTGCCGCAGCGCGTCGTGCTCGTCGACGGCGAAGTGGTCGGCGAGACCGGAGGTCCGGGCGTGCATCCCGGCGCCGCCGAGGGACTCGTCGTCGCTCTCCTCACCGGTGGCCATCTTCACCAGCGGCGGCCCGCCGAGGAAGACCTTGGACCGGTCCTTGATCATGACGGTGTGGTCGGACATGCCGGGGACGTACGCGCCTCCGGCGGTGGAGTTGCCGAACACCACCGCCACGGTGGGGATGCCGGCGGCGGAGAGCCGGGTGATGTCGCGGAAGAGCGCCCCGCCGGGGATGAAGATCTCCTTCTGCGAGGGCAGGTCGGCGCCCCCGGACTCCACCAGGCTGATGCAGGGCAGGCGGTTGGCGAAGGCGATCTCGTTGGCCCGCAGCGCCTTCTTCAGCGTCCACGGGTTGGAGGCGCCCCCGCGTACGGTCGGGTCGTTGGCGGTGATCAGGCACTCCACGCCCTCCACCACCCCGATCCCGGTGACCAGCGAGGCGCCCACCGTGTAGTCGCTGCCCCAGCCGGCGAGCGGCGACAGCTCCAGGAACGGGGTGTCCGGGTCGATCAGCAGCTCGATCCGCTCCCGGGCGGGCAGCTTCCCGCGCGACCGGTGGCGCTCCACGTACTTCTCGCCGCCCCCCGCCAGCGCCTTCGCGTGTTCGGTCGCGAGGTCGTCCAGTTTGGTGAGCAGGGCGGCGCGGTTGGCCGCGTATTCGGGTCCGGTGGTGTCGAGCCCGGTGGGCAGGACGGTCATACGGTGACCTCCGGTACGGGGGTGGGTGGAGCGGACCGGTGCTGCGGTGCGGGCGGTGCTCAGCGGTGCGGGCCGGGGGTTTCGACGTACGGCGGCTCAGCCCGGCCCGAGCAGGGAGACCGGGACGGCGAGGTGGCGGGAGCGCAGCCACTCCCCCAGCGCCTTGGCCTGCGGGTCGAAACGCGCCTGCGCGGCGACCCCTTCGCCGAGCAGCCCCCGGACCACGAAGTTCACCGCCCGCAGGTGGGGCAGTACGTGCCGCTCGACCACCAGGTCCTTCGTCTCCGGCAGCAGCTCCTGGAAGCGCTGCACGGTCAGCTCGTGGGCCAGCCAGCGCCAGGCGTGGTCGTCGCGCACCCACACGCCGACGTTGGCGTCGCCGCCTTTGTCGCCGCTGCGCGCCCCGGCGAGCAGCCCGAGCGGCACGCTCCGCGTCACCTCCGGCGGCAGCGGGGCCGGCAGCTCGGCCGGCGGGGGTACGTCGTCGAGCAGCAGGGTCACCGCCGGCGCGGGCACCTCCTGCCGGGTCCCGTCCGGCAGCACGGCGGTGTGCGCGACCTCGGTCGCCGCCACGGCGACCGCCTCGAAGACCCCGTACGGCGCTCCCTTTCCGGGCGGGGCGGTGACGTGGAAGCCGGGGTAGCTGCCGAGGGCGAGCTCGACGGCGGCCCCGGAGACCACCCGGCCCACGGACTCCGCGTCCTGGTCGCGCACCACGAGCCGCAGTAGCGCGCTGGCGGTCTCCTCGGTGGGCGCGTCGGGGTGATCGGTGCGGGCGAGCTCCCAGCGGACCTCGGCGGGCGCCTTGCCGGACCGCTCCAGCGCGTCGGCGAACTGCTCGCGCACCAGGCGGGACTTGGCCTCGATGTCGAGTCCGGTGAGCACGAAGACGACCTCGTTGCGCCAGCCGCCGAGCCGGTTGAGCCCGACCTTCAGCGTGGGCGGCGGTGCCTCGCCCCGTACCCCGCTGATCCCGACCCGGTCCTGCCCTTCCTGGGCGAGCGTGACGGTGTCGAGCCGGGCGGTCACGTCGGGTCCGGCGTAACGGGCGCCCCCGGTCTCGTACAGCAGCTGAGCGGTGACGGTGGAGAGGTCGACGACGCCGCCGGTGCCGGGGTGCTTGGTGATGACGGACGAGCCGTCCGCGTGGATCTCGGCGAGCGGGAAGCCGGGGCGGCGCACGTCGTGGTCGCCGAAGAAGGCGTAGTTGCCGCCGGTGGCCTGCGTACCGCACTCCAGGACGTGGCCGGCGACGACGGCTCCGGCGAGGGCGTCCAGGTCGTCGGGGCCCCAGCCGAAGTGGGCGGCTGCGGGGCCGGTGACCAGGGCGGCGTCGGTGACCCGGCCGGTGACGACGATGTCCGCGCCCGCCTTCAGGCAGGCGGCGATCCCGGCGCCGCCGAGGTACGCGTTGGCGGTGAGGAACCCCTCCGGTACCGGCTGGGCGTCGCCCTCCACATGGGCGACCCGCACCGAGATGCCGAGCTTCTCGGCCAACTCCCGCACGGAGTCGGCGAGTCCGGCCGGATTGAGGCCGCCCGCATTGGTGACGATCTTCACCCCGCGCTCGACGGCCAGCCCGAGCCCTTCTTCGAGCTGCCGCAGGAAGGTGGAGGCGTAGCCGCGCGAGGGGTCCTTCAGCCGGCTGCGGCCGAGGATGAGCATGGTCAGCTCGGCGAGGTAGTCGCCGGTGAGGACGTCGAGCGGGCCGCCGGTCAGCATCTCGCGCATCGCGTCGAACCGGTCTCCGTAGAAGCCGGAGGCGTTGCCGATGCGCAGCGGGGTGGGCGCGGGCGGATCGAGCGGGCGGGTGGTGGCCGGGGCGGGCTCGGTGACGGAGACGGGGATCGAAACGGCCGGTGAGGCGGCCGGCGGTGCGGCGGGCGGGGGGCCCGCCAGGGTCCCGGGCTGCACGACGGGGGTCTGGGCGGCCACGGACTGCGCGGGCGTGGACTGCGCGGGCGTGGACTGCGCGGGCGTGGACTGCGCGGGCGTGGACTGCGCGGGCGGGATGGTCATATGGCGTCACTCCCAGGGGCGTTCGAAGGGCCGGGTTCTCGTTCGCTCCTGCCCCCGCGCGGCGCGCGCCCCGCACCGGGCAGGCCCGCGAACGCCTGCGCGATGTCCAGCCAGGTGTCGGCCTCGGCGCCGACCGCCCGCAGCGCGAGGTCGTCGCGGTGGGCGCGCCGGGTGACCAGGAGGCAGAAGTCCAGCAGCGGTCCGGTCACCCGCTGCCCCGCGCCCTCGGGCCCGAAGGCGACCACTTCGCCGCCAGGGGTGCCGAGTTCGACTCGGAACTCCTGAGCGGGTGGTGTGGCACCCCGGACGAAGTACGCGTAGTCCCGGGCCCGTACGCCGATCCTGGCGACATGCCGCAGCCGGTCCGTCGGCGCGCGTACGACCCCGAGGGCGTCGGCCACGTCCTGCCCGTGCGCCCAGGTCTCCATGAGCCGGGCGGTCGCCATCGAGGCGAGGCTCATCGGCGGCCCGTACCAGGGGATGCGCGTCCCGGGAGCCGCGTCGCGCAACACCTGCTGGAGCCGTTCCCGTCCGGCCCGCCACCGTCGCAGCAGTTCCTCGGGCCGGGCGGCGGCGACCGCGGCACCGGCCGCCTCGTCGACGAAGGTCTCCGGGGCGGCGAGCGCCCGCGCGACTTCCGCCTTGAACGCCCCGGGGTCCGTCGCGGCAGTCACCGCGACCCCGTCGGTCCAGGTCAGGTGGGCGATCTGGTGCGCGAGGGTCCAGCCGGGCGCGGGGGTTGCCGTCGCCCACTCCTCTGCTCTCAACTCCGCTACCAGAGCGTCGAGTTCTTCGCTCTCGTCTCGCAGATCGTCGATCACGGCGATGGCATCGGACACGTGCGCTCCCCTCGGGGCATGGCGTGGTGCCCCGGAGCATTCCAGCGGAGGGAGAAACAAGCAAGCGTGCTTGCATGATTTTCTCCGCCCGGTTCACCGGGTCCTGCGGGGAGCCCCCGGCCGGAGCGCGGGAGACCCGTGCGGGAGAGGGGCGGTGCACGCCGCGAGGGCGCGGCCCGGCTCCACGACTCCAGGGCCCCGCACGGCTCTTCGCCGATCGCGGCCGACTCGCCCCCTCCCTTCCCCGGCGGTGGTTAGGGTCGGGCCCATGGCTTCCCTCGATGTCTCCCTGCGCCCCGTGCATCCCAGCGATCTACCGGTGTTCTTCCGCCACATGAGCGACCCCGAGTCGAACCGGATGGCCGCCTTCACCGCCGAGGACCCGACGGACCGGGACCACTTCGACGCGCACTGGGAGCGCATCCTCGCCTCGCCCGGCATCGTCACCCGCACCGTGCTCGCGGACGGCGACGTGGTCGGACACGCGGCCGTGTACGGCGAGCCGGGCGAGCGGGAGGTCACGTACGTCGTCGATCGCTTCTACTGGGGACGGGGCATCGCGACCGCGGCGCTGCGGGGGCTGCTCGCCGAGGTCTCCGAACGCCCCTTGCACGCCCGGGCGGCGGCGGACAACACCGGCTCGGTGCGGGTCCTGGAGAAGTGCGGCTTCACGGTCGTCGGCGAGGAACGGAGCTTCGCGAACGCGCGGGGAGCGGAGATCTCCGAGCTGTCGCTGCGGTTGGAGGGATGACGGCCCGGGCCGCGACCGGCGGCGGCTGCGGGCCGCTCCTCGCCGCCCTCTAGGCCTCCCCGCCCTCAGGGCGACCGGAGAACGCCTTCGGCGTCCTGGGACGCCATGACGGCAAGCTCCGGGAAGCTCACGTTCCCGACGGCCAGGCACAGCTGGACGGTGTGGACCTCGCCGGGCACCGTGCGGAACTCCCGGGCCGGCGGGTTGTCGGTCAGCTCCTGGTAGTACGCGGGGTCGAGGTCCTCGTCCTCGTCGGCGCACAGGTCCAGGGCGAGGAGCGGCCGGGAGGAGGACCGCAGGGTGACGGCGTCCGCGACGAACACCGCGGAGAGGTTCTCCACCCCGCGCGCCGCGCGTACGAGCTCCTCGGGGGTGGCGCCGTCCCAGCGCGGGTCGTCGATCAGGTGGAACCGCGCCTCCGCCCCGCTCTCCGCGTCCCACGCGCTGCGCAGTGCGGCCGCCACGGCCCGCCACGCGCCCTCGTCCGTGTAGTCGGTCCGCACGATCACGGGGTCGGCGTCGTCGGCCGGATCGCGTCCGGTCGGCTCGAACGCGGGCAGGACTCGCACGCCGTCTCCCCCACTTCCCCGCCGTCGGTCTCCGGGCATCCTCACACCCCGCACCGACAGGGCGTCCCGGGCCGGGGTGCCGAGCGGTGGAACGACGGAGGCCCGGCCCCGCCGGAGGTGCACCACACCCCGGCGGGGCCGGGCCCCGGACCCGCACCAAAGTGGCTACGCCGCGCGGCGCTTCTTCCTCCCCGCCCCGCCGGCCTGGCCCCGTACCGCTCCGACGCTCGCGCCGATGACCAGCGCGACGGCGAGGGCGTCCGTGGTGGAGAGGGCCTGGTCCAGGACGAGGAAGCCGGCCAGGGAGGCGATGGCCGGTTCCAGGCTCATCATCAGCGCGAAGGTGGAGGCGGGCAGCCGGCGCAGCGCCATCAGCTCCAGGGTGTACGGGAGCACGGAGCTGAGCAGGGCCACCGCGGCGCCCAGGAGGACGGTGGTCGGCACCGCCAGCTCGGCACCCGATTCGGCGATGCCGAGGGGGAGCGAGAGGACGGCAGCGACCGCCATGGCGAGGGCCAGGCCGTCCGCCTTCGGGAACCGGCGGCCGGTGCGGGCGCTGAACACGATGTACAGCGCCCACATCACGCCGGCCGCCACCGCGAGCCCGGCGCCGAGGAGGTCGAGGCCGCCGAAGCCGCCCGCGCCGCCGAGCAGGGCCACCCCGACCAGGGCGAGCCCCGCCCACAGGAGGTTGACCAGGCGGCGGGAGGCGATGACGGAGAGGGCGAGCGGGCCGAGGACCTCCAGCGTGACCGCGATACCGAGGGGGATGCGGTCGAGCGCCTGGTAGAAGAGGTTGTTCATCGCGCCCATCGCCACGCCGAAGGCCACGACCGTCCCCCAGTCGGCCCGGCTGTGGCCCCGCACCCGGGGGCGGCAGACGGCGAGCAGCACCGCGGCGGCCACCAGCAGGCGCAGTGTCACCACACCGAACGCGCCGGCCCTCGGCATCAGCAGTGCGGCGACGGCCGAGCCGAACTGGACCGAGACCACCCCGCCGATCACGAGAGCGACCGGGACGAGCATGGCGCCGCGTCCCTTCGGCATCTCGGGGCCGGGACCGTGCGCACCGCCGGTGGACGTGTCGGGGGCTCCGTCCAGGGCGGTCACCGCCTCGGGAACGGTGACGGCTGCGGCTGGCTCTACGGCGCTGCGCGGGTCGTTCACTGCAAGGGGGCCTTTCGGAGCGGGTGCGAGGGGTCGGTGCGGAGGATCGGGACGGCCGCTTCACGTTGTCCGTGCAACATACTGCACCACGCAGTACATCATGAAGAACCACGCGTCCGCCTGACCTTCCCCCGCCCACCGTAGGCAGCGGCGCGCCGCGCGTGAAATGCCTTCTGTGCTCCCGTTATGCTCCGCACGCATGAACGCCGGTGAGGACGACGCGCGCCTGGACCCCAGGGAGAACCCGGAGCCCCGCCCGGGCGGCCGGCCGATCGAGCTGAGGCACCTCCGGGCGTTCCTCGCCGTCGCCGACGAGCACAACGTCACCCGGGCGGCCGCCGCCCTCGGCCTCACCCAGCCCGCCGTCTCCCGCACGCTCGCCGCGCTGGAGAACAGCCTCGGCACCCGGCTCGTCGACCGCTCCACCCATCACCTCGCCCTCACTCCCGAGGGCGTCGCCTTCCGGGACAGGGCCGCGGCCGCGATCGACGCCTTCGACGACGCGATGGGCACGGGGCGCTCGCGGCACCGGCCCTTGCGGCTCGGGCACGCCTGGTCGGCCTTCGGCCCGTACACCACGCCGCTGCTGCGCGCGTGGCAAGCGCGATATCCGCGGACTCCGCTGGAACTGCTGCGCATCGACGACCGCACGGCCGGGCTCACCCGGGGCGAGGTGGACGCGGCGCTGCTGCGCGGACCGGTGGACGCCCCGGGGCTGGTGACCGAGGTGCTGTTCAGTGAGACCCGCGTCGCGGCCGTGACGGCGGACGGCCCGCACGCCGGCCGCACCGCACTGACCCTCGCCGAGCTGGCCGGCGACCCGGTGGTACTGAACCCGGTCTCCGGGACGACCACCCTCGCGCTCTGGCCCGCCGACGCCCGCCCCACGACCTCGCTGACCGTCGCGAACACCGACGACTGGCTCACCGCCATCGCCGCCGGGCGCGGATCGGGCGTGTCCGCCGCGTCCACCGCCGCCGTGCACCCGCACTCCGGGGTCGTGTTCGTCCCCCTGACCGACGCCCCGCCGCTGCCCGTCCTGCTCGCCCGCCGCGACGCCCCCGGGCACCCCGCGCTGCCCCGGCTCGCCACGCTCGCCCGCGAGATCGTCGGGCGCGGAGCGTCCCGTCCCGCCGGCTGACCACCGCCCCACCCGGCCCGGTCGGGCCCCGCCCCGCCCTCAGGCGGCCGGCGGGACCAGTTCCGGCATGTCCTGTTCGTCGAGGACCACCAGCTGGGCCTCGACCGGGGAGGTCAGCTCGGTGATCCGCATGGCCTGCCGCTCGGTCATGGCCTGGAAGACCTGGCGGGCGGTACGGCCGTTGCCGAAGCGGGCGTCGCGCGGCACACCCTCGAAGTACCGGCCGAGCGCTCCGCGGGCACCGTCGCTCAGTTCGTAGCGGTGGCGCTGCGCGTGGTGCTCGACGATGCGGACCAGCTGCGTGGAGCTGTAGTCGGCGAAGACCAGGCTGCGGGTGAAGCGGGAGGCGAGGCCCGGGTTGGAGGAGACGAAGCGCTCCATGTCGCCGGGGTAGCCGGCGGCGATGACGACGACCTCGTCGCGGTGGTCCTCCATCAGCTTGACCAGGGTGGCCACCGCCTCCAGGCCGAAGTCGTTGGAGACCCCGGCCGGCACCAGCGCGTACGCCTCGTCGATGAAGAGGACGCCGCCGCGGGCGCGGTTGAAGGACTCGGTGGTCTTCGGGCCGGTGTGACCCACGTACTCGCCGACCAGGGCGCTGCGATCGACCTCCACCAGGTGCCCGCGCTCCAGCAGGCCGAGGGCCTTCAGCAGCCTGCCGTAGAGGCGGGCCACGGTGGTCTTGCCGGTGCCGGGGTTCCCCGCGAAGACCAGGTGGCGGCTGAGCGGCGGCGCGGGGAGCCCGGCCTGCTGGCGCAGCCGTACGGTCTGCATCAGCTTGACCATGCCGCCGACGTCTCTCTTGACCCCGTCGAGCCCGACCAGCTCGTCCAGTTCGGCGAGCAACTCCTCCAGGGACTCCGGCTCCGGTTCGGGCTCACCGAGTTCGGAGAGGTCGGAGAGGGAGGCGAAGCCGCCGCCGGCCGCCGCGGTGCCCCCGGGGGCGGTACGGGCGCCGCCCGCTCCCCCCGCGGCCGCGTCCGGGGCGGCAGGCTTCCTGGGCGGAGCACCGGGCGCGGGTCCGGCGGCGGTGATCCCCGGCAGGAACGGGTTCTTGACCCGGATCGAGACGCAGTCCTCGAAGACGGGGGCGGCCTCGTCGGCCAGGGCGACGTCCTGGCCGCAGTCGAGGACCCGGCAGCCGGTGAACCGGGGGTCGGCGTTCGCGCCGATGTGCAGAGCGGGGAAGTTTCCGCCGGTCAGGTCGGAGTACGCGAACGTGCCGCCCGCGCCGGGCCCGAAGAGGATGCCGTTCTTCGCGGCCCGGTCGATCCGCAGGCCGCTCACCGCGGGCTCGGCACCGGCGGAGACGACCATCCCGCTGCCGCCGGGGGCCTCGATGGTGCACCCCTCCATGACCAGCCGGGCCCCGGCGGCGAGGACCACGCCGGCGCTGCCGGTCGATCCGATCCGTACGCCCTCCAGGGTGGTGCGGGCGTGCGGTCCGAGCTCCACGCCCGCCTTGCTCGGGCCGCTCACGGTGGTGCCCCGTACCGACGCCTCGGCGGTGGAACGCAGCCGCAGCCCGGTCTCGCCCCGCTCGATGCGGCCGCCGGTCAGCTCCAGACGGGCCCGGCCGTCGGTGTGCACCCCGGCCACGGCCGCGTCCGAGAGCGTGGTGTCGGCCAGTTCGGCGTGGGCGGCGTCGGTGACGGTCAGCGCGTGCTCCCCGCTGACACCGATCCGGCAGCCGCTCAGGGACGCCCGGGCCAGCTCGCAGACGCGTACGGCGGCCGCCCCGCTGCGCGCGATCAGGGTGTCCCCGGCCAGCACCACCGCCTCGCCGGACACCAGGATGCCGTGGCCGGCCGAGTCCAGGAGCCAGCAGCCGTGGACCGTGAGCTGCGCCGAGCCCCGCGCGACCAGCGCGTCGGTCCCGGCGCCGGCCAGGCGGCAGTCGGCGAGTCCCACGGTGGCCGCGCCACCGGCCTGGACGGCGGCGCGGGCAGAACCGCTGATCCGGCAGTCCTCCAGCAGCCCCTCGGCCTCGTCCTCGATGAGCAGGCCGTGACGGCCGGGGCCGCTGAGGCGGGTGTCGCGCAGCAGCACCCGGGAGGAGCCGCGGGCACGCAGCGAGGAGCCGGCGGTGGCGCTGACGCGCAGCCGCTCGCCGAGCAGCACGGCGCTCCCGCCGAGGGCCACTCCGAGCCCGTCGACGGTGTCGACGGAGGTGTCCACCAGCCGGGCCCGGGCGTCCCCTTCGAGGTGGACGGCGGCGTGCCGGGCGTCGTGCAGCCGGCTGCCGCGCACCAGCAGCACCCCGCCGCCGACCGGTTCGCGCAGCGCCCGCGCCAGGGTGTCGGCGAAGGTGAGGGCGGAGTTGGCGGCGGCTCCGGTGTCGTCCCCGGAACCGAGCACGTCGATCCGGCCCCTGCCCAGGTCGCACTCGGCGAGGGTGAGTCCCGCCGCGTCGGCGACCCGGACGGCGGGCTCGGCGGGGTCGCTGCCGCGCAGTTCGAGCCCGTGCACCTCGCATCCGGGGGCGGTGACGTCGAGCACGGGTCCGCCGGGGGAGCGCAGGTGCACGGTCCCGGTACCGCCTTCCGGCTCCAGCACCACCCGCCGCTCCAGGCGCAGGGACTCGGTGTAGACGCCGGGGGCGATGGTGATCACGGCCCCGGCGGGGGCGGCGGCGAGGGCGGAGGCGATGGTGCGGTGACCGCCCCACCCCTTGGCCCCCACCCGCAGCGGTGGGGTACCGGTGGTGGTGGTCATGTGCCTGCTCCCTGCGGAAGGTAGTCGACGTTGGGGTGACCGCCCGGCCCGCCGTCCAGGTACCAGCTCGGCTGGAACCAGTCGCGGACGGTCCCGCCCATGAAGAAGGCGGAGAAGGACTTGTCGATGAGCTTGCCGAGGGCCGGTGCCACGTAGATGTCGACCATGCCGGCACGGTGGTACCAGCGGCCGGCCAGGTTGAGGTGGATCATGCTGCGGGCCGCGCCGACGGAGATGCCGCCGAGTGTGCCGCCGACGGCGCTCATCGCACCGGCCATGAGGGCGTCCTTCCCCCCCAGGTGGATCAGCTGACCGCTCGCGGTCTTCACGCCGAAGACCGAGGCGGTAGCGGCTCCGGAGGCGACTCCGCCCAGAACGCCGCCGGCGAGGCCGACGACATAGTCGTAGGTGCCGCCGCGCCAGCGGGTCACCTTGTCGTGGCCGGCCCACTCACCGCCCCAGTCGTCGTCGCTCGGGTGGCGCTGGTAGGCGTAGCCGTAGTCGACGTGGCCCCAGCCGTTCTTCCACGGGGTGCCGCGTCCGACCATGTGGTGCAGGCCGGAGACGAAGCTCTTGACTGCGGAGTTCATGGTGGCGGTGAAGGCGGCCTTGGCGAGTTCGGTCGGGGTGAAGCTCGCCCTGGTGACCAGGGAGGCGATGCCGAGGACGAGCAGGTTGACGGCGAAGTCGACGATGAACTCGTGTCCCGCGTCGAGGGCGATCTGCTGCATCGCCTTGGTGAGGTAGGGCAGGTAGACGGACTCGCCGCCGACGCTGGCGCCGAACTCCCAGCGGTTGGCGTCCTTCCACATGCGGTTGTAGCCGCGGTACTGGTTGGCCCAGTCGATGAAGTTGGTCTCCCGGCCGACCATGGTGAGCCGGCCGAAGGTGTCGGTCTCGTAGACCAAGCCGGAGACGGACCGTTCGGCGATGACGTTGGTGCCGCTCGCCCCGTAGAGGCGCCAGTGCTTCTGCCAGCTCTCGCTCTCCAGGAACTTCCCGTTGAGCAGTTCCTTCTTCTGGCGGACGACCGTGCCGCCGTCGAACTCCCTCCACACGTGCCGGTTGTAGGCGTCGCCCGGGTTGGCGACGTACTCGCGGACGCGGAAGGGGGCGTCGCCGAAGGTGTTCTGGAAGGCGCTGCCGCTGGGCCGGGCGGGGATCTCCTGGATCTTCACGGTGGCGCCGGTGGTGACGAGGTGGTCGGACCAGCGGGCGTTCTCTTCCCAGCCGGAAAGACGAGTGCCCGCGGCGTCGAACCAGTGGCGGATCCGGTCGCCGGCGCCGGTGCCGAAGCCCTGGATGTTGCCGTGTGCGTCGATCTTGTTCCAGTGCCAGACCTCGTTGCCGGCTGCGTCGCGGCTGACGCGCCAGGAGTCGACGGTGGTGCCGTCGGCGAGGAGGCGGTGGTCACGGATCAGGCGTCCGTCGGCGCCGAGGTCCTGGTACGACTCGCGGTCCCAGCCGTAGCGGTTGATGTCGCGGCCGTGAGCGGTGAGACGGACGCCCTCGACGTTGTTGGCGTCGACCCAGGTCATCTTGCCGGTGGCCGGGCCGTGGGCGGTGATGCGCAGGTCGGCGCTGCCCTGGATGCCGGGCCAGGTGTCGGAGCGGCCCACGACGAAGCCGTGGTGGTCGTAGCGCGTCCAGTCGCCGTGGTTCAGGTGGAAGTTCTGCCGGAAGGCGACGCCGCCGTCGCCCGCCGCGCCGTCGGCGCGGACCGCCGGCATCGGCCGGTACTCGATCACCGTGCCGTCGTTCAGGCCGGTGCGGGCGATGTGCCACTGCTTGGCGGCGTTGGGGCTGAACCAGTTGCCGTCGCCCAGGTCCGTGGTGAACCGGTCGTGCCAGACGACCTGGTTGACGGTGACGTTGGCCCGGGGGTGGGCCTGGAAGTCGGCGCTGTTGTAGGTGCGGTGGCCCTGCGGCTTGCCCACCCCCTCCGACCAGGGCAGGTACTGGTTCGGGATGTGTACCGGAGCGCCCGCGGGGTCGTCGGGCACCTTGACGTTGCCGACGGTCAGGTCGTTGCCGTGGAACAGCTTGCGGGTCTCGCGCACGAGCTCTCCCGCGCTGGAGATGTCGGTGATGGCGGCGTTCTGGGTGAGCAGCCGGATGCCGTGCGCGCCGACGGCGCCGCCGGGCGTGGGCACGACCCGCCATTCGTTGAGCTGCGGGAGGCTGTCGGACCTCAGCCAGGGAAACGCCCGCAGGTCCGTGTTGCGGTACTCGCTGCTGATGAGGGAGCGGAACCAGGTCGGCGGGCGCTGCTCTGCCACCCGGTTGACTTCCAGGAAACCGCCGTTGTTCTCCAGCTGCCTGATGCTGTCGATCTCCTTGCCGGGTGCGGACAGCGACACCGAGGTGTCCTTGGGCACCCCGTCGGTGCCCATCTCCCGCTGGAACAGCCTGCGTACGTCGTGGGTGTTGGTCTGGAAGCGGCCGAACTTCTCGTGGACGACGACACTCTGGCCGGTGATCGGGTGATCCATCGTGTCGGTGAAACCGCGGCCGATGCCCGGCCCGTAGGCGCGGGTGCCCTGGGCGATCATCTTGAAGTCGGCGTCGAAGCGGAACCAGGTGCCGCTGCCCGTGCTCTGGGTGAAGGCGTTGCGGTCGAGGGTGCCCAGGACGTGTCCGCCGTCCGGGAGTTGCTGGAAGTGCAGGACCCGGTCGACCCCGCTGGTGCCGGTCGAGTCCCACCAGGTGCGGCCGCTCTCGCCCCAGTGCCGGTCTCCGTTGCGCACGATCGTGCCCTGTGGGTCGATCTCGTGCCATTCTCCGCGCTGATTGCCCCACGAGAACGTGGTGACGTCGGCGCTCGCGCTGGACTGGAAGGAGTACAGGGTGTTGCCGCCGGGCAGCGGCCGCGCCTCGAAGACGGTGACGCCGGAGTGCGTGGTGAGGTGGATCCGGCCCTGGGGAATGCCTTTGGTGGTGATCAGGCCGTTCTGGAACCACTTGCTGCCCGAACCGGGGATCGGGACGCCGGCGGGGTCGGTGCGGATCAGCTTCCAGGTGCCGGCCGGGTTCCCGCCGGTGGCCACGTGGTAGAGCTCCAGGTGGTTGTGGCGCTTGATCCCCCGCTGGGTGATGACGTTGATCCGCTGGAGGGTGAGCGTGCCGTCGGCGGCGTACTCCGTGAACTCGCCCAGCCGGAGGTTGCCCGGCGGGCTGACCCGCCAGCCGCCGGTCGCCGTCACCGCGGCGACGGTGTGGCCCGGCACGACGGTGAGGTGGCCGTCGAGGACCCGGAGACCGCCCGTGGTGGTGTCGACGAACCGGGACAGGCTCGCATCGGTGAGCTTCACGGCGTCGCCGAGCGGGACGACGGTGAAGGCGGTGCCGCCCGTCGGGGTGACGGTGAAGGCGTGGGGGGCGCCGCCCCCGGCCGGCACGACCCGGAAGTCCAGACGGCCTCCCGCGCCGAACAGGGCGAACTCACCGGTCGGGCGCTCGACCCGGAACCCGCCGCCCGGCCGGACGGTGGCGACGGTCCCGTCGACCACGGTCAGGTTCTGGTCCAGGAGACGGATGCCGCCCGCGCCGTACACCCGCACGGTCTCCGGCAGGTGGGTGCCCGCCGCGTCGGAGAGGCGCACGACGCTGAACCGCAGGGAGCCGTCGGCGGCGTTGTGGAAGTGGACCGCTCCCGCATCGGTCACCTGGAGTTCGCCGCCCGGGCGGGCGGTGACGGTGTCCGGCAGATCGGTGCCGGTACCGTCCTTGACCTGCGGGTGCGGGGCCGCGCCGGCGGGCGCCACGGGGTGGAACACGTACCGCCCGGTGCCGCCCGCGGCGCCCGCGCCCCGGAGTTCGACGGCGGTGTGGGTGTGGGCGCCCCGGGGGTCGACCACCAGGTGGGTGTCGCCCTGGTCGAGGCGGAAGCCGCCGCCCGCCAGGCCCGGCTGCGGGGTGGCCCGCAGGCCCGGGGCGTCGCCGAAGTCGTGGCGCACGACGGCGGTGGTTCCGGCCGGGCGGGTCAGGATGTAGTGGCCGTCCAACGCCGTACCGCCACTGACGGGGACGTAGGTGCGGAGGTGGGCGCCGGTCGTGGGGTTGAACACGTCGATGGTGCGGTTGCCGTCGGTGAGCCGGAACTCGCCGGCGGTCCGCTGGACGGTGACGGTGGTGTCGACCGCACCGTTGCCGGTGTGCGGGTGTCCGACGGGCACGTGCGGGGTGGCGACCGGGGTGAACACGTACTGACCGGTCCCCGGGCCCTGGAGGGCGACGGTGTCGTGGGTGTGGACACCGGTGGGGCCGACGACGACGTGCTGGGTGTTGTGGGTGATGCGGAAGCCTCCGCCCACCTGGGGGTGGACCGTGGTGGCACCGGGGACCGTGGTGCCGTCACCCCGGACCAGCCGGAAGCCGCCCGCAGCGCCGGGGTCGGCCCGCAGGAAGGCGCCGCCGGGCGACGGGACGGTCAGCCCGCCCACGGCGAGGGCCTGGTGCGTGTGGGCACCGGTCAGGGCGTGGACGGAGAACCGGTTCCCGCCCAGGTCCACGTGGTACGTGCCGTCCACCCGCGTGACCGCGGCGCCGGGTGCGCCGCCCCGGTCGTGGAGTTGCGGAAGGGGCACGTGGGGGGTGGCGACCGGGCTGAACACGAACTGGCCGGTGGTCAGGCCGTCCGCCCCCCGGAGAGCGACCGCGTCGTGGGTGTGCAGGCCGGCCGGGCTGACGACGAGGTGCTGACCGTTCTGCTCGATCCGGAAGCCGGGCGTACCGCTCGCGCCCTGCGGGTGGACGGTGGCCCCGGCGACGCCCGTACCGTCCGCGTGGACGAGCGAGGGAAGCCCGCCGGCGCCGTCCGGGAGGCGGACGAAAGCCGGGCCCGCTCCCCCGGCCGGGGTGACGGCCGGGACGGGCAGGGCGTGGTGCGAGAAGGTGCCGTCGGCCCGGTGGACGCTGAGGTGCGGGACGGCCGCGGCGCCGGGTGCCGGCGCGGGCCGCACGTGGAACACGCCGCCCCCGTGGGCGGGGACGGTGACCGTGCCGAGCTGGGTCGCCCCGTCGGCGCCGGTGAGCTGGAGCGGCACCGCGGCCCCGCCGGCGGGTGGGGTGTGCGGGGTGAGCACGTGCAGCGGGGTGGGGGCGCCGTGGGCGTCGACCAGGGTGAGACCGGTGTGGGTCTGCAGGCCGGTGGTGGGGTCGTAGAGGTGGAAGCCGCCGGTGGAGGGGATGTTGAGGGAGGTCGGGCCGATCTGGATGGGCCGCCCGTCGGTGGCCAGCGGGGCGCCGGTGCTGTCCAGGTGGCGGACGGTGGGGACGCCGGCGGTGAGGTCGACGCTGATGACGCCGCCGTGCAGGGCGCCGTCGTTGAGCGGGAAGATGCGCTCGTCGGCGACGAGCCGGTTACCGGTGTGGTCGGCGGTGAAGTCCCAGCGGCGGATCTCGGCGCCCGGGGTGACGGTCCGCTCGACGCGGACGAGGTCGACGCCGGCGGGGCCGCCCCCGACGAGGTGCTGGATCCTGACCGGCGCACCCGCGGGCAGGGGCTCGGCGTTCACGATCTGGCCGGTGGCATCGGTCCGGATGGTGACGTGGGTGCCGGTGAGACCCGGCACCGGCACCATGTGCACCACGGGGGTGGGGTGTGGCAGCACCGGGCCGGCGCCCCCGACGCCCCCGGTCCCGACGCCCCCGGTCCGGGAGGAGCCCGCTGCGGCGGCCGGCCGGAGGTCGTCCATCTCGATGCCGTCGCCGCCGAGCCCGGCGGGGGTGAGGGTCCGGCTGTCGAGCAGCTGGTGGTCGTTGGCGGCGCTCAGCTCGAAGTCGAGGCGCTGGATCGTCCCGTCCAGCTGGGTGTGCTCGACGCGCAGCACGTTCTGGCCGTTCACGGGGACGTGGGTGGCGGTCACCGACCCCGGTGTGCCGGCCGGGGTCGTCACGTGGACGTCCACCAGTTGTCCGGCCGAGCCGGGGGTGACCTGCACCTGGACACCGGCGGGCATGTGGGGGAGGTGGGTGAACGTGTGGTGGAAGTCGTAGGTGATGTGCGGAGCCATGAAGACGACGAGTGGTTCCCGGTTCATCGCCGCGATCAGGTTGTCGAAGAACTGGCCGGTCGGCGGAGTGAGTGCCGAGCTGTTGAGCAGGGGTGAGGTGTTCGGCGTGCTGATCGGCGAGCCGTTGCCGGGCAGTACGGCCGGGATGTCCACGAGCCGGCCGTTGATGCCCGGGGACGCCAGGGCGCCGGGGGCCAGGTGCGCGGTGGGCGGCGGGACGGTCAGCGCCAGGTCGTTGGTACCGAGCCCCGGCAGCTGCACGGCCCCGGTGTGGCTGGTGGGCAGGTCCGTGCTGAGCGGCCCGGTGTGCACGGCCGGGGTGTCCACGTGTCCCGTGGTCAGGTTCACGCTCGGCAGGTCGGTGTGGCCCAGGACGGTGCCGGCTCCCGGCAGCTCGATCTGGCCGAGGTGGGTGTCGGTGTGCGTACCGACGGCGTCGCCGAAGGCGGGGCTGATCTGGGGCGAGGCGAGGCCGCCGCCCAGCGCGGTGTTGATCTGCGTCGCGGAGACGTGGGGCACGTTCAGGCTGATCGACGCCACGTTCACACTGCCGAGCTGGACCTGGCCCAGCGAACCCACGGTGCCGCCCACCGACGGGAGGTCCACGATCTGCGCGTGGACCGAGGGCGTGTCGGTGCGGATGAGGCCCAGGTGGCCCGCGCCGGCCGTGCCCAGGGAGGGCACGTTGATGTGCCCGAGCGCGGGCAGCGAGGGGGCGTTCACGGTGACCTGGCCGAGTCCGGCGAGGTTGCCGTCCACGGACGGGGTGCCCAGCGACATCGACGGCAGCGGGGAGGAGGAGAAACCGAGTTGCGGGATGCTGACCTGGCCGGGGGTCGGCGTCGTCTGCGGGAGGCTTTCGAGGCTGGGGAGGCCCGCGAGGTTGCCGTTGACGGACGGGGTGTCGAGCGTCATCGACGGCATGTGGTTCGGCGAGAAGCCGAGCTGGGGGATGTTGACCTGGCCGAGGGCGGGCATCGTCTGCGGGAGGTTCTCGAGGCTGGGGAGGCCCGCGAGGCCGCCGGGCAGATCGATCCGGGTGACGGCGCCGAGGGTGGGCAGCGTCTGGCTCCCGGTGATGCCGAGGGAGGGGAGATCGGCGAGGCGGGCGTCGATGGAGGGCAGGTTGATCTGGCCGAGGTTGGCGAAGCCGCCCTGTTCGCCGAGGTGGACCGAGAGGTCGGTCGGCATCGTCAGGGAGATGCCGGGGGGTGGTGCGGCGAACTGGCCGGGCGGTACGAGGCCGCCGGGAGCGGAGAGGCCGCCGGGCCCGCCGATGTTGCCGAAGGTGCCGGGGGCGAAGTGGAAGTCCCCCACCTTGACCAGGCCCGTGCCGGCGCCGTTGCCCGCGTCGAAGAAGTTGGAGACGCCGGCGCCGACCCCGGATGCCTTGCTGCCCGCGCCGATGAAGGAACCGTTGACGAACGCCCCGTACTTGTACATGCCGAAGACGCCGCGGTCGATGAAGCCGATCTTGAAGGCGAGGAAGAGGCCCTGGCCCATCTCGTCGGCGGCCACCGGCAGGAACAGCCGCAGACCCTTGACGCCGGAGAGGCCGTTGGCGATCGCTCCGGCGCCCATCTTGATGCCGTTGAGGCCGACGATCACGCTGTGCAGCCCGAAGAAGCCCTTGGCGCCGATGTTGTTGATGACACCGAGCTGCACGCCGAGCGGGAAGAACTGGAAGCCCTTGCCGGAGCCGCCGCCCAGGAGGGTGACGCCCTCCAGCCCCTTGATCCGGTTGAACTTGATCGCGTCGCCGAGACCGCCCTTGAGCCAGGAGCTCGTGGCACTGAACGTGTCGTCGAGGCCCAGGCTCATCCGTGAGAAGAGACCGAAGGAGTTCGGGCCGCCCAGGACCAGGTTCTTGGTGCCCTTGATGCCCTGCGCGCCGAATCCTTTGATGGACTTCCACGCCTGGCCCACGTTGAGGCCCTTGGTGGTCGGCGCGAGCACTCCCACGACCGACAGCAGCAGTTCGGTCAGGCTGGCGTCGCCGCGGGAGAAGTCGATCGCCGTCTTGATCATGATGGCGAGGTTCAGGCCGAAGGCCAGCAGGGCGATCGGGCCGCCGATGAGGATCGCGGGAATGATCAGGATGATCGCGATCCAGGTCAGGGCCTTCCACAGGTCCTCGCACTCGTCCACCGGCGAGGAGATGGACTCGGCGGCCGTCGAGATGGCGGTGGCGGCGGTGCCGGCCGCGGTCTCCAGGGTGTCCCCGGCGGACTTCGCCGTCGCCTTGTGGGCCTCGCGGCCCTCGGTGTCGTCCTCCGGCAGGGCCGCCGCCGCGGACAGCGCGTCGTCGGCGACCCGTTGTTGGGCGCGCATCACGCCGACGTAGGTGAGCAGGGCGGTGCGGACGTCTTCGTGGGCGGTCTTGAAGGTGGTGACGAAGCCCCGGATCCGGCCGTCGATCTTGCCCCGCAGAGCGTCGGCGGTCTTGCCCTTGAACGCCTCGGAGGCCTTGTTGGAGACCTCCGCGAGTCCGCTGTCGATGGTCCGTGCCAGCTCGATCAGCGTGTACTGGGAGACGATCACCCGGTCGAGCTCGTCGGGATCACCCGGGGTCGGGTCTTCGGACAGTCCCAGCGCGCTCCAGTCAGTGGGACGGGCCATGCCCGGCCACCCCCTCCGTCGTCCGGCGTCGTGTCCTCATCCCGACCACGCACGGGCCACCCGTCAGGTTCAAGGCGGCAGCCGTCCAATCTGCGGCCCGGTTGAACCGAAGTGGGGTCCGGAGCGTGGTCGAAGCAAGGTACGAGCAGGAAGGAGGTGGCCGTGGCCGACATCACCTCGGACTTCGCCATCGACTACGGGTTGCTCCACGAGGTCCAGTCGAAGCTCCGTGATCTGGCGTCCCAGGCGGGAGCGGGCGCCGGCGAGGGCGCGTACAAGAGCCTGGGCGACGCCAAGGCCAGCGAGCGCCGCAGGATCCTCGGCAGCGCCGATCTGTCGACGGAGTTCAACTACTTCTACTCCTTCTCGAAGAGGCGCCAGGGAAAGGCCAAGGACGGCCTGAACGAACTGGCCGAACTCTTCAAGAGCGTCTCCGACGTCTTCTTCGACGCCGACTCCCAGATCAGCGGCAGCGCCGGGGTCATGGGCAAGTCGCTCGGTCTCGAGGACTGGAAGAACAAGAAGGAGGCCTACGACGACTGGGTGCAGGACAAGAAGGACTGGGACGAGTTCCTGAAGAGCATCGGCGCCTCCGAGTACTTCGAGGAGAACCCGGACGCGAGCATCCGCATGGTGTGCAACGCCGACGACGCCCCCGGCTGGTGCCAGGCGTGGCGCGATGCGGACGACCCGCCGCTGAAGCCCGGTGAGGCACCGCCCAAGCCGCCGGACACCCCGCCGACCCACTACCACTCCGAGACGGCGACGGGCTCGGTCGACGTGGACCTGGTCCTCGACAAGGACAACAACGTCATCACGGAGACGTCCACCGTGAAGACCAACGGTCAGACGTTCACCACGTCCACCACCTACGAGCAGGGCGAGCCGAAGATGGTCGACCCGCCCGGCGACGGCAAGCCGTACGACACCCGTGACTACACGGTGACCACCACCGGCGGCGACGGCAAGACCAGCACCTCGACGGTCGTGGTCAACGACGACGGCTCCGGGACGATGACGGTCGTCCAGGACGACGAGACCACGAAGTACACCCGCTCGGGCCCCACCGCCGAGTGGGAGGAGGTCGTCGAGGAGGAGGACGAGGACTACTCGTACACCTACTACGGCGGCTGACCGCGCCCCGCGGATCCCGCCCGCACTTCCACCCGAAGCACCGACCGATGCTCCGAACGACAGAGGAGAACCACTCGTGGTAGCCAACATCCGCCTTTCCTACGCCGAGATCGACCGGGTCGCCGGCGTGCTCAACACCAGCGTCGACGTCACCCTGGTGCCCCGGATGACGGAGGCGAAGAAGGAGGTGGACAGCCTGCTGTCCACCTTCCTCGTCCTGGAGAAGAGCAGCCCCGCGCTCCAGCAGCAGTACGAGAAGTTCAACACCGCCCTGACGCAGGCGACGGAGTCCATCAAGGGCTACGCCAAGCAGTTCCAGGCGATCAAGGAATCGGTCCAGGGCATGGACGCCGACCTCGCCGAGAAGGTCAACAGCAGCGGCAACTGATCTGCCACCGCACCTCGTACGACGCAGGGACACTCAACAGAAGGGGCTGTCAGGATGCCTGTCGGCAATGACGACGTCGTATTCGATTACGACGAGATCTTCAACGGCTGTACCACCATGGGCAACAAGCTCACCGACATCTCGAACGAGCTGACCTCCCTGGAGGGCACCGTCAGCGGTCTGCTCCAGAACGGCCTGGTCTTCGAGAAGGCGAGCCCGGTCATGCGGGACGCCTACAACGAGTTCAGCAAGCAGATGAAGACCTCCGCGGCCAACATCGCCTCGTACGCGGACAACTTCAAGAAGATCGCCGAGTCGATGGGGCAGTCCGACTCGCAGATCGTCGAGGAGATCAAGAAGGCGCAGGCCGAGGCCGCCGCGCAGAAGTGACGCTCCCCGGGTGACACCTGCGGCGAGGGCCGGGCCGGGTGGCCCGGCCCTTCGCCGCAGGTCGTGGTCAGGGCCGCCGGCAGGCCCTCAGGCGTCCAGGACCGTCAGCGGCACCTGCACGGCGATGGCGCTGCCGCCCTCTCCCGCCGTCCAGCCGCGCCCTGCCCCCAGCTGCGTACGGATCTGGTCGCCCGAGATGCGGGACCCGATGATGTCGCCCTCGCCGGGGCTCTTGGGGCCGAGGAGCAGCCCGCGCCGGGCCCGGCGGGCGGTGCCCACCCAGCCCATCGAGTGCATCGACTCCGGCAGGCCGGCCAGGAGCAGGCCCTGCAGGTGGTCCCGCCCGGACGTGGCCACCTGCCGCAGGGTTCGGTCGGCGTCGGCGGCCAGCAGCAGGTCCGCGTCGTCCACGACCACCACCACCGGCTGCCCGGCGACGGCCTTCAGCGCCTCGGTGAGCGCCTCGTTCGAGGGGTCCGGCTCGCGGAACACGTGGGCCAGGTCGTGGGCGGCGAGCCGCCGCAACTGCGACTCGCGGGGGGTGATCACGATCAGCCGGGTGCCGCCGAGCAGCAGGGAGACCGCCATCGCGGCGAGCGCGGTACTGCGGCCGGTGCGGGGCGGACCCGCCACGACGAAGGAGCCGCCGCCCTCCTGGAAGTCGTAGCCGATCGGTCCGACGGCGTCGCCGCCGACGCCCATCAGCGCCCACAGCGGGCGCAGTTGGGCCTTGGGGACCTGGTCGACGGCCTCCTGGAAGCCGATCAGCGTGGGCATCTCGCCGATCTTGAACGGCCGCCTCTGCGGCGGTACTTCGCTCTCCCGCGCCCATGCCTGCTTGCCGATGGCGCGCAGCGCGTCGCCCTGGTCGGGCCGCTCGGGCGACACGGTCGGCAGCAGTGCGATCTGCGCCTCGATCCCGCCCGGGGCGTGCCAGCCGCGGCCGGGTGCCACGTGGGAGGGGACCCGGTCCCGGCCCATGCCGACGACGTTGTAGTCGCTGGGGTCGGTCTGCCGGAGCACGAGGCGCTTGTCGTTGTGCGCGGCCAGACGGCCGCCGAGGAGGACGCGTTCGGAGGTGGCGATGACGTGGATGCCGGCGGCGACGCCCTCGCGGAGCAGCCGGACGACGTCGGAGTAGACCCGCCCGCCGTCGTAGTCGTCGAGAAGCTGGCTCAGCGCGTCCCAGCCGTCGATGAAGAGGACCAGGTGCGCGGGGCGCCGGGCCGCCGACAGCTTGGCGCGCAGCTCGTTGATGCCTGCGCAGTCGTGCTGGGACAACAGGCGCTGGCGGACCGTCAGCTCGGCGACCAGGCGGTTGACCAGCCGCTCCATCCGTTCGGTGTCGTGCCGGGACACGACGCCTCCGCAGTGCGGCAGGGCCTCCAGTGCGGCGAGGCCGCCGCCGGCCGCGTCGATCCCGTACATGTGCAGGTCGCTGCTGTCGATGCACAGGGCGGTGGATCCGGCGATGGTGCGGAGCACCTGGGTGCGGCCCGAGCGCGGGGCGCCGATGACGTAGAGGTGCCCGAAGGCCGACCACTGGATGGCGCCGAGGCGCCGCTGCTGGAGCGAGGGGATGTCGAGGAGTGCGTACGGGACCGCCGCGAGCTCGCCCTCGGCGGGCTCCGGGGGCGCGGGCAACTCCTCCAGGGCGATCCGCTCGTCCATCGGCGGCAGCCAGGGCCGGGGCTGCCGGGTGAAGTCCTCCAGCCGTTCGGTGGCCTCGATCAACGTGTCGACCAGGGCCTTCAGGTCGGTGGGGAGCTCCTCCGGCCCGGGGCCCGGCATCGCGTCGGTGTCCTCGTCCGAGGGGTCGGGCAGGGCCGGGGGCCGGCCGAGGCGCTGCCAGGTCAGCTCCGAGCTCCGGACCGGCCGGAGCGGGCGGTCCGGGACGGCCGCCGGGTCGGGGGCCGCGCCGCCGCGCTCGGCGCCCACGTAGGCCGTCTGGAAGGGCACCGGGGCGGCCGAACCGCGCCGGACCAGGGCCCGGCCCGGATGGTTCGCCGAGATGCCGGCGGCGTCCGGGGCGTCGATGATGTCCTGGCTCTCGGAGCGGTCGGTGACCCGCAGGGAGATGCGCAGGTTGGTGTTGGCGCGGATCTCGTTGCTCACCGATCCGCCGGGCCGCTGGGTGGCGAGGATCAGGTGCAGGCCCAGGGAGCGGCCGCGCTGGGCCAGGCTGATCAGGCCGGGGACGAACTCGGGGAGTTCGCGCACCACGGTGGCGAACTCGTCGATGATGATGAGCAGTCGGGGCAGTGCGGGGAGCCTCGGGTCCCGGGACCGCTTGGCCCGGTACTCGGTGTGGTCCTTGGCCTCCACCTCGTTGAGCAGGATCTCGCGGCGCCGGAGCTCGGCGTCGAGCGAGGCCAGGGCCCGGCGGACCAGGTGCCCGTCCAGGTCGGTGATCATGCCGAGCGTGTGCGGCAGCCGGTCGCACTCGCGGAAGGCGCTGCCGCCCTTGTAGTCGACGAGGACGAAGGCGAGTTCGTCGGGCCGGTTGGCGGCCGCCAGCGAGGCGATCATGGTCTGGAGCAGTTCGGACTTGCCGGAGCCGGTGGTGCCGCCGATCAGGCCGTGCGGCCCGTCGCGGACCAGGTCGATGGTGAGCGGCCCGTCGTAGCCGGAGCCCACGACGAACGAGCTGGTGGCGGGCCGGCGGGCCCACGCCCGGACGACGGCGGCCGGGTCCGGCGGTTCCTGGCCGATCAGCGGCAGCAGCTGGACGTCCTCCGGGAGCCCGGAGTCGCTGTCGACGGTGACGTCGCGCAGCGGCGCGAGGGCCCGCGCGACCTCCTCGCACCACGCGGCGTCGACCTGGTCGGCCCGGACGTCCTCCACGGCCGGCACGCCGGAGGTACGGACGGTCAGCCGATTGCCGGTGGTGGTGATCACGGCCGTGCACTCCTCGGGGAGCAGCCGCTCGCGCTCGTCGACACAGAGGCTGAACACCCGGGCGGCGGGGCCGGCGGTGAGCAGGTGGACCACGCCCGGGACGTCGCGGAGCCGGCGTGCGCCGTCCAGGACGACCATGATGTCGGGCTCCCGCTGGAGCGAGCGGCTCAGGGCGGAGGTGTTGCTGTCCGAGCGGTTCTGGATCTCGCCGATCAGCTCGTTCACCCGGTGCGCGGTGCTCTCCGGGTCGTTGCCGAGGCTGACGACGGCGGCACCGGGGCGGGAGGAGCGCAGGTGCGGCAGCCAGCGCACCCAGTTCCAGGCCTCCGCGTGCTCGCGGTCGGTGAGGACGACGATCCGCAGGTCGCGGGGGCTGTGCAGGACGGCCGCCTGGGCGACGGCCCAGGCGGCCAGGGTGCGCGGGGCGGCGCCGGGACCGCTGATGCCGACGACCCCGTGCTCGGCCAGTTCGATGCCGAAGGGGGCGTCGGCGATCCGCCAGTGCACCTGGCGGTGGTTGGCGTCGCGGGCGCCGTCGTCGATGCGTTTGAGCGAGGGCCGGGTCAGGGTGCCGACGCGCAGGGTGAGGTGGTCGGGGTCGCGGCGCCGGCGCTGCCACAGTCCCTTGCCGGGCCCGGAGGCGGTCAGCAGCACCGAGGCCGGGTCGGGGAAGGTGTCGGCCCGCAACTTCCGCTCGTCGATCGTCGCCTGGCGCATCTCCAGCTCCGTCCAGGAGCGGCGGACCAGGTAGATCCGGAGGTTCTCCTCGTACTGCTTGCGGCCGGTGCGCCGGCCGGAGACCCAGTTGCCGACGGCCATCAGCGGCGTCAGCAGGATGAAGACGACGAAGTAGAGGCTGCGGAAGAGGAACATCATGACCAGGCCCATGATCAGCGGCGAGATCATCATCAGGAACGGGAAGGGCCGCTTGGTGTTGTCGGCGGGCGGGCCCTGCATGGTCATCGACTCGGTGTCCAGGTGCGGGACGATCCGCGGCGGCCGGTTGTACTCGATGCCCACGCCGTCGGCGGCCCGGTTCACGGCCGCGTCCGCCTCGAACGGCCGGCTCAGGCGCAGCAGGTGGTCACCGAGGGACAGGTCGGCGTAGGGAGGCCACTCGACGGAGCCGTCGTCCGGCACCGGCAGCTTCCCGACGGGCGGCAGCGGTGGCGGGACGGGGTGGCCGTCGGGCCCGGGTGGGGCGGGCTCGGGCGTGTGACCGCCGGGGCCGCCGTCCTGCGGGCCCGCGGGCTCCTCGGCGGTGAGCGGGGTGCCGGTGGTCGGGTCGACCGGCGGGGGCGGGGTGAGACTGCGCAGACCGCAGTCGGCGTCCGCGTCGGGGGCGAGCCGCAGGGTCACCCGCCCGTCGGTGCCCACCGTGATCCAGGTGGCCCGGGCCGGTGCCCCGCCGCCGTCGAGGCGGAGGACGCAGCCGCGGTCGGTGCCGGCCTCGTGGTCACCGGGGCCGAGCCGCCAGACCCGGCCCGCGCCCGGTCCGCCGATGTGCTGGACCTCGACGAGGGCCGGGTCGGAGGCGGGCGGCCGCCACGCCTCGGACGCCCCGGCCGGGGAGGGCACCGGCACGCCGAGGCCGACCACCGAGCCCTCGCGCAGTCCGCTGCCCCGCACGGGGAGGTCGGGGTGGAGCGGACTGCTCCCGAGGTACAGCTCGGCGGATCCCAGCGCCTCTCCGAGGGCGGCGAGGTCGGCGCCCTCGGGGAGGTCCAGCAGGTGGTCCGCGCGGTGGCCCCGGGCGTCGACGGTGGAGAGGGTGAGTCTCACGGCACTCCTTGCGGTGGCTTTCAGCGGTGTCGTGGGGGCGGGGCGGAGGGCACCCCGGCATCCGGATCGGGCTCCTCGCCCGGCTCCCCGCCCGGCCCGCGGGGTCCCGGACCGCCCGGCCCGTCGAGCGCCTCCGGTCCGCCAAGGTCGCCGGCCAGCCCGGACCAGGCTCCCGGGTCAGGGTCGGAGCCGGCCCAGATGACGGGTGGTTCCGGGCCGTCGGCGCCGGACTCCCGCAGGCGCCCCGGCGCGCCGGGTACGGGCGCCGGCGCGGCAGGGTGCGCGCCCTCCGGGTACCGGCCGGCCGCGGTCCCGGGGGCGGGGGAGGCCTCCGGGCCGGCGGTGGCCCGCGGCCCGGGCAGCGGGGTGGGCAGCGAGACGCCGGCCGGAACGGGGGTTGGCCCGGCCGACGCCTCGCTGGTCTTGGGCGCCGCGCGCCGCCTCTCCCGGGCGGCGGGGGCCGCGGTCGGCACTCCCTCGTCGGGGTCGGCCTCGCGCAGCCCCGCGGGGACGGCCTCGTCCTCTTCCCCGAAGAGCGGCCGTACCCCGTCCGCCGAAGGGGCGGGCGGGTGCACCGGCGGGATCCGCTTGAGGGTGCGGGACACCGCGCGCGGCAGCGCGTGCGACAGCAGCAGCAGCGGCGTGCCGGGGAGCGAGAGCTGCCCGTACCGGTCGGCGTGCAGCCGCCGTACGTATCCGCGTCCGGAGCCGAGGACCAGCACCCGCAACGCCGGCACCGCCTCCGGGGGCCCCGCCATCTCGGGCGGGAGCGGGTCCGGCAGCTCGCGCGCCGCCAGGAACGGGGGTGTGCCCAGCCGGGCCGGGGTCTCCCTGGCCCTGCGGTACGCCTCCCGCACCGGCTCGCCCGGGTACCCGCGCAGCACGCCCTCGGCCACGATCGTCTGCCCGGGCGGCAGCCGCCGCCCCAGCTGTGCGGCGAGGGTGGGCAGCAGCGCCGCGCGGGCCCGCTCGTCCCCGTCCAGTGCCAGGGTCGGCGGCCCCGTCGCCAGGTCGAGGAAGGCGCACCGCCCGGCGGGCGCGTCCTGCGCGCCGATCGCGACCACGACCGGCCGGTTCAGCCCCGCCTCCGGCACCACGGCGGGAAGCTCCGACCGCAGGGCCGTCCAGCGCAGCGGGTGGTCCGCGTCGGCCTCCGCGACCCAGGGTCCGGGCGCCGGGGGGACGTGCCGCCCGGCCAGCAGGACGGTGACCGTCCGGTCGTCGACGAGGACCCCGTACGGCACGGCGGGCGCGGCCGCGAGCCGCACCGCGGAGAGGGCCCGTTCGGCGTCGCGCCAGCTCTCGGGGGAGCGGAGCCGCCGTACCAGGATCCGCAGCACCCGGCGGTAGCGCAGCCAGGCCCGCGCCGGGGAGGCGAACGCCGCAGCGGTGAGGGCGGTCTCCCGCACCACGCGCCGGCCGGCCGCCTTCCAGCCGCCCAGCTTCATGGCGAAGTGCCGGACCAGGAGGAAGAGCAGGAAGGCCACGCACACCACGAGGGTCCACCGGATGATGCCGTCCCGGTGGTCGGAGATCCAGCGGATCGGGTCGACGCCGTTCACGCGGCCAGCTCCCTGCGCAGGGCCCGCAGGGCGTAGTGCGTACGGGACTTGACCGTTCCCGGGGATATCCCTATCTCCCGGGCGGTCTCGTCCCTCGGGCGGTCGCAGAGGTGGACCCGCACGACCACTTCCCGGTGTTCCTGCGACAGCCGGGCCAGCGCCTTGCGCACCACGTGCCGGTCGACCACCCGCTCGGCCAGGTCGCACTCCCCGCTGCGGCTCAGCAGTTGCTGCGGCAACGCGCCCACGGGCACCGCGCGGTCGCGGCGGTGCATGTCGATGGCCAGGTTGCGGGCGACCGTGTACAGCCAGGCGAGCAGCCGCTCGTCGTCGTCGGCCGGCACGGCGGCCGGCGGCCGGTTCCAGGCGCGCAGGAGGGTCTCCTGGACGATGTCCTCGGCCCGATAGGGGTCCCCGGTGAGCCGGTTCGCGAACCTCATGAGCAGCGCCCGGTGGCGCTCGGCCGAGGCGGGACGCGAGGACGAATCTGATGTGCCGTGAGCATCGATCACTGTTTCGCTCCACATCGCCCGCAGGGGCGGAGAATCAAGGGCACGGGGGAATGCCCTTTCATGTTCTTTCTGTTCACGGTGACGTTCAGTCAACTTAGGTCCTCGGACGCGTGTTGATGCTCAGTAAAAGCTCAGAACATTGCAGATCTAGAAACTCGCGGCGACAAACCCGCGTTAGGGTGGCGTCCCGGGCCGACCCCCGGCCGGCGGACACCCCGACAGCGGGGGACCCGATCCGCTCCTGCCCGCTCCGCGACCGTCGACTGGAGCCAAGCACCCCATGAACTCGCAGTCCGAGCACTCGAAGCAGCCCCTGGAACCCGGGACCTGCCCGGACCGGCCGTCGTCGGCCGCGCCGGACTTCGCCGACGCCTTCCGCCGCCGCCGGGTCCGCGGGCCCCGGGGAATGACCCCCGGACGCCGTGTCTGGACCACGCTGGCCTGGACGGCCGCGGCGGTGGCCGCGCCCGTCGCACTCACCGCCGCACTGGCGGGCGACGGCGCCGGTGACCTCGGCGACAGTCAGGAAGCGGCGGCCGCCCGCGTCCTCCCGCCGCCCCCGGCCGTCGTCGTCTCCCCCACCCCGAAGGCCTCGCCCACCCCGAAGGCGTCGCCCACCCCGAAGGTCTCTCCCACCCCGGTGGCGGCGCCGCTGCCCGCCGCTCCCCCGCAGGCCTACCAGGCCCCGCTCCCGGCCGCGCCCGCCCCGCGGAAGACGGTGTCCGCCACCCCGAAGCCGTCGGCCGCCGCTCCCGAGGCCGCTCCCAAGGCCGCCCCCGCACCCGTACCGGAGACCGCGGCCCTGACCGTGTCGCGCCTCGCGGCCCGGCAGCCGGGCCGGCACATCTGCTACCGCGCCTACGTCGAGGGCAGCGGCTGGCAGAGCGTGGTGTGCGACGGCGGTACGACCGGCATCACGGGCAAGAAGATCAAGTCCCTCAACATCGCGGTGTCCGGTACGAAGGGCACCGCCGGCAACGCTTTCGTACACAATGACGAGTGGAAGACCCCCTGGAACGGTGTGGCCGACGGGATCGACAACTACATCGGCAGCACGGCCAGGAACTATCCCTACATGCTCGGCTTCGTCATCAACGTCGGTGACGGCGCGGTCTGCCAGAGTGCCCGGGTGCGCTCCGGCTGGGGCGGCCTCGCCTGTGACAAGCCGATCGGCCAGGCCTCCGGGAACTACATATTCGGCGGCACCCTGAACAACGACTCCTGGCTGGAAGCCGTACGTTTCACGGTGTGAGCGCGGGGCCGCCGGTGCGAACACGGCGGCCCGTGCCCCCGTCAGGCGCCCCCGGCCGCCCGGACCACCGCTTCCACCAGGTGCGTGTTCTCCGGCGCCTCGCCGCCCGGGTAGGCGTACCGGCGGCGGGTGTACCCGTACGCGATGCCCAGCTCCGGATCGGCGAACGCCTGCGAGCCGGCCGCGCCGGAGTGGCCGAACGCGCTTGCGCTCAGCACGGGGTACTGGCCCGACGTCCGCCGGAAACCCAGCCCGAACGCGTCCTGCGCGCCGGTGACCAGGTCGGTCCCGGACCAGGAGAGGCGCGCGCACTCGGCGGCGGTGGCCGGCGTCAGCAGCGGGGCCGCGCCGTCCACCCCGGACACGGCCGCCGCGTACATCCGGGCGAGCCCGCGCGCGGAGCCCACGCCCCCGGCCGACGCCGAACCGAGCGCGCGCACCACCGGCAGGTTTCCCCAGCCGGCCAGATCCGTCGGAAGGTTGAACGCGGCGGCGAACACGCCCTCCGGGTCCGGGGGGAAGGCGGTCAGGGTCGCCGCCTGCTCCGGGGTCGGCGCCATCGGCCGTACCGGTACGAAGCGGGGTTCGAGCGCCTCGGGCAGACCGAGGTGGAGTTCCACCCCGTGCGGCGCCCTGACCCGCTCCTCGTACAGCTCCTGGATCGAGCGGCCGGTGGCCCGCCGCACCACCTCGCCGGTCAGCGCGCCGATCACCACGGCGTGGTAGCCGTAGGCCGTGCCCGGCTTCCAGAACGGTTCCTGCCGCACGAGCCGTTCGGCGACCAGGCGGTCGTCGGCCAGCTCCTCGTCGGTGAAGCGCGGGGTGGCGCCGACCAGCCCGCTGCGGTGGGCGAGCAGTTCCCGCAGGGTCAGCGTGTCCGTGCCGGCGGCGGCGAACGCGGGCCAGTACGAAGCGACCGTGCGGTCCAGTACGAGCGTGCCCTCCTGCACCAGCAGCGCCACCACCAGGTGCGCCGCCCCCTTGGTGGACGAGAAGACGGGGAGCAGCGAGGTCGCCTCCAGGCCTTCGCCCGCCCACAGGTCCACCACGGTCCGGCCGCGCAGACGTACGGAGAGCTGGGAGCCCGGCTCGGTGGTGTCCTCGGCCAGGACCGTCCCGAAGGCGTCGCGGACGCCCTCGAAGCCGGGCGCGACGGTCCCGTGCACGGTGATGTCGTACGTCATGCGGTGCCCCCTGGGGTCGGCCGCCCGCCCGGCCGTGGCGGGCCGCGTCCACCCTCTCCCAGGTGCCGCGCGGGGTAAAGGACTCCTTCCGGCCCTCCCTGCGGGCCGTCCCTCACTCCAGCCCTTCCGCCAGTACCTGGGCCAGGTGCCGGGCCCGTACGCCCGCCAGCTGCTCCAGCTGGGTGCGGCAGGAGAAGCCGTCGGCGAGGATCTCCGTCCCGGGGACCGCCGCCCGTACGGCGGGCAGCAACCGCTCCTCCGCGCAGGCCACCGAGACCTCCCAGTGGCCCTTCTCGAAGCCGAAGTTGCCCGCCAGGCCGCAGCATCCGCCCGTCAGCTCACCGGTCAGTCCGGCGCGGGCGCGCACCCGGCGGTCAGCCGCGTCGCCGAGCACCGCGTGCTGGTGGCAGTGGGTCTGCCCGGCCACCGCGCGGTCCAGCCGGGGCGGCTCCCAGTCGGGGGCGAACTCCTCCAGGTACTCCGCCAACGTCCGCACGGAGGCGGCGAGTTCGGCCGCGCGCGGGTCGTCGTGGAGGAGTTCGGGCAGATCGGTGCGGAGCGCGGCGGCGCAGCTCGGTTCCAGGACCACGAGGGGCCGGCCGAGCGAGGTGCCCAGCCGGTCCAGGGTGCGCCGCATGACCGTGCGGGCGCGGTCGAGCCGGCCCGTGGAGACGTAGGTCAGCCCGCAGCACAGACCCGGGCCCGGGTGGTGGACGGTCCGTCCGGCGGACTCCAGGACACGCACCGCCGCGCGGCCCACCTCCGGCGCGAGGTGGGTGGTGAAGGTGTCCGGCCACAGCACGACCGCCCCGCCGGTCCCCGCACCGGACGCCCCACCGCCAACTCCACCCGCACCGGACGCCCCACCTGCACCTCCACCCGCACCGGCCGCCCCACCGGCATCCGCCCGCGACGCCGCCCCGGGCCGTCCCCGCTGCCGTGTCCACCACCGGGTGAAGGTCTCCCGCGCGAGCACGGGGACCGGCCGTTGCGGGGCGATGCCGGCCAGCCGTTTGGCGAGGGCCGCGAGAGGGCGGACGCGTGCCAGGGCGTTCAGGAGCGGGGCGACGGGGGCGGCGAGCCGGAGCCAGCGGGGCAGCGAGCCCATCGCGTAGTGCGCGGCCGGGCGGAGCCGCCCCCGGTAGTGGTGGTGGAGGAACTCCGCCTTGTAGGTGGCCATGTCGACGCCGACCGGGCAGTCGCTGCGGCACCCCTTGCAGGAGAGGCAGAGGTCGAGGGCGTCGCGGACCTCCTCGGAGCGCCAGCCGTCCGTGACGATCTCGCCGGCCAGCATCTCGTGCAGCAGCCGGGCCCGGCCGCGCGTCGAGTGCTCCTCCTCGCCGGTGGCGCGGAAGGAGGGGCACATGACGCCCGCGCCGGGCGCCGCGGCCGTACGGCACTTGGCGACGCCCACGCAGCGGCGCACGGCCGCCGTGAAGTCGCCGCCGTCCTCGGGGTATCCGAAGGCGACGTCCACCGGGCGGCGGGGCAGGACGTCGAAGCGGAGGTTGGCGTCGAGGCGGTCGGGGCGGACCAGCATCCCGGGGTTCATCCCGCCGTCCGGGTCCCAGAGGTCCTTGTACGCGCCGAAGAGGGAGACCAGCTCGTCGCCGTACATGAGGGGGAGCAGTTCGGCACGGGCCTGGCCGTCGCCGTGCTCGCCGCTGAGCGAGCCGCCGTGGGCGGCGACGAGGCGTGCCTGGTCCTCGGAGAAACGGCGGAAGCGGGCGATGCCGTCCGGGGTGAGGAGGTCGAAGTCGATGCGGACGTGGATGCAGCCGTCGCCGAAGTGGCCGTACGGCGTCCCGCGCAGCCCGTGGGCGGCGAGCAGGGTGCGGAACTCGCGCAGGTACGGCCCGAGGCGCGCGGGCGGTACCGCGCAGTCCTCCCAGCCGGGCCACGCCTCGGCGCCGTCCGGCATCCGGGTGGCGGTGCCGGCGGCGTCCTCACGGATGCGCCACAGGGCCCGCTGTCCGGCCGGGTCGGTGACGACGGCCGCGTCGAACGCGTCGGCGGCGCGCACGATCCGGACCGCCCGCTCCCGGGCCTCGGCCGGGGTGGCGCCGCCGGTCTCGACGAAGAGCCACGCGCCGCCGCGCGGCAGCCCGGCGGGGTCGCCGACGCTCCGGGAGCTCCCGGCGGGGGCACGGACGAGGTCGGCGGCCATCCCCTCGACGGTGAGCGGGCCGTACGGCAGGAGCCCCGCGGCGGCCTCCGCGGCGGCGGCCTCGTCGGGGTAGCCGAGGACGGCGAGGGCGCGGGCGGGCGGCGACCCGACCAGCCGGACGGTGGCCTCGGTGACGACGGCGAGGGTGCCCTCGCTGCCGCAGAAGGCGCGGGCGAGGTCGGGGCCGCCGGGGTGTTCCGGGAGCAGTGCGTCCAGCGCGTAACCGGAGATGCGGCGCGGCAGGTCCGGGAAGCCGGTGCGCAGCGGGGCGAGCCGGCCGTCGACGAGCTGCCGCAGCCCGGCGGGGGCGCGGTCCCCGCCGGGGCTCCCCCAGCCCCGGCCGAGGCGCAGGGTGCCGCCGCCGTAGCGGGCGACGGTGAGGGAGCGGACGTTGTCGGCGGTGGTGCCCCAGGCGACGGAGTGCGCGCCGCAGGAGTTGTTGCCGATCATGCCGCCGAGGGTGCAGCGGCCGTGGGTGGACGGGTCGGGGCCGAAGGTGAGTGCGTGCGGGGCGGCGGCGGCCCGCAGGTCGTCGAGGACCACGCCGGGCTGGACGACCGCCGTCCGGGATCCGGGGTCCAGCTCCACGATCGCGTTCAGGTGCCGGGTGAGGTCGAGGACGATCCCGGTGCCGGTGGCCTGGCCCGCGATGGAGGTGCCGCCACCGCGCGGGACGACGGGCACCCGGTGGGCGCGGCAGACGGCGAGGGCCGCGGCGACGTCGTCGGCGTCGCGCGGGGCGACGACTCCGAGCGGGACCCGCCGGTAGTTGGAGGCGTCCATCGTGGTGAGCGCCCGGGCGGTCGCGTCGAAGGAGGTCTCCCCCCGGACCTCGGCGCGCAGGTCCCGGGCCAGGGCGGGGGTGAGGACGTGCGGTTCGGCCATGGCACCAGCATGCCGGGCGAGGGCGTGCACTCTTCGGACAACACCACCCGCACAACCACATACACAACCCGGAACGAACAGAGAACGCCACGGACACTTCCCAAAAGGAGCGTCAATTCTCCTATAGTGAACACGACTTGCGCTGGACCAAACAGCTCCAGTCGTTACGGCCCTCTCACTCTCCGCGACGAAGGCCGTTCCGATGCCCGGCCACCTCCGCCCGCCGCGTTCCGGCCCCACCCGACCCGCGCGCTCCGACCCGGGGCGCCCGACCCGCAGCACCCGACCCCGCAGCACCGCGCGCGACGAGCGAGCGCCGCCCGTGCTGTTCCCCCCGCCCGTGCCGTACGCCCGAGCCGTCCGCCCCAAGGACTTCGATTGCGCCCCTCAACCCGGTCGACCGCGCTCACCGCGCTGGTGTCGGCAGTCGTCTCCGGCTCGCTGTGCGCATGGGCCGTCGCCGTCGCCCCCGCTTCGGTGCGGACCCCACTGGCGTGGGGGGCGGGCGCCGCGGCCCTCGCGCTGACCGTCGCCGTGACCTTCGCCGCCCACACCCTGGGCACCGTACGGGCGCTGCGCCTGGCGCGGGCGGCCGACAGCCGCAGGTTCACCGACGAGACGACGCGCCTGGTGTCGTCCGCCGCCGCCGACGCCCAGCGCTTCACGGCCGAGGCCGCCCGGATCAAGGCGACCTCCCGTGCCGAAGCCACCCGCGCCGCCTCGGAGGCGGCCTCCGCGCTCGCCCGGGCCACCGCCGAGGCGGCCGAGGCCAAGGAGCGGCTGGCCGCCGAGACCGAGCGGCGCGCCGCCGAGAACGAGGCCGACCGGGAGAGCTTCGCCCGCGAGACGGCCGCCCTCACCGCCCGCGTCGAGCGGGCCGGCCGGGAGCGGTCGGCCGCGCTCGCGACGGGCGCCAACGCGGCGAGCCGGATGCAGGCGCTCGCCACCAGCATGCTCGCCGACCTGCGCGAGATGGAGGGCCGGCACACCGACGACGCCGTCCTCGCCGACCTCCTCCACCTGGACCACCGCACCGCCCAGGCGGGCCGGCTCGCCGACTCCATCGCCGTACTGACCGGTGCGCGCTCCGGACGGCGGTGGGCCAGGCCGATCGTGATGGAGTCCGTCCTGCGCGGCGCGATGGGCCGCATCAGCGGGTACCGCCGCGTCCGGCTGCACTCGACGAGCGACGTGGCGATCGCCGGCCACGCGGCCGAGGGCGTCATGCACGCGCTCGCCGAGCTCCTCGACAACGCTGCCAACTTCTCGCCGCCCACCGCCGAAGTGCACGTGTACGTCGAAGAGGTACCGGCCGGCGTCGTGATCACCGTGGAGGACAGCGGGCTCGTCATGAGCGACGTGCAGCTGCGCCGCGCCCAACAGGCCGTCTCCCCCGGCGACCAGAGCTCCGCGGTGCCCTCCGGTACGCGCCTGGGCCTCGCCGTCGTCGGCCGCCTCGCCCGCAAGCACGGCCTGCGGGTCTCCTTCCGGCCGTCCGCGCGCGGCGGTACCGGGGCCCTGCTGATGCTGCCGCAGGAGCTCATCTCCCGTACGCAGGTGGGCGCTCCGTCCGCACCGCTGCCCGTCGCCGCGCCGAAGACCCGCACCCCGGAACCGGAGCCCACCCACTCCGCCGCGGGCCCCCGCGAGGGCGCCGCCGAAGCGGGGCGCGCCGGCGGCGAGGCCGCCGCCGAGGGGGCCGGGAGCGCCGCCGACTCGGCGGAGGAGCCGGCGCCCGCGCCCCAGGACCCGCCGTCCCCCGCCGCGAAGCCCGAAGCCCCCGCCCCTGCCGCTGCCGTCGCCCCCGCCGCCGAGTCGGAGGCCGAGTCGACGGGCTCCTTCCCGAAGTTCGGCGAGAGCGGACTGCCCCGGCGCCGTCGCGGGCGCACCTTCGCCGCCGCCGAGTCCCGCGCGGCGCAGACCGCCCCCGCCGACGCGGAGAAGGTCCGCGACCGGGCCGGCGACGCGAAGCGGCAGGCCGAACGCTTCAGCACCTTCAGCCAGGCAGTACGGGCCAACGCCCCCCTCCCGGAAGGCAACACCCGATGACCGCGACCACCGACGAGAAGCTGAACTGGCTGCTGGAGGGCCTG
This sequence comes from Streptomyces sp. AM 2-1-1, assembly GCF_029167645.1. Taxonomy (NCBI): domain Bacteria; kingdom Bacillati; phylum Actinomycetota; class Actinomycetes; order Kitasatosporales; family Streptomycetaceae; genus Streptomyces; species Streptomyces sp. AM 2-1-1. The sequence goes on along the minus strand of NZ_CP119147.1, from coordinate 4,148,645 downwards.
CTCGGACGCACCCCGGGCGCCCGCCACGCGCTGGTGCTCTCCCGGGACGGCCTGAAGCTCTGCCGCACCCCCGAGCTCTCCGTGGACCAGGCCGACCAGCTCGCCGCGATCTCCGCGGGCATCCAGAGCCTCTCGCACGGGGCGTCCGTCGAGTTCGGTGACGGGACCGGCGGCGTACGGTCCGCGATGACCGAGTTCTACGGCGGAGTGCTCTTCATCGTCGAGGCGGGCGCGGGCGCACACCTGGCGGTCGTCGCCGCCGAGGACTCCGACGTCGGCCTCGTCGGGCACAACATGAGCGAGTTGGTGGAGCAGCTCGGCGAGCACCTCGTCGCTCCGCCCCGTGAGGAGTCCGCCGCGCCCGACGGGCCGGGCGCCGACGCGGGAACCCCCGCCCGGTGACCCCGGTGCCGCGCCCCCGCCCCGGTCGTGACGACTCCCCGGACCGGCTGTACACCCTCACCGGTGGCCGCAGCCGGACGGACTCCGACACCTTCGACCTGGTGACGCTCGTCGTCGCCGAGTGCGAGCCGGCTCCCGGCATGCAGTCGGAGCACGTCGCGATCCTGCGGATGTGCGAGCGGCCCACCGCGGTCGTCGAGATCGCCGCGACGCTGAACCTGCCCGTCGGCATCGTCCGGATCATGCTGGGCGACCTGCTCGACACCGGCCGGATCAGCGCCCGCCACCCCCGTACCGCCCGAGTCGCGGACCGGCTCCCCGACCCCGACATCCTGGAACAGGTGCTCGTTGGACTCCGCAACCTCTGACCGCGCCGCCCTGCGGGCGACGGCCGACAACGGACTGAAGATCGTCGTCGTCGGTGGCTTCGGCGTGGGCAAGACGACCATGGTCCGTTCCGTGAGCGAGATCCGTCCGCTCAACACGGAGGAGACGATGACCCGCGCGGGCGAGGACGTCGACGACCTGGACGGCGTGCACACGAAGACGTCCACCACGGTCGCCTTCGACTTCGGCCGCATCACGCTGGACGAGCGCTCCGTGCTCTACCTCTTCGGCGCCCCCGGCCAGGAGCGCTTCTGGTTCCTGTGGGACCGCCTGTTCTCCGGCACGCTGGGCGCCGTCGTCCTCGTCGACACCCGCCGGCTCGCCGACTCCTGGTACGCCATCGACCGCTTGGAGCACCACGGCACGCCCTTCATCGTGGCGTGCAACGACTTCGGCGGCCCGCTCCACACCGAGCAGCAGATCCGCGAGGCGCTCGACCTCGCGCCGGACGTGCCACTGGTCGAGTGCGACGCCCGCGACCGGTCGTCCAGCAAGTACGTCCTCATCACCCTGGTCGAGCACCTCCACGCGCTGTCCGCCGCCCGCGCCCGGACTCCCCAGGCGGCGCTCGCGGGCGCTCCCGAGGCGGCCGGCAGAACCCCGGAGACCACCTCGTGAACGCGTGCCCCGTCGACCACGGCACGGGTGCGGCAGCGGACCTCGGTCCCGTACCGCTGTCCGGCCCCCGGTTCGCCACCGAACCGCACCAGCTCTACCGGGAGGTCCGCCGGGACCACGGGCCGGTGGCGCCGATCCTGCTGCCGGGCGACGTACCCGCCTGGCTGGTGCTCGGCTACCGCGAGGTGCACCAGGTCACCACGGATCCGGTGCTGTTCACCCGGGACTCGCAGATCTGGAACCAGTGGCCGCACATCGCCGACGACTGGCCGCTGCACCCGATGATCAGCAAGGACCAGCCCTCGGTCCTCTACACCGTGGGTGAGCGCCACAGCCGCCGCTCGCAGGTGATCAGTACCGCGCTGGAGGGCGCCGACCCCTTCGAACTGCGCAGGTACACCGAGGAGTTCGCCGACGAACTGATCGACGGCTTCTGCTCCGCCGGCACCTGCGACCTCATCGGCGACTACGCGATGCTGCTGCCCGTCCGGGTCCTCGCCAAGCTGTACGGCTTCCCCGACGAGGCGGGACCCGCCCTCGTCAAGGCGATGAACGACATGATCAACGGCGGGCCGGACGCGCTCGCCGGCCAGCAGCACATCGCCGGGTCGGTGTTCCGGCTGGTGGCCGAACGGTCCGCCGCCCCCGGCGACGACGTGCCGTCCCGGATGCTCGCCGACACCGGCGAGTTCACCGCCGACGAGACCGCCCGTGACCTCATGGTGATGCTCGCCGCCGGGCACCAGCCGACCGCCGACTGGATCGGCAACTCGCTGCGGCTGATGCTCACCGACGACCGGTTCGCCGCCTCGCTCTCCGGCGGCCGGCACAGCGTCGCCGAGGCGATGAACGAGGTGCTCTGGGAGGACACCCCCACCCAGAACGTCGCCGGCCGCTGGGCCAGCCGCGACACCCACCTCGGCGGGCAGCACATCGCCGCCGGCGACCTGCTCGTCCTCGGGGTCGCCGCCGCCAACGCCGACCCCCAGGTCCGTACCGACGGCTCTGCCCTCACCGGCGGCAACAACGCCTTCCTCTCCTTCGGCCACGGGGAGCACCGCTGCCCGTTCCCCGCCCAGGAGACCGCCGAGGTCATCGCCCGTACGGGGATCGAGGCGATCCTCGACCGGCTGCCCGACGTCGATCTCTCGGTCCCCGCCGAGGACCTCACCCGGCGCCCGTCGCCGTGGCTGCGCGGTCTGACGGAGCTGCCCGTCCGCTTCACTCCCACTCCCGCCCTTGGAGGCACGCGGTGACCGTGACGACCACCGGACCGACCGGCGCGCGCGACGACGAGCGCATCGTGCTCGACCTGTTCGTCGGCGACCTCAGGGGCGAGAGCGCCCGGCTGCACGCGGCCGGTCCGCTCGTCCCCGTGGAGCTGCCCGGCGGGGTCCACATCTACGCCGTCACCCACCACGCCGAGGCGAAGGCGGTCCTCACCGACCCGCGCCTGGTGAAGGACATCGACGTGTGGAACGCCTGGCAGCGCGGCGAGATCGCCCCGGACTGGCCGCTGATCGGCCTGGTCAACCCCGGGAAGACCATGCTGACCTCGGACGGCGCCGAACACCGCCGACTGCGCGGGCTCGTCGCACAGGCGCTGACCGTGCGCCGGGTGGAGCGGCTCCGCGAATCCGTCCAGGCCCGCACCGACGAGCTGCTGGACCGGCTCGCCGGGCGCCCGGCGGGGGAGAGGGTCGACCTGAAGGCGGAGTTCGCCTACCCGCTGCCGATGAACGTCATCAGCGAGCTGATGGGCATCGGCACCGAGGACCTGCCCCGGATGAAGGAGCTCTTCGACAGGTTCTTCTCCAACCTGACGCCGCCGGCCGAGGTCCCGGGGATGATGGCGGACATCCACGCCCTCTTCTCGCGCATCCTGGACGAGAAGAAGGAGTCCCCGGCCGACGACCTGACCGGGGCGCTGCTGAACGCCTCCGAGGACGGCGACCGGCTCACCGACGACGAGATTCTCAACACCCTGAAGCTGATCATCGCCGCCGGTCACGAGACCACCATCAGCCTCATCGTGAACACCGTCGTCGCCCTCCAGACCCACCCCGAGCAGCGCGCACTGGTGCTCTCCGGCGGGGCGACCTGGGAGGGGGCGATCGAGGAGACGCTGCGCTGGTCGTCGCCGACCTCGCACGTGCTGATCCGCTTCGCCACCGAGGACATCACCATCGGCGACCGGGTGCTGCCGAAGGGCGAGGGCCTGATGGTCTCCTTCCACGCGCTGAGCCTGGACGAGAAGCAGTGGGGCCCGACGGCGGCGGAGTTCGACCTCACCCGCTCCCCCAACCGCCACCTCTCCTTCGGCCACGGCCCGCACATCTGCCCGGGCGCCGCGCTCTCCCGACTGGAGGCGGCCGTCGCGCTCCCCGCGCTGTACGCCCGCTTCCCGGAGCTGGAGCTCGCGGTCCCCGCCGCCGAGCTGCGGAACAAGCCGATCGTGACCCAGAACGACCTCTTCGAACTCCCGGTCACCCTGGGCTGAGCCCGTCCGCCTACCGCACCGATCGTCCTGTTGTCCACGGGTCGGAGCGTCCGTCTCACCGGACGGACAGGGTCTTATCTCCCCTCGCCGAGGGACTACGCTCCGAGTCGTGGCCGACATCCAGATTCCCGCTGACATCAAGCCCGCCGACGGGCGCTTCGGCGCCGGTCCCTCCAAGGTGCGGACGGAGGCGCTCGACGCGCTGGCCGCCACCGGCACCTCCCTCCTCGGTACGTCCCATCGCCAGGCCCCGGTGAAGAACCTGGTCGGCGAGGTGCGCGACGGTGTGCGCAGCCTCTTCTCCCTCCCCGAGGGGTACGAGGTCGTTCTCGGCAACGGCGGGTCCACCGCGTTCTGGGACGTCGCGACGCACGGTCTCATCGAGACGAAGTCCCAGCACCTGAACTTCGGTGAGTTCTCCTCGAAGTTCGCCAAGGCCGCGAAGCTCGCGCCCTGGCTGGCGGACCCGTCGGTGATCTCGTCCGAGCCCGGCACCCACCCGGAGCCGCGGGCGGAGGAGGGCGTGGACGTCTACGCCTTCACCCACAACGAGACCTCCACGGGTGTCGCGGCGCCGATCAAGCGTGTCGCGGGTGCCGACGAGGGCGCGCTCGTCCTGGTCGACGCCACCTCGGGCGCCGGCGGCCTGCCGGTCGACATCACCGAGACGGACGTCTACTACTTCGCCCCGCAGAAGTCCTTCGCCTCCGACGGCGGCCTGTGGATCGCGGCGTTCTCCCCGGCGGCCCTGGAGCGCGCGGCGCGCGTCCACGCCTCCGGCCGCCACGTCCCCGAGTTCTTCTCGCTGCCCACGGCGATCGACAATTCGACGAAGAACCAGACGTACAACACCCCGGCCCTCTCCACCCTCTTCCTGCTCAATGAGCAGCTGAAGTGGCTGAACGGCCAGGGCGGCCTGGACTTCGCGACCGGCCGCACCCTCACCTCCTCCCAGAACCTCTACGGCTGGGCCGAGGAATCGAAGCACGCCACCCCGTTCGTCACGGACCCGGCGAAGCGCTCGCAGGTCATCGGCACGATCGACTTCTCCGACGACATCGACGCCGCCGCGATCGCCAAGGTGCTCCGCGCCAACGGCATCGTCGACACCGAGCCGTACCGCAAGCTGGGCCGCAACCAGCTGCGCGTCGCGATGTTCCCGGCGATCGACCCGGCGGACGTCCAGGCCCTCACCGCCTGCATCGACTACGTGATCGAGAAGCTGTAACAGCGACCGCACCGGCTCGCGCCCGCGCGACGGCCCCGTACACCCCTGGTTTCCCGGGGCGTACGGGGCCGTCGCCGTACACGGCGTCACTCGGGAGGGTGAGCTCCGTCCTCCGCGACGCCGGGCCTCGCTTCGTCCTACGATGATGCTCTCGACACCAGTCGTCCCAGGAGGCACACCATGTCTGCGGCAGCAGTCGGGTACCCCGGTGACGAGGAGCCGGAGTCGCTGCTCGACAGTGCGCACAGGCTCATGGAGCGGCTCCCGGGTCACCGTGTCGAGATCATCGGAGGCGTCATCACCGTGGCCCCGTCCCCTGACGGCCCGTGGCGGAGCTGATCGCGGCGGGCAGCCGTACGGTGTCACCGGCGCGACCGGCGGACTGACGGCGTTCAGCACCGGCGCCGGGCTTCCGCGCCAGGACGAATCCCTGCGGGGTCGGCTCGGGGTGCTCCCCCTCGGTGTCGGCTTCCCGCACCGTACGTACCCGGACCTCGAAGCCCGCCGCGGTGAGCAGGGCGGCGATCGTCTCCGTCCGTCGGCGGTGGAAGTCGAGGGCGACCGGGTGCCCCCACGCCTCGTCGTAGTGCCGTGCCCCGTCGCCGACCTGGAAGCCGAGTTGTACGTGCGCCCCCGGTGCCAGCACCCGGTGGAACTCGGCGAAGGCGGCCGGGAGCAGGGCGTCGGTGAGGTGGATGACCGAGTACCAGGCGAGCAGCCCACCGAGCGACGCGTCCGGCAGGTCGAGGGCGAGCATCGAGCCCTCCTCGAACCGGATGCCGGGGTGTGCGGCGCGCGCCACGGCGAGCATTCCGGGTGACAGGTCGATCCCGAACACGTCGGCGCCGAGTCCGTGCAGGTGGCCGGTGACCCGGCCGGTGCCGCACCCCACGTCGGCGAGCGGTCGGCCGCCGCCGGTCTCCCGTACCAGCTCCGCGAACCCGGCGAGCAGCGCCCGTTCCAGTGGCTTGGCGTCCAGCTCGGCGCCGAACCGTGCCGCGTACGCGGTGGCCAGCAGGTCGTACGACTCCCGGGTGGCGGCCGCGGACCCGGCTTCCGCGTGCAGGGGTCGGGGACCGGGCTCGGTGGGTCCGGGCTGCCCGAAGTCGACTTCCGCGGCGTCCTGTACGCGGAGGGAGCGCCCCGGGTAGCCGAGGTGGCGGAAGATCTCGTTGTGGTGGGTGATCGCCCGGTCCGGATCGGCGTACTCCGTGTCGTCCGCGCCCCGTACGGAGGTGGTGTGCCCGTCCGCCACCAGCACCAGGTCGTATCCGTGGCTCAGCGCGGCGCGCGCGGTGGTGTCCACGCAGATCTCGGTGGCGAACCCGGTCACGACCACCTCGGTGATCCCGTGCGCGGTCAGCAGCTCGTCGAGGCCGGTGCCGAGGAAGCTGTCCGGGGAGGTCTTGCGCAGGACCGTCTCCGCCGGGCCGGGGGCGAGTTCGGGCACCACCTGCCAGCCGTGGGAGCCGACGTCGAAGCCGTCACCGCCGTCCTGCACGGTGACGATCAACGCCTGTGCCGCCAGCGCCCGTCGGCGCAGTCCGGCGATCACGGCGACGGTCTCGGCGGCACGGTGGGCGAGGGCCACCGGTTGGTTCTGCATGTCGATGACGAGGAGCGCTGAGGTGTGCGGCATGGGAGGAGAGCGTAGGGCCACGGACGGCGCGGTGCGGTGGGGCCCCGGCTCCGCCCGGCGGGGAGGACGGCCGACGGGGCGTCCGGCGGGTGAGAACCCGCCGGACGCCCCGTCCGCTGCCTGTCGGTGCGGGCTCCGGCGGCTGCCGGAGACGGCTCGTCAGCCGGCCCAGACCTCTGCTTCGTCGGCCGGGACGGTGGTGGACAGCCCCAGCTCCTTGCGGGCGGCGACGGAGTCGCTCGGGTCGATGCCCGTGAAGGCGGTGTCGTAGGCGAGGTAGAAGGCGTCGACGTCGGCGGCGTCGGCGGCCTTCTTCCACGCCTTGTTCGCCGTGTCGAGCTGCTCGCGCAGCTTGGCGGTCGCCGGCTGCTCGATGCCCTGGAGCGCCGAGAGGTGGGCGTCCAGCGCCGCGTTGACGGCGGCGGCCTGCGCCTTGTAGCCGGCGAGGTCGTCCTCGACCGCGTCGGCCTCGGGCTGGGTGGACCAGAGCGCCTCGTAGAGGGCGCTGGAGCCCTTGAGGTAGGCGAGCTGGTCGGCGTTCATGGTCTTGCTCTTCAGCGTGCCGGTGATCTTGCCGGAGTCCTTGGTGTAGGTGCAGGTCACCAGCCGGTCACCGGTGGCCCAGGACTCCTTGGTGGGCTGGTAGTACGAGCCCGAGACGCCGGCGGGGATCGCCCAGGTGTCGGGCGCGAACTTCTGCTCCTCCGCCACACAGCGGGTGTCGGCGGCGGTGACGATCGCGTCGTCACCGGGGTAGGCACCGTCGTCGATCTTGAACTCGCCGTAGACCTGGCCGTCGTGGGCCTCGGTGCACGGCACGACCTCGATCGAGAACTCCTCGCCCGTCTCGCCCTCGGCGACCGGCTTCGAGTTCGGGTTGTAGCACTCGCCGACGTCGAGCGAGAAGACCGACTCGGTCCGGGCGGCCTTCTTAATGCCGTCCTTGGCGCTTTCTGCGACCGAACAACCGGACGCACCCACGGAAAGGAGAACGACGGCAACGGATATACCGCGCAGATAAGGGGTCTTGGAACCGAAAGGCATGAAAGGGATCCTCAGGCGGAAGAGTCGCGAAGAAGTGTCGCGAACAGGTGAGCGCATCGTATGGCATGGCTGTGACAACGCTGTGCGCCTTTTCCCCCAGAACGCCCACGCACCGGAATCCGAAACCGAACCGGGACATCCGGGCTCGCACTCCGTCAGCCGCCGTTGCGCCGCCGCTTCGTACGGACCGCCAGCCACACCGCGCCGGCCAGGAGGAGGCCGACCAGCACCGTACCGCCCTTGCCGGCCGTCTCCCCGTCGGCCCCGGAGCCGTTTTCGGGGTCCCTCGCGCCGCTCTCCCCCGCGGACGACGAACCGCCGCCCCCCGAGGATCCGGACCCGCTCGACGCCCTCGGACCGGGCGTGGACTGCGCGGCGTCGGTGCCCTTCACCTCCAGCCGCTGGACCCGGCTCCGCTCCCCCTCCGTGCCGAACATCAGCGCCGTGCCGTCCGCCGTGTACGTGACCGACTCGGCCTGCCTCATGAACGGGGCGCCCACCCCGCCCGCGTCGCCGAGCCTCCCGTCGTCGAAGGTGTAGGCGTCGGCGCCGAGGTAGCCGCGCAGCACCAGCCGGGTCCCGTCGGGGGAGAACGCGCCGTCCGTCACCCACGGCACCTCACCGACGCGCCGGAAGACGTTCTTCCCGCTGGTGGAGAGGTGGGCGGGGCCCTCGTAGAGGCCGCCGCCGTCCTGATTCTTGGAGGCGATCCAGACCCGGCCGGTCTTCGGATGGACCATCAGCGCCTCGGCGTCCCGGGCCCCGTCGGCGTAGACCACGTCGAACTGGGTGGCGCGCACCGTGACGTCCTTCAGGACCTTCGGTTCCGGGAGGCGGTAGATCCAGACGTGGTCCCAGGTGCCGTCGAGGTTGTCACCGATGTCACCGACGTAGAGGTTCCCGTCCGGGCCCAGCGAGATCGCCTCCACGTCGCGGGGCTCGCCCACACCGGTCATGGTGACGGTGGCGACGGTCCTGCCGGTGCGGGAGTCGACGGCATAGAGGTAGGGGCCGTCCTCACTGTCGTTGTGGGTCCAGTAGACGCCCGGGTGGAGGTGGCTCGCGGCGAGCCCGCTGGACTCGGTGATGCGCGGGTCCTCGATGGTGAAGCTCCGGTCGGCGCCGTCGCCGTCGTCCGCACGGACCGGGGCGGTCCCCGCGAACAGCAGCAGGGCGGTGGCGCCGAGGGCGGTGAGAGAGACACGCATGGCGCAAGTGTCCATCATCACGGTGCGGCCGTATCGCGGGATCGGGGATGATGGCGCCATGCGTTCCCTGTCTGCCGCCGCCGACTCCACGCCCCGCGGCGGTGGGGGCACGCCCGCCCGCGCGGACGCGGTGCGCTTCCTCTTCGTCGGCGACTCGATGACCGTCGGGCGGACGGGTGACTTCACCTGGCGCCACCGGATGTGGCAGCACCTCGAAGCGACCCTGGGTGAGGGCGCGTACGCCATCGTCGGCCCGCGCACCGGCCTCTACGACGCCGAGGCGGACGCCCCCGTCTCGACCGCGTACGCCGATCCCTCCTTTCCCGCACCGGCCCGCCGCCACCTGGCCGGCTGGGGCGAGGGGTGGCTGCACATGGCGCCGGTGATCGGGGAGGCGGTGACCGCCTCCCGCGCGGACGTCCTGCTCGTCTCGCTCGGCCTGATCGACCTCGGCTTCTACACCGACAGCGAGCAGACCGCCGCCAACGCGCGGGCGTTCATCACCGCCGCCCGTGCCGCGAACCCGGGCATCAGGGCCGTCCTGCTGCCGGTCATCCCGAACGTCCGGGCCGAGTCCGACGCGCCCTTCGCCGCCGCGTGCGCGCTCTTCAACACGCTGCTCGCCAAGGCCGTCGCGGACCTCTCCGTGCCCGGCTCCCCCGTCCTGCTCGCCTCGCACCCCACCGGTTACGACATCCACGCGGACACCTACGACGGCACGCACCCGGGCCCCAGCGGCGAACACAAGCTGGCCGCCGCCTTCGCGGACGCGATGCACCAGGCGTGGTCGCTCGGCGGCCGGTACGCCCCCGCGCCCGACCCCGTGCCCGCACCCGACCCGGAGCCCGAGCGCGCCCTCTGACGGCGGGTCGGCGCACAGGTTCTTCACCCCGCCCGCAGAACATGCGCATGCCACTGATAATCTGCGGCCCCCCGCCTGCCGGTGACATGACCCGGCAGGCGGGACTCGCACCCCGGACGTCGTCGCACGCTCCGGCACGGGACGAAGAGGTGTTCCTTGAAAGCAATCCGCAGGTCCGGCACGGTCGTGGCGCTCGCCGGCGCACTCGCCCTGACCGCGCTCTCCACCGCTCCGGCGGCCCGGGCGGCGTCCACCGGCATCTCGGTGACCAACGTCGTGGTCAACGGGGGCAAGCCGATCGTGGTGGGCACCACCGACGCCAAGGAGCCGTCGATCGACTTCCGCGTCACGCTGCCCGCCGGCTACTCGGTGGACAACACCTCCCGGTTCACCGCTGAACCGTTTCTCTACCACGGCTCCACCCCGGCGAAGGGCGTCGCGGCCCGGGACGTTCTCTACACAGGCTCTTACACCTGTTACAAGGTGAGCAGCCGCGTCACCGACTGCAAGGGCTTCCTCTGGATCCCGCCCTCCAAGCTCAACTCCGCGGCTGACGCGGGTACCTGGAAGGTGGGCTTCTACGGCGAACTCATCAGCGCCGGTGGGTCGATCCTCGCGCACGAGTACAAGACCGCGTCGGGCTCCGCCCCCGTACGCCGCTGGGCGAACCTCACCGCGAACGCGGGCCCCGAGCCGGTCGTCAAGGGCAAGACCCTCACGGTCACCGGCGCGCTGACCCGCGCCGACTGGGCGACCCACGCGTACGCCGGATACGGCGGCCAGGCCGTGTCGTTGCAGTTCCGCAAGGCGACCGGCTCGACCTACTCCACGGTGAAGACGGTCACGGCCGGCTCGACCGGCGCCCTGAAGACCACCGTGACCGCCTCGGTGGACGGCTATTGGCGCTGGACCTTCGGCGGCACCCCCACCACGGGCACCGCCACGGCCACCGGCGACTACGTCGACGTCCGCTGACCCTGACGGGCAGCGGGACCGCGGGGGCGCACGACCGTACGCGACCGGCCGGGGCAGAGGGCGCCACCCCTGTCCCGGCCGGCCGCGGGCGGGAGCCGCCGCACGGGCGGTTCAGCCCGTCCGCTGCGTCCCCAGCATCGACAGGGCCAACTCCCACAGCTCGCGCGAGACGTCCTCCGGCCGGGCCCGCCGGGACCGCCGGGTGTGGTGGGCCATGAGCTCGTGGACCGTACCGACCATGACGAGGACGTCCGCCTTGTGGTCGCCCTCCTCCGCCTCGCCCCGCGCCACCGCGCGCTGGGTCTCACCGGTCAGCCAGTGTGCCCACACGTCACGCCACCGCTTGCAGTGCGCGTCCACCGTACGGCTCACGCCCAGCACCTCGACGAAGGTCACCCGGGCCTCGCGGGGGTCCTCCGTCACCGCCTTCACGTACGCGTCGAAGAGGACACGGGTGCGCTCGGCCATGGAGCACTCGTCCATGCCCTCGGCCATCATGGCGTTCTCGGCGGCGCGCAGGCCCTTGGTCGTCACCCAGTCGTGCAGGGCGATCAACAGGCCTTCCAGCGAGCCGTACTCCTCGTACAGCATCGACACCGGAACACCGGCCCGTGCGCAGACTTCCTCGTCGGTCGTCTGCTTGTAGCCGTACGTGCCGAACATCGAGCGTGCCGCGTCGAGGAGTTGAGCGCGCTCCCGTGTGCGAATCCTGTCCACGGACTCGGTCCCCAGAGTCCCCCAGCTGTCCGTCACCGGTCCTCCTTAGGCAGAAACGCGGGAGAGGGTCAGGTCGCCTCTGCATCGAACCGCCCGAGTCATTCTCCTCGCACATCACTCTCGATGGGCGAAACGCCACACGCTGCCACCCATGCTGCTATCGAACGCGGAGGCGTTGACGTGCGAAATGCCGTACGAAAGAACACGTCGCAAACGGCGTTGTCCGATAGGTAATTCGAAGGCCTGCGCGGAATTTTCGTTCTTCCCACTCGGACGGGTGACACCGTCCGACCGGCGCACGCGACGCAGTTGGGCGCACGCGCTCACCTCGCACGCCCTCCGCCGAGCCGCCCCCGCGCTGCGGAACGCCTCAGTCGCGGGTGGCGTCGGAGCGCTGGGGTGGTTCGGGGCGGGCGAGTTGGTCCGTGGCTGTACTGGTGGCCGTGGCTGTACTGGAGGTGGGGGCTGTACTGGTGGTGACTGCACTCGTGGGCGTGCCGCCGTCCGTGCTGGGGTCCTTGCTGCTGTCCGCCGGGGTGGCGAGTTCGGCGAGGTGGTCGCGCCAGCCGCCCTTGCCGTCGCCGGTCAGCCCGTCCTCGCCCCGTGCCCGTGCCGCGGCCGCTCTGGAGGCCGCCCACCGCGCGTACGCCTCGTCGCGCTGACACTGCCCGCACTTCGTCTCACCGCCGTACGCCCGGAACATGTGATCGTTGCCCGGCCCCTCACACAGCACCAGCGGAACCACCACCGGCACCGGATCATCCACCCGCTCCCCGACCCCGTCCACACCCTGGGGACACGACGCCCCCGGCGCCACCACACCCACGGTCGCTTCACGCCGGAAACCCGGCTCCGGCGGCATCTTCGTGATCAGCCGGTTCGCGACGAACCCCGGCGCCGACCGCACGACATCCGGCAACGACGCACTCAGCACGTACTGCATCTCCGACGCCGTCATACCGCGCCGCAACCACTCCGCACCCCTGTCCACCAGCCTGCGCACCTCGTACTCCCCCATACGCAACTTCCGCGACACGCTCCCCAGCGACAACAACACCCTCTCCGCCGCGACCATCTCCTTCGTCCACCCCTTCCCCCGCGCCTCCTGCTCCCTCACGGTCTCCTCCACCTCCCCACCGGACACGACAGCCACGGGAGCAGGAGCAGACGTGGGCGTGGGCGTGGGAGCAACTACGGGAACGGGCACGGGAACGCGTTCGGGCGCCGGGACGCATTCGGGTTCATGAACAACAGCCGCGACCACGAGCGGATCGGGCACGGGCTCCTGCATGGAAGCCGCTACGGGCAGGGGCTCAGGGCCCGGAGCGGTCCTCGGCCACGGGATCCCCACCGGCTCCGCCGACGCCCCGCGCCGCACCTGCTCCGGGGTGCCTGCCGGGTCCTGGTCGGCCATCCACTCCGGCGGCTCCGACCAGAAACCACGGTCCCACTCGTCCGCCCGCAACGGCCCCGGCCCGAACTGGCGTCCGCCCGGAAATCGTTCAGCTTTCGACTCCGCCCGCCCGCAGGTAGGTAGGTGGGTCGTGCTCGCCATCAGTTGTCCGTCAGGTGGGTAACCGCCGCCCGTCCAACGACCCGGACCACCGACCGCCGGAACCACATCACTCGGTCCCACCTGCGACGATCCACCCTCCGACCCACCCCGTCCCCACACCCGGGCCCGCACCGAAGCAAAGCCCAGGCCCTCACCCGGACCCTCCTCCGGCACCTCACCCCGCCACCCCGCCCGCTGCTCCCGCGCATCCCAGAACGCCACCGCCTCCTGCCGCGTCGACGGCCCGTTCGACAAGATCTGCGCCGTCGCCCACCGACCCCCCGCATACGCATACCTCCACGCGTGGAGATACCCCTCACGCATCAGAAACCGCTTGGCCTTCTTGTACGGACCAGGCTCGATACCCGCCGCCCGCGCGTAATCCCACAACGGCTTCAACCACCCCAGACGCTCAGCCTCCGGAAGCCCCTCCATGTACAACACAATGATCTTCGCGTCACTGTTCATCCGACGCGAACCCACCAACGACCTCGAACGCCCACCAGCGTCCGACGCCGGCGAGATAGCATGCCAAAGCATCCCTGTGGACCTTTCCTTGTCTAGTCCATAGCGGTGAAGGCCCTCGGGATGGTGTGTCAGCACCTCCGGGGGCCGCCCCGCGCGCAGGGGTGCGCACGGAACGTGATGACGCGATCACCGTACATCACGCGGTGGGCACACTTGTCACGTTTTCCACAGGAACAACCCCTGCGCGTACGTGCGAAATCCACGCCGGACGTGTCACTCGATGCCCAGCGGTCCGACGCCCAGGTCCTCACGCATCCGACGGCGCATCTCGGCCATGGCGGTGCGGCGCCGTTGGATGAAAGCGCGGTCCTCGGCGGAGCCGACCACCACCCCGCGGGCGTAGGCGTCGCGCATCCGACGCAGGCTGTGGAACGCCTCGTTGCCGGCCGCGACGACGAGCGGCGGTCCTACGAGCCAGAGTCGCTCACTGGCCGTGTACAAGCCCGTTGCCCGGAAGGCCTCACGCACCGCCGTATCGCGCGCCGCGTCCGACCGGTGATCGCCGAGGGCGACGGCCCGTATCTCCTCCCCCGCGTCCTTGAGGGCGGAGGCGTACTCGGTGTAGACGGCGCGCCGGACTTCCAGAGCCTGCCGTGCCACCTCCCGCCGCCACTTGTTGCGATCGGCGATCAGGGTGGCGGCGATGCCGATCGCCGCGCCCATCAGCGTGGAGAGCAGGGGCAGCCATTCCATGCGCCCATACTGTCTCCCCCGCTGGTTCACCAACAGCCTTGTACTCCAGCGGAGTCGACGAGCACAGGGCTCGGCGCGGCGCCCGTTCGAGGACCACACCGAGCCCTGCCTCCCGCATCAGGAGCCGTTGCGCACTTTCTCCACCTCGGGCGGAACCTCCGGGCTGGAGTGGTCGGCGTAGAGCGTGGCCGTCTCCGGAGTGTCACCCACAGCGACAGCGACCTGCGGTGAGAGACCGTCCACCTCGTAGGCGCTCTTCGTCCACTGGGGAGGTTCATTCTCCGAGCGGCCGCCGGTGTCCTCGCAGGACGGCTTGACCGCCACGCCGAGCTTCTTCCCGGCCGTGAAGGTCACCTTCTCCATACCTATGTACATCTGGTCCTGGTAGGTGACCACATCGGCGCAGCTGCTCGCGCCGTCTCCGCCACCGCCTTCCGCCGTGCACGCGACCACCGACATCACCATCGCCGCCGCCCCCAGCGAACCGGCGAACCGCCTGAACCCATTCATGTGGTGTCCCCCCTCGGTAGATCCCGCAGAGAAGAGAGATGCCTCCGCCCCGCCGGGTGACCTCGCCATCGCCCAGCACGGGACGCGTTCGTTCCCGTGTCCAGGCTCCAGCGATTCCGCCCTTCGACGTGGGCCACCCGGATCAGGTTCCCTCGCCGCGCGCTCTCTTCGGGATGAGCCGCGATCTTGTCGTTCTGGGCCGCCGACTGGACCGCCCCCGGGCTGAACAGCAGTCAACTTCCGCAGTTCAGTGCGGTGCGGTGCGGCTGTTCAGTGAGCCTCCGTCAACTTGAAGTCGCAGGTCAAAGGGCTGGTGTGATCAGTTCTCGGGGTGCTCGTGCTGGTCGTGGGCGGGAGTCCGCGGAGAAGATCATCCGTCAGCGGTTGACTTCGAGCTTCGTCAGGACGAGCAGGGCACGCAGGAGTTGGGTGGCGCGGGCGGGGTCGATACGGAGCTTGGTGAGGATCCGCCAGTTCTTGAGGTGGGCGAAGCCGTGCTCGACCGGTGCACGCCCGACGGCGAGGACGCGGTTGGCTTCCTTCTGGCCCGGGGTGATCTTGTGGGTGCGGCTGGCGGCGTAGCCGGTGACGATCACGGGGTCGAGGATGTCGTTGTCCAGGCCGCGGAAGCCGAGGTCGGCCAGCGCCCCGAGGCCGGCGGCGCGCAGGTGGACCAGGATGTGGTCGTGGCGGGCGGCGGTGTTGTCGTGGGTGCGGCCGGGCCGGGCGGCGGATATCCAGATCAGGCGGCCCTTCTCGTCGGTCAGGGCGAGGAAATGCAGGCCATGGCTGCGGTGCTTGCCGGAGTAGTTCCGCCGGTCGGCCCTCCCGGTGCGGCGCTGGGTGCGGATGAGGGTGCCGTCGATCAGGACCACCTCCCCGCCCTGCCGGGCGACCTTCATCAGGGCGCGGTCCAGACGCGGAGCCTGCGCTGCGAGCAGTCCGATCAGCTCGTCGCGCCAGCGGCGGACCGTGCACTCGGACACGTCGTTGCCGCCGGCCATGTCGGCCAGGCGCTGGTCGTGGCGCAGTACGGCCAGGACGATCACCGCGATCTTCCCCGGCGGCAGGATCCGCCACCTGGACCGGATCGCCTTCAGACGGCGCCTGAGCAGATCGGCGAGGTGGTTGACGGTGCGCGTGGACAACGGCAGACGGCACTGGTAGACAAGCGGGCAGGTGTCCTCGGCGAGCTCTTTGGTATTCGTCACACAATTCCAACGGCCGCCGGCGGCACCCTGGTTACGCCCGTTCCGAGCCGCTCCGAGTGGCGGTGCTCCTGGTCACAGGCGGGTGGTAAACCGGCCGTCGGGCAGTTTCCGCAGCCAGCCGCGATCGACGAGTCTGACCAGCTTGCTGCGCAGCGGTTCCAGCTTGGCCCGCACGCTGACGTCCACCCCCACCACCTCGCCGACCTCACGGGCCATGACCGGTCCAGCGGCCTGCCGCACGGCGGCGATGATGCGCTGGTAGTCCCACGGGAGCGAGTCCTCCTCCACACCCGGTTCGCGGTGTCGAATCAGCATCACTGGTCGTCCGGCCACCTGCCCTGGCATCGGCCCGGCCGAGGCGCGTTGCTCGGCGCGCTGGCCGGCCATCCGTTCAAGGACGCGTTCGGCGACGGCGAGTTCGTCCCGCTCGGCCCGCACTTCCGCCAGCTGTTTGGCCAGCTGTTCTTCGAGTTCGTCCAGTTCCGCGCGCCGCGCGGTGATTCGTTCCAGCAGCTCGGGATCCAGCATGTATCGGATCGTAGAAGGCGGCCGAACCGCGGGAAGCGAGAAACGGACAGTTCAACTACCTACCTCTGCTGCCGACCACTTGCTCAAGAACTGCTTCGCCGCCTCGACGGCTTCTCTGTTGAGCTCCTCGACGGAGACTCCCCAGCTCTCGTCCCAGTCGTCCAGGTTGAGAGCGCACGAGACGAGAGATTGCAGCTCTTCGGGATAGC
Organism: Streptomyces sp. AM 2-1-1; assembly: GCF_029167645.1. NCBI lineage: Bacteria > Bacillati > Actinomycetota > Actinomycetes > Kitasatosporales > Streptomycetaceae > Streptomyces > Streptomyces sp. AM 2-1-1. The sequence continues at coordinate 4,131,831 of NZ_CP119147.1, read as the reverse complement.
CAAGGTCATAGGCGATGTCTGCCCAGATGATGTGGGTGCCGGCGGCGGGATCCAGGGTTCCGTCAGCAATCTGACCAGCGATCCAGTAGGCCATCGCCCACTTCGCGTCGCGCGGGTCAGCGGGCGGCTGGAAGAGCAGTCCCAGTTCCTCCAGTATCTGGTCGAAGAGCGCTGGTGCTTCGGGTTCCTCGCTCCGGAGGAGGCCGGCCAGCATGGCGAGGGAGGGACTTTCAACCCCCACAATGAGTGCGTCGAGCCCTGCCTGGATGAGCCGGTCGGACCCGACGTGCCTACCGAATGCCCGCTCGCGCGCGATGTGGCTGAGCTGCTTGAGGGCGTCATCGCGGGTCATCAGAGTCTTCTCGGTCGGCGTCCGGGGAAAGAAGGCTCGCACATCCGCCGGCGCTGCTGCATCGCGTTTCTCTCCGACCCACCCGTGCTGACAGACGATCTACTCCTCAGACTCCCGCCCACGACCAGCGTGAGCACCCCGAGAACCGATCACACCAGCCCTTTGACCTGCGACTTCAAGTTGGCGGAGGCTCAGTGCGGTGCGGGTGGGGTGGGGTGGGGTGCGGCTGTTCGGTGCGGCGCGGTGCGCGGTGGCGGGCAGCACCGGCCGCCTTCCCGCGCCGCCCCCGTTCCGGCTCCATGCTGTGCGTCGGTGGCAACGGGGCGGATGACCGTCATGCGGTGGGGAACCGTCTCACGTCCAGACGAGTCGGCCTTCGATGACCGCACAGACCGGGTAGCTTCCCTCGGCGATCCGTGTCAGCTTCTCCGCTACGGAGTCGAAATACAGGGCCAGCGATTCGTACTCGCCGGTGACCGTGTTCTCGCCCACGAACCATCTGCCGACGCGCCCGTCCCGCGCGTCGACGAACTTCCCCATCCAGCCGTCCTGGTCCGACAGGAACGGTATCCACTCGTTGCGCCAGAACGGATGGTCCGGCTGGTCCGGTGGGTCGAATCCGCCGGGCCTGGAGCGGTTCGCGTACAGCCTCTCCATGGCCCGGATGCCCAGGAAGAAGCTTCCCTCGTCCGGGAACCCGTCGAAGCCGCAGCATGCCACCTCGTCGTCGACAGCTTCCTCAGGCAGATCCAGGTTGTTCTGCAACAGCCACGTCCGCAGATCCCCGGGCAGCGATACGCCCATCCGCTGCTCGGCGGCCGCGAGCATCTTCTCCGTAGCGGGCCCCGGCAGGTCCGCGTGATCGGCCGGTGCGTGCTGCCGCAGAAGCGCCATCACGCGGGACCAACTCTCAGCCGCACTCATGGAGCCTCTGCCCTCTCTCAGGGATGTCTCCGTCCGGCTGCGCCACGGCGGACGCGGGCAGGAGCGGGAGAACCTTGCAGGGATGATACGTCGAGCATGCTGCCCCTCCTGCCGGAGACGCATGCCGCCCCTCCTCCCGGAGACCATGTCCCGTCCGGAAGCGCGGGTCGACCGGCCCTTCAGCAAGGTGACCGCGCGCGGCTTCTCACGGACGACCCGCTGTGCGGCGGGCTCGACCCAGGAGCTTCCCGGCACCAGCGAGGACCGTCGTGTCCGGCGCGCGCAACCGCGACGACCGGATGTCGGGGCCGCAGGGCACACAGCCCGCCCCGCTCCCACCACGCCAGGTGAACGGACCTTCCCTCTTCAGAGCCCGTGTGTCAGAGCGGCATCTCGCTGCTGCGGCCGGCAGCCCGAGGATCCTCGTTCTCCACGGCCTGTGGATCTGCGGTGTCTTTCCCCCAGGCTCGAAGGCCGCCGACTGCGACGGAGCGATACGACCGCTCGGCGCTGGCGGCCAGGACTTCACGCACCAGCGGAACAAGAGTCGTCCGATACCTGACCAGCTCCGGGGCATCCAGCAGGGAGACAGCCGCAGCGATCGCCGCTTCGTGGACGGCGGGGTCGAGGTCGTGCAGGAAGGGGGACACAGCCCGGAAGAGCGCGGGCCGCAGCGCTCGAATCCGGAGGGACGCCGGATCCCAGGAGAAGCCGAATCGTTCTCGGATCGCCTCGGCGTCGTCGCCTACCGCTCTTGCCACAGACTCCAGCCAGTCCAGCATGGCTGCCCGGAGCGGACGCTCCCCTTGCTCGCGGGGGAGCATGGTGGCTGTGCGAGGCTCGCTCAGGGATGCTGCCACGTAAAGCGCCGCAGGCACGGTGGCTGAGTAGATCGTGTCCTGGTGGTGAACCGGGTCCTCGAGGTAACGCATCGCCCTGGCTTGCGTGTCGAGGTCCGCCGCGAGCAGTCCGCCCATCACGGGAGCTGCCCCCTCGGCCGATCCATAGGCATGCTCCAGCGAGGCCCAGTCGGTTCCCTCCAACAGTTCCCGGGGGTCGGGGAGGGGACCTCCACCATCCGTGATCGTCACGTGCTGAGTATGACGGTCCGCTCCGCCCGGCCCTCCGGCCGCCGCCACCAGCCGGACAGCCCGTGGCCGCGTTGCCGGTGGCTCCGGCGGCTCCGGCGGCTCCGGTGGTTCCGGTGGCTCCGGTGGCTCCGGCGGCTCCGGTGAGGAGGTGCGGGCATCTCCCCTGCGCGGAAACGGAGTTGCCGGTGCCCGCCGGTTCGCGGAAGGATCCCGCGTCGGTCCATCCGCCGGTCCGGTGGTGGTGGGGACGAAGCCGCGGTCACCCGAGGGGTTCGGCCCTACTTCTTCCGCACCCCCTCGTTCCAGATGAGCTTCGCGATGCTGGGCTTCACCTCGGTGGTGATGACGCCCATGGCCGTACGGACGTACCGCCCTTCGTCCATCTCCCGCAGCATGCTCGCCGCGAGGTCGGTGCGGGCGGTGAAGACGCCGTCCGCGCTGGTCTCGGCGGTCCGGTAGGCCGTGACGACGGGGTGCTGGAAGAGGCCCGAAGGACGGACGAACGTCCAGTCCAGGCCGGTACGCCGGATCACCCCCTCCATGCGGCGCATGTCCTCGTGGAGCGTGCGGCCGAGCCTCCGGTTCACCAGCGGGTCGAGAACGTGGTTGAAGAAGTACGCGCCGCTTGGGCGCCACTCCGGGTCGGCGATGCTGGAGCTGACGACGAGCAGCCGCTTCACGCCGTGGTGGCCCATGGCGTCGGTGATCGCGGTGGCGCTCGCCGAGTACGTCGTGATGGCGGACGTGCTGAAGCGGGTTCCCAGCGCCGAGAGGACCGCGTCCGCCCCCTCGATCGCGGGTGCGACGGCCGCAGGGTCGGTGGCGTCCGCGACCGCCACCGTGAGGCCCGGCCGTGGGGTGAGCGAGCCGGGGCGGCGGGTCACGGCGACGACCTGGTGGCCGGCGGCGAGGGCTTGGCCGGTGAGGTGGCGGCCGGTCGGTCCATTGGCGCCGAAAACGGTGATGCGCATGGTGTCGGGTCATCCTTCGTGTGGGGGTCGGAACGCCCTTGACTCTGTCGATCGCCCACCACAGGCTCAACGTTGATGAATAACGCGGCCCCCGTCATCGCCCCGCCCCTCGCTCTTCCCCGCCGACCGGCGCGCCCCAGGGGACGTCCGCGCGGCAACCCGCCCACCCGCGACACGCTCGTGACGGCGGCCCGGTCCCTCTTCCTCGAACACGGTTACCGCCGCACCACCCTCCGCGCGGTGGCCGCGTCGGCGGGGGTGGACATGGCCCTCATCGCGTACCACTTCGGCTCGAAGAAGGGCCTGTTCGCCGAGGTGATGCGGTTCCAGTGCGCCACCGCCCTGACCGTCGACGAGGTCCTCGGCGGCGATCCGGCCACCCTCCCCGACCGGCTGATCGACGCGGTGACGGGCCTCTGGGAGGACGCCGGATTCCGTGCCCTCTCCACTCAGGGCACCCCGGCCGCCGAAGCGATCGGCGAGTACCTGGAGAGCGAGCTACTGGCCCGGCTCGCTGAATTCCTCGGCGGCCGCGACGCCACCGCTCGCGCCACGGCCGCGGTGACGGTCCTCGGCGGCCTCATCCACACCCGCTACCTCAACCCCCTCCCCACCCCCGCCGCCCTCACCCCGGCCGAGGCCCGCCGCGTCCTCGTGCCGGCACTGCGGGCAGCGCTGGCGCCCCGCGCACGGGCGGCGGGCCCGCGGCGCGGTTGAGGAGCCGGAGCCCTGCCTCAGCCGAGCGCGCCCGTGTCCACCACCTCGGCCGCATCCGGGGCACGGACGTCGGTCGGCGCGTCGAAGCCGCTGTACGAGGTGGTGGTCCGCCTCCCCCCGCCCTCGTAGACGACCTCGAGGATGTAGGGCTTGCCCTCGGTGGCGACGTAGAAGGAGTAGGAACCGCTCTCGTCGCTCGCGTCGGTCACCTTCAACTCCCGTGCCGGCAAACCCCCGACCTCGGTCGTCCCGCCCTTGGCGACCTCTCCGAAGGAGGCGAACGGCTGCGTGCAGTCGACCAGGCCGTCCCCCGGCCGTGCCGCACCGGCAGGCGTCTTCACCCACCGCTTCGTCCAGTCCGCGCGGGCCGGTTCCCGGCCCGCCTCCTCCAGGTAGGTCCGATTGACGCTGACGTAGTCCGTCCCGTCGATCCGGATCTGTTCGAACGTGGCACCCGTGGCCGAGGTCGTCGTGAACGCACACCTCGACGTGAGGTCGGTCGACAACCGCATGGTGGTCCCACCGCCCCCGTCACCCCCACCGGCGGACTCGACGGTCACCCATTGGAGAGCGCTCATCGCTGCGTTCGCCTCGTCGAGCATCCGGTCGGCGGACGGCTCCTTCGTGGCGCCGTCGTGCGTACGGTCGTTCGCGCAGCCGGTCAGGGCAACGCCCATGACCAGGCATGTCAGGGCCGCCGTCGTGGCGGTGGTCGGTATGGCTCGCACAGGAACCCCCCAGGTCCGAAACCGATCATGCCAGGGCGTGTATCGAAAGTGGATCTTGTTGCGTGATGATCTCGGCCCGTGGCGCGTGGGGACCTGACGGAGCAACAGTGGGCGGTGCAGAAACCGCTGCTGCCAGTGGGCAAGAAGGCCGGTCGACCGGCGATATGGATCCGGCGGCAGCGGATCGACGGCCTACGGTTCCGGGTCCGCACCGGTGTCCCCTGGCGAACAGACGGCGGCAGAAGAAACTGTCCAAGGAACTCGTCGCGGCGGCAACGTTCGGGGACAGCATCCGGATCAACGCTCTGCTGCGAGCCGGGGCCCGCCCGGAGATGAGCGACACCGAGGGCACGACTCATCGGTAGCCTGCATCACCATGATGCGCGCTTGGATCCTGCCGATGCTGCTCGTGCTCAGCGGCTCAGCCGTCGCGACTGGGCAGATCTTCAAGGGGAGCCCCGGCACAGCCGCAGCACTCCTGCCGGCGTTCCTGGCGCTCGCCGGCGTGAACTCACCCCTGTTCTTCCCGAGGTCGATCAGTGCGCGGGAGGCGCAACGCCGCAGCGCGGTCGACGGCCGACCGGTCGTCTTCTGGCGGCCGGGCTGCAAGTACTGCATACGACTGCGCATCCGGCTGGGCCGTAGCGCCCGCCAGTTGCACTGGGTCAACATCTGGCGCGACCCGGCAGGAGCCGCAGCGGTGAGAGCAGCCAACGACGGCAACGAGACCGTGCCGACCGTCGTCGCGGCGGGCCGGTCGCACACCAACCCCGATCCCGAATGGGTGCGCGCACAGCTCTCCCCTTCCACGTGATCAGAAACCGCGCCCTACCGAGAGGGACCCGCAGACACAAGCGCACAGAGGTTAAAAGACAGGCTGAGAGAGGGGCAGCGGCTCCGCCCGTGCCGCGTCCAGCAACGCGCGCTGATCACTGCTGAGTTCGACGTCCACCGCGTCCAGGGCCTCGTCGAGCTGTCCGAGGGTGGAGACACCGATCACGGGCAGGGCGACCGGGTCGCCGCCCAGCATCCAGGCGTAGACCACCTGGTTGACGGTGGCGCCGCTCTCGCGGGCCACTTCGTGCAGTGCCGCCATCTGCTGCCGGGAGACGGGGTGGTCGTACGGGGCGGGGAGCGGCTTGGCCGGGTTGGAGTAGGCCCCGTCGAGGAGTGCGGTGTAGGCGAGCAGGGTCAGCTCCGGCCTGCGGCGGACCTCGTCGAGGACCGCCTCGTCGGCGTACCGCTGGACCCCGAAGTCCGTACCGGGCAGGGGCCGGAGGTACGTGTGCCGCTGCTGGAGCGCGAGGGCGCCGGGCAGGCCGAGGGCGGTGGCCGCCTCCTCGCCGGCCCGCAGTCGCCCGGCGGTCAGGTTGCTGACGCCGGCCATGCCGACGGCGCCGCTCGCGATCAGCTCGCCGAAGACGCGCACGGTCTCCTCCAGGGGCGTCCGCGGGTCGTCCACGTGCCGGTAGAGCAGGTCCACGCGCTCGGTACCGAGACGTTCGAGACTGCCTTTGAACGCCTTCCGGACGGCGGGCGCCGACAGGCCCTCCAGGACGTCCGCCCCGCCGTCCGTACCGTGCGCGTCCACGGGGCGGCCGCCGAGTTTGCTCGCGAGGACCACCTCGTCCCGGTTGCCGCGCCGGGCGAACCAGCGGCCGAGGAGCGTCTCGCTCTCGTCTCCCGTACAACCGTCGATCCAGAAGCAGTAGTTGTCGGCCGTGTCGATGAAGTTGCCGCCGCGCTCGACGAACCGGTCGAGCAGGGCGAAGGAAGTCTCCTCGTCGATCCGCGCGCCGAAGGGCATGGCGCCCAGGCAGAGGACACTGACGTTCCGGTCTCCGATGCGGTGATGGCGCACGGGGTCTCCTCGGATCATGAGAGGGGCGAGTATGACGTGGGTGGTGAAGGGGTGGACGCGGCCCACGCTCACATCCGGAGCGCGCTCCGGGTCAAGCTCCGTCCCGTGCACCGGCTCACGCACCCCCGCGCGCGCTGCCGTACGCGCACCCCCGCACACCCCCGTCGCGCGCCCCGCCGTGGCGGTGCCCACTCCCTCCCGGCGGCAGAATGGCCCGTATGGAAGCAGAGTCGGCGACCGCCGCGTTATTCACCCCCGCCGAGACCGCCGCGAGGACCGGGTTCACCCTGGACACCCTGCGGTACTACGACCGCATCGGGCTGCTGGGCCCGGTGGCCCGCTCGGCGAGCGGCCACCGGCGCTACTCCCCCGGCGACCTGGAGTGGCTCGCGGTGCTGCGCTGCCTGCGCGAGACGGGGATGCCCATCGCGGACATGCGGAGCTACGCCGAGCTGGCCAGGGCCGGCGACGGAACCGTGCCGCAGCGGCTGGCCGCACTGGAGGCGCACGACGTCCAGGTGGAGCACCGACTGGCCGAACTTCTCGGTCAACGGGCGCATTTGAGGGAGAAGATCGCCTACTACCGCTCGCTCGGGGCGCTCACACCCCGCGAAGGCCCAGGACGAACTGTCACGTAGTGATGACCGGGCGTGGGCGGTGGGTGAACAAACACCCCGCACACCGCAATTTCTCCTGCGGAGATTGCTCCCATCACAGGATGGTCACTAAAGTCAGGTCTCGAACCTTCGCACGACCAACCACCCACCCGGGTGAAAGCGAAGATGCCGTCGTGTCCGTGACGTGCGGGGAGCCGGGGATTCCGCCCTGCACGGCCCGGTGGGCGGCTCGATGAAAAGGAGCTCGCCTCCGTGGCGTCCCACCGTCGTCCCAAGCATCCGAGCCGCGCCCGTGTGACCGTGCTCACCGCGACCGCCGCCGCGGCCGTCGCCCTGACCTCCCAGGCGGCCCACGCCGACCCCAAGCCGACCAAGAGCGAGGTCAAGGCGAAGGTCGACAAGCTGTACGAGGAGGCCGAGCAGGCCTCCGAGAAGTACAAGGGCGCCAAGGAGCAGCAGGACAAGCTCAAGGGGCAGGTCGACGCGATCCAGGACAAGGTCGCCCGCGAGCAGGACGAGCTGAACGCCCTGCGCGGTGAGCTCGGTTCGATCGCCACCGCGCAGTACCGCAGCGGCGGCATCGACCCCTCCGTGCAGCTCTTCTTCTCCTCGGACCCGGACGACTTCCTCGACCAGGCTTCGGCGCTGGACAGCCTCACCGCCAAGCAGGCCGAGTCGCTGGAGAAGATCCAGTCCAAGCAGCGCACCCTGGCGCAGCAGCGCAAGGAGGCCCAGGGCAAGCTCGGCGAGCTGACGACCGTCCGCGAGACGCTCGGCAAGAACAAGAAGGAAGCCCAGAGCAAGCTGGCCGCCGCCCAGCACCTGCTGAACACCCTGACCGCCGCCGAGCGCGCGAAGATCGCCGAGACCGAGCAGCGCGCGAGCCGTGACGCCGGCAGCCGGGTCGACCTCGGCAACGAGGCACCCGCGTCCGGACTCGGCGCCGCCGCGCTCCAGGCCGCGGCCACCCGGATCGGCATGCCGTACTCGCACTCCGTCACCACGGGCCCGAACTCGTTCGACTGCTCGGGGCTGACCCAGTGGGCGTACCTCCAGGCCGGCGTGCAGATCACCCGCACCACGTACAGCCAGATCAACCAGGGCACCCACGTCTCGCAGAGCGCGCTCAAACCCGGTGACCTGGTCTTCTTCAACGGCAACAGCCACGTGGGCATCTACGCGGGCGGCGGCTCCGTGCTGCACGCCCCCTACCCGGGCGCGTACGTCCGGTACGAGTCGATGGGCACCATCGGCAGCTTCTACGGCGCGGTCCGCATCTGACGCAGCGGGCTCCGCCGTCCCTCCCCCAGGACGGTCCGCCCCGGGGGAGGCCTCGGTAGGCGGATCCCGCTCGGCGGATCCGGCTCGGCGGATCCGGCTCGGCGGATCCGGCTCGGCGGATCCGGCTCGGCGGATCCGGCTCGGCGGATCCGGCTCGGCGGATCCGGCTCAGCGGATCCAGCACGGCGGATCCGGCTCAGCGGATCCAGCACGGCGGATCCGGCTCAGCGGATCCGGCTCGGCGGATCCGGCTCAGCGGCCGGTGACCTCGAAGGTGGCCGCGCGGGGCACGAACGTCGTGTCCCCGTCCTCCGCCGTGGCCAGTACCGACACGTACCAGGTACCGCCGGGCAGTCCGGCCGCCTCCTGCCCGGTCACCGCCGGCGTGTAGGTGCAGTGCGCGGTCTCGTCCGAGGTGGCGCGGCACGCCGCCCCGTCCACGAGCCGCAGCTCCGCCTCGGTCGGGGCGAGCTTCGAACTCTTGGGCCAGGCGATGACCTTGAGGCTCCGCAACCCCGAATCGTCGGTGACGTCCGCGGTGTAGGTGAACGTGCCCGCGCCCCGCGGGCCCGGAGCGGTGTAGTGGGCCGAACCGCTCTTCACCGTCGGCTCGGTCGGGCCGGAGGCCATCGCGTAGCCGCCGGCCGCGACCGCGCCGATCACGACGGCACCGATGAGAGACGGAACGAGAACGCGCTTGGACATGGTGATCCCCCGAAGTCGGAACATGCTGGATGAATCGATGGACGTATCGACAGTCCATCGGTAGGTCCGCCGACGGAGCGCCGGCGAACGGATCGATGGCCGGGAGAGCGCCGGAGACCCGGTGAACTGTCCCTCTCCCGATGGGTTCGAGCCTAGGTCCGGAGCCTCACCCCGTCCTCACGCCGCGGCACGAGACGCGTCTCGAACCAGGGGTACGGCCTCTCCACCCCTGGTAAGAGAACGGGTTCCTCCTCCAGCCGGAGGAGGCCGCTCACCTGCGGTCATAGCCTGTGAACTGTCATGAGACGAAACGACGAGCGGTTGCTCCCGCTCCTGCTGATCTGCGCCCAGGCCGCGGTGTGGCCAGGCGTGGCGCTGCTCCGCGGGACCGTCCCGGCCGGGTCCGCCCTTCTGGTGGCGGCCCTGGTCGCCGGCCTGGTGACGGCCGCTCTCTGCCTCCGCCGCACCCGGCCGGTGGCCGCCCTCGTGGTGGTCGCCGCCGCCTGTGCGCTGGGGGCGGGACCGCTGCCCGTGGGTGCGGTGGCGGTGCTCGGGACGGCGGGTGTCGCGCTGGCCCTCTTCACCGTGGCGCTCCGCCGCGACACGTACACCGCCGCGTTGTGCGTACTGGCGCTCGCCGCATGGCAGTTCATTTACCAGATCACCCTGCACCGCCTCAGCGACCGGAACGGGCTCGACCTCGTCCTGACGACCGCGCTCTACGCCGTCGTCTGTGCCGCCGGCCTGATGACCCGGCGGGCCCGCCGGGCACGGCAGGCCGCCGAGCGGCGGTCGAAGCGCGCGGAGATCGAGCGGCATCGACTGCCCGCAGTCGAACGGCGGCGCATGGAGAGGGAGTTGCACGACGTCAGCGCCCACCACCTGACGGCGGTCGTCGTCACGGCGGGCGCGGCGCTCGGACTGCGGGGGCGCCGCCCCGAGATGGTGGGCGAGGCGCTGGAGTTCGCCGCCGAGACGGGCCGCGAGGTGACCCGGGCCCTGGGCGCCGTACGCGCCCCGGCACCCTCGCGGGACCAGCTCCCCTCACCGCAGGAACGCCTGCGAGGGCTGGTCGCCGGGTTCTCCCGGTTGGGGGAACGGGTGGAGTGCGCGATCGACCCGCTACCGGACGGCGCCGTCGCGGACGCGGTGTACGGCATCCTGCGCGAGGCCCTCACCAACGTGGCGCGGCACGCGCCCGGAGCCCCCACGACCGTACGGTGCCGCTACGGCGACGCCCGTACGGAGCTGGTGGTCACGAGCGGACCGTCGCCCGCAGGGGTGGCGGCGCACGGCGCCGGCCTCGGGTCAGGACGCGGCCAGGGCTTCCTGCGCTCCCGGGCACGTGAGGCCGGCGGCACCCTGACCAGCGGCCCGACGGCCGAGGGCGGCTGGGAGGTACGCGCGGTGCTGCCCGGCCGGGACACCGCCACCCCGACGGAGCGGTCCGCGTCGCGGGAGTACCGCGTCGCCCAGACGGTGGCGGCGGCAGGGCTCGTCCTCCAGCCCTTCCTTCCGCTGCTCGTCATCCGTCCGGACCACACGGCGTCGAACAGCCAGCACGTGTCCGCCGGTGTGCTCTTCGCGCTGCTCGCCTCGGCGCAGGCGCTCTCGCTGCTGTGGCGGCACCGTTCGCCGGGCATCACCCAGGGCGTCGTCCTCACGCTGGCACTGCTCTGGCCGGTGGCGATGGCCACGGGCGCGTACACCGGCCCGGTTCTCCTGCCGCCGCTGCTCAGCATGGCCGCGACCTGTGCGGTGATCGCCTCCGTCACCGCCGGTGCGACCACCGCCGGACCGCCCGACGAGGGGAACCGTCCACCCGCGCCCCTGCCGGCCGGTGCGCTCGTGGCCGTGGGGGTGCACGCGGCCACCACCACCGCCGCCGTCGTCCACCGGGGTACCGGCCTGCCCCTCTGGATGCTCCTCGCGGCCGCGACGGCCCAGGCGGCCCTCGTGGTCGGCGCGGCCCGCTGGGCCGGGGTCCTGCGGGGCAGGCGCGAACGGGCCGCCCGCGACGCGCAGGCGACCGGGCTCGCCACCTGGACCGAGGAGGCGGTGCGGGACGCGTGGGCCGAGCGCCGCCGGATCGCCGCGGGACTGGAGACCACCGTGCTGGCCCGCACCGTCGATCTGGTGGCCGAGGCCGAAGCGGGCCGGCTCGAAGGGGTCGCCGCACGGGCCCGCGAGGCGCTCACCGCGATGCGGGCCCTCCTCGACACGGTCCGCGACGCGGAGACGGCACCCGAACTGCGGCCGCAGCCCACCCTCCAGGCCCTCGACCTCCTCGCCCACCAGCTCCGGGCCACCGGGCGGGACGTCGAGATACGGCTGCCCGACCGCATGCCGGGACGGCTGCCCACCCATGTGGACCTGGCTGCCTACCATGCGTGCGCGACGGTGCTCGCGGCCGGCGGCGACCAGCCCATGGTGGTCGAGTTCGCCACCGACGGCAGCGACGCCACGGGCGACACGGGCGACACGGGCGACACGGGCGACAGCATCCAGGCGCTGACGCTCACGGCGACCGGGGTTCCGGACACCGCCCGCGCCGCTCTCGGCCGCCGACTGACCGAGCGCGCCGAAGCGATCGGTGGTTCGTGCACCCTCGACCCGGCGGGTCCGCTGCGCGTCCGACTACCCCTGTACGCACCCCCGGCCGTGCGGCGGGACGACGAGAAGGAAGAACGATGAGTCTCAGAGTGCTGGTCGTCGACGACCAGGGCATCGTACGGGCGGGGTTCGCCGCCGTCATCGACGCCGAGGACGACATGACGGTCGTCGGCGAGGCCGCCGACGGAGCCGAGGCCGTCCGCCTCGCCGCCGAACTCGCACCCGACGTCGTCCTGATGGACGTCCGCATGCCGGAGCTCGACGGCATCGCCGCCACCCGGATCATCACCGGCACCCCGGACGCGCCCCGCATCCTGGTGCTGACCACCTTCGACCTCGACGCGTACGTCTTCGACGCGCTGCGCGCCGGGGCCTCCGGCTTCCTCCTCAAGGACGTGCACCCGGAGGAACTGCTGCAAGGCATCAGGGTGGTGGCCGCGCGGGAGAGCGTCCTCGCACCCTCCGCGACCCGAAGGCTCATCAACCACTACGCGTCCGTGCCGGGCTCCGGACTGCCGGGCGCCGACACCCCCCGCCGGCTGAGCGACCTGACCGCCCGTGAGCTCGACGTCTTCACCCTCATCGCCTCCGGACTCACCAACACCGAGATCGGCGAGCACCTCGGCATCACCGTGGGCACCGTGAAATCCCACGTGAACGCGTTGCTCCGCAAGCTCGGCCTCCGCGACCGGGTACAGGCCACCATCCTCGCCTACGACCTCGGGCTCGCCCACCCGAACCCGCCCCACTCCCCCGCCTGAGCACCCGCCCGTCCTCGCCGGGCCGGCCCCGCCCGGCGCGCGCCCGTACCCCCGCCCGTGTGCCGGAGCCCCCACACCCGCCTGACTGGTGTGCCAGTGCCCGCGTGCCCGCACCCGCACCCCTCACCCGTACGTCCGCCGTACGGCCGCGCCGCGGCCGTCACCACCGAGGAGTCCTCCACCATGGCCGGTCCAGGCCGATCCTTCTTCCGCCCGCTGCGCGGCGTCTACAGCACCCTCGCGGCGCGGGTCTACCTCGTCTGCTGCGCCCTCCTGCTCGGGTGGGCGTTGGTCGCGTCCGGCGACGAGTCCATGGCGGGGGTCATCCCGTTCGTCGCCACCATCCCGTCCAGCCTCTTCCTGTTGCTCGCCCTGCCGGACGGCGGCACGGTCTTCCTCGGCTCGATCGTCGTCGGAGCCCTGGCCAACGCCTTCTTCATCGACTGGGTCGCCCGCGCCCTGCAGCGCGGACACCGTCGGCCGGACCACAACGCCGCCCCCTGACGCGCGAGCGCCGCACAGCCCCCCGAGGAAGCGACGGCCGCACGAACGAGCCGGGGACCGCCTCCCCCGCCATCTTCTCCACCGCCACAGCCACACGCACCACCCCAGCCCCAGCCTCAGCCCCAGCCACAGCCACCGGCGCCTGTCGCGGCGCCGCAGTCCGGCCTGCCCGCGTCCCCGGGGACGGCGCGGCATCCCGCCCTTCCCCACCACCCTCTCCAGGAGAACCGATCATGCGCTCCCGCCCCCTCGCCGCGCTCCGACGAGGCGCCACGGCCACCGCCGCCCTCGCCGCCGCCACCGCCTCGATGCTGTTCACCGGTACGGCCCCGGCCGGAGCGGCCACCACCTCCGGCACGAGTCCCTTCACCCACTACGTGGCGCTCGGGGATTCGTACGCCGCGGGCACGGGCGTCACCCTGCAGACGGACGCCGCGTGCAGGCGTTCGTCGGGGAGCTACCCGTCCTGGGTGGCGCAGACGTTCAAGCCGGCCGTCTTCACGGACGTCACCTGCAGCGGCGCCACCACGCGCTCGCTCTGGAACACCGAGGGGTCCGCCGCCCCGCAGGTCAACGCCCTCACCAAGGACACCGACCTGGTCACCGTCACGCTCGGCGGCAACGACCTCGGTTTCACCGACGTGCTCACCACGTGCGTCGTCGCCGGGCTCACCACCAGGACGGGCGCTCCCTGCCGCGACAAGGAGGCCGCCCAGGTGGACGCCGCCTTCGCCCGGCTGAGCACGCGTCTGCCCGACATGCTCACCGACATCGAGCGCCGCAGCCCCAACGCCCGCGTCGTCGTGGTGGGTTACCCGGGCCTCTTCCCCGCCGACGGCAGCGTCTGCGGCTCTTCCACGCCGCTGGCCAAGGACGACGTCACCTGGCTCAACCAGACCACCAACCGGCTCAACTTCATGCTGGAATTCTCGGCCTACCTCAAGCAGGCGGAGTTCATCGACACGTCCAAGGCGTTCCAGGGCAAGGACATGTGCCGGGCCCCGGGTCAGTGGATCAATCCGCTGCTGCCGGTGACGCCCGGGTCCGCCCACCCCACCGCGTTCGGGCAGCTGGTCATCGCCGAGGAGGTGTACAACCGGATCAAGAACTGAAGGCGAACGACGACAAGTTCGCCCGGAAGCGCTTCACCCACAGCCCGATCTCATCTCCCAGTAAGGCGAATGACATGCCCATCGAGGACTACACCGGCGGACCGGCCAAGAGCTCGGACGTCCTGGTCGTGACCACCAACGACGTACCCGGACACGACGTGACCCAGGTGATAGGCGAGGTGTTCGGTCTCACCGTCCGCTCCCGCAACATCGGTTCCCAGCTGGGCGCCGGTCTCAAGTCGGTGCTCGGCGGCGAGTTGAAGGGGCTCACCAAGACCCTCGTGCAGACGCGCAACGAGGCGATGGCGCGCCTGATCGAGGCGGCCCGCGAGAGCGGCGCCAACGCCGTGCTCGCCATGCGCTTCGATGTCACGACGGCCCAGGACATCGGCACCGAGGTCTGCGCCTACGGCACCGCGGCGGTCATCGCTCCGAAGGCCTGACGGCAGTCGGCAGTCGGCAGTCGGCAGTCGGCAGTCACTAGGTAATCGGTAGTCCAGCGGGTGGTCGTGGTGCGGCAAGCGCGACCACCCGCTCCCGCGCTCCCGCCCGGCGATGGAGTACTACAACTCCACGCTGAGCCAGACCACTTCGCCGCGCTCGTCCGTCGTGGTGCGATCGTGGGTGAATCCGAGCTTGTCGAGGACGCGGAGCGAGGGCGCGTTCTCCGGGCGCGTCGTCGCCCAGAGCCGTTCGCGCCCGGTCCGGGCAACGGCACCGAGAACGGCTCGGGCCGCCTCGGTCGCGTACCCCTTCCCGTGGGCGTGGCGGAACAGTTCGTAGGCGATCTCCGGCTCTTCGAGGCTCGAACGCCCGACGACGATCCCGCAGTACCCGAGGAGTTCGTCCTCACCCGTGCCGGTCCGTCCGCCGCCCTCCCCGCGCAGCCGGACCGGCAGGAGCGCGATGCCGTTCTCGGTGGTCCGGTCGAGCATGGCGCCGATCAGCTCCTGGACGTACGGAAGCGTGCTGGTCCCGGTGCCCCGCTCGGCATGGAGCGCGCAGAGAGCGGGCGCGTCGGAGGGGGACCAGGGCCGGAGCGTCAGCCGCTCGGTCTCCAGGTGGGAAGCCATGGGCGGGTAGGTGACCATGGCGGTCAGCATAGGGACGGGAGCCGGCCGCTCCGGGCGCGAAGCCCCTCCTCGTCGGTTCCCCCGGCTGCGCACCGCCGCCGGAACCGGCGGTCCGCAGCCACCCGGTCCCGCCCAAGGGCGCCTCGTACAGGCCTCGTTCGCGCGAAGCGCTTCACCGGCGCGAACGCAACAAACCCTGTCCGGTGTCTTGTCACTCTCTCCCACGCACCCCTACAGTCCCCAACTGATGGGAGCGCTCCCACGGCTGCCTCCACCACCTTCCCCCACGGCCCGAAGGGACACGATGCGACACCGTGCACGCACCCTCCTGACAGCTCTGACGCTGATGCTGGGTACGACCACCGCCCTGCTCACCGCCACCCCCGCCACCCAGGCGGCGACGCAGGCCACGCAGGCCACCGGACCGATCTGCGAGCAGTACGGCTCCACCACCGTCCAGGGCCGCTACACGGTCCAGAACAACCGCTGGGGCACCAGCGCCACCCAGTGCCTCAACGTGACGGACAGCGGGTTCACCGTCACCCAGGCGGACGGCTCCGTCGCCACCAACGGCGCCCCGAAGTCGTACCCGTCGATCTTCCTCGGCTGTCACTACACCAACTGCTCGCCGGGGACGAACCTGCCCAAGCGGGTCGACACCATCGCGGCCGTGCCGACCTCGCTGACGTACGGGTACGTCAGCAACGCCACCTACGACGCGGCGTTCGACATCTGGCTGGACCCCCAGCCGAAGACGGACGGGGTCAACCGGACGGAGATCATGATCTGGTTCAACCGGGTCGGCTCCATCCAGCCCATCGGATCACCCACCAGCTCCGCCACCATCGGCGGCAAGACGTGGCAGATCTGGACCGGGAACAACGGCGGCAACGACGTGATCTCCTTCGTCGCCCCGTCCGCGATCACCAGCTGGTCGTTCGACGTCAAGGACTTCATCGACCGCACGGTCAGCCAGGGCATGGCGGCCTCCAACTGGTACCTCACCAGCGTGCAGGCCGGCTTCGAGCCGTGGGTGGGCGGGGCGGGCCTCTCGCTCTCCAACTTCTCCTCCTCGGTGACCGACGGCCAGGACACCAACGGCAACGGCACCGGCGGCACGACCGAGCCCGGTGGCGGCACGGGGAACCCGCCGCCGACCGGACAGACGGCCTGCCAGGTCGAGTACACGCCCAACGTGTGGCCCGGCGGATTCACCACCAACGTCACGGTCAAGAACACCGGCACCACCGCCGTCAACGGCTGGAACCTGGGCTTCACGCTGCCCTCCGGTCAGCAGGTGTCCCAGGCCTGGAACGCGACGGTCAGCCCCAGCAGCGGCGCGCTCACCGCGCGCAACACCACCTCCAACGCCGCCATCAGCCCCGGAGGCACCCAGTCCTTCGGCTTCCAGGGCACCTGGACCGGCACCTTCGCGGAACCCTCCGCCTTCACCCTCGGCGGAGCCGCCTGCACGGTCGTCTGACCGGGCTCCGGCCGGCCGCCGACCGCCGACCGTCCTCCGCAGGGAACCGTGCCGGGCCCGTGGGGTCAGGCACGGTTCCCGCGCGTCCGCCCGATCCACCCTCCGTACGTGCAGGCGGGAACGGTAGGTTGACTCCTCCCCGTCCGCCCGTTCCGGAGGAAGGCACGCCCATGACCGCTCCGCACCGTTTCCAGGACGCCGGGCACGGCTCTCCACGTCGCACGGTCTTCGGGGAGGTCGCCGAGGTGTACGACGGCGCGCGCCCGGGCTACGCGGACGAACTGGTCACCGACGTGCTGGAGTTCGCCGCGCTCGGCAGCCGTAGGGCCCTGGAGGTCGG
The DNA here is from genome assembly GCF_029167645.1 of Streptomyces sp. AM 2-1-1. NCBI lineage: Bacteria > Bacillati > Actinomycetota > Actinomycetes > Kitasatosporales > Streptomycetaceae > Streptomyces > Streptomyces sp. AM 2-1-1. Next base: position 4,114,698 of record NZ_CP119147.1, on the reverse strand, counting down.
GGCCGGCACCGGCAAGGCCACCACCCTCTTCGCGGCGCGCGGGGTGCCGGTCGTCTGCGTCGAGCCCGACGCGCGGATGGCGGAGGTACTGCGCCGCAACACGGCCGCGTACCCCGGTGTACGGGTGGAGGTGGCCGACTTCGAACATCTCGGTCCCACCGAAGAGCGCTTCGGTCTGCTGTACGCCGCGACCTCCTGGCACTGGGTGGACCCGGAGCGACGCTGGGACCTCGCCCACCGCGTCCTCGCACCCGGCGGCGCGCTGGCCCTCTTCTGGAACCCGGTCGCCGTGATCGATCCCGGGCTCTTCGCGGAACTCCGCGCCATCGACCGCTTCCACGGCGTGGAGGAGCCCTCGCACGACACCCTCGCCGACCGCTACGGGGAGGAGGCGGGCATCGTCGACGGCAAGGAAGGGCTCGGCTGGCCGGTCGCCGAGATCCGCAGCGACGGGCGCTTCACCGATCTGCGGACGGTCCGCTACCGGCAGCACCTTCGGTACGACACCGAGCGGTACCTCGCCTTCCTCGCCTCGGTCTCCGCCTACCGGGTGCTGCCGGCGCGCAGCCTCGGCCAACTCCTGGACGCCACGGGCCGTCTGCTGGACTCCCGGGGCGGCACCATCGACATGCTGCGCGTCAACGACCTGCTCCTGGCCCGGGCCGCGTGAGCGGCCACGCGCCGCGGGAACGCGCGCACCCCACCACGCCGCTGCCGGACCCGGTGGCCGACCTCGGCGCCGGTCCTGGTGCCGACCTCACGACCCGCCCCGTGACCCTCCTCGTCGATCAGGCACGGCGGGCGGCGCGGCTCGCGGAGGAGACCGATGACGGGGAGGCGTACGCAGAGCTGATGCGACGGGCGGGAGCGGACGGTGACACCGCGCTCCGCCTGGGCCGACGCCTGCTGGGTGCGGCGGATCCCGGCGAACGGGCCCTCGGCTGCGACCTGCTGCGCGACGCCTGCGACCAGAACGCGCACGTCCGGGCCCGGGCCACCGAGGCGCTGGTCACCCTCGCGGGGCGGGAGACGGACGCCGGCACGCTGAGCTCCCTCGCCCGTGCGCTGGAGTGCACCCACGATCCCCGAGCGGTGCCGGTGCTGGTCGCCCTGGCCGCCCACCCCGACCCCGAAGTCCGATGCCACGTGGCGGCCTCCTTCGCCGGGGTCTCCCCACCCCACGCCGCCGGCCCCGGTACCGGCGCCCTGATCGGACTGACCCGTGATCCGGACCCGCGCGTACGCGACGGGGCGACCTTCACCCTCGGATTCCAGGCCGAGACCGACGGTGCGGCGATCCGGGAGGCGCTGTGGGAACGCGTCCGGGACACCGACGCCGACGTGGCGGAGGAAGCGGTCCGCGGACTCGCACGCCGCCACGCCCCCGGCATCCTGCCGCACCTGTTGCGGCTGCTCGCATCCCCGGACGGCGCCCACACCCTCACCTTCCACGCCGCCGCGATCCTCGGGGCCCCCGAACTGATGCCGGCCCTGGCCGGGTTCGACCTCGCCGATCCCGGCGTCGCCGACGCGACCGAGGCCTGCGACCCCGCCGTCCGCGGCGAACTGGACGACTTCGCGGAACAGTTGGCAGAAGCGCTGCACCGCGTACGCCCCGACCTGGACGCCTCCGTCGCCATGCCCCGGTTCGCCCCCGGGCTGCTGCTGGAACTGCCCGGCGCCCGCCCCACCACGAGCCACGACGTCGCGGGCCACGACGTCGCGGGCTACGACGTCGCGGGCCTGCTGCACCGGGCGGGCGGCGATCCCGCCCGTGCCGCCGCCCTCGTCAGCGACGACCTGCCCGCACGGCGGGAACGCGCGCACCCGGTGTGACACCGCCTCGGGACGGTCCGCGCGCCCGCCGCATCAGTCGCTCGTCAGGATGACCAGGCGCTGCGTCGCCCGGGTCATCGCGACGTAACGGTCCACCGCCCCCCCGACGCCCGTACCGAACGACTCCGGGTCGACGAGGACGACCAGGTCGAACTCGAGCCCCTTCGACAGGGCCGGAGTCAGCGACCGTACGCGCGAGGTCGCCCGGAAGGACGGGGAGCCGATGACACAGGCGACGCCCTCCGGGTGCTCGTCGAGCCAGGCGGAGACGACCGCCGGGAGGTCGGCGGCGGCCCCGTACGCGACGGGGATGCCGCTGCTGCGGATGGAGGTCGGCACGTTGGCGTCCGGGAGGACGGCCCGGACGACCGGCTCGGCCTCGGCCATGATCTCCGCCGGGGTGCGGTAGTTGACGCTCAGGGTCGCCAGCTCGATCCGGTGGAGTCCGATCCGTTCCAGGCGCTCCCGCCACGGTTCGGGGAAGCCGTGCCGGGCCTGGGCGCGGTCGCCGACGATGGTGAAGCTGCGGGAGGGGCACCGGAGCAGCAGCATCTGCCATTCCGCGTCGGTGAGTTCCTGCGCCTCGTCGACGACGATGTGCGCGAACGGGCCCGCGAGCAGGTCGGGATCGGTGCCCGGCACGGCGGACTCGTCGGTGAGGGCGTCGCGCATGTCGCTCACGTGGAGCATCGTGATCACGCTCTCGCCGTCGTCGTCGGCAGCCAGCAGGGCGTCGACGGTCTGGGCCATCCTCGCGTTCTCGGCCGCGATCAGGGCCTCGCCCCGACGCTTGCGGCGCGCGGCCTCCGGGTCGCCCAGGCGCTGGCGGGCGACGTCCAGGAACGGCAGGTCGGAGGCGGTCCAGGCCGAGGGGCGGGAGTCCTCGCGCCGCAGCCGCCGCAGCTCGTCGGCGTCCAGCCACGGGGCGCACCGACGCAGGTAGGCGGGGACGGACCAGAGGTCTGCCACCAGGTCGGCCGCTTCGAGCAGCGGCCAGGCGCGGTCGAAGGCCGCCACCAACTCCCGGTTCCGGCGCAGGGATGTGGTGAGCCGGTCGGTGGGGGTCTCCTCGTCGTGTTTGTCCACCAGCAGGGTGACGAGTTCCTCCCAGACCTGTTCCCGCGCCTCGTTGTGCGGGGTGCCCGGTTCCGCCGCCCCGAAGGCCACCGCCCACTCGGCGGCGCTCAGCCGCACCTCGGACCACGGGGTCACGACGGTCGTGCCCCGGGTGGGCGGCTCCTCGTAGAACCGGACGGCCGCCTCGACCGCCTCCACCACCAGCCGCCGGGAGGCCTTCAGTCGGGCCACCTCCGGATCGGCCTCGGCGGGCGCCCCGGCACCCTCCGCGACGAGGTCCCGCAGGGTGCAGGTCTGGACGCCCTCCTCCCCGAGGCTGGGCAGCACGTCGGCGACGTAGTCCAGGTACGGCCGGTGCGGGCCGACGAACAGCACGCCGCCCCGACGGTGGCCGAGCCTCGGGTCGGAGTGGAGGAGGTACGCGGAGCGGTGCAGCGCGACCACGGTCTTCCCCGTCCCGGGGCCGCCGTCCACGACGAGGGCGCCGCGCGAACCGGCCCGGATGATGGCGTCCTGGTCGGCCTGGATGGTGCCGAGCACGTCGCGCATCCGGGGTGACCGGTTCGAGCCGAGGCTCGCGACGAACGCGGACTGGTCGTCGAGCGCGGCGTGGTTCCAGGAGCCGTCGGCGGTGAAGACCTCGTCCCAGTAGTCGCTGATCCGGCCGTCGGTCCACCGGTACCTGCGACGGCTCGCCAGGCCCATCGGGTTGGCGTGGGTGGCGCCGAAGAACGGTTCGGCCGCCGGAGAACGCCAGTCGAGCAGCAGTCGCCGGCCCGCCCGGTCGGTGAGGCCGAGCCGTCCGACGTACACGGGGTCACCACCGTCCTCGGCGACCATGTGCCCGAGGCACAGGTCCAGGCCGAAGCGGCGCAGCGCGCGCAGCCGGCCGGTGAGCCGGCGGATCTCGGTGTCCCGGTCCATCGCCTGCCGGCCCGCGCCGCCGGGTGCCCTGCGCGCCGCGGTGAGCTGCTCGGTCAGCTCGGCGACCGACTGCTCCAGGCTCTCCGCGACCGCCGCGAAGTGCGTCTCGTCGCGCGCGATCAGCCGGGGGTCGTCCTTCGCGGCGAGGCGGCCGGGAAGGGCGAAGGCGCTGCCGGCCGGGGAGGCGCCGAGAGGGGTCGTGGCGGGCGGGGACATCATGCGGGCGGCTCCGGGGGACGGGGTTGCGAGGTCGGGCCGCCGATTGTGCGGTACGGAGGGGGCCTTGCCGCAAGGCCCCCCGTGCGCTATATGTTGAGAGTGGAAAGGGGTGGGTACGCCCCCTTTACCCAGTCGGCCGCTTCCCGGCCCCGCCCCGCGCCCCCACGGATGTCGTCCGGCTCGTCCGGCAACGGCCTGGGGTGCCGTGCCCGCGCGGGCACCTGGGAGGGGAAGCCGGCATCCTCCTCCGGTGCGCACCCTCGCGCCCCGCATCCCCCCTCCGGCCTGATCCGGATCCCCGCACACACCTCGGTCCGGGTCCCGGGAGCCGGGACCCGGACCGAGGGCCCCTCAGGGGCGGGCGTAGGGACGGGTCATGATCTCCATGTTGTGCCCGGCCGGGTCGAGGAAGTACGCGCCACGGCCACCGAAGAGACGGTTGATCCTGCCCGGCTCGGTGTGGTGCGGATCGGCGTAATAGGTGACCGCGAGCGCGTCCAGGCGGTCGACCATGGCATCGAACTGCCCGTCGGGGACGAGGAAGGCGTAGTGCTGCGACTGAACCGGCTCGTCGCGCTTCTCGTAGAAGTCGAGCGTCACGCCGTTGCCGAGATCGACGGGCAGGAACGGCCCCAACGGGACGCCGACTTCCAGGCCCAGGATCGTCGCGATGAATACGGCCGACAGGTGCCGGTCCGGCGCGTAGACGGCGGTGTGGTTGAGCTGGGCGACGGTGATCGCCGGCTCGTGGTGGTGGTGCTGGTCGTGCGGCATTTTCGGTGCCTCTCCGGGTCGTGGATTCCGTGGGTCGGAGCGCCCGTGGGGGCGCCGGAACTGAGGACACGAAGAGGTGGGCGGGGCGCGGGCCCGCCTCGCGCTCAAGCCAAGGCCGGGTGCCCTACTGGTAGATGGCCCATGGCCGACCCGGCAGTCACCCGGTGGACCCTACTGCCGGCCGGGGTCCGGGGCAACGCCGTTCCTCAACCCGCCGGGCACGGGCCGCCCCGGAGGAGACCGCCGGGTTCAGCCCTGAGCCCTCGCGTCAGGACCCGCGCCGAGCCCGGCGAACATGTCCAGCAGCGGCTGCGGGGCAGCCGGGGAGAAGATGGCCTCCAGCCCTTCGGCGGACTCCCGCGCCATCTCCTCGGCGCGCGGGAAGAGGATCGCCTCGTACGCCGAGAGCGCGGCCTCCGTGTTCCCCGGGTGCTCGGCCAGGCAACGGCCGAGGTCCGCGCCGTCGATCAGCGCGAGGTTGGCGCCCTCACCGGCGAACGGCGACATCAGGTGCGCCGCGTCCCCGAGCAGTGTGACGCCCGGGATCCGGTCCCACCGGTGACCGACCGGCAGGGCGTGGATGTGCCGGGGGACGAGGGGCCCGTCCGCCTCCGCGATCAGTCCGCGCAGGCCGGGCGCCCACTGCGCGAAGTGCTCCAGTACGGCCGCCTTCGCCGCCCCGGAGTCGGTGAAGTCGACCGTACCCAGCCAGCTTTCGTCGGCGCGCAGCGCCACGTAGACGTGCAGGCTGCCGTCCGTCTCACGGTGGGCCAGCAGCGCCTTCTCGTCGCCGAGCGCGAAGAACATCCCGTTTCCGAGCAGCTCCGCCGCCTCGGGGTGCCGACTGTCGGCGTCGAACAGGTCCACCTCCACGAAGGACACCCCGGCGTAGGCGGGCACCGCGTCCGACACCAGGGGCCGGACCCGCGACCAGGCGCCGTCCGCACCGACGAGCAGATCGGTGGTGAACACCGAACCGTCGGCCAGCGTCACCTCGTGCCGGCCCCCGTCACCGGCCGGGCAGCACGCGACCACCTTGGAGTTCCAGCGGATCGTCCCCTCCGGGAGGGAGGTGAGCAGCAGGTCACGCAGGTCCCCCCGGTCGATCTCGGGGCGCTCACCGGACCCGTCGTCCTCCTCCTCCAGGCGGACGACCCCGCCCTTGTCGAGTACCCGCAGGGCCTGTCCGCCCGCGTGCACCTTGGCCAGGAACCCCTCGTGCAGCCGTGCCTCGCGCAGGGCCGCCTGCCCCGTCTCCTCGTGGATGTCGAGCATCCCGCCCTGCCTACGGGCGTCCGGGGAAGCGTCCAGGTCGAAGACCGGCACCTCGATGCCGTGCACGTGGAGGACCCGGGCGAGCACCAGTCCGCCGAGGCCGCCGCCGACGACGGCGATCGGGTGGTGCGGGACGGTGGTGTTCGTGGTCGTGGTGGTGTCGGTGTCCGTAGTCATGAGAGAACTCCTTCTGCGTGTGCGTGGTCCGAGGGTCTTCAGGGCTGGTCGCGCGGGGTGGTCAGCGCGCCGTTGACGACGGCGCGGAACATCCACCCGAGGCGCTGCTCCGGACTGCCGGAGAACAGGTCGTCGCCGACGGCGGCGATGCGGGGGTAGGTGTCGGCCGACGCCGCACGGAGCGCCCCCACCAGCGCGTCGTGCTCCTCGTCGGCGGAGTCGGTCTCCGACCGGGTGGCCTGCTCTGCAGCGGCGGCGGTCGCCAGCTGGAGCAGTACGTCCACGCCCCAGGCAGCCTGCCCCGCGGGCACCCCGCCCTCGTCCAGCAGAGCGAGGACCGCCTCCACCAGCGCCAGGTAGTTCGCCCCGGTCGGCCGGGCCACGAGCGCGGAACGCGCCAGGCTCGGATGCTGGAACAGCACCCCCGTGTACGAGCCCAGCACCTGGACGAGTCGCTCCCGCCACTCCCCCGACGCCGTCTCCGTCACCGGGCTGAGGTCGACCGCGCCGAGGTACTCCTCCAGGATCGCCGCGTGCAGCTCGGCCGTGTTCCCGAAGTAGACGTAGAGCGAGGCGGGCCCGGTGTCCAGCTCGGTGGCGAGCCGCCGCATGGTCACGCGCTGAAGGCCTTCGGCCCGCATGATCCGCACGGCCGCCTCGACGATGCCCGCGTGGCTGAGCGCGGGCTTGGCGGGCCGCTCGCGGCGGCTCCGGGGGGTGGGAGCGGGGGTGGCTGGTGTCATGCGCCGACTATAACGAACATGTTCGTAGCGAACAAGTACTTCACGAACACGTTCGTTGATGAGTGTCGCGTGTCCGGGTGTCCGGGTGTCCGCGCGTCCGGGTGTCCGGGTGTCCGCATGTCCGGGTGTCCGGGTGCCCGCGCGTACGGGTGCCCGCGCGTCCAGGTGCCGGGGTGTCCGGGCGTCCGGGTGTCCGGGTGTCCGGGTGTCCGCCCACCGTCACCCGGCCCTCCCGGGCCGCCCGGTGCGCACGCGCCTGTCAGTGCGGCATGCTTGGCTGCGCCTCATGGACGAAGCAGGCAGCACGGACGACGTGGCCCGCGGCGGACCCTCACCGGCCCTCGCCCCACAGCCCGCGGAACGACCGCGTTCGAGCCCCGATCCCGAGATCACCGCACTCCTCGCCTGCCTGCGCGGCCAGCGTCAGCACGTGATCGGCATACTCGACGGGCTCGACGCCGAGGCGCTGCGACGGCCCGTACTGCCCTCGGGGTGGAGTTCCCTGGGGCTGGTGCGGCATCTGGCGCTCGACGTGGAGCGGTTCTGGTTCCGAGCCGTGTTCCTCGGCGACGAGGAGGTCCTCCGGGCTCTGAGTGAGGGAGGGGACGCCTGGCGGGTTCCGACCGACGCCTCGCCCTCCGACATCCTCGGCACGTACCTCACCGAGGCCGAGCACTCCGATGCCGTCGTCGCCGCCGCCCTTTCGGCGGATGCACCCCTGGCCCGGTGGCCGCACCACCTCTTCGGGGAGCCGCATCTCCACACGCTGCGCGATCTCCTGCTGCACGTCGTCACCGAGACCGCCTGCCACGCGGGCCACCTCGACGCGGCCCGCGAACTCATCGACGGAAGGCGCTGGTTGGTCCTCACCTGACGGAGTGTCGCCGCGCTGCTCGGCGGTTCCGCCGGCCGTCCGGCCACCACCCGCGCATCCCGCCTCCACCGGATCGCGCCGCACGGCGCCCCACGCCGTTCCCGTCGGCCCACTCACCCCGCACTCGGTCCGCAGGGCCTCCCCTCGTCCGCAGGGCCTCCCCTCCGCCTCAACTCCGGATCCCGCGCACGAGGTTACGGATCAGGGCGTCGGCGAAGGCCGCGTCGAGCGTCTCGTCGGGGAGCAGCAGACGGTGGTAGCAGGCGCCCCAGAGCTGGTCCACGACGACCTGCGGGTCGACGTCGGCGTGGATCTGGCCGAGGGCCTGGGCGCGGGTGAGCCGTTCGACGGCGAGACGCCGGCGGGGGTGGGTGTAGTGCGTCGCGAGGGCCTCCGCCAAAGCGGGGTCGGCCTGGGCCGCGCCGATGAGCTGGGCGATCGCGGGCCCGGTGCGCGGATCGGTGAGCAGGCCCACGAAGGCGTGGAGTTGGGCGGTGAGATCGCGCTCGACATCACCGGTGTCCGGGAACGCGAGGGTGCTCTCCACCGCGCTGAAGTACGCCTCGAAGGCGAGGGCGCCCGGCGAGGACCACCACTTGTACAGCGTCATCTTGCTCGCGCCCGCCCGTGCGGCGACCTTCTCGAAGGTGATCCCGGCGAGCCCCGCGTCGAAGAGCATCGCACCGGCCGCCTCCAGGACCTCCTCGCGCACCTGCGCTGCCGGGCGGCGGCCTCGGCCGCGCCGGACCGGCTTCTTCGCCTCCTCCACCACTGCTTCCCTCCCGTCCCCGTTGCCGTCCCGCTCCTGTCCGGACGCGCCGGCCGGCGCGTCGGGCTTGCAGTATATGGACGATCGGTCTACATTTTTAATGGACGGACAGTCCATAAACATGAGCGGGAGGCTGATTCCCATGACCGACCCCACCCAGCCCCGGAGCGCCTCCGCGCACCACGTCGGCGAGCAGGGCGCGTCCGGTGCACCCGCCCGCGTCGCTGTCGTCACCGGCGCCTCCGGCGGCATCGGCCGGGCCGTCGCCGAGCGGCTGGCAGCCGACGGGTTCGCGGTGGTGGTGCACTACGGCCGGGACGAGGCCCGGGCCCGGGAGGTCGTGGCGGCGGTCGGGAAGGCGGGCGGGCGGGCACTCGCGGTCAGCGGCGACGTCGCGGACGAGCACGCCATGGCCGCGCTCTTCGAGGCGGCCGGGCAGGCGTACGGCGGCGTGGACGTGGTGGTGAACACGGCCGGGATCATGCTGCTGGCGCCGGTCGCCGAGTTCGATCTCGACGCCTTCGACCGGATGCACCGCACCAATGTGCGCGGCACGTTCGTGGTGTCCCAGCTGGCCGCCCGCACCCTGCGGCCCGGGGGTGCGCTGATCAACTTCTCCACCTCCGTCACCCGCCTCCAGCAGCCCACGTACGCCGCCTACGCCGCCACCAAGGGAGCGGTGGAGGCGATGACGCTGGTCCTCGCCCGCGAGCTGCGCGGCCGCGACGTGACGGTGAACGCGGTCGCGCCCGGCCCGACCGCCACCCCGCTCTTCCTCGACGGCAAGCCGCAACAGGCCGTCGACGCGATCGCGGGCCTCTCCCCGATGGAGCGCCTCGGCACCCCCGAGGACATCGCCGAGACCGTCGCGTTCCTCGCCGGCCCCGGCCGCTGGATCAACGGCCAGGTCCTCTACGCCAACGGTGGCGTCGCCTGACCGACCCCGGATCCGCCTCCGGGATCATCTTCCGGGACCACGCCCCGGGACCCGCAGCGGACCCGCGACGGACCCGCGGGCCCGCGGGCCCGCACGGGCCGTCTCCGACGCCCCCCGGGCCGCCGGGCCGCCGGGAGCCGGGCCCGTAGACTCCCGTCCGTCAGCACAGTCCTACGCGCTGGGGGTCGGGATGAGCATGCGGGACGGGTACGAGGAGGCCGCCGCGGTCGCCGTGGAGCTGATCGGGGCGCCCGAGGTGGCGCGGGCCTGGGACGAGCCGAGTGCGTTGGCCGGCATGACGGTGGGCGGGCTGGCCGGGCACCTCGGCTTCCAGCTGTTCTCCGTGAGCCGCGTCCTCGCCTCTGCGCCCACCGAGGAGCAGCCGATCGCGCTGACGGAGCACTTCGCGCGGGCCGCGTGGATCGGTGCCCCGCTCGACGCGGACGTCAGCACGGGGATCGTCGCCCTCGCGGAGGAGACCGGTGCCGACGGCCCCGGGGCACTGCGGGAGCGGGCCGCCGCCGCGCTCGAGGAGCAGCGGGGAGAGCTGGCACGGGCGGCGGGCGACCGTACGGTCTTCATCGCCCGCAGCGGCTGGGCCCTGACCCTGGACGACTACCTCGCCACGCGTCTGCTGGAACTCGTCGTCCACCTGGACGATCTCGCGGTCAGCGTCGGGTTGCCGACGCGCGACCTCCCCGCCGTCGCCTTCGACCCCGTACTCGTCCTGCTGGCCCGGCTGGCGGCCGGGAAGCACGGGCAGGCGGCGCTGCTGCGGGCCCTGGCCCGGGCGGAGCGCGCACCGGGCGCGATCAACGCGCTGTAGTCCGCGGACCGTTCCCCGCCACGCCGCCGCCTCGCCCCGCCCTCGCGGTCCCCGGTGGGACGACTGCCGAACGAAGGCCGCCCGTGGCCGGTTTGTATCCTCGGCAGTGTGCCGTCCGGCACCAGCGGGACCCGCGAGAGGACACACCGTGACCACCGAGCTGAGCTCCGACGCCCTGAGCGCCCCCGGCGCCCCGAGCGATCTGGGCGCCCTTGTCGAGCGTGCCAGGCAGGACTACGAGGAACTGGCCGGCCGCGGCCTCTCCCTCGACCTGACCCGGGGGAAGCCGGCGCCCGCGCAGCTCGATCTCTCCGCGGAACTGCTGAGCCTGCCGGCCGGCCGGTACACCGCCGCCGACGGCACCGACGTACGCAACTACGGCGGCCTCCAGGGCCTGACCGAGCTCCGGGAGATCTTCGCCGAGCAGCTCCAGGTGCCGGTGGCGCAACTGCTCGCGGCCGGCAACTCCAGCCTGGAGCTGATGCACGACGCTCTGGTGCACGCGCTCCTCAGCGTCGTGCCGGGCGCCGAGTCGCGCTGGGTGGACCAGGGCCGGATCGCGTTCCTCTGTCCGGTCCCGGGTTACGACCGGCACTTCGCGCTCTGCGAGCGGTTCGGCATCGACATGATCCCCGTGCCGATGACCGGGTCGGGGCCGGACATGGACACCGTCGAGCGGCTGGTCGCGGAGGACCCGGCCGTCAAGGGCATCTGGTGCGTCCCGAAGTACAGCAACCCGGACGGCACGGTCTACAGCGACGAGACCGTGGCCCGGCTGGCCGCGATGGAGACCGCCGCACCCGACTTCCGCATCTTCTGGGACAACGCGTACGCGGTGCACCACCTCACCGAAGAGCGGGTGGAGATCGCCGACCTGCTCGCCGCGTGCGACGAGGCCGGCCACGCGGACCGGGTGTTCGTGTTCGGCTCCACCTCCAAGATCACCCTGGCCGGCGCGGGCGTCGCCTTCTTCGGCGCGTCCCCGGCCAACGTCAAGTGGCTCCTCGCCAACAGCGCGAAGCGGTCCATCGGCCCGGACAAGGTCAACCAGCTGCGACACGCGATGCTCCTGCGCGACGCGGACGGCGTAAGCGAGTTGATGGAACGTCAGCGTGCGGCGTTGCAGCCCAAGTTCGAGGCGGTGCAGCGCATCCTCGAAGCCGAGCTGGGCCACACCGGTCTCGCCTCCTGGACGAAGCCCAAGGGCGGCTACTTCGTCAGCCTGGAGGTCACGGAGGGCTGTGCGAAGGAGGTCGTACGGCGCGCCGGTGCGGCCGGGATCGTGCTCACCCCGGCCGGGGCCACCCACCCGTACGGCGACGACCCGCTCGACTCCGTCATCCGGATCGCCCCCAGCTACCCGACGCAGGGGGAGCTGGAGGAGGCCATCCTCGGGCTGACCGCCTGCGTGCGGGTCGTCGGCTACGAGAAGCGGCTCGCCGCGCGGTGACGCGTGCGGGACCCCACCCGGGGCCCGCGACGCGCCCCGGCCCGCCTCCCTTCCGCAGGGAGGCGGGCCGGGGCGCACCCGAGAAGTCCAGGCCCCCGGGAAAGGGACCCACGCGTGACGGGTGACGGAGCGGACGACAGGACCACCGGCGGGACGGGCGGTGCGGCGGGCGAGGAGGCGGACGCCGGCCGCACCGCCCACGGCTCCGGGAAGTGGCTGTTCCTCGGCGGGGCGATCGTCTCCGAGGTCGCGGCGACGCTCGCCCTGCGGGCCGCGCTCGACGACCCTCCGTGGTTCGCGCTGGTGGTCGCCGGTTACGCCGGCGCGTTCACGCTCCTCGCGCTGGTGCTGCGCGAGGGCATGCCGATCGGTGTGGCGTACGGGATCTGGGGCGCGAGCGGGGTCGCCGCCACCGCCGTCCTGGCCGCCCTCCTCTTCGGCGATCCGCTGACCTGGCCGATGGGCCTCGGTGTCGTCGCGGTGGCCGCCGGGGTCATGACGGTGGAGATCGGCGCCCAGCGCGCCGTGGCCGCCCGGGATGCGGCTGCCGCCACCCCTCCGGCGTCCGCCGCCGCGTCCGGCCCCGAGGAGACCCCCTCGTGAGCTGGCTCTTCCTGATGGGCGCGATCCTCTGCGAGGTCACCGGCACCCTCGCCCTGCGCGCCTCCGAGGGCTTCCGCAAGAAGGTGTGGCTGGCGCCGGTCCTCCTCGCGTACGTCGTCTCCTTCGGCTTCCTCGCGCTGGCGCTCTCGCACGACATGGCGATCGGCGTCGCGTACGGCATCTGGTCCGCCTGCGGAGTCGCACTGACCGCCGTCCTCGCCCGTCGCCTCTTCGGCGAACCGCTCACCCGGCTGATGGGCCTCGGCATCGCCCTGATCGCCGGCGGCGTCCTGCTGATCGAGGTGGGCGCCCACCCGTGAGGCCGGGGCCGGATCACGACGGACTTTCCTCAACCGGAGGCAGGACGCGACGCGTCCTGCGGAGCGGATCAGTCCATCCGGTGGGAGAACTCCCGCGCGCACGAGCGCCGGCGCTCGCCCTCCGGTGTGTAGGTGAACGAGTCGCGGAACGTACGGGCCCCGCCGACGCGTACGGCGAGCAGCACCGGCTCCGTGTGCTCGGCGGTCCAGCCGCAGAGCGAGTCGGGCCGGGTGCCGTTCCAGAGGTGGAAGCAGACCATCGGGTCGGCCGGGTCGGCGGTGACGTAGCCGAGCGTCTTCCCGAAGCGGGGGTTGGAACCGCCGAACCGCACGGACGGCGGCCCGAACTCCGCGGCCACGTCCGACCAGCCCCGGTCCGCCCCGCCCACCCACTCCGGCGCCGTCGCCCGCAGCCGGGCGTACTCCCCCGTGTCCAGCACCCGTACCGCCCGCAGCCAGCCGGACCGGTGCGCGAACTCCGCGTAGAGCGAGACCACCGCGTCCGCCGGGCCGTCACCGTGCAGATGGCGGGCGAAGGCCCCCTTCGCCCCGTTCGCCGACCACGCCCCGGAGACCTCCCACGACGTCTGCTGCTCGTGCCAGGCCCCCGGCCGGCCCTCCACGTAGAGGAGGTCCTCGCACATCATCCGCAGCGCCAGTTCGTCCCCCCACATCCCCGGTCGCCGCAGCACCGAGTTGAGCCGGTCGACGAAATGGGCACGGATGTCCGCAGCGGGCACGAGGGCATCGGAAGAGATCACCGGCACAGTGTTTCGTGTCAACGTTCGACGCGCATGCGTACGAAGAAATTCTTGGGAGATTGCCCAGCTGGAAGGGACGGCGCCTGCGTCGGAACACCGGCTGCCGAAGAAGAGGCGATCAGCGGTGTCCTCCGCCCCCGGCCCGAACCGGAACTCCGCCCCCGTACACCGGAAGAACCATGCCGTCCGGTCCGTCCGTGCCCGCCTCGTGCCGCTTCGCGCACGATTCGGGCGGGGCCCGCGCCCGTGCCGCACATCCCGGCGCCGCCGGGCGAGGATGAACCGACGTCGGAGACCTGCCGCACGGCACGGGGCACGCACGGCACGGAGCATTGCGCGCACCACAGGCGCCACACGCACGCACGACACGAACGACAGGAGCAACGACGATGGCGGAGCGGACGGTCCCCCTCCTGCGCACGATGCGGGGGCGGGACCCCGACGAGGAGCACCGGGCATCGACTCCGCTGGAACTGCTCTTCGACCTGACCTTCGTGGTCGCGGTCTCCCAGGCGGCCTCGCAGCTCCACCACGCGCTGGCCGAGGACCACGTGGGCGCCGGACTGACCGGGTACGCGGCGGTCTTCTTCGCCATCTGGTGGGCCTGGATGAACTTCACCTGGTTCGCGTCCGCCTACGACACCGACGACGTGCCGTACCGGCTGGTGACACTGGTGCAGATGGCGGGCGTCCTGGTGCTCGCCGCCGGGGTGCCCGCCGCCTTCGAGGACGGGGACTTCACGGTCGTCGTGGTCGGGTACGTCATCATGCGCATCGCGATGATCGCGCAGTGGCTCCGGGCCGCGTCGCAGCATCCGGAGGGCCGCCGGTGCGCCGTGCGGTACGCGACGGGCATCGCGGTGGCGCAGGTCGGCTGGGTGGCCCGGCTGGCGGTTCCGGACGGGTGGCAGCCGGCCACCTTCGTGCTGCTCGTCCTGGTCGAACTGGCCGTCCCCGCCTGGGCCGAGTCCGGTGGGAACACCACCGGTTGGCACCCCGAGCACATCGCGGAGCGGTACGGCCTCTTCACAATCATCGTGCTCGGCGAGGTCATCCTCGCCTCGCTCGCGGCGGTCCAGTCGGCCGTCACCGACCAGGGCCTGTCCGCGCCCGTCCTGCTGATCGCGACCGGCGGGCTGCTGCTGGTCTTCGGCCTCTGGTGGATGTACTTCACCGGCGGCGAGATCGGCCTGCCCACCCTGCGCTCCGCCCTGACGTGGGGGTACGCCCACTACGGCGTGTTCGCCTCGCTGGCCGCGCTCGGCGCGGGGCTGGAGGCGGCCGTGGACGCCACCGGCCACCACGCGCACCTGTCCGTACGGACCGCCGCGCTGGCCGTCGCCGTACCGGTGGCGATCGTCCTCCTCCTGCTCGGCGCGCTGCACCGCATGACCGGCACGGGCGGCGCCGAGCACACCGCCGTGGTGGCGTCCGGCGCGCTGGTCGTCCTGGCGCTGGGGTTCGCGGGTCCGGCGCTGCACCTGGGCGGCGCGGTGCTCGGCATGGGGCTCGCGGTCGCCGCGACCGTGGCCGCCGACACGGCGGTGCTCCGACGGCGCGCGGCGACCCGGTAGCCCGCCCCGGTGGCGGGAGCGGCGGTGACGCGCCGGGGAAGGCGACGGCGACGGGGCTCGGACCGTGTCCCGCTACCCGGCGGAGCGGTCCAGCTCCGCCAGCGCCCGTTCGAAGGCGGCGTACGCGTCCGCGTCGAAGAGGACGAAGCGGACGTCGGTGACGGGCGAGCGGGTCTCCTCACGGACCGTCCGCAGCGCGAGACGGGCGCCGTCGTCCATCGGCCAGCCGTAGATGCCGGTCGAGATCGCCGGGAACGCCACGGAGCGGGCGCCCAGTCCGGCGGCCACCACGAGGGACTCGCGGTAACAGGAGACCAGCAGGGCGGACCGGTCCTCCTCGCGGGACCAGACCGGGCCGACGGTGTGGACGACGTGGCCGGCGTGGAGCCGCCCCGCGGTCGTCGCCACCGCCTGCCCGGTGGGCAGCCCCTTGCCGTACCGGGAGGCGCGCAGGTCCCGGCAGGCGTCGAGGATCGCGGGGCCGCCCTTGCGGTGGATGGCCCCGTCCACCCCGCCGCCACCGAGGAGCGAGGAGTTGGCGGCGTTCACGAGCACGTCTGCGTGCTGTTCGGTGAGGTCGCCGCGTACGAGCGTGAGCGTCGGCTGCGTCGTCATGGGGTCATCCTCTCGGGTCAGGTACGTCCCGCTGGAGGAAGAGTGCCCGGTGCGTCGGTACGTACCCCAGCGCGTCGTTCACCGCGCGCATCGCGGTGTTGCTCTCCGCCGTGTCCGCCACCAGCCCCGCGAGCGCGGGGTGGGTCACCAGGGCGGTACGGACCGACTCGGCCTTCATCCACCGGGCCAGCCCGCGGCCCCGGTGGGCGGGGAGGACTCCGGTGCCGTAGTGCAGGCCGTCGCCCGTGCCGTCGCCGGGCACCACCAGCTCGGTGAAGCCGGCGATCGTGCCGTCCTCCTCGCTGACGGCGGCGACGGTGTGCAGGAGGTCGCCGCGCCGCTCGACGGCGCGCGCGACGGCCCGCACCCGGTCCACGTCCCAGGCCACCGTGCCGTGGTCCATCGCGTCCATCGGCATGTCGTCCATCGCCCGCCGCGAGTCGGCGAAGGTCGCGGCCAGCTCGTCGGGGACGGTGCCGCTCCACGAGACCAGCCGGTAGCCCGGACGCGCCTCGCCGGCCCGCGCGGCGAGCGCCACCGGGTCGGCGTCGGCCGTCGCCAGGCGGGTGCAGGTCAGGGTGAGGACCGTCCGGAAACCCCGGGCACTCAGGAACGCGGCCCCCTCGCCGTCCCCCGCCACCTGCGCGGTCAACGTGCGGCGGCCCTCGGCCGCGGCGCCCGCGAGGGCCGCCTCCAGCAGCCGCGTACCGACGCCGGTGCGGCGGGCGGCCGGGTGGACGGCGACCTCCACTTCGGCGAGGTGGTCCTGGCCAGGGGCGGTGAGGAGCCGCAGGTACGCCGCCCCCACCGGGTACGCGGCGGGCGCCGTGGCCGCCGGACCGGTACCGGCTCCGGGCACCTCCTCGGCCAGCTAGACGAGGCGGTGCGAGGACGCACCGCGCTCCGGGTCGGTGAGGGGGGTGAGGCGCAGGGACAAGGGGTGGCTCCGGTGACGGCGTCGGCGGGGGGCCGGGGGACCGTACCCGGGGCCCGATGGGGCCCGCAACAGCGATTCCGGGGCGGCGCCGGGGGACGGGGCCGGCCCGGCAGGACCGGGAGGAGAGGAATCAGGAGGAGCGAGGCGGGCCGCCGGACTCCGGGACGGACCTGCGGAAGCGTGACGGAACCGCAAGTCGGCGGGCACGGGTTGGCGCTGACGGACCGTCTACCCTGATGCTTCCATGTAGTGCACTGGGGGTCGCATGCACAGCGAGGGAACGGCCGACGAGCCGGAAACGGGCTTCGACGGCGATCCCGGCGACGGCCGGCGGGCCGTCGGACCACGGCCCTTCGGCGTCGGACAGGGCGCCGGAAGCGGGGTCGGACGGGGCGCCGACCGGGGGGCCGTGCCCAGCGGCGAGCACGGCCGCGTGTCCGGGACCGGGGACGGCGGCGGATCCGCGGCCGAGGACCGGGCCGGATCCGCGGACTGGGCCGGGTCCGGGGCCGGATCCGGCCCCCACGCGCTCGGTGACGTGTCGGGCGTCGAGCCCCTCGGCGGTTCGACGGGTCCCGTCTCCTCCGGGGAGGTGCCCGACCCGGAACCCGAACTCCGCCCGCACGTGGTGATCGCCGACCGGTACGAGCTCCGACGCCAGTTGGGGCGCGGCGGGATGGGCGTCGTCTGGGAGGCGCTGGACCGGCGGCTCGGGCGGCGGGTGGCGGTCAAGGGACTGCTCTACCGGGGCGCGTTGGAGCCCGAGACGCAGGCGCAGTGGGTCGAGCGGGCGCGGCGCGAGGCGCAGGCCATCGCCCGGATCGGACACCAGAACGTCGTCGCGGTGCACGACGTCATCGAGTCCGGCAACCAGGTCTGGATCGTGATGGAGCTGCTCGACGCACGCTCCCTCGCCGACCTGTTGCGCGAGCAGCGCCGCCTGCCGGTGGCGCAGGCCGCCCGGATCGCCCTCCAGGTGCTGCGCGGGCTGCGCGCGGCGCACGAGGCCGGGGTGCTGCACCGGGACGTCAAGCCGCACAACATCCTCTTCCGCCCCAACGGCCGTGCCCTGCTGATGGACTTCGGCATCGCCACCTTCGAGGGCGCCGTCCAGCTGACCAAGTCCCAGGAGATCATCGGCACTCCGAAGTACCTGGCGCCCGAGCTGGTCCACCGGGGCGGCGAGGCCCTCCCCAAGCCCGGGACCTCCGCGTCCGACCTGTGGTCGCTGGGGGTCACGCTCTTCGAGATGGTCGAGGGCAGGGCGCCCTTCACGGGCCTCAGTTCCTACGAGATCTTCCTCGCCGTGTACGAGCAGCCGCTTCCGGCGATGACGTACGCCGGGCCGCTCGCCCCCGTCATCGAGGCGCTGCTGCGGAAGGACCCCCACGAGCGGCCGGACGCCCGGCGCGCCGAGGCGATGCTGCTGGCGGTCACCAGCGATGCCCCGGCGCCCCACGACGCGACCCACCGGCACCACCTGGGCCCGCCGCCCGAAGGGGGCGACGACGACAGCGACGACGGCCGCGGCAGCGGTGGTCACGGCGCCGACACCGGCGGCCGGGGCGGCGCCGGCGGCGGGCGCGTGCCGGGCGGTCGTCGCCCCCGGCGGCGGGCCGTGCTCCGTGCGGCCGCGGTCGGCTGCGCGGTGCTGCTGGCCGGCGGTGGCTGGCTGACCTGGCAGCACTGGGGGGCGCAAGCGCCCACCTACCGGCACGCGCACCCCCAGCTGAAGATCGGCGTCAAGGAGGACCAGCCCGGGCTGAGCCAGCGGCAGACGGACGGCTCGTACGCCGGGTACGACATAGACCTCGCCACCCGGATCGCGCGGCGCATGGGGTACCGGACGAAGGACATCCGCTTCGTGCCGGTGAACAGCGAGAACCGGGCGTCGATGCTCTCGGCGGGGCGGGTCGACCTGGTGATAGCGAGCTACACCATCACCCCGGAGCGCAAAGAGGCGGGCCTCGTCTTCGCGGGACCGTACTACACGGCGCTACGCAGCTTCCTCGTACGCAAGGACGTCCCCCGGGCGTACACCGACGCCGCCGACCTGATCGGCGACAACGCCCAGGTCTGCACGGTGCGGGGCTCGACGTACGAGCGGTGGCTCACGGACGCCGGGTACAACCTGACGAAGCGGCAGAGCTCCTACCAGCTCTGCGTGGACTACCTGTTGGACGACAGGAGCGGGATCGCCGCGGTGAGCACCGACGACATCATCCTCGCCGGGTACGTCGGCCAGGACCCGCAGAAGCTCCAGCAGATCAGCAACGCGGGCGGCGCCGAGGGGTACGGGGTGGCGATGGTGCCGGGCGAGCCGGAGCTGAAGGAGGAGGTGTGCGACGCGCTGAAGGCGATCGTGAACGGCCAGGAGTGGGAGGACATGTACACCGAGCACCTGGCGTCGCTGATGGGCAACGCGTCCGCGCCGAACCGGCCGAAACTCACCGAGTGCGAAGACTCCTGAGGTCCCCGGGGCCCTCCCGGTACTCCCCCGGGTCAGTGCCCGCCGAGCCGCTCCCCGCACTCCGCGCAGAACTTCGGCGCCCGCCCCTCCGCGAGCCGCCCGCACTCCGGGCAGACCCGGTCCAGCGCGCACGGCGCCTCGCCGCCCCCGGACTCACGGGCCGGGAGGGCGGCCGGCGCGGACGTGATCGTCAGCCCCGGCCGGCGGCGGTGGACGGTGAGGTAGGCGAGGCCCCCGGGCCCGGCCACGACGGAGCGGCGGGAGGTGCGGGGCAGCCAGGTGACGGTGGTCGGGGCGAGCGGCAGCGCGGTCTCCCCGGTGACGATCACGCCGCTGCCCGCGAGGACGACGAGGAGGACGTCGAGGGTGTCCTCCCGGTGCTCGCCCACCTCGGCGTCGGGCGGCAGCCGTACCAGGTTGGCGTCCAGCTCCCGGCCCTGCTCGGCGAGTTGCCAGAGCGCGCCCCGGCCGTCGGGGCCCGTCTGGGCGAGGACGTCGGCGAGCACGGCGAGGTTCCTGGGCACGGCGTTCACGCTGCGAGCGTACGCCCGGCTGCGTGCCGCTCGTACACTGCCCGTTTCCCCCGAAGCGCTCCGAGAGAAGAGGCCGAGCAGCGTGCACCGCGAACCCGACGAGACGTACCCGCCCGTCGAGCCCCACGACCAGGGTCTCCTCGACGTCGGCGACGGCAACCTCGTCCACTGGGAGGTCTGCGGCAACCCCGCGGGGAAGCCGGCGCTCGTGGTGCACGGAGGCCCCGGCTCCGGCTGCAAGCCCTGGCCCCGGCAGCGCTTCGACCCGGAGCTGTACCGGGTGGTCCTCTTCGACCAGCGCGGCTGCGGCCGCTCCACCCCGCACGCCGCCGACCCCGCGACCGGCCTGCGGCACAACACCACCCCCCACCTGATCGCCGACATGGAGAAGCTCCGCGCCCACCTCGGCATCGACGCCTGGCTGCTCTTCGGCTGGTCCTGGGGATCGACGCTCGCCCTCGCCTACGCCGAGACGCACCCGGACCGCGTCACCGGGATCGTGCTGTCGGCCGTCACCACGACCCGGGCGAGCGAGATCGACTGGCTCTACCGGGGAGCCGGCCAGATCTTCCCCGAAGCCTGGGACCGCTTCCGGGCCGGTGTCCCGGAGGTCACCGGCGCCCGGCCCGGCTCCGCCGAGCTCATCGGCGCGTACGCCCGCCGGACGGAGGACGCCGACCCGGCCGTACGGGAGAAGGCGGTGGCGGACTGGTGCGCCTGGGAGGACGCGGTGGTGTCGATGGAGGGGCACCCGCCCCCGTACACCAGCAGGCCCGGCCCGGACCGGGTGGCGTTCGTCCGGATCTGCGCGCACTACTTCGCGCACGGCGCCTGGTTGGAGGAGGGGCAGCTGATCCGGGACGCGGGCCGGCTCGCGGGCATCCCGGGGGTGCTGATCCACGGCCGGTTCGACCTGGGCGGCCCGCTGACCACCGCGTGGGAGCTGGCCCGCGCCTGGCCCGGCGCGGAACTCACCGTCATCGCGGACGCCGGCCACCTGGGCGGCGCGGCGACCACCCGCGCGGAGCTGGCCGCCCTCGACCGGTTCGCCGGGAAGGAGTGACGGGCCCCTCGCGGGGTGCCCCCTTGCTTCGAGCGCGCTCGAAGGCGTTGGGTGGGGAATCATGAAGTACACGCAGCTCGGACGCACGGGCCTCAAGGTCAGCCGCCTCGTCCTCGGGACGATGAACTTCGGCCCGCAGACCAACGAAGCCGACAGCCACACGCTCATGGACGCCGCTCTGGACGCGGGCGTCAACTTCTTCGACACCGCGAACGTCTACGGGTGGGGCGAGAACAAGGGCCGCACCGAGGAGATCCTCGGCACCTGGTTCGCGCAGGGCGGCGACCGCCGCGACAAGGTCGTCCTCGCCACCAAGGTCTACGGCAACATGGGCCCGGACGGCGAGGCGTGGCCCAACCACGACAAGCTCTCCGCGCTCAACATCCGCCGGGCCGTCGACGCCAGCCTCAAGCGGCTGCAGACCGACCACATCGACCTGTACCAGTTCCACCACGTCGACCGGTCGACCCCGATCGAGGAGATCTGGCAGGCCATCGACGTACTGGTCCAGCAGGGCAAGATCCTGTACGCGGGCTCGTCCAACTTCGCCGGCTACAAGATCGCCCAGGCCAACGAGACGGCCAGGCGCCTCGGCTCGTACGGCCTGGTCAGCGAGCAGTGCCTCTACAACCTGATGGCCCGCGACGCCGAGATGGAGGTCATCCCGGCCGCCCGGGAGTACGGCCTCGGTGTCATCCCCTGGTCCCCGCTGCAGGGCGGTCTGCTCGGCGGCGCACTGCGCAAGGAGCGCGAGGGCGGCGGTGCCCGGTCCACCACGGGCCGCTCCGCCGAAGGGCTCGCCGACCCGAAGGTGCGCGCCCGGATCCAGGCGTACGAGGACCTGCTCGACAAGCACGGGCTGGAGCCCGGCGAGGTCGGCCTGGCCTGGCTGCTGACGCGCCCCGGCATCACCGGCCCGATCTCGGGTCCCCGCACCCGCGAGCAGCTCGATTCCGCGCTGCGCGCGGTGGAGCTGGAACTCTCGGAGGAGGTGCTGGCCTCGCTGGAGGAGATCTTCCCCGGCCCGGGCCCGTCCCCGGAGAGCTTCGCCTGGTAGTCCGGCGTCCCGGTACGCCTCGCCCGGCCGGCGGTCAGCCGCCGGCCGGGCGGCGGGCCCGGTCCGCCACGGCGGCCGGGCGGGCGCGGCCCGTGAAGAGCACGTCAGTTGCCCACGGCCGCCGCCACCACCACCACGACGAACATCAGCACGAGAACGGCGGCCATGATGCGGTTTCTGGTCTTGGGATCCACCCGACGAGGTTAACCGTCCCGGCCGACCGTCCCGCCCACCGCCCCCGCGGCCCCCTCACCGCCCCAGTGGCCAGGCGCCCACCACCCGGTAGCGCGGCTGCTCCCCCGGCACCCCCGAGACCGGCAGGTCGCTGCGGACCAGGCTCAGCGTGTCCGCCCGCCACCCGGTCCCCCCGAACCCGGCCAGCGCCTCGGTGAACGGGCCCAGCTCCACCTCGGTACGGCTGCGCGCGAGCGTCAGGTGGGGCGTGTAGCGGCGGTGCTCCTCCATCGGGACGCCCGACCGGCACGCGGCGGCGTGCGCCCGCTCGGCCAGCAGCCGCAGCGCGTCCAGCCCGCCGGCCGCCCCGGCCCACAGCACCCGGCCGTCGAACCGGCCGCCGCCGTGCACCCGGAGCGGGAACGGTTCGCTCCGGTGGGCGGCGCGCTCCAGCCGCTCGTACAGCTCGGGCAGCAGCGCCCCGTCCACCTCCCCGAGGAAGGCGAGCGTGAAGTGCCACCCCTCGGGCCAGGTCCACCGCAGCTGCCGCGCCCCGGGCAGCCGGTGCAGTGGGGCGACGGCCGCCCGCAGCTCCTCGACGGCCGGGGCGGGCGGCAGGACCGCGACGAAGAGGCGCTGTCGGCCGGCGGACGGGGCCGGATCCTGGCCGCTGGGAGCTCTCGGGCCGCTGGGGTCGCTCGGGTCGCCAGGGCCGCTGGGACTGCTCGGGCCGCTGGGGACGCTCGGGTTACTCATGGGGGCGAGGAAACATGCCCGGGTCGCCCCGGCGCAACGACCGCGCGTCCGCACCCGCACACGTCCGGGAACCGGTCCGCCCTCCTTCCCCCGCGCGCGGGAAGGAGGGCGGACCGGTGTCAGCGCTCGCGTGATCTACGCCGCCGTCGCCAGGTGTTCGCGCGGGACGAAGCGGACGTGAGGGCGCCCCGGGCGGAGGTCCACCTTCAGCTTCAGGCCCCCGACGCGGGCCAGCATGAAGCCGATCACCAGGGCCGCGAGGAGGGATATGCCGCCGCCGGCCGCGAAGCCGGTCCGGGGGCCGTAGGTGTCGCTGATCCAGCCGACGATCGGCGCTCCCACCGGCGTACCGCCGGCGAAGACCATCATGTAGAGGCTCATCACCCGGCCGCGCATGGCCGGGTCGGCGGCCATCTGGACGCTGGTGTTGGCGCTGATGTTGGTCGTCATGCCGAGGGTGCCGATCGGCACCAGCAGGAGCGCGAAGATCCAGACGGCCGGCGAGAGCGAGGCGGCGACCTCCAGCAGACCGAAGAGGGTGCCCGCCGCGACGACCATCCGCAGCCGCGAGGAGCGGCGCCGGGCGGCCAGCAGCGCTCCCGCGAGGGAGCCGACGGCCATCAGGATGTTGAAGAAGGAGTACATGCCGGCGCCGCCGTGGAAGACCTCGTCGGCGTAGGCGGTGAGCCAGATCGGGAAGTTGAATCCGAAGGTGCCGACGAAGCCCACCAGGGCGATGGGCCAGATCAGCTCCGGGCGGCCCTTCACGTACCGCAGCCCCTCGCGGAGCTGGCCCTTGGCGCGCGGCACGATCACCGACTGGTGGAGCTCGCTCGTCCGCATCATCAGCAGGCCGACGAGCGGGGCGAGGAAGGAGAGGCCGTTGAACATGAAGGCCCAGCCGCTGCCGACCGTGGTGATCAGGACGCCCGCGACGGCGGGGCCGATGAGGCGGGCGGATTGGAAGTTCGCGGAGTTCAGGCTGACGGCGTTGCGCAGCTGGTGCGGGCCGACCATCTCGGAGACGAAGGACTGGCGGGCCGGATTGTCGACGACCGTGACCATGCCGAGCAGGAAGGCGATCAGGTAGACGTGCCAGACCTGGACGACGCCCGCGAGGGTGAGCGCGGCGAGCAGGAGTCCGCACAGGCCGAGCAGGGCCTGGCTGACGAGAAGGAGCTTGCGCTTGGGGAAGCGGTCGGCGATCACGCCGCCGTACAGACCGAAGAGCAGCATCGGCAGGAACTGCAGGGCCGTGGTGATGCCGACGGCCGCCGCGGACCCGGTGAGGCTGAGGACCAGCCAGTCCTGCGTGATGCGGGACATCCAGGTACCGGTGTTGGAGATCACGGCGCCCGTGGCGAACAGGCGGTAGTTGCGGATCTTCAGCGACGAGAAGGTCCCGCCGGTCTTGCTGTCGTGGGTGGAGGTCGGTGCGGGGGCGGAGTCTGCTCCGGATCCCGTACTCAAAAGGGTTCGCCTCCTCGGCGTGGGGATGTGCTGGCAGGTGACGAGGGAGCGGTGACGGCGGGTACGGGCACGGCGGTCGTGGTCCGGCGGGCCCGGGGCGTCACAGGTGGGCGAGCTTCTCGAGCACGGGTGCGGCGACCCTGAGCTTCTCCCACTCGTCCTCGTCCAGACCCTCGGCGAGTCCGGCCAGCCAGGCATTCCGCTTGGTGCGGCTCTCGCTGAGCATGGCCTCGGCCCGCTCGGTCTGGCTGACCTTCTTCTGACGACGGTCATCGGGGTGCGGTTCGAGACTGACCAGTCCCTTGGCCTCCAGCAGCGCGACGATGCGGGTCATCGACGGCGGCTGGACGTGCTCCTTGCGGGCCAGCTCACCGGGGGTGGCCGAACCGCATCGGGCGAGGGTGCCGAGCACCGACATCTCGGTGGGGCTCAGCGACTCGTCGACGCGCTGGTGCTTGAGGCGTCGGCCGAGCAGCATCACGGCGGAGCGGAGGGAGCTCACGGCGGCGGCACTGTCGCCGTCGTGGATCAGGTCAGGCATGGTCCTTAGCATAACTCATTACTTTTGCTAAGGACCAATCGGTGGTACGCGCGAGAAACTCCTCACCCGAACGAGTGAGTCGGAGGCGGAAAGTCACCCCGGAAGCGCGCCGGGGCGGCGACCCTGCTTGGCATGGGATCGACCGTACTCAGCCTCAGGATCGACGGCGAGCTGCTCGACCGGCTCCGGGAGCATGCCGCGAAACGCGGAATGAGCGTCCAGGACTATGTGGTCCGGACGCTCATTCGCGACGACTTCGACGAGCGCTTCCAGTCGGCGGTCGACGAGACGGAGAAGTTCTACGGGCCGCAGGCCCAGCCGGGCCCGGCGGACCGGATCACCTGACCCGGGCCACCGGGGCGCGCGATCCGGTCGCCGGCCGGGATCACGTGAGGCCGAGGGCCGGCATCGCGTAATAGAAGACGAAGACGGCCGACACCACGTACATCGCCACCGGCACCTCACGGCCGCGGCCGGCCGCCAGCCGCATCGCGCTGAACGCGACGAAGCCGATCCCGATGCCGTTGGTGATCGAGTAGGTGAACGGCATCATCACCATGGCGAGGAACGCCGGGATGGCGAGGGTGAAGTCGCTCCAGTCGACTCCCCGGACCGAGCTCGACACGATCAGGAAGCCGACCGCCACCAGCGCGGGGGTGGCCGCCTGCGAGGGGACCATGGTCGCCAGCGGCGTCAGGAACAGCGCCACCGTGAAGAGCAGGCCGCTGACCACGCTCGCCAGGCCGGTCCTGGCTCCCTCGCCGACGCCCGCGGTGGACTCCACGAAGCAGGTGGATGCCGAGGAGGAGGTCGCGCCGCCGGCGGCGACCGCGATCCCGTCGACGAAGAGCACCTTGTTGATGCCGGGGAAGTTGCCGTCCTCGTCGGTCAGCTTCGCCTCGTCGCCGACGCCGAGGATGGTGCCCATCGCGTCGAAGAAGCAGGACAGCAGCACGGTGAAGACGAAGAGGATGCCGGTGAGCACGCCGACCTTGGAGAATCCGCCGAAGAGGCTGAAGTCGCCGAGCAGCCCGAAGTCGGGCGAGGCGACCGGGTTGCCCGGCCACTCGGGGACGGTGAGGCCCCAGGAACCGGCCGGCAGGTCGGCGACCGCGTCGACGATCAGCGCGAGGACCGTCATGGCGACGATGGAGATCAGGATGGCGCCCGGCACCTTGCGGACGATGAGCCCCAGGGTGAGCAGCACGCCCAGCACGAAGATGAGGACCGGCCAGCCGTTGAGGTGACCGTCGGAGCCGAGCTGGAGCGGGACGGTGGTCTGCGCGAGGTCCGGGATGCGGGAGACGAAGCCGGAGTCGACCAGGCCGACGAGCAGGACGAAGAGTCCGATGCCCATCGAGATGCCCTTGCGGAGCGAGGTCGGCACCGCGTTCATCACGCGTTCCCGGAGCCCGGTCGCGACCAGCAGCATCACCACGATGCCCGCGAGGACGACCATGCCCATCGCGTCCGCCCAGCTCATGCGCGGGGCGAGCTGCAGGGCGACGACGGTGTTCACGCCGAGACCGGCGGCGAGCGCGATCGGCACGTTGCCGATGACGCCCATCAGCAGCGTGGTGAAGGCCGCGCTGAGCACGGTGGCGGTGACCAGCTGGCCGCCGTCGAGCTGGTGCCCGTACATGTCCTTGGCGCTGCCGAGGATGATCGGGTTGAGGACGATGATGTACGCCATCGCGAAGAAGGTGGCGAATCCGCCGCGGACCTCACGGGCGACCGTGGAGCCGCGCTCGGAGATCTTGAAGAACCGGTCGAGCCCGCCGTGCGGGGGGTGGGGAGCGACCTCTGCGGGGGCCGAGCGGGACATGTATGACCTCAGACGTACGGAGGAGCCCTGGAGCGGGCCCTGGACCAAGGGGGAAGTAGGGGGAAAGGTGACCGTCTTTGGACTTTTACACGAATAATTCGCGCCATTCCCGAACGGATTAAGTATGAATACATAAGGCGAAGATCGCTATCTCCGCGCGTAGACCCAAGGGGCACATGGCCGGTACGTCCTTGTGCACGCGGTCCTCACCGGCGGCTCGGCCCGGGTCGACCCGGCTCGACCCGTCAAAAAGGGGCCCGGGACGGGCGGCACCTGGTCCGGACGGGCGGCACCTAGACTGGGGCCATGGAGAAGTGGACACCGAAGCACGACGCGCCCGAGCCCCTGGAGGGCCCCGTCGTCGCCACCGTCGCCGGTGGCACGATCCTCTGGTTCGTCCTCTTCCTCGTCCAGCTCCCGTTCTACGGCTGGTTCGACGACCACGGCCACCTCTGGTGGGTGTGGACCTGCCTCGCCGGTGCCGGACTCGGCCTGATCGGCCTCTGGTACGTACGCGGCCGGGACGCGGCCATCGAGCGGCACGCCGCCGCCCGCGAGGCCGACGCCTCCGCGGCGCGCGACGGCGGCCCGGGGGCGTCCGGCACGGCGGGCTGACCCCTCCGTCCGTCTCTCTCCCCCAGCCCCGGCCGGCCCCGCCTCGCCGGGCTGACCCGGCGTTCCGCCCGTACCGTCTGAACCATGACGCAGCGGGCAATCGACTCCTCCGGGGAGCAGACCCCCGGCCGCTCCCTCTCCGAAGGTGCCGGGCCCCCGGCGTACGATCCGCGCGGGCTGTCCACCGCCGAGGTGGCGGAGCGGGTCGCGCGGGGCGAGGTCAACGACGTACCCGTCCGCTCCTCGCGCTCGGTCACCGAGATCGTCCGCGCCAACGTCCTCACCCGTTTCAACCTGATCATCGGCGTGCTCTGGGTGATCATGCTGGCCGTCGCGCCGATCCAGGACAGCCTCTTCGGCTTCGTGATCATCGCCAACACCGGCATCGGCATCGTCCAGGAGTGGCGGGCCAAGAAGACCCTGGACGGGCTCGCCGTCATCGGCGAGGCGAAACCCACCGTGCGGCGCGACGGGACGGCCGCCGAGATCTCCGTCTCCGCGATCGTCCTCGGCGACCTCATCGAGCTGGGCCCCGGCGACAAGGTCGTGGTGGACGGCACCCTCGGCGAGGCCGACAACCTGGAGATCGACGAATCCCTCCTCACCGGCGAGGCCGACCCCGTGATCAAGCGCGCCGGGGACCCCGTGATGTCGGGCAGCTTCGTCGTCGCGGGCGGCGGCGCGTTCACCGCGACGAAGGTCGGACGCGAGGCGTACGCGGTCCAGCTGGCGGAGGAGGCGTCCCGCTTCACCCTCGTCGAGTCCGAACTGCGCAGCGGCATCTCCACGATCCTGAAGTACGTGACCTGGATGATGGTCCCGACCGCGGTCGGCCTCGTCATCAGCCAGCTGGTGGTCAAGGAGAACGACTTCAAGGACTCCGTCGCCCGTGCGGCCGGCGGCATCGTGCCGATGATCCCCGAAGGGCTGGTGCTGCTGACCTCCGTCGCCTTCGCGATCGGCGTCATCCGCCTCGGCCGCAAGCAGTGCCTCGTGCAGGAACTGCCCGCCATCGAGGGCCTGGCCCGGGTCGACGTGGTCTGCCTCGACAAGACCGGCACCCTCACCGAGGGCGGCATGGACGTCACCGAGGTGCGGCCGCTGGGCTCCGCCGACGAGGCGTACGTCTCCCGGGTGCTCGGCGCCCTCGGCGGCTCGGACCCCCGGCCGAACGCGAGCCTCCGGGCCATCGTGGACGCCTTCCCCGACCCCGGCGGCTGGCGGACCACGGACACCCTGCCGTTCTCCTCGGCCCGCAAGTACAGCGGCGCCGCCTTCCGGGAGGAGGACCCCCGGGACGGCACCGGCAGCACCGGCACCGACTCCGTCTGGCTGCTGGGCGCGCCCGACGTGCTGCTCCCGGACGGCGACCCCGAGCTGGCCTCGATCGAGGACCTGAACGAACAGGGGCTGCGTGTCCTGCTGCTCTCCCGGGCGAAGGGCGCCCTGGACGGACCGGACGCCGCCGCCGGGTCCGTACCCACCGCGCTGGTCGTCCTGGACCAGCGGCTGCGGCCGGACGCCGGGGAGACGCTGCGCTACTTCGCGGACCAGCGGGTCGCCGCGAAGGTGATCTCCGGGGACAACGCCGTCTCGGTCGGGGCAGTGGCCGGAAAGCTCGGTCTGGCGGGCGCCGAGCACACCCTGGACGCCCGCCGGCTGCCGGCCGAGCGGGACGCGATGGCGACCGCGGTGGAGGAGAACACGGTCTTCGGCCGGGTCACCCCGCAGCAGAAGCGGAACATGGTCGCCGCCCTCCAGTCGCGCGGCCACACCGTCGCGATGACCGGCGACGGCGTCAACGACGTGCTCGCCCTGAAGGACGCGGACATCGGCGTCTCGATGGGCTCGGGGTCGGAGGCGACCCGGGCGGTGGCGCAGATCGTCCTGCTGGACAACAGCTTCGCCACCCTGCCGTCGGTGGTCGCCGAGGGCCGCCGGGTGATCGGCAACATCACCCGGGTCGCGACCCTCTTCCTCACGAAGACCGTCTACTCGGTCCTGCTGGCGATCCTGGTGGTCTGCTTCCAGGTGGAGTACCCGTTCCTCCCCCGGCACCTGACGCTGCTCTCCACCCTGACGATCGGCGTCCCCGCGTTCTTCCTGGCGCTCGCGCCGAACAAGGAGCGGGCCCAGCCGCACTTCGTCCGCCGGGTGATGCGGTACGCGATCCCGTCCGGGCTCATCGCGGGCGCGGCGACCTTCCTCACGTACAGGCTCGCGGGGAACCACTACTCCGGTGCCGGGGCGCTCGACGCGGAGACCAGCGCGGCAACGCTGACCCTGTTCCTGGTGTCGATGTGGGTGCTCGCGATCATCGCCCGGCCGTACACCTGGTGGCGGATCCTGCTGGTCGCCTCGATGGGCGTGGCGTTCCTGATCGTGCTCGCGGTGCCGTGGCTCCAGCACTTCTTCGCGCTCAGGCTGGTGGGCACCACCATGCCGTGGGCGGCGGTCGCCGTCGCCGCTGCGGCTTCGGTGCTGCTGGAGTACGTCTGGCGCCTGGTGGGCCGCCGCTTCGGCGCGTGAGCCGGGTAAGCCGGGTGAGCGGCGGGTGAGCGGCGGCCCCGGTCGCCGCGGCTCAGTCGAACCAGCGGTCCCGCGCCAGCTCCTCGGTGCGCGAGGGGTCCTCCAGCAGGGCGGCGACCTCGAAGCGGCGGGGCCACTGGCCCGCCGCCCAGGCGAGTGCGGCGGCCACCCCTTCCAGGGTCGAGGCGTGCACCGTGCCGTCGGGAGCGCGGCGCCAGTCCAGCGCGACGCCGCCCGCGTGGAGTTCCTCGTGCTCGACGTAGGTACCGGGGGTGCGGTCGCCGAGCAGGAGGCGGACCGGCTCGGGCACCCGGCGCTCCTCGCCCTCGCTCTCCACCTCCGCCTCGACGCTCTCGCCGAGCCTCCGCACCTGGAACAGCTCCGCCAGCTCGGCGGCGCGCGACGGGGCGACCGGCAGCAGCGGCACGCCGCCGGCGAGCGGCAGCACGTCGGGGGCGTCCGCGACGACGGCGTCCGCCGCGTCGACCACCTCCACCTCGCCGTCCACGACGGCCCGCAGGTCGTCGGGGAGGGTGACCTGTTCGGGGTCGAGACCGGCCAGCGCGGTGTAGAGCGCGTGCAGCTGTACGGCGGTCACCGGGCGGTCCTCGTCGGCGAGGCGTCCCAGCAGTTCGGCGGCGCCGCCCGGCTCGTCGAGGAGGGCCTCCACCGTGGTGCGGACCCCGAGGGCGCGGAGCACCTGGGCGTCGTCGAAGCCGGTGGCGTCCACCGCGTCGTAGAGACCGGCGAGCAGCGGGTCGCCGCCCTCCGCGCGGACCCCGGCCGGGCGGCGGCCGTCCAGCACCGGGTGGTCGCGCAGCCACCACGCCGTG
The DNA here is from genome assembly GCF_029167645.1 of Streptomyces sp. AM 2-1-1. Lineage (NCBI taxonomy): Bacteria > Bacillati > Actinomycetota > Actinomycetes > Kitasatosporales > Streptomycetaceae > Streptomyces > Streptomyces sp. AM 2-1-1. Next base: position 4,084,141 of record NZ_CP119147.1, on the reverse strand, counting down.
TACGGGCGCACCGAGCGGGTCGTCCCGTCCGGGAGCAGCACCCGGACCGGCTGGGTCAGGGCGTCGCGGAACGGAGGGCGGGAAAGCATGGCGAGCGCCTGCGGCCAGGCGTCGTCGTCGACGAGGTCGAGGTCGCGCACGGCGACGATCTCGGTGGCGACCGGCGGGACCGGGGTGTCCGGCAGCTGGTCGAGCAGGTCCTCGCACCAGACGTCCACGGCGTCCAGCAGGCCCGCGTCGTCGGGTTCGGCGAAGTCGCCGTCACGGGGGTCGAGTTCGTCCGGGTCGAGCACCACGTCGGTGGTCCGCACGAGGGCGAAGGTGGCGAGCACCCCGCAGGCGGTGAGGGGCTGTTCGCCCCAGCGTGCGGCCAGCTCCTCGTCGCAGAGGGCGAGTTCGCCCTCGCGCATGATCTCGGCGAACTCGCTCCCGGGCAGGACGAGTTCCCCGGCGGGTGCGGGCTCGCCGTCCTCGTCCAGCAGCGCGAGGGCGCCGAGCCAGGGCTCGTCGCCGGGGTTCAGTTCGGCGTCGCGCACCAGGGTGAGGACGGTCTCCACGAGTTCGTCGCCGTCCAGCGCGTCCTCGTCCCAGATCTCCCCCGCGTCGAGCGATCCCGCGACGGCCGCTCGTACCTGGGGAGTGGTCAGTACGGCACGCGGGGTGGCGGGCAGTGCGCCCAGCTTCTCCAGCAGCGGGTGCGCCGCGTCCGGGTGGGCGACCTTCAGGCCGAGCCGGGCGAGGCGCGCCAGGACCGGGCCGGTCAGCGCGTCGGGCAGCGGCAGCAGCACCTGGCGCGGGCCGATCGTGGTGCGGGGCGGCTGCCCCTCGGGCGCGTCGGGCGATCCGGCCAGCGGGACGGGCAGCCCGGAGAGGCGGTCCGGGTCGACCCCGGCGAGGCTGTCGTAGAACCGCCGCCACCAGTGCGGTGCGCGCTCCAGACCGGCGAGCCGGTCGATCGCCTCGGTCAGCGGGACCCGGCCCACGCCCAGGGTGCGCAGCTCGGCGCGGCGCTCCAGACCGGCGGGCAGCAGGCACGGCAGCACCTCGGCGAGCACCTTCACGGTCTCGGCGCCGGCGCCCTCGACGATCTCGGCCTCCACGGGCCGCAGCGCGGCGGAGTCCCGCCGGCGGGCGGCGTCCGGGGCCTCCGGCTCCGCCCAGTCGTCGGCCCAGTCGGCGGCGGCCGGGGCGAGGGCGGCGGCCGGGTCGGCGGGTACGGCGGGCGCGAGGAACGCGATGCGGGGCAGCCGCTCCAGGATCGCCCCGCGCAGGGCCCCGTCCACGGTGCCCTGCCCGAGCGGGCCGGGCACCAGGTCGAGGGTGCCGGTGGAGACGGGGTGCCAGTCGGCGAGGAGTTCGGCGTACGCGTCGGCCGCGCGCTCCACCAGGAAGTCGGTGAGCGGGCCGGGCGCGGGGTGCCTGCGGGTGGGGTCCAGCGGCAGCGAGGCGATGAGGAGGGCGGGCACCCCGAGGGGTTCGTCGGTGGGTGTCGGGGCGTGCACGACGGGGGTGGTGCCGGGGCGGCGGGGCGAGCCGTCCTCGTCGACGGGGACGGCCCAGGTGACGGACCAGTGCGGCCGCAGCCGTTCCTCGACGGGCCGGTCGGCGAGGAGCGCGGGGTCGACGGGCCCGTGGTGGAAGACGGTCCGCCAGCGGGTGGTGCCGTGCGCGGAGTCCTCGACGTGGGTGTACGGGCCCGCGGCGGAGCGCCGCAGCGTCCTCACGCCCGAGGGTGTTTCGACGACGACCTCGTCGAGTCCGGGCAGGGTGAGGAGGAGCGCGTCGTCGATGGAGGCGAGCAGCCGCTCCACCAGGTCCTCGGCGACCCCGTCGCGCAGCGGCAGCACCACCACGGTGTCGTACCCCTCGGGCGCGGTGCCCTCGGCGGGCAGCGGGAGGCGCAGCAGCGGTACGTGGCCGTCGCGGCGGCGGAGTTCGTCACCGAGCCCGGGGCTGCCGACGGCCGCGCCCTCGGCGAGGACGCGGGCCTCGGCGAGGGACCAGCGGACTCCGCCGTGGCGGCCGAGGACGGCGGGTTCGTCGCTCACCGCGAGGACGGCGGCGAAGCCGACGCCGAAGCGGCCCACCGACGACTCGTGGCCCTCGCGCTTGGCGGAGGCGCGGAGGGTGGAGAGCGATTCGACACCGGTCGCGTCGAGCGGGGCGCCGGTGTTGGCGGCGGCCAGCACGGCGGGAGTCTGCGGGGTGCCCGGGTGCAGGGTGAGGCGGAGCCGGCCGGTGGCCCCGGCACGGGCGGCGGCGTCGGCGGCGTTCTGCGCCAGCTCGACGACGAGGCGGTCCCGGTAGCCGCCGAGGGCGAGGTCCTCCTCGGCGTTGGCGTCCTCGCGGAACCGGGCGGGCCCGGCTCCCCAGGCGTCGAGCACGCCGCGCCGCAGCCGTGCCGTCCCGAACGGATCGGCCCCCTCGGTCGCCTTCATGCTCACCCTGTGACTCCGCTCTGTTCCGGTTGCCCGTCGGCCGCTGGCCGTTGCCGCCAGTGTGCGCCCGAACGTACCGCGCCGGGACGCGGGCGCGGGCCGCGGGAGCGGGTGCCGGGGGGCGGGTGGCCGGGACGCCGGACGCGCCGGCGCCCCGGGCGCCTCCCCGGTGGGGAGGGCGACCGGCCGGGCGGAAGGGTCAGGAGTGGCCGAGGTCGTCCGTGGGGGAGTCGGCCCCGTCGGGTGCGGAGCCGCCGTCCCGCTCGGGGTGCAGCCGGTAGGAGTCCACCCGCATGGTGTCGAGCGCGTGCGGGGCGCGGGTCGGCGGCTTCGGCATCACCGCCGCCTCGGAGTGCCCGCCGCAGCCGTACGCCAACGAGACGACGTGGCCGTCCGCCGGACCGAACTCGTTGGCGCAGACGCCGAACGCCTGCCGCAGTGAGCCGGTCAGCGGGACCAGGAAGGCGCAGCTCACACAGGTCGCGGGGGCGGCCTGGGCCATCGGCGTCTTGGGGCCGAACTCCTCGTCCCAGCGGTCGGCCGCCGCGTGCAGCCCGTACCGGGACAGCACCCGCGCACGCCGCATGCCGAGTTCTTCGGCGACCGAGGCGATGGAGCCCCGGCCGATCGCGGAGGGCCGGCTCGTCAGCTCGGCGTCCTCGGTGTCGACCAGGTCGGCCAGTTCGCCGGAGAGGCGTACCGCGGTGGCGTCCTCGTCCGTCTCCTCGATGGTCTCGCCGGTCCACCCCGGCTCCAGGCGGAGGTCCTCCGCCTCGGTGGGCAGCAGGTCGCCGGGGCCCATGTCGCCGGGGCGCAGCCGCTCGCTCCAGGGCACCCACTCCGGGGCGAGGAGGGCGTCCGAACCGGGCAGCAGCACCGTTTCGTCGAGCGTGACGTTCTTGGCGCGGGACGCCCGGGCGACGGTCACCGCCCAGCGCCAGCCCCGGTAGCCGAACATCTCGCACTCGAAGTAGTGCGTGACGACCCGGTCCCCTTCGGACACCACGGCCACGTGCTCGCCGACCTCGCCGGGCGCCGCCGCCTCCTCGGCCGCGGCGCGCGCGAAATCTACCGCTTCGGCACAGAGCCGGTCGGGGACAGGGGTACGGGCCGTACGGCTCCGGGTCGTCGCAGCACTCGTCGTCGCAGCACTCACAGGTCTCGCTTCTCTCCTACGCAGTCTCACGAGCGCGCCAGTGGCTCCATCGATGTCCGATGACAGCCATCACGGCTGTGGGCGGAGCGGACCAGAGGACCGCGTCGACGTCCACACCCGTTGTTGCCTGCCTCGGGCGTGCTTCTCGCCACCCATTCTGCGGGATCGCGGAGAGGCGCGCGGCCGGGACCGACCGCCGGTGGCGCGTAACGCACGCTACCCTCTCCACCGCCCCGCGCCCACCTGCCCGCCCCAAACGGGACCTGTTCGATGCGTGACGGGGAGGATTCCGGCCCGGGCCACCGCGTCCGTTCCCGGCTCCGGAGGGGCCGTACGCCCGTCCCGTACCGCCGTCCGCGCCCTCGTGGACGAGACCGGGCGCGGTCGTCGGTTCGTCCCGGAGAGGTTGGGGCAGTATGACGAAGTGGCTTCTGTCCGGTCGCACGACGTCTCCGGCCCCCTCCGCAGAGCGGGCCGGTCGATGAGCCGTGCGCTGCACACGGGGTTCTTCGGGACCGGCCGGTCCCTGCGCAGGGTGACGCACGCCCACGGCGCCGGTGAGTCCGGGCTCGGCAAGCTGATCGAACTGCACGCCGTCAACGGCGCGGGCGACGTGATGATCACCGTGGCCCTCGCCTCCACCGTCTTCTTCTCCGTCCCCACCGACGAGGCCCGGGGCCGGGTCGCGCTCTACCTGGCGATCACGATGGCCCCCTTCATCCTCCTCGCCCCGGTCATCGGTCCGCTGCTGGACCGGCTGCCGCACGGCCGCCGGGCGGCGATGGCGGGCGCGATGCTGGCGCGCGCGGTCCTCGCGGTCGCCATGTCCGCGGCGGTCGCCACCGGGGGCCTGGAGCTGTACCCGGCGGCGCTCGGGGTGCTCGTCTGCTCGAAGGCGTACGGGGTGGTGCGCAGCGCGGTCGTGCCGCGGCTGCTGCCACCCCGGTTCTCCCTGGTGAAGGCCAATTCGAGGGTCACCCTGGCCGGGCTGCTGGCGACGGGGGTGGCGGCCCCGATCGGCGCGGGGCTCCAGATGATCGGATCGGCGTGGCCGCTCTACGGGGCCTGCGCGATCTTCCTCGGCGGCACCTTCCTCGCCTTCACCCTGCCGCCCAAGGTGGACTCGGCCAAGGGCGAGCGCCGGGCCCGCCTCGCCGAGGAGCAGGCCACGCCCGCCCCCGCCGCGCCCGGTCCCGCCCCCGCCGCCCGCTGCCGCGGAGGCCGGACCGGCTCGACCCTGCTCCGTGCGCGGCGCACCGGGCGCCGGGGGGTGGACGGGCAGCGGACCAGGGAGAAGCGGGAGCGCCCGCCCGGGCTCCGGTCGGTCGGCGGTTCCGTGCTGCACGGCCTCCAGGCCAACGCCGCGCACCGCGCGCTCTCCGGCTTCCTCATCTTCTTCCTCGCGTTCCTGCTGCGGAACGAGCCTCTGTCGGGCCAGAGCGCGGCCGTCTCGCTCGGCATCGTCGGTGTGGCGGCCGGCACCGGCAACGCCTGCGGTACGGCGGTGGGCTCGCTGCTCCGGGCGCGCGGCCCCGAGGTGATCATCGCGACGGTGCTGGCGATGGCGCTGGGCGCCGCGGTGCTGGCCGCGCTCTTCTTCTCCACGGTCTTCGTCGCCGTGCTCGGGGCGGTCGCCGGCTTCACCCAGGCGCTGTCGAAGCTGTCGCTGGACGCGATGATCCAGCGCGACGTGCCGGAGGAGGTCCGGACCTCCGCGTTCGCCCGGTCGGAGACGATCCTGCAGATGGCGTGGGTGGTCGGCGGCGGCATCGGCATCGCGCTCCCGCTCAACGGAGTGCTGGGCATGTCGGTCGCCGCCGGAATCCTCGCGCTCGGTGCGGCGACGTCCGTACGGGGTCTCCTGACCTCCGCGCGGCGCGGCTCACCGCACCCCCGCGTGGCGTGAAGCGGAGCGACCGATAGCCTTCGGCCCATGACCGTTGCGTTCTTCTCAGGTAAGAGCCGTCGAATCGGCGTCGCTCTTGGTGCCGTGTCCGCGGGACTCCTCGTCCTGTCCGCCTGCGACAAGCCGACGCCGCTCGCCACCGTGACGGTCGGTACGACCTCGGTGTCGACCGAGGCCGCCTGCTACAACGACGGCGATCCGCTGAAGGAATCCCTCATCCAGGGATGCCTCAACAAGAAGGCCGACAAGACGGTCGACGTCGAGATGGACGACCGGGTGCGCTTCGGCGTGGACCCGGAGGTCGCGGACCACGGCTGGACCCTCTTCATCGACGGCCAGCAGGCCGAGCAGGAGCCGTACAAGAACACCTACCGGTCGATCACCGGCAGCGCGTTCTTCTCCAGCCAGACCGGCGAGACCAGCAACGAGACCCAGGTCAGCGTGGTCGAGACCGACGGCTCCAAGCTCATCGGCGTCTGGCACTTCAAGCTCAAGAAGAGCAGCTGATCCGCTTCTCCACCCGTCCCACCCCCTCCGCCCGGCGGAGGGCCGGAGGTTTCCCGCCCGTGCGCGTGCTCGTCGTGACCGCTGTCCCCGCCGAACGGGACGCGGTCACACGCGCGTCCGGGGCCGCTTGCGAGGTGCGCCGCGTGCCCGGCGCCGAACTGCACCGCACCGGCCCGCTGGACGTACTGGCCGGCGGTGTCGGGCCGGCCGCCGCGGCGGCCGCCACCGCGTACGCCCTGGCCTCCGGGCCGTACGGCCTCGTCGTGTCGGCGGGGATCGGGGGCGGGTTCGCACCCGCCGCTCCCGTCGGCTCGCTCGTCGTGGCGGGCGGCATCGTCGCCGCCGACCTGGGCGCCGAGACCCCCGAGGGCTTCGTCCCCGTCACCGGACTCGGCTTCGGCCGGGACCGCCACACCCCGCCGGCCCGGCTCGTCCGCGAGGCCGCCGCCGCCACCGGCGCGGCGACCGGCGCGGTGCTGACCGTGTCCACCGTGACCGGCAGCGCGGAGCGCGCCGCCGCCCTGCGGGCCGCGCACCCCGACGCCCTCGCCGAGGCGATGGAGGGGTTCGGCGTCGCCGAGGCCGCCGGCGCCCTCGGCGTGCCGGTACTGGAGATCCGGGCCGTGTCGAACCCCGTCGGCCCGCGCGACCGCGACGCCTGGCGCATCGGCGACGCGCTGACCGCGCTCACCGGGGCCTTCGGGAAGCTCATCCCCGTACTGGAAGGTTGGACCCACCATGACCGCAACGACTGACGGCGCCACCGCCACCGGCACGGACGCCGCGCTGAAGATCTCCTTCTCCCCCTGCCCCAACGACACCTTCGTCTTCGAGGCGCTGGCGCACGGCCGGGTCCCCGGCGCCGCCCCGATCGACGTCACCTTCGCCGACATCGACATCACCAACGGCCTCGCCGAGCGCGGCGAGGGCGACGTGCTGAAGGTCAGTTACGCGGTGCTGCCGTGGGTCCTGGACGAGTACGCGCTGCTGCCGTGCGGCGGCGCGCTGGGCCGCGGCTGCGGCCCGCTCGTCCTCACCCGCGAGCCGGGCGCCGACCTGACCGGCAGGACGGTGGCCGTACCGAGCGAGCGCTCCACCGCCTACCTGCTCTTCCGCCTCTGGGCGGCCGAGACCGTGCCGGGCGGGGTCGGCGAGGTCGTCGTCATGCCGTTCGACGAGATCATGCCGGCCGTGCGCGACGGGAAGGTGGACGCCGGACTCGTCATCCACGAGGCCCGCTTCACCTACCAGAACTACGGGCTGCACAACCTCGCCGACATGGGCCGGCACTGGGAGTCGACCACCGGGCTGCCGATCCCGCTCGGGGCGATCATCGCCAAGCGCTCGCTGGGCACCGAGACCCTGCACGCGCTGGCCGACGCCATCCGCACCTCGGTCCGGATGGCCTGGGACGACCCGACGGCCTCCCGCCCCTACGTCCTGGAGCACGCCCAGGAGATGGACCCGGCCGTCGCCGACCAGCACATCGGGCTGTACGTCAACGAGTTCACGGCCGACCTCGGCGAGGACGGGTACGCGGCGATCCGCGGGCTGCTCACGCGGGCGGCGGCGGAAGGGCTGGTCCCGGCCCTCGCGCCGGACGCGCTCGCCTTCCCCTGAGCCGTGTCCCCGGACGCGCTCGCCTTCCCCTGAGCCGTGTCCCCGGGCCCGCTCCCGGCCGGCCCCGCACCCCGGTCCTCCCGGCTCCTCGCCGCGCCGGGGCGGTTTCCGGCCAGACGCACGCCGACGGCGGCCCCGGAGCGGGGCCGCCGTCGGTGGTGTCGCGGGGTGAGGGGTGTACCGGGCGCCGGGCGTGAGGACGTCCGGCGGGCGGCGGCTACACGTCGAGCTGGTCGGCCACCGCGCGCAGCAGACCGGCGATCTTCGCGCCGGCCGCCCTGTCGGGGTAGCGGCCCCGCTCCAGCACCGGCGTGATGTTCTCCAGGACCGTCGTCAGGTCCTGCACGATCGACGCCAGTTCGTCGGGCTTGCGGCGCTGGGCCGCCGCGACGGAGGGCGTCGGGTCGAGGATCGTCACGGAAAGCGCCTGGTCACCGCGTTGCCCGGCGACCACACCGAACTCGACCCGCTGGCCGGGCTTGAGCTCGTCGACCCCGGCGGGCAGGACGGACGAGTGGACGAAGACGTCCGGGCCGTCGTCCCGGGAGAGGAAGCCGAAGCCCTTCTCGTTGTTGAACCACTTGACTTTGCCGGTGGGCACTTCGTCCTCGTCCTCGTCGCTCGTCGATGCGTGGGGAGCCGCCGGGAAACGGCCCCGGACAGCAGGAGAGCGGGTCGCGAGGACCCGCCGCTTCTCAGGCTAGTGGCCCCCGAGCCCGGGACAAGACGTCGCCGGGCCAATGTCCCGCAGCGGAAACCGGGCGTGGAACGGCCTTACCCTTACGGAGTGAGCACTACTCCTTCAGGCGCGGGTGACCAGCTGGTCCGGATCGGCGCGATCGTCTTCTTCGTCGGCGCACTGGCCACCCTGGTCACGGTGGCCCCCCTCTTCCTCGGGACCGAACCCTTTCCGTCGATCGCGTACGCGGTCTGCATGCTCATGGGGGCCGGCTTCCTGATCGCCGCCGCGGGCGTCGTCCGCTCGGTGTGGTCGAACTCCCCGCGCAGGGCGGCGGGCCGCCCCTGACCCGACGCCGGGCACCCCGGTGCGGGGGCGGCGGCGGTGGTCTCAGGCGGTGCGCCCGGCCTCGTACCCCTGGAGCCAGTCCGGGAAGTACGTGAGGTCGGCGAGGACCACCTGGGCGCCCGCCGCCCGCAGCTCCCGGGCGTCGCACGGGCCCGTGGTGACGCCGACCGGCAGCGCCCCGGCGACCTGCGCGCCGCGTACGTCCCCGACGTGGTCGCCCACGTAGACCTGCGCGCCCTCGGCGAGCAGCGCCCCGCCCTTCCCCTCCGCCCAGAGGTCCCCGATGACCAGGTCCGGGGTGAGGCCGAGGTGGGTGCAGTGGAGTTCGGCGTTGGGCTGGTACTTCGCGGTGACGACGATCGCCCGGCCGCCCAGGGCCTGCACGGCCTCGATGGCGGCCCGCGCCCCGGCGAGGGCGGTGGTCGGGGTGATCGCGTGGCGCGGGTAGGTCTCCCGGTACCGGTCGGCGGTCGCCGCCACCACGTCCGCCGGGAACCAGTTGGCCAGCTCGTCCTCGACGGGCGGCCCCAGCCGGCTCACGACCAGGTCGGCGTCGATGGAGACCCCCGTCTCCCGCGAGAGCGCCAGATAGTTGGCCTTGATGCCGGGCCGGGAGTCGATGAGCGTCATGTCGAGGTCGAACCCGACCGTCAGAGTGTGCGAAGCCATGCCCGCCATTGTGCCGACCCGGCCGCACTCCGTGTCGGGGCGGGGGCCGCGGGCCCGTGAACGGGGCCGGGGGCGGTGTGTGCCGCCCCCGCACCGGCCGGGTGACCCTGCTCCGGCCCCGTCCGCGGGTGCCTCACCCCCGGACGCGGCGCGCCCGCCGGACCAGGTAGAGCGCCGAGACCACCGCCGCCGTGCGGAGCACCACCGGCCACAGGTCCGTCAGCGCGTCACCCATCGCCCCCTCCGCGATCGGTTCGCCCCAGCGCCCGCGCATCCGGCCCCAGACCCACACCACCGCCCCGGCGGCGACCGCGCCGGGCAGCCCCAGGGCGACCCACTTCGCCTCGGCCCGGGAGAGCGCGCGGGAGCTGTACGCGAGGAGCCAGCCGCCCGCGAGGGCCGGCCACGAGCCGATCACGGCGCCGGCGACCAGGAGCGCGGCGGCGAGGAGCAGCAGGGGGTGCCCCAGCCGGCGCCCGGCCGGCACCGGGTCGGCCACGGCGGCGGCCACCGGGGCCGGGGCGCGGCGGCGCATCCGGGGCAGCGGCAGGCGTCTGCGGGCGGGTGCGGGAGGGGTGGCCGCCTTCTCCGCGGCGGCCGCGGGACCGGCGGGCGCGGGACCGGCGGGTGCGCCGGGCTTCGCCGCGTCCGGGTCCGCGGGGTCGTCCTCCTCGCGCGGGCGGAGCGGGGGCCGCAGCAGTTCGGGGATCTCGATCCCGCCGACGAACCCCGGTACCCGCACGCCGTCGCCGAACTCGCCGAACGGCCCCGGTTCGACCCGCCACCACTCCCGGTCCGCGCCGGTGTCACCGCCGCCCGGGCCGCCGAGCCGGTCCAGGCCGATCACGTGCGGGGCGGACGGATCGGGCCAGTAGGTGTCACCGGTGGCTTCCTGCGCCCAGTCCACCCCGCTCGCCCCTTCCGCCCCTTCCGCCCATTTCGCCCCGACCTTCCCTTCCGCCCTGTCCGCCCCGTCCACCGCACGCGGCTCACGGGACGCGCGCGGCTCACGGGACGCGCGGGGCTCACGGGGCGCGCGGGGCTCACGGGGCGCGCGGGGCTTGTGCGGTCGTCCCGCTCGCCGGCCCTCCCGGGTCTCCCGGTCTTCCCGCTCCTTGCGGAACGGCGACGCGCCCCGCCGCGCACCCTCTTCGCGGGGCTCTTCCGCCGACTCCTCCGCCCCCTCGGCCACGGGGGCGGCGGACCGGGGGCGGAACACCCCGCGCCGGGGCCCCGGTACCGGATCTGCCGGAGCGTCACCGGGCCCGTCCGCCGTGTCCCGCGCGGGCGTTGCCGAACGCGGCGGCGGCAGCGGCGCCGAGGGCGGTGCGGACTCCCCGCCGCCGGCCGACTCGGCGGCGGCGGCGACCAGTTCGCCGGGTTCGCCCAGCCGTCCGATGATGCGCCGCACCGCGGCGGGCGAGTCGGCACCGGCCTTCGTGCGCTGCCTCTCGATCTCGTCGCGCACCCGGCCGACGAGCTTCATCCGGGCCCCGGAGGACAGCTGTTGTCGCTGCGCCAGGTCCCCGACACGGCTCAGATACTCGTAGACGAGCTGGTCGCTCTCGATCCCCACGTGACCCGTCCCCTCGGTTCCCTCCGGCTGACCTGCTCCGACCGTAGCGTTCCAGGGGCTACCGTGGGACGGATGGGGACGACCACACCACCGCGCACGCTCGCCGAAGCCCTGCGCGCACGCGGCGACGAAGCGCTGGCCGAGCTGCTGCGCGCCCGCCCCGACCTGCTCACGCCGGTGCCGGGCGACATCACCCAGCTCGCCACCCGGGCCGGCACCCGGGCCTCCGTGGTGCGCGCGCTGGAGCACCTCGACCGGTTCGCGCTGCAGACCGCCGAGGCCCTCGCGGTGGCACCCGACCCGGCCCCGTACGACACGCTGCTGCGCCTGCTGACCGGTGACGGGCTGGACGACGGCGCGCAGCACGACGACACCGGGGCGGCGATCACGGCGGCGCTGCCGGGCGCCCTGGCGACCCTGCGCGAACAGGCCCTGGTGTGGGGCGAGGACGAGCGGCTGCACCTGGTGCGCACCGCCCGGGAACTGCTCGCGCCGTCCCCGCAGCACCCCTCCCCCACCGGGCTCGGGCCGACCGTCGCCGAGGCCACCGCCGGGATGTCGCCGGGCCGCCTCCAGGAGATCCTGACCGCCGCCGGGCTCCCCGCCACGTACGACCCGGTCTCCGCCGTGGCCGCGCTGACCTCGCTCTTCACCGACCGGACGCGGATGGCGGAACTGCTGGACTCCGCCCCCGTGGAAGCGCTGTCGGTGCTGGACCGGCTGGTGTGGGGGCCGCCGTACGGCGAGATCACACCGAACCCGACCCCGCCCGTCCGCTGGCTGCGCGACCGCGGGCTGCTGCTCCCGGTGTCGGCCCGCACGGTCGTGCTGCCCCGGGAGGCCGCGCTGCACCTGCGGGCCGGGCGGGCCCACCGCGTACCGGAACCGCTTCCCCCGGTCGTCCAGGCGGTCGCCGAACGCGATCCACAGGCTGTGGACAGAGCGGCGGCCGGACAGGCGTTCCTCGCCCTCTCCACCGTCGAGGACCTGCTGAAGCTCTGGAACGGCGGCGGTCCCACCGTGCTCCGCTCCGGCGGACTGAGCGTGCGGGAGCTGAAGCGCGTCGCGAGCGCCCTCGACACGACGGAGCCGGTGGCCGCGTTCTGGGTCGAACTCGCGTACGCCACCGGGCTGCTGGCGGCGAACGGCGAGAGCGACGAACGGTACGCCGCCACTCCCGCGTCCGACGACTGGCTCGAACTCCCCGCCGCCCAGCGGTGGACGCGCCTCGCGCTCGCCTGGCTGGCGGCCACCCGCACCGCCGGGCTGGTCGGCGGCCAGGACGCCAAAGGGCGGGCGCTCTCCGCGCTCGGCCCCGAACTGGACCGCTCCACCGCACCCGACGTACGCCGCCGGGTGCTCGCCCTCTTCGCCGCACTGCCGCCCGGCACCGCGCCCGACCCCGCGACCCTGCTCGACCGGCTGCGCTGGGAACGCCCGCTGCGCGGCGGCTCGCGCGGTGACGTCCACCCGCGGCCGGAGAGCGCCGGCGCCCTCGCCGACAGCGCCGACCTGCGGTCGCGCATCGCACTCTGGACGGTCAACGAGGCCGAACTCCTCGGCATCACCGGCCGCGGCGCGCTCTCCTCGCAGGCACGCGCACTCCTCCCGGCCTCCCCCAGGACCGGGGAAGGCGCGGGGAGCGCGGCCGAGGCCGCCGCCCTGCTCGCCCCGCTGCTCCCGGAACCGCTCGACCACGTCCTGCTCCAGGCCGATCTGACCGCCGTCGCCCCCGGGCCGCTGGAACGCCCACTCGCCGACGTCCTCTCGGTCCTCGCCGACGTCGAGTCCAAGGGCGGCGCGACGGTCTACCGCTTCACCCCGGGCTCGGTACGCCGCGCGCTGGACGCCGGGCAGAGCGCCTCCGACCTGCACGCCTTCCTCGCCGCGCATAGCCGCACCCCGGTCCCGCAGCCGCTGACCTACCTGATCGACGACGTGGCCCGGCGCCACGGCCACCTCCGGATCGGCGCCGCGTCCGCGTACGTGCGCTGCGACGACGCGTCCGTGCTCAACGAGATCCTCGCCGACAAGCGCTCGGCGGTCCTGCGGCTGCGCCGGCTCGCCCCGACCGTCCTCGCCGCGCAGACCGACCCCTCCTCGCTGCTCGACGGGCTGCGCGACCTCGGGTACGCCCCGGCCGCCGAGTCCGCCGAGGGCGACGTGCTGATCACCCGCGCCGGCGCCCGCCGCACCCCGCCGCGCGCCGCCCCCGTCCCCGTACCCGAAGGACCGCCGGTACCGGACGCCACGCTGCTCGGCGCGGCGGTACGGGCGATCCGGGCCGGTGACACGGCCGCCACGGTCGTCCGCAAGGAACCCGGCGCACAGGGCGCCCCCTCCGCCCCCGGCACGCTCCCCCGCACCACGCCGGCGGACACCCTCGCGACCGTCCAGGCGGCTGCGATGACGGGCTCCACGCTCTGGATCGGCTACGTCAACGCGGAGGGCTCCGCGAGCCAGCGGGTGATCGCCCCGGTCCGGGTGGAGGGCGGTTTCGTCACCGCGTACGACCACACGGCCGACGAGGTCCGCACCTATCCGCTGCACCGCATCACGGGCGTGGCCGAACTGGCGGACGAGTAGGGCGCGCCGGGCCGGCCGGCGTCGCGGGGGCGGCCCCGGCGGTGCTCAGCCGGCGGAGTACGGACCGGTCTTCCCCGTGAACGGGAAGACCGGGAAGCCGTCCACGCAGTCGCCTCCGGGCGGGTGGTACGGCCACTCCATCCCGGCCCGGTAGAGGACCGGGAGCGCGACGGCGGCCACGAGCGGCGCGATCCACCGGACGGGCCGCCCGCCCGGCAGCGGCCACCGGCGCAGGGTGAGCTGGAGCAGACCGAGCAGCAGGGCCACGCAGAACCAGACGGCCGTCATCGTCACGGTCAGTCCGGCGTTGCCGCTCGCGTCGTTCCCGAGCGGGCACTCCTCCCACGCCTCCGCCACCCGCACGGTGGCCGCGTACACCCCGGCGGCGGCGACGAGGTGCGCCACCGGGTACCCGCCGCACCCTGGGGCGCAGGGCGGCGCGTCCGCCGGCGAAGGGCCGTCCGGGAGCTCGTCCTCGGAGGCGGCTCCGGCCGGGGCGGGGCCTTCTCGCACGCGGGTACCTCCTCGGGGAACGCGCCGCCGCGACGGACGGCGCGGCTCTCTCCCCTCCTGACCGGAGAACGCCCGTCGCGGTTCCCGCGACGGGCGTTCGGGGACCGCGTCCGTCAGCCACCGACCACGCGGACGACGAGGAAGATGTTGAGGCTGCTGATCACGAGGACCACGACGGCCGCGGCGACGGTGGTCACCGGACGGTTGACGAGGCCACCCATCACGCTGCGCCGCGCCGTGAAGACCAGGAGCGGAGCCAGGGCCAGGGGGATGCCGAAGGAGAGCACCACCTGGCTCAGGACGAGAGCGAGCGTCGGATCGACGCCGAGGGCCAGGATCAGCAGCGGTGGTGTCATCGTGACGAGACGGCGCACGGTGATCGGGACACGCCGGCGGAGGAAGCCGCTCATGATGACCTGCCCGGCGAACGTGCCCACGCCGGAGGAGGCGAGGCCCGACGCGAGCAGGGCCAGCGCGAAGGCGAGCGCGGCGGCCGGGCCCAAGGCCTGGCCGAGCCCGTGGTGGAACCCCTCCAGCGTCTCCGTCCGTTCCCCGCCCCCTCCGTGGAGGGCCGCCGACGCGATGGTGAGCATGCTGGCGTTGACCAGCCCGGCGACGCCGAGCGCGAGGACGATCGCGGCCCGGTGGGCGCGCAGCGTACGGCGCTTCTCCGCCGGGGCGGCGCCGGGCGCGGAGCGTCCGAGGGACGAGTGCAGGTAGATGACGTGCGGCATCACCGTCGCGCCGACCATGCCCGTGGTGAGCAGGATGCTCTGGCTGTCGGCGAAGCGGGGCCGCATGCCCTCGATCGCACCGCCCCAGGAGCCGGAGACCAGGGACTGGTAGACGAACCCGGCCAGGATCACCAGCAGCAGGGAGGCGATGACGAGGTTGAACCGCCGCCTCCCCTCGGGGGCGAGGACGACGAGCACGAGGGAACAGCCGGCCACGATGCACGCGGCGGGGAACATCGGCACGCCGATGAGGAGGTGCAGGGCCACCGCACCTCCCACGAACTCGGCCAACTCCGTCGCCATGGCGACCAGTTCGGCCTGGACCCACAGGGCCCGCGTGACGCCCCGGGGGGCGTGCGCACGGCACAGCTGCGGAAGGTCCTGCCCGGTGGCGACCCCCGCTTTGCACGCGAGGTACTGCACGAAGACGGCGAGGACGTTCGCCAGGGCGACCACCCAGAGCAGCAGCGGCCCGTAGTGCGCCCCGGCCGTCATGTTGGTCGCGTAGTTGCCGGGGTCCACATAGGCCACGGAGACCACGAGCGCGGGCCCGAGCATGGCCAGGAGCAGCTTCACCCGCAGCGCCCCCGGCCGGGAGCGGGGCGGTGCGGCCGACGGCGGCGGTGCCGTCTCAGGAGCCGGTGTCGCCTCCGAAGCGGGCGCCGCGGACCGCGCGCCCGCCGGCAGCGGTGACGCCTCGGGTGCGGGCGGGGCCTCCGGTGCGGCCGCGGGTGCGCCCTCGGCGGGCGGACGGCCGGGCGCCTCGTCCCCCGTGGGAGGCGAGAGGACACCCTGCGGGACACGCCGGTAGGCCCGAGCGTCAAACACCGCGGTCCTCCTCCCCGTCGTCACCGCGCCCCGACGGCGTTCTGCGGAGGGACGGCAGGAGCCGGAGACCCACCACGGCGATCAGGGCGGCGGCGCACCACTGCTCCACCGGGCCTCCCAGGAGCAGCCCGACCGCCGCGGCGAACACGTAGAGGCCGGTCACCACGCGGACGGTCGGACGGACAGCGGGCCTGCCGGGCGAATGGGACGTGCTGGTCATCGCGTGTTCCTCTCCGTACGGAGGAGGCGGATGGAGGCTGAAGGGCCGACCGGGCCGGCGGGCCGTGAGGGTGAGGGCCGGGGCCGGACATCGGGGGCCCGGGGACTTCGACAGCCGGGGGGCGTCTGGGGCCGGGGATTTCCGGGGCAGGGGCCCGACCCCTCCGGGGCCCGCCGCCCGGCCCCGGACGGGTCGGCGGGCTCCGGCGGCAGGTTCACTCGTCCGGGGTGAGCTTGTCCTTGATCTTGCCCTTGAGGCCGGTCTCCGTTCCCAGCACCGGCCCCTTGGGCGCCCCCTTGCTGCCGTCGTAGGTGGCGAACAGCTTCGGGTCGGGCGCCGGCACGGTGGCGAGGCCGCCGAGCGGTTGCGGGTTCTCCACCACGCTGAACTCGTGCTCCCCGTCGGGGGTCGGCCCGGCGGCCCACAGCCCCTGGGACGCCGCGTCCCCGTCGGAGAGGTGCCAGAGCTCTCCGGCGTGCTGGCGGTACTCCTCCTCCTCCAGGCCGCCCGGGACGACGACGTTCTCCAGGCCGTCCTCGCGCAGCTGCTCGATCGCCGCGAGCCACTGGTTCTGGTGCACGGTGTCGCGGGCGAGGTTGAAGCGCAGCATGTCCTTCACCCCCGGGTCGTCCGTCATGTTGAACAGACGAGCGGTCTGCAGCCTGCTCTGCGCCTCCGCCGCGACGTTGGCGTAGAAGTCGGCCAGGAGGTTGCCGCTGGCGATGGCGTAGCGGCCGTTCCACGGGTAGCCGTTGCTGTCGGCGGGCAGTGCCGCACCGCCCGCGATGATGGCCTGCTGCGGGTCCATGCCGCCGAGCACGGCGCCGATGGCGGGGTCGGCTGTGGCCATCTTGGTCGTGGCCGTGGCGGGCGCGCCCTCCAGGAGGCGCGCGACCATCGTGGCCAGCATCTCCACGTGGCCGATCTCCTCCGTGGCGATGTCCATGATCAGGTCCTTGTACTTGCCCTGGATGCGCGCGTTCCAGCCCTGGAACAGGTACTGCATCATCACCGACATCTCGCCGTAGGCACCGCCGACGAGTTCCTGCAGCTTGTGCGCGTACACGGGGTCGGGCTTCTCCGGCTTGGCCTCGAACTGCAAGCGCTGGGTGTGCTCGAACACGAGGGTCTCCTTCGCTCGGAACTGCGGGGTGGGCACCCGGAGGATCCGGGCCCGGAGCCGTCCGGAGTTTCCGGCCGGCTCCGCCACCTCCACGACGCTAGGCCGCCGGTGTCTTCGCGCCGTCACCGTTCCGCGGCCCATCGCGGCCCGCCGGAGATGCCTCCCGGGCGGACCACGGGGATCCTGGCGTAGGAACGCCTCCGACGAGCGGACGCCCCGATGGAACAGCAGCACTTCACAGCACACGGCCCCCACCTCGGCCTTCTCGGGCACTTCCACCTCTTCGCCCGGACGGACCACGTCTTCCTGCCTCCCACGGCCCAGCGCCTCATGGCCCTCCTGGCCCTGCACCAGGACGGGGTGGCGCGCACCCGGGCCGCCGGACTCCTGTGGCCCGACCTCACCGACCGGCACGCGGCGGCCAGCCTGCGCTCCACCCTGTGGCGCCTGTCCCGCCGCAGCGGTCAGCGCCTGGTCGAGACCGGCGCGGGCGACTCCCTGCTCCACCTGCACGGAGCGGTGCGGGTGGACCTGCACGGCGCCGCGGCCCAGGCCCACCGGCTCGCGACGCGACCACCGGCCGAACCTCCCGACACCGTGCCCGCGGAACTGCGTGAGGACCTGCTGCCCGGCTGGTCCGACGAGCGGCTGGTCCTGGCGCGCGAGCACTTCCACCAGACCCGCCTGCACGCGCTCGAATCCCTCAGCCGCCATCTCGTGCGGGCGGGCGCCAACACGGCCGCCATGGAGTGCGCCATGACCGCGCTCCGGGCCGAACCGCTGCGGGAGAGCGCCCACCGCGCCGTCACCGAGACGCACCTCGCGGAGGGCAATGTCGCGGAGGCCCTGCGTCACTACGACCTCTACCGTCACCGCCTGCGTACCGAGCTCGGGCTCGCCCCCTCCAGCAGCTACCGGGCGCTCCTCGCCCCCTTCCTCGCCAGGCCGCTGGACGGGTGACGCCCCGGTGACCCCCCGAAGACGCGGGCCCCCCTGACCACTGGCAGCCCGGCCGCACGACCACCCGGACACCCCCGGGCGGCCTGCCGCGCGCCTCGCCCGGGGCCCGCCCCCGCCGACACACCGAACCCGCTCACACACCCGACGTACCGGCCCGTACCACCCGGGCCGAAGACCCGGAAGGAACAGGTGCCATGCCCACCTCCCTCACCGCTCAGAGCTACGAGGCGCTCGGCGGCGACGACAGCATTCTCGTCCGTCAGCGTCGCGACCACGCCGAGCTGGACCGGATGATGCGCTCCTACGAGTCCGCCGGCGGCTCGGACGAGGAGCGACGCCGCACGCTCAAGGAGATCGTCCAGCTCACGTTCAGCCACGCCTTCGCGGAGGAGACCGTGCTGTGGCCGGCCCTGCGCCGTCTCGCCCCGGACGGTGAGGAGCTCACGGCGCGCGTGGAGAAGGAACACCAGCAGATCAACGAGCTCATCGCCGGGATCGAGCGCACGGCCGTGGGTGCTCCCGCGCGCCACGCCGTCGTCGCCCGGGCCTTCGACCTGATCAGACAGGACATCCGCGACGAGGAGGACCTGCTGCTGCCCCGGCTCCAGGAAGCCCTGGACACGGCGGAGTTGCGGCGTCTGGGCGCCGCGTGGGAGGCCGTCCGCCGCACCGCTCCCACCCACCCCCACCCGGCGGTGCCCCGTCGCCCGCCCGGCAACGTCGTACTCGGCGTACCGCTCAGCGCGTACGACCGCGCCCGTGACCTCGTCCCGCTCGGCGCCGACCCGGCCCGGGTCCGCCGCCTGGCCGCCGCCGCCGCAGTGCTCGCGCTCGGTGTCTGGCTGGTCCGTACGGTGCGCGCACAAGGCCGCCGCGCCTGACGGCACCGACCGCGTTCCTCGCACCCGGCCGACCGCGTTCCCCGCGCCCGGCCGGGCACGGGGAACGGCCGCCCCGCTCTCCCCCGGCCACCCGCCCCGCGGGTGGCCGGGCCGATTCCGTCCCGCCCCTTACCCCGGAGACCGCCCGGCGGCCCGTGGCCGGATTCGTCCCCGCCCTGTTCCCAGCGGGGCGCTCCCGGCGTTGACTCGCCCGCAACGAAGCCGGGTCCGCACCGCTCCCGGCGCGGGCGACCGCGCCGGACGGCGGCGGCGCGGAGCCGCGAGGGAGCACGCTCGGGAAGGGACGCCTGATGAGTTCTGCCCAGCCGGCCGACACGATGACCCCGTTCGACGACGCGTACAACCAGCCCGATCCCCGGGCGTACTTCCGCGATCTGGGCCCCTGGGGCTACCAGACGCCCCACCACGCGCAGAGCGTCTTCCGCCGCCTGCTCACCGCCCTGCGCACCGGATCGCCGGAGGCGCCCGCGCCCACCGTGCTGGACATCTGCTGCTCGTACGGGATCAACGCCGCGCTGCTCAACCACCACCTCACCCTGAGCGACCTCTACACCCACTACACGTCCGAGCGGGCCACCGCGTCGAGCACCGACGAACTCATGGCCTGGGACAAGGAGTTCTACGCCTCGCACCGGCGTCCCGACGCGGTCCCCGTCCTCGGCCTCGACGCAGCCCCCCGCGCCATCGCCTACGCCCGTGCGGTCGGCATGCTGGACGACGGTTTCGCCGAGAACCTGGAGACGGGCGCGCCGAGCCCCGCCCTGCTGCGCGCCGCACGGGACGTCCGCCTGATCACCGTCACCGGCGGCGCCAGCTTCCTCTCCGGGCACACCTTCACCCCGCTGCTGGCGGCTGCGGAAGAGCCGTTGTGGGTGGCCGCGTTCGTCCTGCGCACCGGCGGCTACGGGCCCATCGCCGGCGCCCTGGCGACCCACGGCCTGACCACCGAGAAGCACACCGCGCAGACCTACCCGCAACGCCGCTTCACCGGCGAACAGGAGCAGCGGTACGCGATCGCCGCGACCCTCGCCGCCGGCGAGGACCCGGAGGGCAAGGAGAGCGAGGGCTCCTTCCACACCGCGCTGTACGTCTCCCGACCGGCGGCGGAGGCGGCGGGAAGACCTGTGGGCGCGTTGCTGCAGCCGTGATCAAAGGCAGGTCGGGGCGGCGCCGGGCCGTGTCCGGCCGTTTCCGGCAGGCAGGCGCCGCGACCGATGTCGGCTTGTTCCAGTCCCGCGCGGCGGGACCAGGCCATCCGTCGTTCACCACGAGCCGGCAGGTCGGGCGGAGCCGGTGTCGGTTCCGCCCGGCGCGCCTCAGGCCGGAGTGCCCCGCAGCCCGGTGGCCGCCTCGGTCAGACACGACAGTGCGACTGCGCAGCCGGCCACGCCCGCAAGTACGCCGATGAGGGTGTCCGGGCCGGAGGCCCCGGTGACGACCACTCTCAGGAACATCACGACGGCGGCCATCTCACCGAGCCCGAGCAGGGCGAGCCAGCCGGCGCGCACCGTGCGAGGTGTTCTGTTGCTGACTCGCGCCGAGCCCAGCAGGGCGGCGCCGCCCGCCATGACCAGGACGGCGGCGACGACCAGCACCGCGTAGAGCACGGTGCCGGAGGTATCGGGATCGGTGTGGTCGATTTCCGCGGTGTCGGGCACAAGGAAGGTGAACGCGAACTCGAGCAGGGCGACATACGCGACCTGGGCGAGCAGGAGCACCGGAACGACCCGACGGTGAAACAGAGTCGTCATGCGTTGCTCTTCACGAGACGGCCGCTCCTGATGATCCACAACTTGCCCTTCGTGACATGACTCTTGCACGAGCTCCGGGTCTTCTTCCACGCCTCGGCCTTCGAGTAGTGCGCTTTGTAGTATCGGCCGATCTCTCGGCCCTTCTTGTTGTTCCTGAGGTCCATCTCCTTGTCCACGCCCTTGGACTGTGATTCGTGGCGGGTGGCCACCTCGAAGGCTGTCTCATGATCGACGAAGACCTCCATCAACGCGTTCCAGTAGCAGTGCCGGAAGGCGTCGCCGGTCCCCTGGAAGAGGGTCTTGTCCGGGTAGAGGTCTTGGGCGTACTTGAGGGCGGTACCCGCCATCTCCCGGGCCTTGGAGCAGTCGTACGGGTTCCAGAAGCAGTAACTGCGCTCGGCCGGTGTCACCGTGTAGCTGGAGCCGCTCGGGTCGAGCAATACCGGGTACGCGAGTGTCTGGCCGTTCGCCGGGGCGAGGGAGACCTCTACGTCCGATCCGTCCGCCTCCATCGTGACGGGCACCGTGGCGCCCTTGGCGTCGACGGCGACCGGGGCACTGAGGAAGGTGGCCAGGTCGCTGTTGGCGTCG
The DNA here is from genome assembly GCF_029167645.1 of Streptomyces sp. AM 2-1-1. Taxonomy (NCBI): domain Bacteria; kingdom Bacillati; phylum Actinomycetota; class Actinomycetes; order Kitasatosporales; family Streptomycetaceae; genus Streptomyces; species Streptomyces sp. AM 2-1-1. The sequence goes on along the minus strand of NZ_CP119147.1, from coordinate 4,063,034 downwards.
GCGACCATCAGGGTGTTGTCGGCGACGGCTGACATCTCCTGGCCCGGCTGAAGATCGACGCTGTAGACGAAGGTCTTCGGCGCGGCGGCGCTGCGCAGCAGGTGGAAGAGTTCGACCTGGCTGGCACTGCCACGAACAGCGACGGTGTCGGCGTCGGTCTGGGTGTTGGCGTAGATCACCAGACCTGTTTCGCTCAGCTCGGCGGTCGTCGAGGAGGCCACCGGGAGGTCGATCAGCGTCCGAGCTGCTCCGTCGGCGCTGTTGCCCGTCAGACTGCCGACGGAGGACGACGGCAGCTCCGTCGTGGCCGTCTCGACCGCGGAGTCCTCGGTCTCCGGCTTCTCCGGATCCTCCTGTTCGACGTAACCGGCAGGGGTGTCGTCCTCGTCCGCGATCTCCTCGTCCAGTTCGTCGGTCTCCTCGATCCCGTCGGCGGGGTGCAGTAGGTCCGCGAAGTGGGTCTCCGCGATCTCGTTGACGAAGGGGACGGGCAGGGTTCCGGTGATGGTGCCGGCCCGGAAGGTGTACTCGGCCCAGTCCGACCAGATGCCGGCAGCGTTCCTGACCCGTGCGCTCAGGATGTGCGTGCCGCGCGTCACGGGCGTCAGCGTGAGCGTCGATTTGCCCGAAGCCAGAGTCGTCGTCTGCGCCGGGCCCTCGTCGAGGCGATATTCGGCGGAAGCCGCCCTGCCTGTGGGGTCGACGAGGACGAACGATCCTGCCGTCCCCGCGTCCCCGTGCCACAGGCCGTCCGCGGGATACGTCGTCGACGTGAGCGTGGGCGCGGCCGGGACGGAGGTGTCCACGGTCAGGTTGCGCCAGGCGGACCAGGTGCTGTTCCAGTCAGCGCCGTCGTAGACGTTGACCCGCCACTTGTAGGCCCCGGAGGCCAAGACGGGGGCAGTCCAGCTGCCGGTGGTGCCGGAGGCGACGAAGCCGGAGGTGCCGGAGGCAACCTTGATGGTGCCGGCGGAGTTCCATACCTCGAAGCCGAAGCGCACGGTGTTGCCGTCGGCGTCCGTCGCTTTGGCTTGGAGCGTCGGCGTGGTGTCCGCGGTGAAGGCGCCCGCGGCCGGGCTCACCGCACTCGCGGCACCCGGCATGGTGTTGTACGTGACCGACAGGGCCGGCTCGGTCGGTCCCTGAGAGCCGTCGACGTAGTTCGCCGACCGGAACCTCCGCCAGCTCTTCGAATCCTGTTCGTCGACAGCCCGGATCTGCAGGCCGTTGTTGGCCTCGCCGTTCGCCCACGACTGGGCGATGTCCTTGACGTTCCAGCGCATGAAGTTGGCCGGGCAGGCCGAGCTGAAGCCGTAGGCGGCCTTGGAGACCACGGATCCCGTCGTCGTGGTGGCGGGCTGTACACCCCATGTCACCCCGCTCGGGTCCCAATTGCCCGTGATCCGGCGCACCTCAACCCCTGAGCCGTCCGTGGCACAAGTGGAAGACCAGTACGAGTGAAGCCGCAGCTCTGCGCTGAGGATGTGCCTGCCGGAATACTTGGCGACATCGAACTTGACGTAGGAGCGGGCCCGGGTGGTGCCCCCATCGTAGGTTCCTGCCTTCAGCTCTGTCGAACCCCGTTGAGAATCAGGGTAGTTGGTGGCGACCCAGGTGTCGGTCGAGGCTGCGAGCGTGGTGGTCGGGTCGATGGTGACCGGGTAAATCACCGCCGGATCCGCGAGGAACTCCTGGCTCGGCTTGAGCACCATGACCGTGCCGTCGGCCGTCTCCTCCACGGTGGTGGCTATCTCGGCGCTCTTGACCGGATCACCCGAGCGAGAATCCGTGCCAGTGCCCCACATCCGGGGCGCCGGGGCGCTGGCGACGAGCGCGCCGGTGTCGTCTTCGAGCCGTAGATGCCGCTCGGCGGTCTTCTCCAACCTCATGCCCCTGAGCGTCACCGGGAGCCTGAGCTCCACCGGCTCGGCCGGGCGGAGCCGCCCCGTACAAGCCATGGTCCGTGTTCCGGTTCGACCGTGACGCCCGCGTCACGCCCCGGCCGGTTCGCTCGACGGGGACGACTCGCCGCTGCTGCCCGCGCGCCGGCAGAGCGAGGGCGGGATGCCCGACCGGTTCGCGGGGCACGGCGCGGAGCCGTGGGAACGGGGGGACGGTCCGGGTCCCGGCATCCCGTACGCCTGCGCCCCCGGCCCGCGCCCGAGCACCGCACCTCACCTCACACCCGCCGCCACCCCCGCGCGGCGCGGCGATGATGCACACTGGACGTTTGGCCGCGTGCGCGGCCGTACCCCGGAGAAAGGGCCGCAGCGAGTGACCGGACCCCTCATCGTCCAGAGCGACAAGACACTTCTGCTGGAAGTCGACCACGAGCTGGCGGACGCGTGCCGGAGGGTGATCGCGCCCTTCGCCGAGCTGGAGCGTGCGCCCGAGCACATCCACACCTACCGCGTGACGCCGCTCGGGCTGTGGAACGCCCGGGCCGCCGGGCACGACGCCGAGCAGGTCGTCGACGCGCTGGTGGAGTACTCCCGCTACCCCGTGCCGCACGCGCTCCTCGTCGACATCGCCGAGACGATGGCGCGGTACGGCCGTCTCACCCTGTCCAAGCACCCGGTGCACGGTCTCGTGCTGACCAGCACCGACCGGCCGGTCCTCGAAGAGGTCCTGCGGTCGAAGAAGATCGCGCCGCTGGTCGGGGCACGGATCGACCCGGACACCGTCGCCGTGCACCCCTCGGAGCGCGGCCAGATCAAGCAGACGCTGCTCAAGCTCGGGTGGCCCGCGGAGGACCTCGCGGGTTACGTGGACGGCGAGGCGCACCCGATCGAGCTGGCCCAGGACGGCTGGTCGCTGCGGCCGTACCAGAAGCAGGCCGTCGAGGGGTTCTGGCACGGCGGTTCCGGTGTCGTCGTCCTCCCCTGCGGCGCCGGGAAGACACTGGTCGGCGCCGGTGCGATGGCGGAGGCGAAGGCCACCACGCTGATCCTGGTGACCAACACGGTCTCGGCCCGGCAGTGGAAGCACGAGCTGATCAAGCGCACCTCGCTGACCGAGGAGGAGATCGGCGAGTACAGCGGTACCCGCAAGGAGATCCGCCCGGTCACCATCGCCACCTACCAGGTGCTCACCACCCGCCGTAAGGGCATCTACCCGCACCTGGAGCTCTTCGACTCCCGCGACTGGGGCCTGGTGATCTACGACGAGGTGCACCTGCTGCCCGCGCCCGTCTTCAAGTTCACCGCCGACCTCCAGGCGCGCCGCCGGCTCGGTCTCACCGCCACGCTGGTCCGCGAGGACGGGCGGGAATCGGACGTGTTCTCGCTCATCGGCCCGAAGCGGTTCGACGCCCCGTGGAAGGAGATCGAGGCGCAGGGGTACATCGCGCCCGCCGACTGCGTGGAGGTGCGGGTCAACCTCACCGACCACGAGCGGCTCGCGTACGCCACGGCCGAGCCCGAGGAGAAGTACCGCTTCTGCGCCACCACGGTGACCAAGCGGAAGGTCACCGAGGCGCTGGTGCGCAAGCACGCGGGCGAGCAGACGCTCGTCATCGGGCAGTACATCGACCAGCTCGACGAGCTGGGTGAGCACCTCGGCGCACCCGTCATCAAGGGCGAGACGCCGAACTCGACGCGCGAGAAGCTCTTCGAGTCGTTCCGGCAGGGCGAGATCAGCGTGCTGGTCGTCTCGAAGGTCGCGAACTTCTCCATCGACCTGCCGGAAGCCACCGTCGCCATCCAGGTGTCGGGCACGTTCGGCTCCCGCCAGGAGGAGGCACAGCGCCTCGGCCGGGTGCTGCGGCCGAAGGCGGACGGGCACGAGGCCCGCTTCTACTCGGTCGTCGCCCGCGACACCATCGACCAGGACTTCGCCGCCCACCGGCAGCGGTTCCTGGCCGAGCAGGGGTACGCGTACCGGATCGTCGACGCGGACGAGCTGCTCACCGAGCACCCCGAGGGCACGGGGAGTCCGGGGAGCACGGAGACCACCGAGAACTGAGCGGGCCGCGCGCGCCGCGATGCCCTGGGCGCACCAGCGTCCCCACCCCCCGCACGGGCGGGACACCCTTCACCGGGTGTCCCGCCCGTGCGGCGTCCGGCCCGGGCCGTTCCGTGCGGCGTCGGTGGCCCCCGCACGACGGGGGCGGGTGGTCAGGGCCCGGGCCGGGGGACGAAGAGCAGCATGACGCCCATCGCGATCATAGCCGGGGGTACGAACGCGAGGCCCGCCGCGATCCAGCGCGCCGTCGACCACGAGCGGCGGACCACCAGCAGCCAGCAGAGGACGAGGGCCGCCGGGGTGAGGGTGAGGCTGAGCGAGTGGCCGAGGGACACCACGTGCAGCGGGCCCCGCAGGGCGGGCTCGCACCCCTCACCGCAGTCGGCACCCACGAACAGGGCCACCCGGAGCAGGCCGGTCACCACGGGCGCCACGTGCGGGACGAGCGCCGTGGCGACCGCCGGGACGGCCCAGCGCGGTGCCGGTCCGGAACCCACCGGGACCGGCCCGATCCAGCGGCCGCCGGGGAGGAGGCGCGGAGCGCGTACGGGACCCCGGCGGGACGGCCGGGTGGCAGTACGGACGGCATGGGCGGCCCGTACCGCACGGGCGGTGCGGACGACACGGGCGGTGCGGGAGGCGCCCGCAGGGCGGGAAGGACGACGGCTCGACGGCATGTGCCCAGCCCATCGCGGAAACGGAGCCGATCACTCCGGGCGCGTACTCATCCGGCGCTCTCCCCGTACTCAGACCGCACGGCTCCCCCGTGGGCGTCCTGCGCGCACGGCGGGAGTGGCACACGGCGGGAGTGGCGCACGGGACCGGCACAGGACGGGATCGGCGCGCGGTGGATCAATGTCCGCCTTGGGTCAGCGCGCAGTGGATCAACGCGCGGTGGATCAGCGCGCGCGGCGAATGCCGGAGTCGGCGGAGTACTCCCCGAGGACGACGACGTCGAAGGCGGTAGTGATCCAGACGCGGACGGCGCGCAGCGCGTCGCCGAGGGGGTGGGGGCGGAGGTGACCGGTGGCCGCGGTCGCGCCGTGCGCGGGGCCGGTCCTGCGGGGGTTCAGGATCGCGGTGCTCATGCTCTCCAGAGTGCTCCTCGCACGCGGGTGCGGGCCAGGAGGGCGAGCGCGCGACCCGGCGGACCCGCGCCCCGGCGGACCCTCACCGCGTGATCCACCGACCCCCGGGATCCGCGGTCCGCGGCGTGCGGTTCGCCCGTGCCCCCTCCCGTGGATACACTCTCCGGTCTGCCCCGCCCTCCCGCACCGTGGTACCGGCCTCGTCCGCCGGCAGCCGGGGGAGTGCCGCCGACCGGACGGAAACCGGCCGACTGCCGTGCGCGCCACCGCGTGCGCGGCCGGTACGCGCGCCCTTCGCGCGTATCCCCTCGTGATCGCCCACCGGGACCCGGCCGTGCGCCCTTTCGCGCCGTGCGGCCGTCGCCCTGCGTCGAACTGTCGGAGGCAACACCCGTGTCCGCGCCGCACACCGCAGAGAGTGACACCCCCACCGATCCACTGGGCCGCGAGCGAGGTCATCTCGCCGCGTCCCGGGCGGCCCTGCGCGCCATGCGCGAGGACGTCCAGGCCCTCGACATCCGCGACGTCACCGCGAACTGGGTGAACGCCGCCGTGCTCCAGGCGCAGATCGACGACCGCATCAAGGCGCTCGCCGACCTGTCGCACACCCCGCTCTTCTTCGGCCGGCTCGACTTCCGGCACCCGGTCGGCGCGGAACGCGCCGAGGGGGCGGAGGGGGAGCGGTTCTACATCGGCCGCCGTCACGTCCACGACGCCGGCGGCGACCCGATGGTCATCGACTGGCGTGCGCCGGTCTCACAGGCGTTCTACCGGGCGTCCCGGCTGGACCCCCAGGACGTGGGGCTGCGCCGCCGCTTCGGGTACACCGGGGGCGAGCTCACCGCGTACGAGGACGAGGACCTGACGGCCCCCGCCGACGCCGCCGGGGCCGGGACCACCAGCAAGCTGCTCCAGGCGGAGATCGAGCGGCCGCGCGTCGGTCCGATGCGGGACATCGTCGCGACCATCCAGCCGGAGCAGGACGAGATCGTCCGCGGTGAGCTGGGCGGCACGATCTGCGTCCAGGGAGGCCCCGGCACCGGCAAGACGGCGGTGGGCCTGCACCGTGTCGCGTACCTGCTCTACGCGCACCGGGAGCGGCTCGCCCGTACGGGCACGCTCGTCATCGGGCCGAACCGGTCGTTCCTCCACTACATCGAGCAGGTGCTCCCCGCCCTCGGCGAGATGGAGGTGCGTCAGGCGACCGTGGAGGACCTGGTCACCGCCGGCGTCGAGGTGCGCGGGGTGGACGAGGCGTCCGCCGCGCTGGTGAAGGGCGACGCCCGGATGGCGGAGGTGCTGCGCCGGGCGGTCCGCTCGCACGTGGGCACGCCCGCGGAGGAGATCGTCGTGGTGCGCGGTTCGCGTCGCTGGCGGGTCCCGGCGTACGAGGTGGCGGAGCTGGTCGAGGAACTGCTGGCGCGCGGGATGCGGTACGGCGCCGCCCACGAGGCGCTGCCGCAGCGGATCGCGCACCGGGTGCTCGTCCGGATGGAGGAGGCGGGGGAGGCGCCGGACGACCGGGTGCAGAACGCGGTGGCGCGCACCCCCGCGGTGAAGGCGGCGGTGAAGGCGGTGTGGCCGGCCGTCGATCCGGCGAAGCTGGTGCTGCGGCTCCTCTCCGACCCGGAGTTCCTGGCCGTCCACGCGGAAGGACTGCTCACCGAGGACGAGCAGAAGGCGGTGGTGTGGGCGAAGCCGGTCCGCAGCGTGAAGTCGGCGAGGTGGTCGGCGGCCGACGCGGTGCTGATCGACGAGGCCCGGGACCTGGTGGAGCGTACGCATTCGCTGGGCCATGTGGTGCTCGACGAGGCGCAGGACCTCTCCCCGATGCAGTACCGGGCGGTGGGGCGGCGCTGTTCGACGGGTTCGGCGACGGTGCTCGGCGACCTCGCGCAGGGCACGACGCCCTGGTCGACGCGGAGCTGGGCGGACGCGCTCGGCCACCTCGGCAAGGGGGACGCGGTGGTGGAGGAGCTGACCGCCGGGTTCCGCGTGCCGCGCGAGGTGATCGCGTACGCCTCCCGGCTGCTGCCCTCCATCGCTCCGGGGCTGGCACCGGTCGAGTCGGTGCGCGAGTCGCCCGGTTCGCTCGCGGTCCGCCGGGTGGCGGACGCCGGGGCGCTGACGGCGGCGGCCGTCGCGGCGTGCGAGGAGGCGCTGGAGCAGGAGGGGTCGATCGGGCTGATCGCCGCCGACGCCCGCATCCCCGCGCTGGCCGGGGCGCTGGCGGCGGCCGGGCACACGGTGCTGTCGCCGGGTGAGGAGACGAGCGCCGCGTCACGGCTGACGCTGGTCCCCGCCTCGCTCGCGAAGGGCCTGGAGTACGACTACGTGGTGCTGGACGAGCCGGCGGCCGTGGTCGACGGCGAACCCGACGAGCGCACCGGGCTGCGCCGGCTGTACGTGGCGCTGACCCGTGCGGTCTCGGGCCTGGCGGTCGTGCACGCGGCCCCGCTGCCCGAGGCCCTGGCGGGCTGAGACCGGGGGCGGCCCGCGGCCAGGACGGCCCGGGGCGGGGCGGGCGGTGCGCGTCAGGACCCCGGGTGCCGCCCGTACCCCCGCTGCTACGCGTCGATCGTCTCGCGCCAGGTGCGGACCGCCGCCGGGTCGACCGCGCCGGACCAGCCGTGCGGGCGGGCCGCACCGCCGATGTGGAAGGCGTCGAGTCCGGCGGCCCGCAGGCGCGGCAGGTGGTCGAGGCGCAGGCCGCCGCCGACCAGGATGCGGGGTTCGTACCCCGGTTCGCGCGAGCGGGCGGCCTCGTCGACGAGGGTCGGGACGCCGTCGTCGACGCCGGTCGCCGCGCCCGCCGTCAGGTACGTGTCGAGTCCGGGCAGGTCGGCGAGTTGCTTGCGCAGCGTGCCCCGGTCGGTGGCCCGGTCGATCGCACGGTGGAAGGTCCAGGGGCAGTCGTCCAGCTCGGCGACGAGGCGTTCGACGGCGACCAGGTCGGCGTGGCCGTCCGGGTCGAGGAAGCCGAAGACGAACTGGTCGGCCCCCGCCTCCCGCAGCTCGTGCAGGCGCCCGAGGAGGCGGTCGATGTCCCCGGTGGCGAACCCGTCCTCCTGCCGGAGCATCACGCGCAGCGGGAGGTCCACGGCCGCGCGGACGGCGGTGAAGGTCTCCCGGGACGGCGTGAGGCCGTCGGCGGCCATGTCGGCGACCAGTTCCAGCCGGTCGGCTCCACCGGCCTGGGCCGCGACCGCGTCCTGGGCGTCGAGCGCGATCACCTCCAGGAGTGCGCGGTTGCTCATGTGTCCCCACTTCTCGGGATTGGCGCCAACAGGATGACGTCAAGAGGTCTAGGCCAATAGGGAAGCCTACGGTCGATCATGCGTCGGCGCAGCCCTCCGAGGCCTTGCGGGTGACCGGCGTACCCCGGAGCCCAGCCCGGTGCACGGCCGCCCACCCCCATGAACCCCCCACATCCACCCGAACGCCCGCACGCCCGCATGCCCGCACGCCCGCATGCCCGCATGCACGCATGCCCGCATGCACGCATGCCCGCATGCCCGCATGCCCGGGGACCTGTGCGCCTCACGTGCGGACGAACCGGAGCGGCGTCCCCGGGACCGCCTGGGCGGCCGCCGCGAGGGCGTGGGCCGGGACCACCCCGACGACCGGGTAGCCGCCGGTGGTGGGGTGGTCGTGCAGGAAGACCACCGGCCGCCCGTCCGGCGGGACCTGGACCGCGCCGAGCACCATCCCCTCGCTGGGGAGTTCGCCGTGCACCGCCCGTTCCAGCGCGGGGCCCTCGGTGCGCAGCCCGATGCGGTTGCTCGCCGGGGAGACGGAGTACACCGCAGTGGTCAGCGTCCGCAGGGCGCTCTCGGTGAACCAGGCGTGCCGGGGCCCCGGGCGGAAGGGCAGCACCAGGCCGCCGGGCGCGGCCGGTGCGGCGGGCCAGGGCACGGCGGCCGGGAGCGCCGGGCCCGCGGCGGCCGGTTCGCCGAGCGGGAGGGTGTCGCCGTCGCGCAGCGGCGGCGGGCCGAGGCCGGAGAGCAGGTCGGCCGAACGGCTGCCCAGCACCGCGTCCGGCTCCAGGCCGCCCGCGAACGCCAGGTAGCTCCGGAGCCCGCTGAGCGCGGGTCCCGCCTCCAGCACCGCGCCCGCCGGTACCCGGACGGGGGTGCCCCAGGCCGCCGGGCGGCCGTCGACCGTGACCCGGCAGACCGCGCCGCCGACGACCGCGACCACGGGCCGGTCGGGGCGGACCGCGCAGCCGGTGGCGGTGGTCTCCAGGACGGCGGCGGCCGGACCGTTGCCCACCAGCCGGTTGGCGAGGCGGTGCGCCAGTCCGTCCAGCGCACCGGCCCGGGGGACGCCGAGGTGCGCCCGGCCGGGGCGCCCGGCGTCCTGGACGGTGGTCAGCGCCCCGGCCCGTACCACCCGCAGCAGTCCGCTCACGCCCGCTCCCCCGCAGCTTCCGTGTCTCCGGCCCGCACCGGCACGAACCGCACCCGGGCCCCCGGCACCAGCAGCGCCGCCGGGTCGCGCGCCGGGTCCCAGAGCCGGTCCGGGTCCGGCATCCGGCCGATGAGCCGCCAGCCGCCGGGCGAGGCACGGGGGTAGACCCCGGTGTACGGGCCCGCCAGCGCGAGCGCCCCCGCGGGGACCCGGGTGCGCGGGGTCGCCCGCCGGGGTACGTGCAGGCGCTCGGGCAGCCCGGTGAGGTAGCCGAAGCCGGGGGCGAACCCGCAGAACGCGACGCGGAACGCCGTGCCGGAGTGCACGGCGGCCACTTCCCCGGGGGGGACGCCCCAGAGCGCGGCGACCTCCTCCAGGTCCGGGCCGTCGTAGACGACCGGGACCCGGACGGCGGGGCCGTCCGCCACGCGCAGCGGCCGCACGGTCCAGCCGGCGAGCTCGCGCGCGAAGCGGTCGAGACGGTCGAGACGGCCGGCGCGGGACGGGCCGACGGCGCGGCCGGGACGGGCCGGCCGGGTGTCCGGCGCGTCGGTGTCCCCGATCCCGTCGAGCAGGACCGTGCGCGCACCGGGGACGATCTCGCGCACCGGCGGCAGTTCGCCCCGGTCGCGGCGGCGCAGCACCTCGGCGTGGAACGCCTCGGCCGCCTCCCCGGAGTCCAGTTCGACCAGGAGCGCGTCCCGCCCGGCCGGCAGCACCCGCACGGCGCCGTCCGCCGCGGGGGCGACACCGCTCACGTGAAGGCCCGGACGTCGACGCCCGCTTCCTCCAGTGCGGTCCGCACCCGGCGGGCGAGCGCAGCGGCGCCGGGGGTGTCGCCGTGCAGGCACAGGGAGCGGGCGTCGACCGGGATGCGGGTGCCGTCGGCGCTGACGACCGTCCGCTCCACCGCCATGCCGACCCCCCGGCGGACGACCTCGTCCGGGTCCTCCACCACCGCGCCCGTGTCGCCGCGCGGCACCAGCGTGCCCCGCGGGGTGTACGCGCGGTCCGCGAACGCCTCGTGCACGGCGGGCAGTCCGGCCTCGCGAGCGCGGGCGAGCAGCCGGGAGCCGGGCAGTCCGAGGACCGGGAGGTCACCGCCGGCGAGCAGCACCCCCTCGATCACCGCGTGCGCCTGCGCGTCGTCGTGGACCGCGCGGTTGTAGAGCGCGCCGTGCGGTTTGACGTACGAGACGCGGGAGCCGGCCGCCTCCGCGAACACCCGCAACGCGCCGATCTGGTACGCGATCTCGGCGGTCAGCTCGGCCGCCGGCACGTCCATCGAGCGCCGTCCGAAGCCCGCCAGGTCCCGGTAGGAGACCTGCGCGCCGATCCGTACGCCCCGGGCCGCCGCGCCCTCGCAGACGCGGCGCATCACCGCCGGGTCGCCGGCGTGGAAGCCGCAGGCGACGTTGGCGCTGGTCACGCAGGAGAGCAGCGCCTCGTCGTCGGTCAGGGTCCAGCGGCCGAAGCCTTCGCCGAGATCGGCGTTGAGGTCCATGGTCACGGGGTCACCGTAGCGCCGCGACCCGCCCGCGCACCGGGCCCGGGGGTGTCCGCGGCCCGGTGGAGCTTCTACAGTGCCTCCATGTCCGACAGCGCGCACACCCCCGACCTCCGCATCCGCTGGCACGAGGCCCTGGTGGCCGCCCGGGGCGGCGCGTCGGGCCCCGACCCGCTCCCGTACGCCGAGAACCTGCTGGAGCGGTGGGCCGAGCCGCAGCGCAAGTACCACACCACCGCCCATCTGACGGCGGTGCTGGACGGCATCGACGTCCTCGCCGGACACGCCGGGGCGCCGGAGCTCGTCCGGCTCGCCGCCTGGTTCCACGACGCGGTCTACCGGCCCGACCGCTCCGAGAACGAGGAGCGCAGCGCCGCTCTCGCCGAACGGGCGCTGCCGGAGGCGGGTGTCCCGGCCGGGGCGACCGCCGAGGTGGCGCGGCTGGTGCGGCTCACCGAGACGCACGACCCGGACGACGGCGACCGCGACGGCGAGGTGCTGTGCGACGCCGATCTGGCGATCCTGGCCGGGGGGCCGAAGGAGTACGCGCACTACACGGCCCTGGTGCGCGAGGAGTACGGCTTCGTCCCGGACGAGGCGTTCCGGGAGGGCCGGGCCGGGGTGCTGCGGCAACTGCTCGGGCTGCCCCGGCTGTTCCGCACCCCGTACGGGGCCGCCGAGTGGGAGAGCAGGGCCCGGCGGAACCTGACGACGGAGCTGGAGCTGCTGGAGGCCACCCTGCCCTGACGGGACGGCACCCGGGACGGCCGCACCCCGTACGGAGGTTCTCCGTACGGGGTGCGGTCATGCGGTCATGGGGCGGGGAGGCCTCGGTCGGTCACTCGGCGGTCCGGAGCGCCACGGGGGCGGCGGCCGTACCGGCACCCCCGGGGGTGACGTCCGTCTTCCCGGCCTCGTCGGCGGTGAAGCCGCGCAGCGGGACCTGGCGGACGAAGAGGGCGATGACGATGCCGAGGGCGGCGGCGCCCGCGGCCCAGGCGAAGGCGGTGTCGATGCCGTCGCTGACGGCCTCGGCGAAGGCGTGCCGGACGGCGGCGGGCAGCGACCGCAGCGCGTCGGGGGTCATGCCGGCGATGGAGGATCCGGCTCCGGACGCTCCGCCCGCCGCGGCGCCCGAGGTGGTGAAGGAGTCGGTGAGGGTGCTCGCGTAGAGGGTGCCGAGCAGGGACACGCCGAGCGAACCGCCCATGTTGCGCAGGAAGGTGGCCGCGCCGGTGGCCGCCCCCATGTCACGCAGGGGGGCGCTGTTCTGGGCGATGAGCATGGTGGTCTGCATCAGGCCGCCCATGCCGAGGCCGAGCACCGCCATGTAGAGCCCGGTGGTGAAGCGGGTGGTGTCGGGTCCCATGGTGGCGAAGAGGGCGAGGCCGACGGCCATGAAGGCGCTGCCCACGATGGGCAGGACGCGGTACTTCCCGGTCTTGCTGATGTAGGCACCGCCGGCGAGGGAGAGCACCATCGCGGACAGCATCATGGGCATGAGGAGCAGGCCGCTGTTGGTGGCGGAGGATCCCTGGACGTACTGCTGGAACTGCGGCAGCAGGGTGATCCCGCCGAACATGGCGAAGCCGACGATGAAGCTGAGCGCGCCGGCGAGGCTGAAGTTGCGGTCGGCGAAGACCGACAGCGGCATGATCGGCTCGTCGACGCGGCGCTCGACGAGGACGAACGCGACGAAGGCGGTCACGGTGACCGCGATCAGGCCGAGGATCACGCCCGAGTCCCAGTCGTACTCGCTCCCGCCCCAGCTGGTGATCAGGACCAGGGTGGTGATCCAGACGCTCAGCAGCGCGGTCCCGGTCCAGTCGATGCGGACCCTGGCGGCGGTCTTGCGCGGGAGCTTGGCGAGGACGAACCAGCAGACGACCAGGGCGACGACGCCCAGCGGCAGGTTGACGTAGAAGGCCCAGCGCCAGTTGAGGTTGTCGGTGATGAAGCCACCGGCGAGCGGGCCGCCGATCATGGCGACGGGCATGACCGCCATCATCACGCCCTGGTACCTGCTGCGGTCGCGGGGCGGCACGATCTCGGCGAGCACGGCCATCACGCCGACCATCAGGCCACCGGCGCCGAGGCCCTGGATCGCGCGGAAGCCGATCAGTTCGCCCATGTTCTGCGAGAGCCCGCAGAGCGCGGAGCCGACGAGGAAGATCACGATCGAGGCGATGAAGGTGACGCGCCGACCGAGCAGGTCGCCGAGCTTGCCCCAGATCGGGGTGGCGACGGTGGAGGCGAGGATGTAGCCGGTGGTCACCCAGGCGAGGTGCTTGAGCCCCCCGAGGTCACCGACGATCGTGGGCAGCGCGGGCGCCACGATCATGTTGTCCAGCATCGCGAGGAGCATCGCGATGACGAGACCGCTCATCGTCACCATGATCTCGCGGTGGGTGAAGCGCGAGGGCTCCGGGGTCGCCTCCGCGGCGGCCGCTTCGGGGGAGGTCTGCGTCACGGCGCATGCCTTTCGGTCAAGGGGACGGGTCGCACGCGGACCCGGACAGTACGGGGCGGGGACCCACGTCGAGCGACGGCGGGTCATCGGTACGACGGGAGGGCGGACGATCTCCACCCACTTACCGGCCGGTCAGTAGATTACTTGCCGTACGGTAAGTTGGCAAAGGGGGCCGGGCGGACCACGATCGACGCAGGGCGCTCCCGGGCCGGGACACCCGGAGCGAGAGGAACGCGCAACCATGACAGCCGCAGGACGCCGACGGGGCATCGACACGCGCACCGAGATCCGAGCGGTCGCCCTGGAGCTCTTCACCGAGCAGGGGTACGAGGCGACCTCGCTGCGGGAGATCGCCGAGCGGCTGGGAATCACCAAGGCCGCCCTCTACTACCACTTCAAGAGCAAGGACGACATCGTCCGCTCCCTCTTCACCACCTATCTGGACGCCGTCGCGGACCTGGTGGAGTGGGCCAGGGAGCAGCCTCCCGGTCCGGACCTGGCCAACCGGATCGTCGACCGGATGGTCGACGTCGTCATCGCCGAGGGCATGCCCGCCATGCGGTTCGCCACCGCCAACCACCGCGTGATCCGCGATCTGCGCCCCGACAAGGAGGGCGCCCTCGAGAGGTTCGGCGAGCTGAGCCGCATCATGGGCGGTCCCGGCGCCTCGAAGAAGGAGCAGCTCCGGCTGCGGTCCGCGCTGCTCAGCGTCAACGTCGCACTGCTCGCCTCCCAGGGGCTGGAGGCCTCCGACGCCGAGATCGCCGAGGTGGCCCGCGACATCGCCCACCGGCTCGTCCCGTCGCCGGGGCGGACGGGTGCGGGCGTCCCCGGGGACGCGGAGGCGCCCGGCGCGCCCGCCTGACCGGCACGCGCGCGGGCCCCCGCGGGAAACCCGCGCCGGTCTGCGCCGGACGGGTGAACCACGCGGTACCGGTGGGGTGGTCGGCCCGGTCTTCGCCCGCCCGGACCCTGGGTCCGGGCTATGAAACGTGGGCCGTGTACGCCGACTGAGGGGCTGCCCCGACCATGTTCAAGACCGCGCTGCGGATCGCATCCGCCGCCTGCTTCGTCGTCACCTCGCTGACCTTCGCCTCCTCGGCGAACGCCGACACCGACCCGCTCCCCGGCACCCCGGAGCAGGTCCGCGACACCGGTCCCTGCGGACCGACCGGCGGCTACCGGTCGTCGGACTGGGAGCGGACGACGACGAACCGCGCGCTCCGGGCGCAGGTGGACACCACCGCGATCAGCGAGGGCTGGTACTGGCGCCACGACGACAACACGCTGTGGCGCGGGGACACCCGGCCGGACCCCCGGGCGATCTTCCGGAGCGGCTTCACGCCCCTCGGGACGGACCTCACCCCGCTGTCGAAGTGGATCATCGGCGGTGGCGGGCAGAACACCGCGCACCTGAGCACCAGTTGCGACCGCTGGGTGGCGCAGGGCTTCGCCACGGGCGGCGGGAAGAACGGCTGGGTCTACGCCATCCAGGCGCCGGGCGGCATCGACGTCAACGCCACCGCGCGGATGACCGGTATCCAGTCGCAGTACCTGTGGAACAAGGAGATCGACTTCCCCGGCGGGATCCAGGGCCGCTTCATCGAGGGGGCGTGCCAGTACCACTGGGCGGGGCAGAACCCGCAGACGAACGTGGACGTCTACGAGAACCTGGGCTGCGTCACCAACCCGGACTTCCGCCCCGTCGAGCACGCCGGGGAGACCGCGACCGGAACCGCCCCGGCCCCGGCGGGCACCACTGCGGCCCCCGCCCCGGCGGGCACCACCTCCACCGCGCCTGCGAACGCCCTCTCGCCGGTCCCGACCGGCGCCGTCTCCCTGACACCCTCGGGCGCCTTCTCGCTGAGCGCGAAGTAGCGCCCGGCGGCGCCACGCTCCCCCGCCCCGCCCCGCCCCGCCCCGCGAACGAACCCGGCGCGCGTCGACGCCGACCACGCACCGGTCCCCCTCCGGCCCCGCACCGACCTGGGCGCCGACCACGCCGGGCCCCCGCACGCCGGACCCCCGGGACAGCACCTCACCGTCCCGGGGGGGGCCGGACCCGCGCGGAGGCCGGGAGGGCTCAGCCGCCTCCGGGGCGCACCGGCTCTCCCACCGCGTCGCCCGCGAGCGCCGCCCCGGTCCGGAGCGCGTGGAGGAACGCGCCGAAGCCGTGCGGGGCGCGGGGCGTCAGCCGGCCGGAGGTCTCCACGGCACAGGCGTTCGTCCGCAGTACACGCGCTCCGCCGTCGGCGAGCGCACGGGCCAGCGCGTGGTCCTCGCCGTGCGGCACGGCGGGGAAGCCCCCGGCGCGCAGGTAGGCGGCGGCCGCGACTCCGAAGTTGGCACCGTGCACGTGCGGGTGCTCCCAGTCGCGTCCGGTGCCGGCCGGGCGCTCGGCGAAGTAGTGCGCGCGGTGCAGGTCCCGTACGACCGACTCCTCCAGTGAGCGGGGCGGGGCGAGGCGGACGGTACCAAGCACGCAGTCCCAGCCGTCGCGGGCGCAGGTCAGCTGGTGGGCGAGCCAGTCGGCCGGGACCCGGCTGTCGGCGTCGGTGGTGGCTATCCAGGTGTGCGCGGCGGGCGTGTCCGCCTTCCGCAACCCGCGCGCGACGGCCTCCGCCCGGGCCGCGCCGGCCGAGCGGTGGCCGGTCACCACCACCTCGGCGCCCTCCCGGCGGGCCACCGCCGCGGTGGAGTCGGAGCAGGCGTCGGCGGCGACCATCAGGGTCAGCGGCGGTACGCCCGCCAGGCGCCGGCGGGCGTGGGCGTCGGCCGCCCGGACGGCCCGCAGCGCCTCCGGCAGGTCTTCCGCCTCGTCGTGCGCCGGGATGGCGACCACCAGCCCGGTGACGCGCCGCTTCACACCAGCCCCTCGGCGCGGGCCGGGGAGGGCGGCGCCGAACCGTCCGCCAGGGGGCGGTGGTGGAGAGTGAGGACGAAGTCGGGGTCGTGGAACTCCGGCCCGGCGACCAGGCCCGGCACCTCCCGCAGCAGGGGCGCCACCTGGGTGCCGGTGAGCCGGTGTTCGGGCACCGGGTGGTTCCAGTGCACGGTCACCAGGGTGCCGCCCGGTTCCAGCGAGCCGACCGTGCGCGTCAGGATCTCGGTGAACGCGGCCCCGTCGAAGTAGTAGAGCAGCTCGGAGAGGACGACCAGGTCGAAGGTGCCCTCGGGCCACTCCTCGGGCACCGTGAGGGCGCGTACCTCCACGTGCGGCAGGTCGCGGGTGCGGGCGGCGGCCTCGGCGACGGCGGCGGGCACCCGGTCGGTGGCGAGCACCGCGTCGCACCGGTCGGCGAGCAGCCGGGTCAGGACGCCCACCGAGCAGCCCGGTTCGAAGGCCCTGCGGTAGCGGCGGCGGGGCAGTGCCGCCAGGGTCAGCGCGTACTTGCGCTGTTCGTACCAGCGCCCGGCGAGGTCCCAGGGGTCCGCCGTGCCGGTGTACATCCGGGCGAAGTACGACGCCGGCGTGGAGACGTCGGGTCCGGTGGCCGCCCCGGTGTCCGGTCCGGTCGGGTCGGACGTCACAGCAGGATCACCTCGAAGGGGCGTCGGTGGTGGAGCAGTTCGGCCGGCGGCAGGATGACGGTGGGGTCGTCGGGATCGTCCGCCAGCGGGGCGGTCTGGGTGCGGAACCGGCTGATCGCCCGCGCCTTGCGGGCCTGCTCGCCGGCGGTGAGGGGCAGGCGGCGCACGGAGTCCCAGGGCACCCGGTCGTCACCGGGCGCGGCCCAGTGCCAGGTCCACACCGGGTAGTACCAGAGCGCGGCCCCGGTGTCCCGTACGGCCGTGCGCGCCGCCCGGCCCGCCGCCTCGTGGTCGGCGTGCAGATCGCCGGTCCACGGCGCCAGGCAGAGCCGGGCCCCGCCGGCCCGCACCGCGTCCGCGAGACGCCCGGCGACCTCGTCCTCGTACGCGTCCACCCGGGTGTCCGGCACTCCGAGGCGGGTGCGCCGCCCCCGGTCGACGCCCAGGTCGTCCAGGGCGACGGCGAGTTCCCCGGCGCGCAGGCGGGCCAGGGCGTCCGGGGGTACGCGGCGGCTGCCCGGATGGGACGCCTCGCCGTCGGTGACGGTGACGACGTGCACCTCGGTACCGGCTGCGGTGAGCCGGGCCAGGGTGCCGCCGACCCCCAGCACCTCGTCGTCGGGGTGGGCGGCGACCACGACCACCGGCCCCTCGATCCGCGGAGCGGTACCGATCGTCTTCCAGCCGTCCCACCGCGCCCACTCCGCCTCGGGGGTGCCGTCGGCGCGGAGGAGGGCGGCGGCCCGTTCCCGTCCGGCCGCCGCGTCCGGGCCGGTTCTCGGCGCCGCCCCCGTGCCGGGGCCGGTCGGGGCGGTCATCGGCCCGCGCTCCCTTCCGGTGCGACCAGCGCGGTGCCCAAGGCGGCGAGGTCGCGGTCCGCGTGGTGCTGACGCAGGTAGACGGTGAGGTCGGCGACCCGCCGGGCGTGCCGGGCGTCGTGGCAGAGCGGTCCGGCACCCAGCGCCCGTCCGACGTGGTCGAGCACCAGAGCGCCGACCCGTTCCACGGCCGCCCGGGCCCGCATGGCGCGCAGCGCCGCGTCGCCGCCGCGGTCCGCAGGATCGGCGTCGATCTCGGCGGCGGCGACCCGCAGCACGCACTCCGCCCCGTGCAGGGCGACGTCCACCGCGCCCAGGTGGGCGGCGGCGAGCTGGTCGGGTGCGCGGCGGCCGGCGGAGGCGAACAGGGCGTCGGCGACCCCGCGCGCACCGCCCAGCCAGCAGGCGGCCACCCCGATGCCCCCGTGGGCGAACCCGGGCCGCCGGACGTACGCGTCGACCTCGCCCACCGGCACGGCCGGCACGTCGGTGAACCGCACGTCGGGTGTGTCGCTGCCCGCCATCCCGATCGCCTGCCAGGTGCCGGGCACCGGGGCGTAACCGGGTACGGCCGTGGCGAGGGCGAAGAGCCGCCGGCCCTCCTCGGTGTCGGCGGTGACCAGCGCGTGGGTACAGCTGTGGGCGCCCGAGCAGAAGGGCTTCACCCCGTCCAGCGACCAGAGTCCGTCGGAGCGGGGCCGTGCCGTCAGCCGGGCGCCCGGGGGCTGGGCGGCCCACACGCCCCAGCGCTCACCCGGGGCCGGGGCGGTCGCGCCGAGTTCGGCGAGGATGGCCACCGCGTCGGCGTGGCCCTCCGCCAGCCGGGCCAGGGCCAGATCCTCCCGGCCCAGTCCGTGCAGCGCCTGGAACCTCTCCCAGGTGCGCCCGGACCCGGGCAGCGGGACCTCCGTCGCGCTGTCGCGCACCCAGGACGCGAAGCGCTCGGCCGCGACGGCGCGCAGCGCGGCGCCGTCCGGTGCTTCCGGTATCCCGGGGGCGGACTGCTGAGGGGGGCCGGCGATCGTGCCCACGCGTACTCCTTCGGTCGGCCTGCACGTCCTCTTCCATGCGAGCACCCTCCGAGGAACCCCGCCCGGTGGGCGTGCGTGTGGCCCGGCCGTATCGGCCGGGCCACGGTCGCGCCACACCTGAGGGGGGAAGGGGTGCGGCACGGAGGGCACTCACTGCGCGAGATCCGCTCGATGCGGGTCTCCGGGGGACGCTCAGTGCTTGAACGCGTCCTTCGTCTTCTCCTTGGCCTCGCGGGCATCGCCCTTGGCCTGGTCGGCGCGGCCCGCGGCGGTGAGGCGTTCGTTGCCCACGGTCCGGCCGGCCGTCTCCTTGACCTTGCCCTTGGTCTGCTCCACCTTGGCCTGGGTCTTCTCATCGGCAGCCATGATCACTCCCACCTTGCTGTGCTCGACTTCAGGAACAGTGTTCGTGTGACCGCCCCGCGCGATCTCAAACCCCACGAGAACCCCGCGAGCCGTTCGCGGCACATCGAGGCACACCTCCGGCGTCCGGCGTGAACGCCGTGATAACAAACGTGGATCAACACTCACGTACGGGAATGTGCGGGGCCGGGCGCCCGTTGGGCACAGTCATGCCTGAAACCGACACCGGCCGACTCCGTATGCCCTTGGCCGTATACATCCTGGGCCTCTCGGTCTTCGCTCTCGGCACCAGCGAATTCATGCTTTCCGGCCTGCTCCCGCCGATCGCCGACGACATGGGCGTATCGATTCCGCGGGCCGGCCTCCTCATATCGGCGTTCGCGATCGGCATGGTCGTCGGTGCCCCGCTGCTCGCCGTGGCCACGCTCCGCCTGCCGCGGCGCACCACCCTCATCGCGCTGATCTCCGTCTTCGGCCTCGGCCAGGTCGCGGGCGCGCTGGCACCGACGTACGAGGTGCTCTTCATCTCCCGGGTGGTGAGTGCGCTCGCCTGCGCCGGGTTCTGGGCGGTGGGCGCGGCGGTGGCGATCGCGATGGTGCCGAAGAACGCCCGGGCCCGGGCGATGGCCGTGATGATCGGCGGACTCTCCATCGCGAACGTGATGGGCGTACCGCTCGGAGCGTTCCTCGGTGAGGGGCTCGGCTGGCGGTCGGCGTTCTGGGCGGTGGGTGCCGCGTCCGCCGTGGCGCTGGTCGGCGTGGTCCTGAAGATTCCCCGCATCCCCGTACCGGAACAGCGCCCGCTGCTGCGGCAGGAGCTCGCGATCTACCGCGACCGTCACGTGTGGCTGGCGATCGTGATCACCGCGCTGGCCGCGGGGGGCGTCTTCTGCGCGTTCAGCTACCTCTCCCCGCTGCTGACCGACGTCGCCGGGCTGAGCTCGGGGTGGGTGCCGTGGGTGCTGGCGCTCTTCGGAGCCGGCGCTCTGGTCGGTACGACGGTCGGCGGCCGGGTCGCCGATGCCCACCTCTTCGGCGTGCTGCTGAGCGGCATCGCTGCCTCCACGGTCTTCCTGGTGGCGCTCGCGCTCTTCGCGTCGAGCCCGGTCGCCGTGGTCCTCATCGCCTTCCTCCTCGGCTTCTCGGCGTTCTACACGGCCCCCGCGCTCAACGCCCGCATGTTCGACGTGGCCGGTGCCGCGCCGACGCTCGCCGGCGCGACCGCGACCGCCGCGTTCAACCTGGGCAACACCGCGGGCCCGTGGCTCGGCGGCGCGGTGATCGACGCCGACCTCGGCTACGCCTCCCCCGCCTGGGGAGGTGCCGCGATGCTGGTCGCCGGCCTGGCGGCGGTGGCCCTCGCCCTCCGCGTCCAGCGCGGTGGTTCCCGCTCCCGCGTGGTCGCGGGAGCGGGAACGGGCGGGGGGCCGGTGCCGGTGCCGGTGCCGGTGGAGAGCGTGACGGTCGTACGTCCCCGGGCCGCGCTCGCGGACGAGCGCACGGGCGAGCGCGCGGACTCCCCCTGCGCCTGAGCCCGCCCGCACGCGGGAAGCCGCCCCCGGAGACGCCCGTCCTCCGGGGGCGGTCTCGCGTCCGGGCCGGCCGTACGTTCGCCTTACGTTCAGGCCGTGGCCGCGGGGCCCGGTGCGGGGCGGCCCTTCGGGCGGCGCAGGCCGGCCTCGGTGAGGCGGCGGACCAGTTCCTTGGAGCCGATCTCCCGTGCTCCGGCGCGCACCGCGTCCTGGTAACGCGTCTGCGGGACGTCGTAGTGGTCGCGTTCGAAGGCGCGGGGCGGGCAGCCGATGGCGGCGGCGAAGGCGTGGAGCTCGTCGAACGACTCGTCACTGACCAGGTGCGACCAGAGCCGGCCGTGGCCCGGCCAGGTCGGCGGGTCTATGTAGACGGTCACCGTCGCAGCACTCCGGCGAGCGCGCCGACCGGGGCCACGGAGACGGTGGCGCGGGTGCAGACCCAGTGCGGGTCGGCGCCGAGTTCGGGCTCGACGTCGAGCGCGTGCGGGCCGCCCTCGTCGCAGACGGGGCAGAGCGGCCACCGTCCGTACCGTTCGAGCAGGGCGTCCTGGACGTCCTGGGCGATCAGCCCGACGAGGAAGTCCATGCCGTCCGGCCACTGCTCCACCCACCAGCGCCGCTGGGTCACCGCGTCCTCCACGAGGGAGACGATGTCGGCGTCCGCGACGTCGCCCGCCGCCAGGTCGGCCACGACGAGGGCTCGGGCGGTGTGCAACGCCTGTTCCAGGGGGTTCGGCTCCATGGCTCCATTGTCACCCCACCCGCTGAACCCCTCCCACGGCGCCCACCGCCCCGACCGCGACTCCGCGCGGTAGGCGTCGGGGGCCGCGGGCCGGTGGACCGGACGGGCCACCGGAAGGGTGCGCGGGGCCGGTCACTCGTCCGTGTGCCGCGCGTGCCGATCCGTTTTTCCTCCCGTCGGCTGGGAGAGGATCGCCGCATCGCCGACACGATCATGTGTCCGGCGCCCACCAGGAAAGGCATGGCATGGCTCAGGGGACTGTGAAGTGGTTCAACTCGGAGAAGGGGTTCGGGTTCATCGCGCCGGACGACGGCACTCCGGACGTCTTCGTGCACTTCTCCGCGATCGACTCCTCCGGATACCGCTCGCTGGACGAGAACCAGCGGGTGGAGTTCTCGACCTCGCAGGGCCCCAAGGGTCCGCAGGCCGAGCAGGTCCGTTCCGTCTGACGTCGTCCGGAACAGCCCGCGCCCCGCACGCCCGCCCGGGCATGCGGGGCGCACCCGTATGCCCCGCCACACCGTCCGTATGCCCTTCGAAGACAAGGTTCTGCCGGGCGAAGTTCCCTGGAAACAAGCAGGTTTGGTCCGGCCGAACCGGTAAATACGAAGCTTTGACACCGGCTTTATATACGACGAGGTAGGAGACGCATCATGGGCATCATCGCTTGGATCCTCATAGGGTTGCTCGCTGGCCTCATCGCCAAGGCACTCATGCCGGGCAAGGACCCGGGCGGCATCATCATCACGATGCTCATCGGTATCGCGGGTGGCCTCCTCGGCGGCTGGCTCGGCAAGGTCCTCTTCGGCGTCGACTCGATCGACGGTTTCTTCGACCTGTCCACCTGGATCGCCGCGATCATCGGTTCGGTGATCCTGCTGGCCATCTACCGGGTGGTCGTCGGCAACCGTCACTCGCACCGCCACGCCTGATCCGGCGGCCCCCGGGCCACGGATCGCGACCGCACCACAGAACGGCTCCCCCTCCGTCCGGAGGAGGAGCCGTTCTCGTGCGTCCACGCCCGCACGGACGACACACGGAAGCGGGATCAATGGGGGGTTGACGGGCGAGTGTGATGAAAATACCTTTCAGGAGTGACCAGTGAACTGAAGGAAAGTTTCAGCGGCGACTCTCCACCCGCTCCGGCCGCCCTCGCCGCCAAGGTCCGTACGCTCGCCCCCTCCATGACCCGCTCCATGCAACGCGTCGCCGAGACCGTCGCCGGGGACCCCGCCGGATGCGCCGCTCTCACCGTCACCGGTCTCGCCGAGCGGACGGGTACGAGCGAGGCCACCGTGGTCCGCACGGCGCGGCTGCTCGGCTACCCGGGCTACCGCGATCTGCGCCTCGCCCTCGCCGGGCTCGCCGCCCACCAGCAGTCGGGCCGGGCCCCCGCCGTCACCGCCGACATAGCCGTGGACGACCCGCTCGCCGACGTGGTCGCCAAGCTCGCCCAGGACGAGCAGCAGACCCTCGCGGACACCGCCGCCGGGCTCGACACCGGGCAGCTCTCCGCCGTCGTGACCGCCGCGGCCTCCGCCCGCCGGATCGACATCTACGGTGCGGGCGCCTCCTCGCTCGTCGGTCAGGACCTGGCGCAGAAGCTGCTGAGGATCGGTCTCATCGCGCACGCCCACGCCGATCCGCACCTCGCGGTCACCAACGCCGTGCAGTTGCGCCCCGGGGACCTCGCCATCGCGATCACCCACTCCGGTTCGACCAGCGACGTCATCGAACCGCTGCGGGCCGCCTTCGACCGGGGCGCCACCACGGTAGCCATCACCGGCCGCCCCGGCGGGGCGGTCACCCAGTACGCCGACCACGTACTGACCACCGCCACCTCCCGCGAGAGCGAGCTGCGCCCGGCCGCCATGTCCAGCCGGACGAGCCAACTGCTCGTCGTCGACTGCCTGTTCATAGGCGTCGCGCAGCGCACCTACGAGACGGCGGCGCCCGCCCTCTCCGCGTCGTACGAGGCACTCGCCCACCGCCACACCCAGCGCCGCCGCTGATCCCGCCGTCGGGGTCACCGGCGTCCGCGTCGCCGCCGTCCGGGCCACCTCCGTCCGTTTCCCCGCCACCCCCGCCATCCCTGTCCCGCCGTCCGTGTCCCCGCCTCCCCACCTCCCGCACTCCGCACGAGCACGACGAGAAAGCAGAGCCGCACCTCATGTCCTCCTCCTCTTCCGCCGCCGACCGCGACGACCTCCTCGCCCAGCTCGCCACTCTCACCACCGAGCAGTTCCGCCCCGAGCTGGCCGAGATCGACCGGCTGCCCACGCTGGAGATCGCACGGCTCATGAACGGCGAGGACCGCTCCGTGGCCGACGCCGTCGCCGCGCAGTTGCCGCGGATCGCCGCCGCGATCGACGCGATCGCGGCACGCATGGCGCGGGGCGGCCGGCTGATCTACCTGGGTGCGGGCACCGCCGGGCGCCTGGGGGTGCTGGACGCGAGCGAGTGCCCGCCCACCTTCAACACCGACCCGGACGAGGTCGTCGGGCTGATCGCGGGCGGCCCGACCGCGATGGTGACCGCCGTCGAGGGCGCGGAGGACAGCAAGGAACTGGCCGCCGCCGACCTGGACGGGCTCGGCCTCACCGCCGAGGACACCGTCGTCGGCATCTCCGCCTCGGGCCGTACCCCCTACGCGATCGGCGCCGTCGAACACGCCCGCGCCCGGGGCGCGCTCACCGTCGGCCTCTCCTGCAACGCGGGCTCGGCGCTGGCCGCCGCCGCCGAGCACGGCGTGGAGGTCGTCACCGGCCCGGAGCTGCTGACGGGTTCGACCCGGCTGAAGGCCGGTACGGCGCAGAAGCTCGTGCTGAACATGATCTCGACGCTCACGATGATCCGGCTGGGCAAGACGTACGGGAACCTCATGGTCGACGTGCGGGCCTCCAACGAGAAGCTGCACGCCCGTTCGCGCCGGATCGTCGCGCTCGCCACCGGAGCCGCCGACCAGGAGATCGAGGAAGCCCTCGCCGCCACGGGTGGTGAGGTGAAGCCCGCGATCCTCACCCTGCTCGGCCAGGTCGACGGCCCGACGGCCACCGCCCTGCTGGCCGATGCGGACGGTCATCTGCGCGCCGCGCTCGCGGCCGTCCCCTCCCCCTGATTCCCACCCCTCCCCCCGGCCCCACGCCGGGGGACCCCTCCCCCCACCCCCGCACAGCAAGGCGCCACGCACCATGGCAACTGATGACAAGCACCGCGCCACCGCCGCCGCGATCCTTCCGCTCGTCGGTGGCGCGGCCAACGTCCGTACCGTCGCCCACTGCATGACCCGGCTCCGGCTGGGTCTGCTCGACCCTTCCCTCGTGGACGACGAGGCGCTGAAGGCGCTGCCCGCCGTCCTGGGCGTGGTCGAGGACGACACGTACCAGATCGTCCTCGGCCCGGGCACCGTCGCCCGGGTCACCCCGGAGTTCGAGGCGATGGTGGCCACCGCCCGGTCCGCCGCCCCGGCCGCCGCCTCCACGGCACCCGCCGCGCCCGCGCCCGGCGCCCCCGCACCCGTCACCCCCGTCCCCGTCGGCGCCGATGGACTCGCCGCTCAGGGTGCGGAGTTGAAGGCGGCGCGCAAGGCGAAGAACGCCACTCCGTTCAAGCTCTTCCTGCGGAAGATCGCCAACATCTTCGTCCCGCTGATCCCGGCGCTCATCGGCTGCGGCATCATCGCCGGGCTCAACGGCCTGTTGGTCAACCTCGGGCTGCTGCCCGGGGTGACGCCCGCGCTGGCCTCGATCGCCTCCGGGTTCATGGCCCTGATCGCGGTCTTCGTCGGCTACAACACGGCGAAGGAGTTCGGCGGCACGCCCATTCTCGGAGGTGCGGTCGCCGCGATCATCGTGTTCCCCGGGGTCGCCCGCATCACCGCGTTCGGGCAGGAGCTCTCGCCCGGCCAGGGTGGCGTGCTCGGCGCACTGGGCGCGGCGGTGCTCGCGGTGTACGTGGAGAAGTGGTGCCGCCGCTGGGTGCCCGAGGCGCTGGACGTGCTGGTCACTCCGACGCTCACGGTGCTGATCTCCGGACTGGTCACCATCTTCGGCCTGATGTACGTCGCCGGTGAGGTCTCCTCCGCGATCGGTACGGCGGCCGACTGGCTGCTCTCCCACGGCGGCGCGGGCGCGGGGTTCCTGCTCGGCGGCTTCTTCCTGCCGCTGGTGATGCTGGGCCTGCACCAGGCGCTGATCCCGATCCACACCACCCTCATCGAGCAGCAGGGTTACACCGTCCTGCTGCCGATCCTTGCCATGGCGGGCGCCGGCCAGGTCGGCGCTGCGGCGGCCGTGTACGTGCGCCTCCCCCGTAACCAGTCGATCCGCCGCACCATCAGGTCGGCGCTCCCCGCCGGTCTGCTGGGCGTGGGCGAACCACTGATCTACGGCGTCTCGCTGCCGCTGGGCCGCCCGTTCATCACGGCGTGCGTCGGCGGCGCGTTCGGCGGCGGCTTCGTCGGTCTCTTCAACCAGCTCGGCACCTCGGTCGGTTCGACCGCGATCGGGCCGTCCGGCTGGGCCCTCTTCCCGCTGCTGGACGGCAACCACGGTCTCGGCGGAACGATCGCGATCTACGCGGGCGGGCTCCTCGTCGGATACGTCGCCGGCTTCGTCGCCACCTACTGCTTCGGCTTCGGCAAGGAGTTGCTGGCGGAGTTCAACGTGTCCCAGGAGGCGGCGGCCGGCAGCACCGTGGTGGCGGGCTCACCGTCCCCGGCCGAGCCGGGTACCGCCGAGCCGGGTACCGCCGAGCCGGGTAGCGCCGAGCCGGGCTCCGCAGACCCGGGTTCCACAGACCCGGGGCAGCGGCCGCCCGCGCCCGCGAAGGTCTGAGGCCGGCCCCGGACCAGCCCCCTCACGCCCACGAGCCGCCCTTCTCCGTGAAGGGCGGCTCGTGGTCTGCGGGGAGGGTGCGGCGGGTCAGCCGATCGTGAAGTCGGCGGCCTCCGTGTCCAGGGTCCGGGTCCCGTCCGTCGTGGTGGCCATGACCGCGAAGTGCCAGAGACCGCGCGGGGAGCCCTCGGCGTCGTCGCGGGTGACGGCTGCCCCGTAGGAGCAGCGCACGGTGTCCTTACCGGCGGGCACGCAGACGGCCGACTCGACGGCGGCCATGTCCTTCTCGGTCAGCCTCTGCCGTGCGAAGGACGAGTCCTCCGGCCAGGCCAGCACCTTCACGCTCTTCACCTTCGTGCCCGACGAGACGTCCGTGGTGAAGGTCAGCGAGCCGTCGCGGTCGCCGGCCGGGGCGACGTAACGCGCCTCGCTGTGCGTCAGGGTGGGCGCCTGCGGTTCGCCGGCGTACGCGAGGGCGAAGGCTCCGGCACCCCCGAGGGCGACGACACCGGCGACTACGGACAGGGCGATACGTCGGGACATGGGAGGTCTCCATCATCGGGTCGGCGGGACCGGCGCCTTCGACTGCGCCGTTGCACCGATACTCGCCGGGGTGAGCGTCCCGAACATGAGCACGAATGCTCATCACGTACTGAGTAAGCGGCCCCGGACACGGGGGGACCCGGACGGACACGGGGGGGACCCGGACACGGGGGGACCCGGCTCAGCCGGCCGCCCGCTCCGCCAGGCGGAGATCGGTGAACGGGACCGTGTCCCCCGGCAGCAAATACGTTTCCACCTCCACGAACCCCCGCGCCCGCGCGAACTCCAGCCCCTCCGGGTTGCTGCCCGACACGACCGTCTCCACCTCTGCCGCCCCCCACTCCCGTGCGACGAGCAGCCCGTGCCGGTACAACTCGGTGCCGTACCCCTTCCTCCGGTGGTCGGGAAGGACGCGCGCGATGACCGTGGCCACCCCGTCCTCGCCGGTCGGCGGGCGCACCGTGGAGCACCCGACGAGCACGCCGGCCGCGCGGGCGACGAAGAGCCGGTTACGGGTCCGCCGCTCCCGTACCTCGTCGGCGGTGAGGGGCGCGGTCGGGATGACGAGGTTGTGGACGTACCGCCACTCCTCGGCCCGGGAGTCGTCGTCGACGTGATCCACACGGAGTTCACTCATGGCGGCATGAGACCGGCAGCCCGGACCGCACGTCAACGGGGAGGGGGCGGAGCCGCGTTCGGACGGTCCGCTCCCCCGCAGCCCCGGCCGTCCGGACACGGGTGTGTGAAGCCGGGGAGGGCGGGCAGGCGAACTGGAGAGCGCATCTCCCCGGTAGCTCGAACGGCCGGTCGGGAAGCGCCACCGAAGGACCGCCGAGTGAGGAGCGACCCATGAGCACCGACCCGTGGGGTTACCACCCTGCCAGCGGCCACATGTCCGGCATCGACCTGACCGGATTCGCGGTCGAAGCGACCGACGGGCACGTCGGCAAGGTCGACAGCCACTCGGAGGAGGTGGGCTCCGCCCATCTGCTGGTGGACACCGGAGTGTGGATCTTCGGACGGGAGATCCTGTTGCCCGCGGGCACGGTCACCCGGATCGACACGGAGGAGCGTCAGGTCCACGTGAACCTGACGAAGGAGCAGATCAAGGGAGCGCCGGAGTTCGAACGCCGGACGCACTCGGGCGACCCGGCCTACTACACGGACCTGGCCGCCTACTACGGAATGCACCGTCTGATCTGACGCCTCCGATCACCACCACCGTGTGAAGAGCAGAAGCGGTACAGCGCAACGAACAGAGCACGTCGCACAGAGCGGGGCGGGCCCGAAGAGGGTTCGCCCCGCGACGCGTGCGCCCGCGAACCGCTCAGGCGGCTGCGGGAGCCCTCTGCGTACGGCCCGACGTCACACGCGGTGACGAGCGGCGGGTGGTGGGGCGACGGGGCACGGCGGCCGCCGGACGGTCCCTCAACGGGGCAGCTGACCTTCCCGGTTGATCTCCGTCACCCGTGCGCGGAGCACCACCCCGGGTGACGCCGGCCGTACGGCATCGGGCGGGCAGTCCCACTCCAGGCCGCCCCCCGGCGGCCTCAGTTGAACATTCGGGCCGACCCGGCCCATCACGCGCCCGACCTTCCCCGACCGGGCGTCGATCGCGAACGACCCACGTTCCGGCACACACGGCTCAAGCCCTTCGACCGGCATCTTCCACACCCTCCTTCACCTGGGCGTTCTCCCCGTCCAGCTCCTCTTTCACGCGTTCCAGCGCCTCACTGAGCCGCAGCGCCGTTTCGACGGTGCACCGGCCGAGGTCGACGAGCGGCGGCGTAGCGTCGCCCGCGCAGGACACCAGGTCGATCCGGAGCGACGGCAGCGTGGCACCCACACCCGCCAACCCGGCTTTGAGCCGCGCCACGGCTTCCTCGGCCACCCGCATGTTCCCCTCGGCAGCCTTGCGCTGTTCCGTCACCGTCATGGGCTCATTCCTTCCACACTCCTACGCTGTGTCATGCCATTGCACACCCAGAGTGTCCGAGGCGCGGCTAGCCTGGTAGCCGCGCCGCCCCAACAACCTCACGTGTGTGACGGAGAGTTGCCATGCCCGGTCCCAAGAGGCTCGACCCGTCGTCCTCACCCCGCGCCTTCCTCGGCGCGGAACTCCGCCACCGGCGGGAGGCGGCGGGCCTGACCCAGGAGGATCTGGGCGCCCCGCTCTTCGTCTCCGGCTCGTTCATCGGCCAGCTCGAATCGGGCACCCGGCGCATGCAGCTCGACCAGGCCCGGCGGCTGGACGAGATCCTCACGAAGGACGGTTTCTTCGCCCGCAACTGCGCGGCGCTCCAGAAGTCGAAGTACCCGGACCACTTCGCGGAGGCCGCCGAGGCGGAGGCTGTGGCGGTGGAGATCAGGGAGTACGCGGTTCTGCTGATCCCGGGGGTTCTCCAGACGGAGGCATACGCGTATGCCGTCTTCCGTGGTGGGCTGCCCACGGCACCTCAGGAACGGATCGACCATCTCGTAAGGGCCAGGCTCGAACGCTCCGCACTGCTGGACGATCCAACAACCCCACTGTTTTGGGCGATTCTCGATGAGGCGGTTCTCCGGAGAGAAACCGGCGGTCGTGCGGTCATGGCAGAGGCCCTCCGGCACGTGGTGACGCTTGCACGGACGAACCGCGTCATCGTTCAGGTCCTGCCGTTCTCTGCCGGGTCGCACACCGCACTGGAGGGATCGCTCAAGCTCATGTCTTTCGCCGATGCACCACCGCTTGCCTATCTCCAGGGACTCGGCACAGGTCGGTTGGAGGACAGCCCAGCCGCTGTGCGCCAATACGAACTGACCTACGATCTGTTGGCGGCCAGCGCGATGTCACCGGATGCGTCTTTGGCCATGGTCGAGTCGGTGGCGGAGGATTACAGCCATGAAGATCTTCAGGACTGAGTACGACCTGACCACCACCACTTGGCGCACGTCCACCTACAGCGGTGCCAGCGGCGGCGACTGTCTGGAGACCTCCGACCAGCACCCCGGCGTCGTTCCCGTCCGCGACTCCAAGCTGAGGGGCGGCGGCCCCGTCCTCGTCTTCCGTGCCGACGTGTGGGCGGCGTTCGTCACCGATCTCAAGGCCGGCTGAATCCGGCCACCGAGGCCCTCCGGCACCGCGGGGCCGGGCGCCGCGCCCTTACGCGTCGTGCTCCGGCAGGCCGTCGGGCGGGTCTATCGTGAAAGCATGGCCACTCCCGAACTCATCCGTATCGTCTCCCGCGACTCGCCGATGGCCCTCGCCCAGGTGGAGCGCGTACGGGCCGAACTGGCGGACCTGCACCCCGGCATCGCCACCGAGGTCGTCCCGGTGAAGACGACCGGGGACAAGTGGATGGGTGCCCTCTCCCAGGTGGAGGGGAAGGGCGCGTTCACCAAGGAGGTCGACGCGGCGCTGCTCGCCGGGGAGGCCGATCTCGCGGTGCACTGCGTGAAGGACGTACCGGCGGACCGGCCGCTGCCGACCGGGACGGTGTTCGCGGCGTTCCTGAAGCGCGACGACGTACGCGACGCCCTGGTCCACCTGGACGGCCTCACGCTCGACGAGCTTCCGGCAGGTACGCGGATCGGCACGTCGTCCGTACGACGCATCGCGCAGTTGTCGGCCTCGCACCCGCATCTGGAGTGCGTACCGTTCCGGGGGAACGCCAACCGCCGGCTGGAGAAGCTGGCGGCGGGCGAGGCCGACGCGCTGCTGCTCGCCGCGTCGGGGCTGGCCCGGATCGGACGCTCCGACGTGATCTCGGAGGTGCTGTCCGCGGAGACGATGTGCCCGCCGATCGGAGCGGGAGTGCTCGCGCTCCAGTGCCGCGAGGACGACCACGCCACGATCGACGCGGTCAGCGGCCTCAACCACCCGGGGACCTACCGGGAGATGACTGCGGAGCGCATGTTCCTCCACGTGCTTCAGGGCCACTGCAACAGCCCGATCGCCGGGTACGCCACCGCTCGCGGAAACGGCGAACTCTCCCTGCGGGCCTGCGTCTTCACCCCGGACGGCAAGACCGTGCTGAACGCCCACGAGTGGGCCGGCCCGCTCGACCCCGCCACCCTCGGCACCTCGGTCGCGGTCACCCTCCTCCGCCAGGGCGCCCGGGAACTGATCGATTCCATCGCGCACTGAGGAGCAGCCGAACGAGGCGCCGACGGCCCCCGTATCGTGAGCTGTTTCCTCATCCTGCTCAGGGAGAAACCGCTCGTGACCACGTGGATGCTCCTCGGCGAACTGATGCGGGCGAGAACGCGTGAGTACCTCTCCTGCTCACCCCTGGAGCCGCTCACGATGCCCGGACTCCGAGCCCCGGCGACTCAGGCGCAGATCGATCGCCTCGAGGCTTTCGCGGGTCAGCCGCTGGACCCGGAGTACCGGAGTTTTCTCTCCCTGACCGACGGGTTCGACGGATTCCAGCTTTCGATGCCGCTCCTCGGGTGTCGCGACTGGGAGGACCCGGAGCTGAGCGGATGGGCCACGGCCTTCCGCGACACCATGGCCGACGATCCCTTGGCCGAGAGCGGGCTACCGGAAGGAACACGCGTCTTCCCGATGTACGTCGACTGCGGCGGTTCGGCCGGCGTCCTGATGCTCCACCACGGGGATGACACGCTGGAGCGCTTCTGGTGGACGGGAGAGGGAGACTCCATGGTCTTCCACACCTTCAGCGACGTCGTCGCCCACCTGACGGATGGCAGCTACAGCCCGAGACACCTCGGCTGACCGGCTCACCCCCGGCATCACCGGACCGCTGCCG
This sequence comes from Streptomyces sp. AM 2-1-1, assembly GCF_029167645.1. Classification (NCBI taxonomy): domain Bacteria; kingdom Bacillati; phylum Actinomycetota; class Actinomycetes; order Kitasatosporales; family Streptomycetaceae; genus Streptomyces; species Streptomyces sp. AM 2-1-1. The sequence goes on along the minus strand of NZ_CP119147.1, from coordinate 4,031,450 downwards.
GTCGGTGCTCCGCGCGTGCAGCGCCTCGCGAAGAGACCGGTCCTCGCATCCGTCGGCCTCCCGCCGGACACCCCGGCGCCCGACGACCGCCTCGACCTGACCTCAGGGTCCGAAGAGGCTGCGGCTGCGGAACGGCCCGTCGCGCGACCGGGGCGTCACAACAGGGACACCGGCGGACGCACGGAACGAACCGCCTCAAGCGGCACCGGCCCGTGACGACGAGGCACGACAGACTCGCTGTGCGCTACGAGGCGACCGTGCTGGTCGCGGTCATCAACGAATGGCTGCGACCACCACGGACCCGGTACTTCCTAGCCGTCCACGTCGAGCACCGTGCCGTACAGGCGGTCCACTTTCAGCCGGATGACCACCCGGCGCTCGGTGACCAACTCCTCCAGGAACGCAGTTTCGTCTCCGGGTCTTGCTGCCTTCGGGATCATCCCGAGCAGTTCCTGCCCGACCGCGTCCCCCGGCACCGTCGTACTCTCCGAGACGGTGGCCTCGCCTTCGGCGACGGCGAACGACCACACGTCCCCGCCCTGCACATGCAGCGCCGCCCGTGGATTGCGCCGCAGGTGCTGGACCTTGACCCGGTCGGCCGTGGACGAGAACCGCACGATGCGGGCTTCGGGGTCCCATCCGTACACCATGGTGGTCAGGTGGGGGTGACCGCTGCGCTTGATGGTGGCGAGCGTGCCGAACTGCTGCCGGCCGAGCAACGTGGAGAGGGCTTCGTCGGACAGGGGGCGAGGTGCTGGTCGTTGGGTCATGAAGGGAGCAACGACTTCGACAGTTGAGTAATTTCATGGACTCGCCAAGCCCAACGTCCGCTTACGGCACTTGCCTTGGTCGGCTCGGGGCAGAGCGCCCCACAGCGCCGCGTGGAGGGAGAGCCCCAGGGCGTCGCGCAGGTCGTGGCCCAGGGCCGCCGGTGAGGGGTCGGCCTCGTACACGGCGAGCACGGCAGCCGAGGGCGGGCAGGAGGCAGGAGAGCGCGCCGGCCAGGACCATGGCGTGCGGGCAGAACGCCTGTGCGCCGTAGCCGAGTTCCGGCAGGTGGCCGGCCAGGCGTCCTACGACGCAGGGGTGCAGCGCCGCCCGCCGCTCCGGACCGTCTCCGAGGAGCTGACGGGGGTCACGTTTCCGCTGTGGGCCCACCCGGCCGGACGAATCGGCAATGGCCGGCGGAGCGCCACCGGTCGGCGGCGCCGCACGGTCGACAGCGGCCTCCCCTCCGTACTCGGGCCGCGTGTTCACCGCCCATGTCAGCTGACCACGCCCAGTGCCCTGCGGGCTGGGCGGGGAGGACCGACACACCACCCTCGAACGCGCCCTCCCTCCACGACACGAACGAGTGAAAGATGTCGCCTCATCCCCTTCGCGCGCGCTCCTCGATGTGGTCCGACGACGGCTCGCCGGCCCTTCTCCGGAGCCCCTCCTGACCCTGTCGGCCTCCTCCGCCCCGCCCGCACGGTCTTCGGGGCGCGTGGGGGCTCCGACGTGCCGGTTCGCGGTGCCGGCATCAGGTTCCGCTGGGCGGTGCGGGGCGTTTCGCTGTCGGCGTGACCCGGCTCCGGGGCGGTGGCACGACCTTAGCTTCGGACCACTGAACTGCAATGTCCGAAGTGCGGGGGAGGCAGGGGACCACCATGGGAACGCTGGAAGGCAGAACCGCCGTCGTCACAGGAGGCTCACGGGGAATCGGCCGGGGCATCGTGGAACGGCTCGCGCGCGAGGGCGCCCAGGTCGTGTTCAATTACGCGCGGAACACCGAGGCGGCCGAGGACGTCGTCCGTACCGTCGAAGAAGCCGGTGGCCGGGCCCGTGCGTTGAGGCTGGACCTGGCGGAGGCCGGGACGGCCGAGAAGCTGATGGAGACCGCGGAGGAGCAGTCGTCCGGGGGCGTGAGCATCCTGGTGAACAACGCGGCGCTGAGTTTCACCCCGGCACCGCTCGCCGCGATCGAGGAGGAGGTCTTCGAGCAGGCGCTCACGGTGAACACGAAGGCCGCGTTCCTCACCATGCGGTACGCGGCCCGGCACATGCCGGACGGTGGCCGCATCATCAACATCTCGACGCTCAACACCCTGCGTCCGGCGCCCGGCATCGTGCCCTACCTGGTCAGCAAGGGTGCCCTGGAGCAGCTCACCGCAGGAGCTGCGGCCGAGCTGGGGGCGCGCGGGATCACCGTCAACACGGTGTCCCCCGGCGCCACCGACACCGACCTCCTGCGCGGCACCAACCCGGCCGAGGCGGTGGCCACGATCCCGGCCATGACCCCGCTCGGGCGCCTCGGTACGCCGGCCGACATCGCGGCCGTGATCGTCTTCCTCTCCGGGGACGAGGGCCGCTGGATCACCGGCCAGAACATCCGCGCCACCGGCGGACTGGGCTGAAAAGCGAGGCCGGCACGGGACCGGCGTGCCAGGCCCGGAGGGAGCGGAGGTTGGAGTGCCGGGCCCGGAGGGAGCGGGGGTTGGGTGCCCGGCCCGGCGGGAGCGGAGCCCAGGTAGCCGTAGCGCCCAGGCAGCGGTAGCGCCCAAGTGGCGCACCGGGCGCCTTGCTCCCGCCGGGCCGTCGGTCCGAGCCGTACGTCTGCGCGAACGTCGCGTTCCGGGGTCCCCGGGCGGGACCGATCACTTCCCTGGGCCGGTGGTCCGCCACGTGAGGTCATGGGCGTCTTCGACCGAGGCCGTGCGGGGCGGTGCGGAGCCGCCGAGGGACGCGTGGTCCAGGAGAGCCGGTGTCCCGGTCTCCAGCGCGTGGGCGATGTCGTGAAGCATCGAGGTGACCGAAGCCCACTGGGGAACGTCAAGGTCCCAGGTCTCGTGGTCCCAGAGGAACACGGAGCCGTGGGTGTCACCGGGCCGGAGATCGACGATCAGCCCGTCACCGCCGGGGCTGAGCGCGATCGGCAGGAACGTGCGTAGGTAGCGGGCCTCAGGGTGCCCGTGCTCGTCGAGGGATTCCCCCTCCTCTTCCGCGACCAGCAACCAGATCTCGTGGGTCTCCAGCGCCTCTTCCAGAGAGCAAGGAGCGAAGGTGCCCGGGATCCAGAAGCCCGCGTCGACGTCGGGCAGCAGCCACCACGCCCGCAGGTCGGCCGGCAGGGGAAGGCCGAGGTCCGCCTCGAACGCGTCCAGGCGCGCCTCATCGGTTGTCGGTCTGGCCGCGCGTGCGGGGAGGTGGGCCGCGAGCCATCTGCCCACACGGTGCCAGGCGGCCCGGACGTCGTTCTCCGCTGCTGTCATGACGGTCAGTCTGCCTCTCCGGGTCGTGCGGGTAGGTGGCGCGGGCGGGCAGTGAACCCGCTCTCCTGCGGAGCCGGCCGAGACCGGTTCTCGACGCACGGCGTCCACGAACCGGGCGCCACGGACCGAGCGCTGGGTCCAGAGACGCGAGACCCGGGACCCGAGCGCCGGATCAACGGATCGCCCGCACCGGTGCTCGGACCCCGAGACCCGAGACCCGAGAGCACCGGTGCTCGGAACCCGGAACCCGGAACCCGGGGCCCGAGACCCAAGACCCAAGACCCCGGTGCTCGGAACCCGAGACCCGGGACCCGAGAAACCCAGTGCTCGGGCCCGGGACGGCCTTGCGCCTGCTCGGTCTCAGCGCGACGAGCACCCGGCGGGTCAACGCGGCGGAGACCGTCGTTGCCGCGCAGCTGGGATCAGTCGCCGGTCCTCGGTCGGCGCGGCCGAACTGACGCCGATGCAGGCGTACAGCTCATCAGGGTGGCTGAGGCTCGCCGCGGTGATCCGGCCGCCCCGTTCGCTGCCGGGGAGCGGTGCGCCGAGCGCCGGGCGCTTCCGACGCGTTGCCCAGTGCGGTCTTCATCGGGAGGCCCCCGAGGCGGAGACCCCTTCGCCAGGGACCGCGACGACTCCGGACGGGCAGGAGATGCCCTTCCACCGGCAGGTCCCGCCCCGCCCGCTTCAAGCGCCCGCGCCCCGACCACGCCGTTTCGCGTGTCTTCGCCACCCCGCGTGTCTTCGCCGCCCCGCATGCCCCGCATGACCCACCTCCTGCTGACGCGCCGCCGAGCTGCCCAGCAGCAGCTCCTGATGACAGAACGTAGCAAGCAACTCCATAGAGTCACCATAACTCTCCGTGAAATGGCCCCCATCTGATGATTCCGGGCTTCTCTCTCAACCCCCGCAGAGACGACCCGTGCGCGCCGACAGCGCCCCCCGCCCACGCCAGCGCCCGCGCACTCCGTTCGCCCCGTTGTGCGCTGCTCCGATCGGGGGAGACGGTTCTCCGCACCTCCACACCTCCGCACCTCCGCCCCGGAGCTCAAGCGTCGAGATTCGAGCGCTCTTTACTTGGAATGGGCGGAAGGGATTTCTTTCCCACCCACCCACCCTGAGAGCCGACCCGCCACGCACGCCACGCGCCCTCGCAGCCACCCTCCGGCGCAACTCGACGGCGGCGGCACCGGCACCGGCACCGCTGTCACGGCCACAGCCACAGCCACAGCCACAGCCACAGCGACGAGGAAGCCACCGCCCGAACGGTTCCCAGCAAAGAGCCATTCGCAAAGAGCCGCCCATGCCCTGCCGCCGGTTTCCCGCCGCGACGGCACCCCACCAGCCACCCCGTCGGCGCCCCTCCAGCAGGGAGATCGGACGCCCGGACGGCGGCCCGGCGAACCGCCCGACCGGCTGCCCCAGCAGCCACGCGACCGAGCACCTTCCCCGGCGCTCACCAAGCGTTCCGACGGACCCGCCGGCCCCCGCGCGCCGCCCAGGCGCCGGTTACTCGGTGCCCCTCCGCGTCAACCCAGCAGCCCGTTTCACTCGCGAAGTTGACAGTTCGTGACCGACTTGCCACGCAGGGTGGTGAAGATCTAGCGTTCGCTTCACCCAGACCACACAAGTTGACCCCTGACGGTGCTTCCCACACCACCAGGGGTCTGACCAACGAAGATCGAAAGAAGCGATCCCCATGGCTGTCGGCCAGCTTAATGCTGCCCCTCGTACCCCGCACGTCTCCTCGGCGCGCACCGCGCACCCGATGTCCAATCCGGGCTACGGCAAGCGCTCCGCCCCGAACCAAAGGCCGTCTTCCGCACGTGATTTCGCACATCTGCCGCCGCGCGAGGCCGCCATCGCCGCCTACATCGACCAGTTGCCGGACGGCTCCGACATCTCCGTGAAGACGCTCGCCCGGGTGCTCCCCTACGGCCAGTGCGCCATGGGCACCGCGCTCAGGCGCCTCCAGGCCGCCGGGCACCTGCACCGGGACGAAATCGTCGTCGCGAACGAGACCACCCTGCTCTGGGTGACGCGCACCCACTTCTCCCGTACCGCGCGCGACGCCGAGTGGTGGAGCACGTTCGCCCGGGGCGAGGCTCCGGTGGAACACCGACGGCCGACGCGCTCACGCTCCTTCATCCTGCTCGCGGCACTCGGCCGCGCCAACCCGGCGCTCTCCCTGTCGGCCGCCGACTGCGCGCGGCTGGAACCGCAGGTCGCCGAGTGGTTCGAGCGTGGCGCCGACGAGAACGAGCTGCTCCACGCACTCACCGCCGGGCTGCCGAGTGTCGTCCACTCCCCGGCCTCCCTCGTCGCAGCCCGTCTGAGGGACAAGGTGCCGCCCGTCCGGTTCGCCCCGCCGCCCCCGTCGGCGACGCCCGCGCCGCTGACCGCCGAGTGCCGTGAATGCCGGGCTCCCGGCCCCGAAGGCGCCCTGCTCGACGGGCTCTGCCGCCCTTGCCGGGGCGAACTCGCCCTCCCGGACAACCCTTCCGGCGCGATCCCCCACGACGACGTCCGCAGCCGCATGTCCCAGGTCCGTGCGGGCCTGATCCCCCGCCAGGACCGCCCCCGGGGCCGTGCGGGGGTGACCGTCCGTCGCTCGCCCAAGCCGCTGCGGCCCACCTCCTTCCCCCACCCCACGCCGCCCGCACACCCCACCCCGGCGCCGCGGACCGCCCCCACCACGCACCTCTCATCCACCACGCCCCCCGCCCACCCCGACGGTCAGGCTGGTGACCCCGCCCCCGCCGAGTAGGCGCGGAGCCGGAGCGAGGCGTTGACGCTGCGGCCGGCCCTCCCGGCCCGAGGCGAGCGTCGCCCGGGCCAGGGCCTCGTTACGCGCCGCGAGCTCCTCCGCCGTGCGCGGCGCGAGGACCGCGAGCCCGCTGTGGGGAAGGGCCTGGTTCTCCTCGACGAACTGCCGCAGCCCGCTCTCGTAGGCGGCGCAGACGGCCGTGTGGTCCTCCCGTTCGGCCAGTTCGCCGGCCAGGACGTACGCGCCGACCAGCGCGATGCCCGAACCCCGCCCCGAGAAGAAGGACGGTGCGTACGCGGCGTCGCCGACGAGCCCGACCCGGCCCGTCGAGCAGCGCGGGCAGAGGGTCTGTCCGGCCATGGGCCGGTCCGCCGGGTGACTGATCCGGACGACCAGCGCACCCGGCTCATCGAACCGACCCCGCGGGGAACGGCCGGGGCCGACCGCTGCATGCGCACCCTGCTCGGCTGGTTCGGCGGCGCGCTCGCCGACTGGTCCGAGGAGGACCGGCGCAAACCGGGCCGCCTGCTCGGCCGGATCGTCGACGACCTCGTCCGCCACCTGACGACGCTCGACGAGGGGTAGGCCCGGAGCCCGCACCCGCGGCCCGTACACCGGCGACGCGCCGACCGCACACCCGCGGCCCGCACCCCGCGACGCGCGCACCAAGCGCACCCACACACCGAAAACACTTCGGCCCCCGGGAAGAATCCCGGGGGCCGAAGCTACAGCTGACGCTGCGGGGGGTGGAACCACCGATCCCTGGCGGGGATCAGAAGTCCATGTCACCGCCCGGCATGCCACCCGGGGCGCCCGCGCCGGCCTTCTCAGGCTTGTCGGCGATGACGGCCTCGGTGGTGAGGAAGAGCGCGGCGATGGACGCGGCGTTCTGCAGGGCGGAGCGCGTGACCTTCGCCGGGTCGATGATGCCCTCGGCGATCATGTCGACGTACTCGCCGGTCGCGGCGTTGAGGCCGTGACCGATCGGCAGGTTGCGGACCTTCTCCACGACGACGCCACCCTCGAGACCACCGTTGACGGCGATCTGCTTGAGCGGAGCCTCGAGCGCGAGCTTGACGGCGTTGGCGCCGGTGGCCTCGTCACCCGTCAGGTCGAGCTTGTCGAAGACGACGGACGCCTGGAGCAGAGCCACGCCACCACCGGCGACGATGCCCTCCTCGACGGCGGCCTTGGCGTTGCGCACCGCGTCCTCGATGCGGTGCTTGCGCTCCTTGAGCTCGACCTCCGTGGCGGCACCGGCCTTGATGACGGCCACGCCGCCGGCCAGCTTCGCCAGACGCTCCTGGAGCTTCTCGCGGTCGTAGTCCGAGTCGGAGTTCTCGATCTCGGCACGGATCTGCTTGACGCGACCCTGGACCTGGTCGCTCTCACCGGCTCCGTCGACGATCGTCGTCTCGTCCTTGGTGATGACGACCTTGCGCGCGGAGCCGAGCAGGTCGAGACCCGCGTTCTCCAGCTTGAGGCCGACCTCCTCGGAGATGACGGTGCCACCGGTGAGGATGGCGATGTCGCCGAGCATGGCCTTGCGGCGGTCACCGAAGCCCGGAGCCTTGACGGCGACGGACTTGAAGGTGCCACGGATCTTGTTGACGACCAGGGTCGACAGGGCCTCGCCCTCGACGTCCTCGGCGATGATCAGCAGGGGCTTGCCCGACTGCATGACCTTCTCCAGCAGCGGAAGGAGGTCCTTCACGTTGGAGATCTTCGAGTTGACGATGAGGATGTACGGGTCGTCGAAGGACGTCTCCATACGCTCCATGTCGGTGGCGAAGTACGCCGAGATGTAGCCCTTGTCGAAGCGCATGCCCTCGGTGAGTTCCAGCTCCAGACCGAAGGTCTGGGACTCCTCGACGGTGATGACGCCTTCCTTGCCGACCTTGTCCATCGCCTCGGCGATCTTGGCGCCGATCTCGGTGTCGGCGGCGGAGATGGAGGCGGTCGAAGCGATCTGCTCCTTGGTCTCCACGTCCTTGGCCTGCTCCAGCAGAGCGGCGGAGACGGCCTCGACGGCCTTCTCGATGCCCCGCTTGAGGGCCATCGGGTTGGCACCGGCGGCGACGTTGCGCAGACCCTCGCGGACGAGCGCCTGGGCGAGAACGGTGGCGGTGGTCGTACCGTCGCCGGCGACGTCGTCCGTCTTCTTGGCGACCTCCTTGACCAGCTCCGCACCGATCTTCTCGTACGGGTCCTCGAGCTCGATCTCCTTGGCGATGGAAACACCATCGTTGGTGATCGTGGGCGCGCCCCACTTCTTCTCGAGGACGACGTTACGGCCCTTCGGGCCGAGGGTGACCTTGACGGCGTCTGCGAGCTGGTTCATCCCGCGCTCGAGACCGCGCCGCGCCTCTTCGTTGAACGCGATGATCTTAGCCATGTGAAGTGGTCCTCCCGGACGGGGTGGATTGCTCCGGACCGGGAGGCGCCCGCGACGGACGGCCTGCTTGCCCGGCGGTTCCTTGCCCCGCCGCGCCTGCGGGCCTCACCGGCCCGGTCCAAGTTTCTGTCACTCTCACCTGGAGAGTGCTAACGCCAATGATTAGCACTCGACCCCTGCGAGTGCAAGCGTCTCCCTCGTCCTGGGGACAAGCTCGGACAAGCTCCGAGCCGTCCACCGGCCCTCGGAGCCCCCCGGACGCCCACGCACGCAGGGCCCGTACCCCTGACGGGGACGGGCCCTGCGTGCGTGAGTAGTGTCGTTGCCGACCGCGTCCGACCTCAGCCGACGGCGAGTTTGACCATGTCCGCCTGCGGCCCCTTCTGGCCCTGCGAGATCTCGAATTCAACTCGCTGACCCTCTTCGAGGGTGCGGTACCCGTCCATCTGGATCGCGCTGTAGTGGACGAAAACATCCGCACCACCGTCGACCGCGATGAAGCCGTACCCCTTCTCCGCGTTGAACCACTTGACGGTGCCCTGAGCCATGCCTAACTCCCCTATTTCTGGCCCCTGCACAGGCCCGCACTTCGCGGACCCGGGTCAGAACTCACCCTCCGACAGGAGAGGGTGCGTGCGCCGGAACGCGTCGACCGCGGCCGAATGTATCTGCCCAACTGCCCTCTGCAACAGGGCAATCGGGCGATAAATCTGGGCGTGCCGGAACGCCCGAACATGAGTATTTGCTGAGATTCCTGGGCAAGCCGGGCCAGACAAAGGCCACTTAAGGCGCAGAGGGCATCCGTACTTTGGCTGCATCTTGTCGCGCCGCGGCGCGATCTCGTAGGCGCGCGGCTCGGGCAGCGGAGGGGGCTTCCCCAACTGTACCGCGCTCAACCCTGCGAAATTGCCCCCTCCGCGTCTGACGCGGAGGGGGCAACGGTGTGCGGAGGAAAGGCTGTCGGGGCCGTCGGCGTGCGGCGGGCACCCTCACCCGGCGAACGGGTCAGCAGCCGCCCGCGACGGCCGGGATGATCGAGACGCCGGCGCCGTCCGGCGTGGCCGCCTGGAGACCGCCCTCGAAGCGGACGTCGTCGTCGTTGACGTACACGTTGACGAAGCGGCGCAGCTTGCCCTGGTCGTCCAGGACGCGCGCGGCGATGCCCGGGTGGTCCTTCTCCAGGGACTCGATGACCTCGGAGAGAACGGTGCCCTCGGCCGGGACCTCGGCCTGGCCGCCGGTGTACGTGCGCAGGATGGTGGGGATGCGGACCTTGACGCTCATGGGGGTTGCCTTCCTCGGTTCTGGGGTGGTCAGTGGGCCGCGAGGCCCGCGGCGCGGAACGCGTCCAGGCTCGGGCGGATCGTCGCCGTGAGACCGGTCGTCGGGGAGACCGCGTCCAGGGTCTTGAGGCCGTCGCCGGTGTTGAGGACGACGGTGGTCAGCGCCGGGTCGAGCAGACCGGCCTCGATCAGCTTGCGCGTCACGCCGACGGTCACGCCGCCCGCGGTCTCCGCGAAGATGCCCTCGGTGCGGGCGAGCAGCTTGATCGCGTCCACGATCTGCTCGTCGTCGACGTCCTCCACCGCTCCGCCGGTGCGGCGGGCGATGTCCAGGACGTACGGGCCGTCGGCCGGGTTGCCGATCGCGAGCGACTTGGCGATCGTGTGCGGCTTCTGCGGACGGACCACGTCGTGACCGGCCTTGAAGGCGGTGGAGACCGGGGAGCACCCCTCGGCCTGGGCACCGAAGATCTTGTAGGGCTTCTCCTCGACGAGGCCGAGCTTGATCAGCTCCTGCAGCCCCTTGTCGATCTTGGTGAGCTGGGAGCCGGACGCGATCGGGATGACCAGCTGGTCGGGGAGCTGCCAGCCGAGCTGCTCGCAGATCTCGTACGCGAGCGTCTTCGAGCCCTCGCCGTAGTACGGGCGGAGGTTGACGTTGACGAAGCCCCAGCCCTCGCCGAGCGGGTCGCCGATCAGCTCGGAGCAGAAGCGGTTGACGTCGTCGTAGTTGCCGTCGATGCCGACGAGCTCGCCGCCGTAGACCGCGGCCATGACGACCTTGCCCTCTTCCAGGTCGTGCGGGATGAACACGCAGGAGCGGAAGCCGGCCCGCGCGGCGGCGGCACCGACCGCGCCGGCGAGGTTGCCGGTGGAGGAGCAGGAGAGGGTGGTGAAGCCGAATGCGCGGGCGGCTTCGACGGCGATCGCGACGACGCGGTCCTTGAAGGAGTGCGTCGGGTTGCCGGAGTCGTCCTTGACGTACAGGGCGCCGGTGACGCCCAGCTCACGGGCGAGGTTCTCGGCCTTGACCAGCTTGGTGAAGCCGGGGTTGATGTTGGGCTTGTCGGCGACGTCGGCGGGGACCGGCAGCAGCGGCGCGTAGCGCCAGATGTTGTCCGGTCCGGCCTCGATGCGCTTCTTCAGCTCGTCCGGGGAGCCGCTCGGCAGGTCGTAGGCCACTTCGAGCGGCCCGAAACACGACGCGCAGGCGAAGATCGGCCCGAGTGCGAAGCGTTCACCGCACTCGCGGCAGGAGAGTGCCGTGGCGGGACCGAGGTCCACAGAGGTTCCGGAAGAAGCTGCGACGGTCTGAACAGCCATGATGGCGGAGGCCCTTTCTCCTCATCTTCCTCGCGACGCGTTTCGCCGCAAGACGGAATTGGCACCTTCCCCACCGTGGCCTCGCGGCCGGCGGGAGGGTTGCCGGGACTTCAACGGGCCGTTCCCTCAGTCCCTCTGGATGAGCGCTATGGCACTGGACCGTGCGGTCCAGGCGTTTGTCCGCCCCCCGACCCCGAGATGCGAAGGCGGCGAGCGTTGTTCAAGACTGTAACCGAAGCACCCGACGGGTGAGGCAGTCGTCCGACCCGCGAGATGGATCACATACAGGGAGTTCGCCCGTGCTGGAAGAGGTCGACAGCTGGTTGAGCAGTCGTTCCTGGGGTGCCGGTGACCGCCCTCTGGAACGGCTCCTGGCCGCCCGCGCCCGGGACCCCCGCCGCTCCTCCGTGAGCGTCGTGCTCCCCGCGCTGAACGAGCAGGAGACGGTCGGCGACATCGTGCGCACCATCCGCCGCGAGCTGATGGAGAAGGTGCCGCTCGTCGACGAACTCGTGGTCATCGACTCCGGTTCCACCGACGCCACCTCCGCGGTGGCCCGCGCGGCCGGAGCCCGGGTGGTGCACCGCGACGCGATCCTCCCCCGCATACCGGCCCTGCCCGGCAAGGGCGAGGTCCTGTGGCGGTCGCTCTTCGTGACCAGTGGCGAGATCGTCTGCTTCGTCGACGCGGACCTCAAGGACTTCTCCGCCGACTTCGTCTCCGGCATCGTCGGCCCGCTGCTCACCGACCCGGACGTCCACTTCGTCAAGGCGATGTACGACCGGCCGCTGGAGACGGCGGACGGCCAGGTCCCCGCCGGAACCCCCGCCCAGGGCGGCCGCGTCACCGAACTGGTCGCGCGCCCCCTGCTCAATCTGCACTGGCCGAAACTGGCCGGCTTCGTCCAGCCGCTGGGCGGCGAGTACGCGGTCCGCCGCCCCCTCCTGGAGCAGCTGCCCTTCCCCGTCGGGTACGGCGTCGAGCTGGGTCTCCTCGTGGACGCGCTGCACACCGTGGGGCTCGACGCGCTGGCCCAGGTGGACGTCGGGGTCCGCCGCCACCGCCACCAGGACGGGCAGGCGCTCGGGCGGATGGCCGCCACGATCTACCGGACCGCGCAGCTACGGCTCTCCCGGGGCCACCTGGTACGCCCGGAGCTGACCCAGTTCGAGCGGTACGAGGACGGCTTCCGGCCACGCACCTACGCCGTGGACACCGAAGAGCGGCCCCCGGTGCGGGAGATCGCGGAGTACGCGGCCCGGTCGGCGGCCTGACGCCGCCACCGAGCGCACGGAGTGCCCGGCGGGCTGCGCTCGGACACGTTTGGAGGGTTACGTATCGGGCTAGGTTCCGCTACATGGTCTCCGAGCACGCCGCCCAGGTTCTCGTCGCGTCCAATCGCGGCCCCGTTTCGTACACGCTGAACAAGGACGGTTCCCTCGACGCGCGCAGGGGCGGGGGCGGGCTCGTCTCCGGGCTGAGCGCCGTCGACGACAAGATGTGGGTCTGCGCCGCACTCGGCGACGGCGACCGCGAGGCGGTCCGCCGCGGGGTCGGCGAAGAGGGCGTCCGGATGCTCGACATCGACGCCTCGGTGCACGCCGACGCGTACAACGGCATCGCCAACTCCGTGCTCTGGTTCGTCCACCACCTCCTCTACCAGACCCCGGTGGAGCCGGTCTTCGACGACGAGTTCCGGCGCCAGTGGGCCGCGTACGAGACGTACAACCGGGCCTTCGCCCAGGCGCTGGCCGAGGAGGCGGGAGAGGGCGCCGCCGTGCTGGTGCAGGACTACCACCTGGCGCTGGTCCCCGGGATGCTCCGCGAGCTCCGGCCCGACCTGCGCATCGGCCACTTCTCGCACACCCCGTGGGCGCCGGTGGACTACTTCCGGCTGCTGCCGGACGACATCGGCGAGCAGCTGCTGCGCGGCATCCTCGGCGCGGACCGGGCGGCGTTCCTCACCCGCCGCTGGGCGGACGCCTTCATCGGCTGCTGCACCGAGATCCTCGGCGGCACGAGTGGGACGCGCATCGGTGTGCACGGCCTGGGCGCGGACGGCGACTTCCTGCTCGCCCGCTCGCACGAACCGGACGTGGACGAGCGGATGGCCGCGCTGCGCGAGCAGATCGGTGGCGACGGCAGCCGCAAGACGATCGTCCGGGTGGACCGCACCGAGCTGTCCAAGAACATCGTGCGCGGGCTGCACGCCTACCGCGCCCTCCTCGACAACCACCCCGAGTGGCGCGAACGCGTCGTGCACGTCGCCTTCGCCTACCCCTCGCGCCAGGACCTCGCGGTCTACCGCGAGTACACGGCAGCGGTGCGGGAGCTGGCCGACGAGATCAACAAGGCGTACGGCTCCGACACCTGGACGCCGGTCGTCCTGCACGTGAGGGACGACTTCGCCCGCTCGCTGGCCGCCTACCGGCTCGCCGACGTGGCCCTGGTCAACCCCATCCGAGACGGCATGAACCTGGTCGCCAAGGAGGTCCCGGTCGTCTCCGACCACGGGGTCGCCCTGGTGCTCTCCCGGGAGGCCGGCGCGTACGAGGAGCTGGGCGCCGACTCGCTGGTGGTCAACCCGTACGACGTCAGCGCCACGGCCGAGGCCCTGCACGAGGCACTGACCATGGACGACACGGAGCGGGCCGAGCGGTCGGCGCGGCTCGCCGAGGCAGCCACCGCGCTGCCGCCGCAGGAGTGGTTCCTCCAGCAGCTGGACGCGCTGCGGGAGGGGTGATCCCCGAGGGCCTCACCCCTCCCGGCGCCGGCCGCGGGTGAGGCCCTCCCGTTCTCAGACGCTCGCGGCCACCGCGGCCAGCAGCGCCGCGACCTGGGCCGGACCGGGCACGATCAGGTCGGCGCGCGAGGCGAGCTCCGGCACCTCGGCGCCCCCGCTGCACACCAGCAGGCCCGGCACCGCGCCCGGACCGCCCGAGCGCAGCTTCTCGACGGCCGCGAAGGCCGCGATGTCACCCAGGTCGTCGCCCGCGTAGAGGAGCGACCCGGCCCCCACCTCGGCCGCGTACGCGGTGAGCGCGACGCCCTTGTCCACCCCGGGCGGACGCAGCTCCAGCACCTGGCGGCCCGGCTCGACGATCAGCCCGTGGCGGTCGGCGAGCCGGTTGAGGGGCTCGCGCAGCAGCTCGAAGGCGGCCTGCGGATCGGCGGCACGGCGGGTGTGGACCGCGACCGCCTGCCCCTTCTCCTCCACCCACGTGCCCAGCAGGGTCGCCGGCCCGTCCAGCAGGGCCGGAAGTTCCGCGCGGACCGCGGCGAGGCCGGGGTGCGGCGGTGGCGCGACCACCTCGCCCGAGCCCGCCTCCCAGCGCTCGGCGCCGTAGTGGCCGAGCACCACCAGGTGCTCCAGGCCGGGAACCCCCGCGAAACCGCCGTGCGCGACCGCGACGGCGGCGGGACGGCCGGTGATCACCACGACGGAGGCGACCTTCGGGGCGAGCGCGGCGAGTGCGGGAAGCACGTCGGCGTGGGCCCGGGCCTGCTCGGGGTCGGGCACGATGTCGGCGAGGGTGCCGTCGAAGTCGACCGCCACGACGGCGCGGCCCGGATCGGCCAGGATCGCGGCGAGGCCGGCGCGGCCCGCCTCGGTGGTCGGAGTCGGCACGTGGTTCTTCTGGCTGCCCATGCTCCGACCCTAACGGGGGAGGGGCGGCCGTGCCGAGGCCGCTCCCGCCGGTGCCCCGGCCCGGGGCCCGGCCCCGGCGGCGGCCCCGTACGCTCGGACCGAGGGACTGTGACGAGGAGCGAGACGCATGGACGACCCCATCCACCAGGTCGAGTACGAACAGATGCTGCTCAGCCGCCACATCTTCCTGCGCACCGCGAACGGACGACGCAAGGACGACGTACTGGAGCGGAGCGCCTACGTCCTGCTCAGTCGCATCCGCGTCCAGGGCCCGATGTCCATCAAGGAACTGAGCGACGCCTTCGGGCTCGACGCGTCCACCCTCAACCGGCAGACCGCCGCCGCGATGCACGCCGGGCTGGTGGAGCGCATCCCGGACCCGTCGGGGGGCATGGCCCGCAAGTTCCGGATCACGGCGGCGGGTGCGCAGCGCCTGGACGAGGAGCGGGAGAAGAACGCGAGCGGGCTCGGGCAGGTGATGGACGCGTGGTCCCGGGAGGACGTGGAGACCTTCGCCGGCTACCTCAAACGGTTCAACACGGACATCGAGCGGCTGTCGGGGCGGCCCTGGCCCCGGCCGTGAATCCGCGCGGAGCCGCGTACCGGTAGCTCGTGCGGGTGACCGGCGCCGGACGTTACGGCCCGGGCCACCGCTTCAGCGCCGCTCCCGCCTGGCCTCCCGTACGCGGCGCAGGCGGTTGACGGTCACGGGGTCCTCGGCGAGGGCGCGGCGGTCGCCGATCAGGGCGTTCAGCAGCTGGTAGTAGCGCACCGGCGAGAGTCCCAGCTCCTCGCGGATGGCCCGTTCCTTCGCCCCGGGGCCCGCCCACGAACGCCGCTCCAGGGCCAGCAGTGCGCGGTCCCGGCCGGATAGAGTGCCGCCGTCCGCGCCGCCATCCGCACCGCCGGCGCCCCCGTCGCTCGCGTCGGCGGGGGTGGGCTCGTCGTCGGCGGTTCCGTTTCCGTTCTCGGGGGCGGTCATGTCGACCAACCTAACGCGCACCCCGGACAGTGCCACCGGGCCGCCACGGCCCCCGCACCTTTTTGTATGCACACGAAACAAAGCGGAATAGTGGACTAGACCTTTTGGGCCCGGCGGGCGAAACTGTCCCCCGTGAGACATGTCATCGCCCTCGATGTGGGCGGCACAGGAATGAAGGCCGCACTGGTCGGAGCCGACGGCACCCTCCTGCACGAGGCGCGGCGGGCCACCGACCGGGAACGCGGTCCCGAAGCGGTCGTCGAGACCATCCTCGCGTTCGCCGCCGAGCTGCGCGCGTACGGCGAGGAGCACTTCGGCGAAGCCGCGGTCGCGGCCGGGGTGGCCGTCCCCGGCATCATCGACGCCGAGCGGGGCATCGCGGTCTACGCCGCCAACCTCGGCTGGCGCGACCTGCCGCTGCGCGACCTGCTCGGCGAACGGCTCGGCTCCATCCCCGTCGCGCTCGGCCACGACGTCCGTACCGGAGGGCTCGCCGAGGGCCGCGGCGGGGCCGGACGCGGCACCGACCGCTTCCTCTTCCTCGCGCTGGGCACCGGCATCGCCGGGGCGATCGGCATCGACGGGGTCATCGAGGCGGGTGCGCACGGCAACGCCGGCGAGATCGGGCACGTCGTGGTCCGGCCGGACGGCCCGGAGTGCGGCTGCGGCCAGCGCGGGTGTCTGGAAACACTCGCCTCCGCCGCCGCCGTCAGCCGCGCCTGGGCCGCCGCCTGCGGCGACCCCGCACAGGACGCGGCGGACTGCGCGCGGGCCGTGGAGGCGGGCGATCCGGCCGCCCTGCGCGTCTGGGCCGACGCCGTCGACGCCCTGGCCGCCGGGCTCCTCACCGCGATCACCCTGCTGGACCCGCGCACGCTCATCATCGGTGGCGGTCTCGCCGAGGCGGGGGAAACCTTGTTCGTACCACTGCGTGCGGCCGTCGAGGAACGCGTCACGTTCCAGAAGCTGCCCCACATCGTCCCGGCGGCCCTCGGGGACACCGCCGGATGCCTGGGCGCGGGGCTGCTCGCCTGGGATCTACTCGCCACGGAGGTATCCGTCTGATGGCCGGACGCGCAGACAGCACAGTTCTCACCGGTGCCCGGGTCGTACGGCCCGGGGGCACGGAGGAGAACGGCCGGTTGGCCGTCACGGGCACACGGATCGCCGACGGGGCGCCCGAGGACGCCCGGACCATCGACCTGACCGGCCACTGGGTCGTCCCCGGCTTCGTGGACCTGCACAACCACGGCGGCGGCGGCGCGTCCTTCACCGCGGGCTCGGTGGACCAGGTACTGACGGGCGTACGGACGCACCGCGAGCACGGCACCACCACGGTCGTCGCCTCCACCGTGACCGACAGCCTGGAATTCCTCGGCCGCTGGGCGGGGGTCCTCTCCGAACTGGCCGAACAGGGCGAGATCGCCGGCATCCACTTCGAGGGCCCCTTCATCTCCCCGTGCCGCAAGGGCGCGCACAGCGAGGGGCTGCTGCGCGATCCCGACCCGGCCGCCGTCGGTGCCCTGCTCAAGGCGGCGCGCGGCACCGCGAAGATGATGACGCTGGCCACCGAACTCCCCGGCGGACTCGACTCGGTGCGGCTCCTCGCCGACCAGGGCGTCATCGCCGCGATCGGCCACACCGACGCCAGCTACGAGCAGACCGTCGAGGCGATCGACGCGGGCGCCACCGTCGCGACCCACCTCTACAACGCGATGCCCGCCCTCGGCCACCGCTCCCCCGGCCCGATCGCGGCCCTGCTGGAGGACGAGCGGATCACCGTCGAGCTGATCAACGACGGCACCCATCTGCACCCGGCGGCGCTGGAGATGGCCTACCACCACGCGGGCGCCGCCCGGGTCGCGCTGATCACCGACGCGATGGACGCGGCCGGCTTCGGCGACGGGCGGTACCAGCTCGGCCCCCTCGCGGTCGATGTCGAGGACGGGGTGGCCCGGCTGGTGGAGGGCGGCTCGATCGCCGGCTCCACGCTCACCCTGGACACCGCGTTCCGGCGGGCCGTCACGATCGACCGCATTCCCGTCGAGGACGTCGTCCGCTCGATCTCCGTCAACCCGGCCCGGCTGCTCGGCCTCTACGACCGGATCGGCTCGCTGGAGACCGGCAAGGACGCCGACCTGGTGGTGCTGGACGAGGCGTTCGCCCTCAAGGGCGTCATGCGCAAGGGCGAGTGGGTCGTCGAGCCCAAGGGGGCGTGAGCCGGGGGCGCGCGTCCACGCCCGCGGCGCGCGCCGCACACCCGCACCACCCGTACCGGTGACGGAACATCGCTGACCGCGAAACACCGTTGGCGGCGCCGCGACCGTGCGCGACGCTGTTCCCATGCTGATCAGGGAAGCCACCGCAGAGGACTGGCCGGCCATCTGGCCTTTCTTCCACACCGTCGTCGCCGCCGGGGAGACCTTCACCTTTCCGACCGACCTCGACGAAGAGCAGGGCCGCGACTGGTGGTTGCTGCCGAGCCCCTACCGCACGGTGGTCGCCGTGGACGGAGCAGGGAGGGTGCTCGGCACCGCCAAGATGAACCGCAACCACCAGGGCAACGGCTCGCACATAGCGGGCGCCAGCTACATGGTCGACCCGGCGCACTCCGGACGGGGCGTGGGCCGCGCGCTGTGCGCGTACAGCGTGGAGTGGGCGCGCGCCGAGGGGTACCGCGCGATGCAGTTCAACGCGGTGGTGGAGACCAACGTCCACGCCGTGGCGCTCTACCGCTCCCTCGGGTTCGAGGTCATCGGCACCCTGCCGGAGGGCTTCCGCCATCCGAAGGAGGGGTACGTCGGGCTGCACATCATGCACCTGAGGCTCTGAGACCGTCCGCGCCACCCGCCCCACGGCTCCCGCGGCTCCCCGGCCGTGCGGAAGCCCCCTGCCGGGATCTCACCGGATCGCGGGATCTCCGGGGCAGGGGGCTTCTTGACACGGGTACGTCAGGAAGACGCGGTGACCTCGACCCAGTCGAGGATGACGTTGCACTGGTTACCGGTCTCGCACGACAGCTTGATCTCGTTCTCGCCCTTCTGCAGGGTGACCGGGGCCCACGTGGTCTGCCAGTTCTTGGCCAGGTCCGGGTCGGACGAGCTGATGAAGTTCTTCAGCCCGATGGGCTGCGTGTTCTGCTTCCCGTTCACCGTCAGCGTGGCATCGGCGTCCGCGGCGGGGATCGCGTACCGCACCGTCAGGCGGTACGAGCCCCCGTTCTCCATCTTCGCCTGCCAGGTCACCGACGAACCGACCTGGTTGAACCCGGCGACGTACGACTCGTTCGTCCCCTCGGCACCCTTGACGGAGTTCTCCACGGCGGCCGTACCACCGAGGGTGAGCGCCGCCGCGTCCTGCTTCGGCAGCTCGGCCGGCTCGGCCGGTCCCGTGGGCTTGGGCGACGCGGAACCGCCGGTGTCGGAGCTGGGGGACGACGAGGCCGACGCCTCGTTCTTCTTGTCGTTCCCGTCGGCGTCGTCGCCCGTGGTCAGGGCGGCGGTGATACCGATCAGCACCACCGCGACGACCGCGATCGCGCCACCGAGAATGGCCTTGGTGTTGGGGCCGCCCCGCCCGCCGTGGCCGCCGTTGCCGGCCCGTCCCGAACCACCGCCCCCGTGGCCGACCGAACCGGACGCCGTCACGGCGGACGCACCGCCGGGGAGCGTCTCCGGAGCCGCGTACTGGGTGTGGGGGCGGCCGTAGGGCTGCTGCTGGGGCTGGCCGTAGGGCTGCTGACCGTAAGGCTGCTGGGAGGGCTGCTGACCGTAGGGCGGCTGCGGCTGGCCGTACTGCTGCGGCACCTGCCCGTACTGACGCTCTCCGACGGCCCGCACCTGGTTGTAGGAGGTCCGGGGCACCCCCGGCTGGGCGGCCGGTCCCGGGTAGCCGTAGCCGCCCTGCCCGGGCGCCTGGGCGCCTGCCGCCTGCCCGTCCGCGTACAGATAGCCGAACGGATCGTCGTCCTCGGGCTTGCTCTCGCCGTTGTTTCCGGCCGTCATCCCTGGGTCACTCCTCACCATGTCGCCAGCCGTCGCCGACCGGGCGAGCCTACCTCGTACGGAGCATCCGCCGACGGTGAGGCGGTCACCGCCGGCCGCCCGCGCCCCGTACGGCGAGGGGCCGGGAACCGGCGCGTGAACGTCATCCGGCCCTGCGGTGAACCTTCGCCCGCGACCGCTTCTCCACGTACATCCGCTGGTCCGCCGAGGCCAGGACCTCTTCCACGCTCATCCCGCACTCCGCCCAGCCGATGCCGAAACTCGCACCGACCCGGACCGCCCTGCCGTCCACCCGGATGGGCGGGATGATCGCGTTCCGCAGCCGCACCGCCAGGTCGGCGGCGTCCGCGGCGCCGAGCCCGTCGGCGAGCACGACGAACTCGTCACCCCCGAGCCGGGCGACCGTGTCCCCGTCGCGCACGCACTGGCTGAGACGGCGCGCCACCTCGATCAGCACCTCGTCACCCGTGGTGTGGCCGAACCGGTCATTGATGGACTTGAAGCCGTCGAGGTCGCAGAAGAGGACCGCGAGGCCCTTCGCCCCGTCGTCGCGCGCCGGGTCCGGCGCCGCCGTGTGGACGTGGTGGTCGTACGGGATCCCGCCGGACCCCGGATCGAGGTCGTAGCCGTGCCCCCGGGCCTCCCCGTCGCCGTACGCCGCGTCGAGCGCCTCGATCGCGGTGGCCGCCGCGGCGTGCGGGCGCTCGCAGAGCCGCTCACTGAGCCGGGAGCGGAGCTCCGCGCTGTTGGGCAGGCCGGTGAGGGCGTCGTGCGAGGCGCGGTGCGCGAGGTTCAGCTCGTGCCGCTTGCGCTCCTCTATGTCCTCGACGTGCGTGAGGAGGAAACGCGGCCCGTCGGCGGTGTCCGCGACGACGGAGTTGCGGAGCGAGACCCAGAGGTAGGTGCCGTCCCGCCGACCGAGCCGCAGCTCGGCCCGGCCGCCCTCGGCGGACGTACGGAGCAGGGTGCCGATGTCCTCGGGGTGGACCAGATCGGCGAAGGAGTGGCGCCGCAGCACCGAGGCCGGGCGGCCCAGCAGCCGGCAGAGCGCGTCGTTGGTGCGGAGCAGCCGCCCGTGCTGCTCGCCGCCCACCTCCGCGATGGCCATCCCGCTGGGCGCGTACTCGAAGGCCTGGCGGAACGATTCCTCGCTGGCCCTCAGCGCCTGCTGCTCGCGTTCGAGGCGGACCAGAGCGCGCTGCATGTTGGCGCGGAGGCGGGCGTTGCCTATCGCTATCGCCGCCTGCGAGGCGTACATCCGCAGCGCCTCCCGGCCCCAGGCGCCGGGGCGGCGGCCGTTGCGCGGGCGGTCCACGGAGAGCACCCCGAGCAGGTCGCGCCGGTCCCGGGAGTCCCGGCCGTTGCTGTTGGCGTACATCGGGGCGTAGAGGCGGTCCAACGGGTGCCACTCGTCCTCGAAGCGCGGTTCGGGACCCTCGGTGTGCCACTGCGGGACGTCGTCGTCGAGGAGGACCCAGCCCTCGGTGTACGGGATGAACCGCAGGTCCTCCCACGCCTCGCCCATGTTCAGCCGGCGCTCCCAGGCGTCGCGGGAGCCGGTGCGGCCGGTGATGAGCGCCTCGGCGGCGTTGTTGCCCGCGAAGGCGGCCACGACGAGGTCACCGTCCGGCTGGACCAGATTCACACAACCCAGCTCGTAGCCGAGACCGTTGACGATTCCGTCCGCCACGGTCTGCAGCGTGTCGGCAAGACTGCGCGCCGAATTGAGATCAGCGACGGCCTGGTGCAGCTGCCGCATGGTCGCAAGACGGACGTAGGGCTCCGACTCGGCCTCCATTGCTCGCTCTCCCCGAGACCTCGACAGCAACTCCAGATGTCATATCGACGTACTTATCGCAGTGTCCTCGCCACTGAATCACAGTGAGCTGTGCGGCCGGTACACAGGGTCAACAAATATCGCTCTCTGTGAGTCATGTCACAACAGAACGTGAAGGTATGTCAGATCATTCCCCATGGTGTCCCATCCGCTCCGGCGCACGCCCGGCGCACCCGGACTCTCCCGGCGGGACGGGGCCGTACTGATGCGCGGGAGGGCACGCAGGCGGATACGTGCGCGGATACGCGGGGGATCCGCAGGGCAATACGTGGGCTATGCACCTTCTCGGCCCGGAGACCTAGGTCGCGGCTGGTCCCCTGGCCCGATGCGGGCCCGCACCCGCCGCGGCTAGCGTGCCCGTGTGCCCCAGACGAAGACCCCCACCCCACGCCCCGACGCCGTCCCCCATGCTGAGGGGGTGAGCAACGACGAGTTCCGGGCCGCTCTCGCGCGGCTGGCCGCAGGTGTGGTGCTGGTCACCGCCGAGGAGCCGACCGACGACCCGGACGAGCGGGGCGAGGAGGCGGGGATGACCGCGACCGCCTTCCTCTCGGTGTCGCTCGACCCGCCCCTGGTGCTGGTGAGCCTGCGCAACGACTCCCGCATGGACGACCTGCTGGCCGAGCAGCCGCTCTGGGCCGTCTCCGTCCTGGCGGCCGGGCAGCGGCAGATCGCGTCCCGGTTCTCGATGAAGGGCCGGATCAGCGACCGGCTGCTCTTCGCGGACCTCCCGCACGTACGCGGCGAGGTCTCCGGGGCACCGCTGGTGAACGGGGCGCTCGCGACGCTGGAGTGCCGTACCGAGCAGCGGGTGGTGGCCGGCGACCACACCCTGGTGATCGGGCGGGTGCTCACCGCAGCACTGCCGACGGGCGACGGCGAGCCACTGCTGTACTTCAAGGGGAACTACCGGACGCTGGGCTGAGGTCCGGCGCTCACGGCCCCGCCGGCCGGACGGCCGGACCGCCCCCGTCACCCGGCTCCGGCCGGACCGTTTCACCAGTCGCGGCCGGAGCGGCCCCGCTTGGTGTCGCCCCGCTGCTTCTTCTCCCGCAGCCGGCGCTCGTTGATCCCCCGCGGGATCTTGCGCTTGCGGCGCGGCGCGGGCGGCGGCGCCGTCGCCTCCGCCAGCAGGGCCGCCAGCCGTACGGCGGCCGTCTCGCGGTTGCGCCACTGGGAGCGGTGCTCCGAGGCGCGTACGGAGACCACGCCGTCGACCAAGCGTCCCGCCAGCCGCTCCAGCGCGCGGTCCTTCCACACCTCGGGCAGCGCGTCGGTCGCGGCGAGGTCGAAGCGCAGCTCCACCTGGGTGTCGCTGGTGTTGACGTGCTGCCCCCCGGGCCCGGAGGACCGCGAGAAACGCCACATGAGCTCGGCCTCCGGCAGGGAGACCGCACCGCGGATGACATAGGGCCCGGACATGACACCCAGTCTCCCCGCCCCCCGGACCGCCCGTCACCTTCTTTTGACGGCGGTCCGGGGGCAGGGAGGCCAGGAGGGTGTTTTCAGGTGGTATGTACCCCCTGAGTACGGTGCCCCGTGGCCGTGGGGACGTACCGGGACGAAAGTTCGGCAAAGAAAGTAAAGGGACCTGGAACCTCGTGGCCTCCCCCTCGCGTTAGGACGGGTGACGGTAGCTTTCGTGATGGCACGAAGCCCGCACACGACGAGGAAAGGGACTTCCCATGGCAGTAAGCCTGTCCAAGGGCGGCAACGTCTCGCTCACCAAGGAGGCACCGGGCCTGACCGCCGTCACGGTCGGCCTCGGCTGGGACGTCCGCACCACCACCGGCACCGACTTCGACCTCGACGCCTCGGCGATCGCGGTCAACCCGACGGGCAAGGTCGTCTCCGACGGCCACTTCGTCTTCTTCAACAACAAGTCGACGCCGGACCAGACCATCGTCCACACCGGTGACAACGTCACGGGCCAGGGCGAGGGCGACGACGAGCAGATCAACGTCAACCTGGCGGGCCTGCCGGCCGACGTGGACAAGATCGTCTTCCCGGTCTCGATCTACGACGCCGAGAACCGCAGCCAGAACTTCGGCCAGGTGCGGAACGCCTTCATCCGCATCATCAACCAGGCCGGCGGCACCGAGATCGCCCGGTACGACCTCAGCGAGGACGCCGCCACGGAGACCGCCATGGTCTTCGGCGAGCTCTACCGCAGCGGCGCCGAGTGGAAGTTCCGCGCGGTCGGCCAGGGCTACGCCTCGGGTCTGCGCGGCATCGCGCAGGACTTCGGCGTCAACCTCTGACCGAGCGCGCCACATCCCGCGCGCCCGGCGCACACCGGGGCGGCAGCCTGACGGCAGCCCTCCGACGCCGGATGGGTGGGACCCGAGCGCAGGGCCCCGGCCGCACACGCGGCCGGGGCCCTGCGCCGCGCGAGGGCTCTTCTCCGCGCGGCGCGGCGTCCGGCGTACGGGGCGCGTGCTCCGGCGTGCGGGAGCGTCTCCCGGCGTACGGGCGCGTTCTCCGGCGTGCGGGCGGCTCTCCGGTGTGCGGGGACGCGCCCTCCGGCGGGCGGGCGGTCCCTCAGCACGCGGGCGGGCCCTGCGGCGGGCGGGCAGTCCCTCAGCGGGCGGGCGGTCTCTCAGCAGGCGGGCAGTCCCTCAGCGGGCGGGCAGGTCCGGTGCCGCCGGGTCCTCCGGGCGGCCGTCGCCGTACAGCCAGACCGACCAGAGCCGGGAGAGATCCAGGCCCGTCGCCTTCTCCGCGTAGGCCGTGAAGTCGGCCGTCGAGGCGTTGCCGTAGCGGTGCGCCCCCGTCCACCCCGCGAGCAGCGCGAAGAACGCCTCGTCGTCGTCGACCGCGCGGCGCAGCCGGTGCACGACCATGGCGCCGCGCCCGTACACCGGGGGCTGCGAGAGGTCGGTGGCATCCGGGGGGCGGGCGGGCGGGAAGGCCCAGTTCGCGTCGTCGGCGTACGCCTCGTCGAAGCTCCGCTCCGCCGGCACGCCCTCCTTCTCCTCGCTCCAGAGCCACTCCGCGTACGTCGCGAACCCCTCGTTCAGCCACATGTCCCGCCAGTCGGCCGGGGTGACGGAGTCACCGAACCACTGGTGCGCCATCTCGTGGACGAGCAGCCCGGGTGTCGGCGGCCCCGGGTAGTAAGGCCGGTTCTGGGTCTCCAGGGCGTAGTCGGAATCCTCCGCCCGGTCGACGATCGCGCCCGTCGAACGGAACGGGTAGGGACCGAACTTCCCGGCCTCCCACGCCACGATCTCCGGAATCCGGGCGAGTCGGGGCTCCGCCTCGGCGGCCACCTCGGAGTCGACGGCCGTGAACACCGTGAGGCCGTCGCCGGTGCGCGACTCCTTCGTACGGAAGCGGCCGATCGCGACCGTCGCGAGGTAGCTCGCCATGGGCTGGGCGGTGCGCCAGGTGTACGTGGTGGTGCGGGAACCAGGAGCGCCGCCGGTGCGGCGGGAGGTGAGTTCGCCGTTGGAGACGGCTGTCAGCTCCTCGGGGACGGTGACCGCGACGGTGTAGGTCGCCTTGTCGCTCGGGTGGTGGTTGCCGGGGAACCAGGCCGGACCGCCCGCCGGTTCGCCGAGGGCGACGGCCCCGTCCGCCGTCCGCACCCAGCCCTCGCGGGAGCCGTCCGCGTCCGTCAGGGTGCGGGGCGCCCCGGAGTAGCGCACGACCGTCGTAAAGGTCCGGCCCCCGCGGAGGTGGTCGGCCACCTCCGCGTCGGGGCGGAGGACGAGTTCGCCGCCCGTCCGCCTCACGGCGGCGGGCCGCCCCTCGACGGTGGCCCCGGCGACGTCGAGCCCGAGGAGGTCGAGGTCGAAGGCGCTCAGGTCCTGGGTGGCCCGGGAGGTGATCGTCGCCGTACCCGTCAGGCGGTCTGCGCTCCGGTCGACGGCGAGCCGGAGGTCGTAGTGGGTGACGTCGTACCCGCCGTTCCCGAGCTTCGGGAAGTACGGATCGCCCACCCCGGCCGCACCCGGTGTCCCGGTCGCCCCGGCCCCCGCCTCCGCGCCCCCGCCCGTGCAGGCCGACGCGGTGGAACCGAGAACGGCGCAGGCGAGCAGGGATGCGGCGGCACGGCCGGGGCGGGCCGGGAACCGTAGTCGGGAGGGCCGTCGGCGTACGGGGAGGCGCGGTTTCACGGCGCCGATCCTATGTACCGAGCACGGGGCGGGCCGGGTACCGCGCGGGGCGGGTGGGGGGCCGCGGTCACCGGGTGAGGGCGGCCACCCCCGCGCGGGCGAACCTCTCGTCCAGGTCGCCGCTCGGGGCGCCGGCGACACCGACCGCCGCGACGGGGGCGCCCTCGGCCCGGACCGGGGCGCCGCCCGCGAGGAAGAGCGTGCCGGGGATGTCCTTCAGCGTGGGGGCCCCGTCCAGGCGCTCGACCAGCTCGGAGGTCGGGGCGTTCCAGGAGACCGCCGTGTACGCCTTCCTCTCGGCGGAGGCGGCCGCCTGCGGCCCGGCGCCGTCGCCGCGCAGGCTGACGATCGTGGTGCCGTCGCGGTCGACGACCGCGACCGAGACCCGCTGGTTCTCCTTCCGCGCGGCGTCGAGCACGGCCTGCGCGGCCTTCGTGGCGGCGGCGACGGTGAGGTGGGTGCTCTGCCGGAGATTCCGGTCCGCGGTGTCGGCCGAGACGGCGGCGGCCGACGACGTGGGAGCCGAGGCGCTGGCGGAGACCGCGCCGAACGTGCCCGCCCCCAGTGCGGCGACGGCCACCGCGCCGGTCAGGACCCGGGCCCGCAGCGAGAACCCGCGGCCGGTGGGAGCGGAGGACGAGGGGGTGGGGGTGACGGGGGGAGTGACGTTCATGGCGGGTTCCTCCGGGGGGATCGTGGCGCCCGGCCGGTCGGCGGTGGCGCTCCTGTATCGATGCTCCGGCCGGAACCCGGCCCGTACGGTCGTCGGACCGGCTCGCACCGCGGTGCCACCCGGTGGACCCCGCTGTCGGCCGATCGGTTGATGCGGGGGTGGCCCGCCCGGGCCACCATGGAGGGCATGGGCGCATCCGCCCAGCTCACGGCGTAGGCGGCACGAGCCGCCGCACACGGCCGGGAGCACCGAGGGCAGCGAGCGCGAGGCAGGTGGACGGTGCGGCGGAGAGGCGGCCCGGCGCACGGGGAACCGGAGCGCGACGGCCCGGCGCACGACGGCCCGGCGCACGACGTCCCGGGGCGGGAGAGCCCGGCGGAGAGGCTCGCGGCGGACCCGCGCGGACCCGGATCGTCCGTGGCGCACACCCCGGACCCCGATGCCCGGTGGCTGGCGCTGCTGCTGCACGCCGCCTTCTTCCTGCTGCTGGGCGCCTCGCTCACCCGGTTCCTGATGCGCCATCCCGGGGAGGCCCGGACGCCGTGGATCGTCGGGCTCTCCGCCGCCCTCGCCCTCGTGTACGCCCTCGGCCCGGTGCTCGGCTCGCGGCCCACCCCGCGCCGGTTCGCCTGGCTCGCGGGGCTCGTCGCCGTCTGGATGGTGCTGGTCGTCCTGGCGCCGAGCTTCGCGTGGTGCGCCGTACCGCTCTTCTCCACCGGGCTGCGACTGCTCCCGCCCCGCGCCGCACTCGTCCTGGTCACCCTGCTCACCGCGTTCGTGGTGGCCGCACAGCTGCGGCTGGCGACCGGCTTCGACCCCAACCTCGTGCTGGCGCCGCCCGCCGTCGCCGCCGTGGCGACCGCCGTGCTCGTCCACGTACGCCGCCAGGCCGACCGGCAGCAGGAACTCGCCGTACGCCAGCGCCAACTCATCGACGACCTGGTCCTGACCCGGCGCGAACTGGCCGCGACCGAACGCCGCGAGGGCACCCTCGCCGAGCGCCAGCGGCTCGCCATGGAGATCCACGACACCCTCGCGCAGGGTCTCTCCAGCCAGCGGATGCTGCTCCAGGCGGCCGACCGCACCTGGGAGACCGAGCCGGGCACCGCCCGCGCCCACGTCCGTACGGCGGCCGGCATCGCGGCCCGCAACCTCGCCGAGGCCCGGCGCTTCGTCCACGACCTGGCACCGGCCGACCTCGCGGCGGGCGAAGGGCTGGAGGCGGCCCTCGGCGCGCTCGCCGCCCGGACCACCGCGACGGGCGGGCCGGCCGTGCGCTGCCACGTGGAGGGATCCGCGCGGAGCCCCCTGCCGGACCGGGTGCAGTCGGCGCTGCTGCGCATCGCCCAGGGCGCGCTGGCCAACGTCACCGAGCACGCCGGTGCGGCCACCGCCGGGCTCACCCTCACCCACCTCGACGACCGGGTCGTCCTCGACGTCGCGGACGACGGTCGCGGCTTCGCCACGGACGGCCCGGCGGCGGGCGGAGCACCCGACGGCACCGTGTCCGGCCGCGGTCACGGGCTGCCCGCGATACGCGCCCGGGTACGGCAGCTCGGCGGACGGCTGACCATCGAGTCGTCCCCCGGCGAGGGCACCGTGCTGTCGGCGGAGATCCCGCTGCCGGGCACCCGGTCCGCCCTCACGCGGGAACCCGTCACCCCACAGGAGTCCGGATGAACCGCCGTACCGTACGCGTCCTGGTCTGCGACGATCACGCCGTCGTGCGCGCCGGGCTGCTCGCCCTCCTCGGCAGCGAACCGGACCTCGACGTCGTGGCCGAAGCCGGCAGCGGCGAGGAGGCGGTGGTACTGGCCGCCCGGCTCGCCCCGGACGTCGTCCTGATGGACCTCCAGCTCGGGCCCGGCATCGACGGCGTCGAAGCCACCCGCCGGATCACCGCCCACGCGGCCGGAGACGGCGCGGAAGAACGCGGGCCGGCGCCGCACGTCCTCGTCCTCACGACGTACGACACCGACGCCGACATCACACGGGCGATCGGGGCCGGAGCCACCGGCTACCTGCTGAAGGCGGAGCGCCCCGAGGAGTTGTTCGCCGCGATCCGGGCCGCCGCGGTGGGCCGCACCACGCTCTCGCCGCCCGTCGCGGACCGGGTGATGGCCCGCCTGCGTACGCCCGCGCCCGTCCTCACCGACCGCGAGCGGGACATCCTCGGGCAGCTCGCCCGGGGGCTCGGCAACCGGGACATCGCCCGCGCGCTCTTCATCAGCGAGGCGACGGTCAAGACCCACCTGGGACGCATCTACGACAAGCTCGGCGTCGAGACCCGTGCCGGAGCGGTCGCCAAAGCCAACGAGGAACGCCTGCTGCCCTGAACCGGGGCGGCCGGCCCGGCGCCCGGCCGGTGCCGCAGGTCACCCCGGTCCGGGCGGCCGTCCGTACCGGCGCCCGCCCCGGGCATGACACCATCGAACCGTGCTCGACATCGGCTACTCCCTCTCCCGTCGCTTCCCCGACCCGCCGCAGACCGACTACCGCCGCGCGGACGTCCACGCGCTGCGGCACGACCTGTTCTCCGGTGACGTGTACCTCGCGGACACCAAGGCGGACCGCGAAGTCTCCACGGCCTGGGGATGGGTGCCGGTGCTCGACTTCGCGTGGGCGCTCTGCGACATCGTCGAGCAGCTGGACAAGGACCCGCGCGGCAACCGCTCCAGCCGCGAGCACTTCGCCGAGCTGGACTTCACCGAGTCCGCCGACCGCATGCTCTTCGCCCGCCGCTTCGGATGGGTGGACATCGAGGCGGACTGGATGGCCGCCGACGAGCCGCCGCTCACCTTCGGCCACTCCCTGCTGCGCCGCGAGGCCCGCGACTTCCTCCAGGACCTGATCGCCGACCTCTCGGACCTGCACGACGGACTCGCCGACAACCCGGTGATCTGGGACCTCCAGGCGCGCTTCCCCCGCGTCTGAGCGCGGGGGGGTCCAACCGGTCTCACGCCTCCACCCGCACCCCGATCTGCGCCGCGAACGCCGGGGCCAGCTCCATCAGCTGCACCGGGCTGATGACCGCGCCCGCCAGGCGTTCCACACCCCGGGCGATGTCCAGTTCGGCGGCGGCCCGCAGATCCACCGCATCCATGGTGGCGTTGGTGAAGTCGGCCCGCCGCAGCACGCAGTCGCGGAACTCCACCCGTACCAGCCGGGCGTCCGCGAAGTCCGGTTCGGCGAGCACGCAGCCCTCGAAGACGACGTCGGTGAGGCGGGCGGCGCGCAGGTTGAGGTAGTCGATCTTCCCGCCGCGCACCACCACGCGCTCCAGCACCGCCCCGTGCATCTGCACCCCGCCGAGCCGTGCGTCCACGATCTCCACGTCGCGCAGCGACGCCTCGGCCAGCTCGGTCGCCACACCCCGCACGCCGGTCAGCACCGAGTCGAGGAAGCGGGCCCGCACCAGCTCCGTACGGTCCAGGGCGCAGCCGTCCAGCGCGCAGTCCATGAACCGGGCGCCGCGCCCCGACTGGTCGGCGAGGTCCACGGCCTCGAACCGCAGCCCGTCGTAGTCCCCGTCCGCCTCCAGCCCGGCGTCCGCGTACGGGACGAGCGGTGGCAGCCGCACCTGCGGCCGTCTCGCCGGTGCCACGTCCTTCGGCTTGCCGGTGGTCCTGCCCCTGCCCCTGCCCGCGCTCGTTGCCATGCGCCCATCGTGTCGTACGCGTCCGACAGCCACGCGTCCGCACGGCGGTCGGCCGTCCCGGGCCAGACCGCCGACGGGGTCGGCTACCGCACGCCGCCCAGCCGCCCCAGCGCGTCGTCGGTGAGCCGGTAGACGGTCCACTCGTCCTGCGGGCGGGCGCCGAGGGACTCGTAGAAGGCGATGGAGGGGGTGTTCCAGTCGAGCACCGACCACTCCAGGCGGCCGTACCCCCGGTCCACGCAGATCCGGGCGAGCTCGGTCAGCAGGGCCTTGCCGTGGCCGCCGCCGCGGCGCTCGGGGCGCACGTAGAGGTCTTCGAGGTAGATGCCGTGGACACCGCGCCAGGTGGAGAAGTTGAGGAACCACAGCGCGAAGCCGACGGTCTCGCCGTCCTCGTCGGAGACGGCGACGTGGGCGTAGGCGGCGGGCCGCTCACCGAAGAGGGCCTCGTGCAACTGGGCCTCGGTGGCCCGCACCTCGTCGAGCGCCTTCTCGTACGCGGCCAGCTCACGGACCATGGCGTGGAGGGCGGGGACGTCTGCTGCGGTGGCGGTACGAATCATGGGGGCAGCGTAGACGCGGCGGGTGGAGGGCCCGCACCCGGACGGGTGCGGGCGGCGGTGGGCCCCCGCCCCACCGCCCCACCGCCTTCCGGGTGCCGGATTCCGGCTACCGGCTACCGCACGGTCACCACGGCCGGTGTGCGCACCGACTGCTTCGGGAGCGTGACGGTGAGCACGCCGGTCGCCTCGTCCCAGGTGTACGCGTCGCGGGCGAGCCGCTTGCCGCGTGCGGTCACCTCGGTGGGGGCGTGGGTGGTGCCCAGGAGGGAGAGGGTCCAGCGGCGGTTCTTCACCTGGCCGTCGTAGGAGCCCTTGGTCCCGGCGACGGTCACGGTCCTGAGCGAGCCCTTCTCCCGGTAGGAGACGGCCGTCGTGGCGCTCCGGACCTTCCCCGTCGCCGTGGTGCCGTCGTCCTCGTACAGCGTGTACGAACCGGAGGCGCCGGCGGCGACGGAGAGGGTGACGTCGGTCAGCGGATTGCGGGCGTTGTCGGTGACGTTCTCGCTGCGGGTCGGCATGATGCCGCCGGACCTGATGAAGACGGGCATCGTGTCGAGGGTGGTGGTGACGTCCCGCGTGGTGCCGCCCTCCCCGCCCGTGTAGGTCGCGCCGGTGAAGTAGTCGGTCCACCGGCCCGGCGGGAACCAGACCGGGGTGGTGGCGGACTCACCGGGGGTGGTCACCGGGGCGACCAGGACGTCGGAGCCGTAGAAGTACTCGCTGCCGGCGGCCGCGTACGCCGCCTGCTCCTCGGGGTACTCCAGGTAGGCGGGGCGGACGATCGGTACGCCGGTCCGGTTCGCCTCCTCGGCGAGGGTGTAGGTGTACGGCACCAGGTTCTCGCGGAGGTTGAGGAAGGCGTCGGCGGACTTCCGGGCCGCGGGGCCGTACTGCCACGGCAGCCGGTCGCTGTGGTTGCTGTGCAGGCGGTCGACGGGCTGGAAGGTGCCGAACTGAACCCACCGGGCGTACAGGTCGTCGGGGAGCTTGTGGGTGCCCTCCTCCGCACCGGGCAGACCCGTCGTGTCGTTGTGGCCGCCGATGTCGTGGGTGATCGACGCCATGCCGGTCGCCGCGGACTCACCCGGGGTGTAGCCGACCTCGAAGCGCAGGGTGCCCCAGGTGGAGGCGGTGTCGCCGGTGAAGTGGACGGTGGAGCGCTTGTCGGCCCAGGGGCCGGTCGGCAGGGCCTGCTGGCCGCTGTACCCGCCGGCCTGGAGCGAGCCGTAGGCACGGGAGAGGACGAAGCCCCGGCCGACGGCCCGGGCGGAGTCGTCGGCGTACTGCTGGTTGATCCACGCGTCCGGGGTCACGCCGGCGAGCGAGGACTGCGAGGCGTCGCAGCACCAGTCGAGCCACCAGAAGTCGACGCCCTGCTCGTCCATGGTCCGGTGCAGATCCATGTACGCCCTGAGCTGGTCCGCGTCACCGAAGTCGAAGACGTAGCAGTCGGCACGGCAACCGCCCTTGACCAGCTTGCCCCTGGCGGTCGCCTGGGCCCGCGCGAACTGGGGGTCGGAGCCCTGGATGCTCGGGTGCGTGTTGAGCGTGTTGTGCAGTCCCTGCGCCTCGGACCAGTCGAAGAAGCCCTTCGCGTCAGGGAACTTGGCCGGGTCGATCTCCCAACCGCGCCAGGTGTCACCGGCCTTGAAGTCGGTGTCGGTCACCAGGACGTCGAGCGGGACCCCCTCCGCGCGGAAGGCGGGCAGGATCTCGTCCTGGTAGTCGGCGGCCGTCCGGTCGATGTACTCGGAGTACCAGACGCCGTAGGCCCAGGTGGGCAGCAGGGCGGGCGGTCCGGTCAGGGTGGCCAGGTCGGTGAGGCCCCGCTTGTAGTCGTGGCCGTACCCGAAGAGGTAACCGTCCTGGTAGGGAGCACCGCCCCGGGCGGGACGGGGGCGGACCTTCTTCGACTCCGGGTCGTACAGGGCGGACGGGGTGTCGTCGAGGAGGTACCAGCCGTCCCGGCTGAGCAGGCCCGGCGTGGTGACGGGGTCGTTGCCCTGGCCGGAGACGCCGTCCAGACCACGGCGGTACCCGCCGAGCGCGAGGTGCGGCTGCGGGGCGGCCGACTCCGGGGAGGCCACGGAGAGGGTGTCGGCGTTGACGTGGCAGCTGGCCGGGTCGGGGCAGCCCAGGGTGATGTCGTTGGCGCCCGCCCGGAGGCTGACCGGGACCGCCGCCTCCTGCCAGTCGTTCCAGTCCTTCGTGGCGGGCAGCTCCAGGGTGGCGGTGGAGCCGGGGGCGGAGTCCGGGCCGGCGCTCGTCACGTCCGGGCCGGTGCTCGTCAGGTCCCTGCCGCCGCTCGTCACGTCCGTGCCGGTGCTCGTCACGGAGGCGGTGCGCGTCCGGTGCAGGCCGTCGCCGCCCTGCCCGTTGGCGTACCGCACCCGGAGCGTGTAGACGCCGTCGGCGGGGACGCCGACCAGGTGCGTGGTCAGGCTCGCGTGCTGGTTGAGCTCGGCGACGAAGCCGTGGCCCGCGTACCCCGGGTGGTCCAGTGCACCGGTGGCCGTGCCGGCGATCCGGGCGGACTCCGCCTCGCAACTCGTCCCGAAACGGCAGTCCTTGATGGCGGTGGTGGTGGCGGAGGGGTAGGTGTCGTCGTCCGCGCGGAGCAGGGCGACGCTGTCGAGGTTCACCGAGCCGGAGTCCGCGGCGGTCCGGGTCAGCGCGACGGTGTGCTGCCCCGCGCCCAGCTCCACCTGGGCGGTGGCCTCGGCCCAGGTGTCCCAGTTCGCGGTGGCGGGGAGCTCCACCTTCCGCGGCGCACCGCCGTCCACGGAGAGCGAGAGGGTGCGGGTCTCCGTCTTGCCGTCGCCGCCGGTGGAGTTGGCGTACTTCAGGGCGAAGCGGTAGCTCCCGGCTGCCTTGACATCGATGTCAGCGGCGACCGAACTGCCGGTGGCCTCGAAGCCGGCGGCGAAGGCGGCGCCGGTGTGGTCGCGGTGGTCGGACGCCGTCCCGAGCCCTTCGAGCCGGAGATCCTCCGCCTCGCAGAGCGCGCCCAGCGCGCAGACGAGCCGCTGCCAGGGGGCTGCGGTCACCGGCCGCTCGCCCGCGTCGAGCCGGACGGAGAGGTTCTCCGCGTCGAACGGCCCGGAGCCGACCCGGTAGCGCAGGGTCATGGCGCTCGTCCGGACGGTCAGCCACCCGTCCTCCGTCCGCGCGGTGTAGGCGGTCGGGGTGAACCCGTCGCGCCCGATCGCGTTGAAGGTGGGGGCGTCGGTGAAGGCGCCGTCGCCGGCGTACTCGGTACGGACGAGCGTCGGCGAGAGGATCTCGAAGCGGGCGTTCCCGGAGGTGACCGTCGGGATCCTGGCGCCGTGGCTCTCGGTGGCGGTGGCGGTGGCGGTACCGGTCAGGGTCGTCGACGCGGCCACGGCCAGCGCGGCGACGGCACCCACTCTCCGGCGCGCACGCCGTGGGCTGCCGCCCCGGCTCATCGATGCGGTTCTCACACGCGACTCCCTTCTCCTCTGCGCCGGCCCGCGGCTCGTCCCTGCCGCACCGACCCTTTTTCTCACGTTGCAAAATCTCTGCTCGGTGTGCAGCAGAACACGGCCCCCCGCACGGTGTCCATAACGGTGCGACGGATGAACGCAGTTCGGTGCGGGTGCGGAGGAAGGCCCGCTGCCCGCGCGGGAGTCGGCCGCGCGGGGAAGGCCCGACCGCTCCCCACCGGGCTTGCGACCTGCCGTCCCGCCCGCGTCCGCAACCCGCCACGCCCCCCTACGACCTGCACGACCCGCTACGACCCGCACGGCCCGCTACGACCGGCCCAGCAACCGCCGGGCGATCTCGGCATGGTCCGGGGCGAGGGTGTGCGTGCCCTCCCTGCTGTGCCACAGCACGTTCTGCAGGACCCGGCCCAGGGTCCAGGCGCGCGCCCGCTCCCGGTCGCAGGCGGGGCCGAGCGCCTCGCTGAGGGCGTCGAAACGCCAGAGGATCTCCGCCGGGTCGAAGCGGTTGTCGAGAGCGGGGAAGAGCTCGAACCCCGGGTCGCCCGCGAGCGGCTTCGGGTCCAGGGCGACCCACGCGTG
Organism: Streptomyces sp. AM 2-1-1; assembly: GCF_029167645.1. Classification (NCBI taxonomy): domain Bacteria; kingdom Bacillati; phylum Actinomycetota; class Actinomycetes; order Kitasatosporales; family Streptomycetaceae; genus Streptomyces; species Streptomyces sp. AM 2-1-1. The sequence continues at coordinate 3,996,901 of NZ_CP119147.1, read as the reverse complement.
GGCGCGGTCCGTGCCGGCGCGGCCGGCCAGCACGTTGTCGTAGTGCAGGTCCCAGTGGAGCAGCCGGTCGCCCGGCTCGCCGGCCACCTCCCGCACCGCGGCCGCGCAGTCCGCGACCAGCCGCCGCTCCCGCTCGTCGGCGAGGACCGCGAGCGCCCGGGGCGTCTCCTCCAGCATCCGCGCGACCATCTCCCCCAGCGTGCGCAGCCCCTGCGGCGCGGGAACCGCCACCAGCCGGGCCAGCACCTCGGCGAGGACGCCCACCGCCTCCCGGGCGTCGGGCACCGCCGAGAGCGGACGGCTCTCGTCCAGGCGCTCCAGCAGCATCGCGCCGGTCTCCGGGTCGTGGCGGAGCAGCGCGACCGTCCCGGCCCCCGCCTCGCCCCACACCCGCAGTGCCCACGCCTCCCCCGCCGACTCCTCGTCCAGCAACTGGAGTTTGAGCGCGCCCGGGAGGCCGTCCGCCTCCCGGACGACCGGCAGGACCAGGGCACACATCCCGTACATCGGCGCCCCGTCGGTCCGCAGCCCCCACTCCCGCAGGTAGCGGGCGGCGAGCCCGGGGAGAGCATCGGTGAACGCCTTTCCGGCGGCCCCCCGGAACATGGTCTGGGTGGCGATCAGCTCTTCGGGGATGTCGATCACGCCGACGATCGTAGGACCGTGCGTCAATCGGCACCATGGAGCGAAACCGCCCGGCAGCAGCCGTCGCCTCCGCGGCCGGCCGCTGGATCGCCCGAGCCCCGGGCACGTACGTCTGGCTGACGGTCCTCCTCGTCACCACCCACCTGCTGGGCCCGCTGCTCCCGGCCGCCGAGGAGTACGTCCGGCTGCCCGCGCCCACCGGCCTCGACGCCCTCGCCGACCGGCCGTTCCGCATCTTCCTCGCCGGCCTGCTGTGGCTGCCGCAGGGCGGCCACTGGGTGCTCTGCGCGGTGCTGTTCACCCTCTTCCACGCACCCGCCGAACACTGGCTGGGGACCCTGCGGTGGTGCGCCGCGGTCGCCGCCGCGTACGTGCCCGCCGGACTGCTCGCCGAGACCGCCCTGCTCTGGGCCGCACGCCACGGCCACGCACCCCCCTCGGCCACCAACTCCCTGGTGTACGCCTCCGATCAAGGCCTCGCGGGCGTCGCCGCGGTGCTCACCTACCGGCTGCCGCGCGTCTGGCGGTACGCGTACGCCTTCGGGGTCCTCGTCTTCTGCGGGGTGCCGCTGGGCGCCGGCCCCGACGTCACCGACCTCGCCCGCTTCACGGCGGCCCTCGCCGGCCTGGCCTGCTACCCGCTGACCCGGCGGGCCCCCGAGACGGGACGGGCCCCGGCGCAGTAACGTCCCGCATCGAGCGGCGCACCGCACCGGGCGGGTGGCGAGGCGGCCACCCCGCGCCGCCGGCCCTCTCTCCCCCAACTCCACGGACAGCAGAGGCAACATGAGCAGCGGCAGATCCGCCGAGCCCCGCCGGGAGACCACCGACGGCGGCATATCGTTCTGGTTCGCACAGGCGGGCATCCCCGCCCCCCGCGAACCCCTGCCCGGCGACACCCACGCCGACGTGTGCATCGTCGGCGGCGGTTACACCGGGCTCTGGACGGCGTACTACCTGAAGAAGGCCGTCCCCTTCCTCCACATCACCGTGCTGGAAGCCGCGTTCTGCGGCTACGGCGCATCCGGCCGTCACGGCGGACGGCTCTCCAACGGCGTCGCGGGCCGCGACCGTTACGCGCGACTGCACGGCCACGACGCGGCGGTACGGCTCCAACGGGCCATGAACGACACGGTCGGTGAGGTCGTCCGGGACGTCACCGAGGAGAAGATCGACGCCGACGTCCACCGGGGCGGCGCCCTCGACGTCGCGTACACCCCCGCCCAGCTCGCCCGGCTCAAGGACCACCACTCCGTCGAGATCGCCTTCGGCGAGCGGGACCGGGTGCTGCGCGGCGCCCGCGAGACCGCCGGACGGATCGGGGTCAGGGGCGCGGTCGGCTCCACCTGGACCCCGCACGGCGCCCGCCTCCACCCGGTGAAGCTCGTCACCGGCCTCGCGGCGGCCGTCGAGGCGCTCGGCGTCACCGTCCACGAGTCGACGCCGGTCACCGAGATCCGGCCCAAGCACGCCGTGACCCCCTACGGCACGGTCCGCGCCCCGTACGTCCTGCGCTGCACCGAGGGGTACACCGCCGGCGTCAAGGGCCACCGGCGCACCTGGATCCCGCTCCACTCCTCGATGATCGTCACCGAGCCGCTGCCCGCCGCCCTCTGGGAGACGCTCGGCTGGGAGGGCCGCGAAATCCTCGGCGACCTGGCCCACACCGGCCCGCACGCCACACGCACCGCCGACGATCGCATCGCGCTGGGTGGCCGCGGCGTGCCGTACCGCTACGGTTCGCGCACCGACGACGACGGGCGCACCCGGCCCGCGACCGTCGAGGCGCTGCGCGGACACCTCGTCCGCCTCTTCCCCGCCACCGCGGGGGCCGCCGTCGACCACGCCTGGTCGGGCGTGACCGGCGCCGCGCGCGACTGGTGCGCGTCGGTCGGCCTGGACCGCTCCACCGGCCTCGGCTGGGCGGGCGGTTACGTCGACTCCGGCGTCACCACCGCCAACCTCGCCGCCCGCACCCTGCGCGACCTGATCCAGCAGGACTCCGGCCAGGCGGGCCCGACCGGCCTGACCGCGCTGCCGTGGGTGAACCACCGCGTCCGCCGCTGGGAGCCCGAACCGCTGCGCTGGCTCACCGTCCACGGAGCGGACGCGGCCCGGCGCGCCGCCGACCGCCGGGAGACCGCCACCTCACGCGCGGACTCGGACCCGCTGGCGCGGGTGGCGGACCGGATCGCGGGGGTGCGCTGAAGGTCCGGGGGTGGTCAGGTGCCGGGGGCGGTGGGGTAAGCCCCGGGCATGGTGAGGTGCCCGGGGCGGGGGTGAAGGGCCGAGGGCGGTGGTGAGGTGCCGGAGGCGGTGGTGAGGTGCCGGAGGCGGTGGTGAGGGGCCGGAGGCGGTGGTGAGGGGCCGGAGGCGGTGGTGAGGGGCCGGAGGCGGTGGTGAGGGGCCGGAGGTCGTGAAGGGCCGCACGGGTGTCCGATCCGCGCTCGCGCTCCGACCTCCCGCGATCCCTGTCGCGCTCCGACCTCTCGCGATCCCTGTCGCGATTCCTGTCGCGATTCCTGTCGCGGGGAGAGCCTGGGCGGCCGCCGGGGGCGGCCGTAGGCTGCCGCCATGACCACGAACCCCTTCGACCTGGTGATCTTCGACTGCGACGGCGTCCTGGTGGACAGCGAGCGCATCTACGTCACGGTGGACGCGGCCGTCATGGCGGAGCTGGGCGCGCCGTTCACCGAGGCCGAGATCATCGAACGGTTCGTGGGCTCCTCGGTGGAGGTGCTGCGGGCGGCGCTGGAGGAACGGCTCGGCAGGACGCTCGCCGACGACTGGGACGAGCCCTACACGCACCTCTACCACGCGGCGCTCGCCGAACTGACCCCGGTGGACGGCATTCCCGAGGTACTGGCGGCGCTCACCATCCCGTACTGCCTCGCCTCCAACGGCTCCCACCGCTCCATCCGCCGCAGCCTGACCACCACCGCCCTGGGCCACCACTTCGAGGGCCGCGTCTTCAGCGCCGCCGACGTCGCCCGGGGCAAGCCCGCCCCCGACCTGTTCCTGCACGCGGCCCGCACCCTGGGCGCCGACCCGGCACGCTGCGCGGTGATCGAGGACAGCGCGTACGGGGTCGCCGCCGCCCGCGCCGCCGGCATGCGGTCCTTCGGCTACAGCGGCGGGCTCACCCCGGCGGCCCGCCTCGAAGGCCCCGGCACCGTCGTCTTCGACGACATGCGCGCCCTGCCGGCGCTGCTGGCCGCCGGCTACTGAGCCGGTCCGGTCGGCGCCGGCCCGGGCAGGTACGTACGCCGCAGGCTCTCGAAGGCCGTGGGGCGCGGGCGGACCAGCAGGAAGTCACGGACGCGCCGGGCGCACTCCTCGGGGCCGTACGCCTCGGTGTCGACGTCGAGGTCGTGCGGACCGTGCGCGTGGACGACGGGAAACTGGAGCGCCGCCAGCCCCGGCGTGCGGTCGCCGCGCGCCGCCTCCCGGCGCTCGAGTTCCGGCAGCGGGCAGCGGACCGCCACCAGCACCGTGTCCTGCGGCACCAGCAGCGCGAGCAGGTCCAGCAGGCGCCAGCGACGGCTGAGGGGGAGGTCGACGACGAGGTTGTTCCCCGCCGCCGCCATCCCGGCCACCGCGCGGTGGAACCCCTTGACGGTCCGGTCGATCTCCGCCGGAAGGTCCTCCGCCGCCAGGGGGCTGCCGCCGCGCATCGCGTGGAAGGCATCCACCGGCAGGTGGAACCAGCTCCCGTCGAGCGAGGCGAGGAGCGCGCGGGCGATGCTCGACTTGCCCGAGCTGGAGGCCCCGTTCAGCAGGACGACCGTGCCGCGGGCCCGGGTCGGCGGCACGAGGGCGTGCGGATCGGCGCCCGTACGCGGTCCCGCCGCCCCCGTGGGTTCTCCCCCGGCGCCGCACGCCCTGCCGGTCGCCCGCCCGTCCGCGGCTCCGTCTCCGGCTCCGCTTCCTCGCGCATCGCCGATCGCCCGCCCCTCGTCGGTCACCACTGGCGCCGCCCCTCCCGCTCAGATGTTCCGCAGGTCAGGATGGCAGCTCCCGGGGGGCGCCGCCGACCCGCCCGCGCGGACCCCGCCCCCACCAGGCACCATCGATGTCCGGGGCGCCACCCGTACGCCGCCCCCGGGCCCAGCGGGCCCGTCGCCCACCGCCCCACCCACCGGAGTACGCATGTCCTACGACGTCCACGCGGTCCGCGCGCAGATCCCCGCCCTGAAGTCCGGCTCGGCCCGCTTCGACGCCCCCGGGGGTACGCAGACCCCGCAGCCGGTGATCGACGCAGTCGTCGACGCGCTGGCCCACCCGCTCGCCGTACGGGGCACCCAGAACGAAGGCGAGCGCAACGCCGAGGCCATCGTCCTCGGTGCCCGCTCCGCACTCGCGGACCTGCTCGGGGCGGACCCGCGCGGCATCGTCTTCGGACGCAGCTCCACCCAGCTCACCTACGACCTCGCCCGCACCCTCGCGAAGAACTGGGGCCCCGGGGACGAGGTGGTGGTCAGCCGCCTCGACCACGACGCCAACATCCGCCCGTGGATCCAGGCCGCGGAAGCGGTGGGCGCGAGCGTCCGGTGGGCCGAATTCGACCCGTACAGCACAGAACTGACGGCCCACCACGTCGCCGACGCGCTCAGCGACCGCACCCGGCTGGTCGCCGTCACCGGCGCCTCCAACCTCGTCGGCACCCGCCCCGACCTGCCCGCGATCGCCGACCTGGTGCACCGCGCGGGCGCGCTGCTGCACGTGGACGCCGTGCACCTCGCCGCCCACGCCCCGGTCGAGCTCGCCGCCGTCGGAGCCGACTTCCTGGTGTGCTCCCCGTACAAGTTCCTCGGCCCGCACCTCGGCGTCCTGGCGAGCCGGCCCGAGCTGCTGGAGACCCTCCACCCCGACAAGCTGCTGCCGTCGACCGACGCGGTCCCCGAACGCCTCGAACTCGGCACCCTGCCCTACGAGTCGCTGGCCGCCGCCCGCGCCGCCGTGGACTTCCTCGCCACCCTCGCGCCCGCCGCCACCCCCGCCACCGCCTCCCGGCGCGAGCGCCTGGCCGCCGCCTTCGAGGCGATCGAGACCCACGAGGACGCCCTGCGCGTCCGCATCGAGACCGGCCTCGCCGCACTCGACGGCATCACCGTGCGCTCCCGCGCGGCCCTGCGCACCCCGACCCTGCTGCTCACCTTCCCCGGCCGCTCCGCCGCGGACGCCTCCCGCCACCTCGCCGCACGCGGGGTCGACGCGCCCGCCGGCTCCTTCTACGCCCTGGAGGCCAGCCGCCACCTCGGCCTCGGCGACGGCGGCGGGCTGCGCGTCGGCCTGGCGCCGTACAGCAGCGAGGAGGACGCCGACCGCCTGCTCGACGCCCTGGCCGACTACCTCACCGCCACCCCCGTCCGCGCCTGACCGGGCGGGACACCGCACGCGCCCGACCGAACAGGGAACTGCCCCGCGTCCCGCCCACCCGTCCGCTCCCCGGACCACCGCCCGACGGAAAATTCTGCTGTCACTCCTCCGTGTGATGATGCGCGGGCATCGGAAGCGGCTCCGGGGGGACCGGGGCGCGAGGGGGGGAGAGCGGCGTGGGCAAGAACGGGGCATCCATACCGGACGAGGAGTGGGAACGCTTCCTGCGGGAGTCCGGGGCCGGGTCGCGGGACGCCCCCCAGGAGCCGTCCGCGCGGGCCCGGATGGTCACCCGGCGGCTGAAGGAAGCCCCGGAGCCGCCGGCCGCCTGGCGCTCGTACCAACCGGCCACCCGGCGCAGCCGGAAGGGCCGGTACGCCGTCGGAATCCTGCTGGCCGTCGCCCTGACGCTCGTCGCCCTCGCCCCGGGCCGGGTCGTCGACTGGGTCTCCGGAAGCGGCGGCGGTGACGTCGCGGTCACGCCGCCGGGCGCCGAGACCGCCCGACCGACCGGCCCGCCCCCGGACAGCCCGATCGGCGAACACCCCACACTGGACGAGCCGTTCAGGGGATCGCCGGCGGTCGCGTGGAAGGACGGAACGGCGGGCATCCACCTGCCCGACGCGAAGGCGACCGGCTGGATGACCCGGGCCCAGGTGGCCGACGCACTGGAGCGCACACGGGACTTCCTCGCCGCCTCCAACCTCGATCCGGCGGTGCTGCGCGGGGAGCGGCCGACCGCCGCCATCGCGCTGATCAATCCCCGGCAGCCGGACATCCGGCAGTACGTGGCGAGCTCGTTGCGGACGCCCGGCGAGAAGACCGACCCGCTCCTGCTTTTCAGCCGTTTCCGCCCCTCCGAGGTGCGCCCCGCCGGCGACGTCGTCAAGACCCGCGGGCAGCTCACCTTCACGGAGGGGAAGCGCGGCGCCCTCGAAGTGACGGCGGACGTCACTTTCGTCTACCCGCTGGTACGCGCCGCCGCGGGGAGCGAGGAGGTCGCCCGTACGATCGTGCGCCGCGGCACCGTCGTCAGCTGGGACGACCCGGCGAAGGTGCTGATCGAGCCGGGGACCTTCTCCCTCCTCTCCTACTCCGTGGACACCGCCAACGGCGGCTGCACGGCGGGCACCGGGTACCTCACCCCCGAGTTCGCCGCCGAGCGCGCCACCGGGCACGAGGGCCGCGGGCCCGAGGTGGACCCGTACGACCGGAGCTCCCCCCTCCCCGCCGACCGGGGCGAGGCCACGGAGTGCGGCCGGGCGACGCGTACGTAGGACGGCCCACCCACGCGCCGAGGCCCGCGACTCCTGGCCGGCCCCCGGTCACTCTCCGGCGTGGAAATCAGTGGCCGGACGGCCGCCGCATCCCGCGGGCGGGCGCCCCCTCCTACGGGATGCGCGGGGCCTCGTCCAGCGCGCTGCGCGTGGCCGCGCACACACTACTGAAGGGAGGGAGAAAGCGACTTTGAGTCATACCGGGAGGTCACGGTTTCGCTTGGTCCGATCCCTCGGCGAGAGGACGAGGAGCCGCCGTGGAAGGTGCCCCTCTGGATAAACTGGGCTCTTCCCCATCCCTCTCTGGAGGTGCGCACCCGGTGCCTGATTCCTTCGTTCACCTGCACAATCACACCGAATACTCGATGCTCGACGGGGCCCAGCGGCTCAAGCCGATGTTCGAGGAGGTCTCCCGCCAGGGCATGCCCGCCATCGCGATGAGCGACCACGGAAACATGTTCGGTGCGTACGAGTTCCAGCAGGTGGCCAAGGGCTTCGATGGCGTGAAGCCAATCATCGGCATCGAGGCGTACGTCGCGCCTTCCTCGCGCCGCAACCGTAAGCAGGAGTTCTGGGGACCCGGCGGCGTCAGGGCCATGTCGGCCGACGGCGAGGGCTCGAAGGACGTCTCCGGCGGTGGCCGGTTCACCCACATGACCATGTGGGCGCGGAACGTCCAGGGACTGCGGAACCTCTTCTTCCTGTCGACCGAGGCCAGCTACACGGGACAGTTCCCCGCCGGCAAGCCCCGTATGGACATGGAGCTGATCTCCGAGCACGCCGAGGGGATCATCGGTACGACCGGCTGCCCGTCCGGAGCGATCCAGACCCGGCTGCGGCTGAACCAGTACGACGAGGCCCGGGAGGTGGCGGCCTCCTACCAGGACATCCTGGGCAAGGAGAACTACTTCCTGGAGCTGATGGACCACGGCCTCGACCTGGAGCGCAACGTCCGGGCCGACCTGCTCCGGCTCGCCAAGGACCTGGACATCCCGCTGCTCGCCACCAACGACGCGCACTACGTCCTGGAGGAGCACGCCGACGCGCACGACAACCTCCTGTGCATCGGCGTGGGCAAGAACAAGGACGACCCGGGCCGATTCCGGTTCAACGGCACCGGCTACTACCTCAAGACCGCCCAGCAGATGCGGCAGCTCTTCTCGGAGCTCCCCGAGGCGTGTGACAACACGCTCCTGATCGCCGAGCGCATCGAGTCGTACGAGGAGGTGTTCGCTCCCGAGGACGAGATGCCGCAGTACCCGGAGGTCCCGGAGGGCGAGTCCCAGGAGAGCTACCTGCGCCGCGAGTGCATCAGGGGCCTGGAGATGCGGTACGGCTCTCCCATCCCCGACCCGGTCATGGAGCGGTTCGAGACCGAGATGAAGGTCATCGGTCCGATGGGCTTCAGCAGCTACTTCCTCGTCGTCGCCGACATCTGCCAGTACGCCCGCGACAACAAGATCCCCGTCGGCCCCGGCCGAGGTTCCGCGACCGGCTCGATCGTCGCGTACGCCACCCGCATCACCGAACTCTGCCCGCTCGAACACGGTCTGCTCTTCGAACGGTTCCTCAACCCCGAGCGCATCAACCCGCCGGACGTCGACCTCGACTTCGACGACCGCCACCGCGACCGCATGGTGCGCTACGTCGTCGACAAGTACGGCGACGAGTTCACCGCCATGGTGAACACCTTCGGCAAGTTGAAGGCCAAGAACGCCATCAAGGACACCTCCCGCCTGCTGGGATACCCCTTCAGCCACGGTGAGCGCATCACGAAGGCCCTGCCGCCGGACGTGATGGGCAAGTCCATCCCCATCAACGGCATCTTCGACTCCTCGCACCCGCGCTACGGCGAGGCCGGGGAGATCCGGGCCCTCTACGAGAACGAGCCCGACGTCAAGAGGGTCGTGGACGGCGCGAAGGGCGTCGAGGGCCTGATCCGCAACACCGGCGTGCACGCGGCCGCGGTCATCCTCTCCAAGACGCGGCTCACCGACCGCATCCCCCTGCACATGCGCGCCAAGGACGGCGTGAAGATCACCGGCTTCGACTACCCCAGTTGCGAGAACATGGGGCTGGTCAAGATGGACTTCCTCGGCCTCCGCAACCTCGGCGTGATCGACCAGGCGCTCCAGAACGTCCGCGAGAACCGCGGCCTCAGCATCACCACGGACACCGTCCCGCAGAACGGCGACAAGCCAATCCCGCTGGACGACGCCACCACGTACAAGCTGCTCGCCCGGGGTGACACCTTCGGCGTCTTCCAGCTCGACGGCGGCGGTATGCGCACCCTGCTGAAGCTGATGGAACCGAGCCGGTTCGAAGACATCGCGGCCGCCCTCGCCCTCTACCGGCCCGGCCCCATGGCGGCCAACGCGCACACCAACTACGCGCACCGCAAGACCGGCCGCCAGGAGATCGCGCCCATCCACCCCGAGCTGCGCGAGGCGCTGGAGCCCATCCTCGGCAACACCTTCCACCTGCTCATCTACCAAGAGCAGATCATGGCCATCGCCCGTCAGCTCGCCGGCTACACCCTCGGCGGCGCCGACCTGCTGCGCCGGGCGATGGGTAAGAAGAAGCCCGAGGTGCTGGCCGCCGAGTGGGAGAAGTTCCACGGCGGCATGCGGGACAACGGGTACTCCGAGGAGTCGATCAAGGCCCTGTGGGACGTCATGCTCCCGTTCTCGGGCTACGCGTTCAACAAGAGTCACACCGCCGGATACGGCCTCGTGTCGTACTGGACCGCCTACCTCAAGGCCAACTTCCCGGCCGAGTACATGGCGGCCCTCCTCACCTCCGTGGGCGACGACAAGGACAAGGCCGGCATCTACCTGGCCGACGCCCGCAAGATGGGCGTCCAGGTCCTCCCCCCGGACGTGAACGAGTCCATCGGCAACTTCACCGCCATCGGCGACAGCGTCCGCTTCGGCCTGCGCTCGATCCGCAACGTCGGTGAGAACGTGATCGAGTCCCTGGTCGCCACGCGCAAGGCCCAGGGGAAGTTCACCTCCTTCGCGGACTTCCTCGACAAGGCCGACATCGGCGCCCTCAACAAGCGGGCCGTGGAATCCCTGATCAAGGGAGGCTCCTTCGACTCGCTCGGCCACACCCGCAAGGGGCTGTCCGCCGTCCACGAAGAGGCGATCGACTCCGTCATCCCGGTCAAGAAGCAGGCCGCGATCGGACAGGACGACCTCTTCGGCGACCTCGGCGGAAGCGACGAAGCCCCCGCGTTCGGGCTGGACTTCAAGATCGACGAGTCGGAGTGGCCGCGCAAGCAACTCCTCGCCACCGAGCGCGAGATGCTCGGCATGTACGTCTCCGCCCACCCGCTGGACGGCACCGAGCACATCCTCTCCCGCCACCGGGACACCACGATCAGCGAACTCCTCGGATCCGGGCGGACCGAGGGCATCGTCAAGCTCGCCGGCCTCATCACGAGCGTCGACCGCCGCATGACCAAGCAGGGGAACGCCTGGGCGATCGTCAACCTGGCCGACCGTGACGGCGAGATGGAAGTCCTCTACTTCCCCGCCTCGTACACGCTGGTGCAGCACGCGCTCATCCCGGACAGCGTCGTCTCCGTCGCCGGCCGGCTCAACGACCGCGACGGCACGATCAGCATCGCCGGCCAGGAGCTGGAAGTGCTCGACGTGTCGTCCGCCGAGAGCGGCGGAAAGCCCCCCGTCCGCCTCCAGTTGCGCTCGCACCGGATCAACGAGCCCACCATCCAGACGCTGAAGCGCATCCTCGCCGCCCACAAGGGCGACAGCCCCGTACGCCTCCAGGTGCAGGGCCCGGGCAAGACGGTCGTCTACGCCCTCGGCTTCGAGGTCGACCCCACCCAGGTCGCCTCCGACATCAAGGGCAGCCTCGGCGCGGACGTCTGGGTCGGGGTGGTGTAGCCGGTCGACCGGCCGCTCGGCGATCAGCCTCCGGGTGCCCGGCGCGGGTGATACCCCGCGCCGGGCACCCTTCGCGTTTCGCGCGCCGCGGGTCGGCGCAGGGATGGAGTGGCGTAGCGGTAGGAGTGCCGCGCGGGAACGGCCACGCCAGGGAGCCGGGGAGCCGACGTGACGCAGCAGCAGGGCACCGACGGGCGTCCGGGCGTCGCCGCCGCCGTCGTGGTGGACGGCGGGCGCGTACTGATGGTGCGCCGCCGGGTCAGCGAGGGGCCGCTCTCCTGGCAGTTCCCGGCCGGCGCGGTCGAACCCGGCGAGACCCGCGAGGACGCCGCCGTACGCGAGACCCGGGAGGAGACCGGGCTGACCGTGGCGGCGGTGACGCCGCTCGGCGAGCGGGTCCACCCGCAGACCGGCCGGCTGATGTCGTACACCGCGTGCACCGTGGTCGACGGCATCGCCCACGTCGCGGACCCCGAGGAACTCGCCGAGGTGGCCTGGGTCACCCACGCGGAGATCCCGGCGTACGTGCCGTACGCGCTCTTCGAGCCGGTGCGGGAGTACCTGGACGCGGCGCTGCCGACCTGAAAGGGGACCTCACGGGATCTCAGGCGCCGGAAGACTGAGGGAACGCTTCTCTCAGCCGGTACCCGTCTCGGCGTCCGACCGTCGGGACCGGGCCAGCTCGATCTCCGGGACATGCTCCTCGGCCCAGCTCCGCACCGCGCGCAGCGGCACGAGCAGGGAGTCGCCCAGAGGCGTCAGGGCGTACTCGACACGGGGCGGGTTCTCCCCGAAATCATGACGGCTGATCAGACCGTCGGCCTCCAGGGAGCGCAGGGTCTCGGTCAGGGCCTTCGGCGTGATGCCGCGGATGTGCCCCTTGAGTTCGGTGAAGCGGCGCGGCCCACCGTCCAGGGCGTTCACGACGAACACGGTCCAGCGCGCACCGATCCGGTGCAGCACCGTGCGGCTGGGACATGTCGCCGCCATCACGTCGTACGCCCTACCCATGGCCGCCTCCGGTTGCGTTGAAGATACCGGTATCAAATCTATACCGTCGGATCCGTCCCCACGAGAAGGAGTGTGTTCCATGGAGCGGATCCTGGTCATCGGCGGTGCACGGGCACTCGGCGCGGCGATCGCGCGGCGTGCGGTCAAGGACGGTTTCGAGGTGGTGGTGGGCGCCCGCGACCTGACCGCGGCCGAAGGGGCGGCCAGGGAGATCGGCGCCACAGCCGTGCGGTGCGACCTGCAGGACGAATCGACGCTCGCGGCCGCGGCGGAGCTGTTGAAGGACGGCGTCGACCACATCGTGACGACGGGTTCGGCACCGCACGACGTGCGCGCGAGGGAGCTGGACCACGACAAGCTGCTGGCCGCGTTCACGGCGAAGGTGATCGGTCCGATGCTGGTGGCCAAGCACTTCGCACCGGTACTGCGCCCGACCGGGTCGATGGTGCTGTTCTCCGGCGTGGTCGGATGGCGCCCGGGGCCGGGATCCCTCGTCAAGGGGACCACCAACGGTGCGGTCGAGTACGCCGCGCGTCATCTGGCGGCCGATCTGGCCCCGGTACGCGTGAACGCCGTATCGCCCGGTGTCGTGGACTCGGGTGCCTGGGACCGCCTGGGCGAAGGAAAGGCCGCCCTGCTGAGCAGAAGCGCCGCGACGACCCTGACCGGCCGACACGGCACGAGCGACGACGTCGTGGACGCGGTGATGTGGCTCCTGCGCGCCGGGTTCGTCTCCGGCGAGACGATCCACGTCGAGGGCGGCGGCCGCCACAAGCTCGCCTGACACCGCCGCAGCCGCTCGCGGCCGCTCGGTCGCGGGCGGCGGGAGGGGGCGCGGGGCGTTGTCCGGATGCGTCCCGACTATGTCCCCGCAATAGGGGTGCTCCTCAGCCCGACGAGACCCGGCAGGCGGTTCCTCCCAGCCTGCGGTGATCGCGGCGGAGATGCAGCCGAAAAGGGAGAAGCCCAGCTCAGACAGTGTCTGAGCTGGGCTTCTCACCGAGCCCCCTGTCGGATTCGAACCGACGACCTACGCATTACAAGGGCCTGCAAGATCATCCCGGGTGGTGCTGTGCAGTGCCTGTGAATCCCGTTTCCCCAGGTAGGAGACCTGAACCGCTCGCTACGCGTATCACCCGATCCATCCGGTGCCGCCCCGTCCGCTCACGCAGCGCTCACGCACTCCGGGCCCATGACCGCTTTGCAGCCACACGCTTTCAAATGGTCGTCTGGCGGTGCGGGAATGACCAAAAGCGTTCTGACCTGCGGCACGCATCCAGCTTGCGGGCGGGCGTGCCGTGCCGTGCCGTAGAGAGGCGAATGTAACCAGAAATGCGACCAGAGCAAGTCTGCGTTCCGGCTGGCCAGAGGCCCTGATTAGTGCACTGGGTGACCGGTCGGTGCGCTTATTCCCCAAACCTGCCAGCTACCGCTGCCCAAACCGATGAACCGGTCTCATACGGCACTCCCTCCAGTTGCGTCTACCCCTGGGCGCTGTGCAGGCGATTGAGCACCGGGCTGCATGAATGATCACCACGGGCCGGAGGGAGTACCGTCGGGCTCCAGGCCATGGGGCCAAAACCGGGCCCGGGTCTCTCTGAGGAAGCGGATGGCGTTGACGTCCCCAGCGTTGGTGGCCAGCAACGCCCGACTCTCTGCCTCGGCGGTGTCACCGGTTCCTTCTGCCATGCGAGCCAAATGGGCCAGAGCCAACGGATAGCCGTATCCGGCTGCCTCCCAGGCGAGGGCTTCAGCCGCGATGCTGTCGCCAGCAGCGCCCCGAAGTTCTGCGAGGTCGAGCAGAAAGCCGGGGTCACCGGCTTCAGCAGCCTGCCGCGCCATTGCCTCGGCCTCGGCGTGGTCGCCGGATCTCTCACGTATCGCCAGCAGACTGTACCGAGAGTCCCTGTGCCCCAGTTCGGCAGCCTGCTCGTACAGCTCCTCAGCCTGGTCAGACTCTCCGAGAGCCGTCAGCATGGTGGCATGGATGTTCAGCTGAAGTGCTGAAGTGCCGACGCCGATTGGACACATGCGCAGCGTCTGCTCGTACAACTCGCGTGCTGCAGCACGATGACCCGCCTCCGCCCAAAACAACCCCAGAATAATCATGCATGCGGGCTCGCCAGTCTCGGCGGCCTGACAAGCCAGGCGATACGCTTCGTCGTCGCGACTGGTCTCCACTCGTTGTGTCACTAGGCTGACGAGAGCAGCAGGCTCGCCGATCGCAGCAGCCTCCCATGCAAGAACCTCGGCAGTATCACTGTCCCCGCCCCTCTCGCACATCGCTGACACCGATACCAACCCATACGTATGGCCCATCGTCGCGGCCTCACGTGCCAAACGCACGGCGCCCACGATGTCACCCTTCTCGCCCCGCAGTATCGCGAGTCGCTCCAGAGCCATGGCCCCTTCTCTTGACGCGGATATCCTCGCCAAGCGCTCAGCCTCGCTGGCTTCACCTGCCTGTTCACGGTTCTCGACCACCGACGCCTGGGCGTACTCGAAACCTGTTTGTGCGGCCTTCGAGTAGAGCTCTTCCGCAACGTCGTGGCGTCCCGATCTCCTGAGTGCGTGCGCGAAGTGCAGAAGTGCGCTGGGCTCACCGAGAGAGCCCGCTTGGACCAACAGTTGTGTGGCCCAGTAGCTTCGGTGCCGGTTTGCGGCGGCGTTCGCGAGCTGTGCTAGATCATCTGCATTTGTGAGGAGGCCATGTGCCGCCGCCCAGAATGACTCGGGTGGGCAAAGGGGCCATCTCTCCAGTCGACCGATCTGCTCGAGGTAGTCCGCCAAGCGCAGGTGCACGTCGGGCGGGGACTGCTGTTCCTCGGTGGTGTAGCCGCTTCGACGAGGCCGCATCACACGCAGCGGGGCAAGATAGCCGCGGACGTGCCCCGTTGACTCAGTTACGGCTTGATCGACCCAGTCGTCATCCAGCAGGTCGTACTCCGCGTCTGTGAGGTAGTCCTCGGCCGCCTGCGCGAGGAAGGCTAGGGGGAGATCTTGGCCTGTACCGAGCCTGCGAGCGTCGATCGCGGCATGAATCACGGCCCGCGCTTTCGGCGAGACGCTGCGATACCGGCGCACAAGTTCTGGTGCTCCAGCCAGAAACTGAGTCAGCTGCCCACCGGTGACGTGCCGTAGAGCGTGGGCAAGCTGTTGATCGCCGTCGGCGGCCAGTCGTTCGGCCTTGCCCATTGCAGCATGATCAAACTGGTCCGGCACGATGAGCAATCGCCCTGCTAGCAGCTCTCTTGCGTGTGCGTGCAGATCGCCGGCATCGTGCTGAGGCACTGCGCTGTACCGATTGGCGTGCACTGGCCACAAAGTGCCGAGCACCAACACGGGAGCGCACTCCGGGGCGCTGAGCAAGCGACGAAGACCTACGGCGATACGCTCGCCCCGTCCACCGCCTGCGTCCAGGAAACGCTGGGATTCATTCAGCCACACCACCGTGCGAGGACCGACGCGCGAAGATTCAGCGAGGGCCGTTTCGGCTTCGATCGGATCAACGGGCCGCCACAGTCTCCATTCACCGTCGCTCAACGATCGTACGGCCTCCCAGCACGCCCGGGTCTTCCCTGTTGAGGACCAACCCACCACCACAGCCATCGCGCTGTCCCCCTCAGCTGCGGCCCTCACCACTTCGGCTAGCCCTCTGTCATGCGCGCGGCTGACATAGATAGGCATGCTTCCCGCGCCCGGCCGCCGGGAAATGGGTGGTTCGCTGGACTCCCAGGAATCGTGGTCGTTCGCCACGTCAGAGGTCGGCTGCACCCCCAAGTCGTATGGATCCCAGTGGTGGATGGGGCTTCCCAGAGGGAGCGGGGTGCCGGCGATCTCCGGAATCGGCGTGCGTGCCGATTCCGCATGAAGTGCGGCGGTACGCAAGTCCAGTAGAGGACGCACCTCCAGACGTAGAGCACGCGCCATCACAGCCACAGTTTGCGCTGACGGCAGAGGCGCGGTGCTGCTGAACGCTTGGCTTACGGTCGTTCGTCCCAAACCCACGCGCACCGCCAGCTGAGACTTACTCATCCGTGTGGCGGCCAAGCCCTCTTCCAGGAACGCCTGCAACCGCTGGCGCGCGGCCGTCCCCTCGGATGGACCGTCCAAGGTCACGCTCACTCCCTTATCGATGCTTGAGGTAGTCCGACGTTCGCAGGTGTTCATCTTCTCCGCGCCGAACACTTGCGAACACGTTCTGGAGCAGGTTGAACCACGACACCGGAGCCCTCACCGCCGTAAAAAAGGAGTCCCTCTATGTCTGTTCGGGCAGGAATGATCGTGGTCTGTTGCACCCTGACTGCACTTGTCGCTGTGCTGGTCGCCGGGGCGGCTGGATATCTGGCCCGCCGCGACAGTGCCACCTATCCGCAGGCTGTGACACGTGCGGCCGTCGCCTTCGGGGCGACCCTCACATTGGCAGCTGCCCTCACCACTGCTCTCGACGCGGTCTGCACCTGATGCGAGGCACTGTTCGCCGTGCCGGAGCAGGAGCTGGCCAAGAGGCCGGATACGCACAGCTTGTCGGACCACTGGACGCTCGATCGGATCAAGCGTCGGACGGGCGTCATCCAGGTCTCTTGCCCACCCTCGCAGCCCTCGACCAGGTTCGGCGCGCTGCGGAGCCGCGTCGCTCGCTCATCGCCGAACTTTCAGGGAAGAGGGCTTCGGCTCGCAGCCGAGATGGCAACGGAGGGCGCCAGCGGTGCCCGTGAGTTCCCCGCCAACGGCTTTGAACCGATCTGGCTTGCGTCCGCGGCTAGGGGAGAAGTTGGACCCAGAACTACCGGGAATTGTGCGGACTCCGGAAATGATGCATGAGCCGCAGGGTGAGTTCCTCAGCGATTATCGGCACCGCGGCGCCAATGATCGCGGCGTCCCAGACCTCGTCGGGCAGGACTTGCACTGGGCCACCGCCGCCGTTGCGCGCTAGGACAGCGCTGTTGGAGGCCCTGGCGGCTTCTAGGCTCATCACGGTCAGGAGCTCGGCGGGGTCGAGGGCGACTGCGGGCGCAAATTTGGTTCCCGGGAGATCGTGGAGACACAGCAGGAGCTGAAGCAGTTCAGCCACACGCTTCTGGGTGTGGTCTGGATCAAGGACTGGCATGTGCATGCCGCTCGATCGAGGCAGTGATTCCCAGCAGCTTCGCTGACCGGACCGAGTAACTGCCAGACCGACGCAGCGCCCCTGCCTTGAGTCACGGACATAGGCAGCGGCGAAGTCGGTTTCGAGAACGCTGGACACTTCTTCGGTGGCTGTGAAGAACCCCTCCGACCGCCCCAGGGAGACAAGCTCGTCCCGGAGCTGGTTCATCTGTCGCACGGGCAATCGCAGGCTGCCCTCCGGAAGTAGGTGAACTTCCATCGTGGCGCTTTCACTTGACCATGGTCGTAGCAACTCTTTGCGCCAGGCGACCGACAGAGGCTCTTCAAGCGGATGCCCGACGAGAGCCCTGGCGATGGGAGGGGTGCCCGTGGTGCCGGAGCGTGAAGCTGGCAACTCGACCCCGACTGGCTCGGGGTAGGTCAGCGCCTGGATGGCGGCAATCGTCAGAGCCGCGGCGTTGTCGGCAGCGATGAGCTGGAAGCCGCCTCTATCCGTGCTCTGCTTGCTGCCGTCAGCTCGGTCGCTAATTCCTCGGATGACCAGTGCCGGAACTTGGTCGGCCATAGACGCGGCGCCTGCGAAGCCCCCTCCCTCCGTCTCAATTGCCGCGACGCCGTTGTAGTGCACGTCTAGGAGATCCTGCAGCATGGAGGTCTGGGCGTTCACCACCACCTCGCCAGCAGCGATCGGCTTGAAGTGGACTTCGGGGGTTTCTCGGTCCGCAGGCAGTAGAGCCTGCGCCCAGTGAGGGTCCAGCACGGCGAAGTGGGCTGCCTGCTCGAGGCGGTGCGATGCTGGCCACGTCTCGGGCCGGGTCTTAAAAGTTTCCTCCTGTTTCCCTCCGTGATACGCGAAAACGCGGGTCGCGACGATCACATCACCCAGCGCGATGTCGTGTTTCATGCTGCCGGCGATGCCTGTGAAGAAGACGGCATCCGGGCCAATCATCTGAATAGCGCGCTCAGTGAGAATGGCTGCGCCCTGGTTTCCCTGACCAACTCGAGCGAGGTATACCTCCCAGTTCGTCCCTGGGATCCGGCCGCGCTCGAAGATCGTCCCTGACTCATGATCGATACGCTCTGGCCCCTGAACCCGCGCCCGCATGGCTCGATACTCCAGGGGTAGCGCGGTGAAGACAACGATCTTTCCGCTGAACGAACGCACGTAGCACCTCGCGAGGATGGCTTGCCTCCCCGAGTGACCGTGAAATCCTTCACCGATGCACCCGGGGCACGGGTCATAGCGTAACTCCAGGGTCGGACAACGCTACTAACAGGCAAGAAAATTAGGCATCCGTGCGATCCCGCTCATATTTTCAGAGGAGGGCTGCCGTGGCCGCCACCGAGGACGTCACAGAGAGCCGGCTGCTGCTGGCCGAGTATGACCGCATCAAAGAGGAGCAGAAGGCTCGGATCGGATTCCGGGACAATCTGCTCTACTTCACGCTCGCCGCCTCCACTGCGGTCTTGGCGATCACTGTCCAAAACAGGCACGCTCAACTCGTGCTCGTCGTACCCGTGATCTGCATAGTCTTAGGTTGGACCTACCTGGTCAACGACGAGAAGATTTCGGCGATCGGCCGCTACGTCCGCGACCAGCTCGGCCCGAGGCTAGCCGAACTCAGCGGTACGCCCAGTGGCACTGCGTTCGGTTGGGAGCTCTACCACCGCAGTGATCTAAACCGCCCCACCCGCAAGCGCCTGCAAGCGGCTGTCGATCTGCTCACCTACTTGGCATTGCCGATGACCTGCGTGATCGCGTTCTGGTGCTCTCACGCGGTCCATCCGCTGCTCTTGATCGTTTCTATCGTGCAGACGCTTGCCCTAGCTGTACTGGGCTGGCAGTTCCTGCGTTATGCCGAACGCTAGAGGGCGCTGCGGACCCGTTTACTGCTCTCGCTGCAGGCCCACGCTTGTTACGACACAGACCAAGCGGCTTTACAACTTCCCTTCGAGGATGTGCCAGAGGGTGGCCGCCTGCTTCGCCATCCTTCGCTTCCACGTTGTCCCGCCCTCCTTGGCGATCTCACGCCACAGTGCTGCGGTAGCCGCCCCGAACGCTGCCAGAGCCGGCGGCTCGGCCCCATGCCACGACGGGAACCGCCGCGCAAATGCCACCGCCGACTCCACCGAGTGCCCGGCCTCCATCAGTCGCAGCGCCAGCGCCCCCGGGTCAATCCAGGCCGCACCCCGCGTCGGCCACGCCCAGTCGACGAGCCGCGCCCGCTCGCCGATGATCAGGACGTTGTCTGGGGCGAAGTCGGTGTGAAGCAGTGAATCGCCACCGAAATAATGCAACGCCCCTGGTGGGGCGTATTCTGCCCACCGATCCATGGCGTCCCTGATCTCGATGTCGGGCGGCGCCGTAACTCCTTGCAGTTCAGTGAGTGCGGCTTCCACGAGCGGCAGATCGGGCGAGCCTGGCGTGTAGTCCGCATGGCGGCCATCGACGACCTCGTAGCCGAGGAGGGACCAGCCGTCGAGTTCCAGATGCCAGTACAGACGCGGGCAGGACGCGGGCAAGTGCGGGGCGATCGCCGCCTCGCGACGTTGCGCGCCGGCCTGCGGGTGACCGGCCGGGATGCCCTTCACGAAGACACTGCCGGTCTCGGTCTCCAGCACGGAGGCGATGCCGGAGTTCATGCCGCCCTGCACGGTCCGCGCCGCGTGCACGGGGCCGGTCTTGTCGACGACTGCCTGTCGGACGTCGTCGGGGAGCTGCTCGAAGGGGATGCGGGACATGGACAAGCGCGGTTCCTCGGGTGTTCAGGTAGGGCAAATGCCGCCCCGGCCAGGGTACGGCCGGGGCGGCACTCAAGGGGCGCAACGGGCAGTGCCGGGGCCGCCCGCGGTGCGTCTAGTAAGGCTGGTCGTCGCCTGCCGAGCAGCTGCACTCGGCGCCTTCGGCAGCCTCATCCAGGTCGGCGATGATCTGGATCTCGTCGTCCTTGATCGGTGTGACGGTCAGCGGCACCGGCAGGACTCCGACGCGGCCGGCGGCCGGTCGCTGTCCGAGGGTGAGCAGCACGGGTTCGCGCGGCGGGGTGAGGGTTGCGGTGGAAGGGGTCATGTTCCGTAGCCTCCATGTTGGCAGTAGAGCTCTCGGCGGTCCCCCGCGTCCTGGTAGAGCTTGGCCAGCGGTCGGCACGTGCGGCACGTGCCGACCTTCGTGCAGCCGGAGCATCCACCGGTGCGGAGCTGTAGGGACTCGGCGATCGCGCCGAGTCGGGGGAGGGCTTCGACGCCCTCGGTGATGAGGTTGACGCTCGGGTCGCGGCCGACCTTGCAGATCGACGCGATGCCGTGCGGGTTGACGTGGAAGAACGTGTGGCCCGCGTTGCAGCCGGTGAAGACGCTGCGGGCTGTGAGGTGGCTCTCCGCCTGCGTGGCCAGCGGGTTCGCCTCGCCGTCGATCGTCGGCGAAATGTTCGTGAAGACCTGGTTGGGGAAACCGTACGACTCCGCGAGGCGCACCATCGCGTCGGTCTCATGAGCGTTGTCGCCCGAGACGATCACGTTCAGGCGGACCGGAAGTCGGTCCTCGCGGGCGGCGTCCAGGCCCTGGATGAACCGGCCGAACGCCCCGCGGTTCCGCGTGACCTTGTCGTACGTCTCGGCAGTCGCGCCGTAGACGCTCAGGGTCAGCCGGTAGGGCCGGTGGCGGGCGAAGAGGTCCCGGATCGGTCGCTTGCGCAGAGAGGAGCCGTTCGAGGAGACCTGCACCATCATCCCGAGCTGGTGGGCGTACTCGTAGGCCGCGCCGAACTCCCGGTCGATCAGGGCCTCGCCGCCGGTGATCTGTAACCACAGGACCCCGGCATCCCTCAGCGTCCGGAGCAAGGTCTGCTTTCCCGCCCAGTCCAGGCCCTCGAACCGCTTCTCGCCGAGGTAGCAGAACTCGCAGTCGTAGTCGCAGCCAAGGTTGATCTCCCAGGACGCCTTGCCGTACCCGTACCGGGACCGATCGCGGACCAGGACGATGTCACCGAGCGGCGCCTCGGGCAGCTCGGCGCCCCATGCCCTCTTCACCGCGTCGGCCAGCCAGGCCGGGGCGGGCATGCCTTCCGTGCTGGCAGTCCGCAGCTCCTCGTAACGGACTTCCGGAATGCGTACACCAGCCGCCCGGCCGGGCTGGACGAGCAGGTACTGGGCGAGGAACGGGCTGGCCACCAGGTGCGGAACCGGTCCGCTCCTCGGCTCCTGGGTGTGGGTACTCATTGCGGTCATGGGACCTCCACGGGTCGGATGTGCGGGGTCGAGTGCGGGGACACGTCCAGGGCTCCCCGGGCTGATCGGTCTCTTCGCTCAGCGCAGGTCAGTGCGTGATCTGTACGGTCGAAGCGGCCCCACCGATCACGAAGCCGCAGAAGGCGGACACGAGCACGATGAGCAGCGATCCGATGTAGCGGGTGACTCTGGCGGCAACTTGGGCGTCGATGCGGCCTGTCACGGTTTCCACCACGCCCTCCACGGGCGGGTGATGATCTCCCGGTACGTGTGGTGCGTCGGATTGCGCCCGCCGTGCGCGAACACCCAGTCCTGGGAGGCCGTGAATTCAGTGTCCGTGGGCGAGATCTCTCCGCACACCGCGCACTGCATCGCGTAGCTGGTCGGCTCGGCGTCCGGCTCCCGGTCGGGCTGCAGCGTCCACTGGTGGAACCGAACGACCGCGCGCGGACTCATCGGCCAGCCTTCTCCGCCATGCGCGACGGGCGGAGCGGCGTACGGCGCGCGACGCCGATGGACCCGAAGCCGGTCTTCACGGCGGAGTGGGCCGACAACACGGCGCGGGCGGGGGCCGGACCGGTTGCGAGGATGCGCGGGATCGCGCCTTGGTGGGCCCTCGGGGCCAAGCTGTCCGCCAGTGCGGCGATCATCACCAGGCAGGGCGAGAGGTGGTTCTGGTCCGTGCGCAGGCCGAAAGCGTGCACGGGTGCCTCCTTCCGTTCAGGGGGTAGGCGTGTGTACTGATCGCTCGGTTCGACGAGCAGGGCGCGCTCAGTCACCAGAGGTCGTGTTCTTCGGCGAGGCGGGAGGCGCGACTTTTCACGACGCGGAGAGAATCGGGGTCGGATGTGTCCCACTGGACCGTCGCCGGTCCCCGCCTGGGGCGCAGGACCCAGGTCGCGCCCCGCCTGATGTCCGTCACGATCGCCTGCCTGCCTTCGGCGTCCTCCACGATGTCGCCGACCTCGGCCCGCCTCACGCTCACCACGACGTCTCTGACCCAAGGTGACCGTACGAGAACCGTCCGGCGGTCCCCTCGAAGAGAGTGCGGCGGTGTTCGGACTGGCCCAAGGTGCGGTGCGGCGGCCCGGAAGTCGCTTCCACGAGAAAGCCACCGCGGTCCCTGACCAGTACGCCGAGGGCGGCGAACTGCGCCGCGTCGAGCACTACCTGGGAGATTGCCGCCACCACGACGCCGCGCACGAGGCCGGTCGACAGAGCGCCCGTTATGGCCTGCCAGCCTAGGCGGCTGTCCAGGAGCGCGCTCGGGTCTCGGTCGGTCCACGCACCGGCCACGTGCCAATGGCGGGCATCGGCGTAGTGGCGGGCACGGCGTTCGGCCTCGCTTACGGCATGAGTGGAGGTGGCGCAGGAGTAGACGGCTACCGGCACATGTCCGAGGCCGCCGGGCGCGATGTTCGGCATGCCCCAAGCGTGCTGGCGGCGGTCCGTACGGAACAGGCACGTTCTATGGCTGTCGAGCGTGTCGCAAGGGCGGGTGCTGCCACGTCACGTAGCCGCCGTGGCTCCTGGTGGAGCGGACCGGTGCCACCAAGCGTGGTGACACTCACGCCTCCTGCTTGCCCCACTGCTACGGGTCATGGCAGTCAGCGGACGCCCAGGGGTACTCCTGCGGCATGGGCCAGTCCCCGCAGGCGGCCGACTGACACGCCGGCCAGGCGGGAGATGATCACGCCAGGCAGCATCTGGTGCTGCACCCAGCCGGGCGCCATACCGCACACGTCTTCAAGGGTGTCGGCGGCCCGGTCCCAGCGTCGGCATTCCACGTGGGTCAGGGCGACATCGAGCCCGTATCGGGCCCTGGTGGCGAGAGGGACGGTGTCGTCGAGCTTGACGGTATCCATCAGGCGCAGCGCTCCAGGGACATCGCCGAGAGCAACGGCGATGCTCATGGCCTGGGTGGCTGCGTAGAGGGGGCCGTCGGGCTGCGCGTGTCCTCCACGGGCGTGTTCGGAGCCGAGCCGTGCACCGACGGCGTGAGCCTGCGAAAGGTACTCGCGGGCGGTCTCGGCGGAGGAGCCACCTCGGGAAGCCGCCACTGCCGCGTTGGTGACGAGTTGGCCGTAGACCGCCAGCCGGTCCGGGTCGTGCTCCGACATCTTCGGCTCGATCCGGTCCGCCTGGGTGGCGGCCAACGAGAACCCCTGCGCGGTCCGACCGTCGCGGAGGTTGACCCATGCGGTGGTGGCGGCGAGGTGCGCGTCACGAAGGTCGTCGCCCGCCTGGACGGCGATCTGTCGGCCGTAGGTGAGCGCCGCGTAGGCGAGGTCCCGCGAGCCCCATACGTTCGCGGCCATGGCGGCGGTCTGGAAGACGTCGGCCAGAACGCCCGCGGCGGCCGTCCTCTCATCAGTGTTCGATGCGTCGTACCGTGCGCGGGCCTCGGGCAGCAGCGCGCCGAGCAGAACCCCCAGTTCGGTGTACCGACCCGCCCAGTAGGCGGCGTCGGCGTCTTGGACGACGGCCCGCAGCTCGTCGACCGTCCCCGGTTCGACCTCGGCCGGGATACCGAGGGCAGCGTCGTGGGTGGCTCCGGACAGGGACCGCAGGGCGGCTCGCTCGTCGCGGTCCATGGAGCGACGAGGCGCCTGCTGCCCGAAGAGCACAGCGATGTCGGTGCCGAGGGCGGAGGCGATGGAGAGCAATGAAGGAAGGGAGGCGGTGCCGCCGCGTTCCAGCTTCCTTACGACGCCGACCGACACCTCGGCGGCCTCGGCCAACTGCTCCTGCGTCATGCCGTTGCGGAGCGCTTTGAGTCTCTCGGCGGTGGTGTACTCCGACCACTGCATGCCAGCCACGTCCTCTTCCGGTCCGCCAGGAGTTGACCGTACCCATAGCTAAAGGAGGGCCAACACCCCTTCTCCAAAAGGGGACCCGTAGGTGTGGCTGGAATCAGCTCTGCACGGCGACGGTCGCCGTCAGCCCGAGCAGGCGCTCCAGCTCGGCGACTGCGGAGTCCTCGTCCGTCGCGAGGACGGTGGTGATCCCGAGAGCTTCGGCGGGCGGAAGGTTGACCGGATGGTCGTCGACGAACACGCACGCCGTTCCGGGAAGGCCGAGGCGGTCCAAGGTCAGTTGGTAGATCGCGGGGTCCGGCTTCGCCATGCCGACCGCTTCGGAGATGACGTGCACGTCGAAGAGGTCCCAAATACCGACGTGCTCGTACGGGTTGAAGGGGTCGAGGCCGAAGCTGTTCGACAGGAGGGCGAGTCGGTAGCCCGCCTCCCTGGCCGTGCGGGCGAGGGCCGCCATGCGTGCTGCTGGCGGCACGTGGAACCAGGCGCGGCCCATCAGGTTGACCGGGTCGACGTCCGCACCGAGCAGAGCGGCTGTCTGGGCGTTCCACTCGACCTGACCGAGCTGCCCGATCTCCAGCGCCGTATACAGGCGTCGCCCTTCGGCGGTGTCGTTGAGGGTGGCGCGCCACGCCTCCGCGTGCAGGCCCTCCGACTCGGCCCACAGACGGTGGGTCGGCCGGGGATCGGCGGTCAGCACTCCGGCGAAGTCCAGGATGAGCCCGCGCGGGGCAGTGGGTTCGGGGGTACCGGCGGGCATCGGCATGGTTGCGAGCGTCCTCTCCGTCGACCTCATGGAAACGCTACCCCGCGCTGGGGCGGGCAAGGATTCTCTCGGCGACCGCAGATCACAAAGAACATCGCCTAAACGATCGGGAGTTGGCCACGAGCCCGTGAGAGCCCCGCAGGACGGCGCAATGGGCTCGCCCACCCCAAGGGCACGACCCTTGCTGGCTCAGACGGCATCGTGCCAAGCGGGGTGACACACCTTCCTCCCAGTGCCACCACTTCCTTGACGCACCGTGTTCCAGGAGCTTGCGGATCTTCGGCAGGTCGGCTTCCCGGGGGCATCGAGAGCCACCATGCGGAAACGTTCGATGTCCTCGCCTGTCGCGCCAAGGCGGTGGAAGGTCTCCAGCACGGTCTGCCGGGCGGCTGCTGAGCCGCCGTCCTTCAGCACGATCAACCGAATCGTGCAGTTCTGCGACGGTTGGATCGTCTCTCGGGCGTAGAGAACACCACCGTCCTCAAGCTCCACTCTCATGCTCGCCGCCGGCATCGACGTCAAGATCGTCTCCGGCACCCTCGGCCACAGCGATACCCGCATCACCCGGGACATCTACCAGAGTGTCCTCCCCCACGTCGGCAGGAGCGCGGGCGAGGCAACCGCCAAGCTGGTCCCGCTCCAACGGAAAATCGAGGCGGAGGAAGCCGCCCGCAAGGCGGAGAAGGCCCGGAAGAAGGGCCGGCGCGCCAAAAAAGCTCAGGCCTCGACGGCGCAGAAGCCGAAGCCGAAGAGGCTCGCGAAGCAGGGCCTGCCGACCCGCCGCTCACGCAGCGCTCACGCAAGCGATCCCCTACCGTCCCAGGCACCTCCACGTCACGCCCTCAGACAGCAGAAAACCCCAGGTCACGGGCTATGTGACCTGGGGTTTCACCGAGCCCCCTGTCGGATTCGAACCGACGACCTACGCATTACAAGTGCGTTGCTCTGGCCGGACTGAGCTAAGGAGGCGGGTGTGGGCGTGTGCCCGTGCAGTGTAACCAATGCGGCGTGTGTCCAGGACGTGAAAATCACGTGCCGTGGACTACTGACAGAACCTAAAACGCCAGGTAGCGTCACATCGGGTTCACCCGAGTGGACTCATCCACTCCCTTACTCGGATCGTCCGGCACGTTCCTGCCGGTGAAGGAGAAGCATCAGCATGGCAAGTGTCACGTTCGACAAGGCGTCCCGCGTCTACCCCGGCTCCACCAAGCCGGCGGTCGACCAGCTCGAGATCGACATCGCGGACGGCGAATTCCTCGTCCTCGTCGGCCCCTCCGGTTGTGGCAAGTCGACCTCCCTGCGCATGCTCGCGGGTCTCGAGGACGTCAACGGCGGCGCGATCCGCATCGGTGACCGCGACGTCACGCACCTGCCGCCGAAGGACCGGGACATCGCGATGGTGTTCCAGAACTACGCGCTGTACCCGCACATGACCGTCGCGGACAACATGGGCTTCGCGCTCAAGATCGCCGGCGTGAACAAGACCGACATCCGGGCGAAGGTCGAAGAGGCCGCCAAGATGCTGGACCTCACCGACTACCTGGACCGCAAGCCGAAGGCGCTCTCCGGTGGTCAGCGCCAGCGTGTCGCGATGGGCCGTGCCATCGTGCGTGAGCCGCAGGTCTTCCTCATGGACGAGCCGCTGTCGAACCTCGACGCCAAGCTCCGTGTCTCCACCCGTACGCAGATCGCCTCGCTGCAGCGCCGCCTCGGCATCACGACCGTGTACGTCACCCACGACCAGGTCGAGGCCCTCACCATGGGCGACCGTGTCGCGGTCCTCAAGGACGGTCTGCTCCAGCAGGTCGACTCGCCGCGCAACATGTACGACCGCCCGGCGAACCTCTTCGTCGCCGGCTTCATCGGCTCTCCCGCGATGAACCTCGTCGAGGTCCCGATCACCGACGGTGGCGTGAAGTTCGGCAACAGCGTCGTCCCGGTCTCCCGCGAGGCGCTCACCGCCGCCGCGAACCGCGGTGACACCACCGTCACGGTCGGCATCCGCCCGGAGCACTTCGACATCGTCGAGCACGGTGGCGCCGCCGCGACCGGCCTCTCCAAGGCCTCGTCCGACGCCCCGGCCGGCCTCGCCGTCTCGGTCAACGTCGTCGAGGAGCTCGGCGCCGACGGCTTCGTCTACGGCGGTGCCCAGGTCGGCGACCACCACAAGGACCTCGTGGTCCGCGTCGGTGGCCGCGCCGTCCCGGAGAAGGGCACCACGCTGCACGTCGTCCCGCGCCCGGACGAGCTGCACGTCTTCGCGACCTCGACCGGCGAGCGCCTCGTCGGCTGACCGGATCGCACCGGCACCACGGCACCACCCGCTCCACCGCATCACGGACTCCACCCGCTCCGCGGCACCACCGCTCCATCCGTTCCGCCGGCTCCACCGCGGAACCGTCCCCCGCTCGGGCGCCTGACCGCCCCAGCACCCGGACACACCGGCGGCCCCGTCTCCTTCCGAGGAGGCGGGGCCGTCGCCGTACGCGCCCCTCCGGCCCTTCGGCCTGCCCGTGCGCCGCCCGCACGACCGCCCCTCCGCCCGCAGAGGTTCGGCGCTCACCGCACCGGCGAGCCGACGCAGCGGTGAATAACCGTCCCAGTCGGGGCAATTCAGCCTCTTCGTCAACCTGGGATTCGAAAAGTCCCCTCGAACTCTCCCCCACGAGAGTGACGGAAGGTCGTCGAATCCTCACGGAACGCTACGCTCGCTGCGTGACCCACACCGCGCGCCGAATCGGCCGAACTCTCGCCTTCGTCCTGCCCGTCGTCATGGTCCTGTCCGGGACCCTCGCCGTCACCCGCGTGCCGTGGGCAGCGCCGAACACCGACACCCAGTTGCTGACCACGGCCTCGGCCACCGTGTCGAAGACGGCGAAGCCCGCTGCCCCGCAGGACATCCTGCGCGACAAGCTGCTCGTCGAGCTCAAGGAGAAGGACCCCGCCGTCGCCCTGACGGACCTTCAGCGAGCGGTGGAGGAGACGCCGTCGCTGGCCCGCCACTGCATGTCGATCGCCAAGGCGCTCGGCAAGGCCGCCGTCGAGCAGTACGGCCCGACGCGTGCGCACCGCTTCTCGCGGCCGGTCTGCGACACGTCCTTCGCCTCGGGCGTCGCCCAGTTCAGCTGACCGCGCGCCGCCCGGCACGACCGGTCACGCGGTACGAACCACCGCGCCGGCACCGCATATCGTGCCTGGCATGCAAACGTATCCGACGCAGGCCGTGGTCCTGGCCGGTGGCCAGGGGTCGCGACTGCGCCCGTACACCGATGACCGTCCCAAGCCGATGGTCGAGATCCCGGGCACCGGGACCCCGATCATCGGCCATCAACTCTCCTGGCTGGCCGCCGAGGGCGTCACCGACGCCGTGATCTCGTGCGGCCATCTTGCCGAGGTGCTCCAGGAGTGGCTGGATTCCGCCGTTCTCCCGTTGAACGTGACGACGGTCGTCGAGTCCGAGCCGCTGGGGCGCGGCGGTGGGCTGAAGTACGCCGCCGCCCGGCTGCCCGATCCGGAGCAGCCCTGGTACGCCACGAACGGTGACATCTGGACCCGTTTCTCGCTGCGCGAGATGGCCGCCTTCCACGCCGAACGTGACGCGACGGCCACGCTCGCCCTGGCCCGGCCGCGCATCCCGTGGGGCGCCGTGGAGACGGACGCGTTCGGGCACATCACCGACTTCATCGAGTCACCGCCGTCGCCGTACCTGATCAACGCCGGTGTGTACGTGTTCTCCCCGGCCTTCACGGGGCTGCTGCCGGACCGGGGCGACCATGAGCGGACCACCTTCCCCCGGCTGGCCCGCGAGCGGCTGCTCGCCGGGTACCCGCTGCCGCAGGGCGCCTACTGGCGGGCCATCGACACGGCGAAGGACCTGACCGAGGCGGCCAGGGAGCTGGGCACCGGGGAGGACTGACCCCGCGCCGGACACCCCTCCACGCGGCACACGGAGGAGGTCCCTGAACACCCCAGTACCCCAGTACGCCAGCACCCGAGCACCCGAGCACCCGAGCACCCGAGCACGAGAAGAGGTCCCCCGGAGTCGTCCGGGGGACCTCTTCTCGGCCTACGGGTGCGGCGCAGGGAGCGGGCTCACCGCGCCCGCCCGGCGCTCCTCAGCCGAGGAGGCCGCCGAGCGGGTTCCGGCCGCCGCCGGACGTCGAGTCGGTGGAGCCGGTGGAGCCGCCGGACGGGTCGGAGGTGTCCCCGCCGGTGGCACCGCCGCCGTCGCCTCCGCCGCCGGTGGTGGAGCCGGAGGAGGTCGGGCCGGAGGTGGCGGCCGGGGGCTCCTGCGGGGTCGTCTCCCGCTGCGGGGGCTCCTGGACGGTGCCCTGCGTCGCGCTCGGCTCGGCGCCCGTACCGGAGGTCTGTCCGGCGCCGGCCCCGCCGCCCGGGGTGCTCGGGGCGGTGCGCTCGGCGGACGGGGTCGTCGGGGCGACGGACCGGGTCGGCTCGGGAGTCGTCTCCCGGACCGGCTTCTTCGGCTCCGCGGGCTTCGTCGGGGTCTCCTCGGGAAGCGGAACGCCGGGAAGCTGGTTGGTCGGCTTCTCGTTCGGGCCGGGTACGGTCACGACCTGGGTGGAACGGACCGCGCCGCCCAGGACCGAGCCGACGAGCAGGGTGAGCCCGACGACCACGCTCGCCAGGACAGATCCGCGCCGCAGGACGCGGCGGCGGAGGTCCCAGATCTCCGAGCGCGGGCCGAGCCGGCGCCACGCCTCACCGGCCAGGCGCGCGTCGACCGAGTAGACCGGGGCGCCCGCGATGACGAGCGGGCTCCAGGCCGCGAGGAAGATGATGTCCGGCGCGTCGTAGACGGCGACCGTATGCCAGCTGACCGTCACCAGCAGGGCGGCGGAGAGCAGCCCCCCGAAGGCCGCGGCGACGCGTTGCCACAGGCCGAGAACGGTGAGCACACCGACGACGACCTGGAGGAAGGCGACGGTGAGCCCCGCGCCGACCGGGTGCGAGAGGGCGGCGTCGCGCAGCGGCTCGGCCGCCGCCCACGGGTGGAGCGAGTGGAGCCACTTGACCATGGAGCCGCGCTCGCCGCCGTCGAAGAAGACGGGGTCGCAGAGCTTGCCCATGCCGGCGTAGATGGAGAGGAAGCCGAGGAAGAGGCGGAGCGGGAAGAGGACGACGCCGAGGTTCATGCGGCGGCCCGGGTAGTAGGCGTGCCGGACCGAGTCGACGGACGGCTTCCGGTCGCGGACCTCGGAGCCCTCCTCCGGCTCGTCGTCGTACCCGTCGTCGAACCCGTCTCCGTACCGGCCGTCGAAGCTGCCGTCGTACCCGCCCGCAGGGCCCTCGTGGGCGGGGCCGGCGGAGTCGTAGGCGCCGACCGCCTGCCGCATGGGCGGGAGGAGCGGGCCGCCCCGCTGCGGGGAGGGCAGCACCGGGTTGGGCTGCGTCTCGTCCAGGCGCGGGATGAGCTGCGTGGCACCGGAGGCCGTACGGAGGTCCGCGTACCCCTCGGAGCCGGGGGCGGCCGCTTTTCCGGCAGTGGAGTTGCGTACGGCCTGGAGCAGGCCGGTCGCCCCCGGGTCGCCGGGCTCGGACCTCCCGCTCCAGACGACCGGGGCCCGCCGGCGCCCTCCGGCTCCGCTCATCGCCGGGACGCGTGCGGCGCCGACCGGAGGCGTGCCCCGCAGCCGTGCGCGCTGGCCCGGGGGAAGCCGCACCCGGAAGCTGGCGTGGTTGACGATGACCTGCGCGGGGTCGCTGTCCACCTTGGTCATGCTCAGGGCGGGTTGATCGTCGAACCGAGGCGTTCTGGTGTCCACACTCATCTAACCGAGTGACGTGACGTTAGGACACTGCCTCGACCTCGCCTCTGTGTCCGAGAACCGTCAACAGACGGGTGGGAATGCGCCGTTCCGGAGCATGGTGTCCCAAATGCCCAGCCCGAGCAGCCGTGCGGTCAGAAGGGCAAGGGCTCCCACCACGCCCGTTCTCGCGGCACCCGGCGGTGGTCTCGGCGGTGGACCCGGTCAATGCTCCGGGGAGCGTGCGCCGGGCGCACGACGGGGCGCCCCCTCCACCCCGGGCCTTCCCGTCCGGTGCCGGGCAGCGCCCTGCCGCCGCCCGGTTCCGCGCCCTGGTCCAAGGCGGTACGGGGCACGGGGACGGCCCCGGCACCACCCGCGCGAGCGGGGATGCCGGGGCCGTTCTTCGTACCTACCGACCCGGGCGCGTGGTACCGGGCCGGTGGTCACGGGGCGCGGTCACGCGCGGCGGCGGGCCACCTCGTAGAGCACGATGCCGGCGGCGACACCGGCGTTCAGCGACTCGGCGCCACCCGGCATCGAGATGCGGACGCGGTAGTCGCAGGTCTCGCCGACGAGGCGGCCGAGGCCCTTGCCCTCGCTGCCGATCACGATGACGACCGGACCGGAGAGCTGCTCCAGGTCCTCCACGGTGTGCTCGCCGTCGGCGGCCAGACCGACGACCGTGAGGCCCGCCTTCTGGTAGCCCTCCAGCGCGCGGGTCAGGTTGGTGACCCGGGAGACCGGGGTGCGCGCCGCCGTACCGGCCGACGACTTCCAGGCACCCGCCGTCATGCCGGCCGCACGCCGCTCGGGGACGACCACGCCGTGGCCGCCGAACGCCGAGACGGAGCGAACGATGGCACCCAGGTTGCGCGGGTCGGTGACCCCGTCGAGCGCGACGATCAGCGGGTCCTCGTTGTTGTCGTACGCGGAGGCCGTCAGGTCCTCCGGGTGCGCGTACTCGTACGGCGGGACCTGGAGGACGAGGCCCTGGTGGTTCAGGCCGTTCGTCATCCGGTCGAGCTCGGGGCGCGGGGCCTCCATGAGGTTGACGTTGCCCCGGTCGGCGGCGAGCTTGAGCGCGTCACGGACCCGCTCGTCGTTGTCGATGAACTGCTGGACGTAGAGCGTCACCGCGGGGACGCCGTCGCGCAGGGCCTCGTAGACCGGGTTGCGGCCGACGACCATCTCCGAGGTGCCCTTGACGCCGCCGCGCCGGGGAGCCGGACGGCGCGCCGCGGCCTGCTTGGCCTGGGCGCCGGCGATGCGGTTCTTCTTGTGTCCCTTACGGGCGGAGGCGGGCGGCGTCGGGCCCTTGCCTTCGAGGCCACGGCGTCGCTGGCCACCGCTGCCGACCTGCGCGCCCTTCTTGTTGGACGTGCGGCGGTTCCTGCGCTGGCTGTTCCCGGCCATGACCTACCTGTTTCGTTGCTTCAGAAATTGCTTCAGGAATTACTTCAGACATGCGTCTACAAGTGAAAGTGTGCCGCCCGGACGGCCGGGCGGCACATTCGCGCCGGTGGGCGCGGTGCGGAGAGCAGGGCTCAGCGCGGTCCCAGCGTCCACCGGGGACCGCTCGCGCTGTCCTCGATGATCAGCCCGGACTGGTTCAGCTGGTCGCGGATCGCGTCGGCCGCGGCCCAGTCCTTGCGCTCGCGGGCCGACTGCCGCTGGTCCAGCACCAGCCGCACCAGCGTGTCGACGACCCCGTGCAGGTCCTCGCCCCGGTCCCCCTCACCGGCCCAGTGCGGGTCGAGCGGGTCCAGGCCGAGGACGCCGAGCATGGCGCGGACCTCGGCGAGACGGGCGATCGCCGCTTCCTTGTCGTCGGCGGCGAGCGCGGAGTTGCCCTGGCGCACGGTGGTGTGGACGATCGCGAGCGCCTGCGGGATGCCCAGGTCGTCGTCCATCGCCTCCGCGAAGGCCGGCGGCACCTCGGAGGCGGGCTCGACCGTCTCGCCCGTCTTCTCGGTGACCCGCTGCGCGAAACCCTCGATCCGCGCGAACGCGGACTCCGCGTCCCGCAGGGACGCCTCGCTGTACTCGATCATCGAGCGGTAGTGCGCGCTGCCGAGGTAGTAGCGGAGCACGATCGGCCGCCACGCCTTGACCATCTCGCTGACCAGGACGGAGTTGCCCAGCGACTTCGACATCTTCTCGCCGGCCATGGTGACCCAGCCGTTGTGCACCCAGTACGCCGCGAAGGCGTCGCCGAACCCCTTCGACTGGGCGATCTCGTTCTCGTGGTGCGGGAAGATCAGGTCGATGCCGCCGCCGTGGATGTCGAAGGCGGTGCCGAGGTACTTGTGCGCCATCGCGGAGCACTCCAGGTGCCAACCCGGCCGGCCGCGACCCCAGGGGGTCTCCCAGCTGGGCTCGCCCGGCTTCACGGACTTCCACATGGCGAAATCGCGCTGGTCGCGCTTGCCGGTCTCGCCCTCGCCGGACGGCTGGCGCAGATCGTCGAGGTTCTGGTTGGAGAGCTCGAGGTACCCGGGGAACGAGCGCACGTCGAAGTAGACGTTGCCGTCCGCCGCGTAGGCGTGGCCGCGCTCGATGAGACCGCGCATCATCTCGATCATCTCGGGGACGTGACCGGTGGCGCGGGGCTCGTAGGTGGGCGGCAGGCAGCCGAGCGCGGCGTAGCCGTCGTTGAACGCGCGCTCGTTCTCGTACCCGATCGACCACCAGGGGCGGCCGTGCTCCTCGGACTTCCGGATGATCTTGTCGTCGATGTCCGTGACGTTCCGGACGAAGGTCACGTCGTACCCGCGGTAGGCGAACCAGCGGCGCATGATGTCGAAGTTCAGACCGGAGCGGATGTGCCCGATGTGCGGTGCGGCCTGGACGGTAGCGCCGCAGAGGTAGATCGAGACACAGCCCGCTGTGAGCGGGACGAAGTCACGGATCTGCCGGGCGCTGGTGTCGTACAGGCGAATAGTCACGGCTCCAGGGTAGTAGGCCCGCACCAGTGCCCCGCGACCTCCGGGGAGGTGCGGGGTAACTTTTCTGCTATACGGCCCTCCGGAAGGCGTCCCGGCGGCTCCTTCATGGGGCGTGGGGTGCTGGTGAGGCCCTTGGGGCGCGCGCATCGCGGTCGGTCCCGGCCGGGCCCGCCCGCGCGGATTCCCGTTCCGGCGCGGGCGGAGGCGGACCGGGGTCGGATAGGGGCCCGGGGTCGGATACGGGCCCGGGGTCGAATGCGGGCTCCGGATCGGAGACGGGCCCCGGGTAGGACGCGGGCCCTCCGGTCAGATGCGGCCGACGACCTTGCGCGGGGTGATCCGGACGACGACCCGTTCGGCGTCGTTCACGGAGTCGGGGTTGAACTCCGCGTACCCCTTGCCGGTGTACTTCCGCGACAGCTGGTCGATCAGCTCCTGGCCGCCCTCGGTCGACAGTGTCGCCTCGCCGCGGATCTCGGCGTACGAGTACGGGGCGTCGAAGGGCTGGAGCAGCACGGTGACCCGCGGGTCACGTCGCAGGTTCTTCTCCTTGCGGCGGCCGACCGTGGTGGAGATCAGCACGTCGTCACCGTCCCGCGTCACCCACACGGGGGACACCTGCGGGCTGCCGTCCGGCTGGATGGTGGCGATGTTGACGAACACGGGGGTGTCCAGCAGCTTCTTGATCTCATCGGAAAGTGCGGCGCTCATAACCTGCGTCCTCCTGCGAGTGGCCGTGACGGGCTCTGACGGTGGGTGATCTGCCACCCCTACCCCGCAACCGCGCCGTCGCCCCGTTGCTTCCCGACACCCCGACCGGAAGGGTGAAAACCGGCCTCGCCCGGACCTGAACCCCTGACGGGCCCGTGACCGTGCGGTCGCGGGTCCGGCCCGCCGGGGGCCCGCGACCGCACGGCGGCGGGCCCTGGGCGGCCCTCAGGAGGCGCGGTACACCAGCGCGGTGGCGATCCCCGCGATGCCCTCGCCCCGGCCGGTGAAGCCGAGGCCGTCCGAGGTGGCGGCGGAGAGCGAGACGGGGGCGCCGACCACGTCCGACAGCACCCGCTGCGCCTCCTCGCGGCGCTTGCCGATCTTGGGCCGCACCCCGACGACCTGGACGGCGACGTTGCCGATCTCGAACCCCGCCGCCCGTACGATGCGCGCGGCCTCGGCCAGCAGGGTGGCCCCGGACGCGCCGGACCACTCCGGACGGGAAGTGCCGAAATGCTGCCCCAGGTCTCCCAGTCCGGCGGCGGAGAAGAGGGCGTTGCAGGCGGCGTGCGCGACGACGTCCGCGTCGGAGTGGCCGGCCAGGCCGGGACCTTCCCCCTCCCAGCGCAGGCCCGCGCACCAGAGTTCGCGGCCCTCCTCGAAGGCGTGGATGTCGGTCCCGATGCCGACCCGCGGAATCACGGGAGGGGGCGGGGAGTGCGGGTCAGAAGCCATCGTTCGCCCTCCGGCGTGCAAGGACCGCCTCGGCCAGCACGAGATCGAGCGGCCGGGTCACCTTGAACGCCTCCTCGTGGCCGGGCACCACCACGACCGGCTCACCGAGGCGTTCCACCATGCCCGCGTCGTCGGTGGCTCCCTCGCCGTCGAGCGTCACGGTCGCGTGGGCCCGCATCAGGGTGTCCCGGTCGAAGCCCTGCGGCGTCTGCACGGCCCGGAGCCTCGCCCGGACGGGGGTCGCGAGCACGGGCTCCGGGTCACCGGGGACCGCCGAGGGCTCGACCTCCTTGACCGTGTCGGCGAGCGGGACGGCGGGCACCACGGCCGGGGCCCCGCCGCGTACGGCCTCGATCACCGCGTCCACCGTCTCGACCGGCACCAGGGGGCGGGCCGCGTCGTGCACCAGGACCGTGGTGACGTCCTCGGGCAGCGCCCCCAGGCCGAGGCTGACGGACTCCTGGCGGGTCCCGCCGCCGGGCACCACCACGTAGTCGGTGCGCTCGGGCAGGGCGTGCGTGTCGAGGAGGTTCTTCACCTCGTGCGCGCCGTCCGGCGGAGCGACCACGACGACGAGCGAGACGGCCCGGGAGGCCGCCATCGCCCGTACGGCGTGGATCAGCATGGGCGTGCCGCTCAGGGTCCGGAGCGCCTTGGGCGCACCGGGTCCGAGCCGGACACCCCGGCCGGCCGCCGGGATGACGACGGCGGTACGGGCGGGCCGGGCCGGACCGCCGGATGCGGAGGGCGTGGCGGGCGCCTGGGCGCCCGCGGGAGGTCGCGGTCCGTCGGGCGACGACATGGCGGGCGGTGACACGGGTGACATCGGTTGCACTCCGAAGCTTCGACAGGTTTGTTGCCACGGCCGTCGTGGGTAGGGGCCGGAGCGAGCCGCCGTCCAACGGCCTGCCTCGGTCCGGACCCCTTCCGTGACCCGGTCGAGCGAGTCGTGGCGGCGGCGCGGGGCGGCCGGGGCGTTGACCGGCCGAGGGGGACGCTAGCCGCACCGGGGCCGGCGCGACCACCACCCGGTATCCGGCCGAATTCAGCCGTATCCGGGTGGCCGAAAAAGAATCTTGGAAAGCGCCGGACGCCCACGCGTCCGCTCCCCGCACGCGGTGCCGGTGCGGCTGGTTGCCGCCGCATCGGAAACCTGCCGTACCGGTCTCCGGAAACCCGGACTGCGTGACATGAACAGCGCCCACGCGAGCAGAAGACGTGGTGGGCGAGAAGACACACAGCGCGACGGACGACAGGTCCGTCCCCCGGTGGAGCCGCGGCTCCGCTCGCGCGCACGGCGTGCTGATGAGTCGTGCGCGCGGAGGGGACGAGGCACGCGGAGACGAACATGCCGCGGTGCCCGGAGACGCGCCGTGCAAGACGGCTGGTCAGCGGGCACCGCGGCGATGTTCAAACAACCGGCGTGAGCCGGATCAGGACGCGAGAACCTCGTCGAGCAGGGCTTCGGCCTTGTCCTCGTTCGTGTTCTCCGCGAGAGCGAGCTCACTCACCAGGATCTGGCGGGCCTTGGCGAGCATGCGCTTTTCTCCGGCGGAGAGTCCGCGCTCGCGCTCACGACGCCACAGGTCGCGTACTACCTCGGCGACCTTGATCACGTCGCCAGAAGCGAGCTTCTCCAGATTTGCCTTGTAGCGGCGGGACCAGTTCGTCGGCTCTTCCGCATACGGTGCGCGCAGCACCTCGAAGACCCGGTCCAGCCCCTCCTGCCCGACAACGTCGCGCACGCCTACGAACTCCGCATTGTCCGCCGGCACACGTACCGTCAAGTCGCCCTGAGCGACCTTGAGCACCAAGTAGGTCTTGTCCACGCCTTTGATCTGGCGAGTTTCGATAGCCTCGATCAGCGCGGCCCCGTGATGGGGATAGACCACGGTGTCGCCAACCTTGAACGTCATGTGACAGGTACCCCTTCCGTGGCTATCCAGGGTAACACGAGAACGGCTCCTCCTGAATGGCGTTTTCGCAGGTCAGGGCATATCTCGGGGCTTGACAACAGCATCCGGAACGTGCTGCGCGGGCCCGCGCCGAGACGGTATTCGCAGGTCGGAGCCGTTGTACGACCGGCCGGAAACGCACCGCTCCCGCGCGCGCGAACCTTGTCCGAACGGGTTAAAGATCCCGTTTTGCCGGTTTCGAGGAGTCGCGCTTTCCCCCAGACGTTCGGAGATCGATCACACGATCGACGGAACTTTCGCCGATCCATTGGAATTGATCAACCGGCCTCCGACAACGGTCCCTGTGCACTTTCCCGCCACGAAATGCGCCATCACCCGCGAGAATTGATCATTCGCGTTATGGGGACTCCGGATGCGGGCCGCGCCGCCCGGGGCCGCGTGATCCTCCCGGCGAACGACGGCCCGCGGACGACGCCGGCCGACACCCGACCGACGCCCGGGCGCGGCTCCGGCGCGGCGTACGCGGGCTCCGGGCCGCAGCGCCCGCCGCCGACCACGCTGCCCGCGCTCCGTCGCCCACGCCGCCCGCCCACCGTCGCCCACGCCGCCCGTGCGCACCGTTGCGGGCACCGGCCCGCCGGCCCTCCCGCAGCCCTTCACGGTGCGGCTACCGGCGCGGCTCCGGGCGGCCCGTCCGGGTCCCGGTGAAGAGCCGCGGCGGAAAGGGGCGGGTCGGGTGCGGGGCGTGAGCGGCGGCTCGGTAGCCTAAGGCCGCTGACACACCCTTAGGGCGGCTTTACTTCACTGGGTTCCGCCGCCCCGCGCGGGTCGTGCAGTGCACCTGAGCACAACGTCCGAAGTCCGCAGTCCGATCGTTCAAGGAGTTGCCGCCGCCGTGAGCCGCAGCCTTCGACACGGCGCTCTCGCCGCCACTGCCCTCGTGATCTCGATCGCCTCGCTGTCCGCGTGCGCCGCGGGCAACGACGCGGCAACGCTCCAGGTCAGGCCGGACAATGCCGCCACCTCGGTCGGCGACATCAAGATCCAGAACGTGAACGTCGTCACGCAGCCCGAGCAGGCCGAGGGCCCCGCCGTGGTCACCGGAGCCGTGTTCAACCAGGGAACCGAGGACGAGACCCTGGAAAGCATCACGCTGCCCCGGTCCCACACCGAGGTGAAGCTGCACCCCGCCAAGGGTGACGGGCCGCTCGTGGTCCCGGCCGGCGGCCAGGTGCTCCTCGGTGGCGAGGGCAACGCCTCCGCCGTCATCGAGAACGGCCGTCAGGCCACCCAGGACGGCAACGTCGAGCAGGTCGTCTTCCAGCTCAGCGAGAGCGGTGACATCAGCCTCGGCGCCACCGTCGTCCCGTCCCTCTCGTACTTCGAGGGCTTCGGGCCGAGCGCGCTGCCCTCCGACGCCGCCTCCCCGGAGGCCTCCGGGTCGGCCGACGCCTCCGCCTCGCCGGACGCATCGGCGAGCCCGTCCGACTCCGCTTCGGCCGAAGACTCGGCGAACCCGTCGGACGGCGAGTCCGCCGCCGCGGAGTGACCCACCGCGCGCGACCCGCGCCGGAGTGAACCCCGGCGCGGAGCCGCGCGACCGCGTGCATGGACGAAGGGCGCTTCCCCGAGGGGAGGCGCCCTTCGTCCACGGGTGCGCGGAACACACACCCCAGGCCGTCGCAGACAGCCTGGGGAGGTCCCGCCGGCCACCGGTTTACGGCTCGAACTTGTAGCCCAGACCGCGCACGGTCACCAGGTAGCGCGGGGCCCCCGGGTCGGGCTCGATCTTGGCGCGCAGGCGCTTGACGTGCACGTCGAGGGTCTTGGTGTCGCCCACGTAGTCGGCGCCCCATACCCGGTCGATGAGCTGCATGCGGGTCAGCACCCGGCCCGCGTTGCGCAGCAGCATCTCCAGGAGGTCGAACTCCTTGAGCGGGAGGTCCACCTTGCCGCCGGAGACGGTGACCACGTGACGGTCGACGTCCATGCGGACCGGGCCGGCCTCCAGGGCCGCCGGCGTGATCTCCTCCGGCTCGCCCCGGCGGCGGAGCACCGCGCGGATGCGCGCCACCAGCTCGCGGGAGGAGAACGGCTTGGTGACGTAGTCGTCGGCTCCTATCTCCAGACCGACCACCTTGTCGATCTCGCTGTCCTTGGCGGTGACCATGATCACCGGGACGTTGGAGCGGTTGCGCAGCTGGCGGCAGACCTCGGTACCGGGCAGACCCGGGAGCATGAGGTCGAGCAGGACGAGATCGGCGCCGTTGCGGTCGAACTCGTCGAGCCCGTCGGGACCCGTCGCCGCCACGGCGACCTCGAAACCCTCCTTGCGCAGCATGTAGGACAGGACGTCGCTGAAGGATTCCTCATCCTCGACGACAAGCACTCGGGTCACGGAAGAGCCTCCGGGGCAGGAAAGGGTTCAAAAGTAGCTGTCGCGAACGGTCCCTTGTCGTCACCGTTGACGAGGAGTGGTCCGCCGGCACTGGTGCGGTCCCGTACGGTGCCCGTCTCGGGCAGCCGCAGGGTGAAGGTGGAGCCCTGTCCCTCTGAGCTCCACACGGTGACCTCCCCGCCGTGCGAGGCGGCCACGTGTTTGACGATGGCGAGCCCCAGGCCGGTGCCGCCGGTGGCTCGTGAGCGGGCCGGGTCGACCCGGTAGAACCGTTCGAAGACCCGGTCCCGGTCCTTCTCGGAGATGCCGATGCCCTGGTCGGTCACGGCGAGCTCGATCAGTGGGCGCCCCTGGCCGGTCACCCGGCGGACGGCGATGCCGACCCGGGTGCGGGCGGGGCTGTAGTTGACGGCGTTCTCGACCAGATTGCCGAGGGCTGCCGCGAGCTGTCCGCGGTTGCCCCAGACGGAGAGGTCATGGGTTCCGCCGGAGGCCATGGTGATCTCCTTCGACCCGGCCGGCTGGCGGCAGCGGTCG
Organism: Streptomyces sp. AM 2-1-1; assembly: GCF_029167645.1. Taxonomy (NCBI): domain Bacteria; kingdom Bacillati; phylum Actinomycetota; class Actinomycetes; order Kitasatosporales; family Streptomycetaceae; genus Streptomyces; species Streptomyces sp. AM 2-1-1. Next base: position 3,956,750 of record NZ_CP119147.1, on the reverse strand, counting down.
ATGGCCTCGGCGACGAGTTCGTCCACCCGGACGGCCTCGGCGTCCTCCAGCGGGTCGTCGTTCTGGACCCGGGAGAGATCGATCAGTTCCTGGACGAGGTTGGTGAGCCGGGTCGCCTCGATCTGCATGCGGCCCGCGAAGCGCTCGACGGCCTCCCGGTCGTCGGACGCCTCCAGGACCGCCTCGGAGAGCAGGGAGAGCGCCCCGGTGGGGGTCTTCAGCTCGTGGCTGACATTGGCGACGAAGTCGCGCCGTACCGCCTCTATACGTCGGGACTCCGTCAGGTCCTCGACCAGCAGCAGCACCAGCCTGGAGCCGAGCGGGGCGACCCGGGCGGAGACGGCGAGGGCGTCGCCCCGGCCCGTACCCCGCCGGGGCAGCTCCAGTTCGACCTGGCGTATCTCGCCGTCCCGCCGGGTGTCCCGCGCCATCTGCAGCATGGCGTCGACGGCCAGCCGTCCGCCGCGGACCAGCCCCAGCGCGTACGCGGCGGAGCTTGCCTTCACCACGCCGTCGCTCTCGTCGAGCACGACGGCGGACGAGCTGAGGACGGAGAGGACGGTGTCCACTCCGCCCGGCAGACCGGCGTTGCTCTCGGGCCGCACGGAGGCACGCGTCGGCTTCTTCAGTTCGCGCTCGCTCCAGCGGAACGCCAGCATCGCGATCACACCGGTGCACAACCCGGCGGTACCGGCTACTGCGGCGACCGCCGCGTTCACGTCCATGTCGTCCAGGTTATGCGTCGATGCACACCCCCTCCCAGCCATACGAGTGCCTCCTCGAACACTCGTCGCCCAGAGTTCACCGAGGGTATGGGGCCGGTTCACTTCTGCGGCCGGATACCGACGCGTTCTCCCCCCACCGTGGGAGCGTGGGGGTCGAGCCAGAGACCCCGGCCATGAGGACTGGAGAGGGACTTCCATGCGCGACGCCTACCACGAGGAACTCGACTCGATCGGCGAGGACCTGGTCGAGATGGCCCGGCTCGTCGGGTCGGCGATCGGACGGGCCACCACGGCCATGCTCGACGCCGACCTCACACTCGCGGAGACCGTCATCGCCGCGGACCAGAGGGTCGACGAACTCCAGCACGAACTGGAGGCGCGCGCCATCGCCCTCCTCGCCCGGCAGCAGCCGGTGGCGACCGATCTGCGGATCGTGGTCACCTCGCTGCGCATGAGCGCCGACCTGGAGCGTTCGGGCGACCTCGCCCAGCACGTCGCCAAGCTGGCCCGGCTCCGCTTCCCGCAGAAGGCCGTCCCGCACGACCTGCACGCCACCATCCTGGAGATGGGGCAGCTGGCGCAGCGGCTGATGGCGAAGGCCGCCGAGGTGATCATCACCAAGGACGTCGACCTGGCCCTCCAGCTGGAGCAGGACGACGACGACATGGACCTGCTGCACCGCGCGCTCTTCCAGCACCTGATGGACGACCGCTGGAAGCACGGCATCGAGACCGCGGTCGACGTGACGCTCCTCGGCCGCTACTACGAGCGCTTCGCCGACCACGCGGTCTCGGTCGCCAAGCGCGTCGTCTACCTGGTGACCGGCGAGCACGCCGACGACCTCCAGTCGGCGTCCTCGGTCGAGGGCGCGTAGGCAGCAGGGCGCGCGGACGGCTCCCCGGGCGGCGGCAGGGCGCGCGGACGGCTCCCCGGGCGTGCGGACGGCTCTCCGGTCCGGCCGCTCCGGCGCGCGGGGGCGCTCCGGAGCGTGCGGGCGGCGTACGGGGATCTCTGCACGCATGCGCCGTTGATGCGCCCGCCGGGCTGGGCATCCAATGGACAGGGGCCTGGGACCGATCCCGTACGCCCTCGTCGTGCGCACCGGGTGCACGACACCGGAGGCGGCTCCCGTGCGCCGGCCGGTGGTACGCGTTGAGGAGGACCTCATGGCACATGCCGCCGATTCCCCCCTGCCCGACCCCGAGCAGGAGACCCCGACCGAAGTGGTGCGCCTGACCGTGCTCGGCGCCTGCGGCTGCGGCTCGGGCTGCGGTTGCGGCTGCCAGTCCGGCTCGCCGTGTCAGTGCGGCGGCTGAACGGCCCCGATCCGGACCGGCCCCGGGCCGCCCGTCGCACGTGCGACGGGCGGCCCGGGCCTAGGATCCGGTCACTCCTGCGCGGCGGCCGCCTCGGCGGGTACCGGTCCGGTGGGGGCGGGGACACGAGCGGGGGCAGAGGCAGAGGCGGGGACACGGGCGGCGACGGGGGCAGGGGCGGAAACGGCGGTGGCCGGACGGGCTGCGTCGGTGCCCCGCAGGCCGCCTCCGGCCGCTTCCGTCCCGGGCTCCTCGTCGCCCGTGAGGCTCCGCATCAGCAGCCAGTAACCGAGGGCGGTCACCGTACCGAGCAGCGCGCAGGTCACCCAGAGCCAGGCCGCGCCCCAGTGGTCGATCACCACACCGGACATCAGGGGGGCGACGAGCGCCGCCACCGACCAGGACATCGTGTACATCCCCTGGTACCGCCCGCGTCCGTGCGCCGGTGACAACTTCACCACCAGGCCGGACTGGGTCGGGGCGTTGACGATCTCACCCAGGGTCCAGACGCAGACCGTCAGCGCGTAGCCCGCGACCGACCCGGCGAAGGCCGTCAACCCGAATCCGTACCCCGCGAAGAGCGTGGACACGATCAGGAGTTGACGCGGATCGCGGTGCTCGATGAACCGGGTGACGGGGATCTGGAGGACGACGATCAGCACTCCGTTGACGGCGATCGCGGTGCCGAAGTCCGAGCTGGTGAGCCCGTCCGCGCCCATCGCCACCGGCAGACCCACGTACCCCTGCTGGGTGATCAGCGCGACCAGGAACGACAGCCCGACCACCCCCATGAACCGTCCGTCCCGCAGCACGTCCGTGAGCCGGATCCCGGCCGGCTTCGCGGCCCCGCCGCCGGAAGCACCGGAAGCGCCCCCGGCAGGGACCGCCGGGGCGTGGTCCGGCCGGGACTCCGGCACCTTCAGGAAGACGACGACCGCGCAGCACAGGGTCAGCAGCGCCTCCACGAGGAAGCCGATCCGGTAGCTGTACTCGGCGATGAAGCCCGCCCCGGCGGAGGAGACCGCGAACCCGAGGTTGATCGCCCAGTAGTTCAGGGAGAAGGCCCGCACCCGGTCCTTCGGCGGGACGATGTCCGCCATCATCGCCTGGACCGCCGGCCGCGAGGCGTTGCTCGCCATGCCGACGACGAAGGCGACGCCCGCGATGGCGACCGGGCTCTCCATGAACCCGAGCACGGCCACCGAGAGCGCCGTCGAGACCTGGGCGATCAGCATGGTCGGCCGCCGCCCGAGCCGGTCGGCCATCACCCCGGCGCCGAGCGAGGAGATGACCCCGCCGAGGCCGTGCAGGGAGGCCACCAGGCCCGCGTACGAAGCGGAGTACCCCCGGTCCAGGGTCAGGTAGAGCGCCATGAAGGTGGCGACGAACGCGCCGAGGCGGTTGACCAGCGTGCTGGTCCACAACCACCAGAACTCCCGGGGCATCCCGGAGACCGTGTCCCGTGCGGCTCTCCGTAGACCGGCGACAGACATGCGGGTACCCCCAGGGCGGTGCGGAACGGGTGCGGTGCGGTGCGGAACGGGTGCGGTGCGGGTGAGCCGGCGCAGGCATCACGGGTAAGTGGTACGGCGGCTGAACGAACATTACGAAGAGGTCCGCGCCGGCCGCCACCCGATTGACGGCTGCCGTCAATCGTCGGCCGCCGCTCAGCCGGGAGGACGCCTCATGTGGGCCCGCCGCCGCTCGCCTGTGTACCTGTTTGTCCGTCCAGTGGCCGGACGCGCGGAGGGGGTACGGGTTCGATTACGCTCGGGCTCATGGCCGACGCGACGTACAAGCTGATCCTCCTCCGCCACGGCGAGAGCGAATGGAACGCGAAGAACCTGTTCACCGGTTGGGTGGACGTGAACCTCACCGAAAAGGGCGAGAAGGAAGCGGTGCGCGGCGGTGAGCTGCTCAAGGACGCCGGGTACCTCCCCGACGTCCTGCACACCTCCCTCCAGAAGCGCGCCATCCGCACGGCGCAGCTCGCGCTGGAGGCCGCCGACCGCCACTGGATCCCCGTCCACCGCTCCTGGCGGCTGAACGAGCGCCACTACGGTGCGCTCCAGGGCAAGGACAAGGCGCAGACCCTCGCGGAGTTCGGCGAGGAGCAGTTCATGCTGTGGCGCCGCTCCTACGACACCCCGCCGCCGGTCCTCGAGGACGGTACGGAGTTCTCGCAGAGCGCCGACCCGCGCTACGCGACGATCCCCACCGAGCTGCGCCCGCGCACCGAGTGCCTCAAGGACGTCGTCGTCCGCATGCTGCCGTACTGGTACGACGGCATCGTCCCGGACCTGCTCGACGGCAAGACCGTCCTCGTCGCCGCCCACGGCAACAGCCTCCGCGGCCTGGTCAAGCACCTGGACGGCATCTCCGACGAGGAGATCTCGGGCCTCAACATCCCGACCGGCATCCCGCTCGTCTACGAGCTCGACGCCGACTTCAAGCCGCTCAAGCCCGGCGGCACGTACCTCGACCCGGACGCGGCGAAGGCCGCCATCGAGGCCGTGAAGAACCAGGGCAAGAAGAAGTAACGCGACACCAAAAAGCCCTCCACCTGCGGGTTCTCCGCGAGGCGGGGGGCTTCTTGGTGCGCTGGGCCGTGTCTGGGCCGTCAGGTGCTGGATCATGCCGTGTCGAAGACTGCGGCCACAGCCTTACGCGTGCGCTCCTGGCTCGACGGCATCAGGTGCGCGTACACCCGCAGCGTCAGACCAGAATCCGAGTGCCCGACGTACTCAGCGAGCGCCTTGACGTTCTCCCCGGCGTCCAGCAACACCGAGGCGTAGAAGTGCCGCATCGCGTGCATGCCGTTCTCGCGTGACTCGGCGTGCGGAGCTCCGGCCGCCGGGGCCGGGATGACTCCGGCCGAGGCCAGAGCCCGTTTCCACGCCTCCTCGTTCAGCGAGGTGCGCCAGACATGACCACTGCGTGGGCCCGTGAAGATGAGCCGCTTGGTTACCAGCGGGCCGCCCGCGACCTTCCACGGCAACGTGATCTCGACCGGCGGGAACTGCTTCATGTGGGCCCGCAGTGCGTCAGCGAACCGGGCCGGGGAGCGGCACGTCCCGCAGCTCGCCGCCCTTGGGCGGAGCAAAGACCGGCTTGCTGCGGCTCAACTTGGGGCCTTGACCGTGAATGTTGAACACACGAGACACTGGATCTTGAGGATCTGAGAACGGACATCTCGTGGTCATGAAGAACTACCCGCCGCAGTTCAAGGCGGACGCGGTCGCGCTGTACGAGTCGCGGCCGGAGGCGACGATCAGGTCGGTCGCCGCCGATCTGGGGATCAACCCGGAGACGCTGCGGAACTGGGTCCGGGCAGCCGGGGTGAGCCGTCCCCGAGGACGGCGGACACAGGAACCAGCCCTGCCGCCGGCCCCGCTCGAGGCGGAGAACGCCACCTTGCGGAAGAAGGTCCGTGAGCTGGAGAAGGAACGGAAGATCCTGCGCAAAGCGGCGAAGTATTTCGCCGGGGAGACGCGCTGGTGAACCGCTTCCAGTGTGTCGACGACCTCCACCGCCGTCACGGCGTGAAGCGGCTCTGCAGCATCCTCGGCGTCAGCCGCTCGAGCTTCTACTACTGGCGCCGGACAGCCGCGGACCGGGTCGCCCGGCAGTGGCCGACGCCCGCCTGGCCGCCCGGATACGGGCGGTGCACCAGGAATTGGACGGCACCTACGGAGCCCCGAGAATCACCGCCGAGCTCCGCGAGAGCAGCGGTGAGGCGGTCAACCGCAAGCGGGTCGCCAGGATCATGCGGGCGTCCGGGATCGAAGGAGTCCGGTTGCGCCGCCGGCACCGCACCACCGTCTCTGACCCGGCCTCAAGGCCCCGGACCTGATCGGCCGCGACTTCACTGCCGACAGGCCGAACACGAAGTACGTCGGCGACATCACCTACCTGCCCATCGAGGGCGGGAAGTTCTGCTACCTGGCGACCGTCATCGACCTCGCATCACGCCGTCTGGCCGGCTGGGCGATCGCCGACCACATGCGCGCGGACCTGGTCACCGACGCCCTGGCCGCGGCGGTCCGAACCCGCGGCAGTCTCGCCGGATCGATCATGCACACCGACCACGGAGCCCAGTACACGAGCAGGATCTTCGCCGAAGCCTGCCGGTCAGCAGGGGTTCGGCGAAACATGGGCGGGGTCGGGTCCAGCGCGGACAACGCACTCGCCGAGTCCTTCAACGCGACCTTCAAACGCGAGACCCTGCAAGGGCGAAAGAGCTGGCCGACCGAGCGCCAGGCCCGACGCGACGCCTTCCAATGGCTCCACCGCTACAACACCCGGCGCCGGCACTCCCGTCTCGGACAACGATCACCGATCGCCTTCGAGAACGCCCTCCACCTCACACCAACTACGCTGACACAAGCTGCATAACCCGTTTTCAGGATTCGGGGTCAAGGCCCTCGACCAGTTGCACCGGATCCTGCTCGCCGAGCTGAACACGGTCGGCGAACTCGACTGGTCACGTGCGTGTGTGGACGGCTCCCACATCCGCGCGAAAAAGGGGGCGCCGACACCGGTCCGTCGCCGGTCGACCGGCGGAAGACAGGCAGCAAGCACCACCTGATCTGCGACGGACGCGGCACCCCCGCTCAAGGTCATCACGACCGCGGCCAACGTCAACGACGTCACAAGACCCTCGCCCTGGTCGACGGCATCCCACCCGTCGCAGGGCCGACCCCGCCGACGACCAGAAGCCCTCCTCGGCGACAAAGGCTACGACTCCAACCCGGACCGCGACGAGCCTCGTCGGTGGATTGAGGGTGAGGGCCGAAGAAGAGCATTCGGAAATCGTCGGCCCACACGAGGGCTTGGGCTAAGACTTGTCCCGTAAATGATGGTGGAGGCAGGCGCGACAAGGTCCAGTGGCAAGATGACGGCTTCGACGCTCCTGAGAGGTCATCTTCGTGCCCACGCCCGCCGACTACCTCGCACTGGCGCATGCCGAGAAGGACAGCGTCGTGCTGCAGCGTCTCGCGCAATGTCCGTACCCCTTCGTCTGGCAGGCCCTGGCTGCCAATCCCCACACCCCGCCCGTCGCCCTGCAGGAGCTGAGCACGGCCCGAGACAGCGTCTGGAACGACAACAGGCTCCTTTGCCTGCTGGCGAAACATCCCGGCGCGAACCCCGTCGTTCTTCGAGCTGTCCTCGGTGCCGTTGCCGCGAAGCTCGAAGAGGGCGAACGGCCCTACGCCGCCGTGCTAGCTCTCGCAGACCGGCTGGAACTTGCGGCGGACGAAGTGAGGAAGCTCGGCAACCTCCGTGGCGCCTCTGCCCGTCTACGCCACCTGCTCAGCCGGCGGTTGAGCCTTCGCACCTGAGCTGTCTCTTTGGCCACGGATGAGATGATCTTGTTGTGGCTGGTGTGATCACGGCGTCGGAGCCCTCTTGGATAGCCCCTTTCACCGGGTTGAGTCAGCGGCAGTTCGGGAAGCTCGTGACGGTTTTGCGGCGTCAGGGCGCGGATGCGGCCCGCAGGGGCCGGCCGTGGAGCCTGTCATTGGAGGATCGGACACTGCTGGTCGCGACGTACTGGCCCACCAATCTGACCATGCGGCAGCTTGCTCCACTGTTCGGGGTTTCCAAGTCGGCGGCGGACCGGATCATCGATCACCTCGGGCCGATGCTCGCCCTTCAGCCCCGCAAGCGCTTCGCGAAGGACGCTGTGCTCATCGTGGACGGCACCCTGGTGCCCACCCGCGACCACACCGTCGCTGAGCAGTCGAAGAACTACCGATACTCCACCAACCACCAGGTGGTCATCGACGCCGACACCCGCCTCGTCGTGATGGTCGGCCGGCCCTTGCCCGGCAACCGCAACGACTGCAAGGCGTGGGAGGAATCCGGGGCGAAGGCCGCCGTCGGCACGACGACGACCATCGCCGACGGTGGCTATCCGGGCACCGGGCTCGTGATGCCGCACCGGCGCCGAAAGGGCGAGGAGCTGCCCGGCTGGAAGCAGGCCCACAACAAGTCCCAAAAGCAGGTCCGCGCCCGCGTCGAGCACGCTTTCGCTCGCATGAAGACTTGGAAGATTCTCCGCGATTGCCGTCTCAAAGGCGACGGCGTCCACGACGCCATGCTCGGCATCGCACGGATGCACAACCTCGCCCTCGCCGGATAGACCACCCGCCGTGCAGCAGTCCACCATGCACGAGGTCGCTCAGAGATCATTTACGGGACAACGCTTAGCCTTGTATCAAACTGAATCCAGGCACCATCGGATACTCTCGGATTCTCAGACTGCAGTGGGGCCCTCCTACTCTACGGGAATCCAAGCAACCTAACTACTCCCCCTGGAGTTCGAGTAGGGGGTGGAAGTGCAAGAGCTAGACTCCGCTCACGACAGCCTGATTGCTATGATTCAAGCAGTGGCAGCAGAGGATGACGAGACTCTTTTGGCTGGCATGACAGGTTTCCGTGAAGGTGTAATCAAAATGGCTGAACGGGTCGAGCAGCAGAGTCTTAGTTTCCCGAGGCTGTCCGGCTACGCTCAGGTGCTGGCGACTTTCGACTGCACCAATCGAATCTTCCTGGATATGGGTTCTAGCCGCCCATCAAGGCTGGTGGTGGCCTCTCCTCTCATTGTCGAGTGCCTCCAGCCCTAGAGGTCTATTCCGGGAAGGTGGGCGTCCACCTTGCGGGCTTTATCTGTCAACCCTGACAGCCCTTAGAGCTCGTAACACGATCATGGTCGGGTCTTCTTGAGGCGTCGGTAGCAGATGAGGCTGCAGGCGAGGGAGATGAAGGCGTCGTGGAGTTCGGTGCGGCGTTCCCAGCGGACGGCGAGTCGTTTGAAGTGGTGGAGCAGGGCGAAGGTCTGCTCGACGACGTAACGCAGCTTGCCGATGCCCTTGATGTTCGGTGATCCCTTGCGGGAGATGACGGGCAGAATTTCGTCGACGACGGAGCTCGTTGCGGTGGGCGTTGGAGTCGTAGCCTTTGTCGCCGAGGAGGGCTTCTGGTCGTCGGCGGGGCCGGCCGGTTCGGCCTGCGACGGGTGGGGTTCCCTCGATCAGGGCGAGGGTGTGACGTCGTTGACGTTGGCCGCGGTCGTGATGACACCTTGAGCTGGGTGCCGCGTCCGTCGCAGATCAGGTGACGCTCGCTGCCGGTCTTCCGTCGGTCGACCGGCGACGGACCGGTGTCGGCGCCCCTGTTGTCGCGCGGATGTTGGGGACCGTCCACACACGCACGTGACCAGTCGAGTTCGCCGGCCGCATTCAGCTCGGCGAGCAGGACCCGATGCAACTGGTCGAAGACTCCTGCCTCCTGCCACCGGTCCAGCCGGCGCCAGCATGTCTGTCCCGAGCCGAACCCCAGCTCCAGCGGCAGGAGTTGCCAGGCAATGTCGTTGTAGAGGACGAACAGGATGCCCTGGAGGCAGAGCCGATCCGACACAGGCCTGGGCCCCGGCGACCGCTCCGGCCACGGCGGCAGCAACGGCTCGACCAGAGCCCACAACTCATCGTCCACGATCCACGGTCGGGTACCCACACCCTCACGAACGGCCGAATCATCACACCGGTAACGGCCTACCAGGACGATTCAGCAAGATCGTGTTACGAGCTCTAAGCCGCCACCTTATGGCGGTCGATGCTGACGCGTATTTACACCATTGGATACGGATGCCTGGAATCATCGCAGTGAGCAACAACGAGAAATCGTCTGCTGAAGAACGGAAGAGAGGCATTCCGCAATATCCTTGAGGAAGATTAGATAGCCCTCCACCTCAAATCTTGTTGGCTTCTCCGATCTGTCGCCGTGCGCTATCTTATTTCGCCTACTTACGATTTCTTCAAGCTTGACACTCACCTTGATTCGCGTTGCGTCATCCCCGCGGTCTGAAATGGCCTGGTTCACGTGACTTTCCATTTGGGTCACGATGTCCTGAACATCAAGGAGGGAGAAAACGCTATCCAAAACCTCGGGTCGAGCATTGGTGAATTGTCGCGTCAATACTCGGGCCGAAAGAATCCGTGGATTAATCGTCCGATCCGTATCCCAGAGAGGTGCGTATGCGGAGAATAGCTTGCGGGTTTTGTGAATTCTCTCAGGCCCTGTCGTGCCGAAGATTTCTTGTATCCGCTCGCGAGTGTGCAGCTCGAGCAAGCCTTCCGGGATGCGGCGAGTTGGCGGCTGCACTTCGCAAATCTCGTCAATCAACTCCGTGAGGGCGGATTTCACAAATCCCTCAAAATGTGAGACTAGCATCACCATGGCAGAGCGATTGACTGCGTTTACTAAATCGCGATTCTGGGATTGGACGGAGATTCCGCCCTCACCCAGCGGTTGTGACGGTGCTGCGGCAAGTAGAGTTTCGACCTCGCCTAGGCTATCGATGAATTCTTGAAGAGCCCCGAGAGAATTTTCGGCCATGCTTCCGCCTAGTCCGGAAGCTTGGGGAGATCGCAGCGTACGCCGAGCTTTGTCAGCCCTCTGGCGAACGCTGTGATCCGCCCGTGCATACGGGTTCGGTCGGCTGTTGCCCGACCGATGGCGGTCTGAAAGCTCTCGCGATCCAGCAGCTCGGTTCGCAGCTCTACAATCTCGCCTGCCTTGCTTACAGCAGCGCCTCTATCTGCATAGGCAAGAGGCAGCATGATGGAGTCAAAAAGTGCCTTATTGAAGGCGCCGAGCTTTCCGTCCCTGACTAGCCTGAAGCCTTCAGACCCAAAGATTTGGTAAACCACCTCACAAGTCTCAACAAATACGCGTACAGCGTCGTCATCCGGAATTCCCGTGCGATGCTTCCTCATGTATTTGTTCAGCAATTGCCTCAATGGGGGGCGATATCCCTCCAGATCCTCATGCAAGGAGAAGAAGCGCAAAGCGAGTTCTTCGTAGGCCATCCGGCTATTTTTAAGTCCGCCGAGGATGCGGGAGAAGCGTGGATCCTCTGCCACTTCCTTAAGGAAGGTGTTCAGATTCCCCCGGTAGATGCAATTTCTGAGTTCCTGGGCGGCCAACATTGCCGACCCTGTATTTAGGCGCTCAAAGACGTCAAACTTAATATCAGGGTGGGAGTCGTCGGTGATGACGATGCATCGAACTGTCCTGTTACTCAGCCTTCGCTGCTCCTTCATTGGGAGTTCGTTGTAGCGGAGGCCTTCGAATTCGCTAACGACCGAGACTCCTCGTAGTGCAAATTCTCCACTGAGGAAATCCTTAATTGTTTGGATTCGCTGAAGCCCGTCAATTACCTCGTAGGATCCATCCTCGTTTTCTGCGAAATAACAGACAGGGACGGGGATGTTCAGCATGAAACTTTCAATGAGTCGACTGGCTTTCGACCTATCCCATACGTATTTCCTCTGGTACTCGATACTCAAGAGGAGTCGTTCTCTCTCGATGTCATCTACCAGAGTGGAGAGTGACAAGTCGTACGGTTGGGTGACGAGTCGCCGCTCTTCTAGTGGCACCGAGAGGGGCTCTGACTGCTCCGCAGTCACGTCTTCCTCCTCGGCATCGTCGAACAGGGGGGTCTGGTCAGACTGACTCGCCACTACGCGGGTTCACCTCGTTGGTCGTTTCTGCCCGAAGTTGATGAGGGAACTGTAGATCGCTTGCACCTGCTCGAGTATGGGTTTGTCAGAACTTTCGGCGCTGACGCTGGCGGCAAGGTCGGAGTAGCGGCTTTGAGTCGCGCCAAGGTGGCTGCTTAAACTCGTGGAGCCGATCCCCCAGCCATCGCGGCCCAGGACGAGGTCGCCCGTGCTCTTCTCTGAGTCCAGGCGGCTGATCGCCATGAGCGCGGCACGGGCGCCAGCCGGGCTGGAGCGGGGCGAAGGCAGGAGCGCAGGCCTGGCGGGGGGCCGTGCCGCGCGCGGTGAGCGGAGCGAGCCGCCTTGACGAGGTGGGGGAAATGTTGCCGCCGATTACCCGTTGGCCCAAAACCGAGCGATGACGAGGGTGACGTGAATCCGAAGGGCCGCCTGTGGCTGGGGCTGCTGTACAGCAGCGGAGTACCGCAACCGCAGCAACCGCCCCCGCCCGCTGCCGTCTCGCCGGACCCTCGTAGCGGCAGGTATGACCGTCACTGACCGATCCGGCTAGAGCTACGGATCAGAAGGCAGCCGCGCCAGAGCCATGGCACCACATACGTTGAGCAGCGGTCAACGAGAGCTGCGGCCTGGCTGGCCTCCTGGGGTACCACTCCCTGTCATCCCGTCCGCTGGCACGTTCCACGCTGGATCACCAATGCCGCTCAAACTGATCCCACGCGGACCAAGGCAATGCCAGCGGCTACCGGTAATCTTCGACGATCAGCCATGCTTGAAGGCTTCGTGGAAGCTACCCCTCTCGTCAATCCCAACCGGTTGTGGTCGGCACAAGAGGTCTTAGTGCGCCCGAGCCCTCTCCCAGCTGCAGCAGGGGTCTACGGGTGGCACTTCAAGCAGCCACCGCGTCCTGACCTGGACGCCGGGCGCTTGCTCTACATCGGTATAGCCCCGCGGTACATGGCGAACCGGACCAGTACCCAGAACGTGCGCAAGCGGGTGCGCTATCACTACCGGGGCAACGCGGCCGGCTCGACGCTGCGACTCACTCTGGGGTGCCTGCTAGGACATGAGCTGCGTCGCGTGGGCAGCGGTAAGCGGATGACCTTCGGCAAGGCAGGCGAAGCCGCTCTGAGCCAGTGGATGGCGGACAACGCACGAGTGTGCTGGACAGAGCAGGACGAACCGTGGGAGCTGGAGTCACAGCTCATCTCCCAACTCGACCTTCCTCTGAACCTCGACCAGAACCGCCACAACGCATTCCACAGCCGCCTGAAGGAGCTGCGGACCCAAGCGCGCCAGCGAGCTCGCGAGTTGCCCATCAGTTCCTAGGCCGACGGTTGTCTGCCTGGGCCGTCTCTGGGCCGTCCGAGGTAGCTCAACGGCACCCGATGACGACCAATGGCGACCACTCACCCGGCGTCGGTCAGCGGCCCCACCTGCAAAAACCCTGGCCACCGAGATCTACCGCAAGACCCAGGGCAAGAAGAAGTAGTCCTCACGATCGTGCCCCGTCCCGCGCTCACCGCGTGGGGCGGGGCACTTTCGCGTGCCGGGCCGGTCCGAGGGCGTGGGCGAGCCCCGGCGCTCGTACGGGATGCCGCACCCCGCTTCCCATGTCCCCCGGACCCGCCACAGCTCCCGCGTATGAGCCAGTCGGGCGCATCCCTCTCTCACGAAGGAGTAACGGCCGCAACTACCCCCACCCCGGAGCAGTCTTGACGTTCATGAAGATCTCCTTCCTCATCCACAACGCGTACGGGATCGGGGGGACGATCTCCACCACGTTCAACCTGGCTCACGCGCTGGCCGAACGGCACGAGGTGGAGATCGTCTCCGTCAACCGGCACCGTGAGACGCCCGCCTTCACCCTCGATCCGCGCATCCGGCTGCGGCCGCTGGTGGATCTGCGGCACGAGAAGGACCACCCGTCGTTCGGGCGGCCGGCGAAGGTGTATCCGCGGGCGGAGTACCGGTACGGGCAGTACAGCGAGCTGTCGGACCGGCGGATCGGTGAGTTCCTGGCGGCGACCGACGCGGACGTCGCCATCGGTACGCGGCCCGGACTCAACGTGCACCTGGCGCTCCAGGCTCCCGACCGCACGGTCAGGGTCGGGCAGGAGCACCTCACCGTGGAGAACCATCCGCCGGCGCTGCGGCGCGCGATGCGTCACGCGTACCCCCGGCTGGACGCGCTGACGACCGTCACGGAGGCGGACGCGGCCGCCTACCGGCGCACGATGCGGCTGCCCGGCGTACGGGTGCGGGCGCTGCCCAACAGCGTGCCGGACCCCTCGCTCCCGCCCGCCGACGGGAACGCGCGGGTCGTGGTCGCCGCCGGGCGGCTGGTGCGGGTGAAGCGGTACGACCTGCTCATCGAGGCGTTCGCGACGGTGGCCGCGGAGCACCCCGCGTGGCAGCTGCGGATCTACGGAGGGGGCGAGGAGCACGACCGGCTGCGGCGCCTCGTCGACCGGCTCCGCCTGCACAACAACGTGTTCCTGATGGGCACGGCGACCCCGATGGAAGCCGAGTGGGTCAAGGGCTCGATCGCGGCGTCCGCCTCCAGCTTCGAGCCTTTCGGCATGACGCTCGTCGAAGCGATGCGGTGCGGTCTCCCCGTCGTCAGCACCGACTGCCCGTACGGTCCCGCCGAGATCGTCCGGGACGGCACGGACGGCCGGCTCGTGCCGAACGGGGACCGCGACGCGCTGGCAGCCGCCCTGCTGGACCTCGTCCGGGACGACGGCCTCCGGCGCCGGATGGGCGGTGCCGCGCTGGAGAACTCCAGCCGGTACGGTCCCGGCCCGGTCGTCGAACAGGCCGAGGCGCTCTTCACGGAGCTCGCCGCCGCCCGGGCCGCCGGCCGCCCTGCCGCCCCGGCCCCCGCCGGCGCCCTCGGACTGGCCCCCCGCGGGTACGCGGCCCGCGACACCGCCCTCGCGGCGGCCGGCACCTTGCTGAGGACCGTACGGAAGGCGAAGCGATGACGACGACGGAACCGGCGAACGACTGGGACCGGGCCGTCGATGCGCCCCACCCCGCGCCCGACCCGGACCGGCCCTTGCGTGCCGACTGCACGGTGGACCGCGACGGCCGCATGGTCGTACGGCTGGCGCCGGGTGCGGCCGACCGTCCCCGACTCCTCATGCGGCTGCGCCCGCCCAAGGGGAAGCCGGAGTCGATCACGCGCATGATCGACCTGGAGCCGGAAGGCCCGGACGGGCCGGAGCCGGACGCGCCGGAGCCCGAAGGGCCGGACGGGCCGGACGGGCCTGCCGCATCCGACCCGCAGCCCGCAGGGACGGTCGGGGGATCGCGGCGGCCGGCCCGGCGCCGGCGGGCCGTGCTCGATCCGGAGCCCGCCCTGGAGGAGGGCCGGTGGGACCTCTACTACCTGAGTTCGCCGGGCGCGGAACGTATCCGGCTGACGCCCGGCACCCGCGATCTGCGGGCACTGCTCGCCGACCGCGACCCGGCGCGGACGCCGCTCCCCCTCGCGGTCCGCGTCCCGTACGCGACGGGCGACGGGTTCCTCGCGGTCCGGACGTGGCTGCGCCCGGCGCACGCCGAGGCGGGCCGGGTCGAGGCCGACGCCGCGTCCACGACCGTACGGGTGCGGCTCTTCGGCGCCGAGCCCGGCGAGGGGTCCGCAGCTCTGCTGCGGCTGCGGGGGAAGCCCGCTGAGGTCCGCGAGACGGCGCTCACGGTCGACGGCCCCCACGACGTCTCGTTCTCCTTCGCCCAGCGGGAGTTGGTGAGCATCCCGGGGGACGGACCCGGCATCTGGGACGTACTCGTCCGTACCTCCGCCACCGCACGGCCGATCCGGGTGGCCCGGCTCCTCGACGACGTCGCGGACCGGAAGAAGGTCTTCGTCTACCCGCCCGTCACTCTCAACGGGCTTACGGCGCGCACCTATTACACGCTCGACAACGAGATGTCGGTGGAGGTCACGACGGCCTGACCGTCCCGCCCGCCTCTGCGGGCGACCGCCGCACCGCCCGTCCTACCGCCGAAGGAGTGGACGCACCCGTGTACTTGGGTCCCTCAGCCACTACCGTGGGGGGCGCCCGTCCTGGCGCCCCTCGCGCGGACGTGCGCCGGGTCCGGTCGACGGGACCGGCAATGCTCGTCGAGAGCAAGGAGATCGGGGAGAGCACCATGGGCGAGTCTCTGAAGACTTTCGTCGACGGTACCGAGGTGGAGGTGCCCAACAGCATCCCGGCCATCCGCGCCGCGCTCCCCGACGAGAGACGCGACGAGTTCGACCGCGCCGTCAACGAGGCGGGGGTGCACCAGATCCACGCCGTCATGCGGCACTGGATGCTGGAGGCCGTCCCCGATCCCGAAGCCGAACGCATCCTGGACCGGCTGGCCCGGGACGAGGCCGAGAGGCGGAGCGTGGCTTGAGCTTCCGTATCTCCTACGCCCCGCCGGCCGACGACACCCTGGCCAAGATGCGGGACGTCGAACCCTTCCGTGACGAGATGGCCCGCACCCTGGGGCGGGAACCGTACGGTCACGGCTCCACGCCCGTGAAGGGCGAACGCGACCGCCGCGAAGCGACGGTGGCGGGCGCGATCGTCCTGTACTACGTCTCCGGTTCGGTGCTCACCGTCACGGTCGTCCGGCTCGTACCGCTGCCCTGAGACCGGTCGCGGTGCGGCCGTACGGGTGCGACCGGACGGGGTGCGGCCGTACGGGGTGCGACCACAATCACCTCCCGGACACTTGCGGCCGGCACTTCCCGGGCCATTCCCGCGGACCCTTCCCCCGGGCCCCTCCCGGACAGCCGGACGGCCCGGCCGCGACGCGTACGGGCGTCACGGGCGGGCCGTCGGGTCCAGCCGTCAGTGCGTCAGGAAAGCTTCTTCACCTGGGCGTCGACGACCTCGGTCGGCTGCTCGACCTTCGCGACGGCCCCGCCCGACATGCCGGACATGTTGAACGTGGAGAAGGTGGCGACGGTGCCCGCGTGGCGGACCGCGAGGAGCTCGAACGGCACCTTGACGCCCTCCTGCGTGGCGAGGAGCGACCAGGAGACCGCCTCGTCACCGCCGGTCGCCTTGCCTTCGGTGATCTCGGAGAACTTCTGCGTCTCGCCCTCGGCCGTGGCGCTGAAGCCCGAGGTGCACGCGGTGGCGGACTCGCGCACGGCGGCGAGCGCGTCGGCCGAGCCCTTGCCGTCGTACGAGAACAGGCCCACCATCGTGGACTGCATCTCCTTGATCGATCCCAGCGTGTCCTCGAGGCTCTCGAGAGCCTTGTCCACGTCCTCCTCCGAGGTGCCCGCGGACTGGTCCACCGGCTCGGCATCGGGCACCTGCATGACCTGGTTCATCGTCGAAGCGGCCGGCTTGCCCTGGGCCACCCCGAACAGCGCCTCCGCGAGCGGCAGGCACTCCGGCTTGTCCGTGGTGACGGCGCCGGCCTTGAGGACGTCCGCCGCATCGGCCTTCTTGACCTGGTACTTCGGGAGGTCGGCGGCGACCAGCGAGGCCTTCTCCAACTCGGCCGCGGTCAGCGCCTCGACGGCGCTCTGCTCGGGCTCGGCCGACGCGGACTTCGGAGCGTCCTCCGCCTTGCCCTTGGTGTCCGTGTCGTCGGAGGAACCGCCACAAGCGGTGACCAGCAGGGCGAGGGAGGCCGCGGAAGCGACGAGAGCGGATCGGCGGACAAAAGCAGCGCGCATGGTTCATCTCTCCTGATTCGGGGAGCAACGACCCTTTTCCTGCGCACAGTTCTCACGGCATCTCGGCGGGATCATTGCAGTTCGGGTCACTCTATGGTCGAAAATTTGCTCGCCTGTGGTTTCGCTGTGGCCCTTGGTGTGATTGTGATTCCTCTGTGATCACCCGGGGAAGCAGCCGTCCGTTTAGGGAGCATTCATGCCCGGTCAGCTTTCGGACCAGCCGGATCCACCCCCCACCGGCCCCGGACCGCGCCCTTCCGAGGGGTACGAAAGACACGGGGGAGACGTGTCCGCGCGTACGACGGCCGCCCTGGAGGCCGCCGGGGTCACCGCGCGGGAGATTTCCGCTCGCGGCCCTCTCGCCGGCGGAACGTACAACACCGTCACCGGCGTCACGCTGACCGACGGCCGCACCTGGGTCGTGAAGACACCGCCCTCGTACGCCTCGGGGCTGAGTCACGAACGCGACCTCCTGGTCAACGAGGTGACCTTCTACCGCGCGGCCGACGATCCGCGAGTCCCCCGCGTCGTCCGCGCCGAGTTCGATCCCGCCGCGCCGGGAGGACCCCACCTGATCATGACCGCCTGCCCGGGACGGCCCTGGTCCTCGCTCTCCGGCCGGATCCCGTACGGCGAACGGCAGGCGCTCCGTACCGAACTCGGCGCACTCGTGGCGGGATTCCACGCCCTCTCCTCCACCGCCGGCTTCGGCTACCCCGCCGCCCCGCTGGGCCCGCCGGCCGCGACCTGGCGGGAGGCGTTCACGCTGATGACGGATGCGGTCCTGGCCGACGCGGACGCCTTCGGGGCGTGGCTGCCGGCCCCCTCGGCACGGATCCGCGCGGTGCTGGCCGGCGCCGCGCCCGCACTCGACGACGTCACCCGGCCCGCGCTCGTCCACTTCGACCTGTGGGACGGCAACCTGTTGGTGGACGGCGGTCCCGGGGAGCGGCGGCTGGGCGGAGTCGTCGACGGTGAGCGCATGTTCTGGGGCGACCCGGTGGCCGACTTCGTGTCCTTGGCGCTCCTCGGCGATCTGGAGGAGGACACCGCGTTCCTCACGGGGTACGCCGCCGGGGGCGGTGCCGCGGAGTTCACCCCGTCGTCACGGCTCCGGCTCGCGCAGTACCGGATCTACCTCTACCTGATCATGCTGACGGAGGCCGTACCCCGCGGGTACGACGACGAGCATCTGAGGTGGCTCCGGGCACAGGTCGCACCCCGGCTCGTGGCGGCGCTCAGGGAGCTGGACGAAGGATCCCGCGCGCGGGCGTGAACCCCGGGGGGCGAGCCCGGGCGCGCGGACTCACGTGCCGGGCCGGTCCCCGGCCGTCGGCCCCTCCCCGTCGCCGTCCTCCTCCCCGTCACCGTCGCCCTCCCCGTCGCCGTCCCCGCCGTCCCCGTATTCCTCCTCGCTGACGCGGGGGGTGACGTTGAGGAAGGGTTCGAACCACGCGGTGGGCCGGAGGTCGCCTATGCCGAGCCGGAGGTTGGCCTCGCCCTCGGGGTCCTCCACGCCGTCCAGGCCGGCGTCGTAGAGCATCAGCACGTCGGTGTCCTGGAAGAACGCCTCCACGCACGCGTCGAAGTCGTAGTCGTCGCGGTGGGCAGGGAGGACCCCACCGGGGTCGTCCGTCACTCCGTCGCAGTCGTCGTCCGGGCCGGCAGCGGTACTGCCGGCGGTGCCGGTGGCGGTCCACGCCTCGTGGACGACCCGCGCGTCCACGACGGCCAGGTGCAGGGCCACCTCCTCCGCGGTGCAGGTGGGCTCCGGCCACCAGCCGTCCGCCAGATCGCCCGCGATGTCCTCGATCGCCCGTACGAAGCGCCGACGCCACGCCGCGTTCTCACGGAAGGTCACCTTCGGCAGGCGGATGAAGACGCCGGCTCGCTCGCCGATCCCCCCGGGCGCGAGGGGACGGTCGCCGAGCGCCTCCGCCTCGCCGCGGGCGCGGTCGGCCAGCAGACGCAGCGCGCCGTGGAGGGCGGCGGCGGTACGGGGGGTGAGCTGCCACTGACAGCGCTCCTCCTCGCAGTCCAGATCCTCGCAGTAGCCGTTGCCCACCTCGAACAGCGCCGCGAAGTCCGGCTGTTCGCTCTCCACGCGGTGGCGGTCCGGGCGTCCGCGACCCGTGCGTCCGGTGTCGGACCGCTCCGGTCCCGGCCCGTCCGGTCCCGGCCCGTCCGGCTTCCAGGACCGCTCCACGATCGAGCGGGGCGGTCGGTCCGCCGCGTCCCGGAGCCAGCCGGAGCCGAAGTCCACCACCACCGCTTCCGTGGTCCAGCTCGCGACCTCGTCGTCCTCCTCGGCACTCAGCCGGTACGCCTGGCTGCGGTCCGCGAGGGTGTCCGCCCCGGCGATCTCGCCCCCGCGTTCGGCGAGCCAGAGGACGGCGCCTATGAGGTCCTGCCGGTCGTGAACCGGCAGGAGATCGGCCGGCAGCGGCTCCCAGCCCTCGTCGGCGGCCGCCTTGAGCAGGGCCTGCGGGTCGTGGACGTGGAACTCCCGCAGCATCGCGATCTGGAAAACCGGGCCGGAGAGGTCGGCGAGCCGGGCGTCGACCGGTGCCCGCGGGGCCCGGGGCCGCCCGGCACCTCCGTCCGCGCCCTCGTCCGGCGCGCCGCTCAGGTCCCACGTCGTCGTACCGCTCCCGTCCCCCGTCGGCACCTCGCTCTCGTCCCAGTCCGGCGAACTGCTCGCGGACAACGGCCAGACGCCCGCGAGGGCGTGGCCGACCGCTGTCCGCAGCGAGGCGCCCGCTGCGGCCGGGAGCCGCCCGCACAGCTCCTCCAGGGGGCCGGAGTCCCACGCGTCAGCAGGAACGTGGAGGGCGCGCTGGAGCAGGCAGGACGCCCGGTGGGCGAGTTCAGGGCTCCGGCAGGTCAGGACGGCGTGCAGGGAGGAAGGCCCGGAAGGGAGGTCCACGAGCGCGAGGACCCGGCTCTCGCCCGGGGTGTGCTCACAGTGGAAGCCGCGCGGCGCGGCAGGACGAGGCTGACTGGGCACGCGAGGGCTCCGGACAGAAGGGGTCGGACGCACCGACATCTGCCCCGTGGACCGGAGATGACACGTCGCCGGCGCGGCGTGTCCCGCGTCGCGACGCCGGGGGCTACCCGGTCGCCGGGGTCACTCCGTCCCGGCCGGCCGGGTCAGGTGGGCGAAGGCGTCGAGGTTGCGGGTGGACTCGCCCCGCGAGACCCGCCAGGCGTACTCCTTGCGGATGGCGCTCGCGAAGCCCAGCTCCAGCAGGCTGTTGAACGAGCCGTCGGCGGCTTCGAGCACGGTGCCGAGCAGCCGGTCCAACTCCTCCGGGGTGACGACGCTGAGCGGCAGCTTGCCGACGAGATAGACGTCACCGAGCCGGTCCACCGCGTAACTCACTCCGAAGAGGCGGAGGTTGCGCTCCAGCAGCCAGCGGTGCACCGCCGCGTCGTTCTCGTCGGGATGCCGGATGACGAAGGCGTTGAGGGAGAGGGAGTGCTTGCCGACCAGCAGCGAGCAGGTGGTGGAGAGCTTGCGGGTGCCGGGCAGCGTCACCACGTAGTTGCCGGGTCCGGGGCTCTCCCACTCCAGGTCCGCATCGGCGAGGGTCGCCTCGATGATCCGTGCCACTGTCGCTTCGTCCGCTACGTCAGCCATGGTGCGAGCGTACGACAGTGGACGCGGGCGCACCTACCGGCGAGTACAGCGGTGGGACGACGGCGGCGGAGCCGCTCAGCTCTGGCGGGAGCGGACCTTGCGGCGGTGGTCCTGCATCGCGCCGGTGTACACCTCGGCGGTCGCGGCGGCGGCGGTGCCCCAGCCGAAGGACTGCGCGTGCGCGGCGGCGGCGGCGCCCATCCGGCCCACGAGCTCCGGCGCGCGGACGAAGCGTTCGAGCGCCAGCGCGTACGCCTGCGGGTCGTGGCCCTCGACGAGGAAGCCGCTGACACCGTCCCGCACCGCGACCGGCAGTCCACCGACCGCCGCGGCGACGACCGGCGTACCGACCGCCTGGGCCTCGATCGCGACCAGCCCGAACGACTCGCTGTACGACGGCATGACCAGCACCGACGCGGCCCGGAACCAGTCCGCGAGCTGGTCCTGTCCCACCGGAGGCTGGAACCGTACGACGTCGGCGACGCCGAGCCGGGCCGCCAGCTTGTGGAGGACCTCCGGTTTGGCGAGGCCCGTACCGCTGGGGCCGCCCACCACCGGCACGACGATCCGGGACCGGAGCGAGGGATCGCGCTCCAGCAGGACGGCCACCGCCCGCAGCAGCACGTCCGGCGCCTTCAAGGGCTGGATGCGCCCCGCGAAGAGCGGGATCAGCGCGTCCTGCGGCAGCCCGAGCCGGGCCCGCGCGGCGGCCCGCCCGTCACCCGGGCAGAAGCGTTCCAGGTTCACGCCGGGGTGCACGACGGCGACGGAGGCCGGGTCCGCGTCGTAGAAGCGGACGAGCTCGTCGGCCTCCTCCGCCGTGTTGGCGATGAGCCGGTCGGCCGCGTCCACGATCTGGGTCTCCCCGATGACCCGGGCGGCCGGCTCCGGGGTGTCGCCCTCCGCCAGCGCGGCGTTCTTGACCTTCGCCATCGTGTGCATGGCGTGCACCAGCGGTACGCCCCAGCGCTGCGCGGCCAGCCAGCCGACCTGGCCGGAGAGCCAGTAGTGGGAGTGCACGAGGTCGTAGTAGCCGGGGCGGTGGCCCGCCCACGCCTGCATCACCCCGTGCGTGAAGGCGCAGAGCTGGGCCGGCAGGTCCTCCTTGCACAGCCCTTCGTACGGCCCCGCGTCGACGTGCCGGACCAGGACCCCGGGGGCCATCTCGACCGCCGGGGGGAGCGAGCCGGTGGTGGCGCGGGTGAAGATCTCGACCTCGATGTTGATCGCGGCGAGACGCGTGGCCAGCTCGACGATGTAGACGTTCATACCGCCGGCGTCGCCGGTGCCGGGCTGGTGGAGCGGTGAGGTGTGCACGGAGAGCATCGCGACCCGGCGCGGCTTGCGGTGTCCGCCGGCGAACCCGGCCGTCAGACCACCGCCCCGGCCGACGGGGAAACGCAGGCGCGGTGCCACCCGGCCGCCGCCGGAGCGGGAGACGTCACGACTCACGTCGTCCGGACCTCCTCGCTCGGGGCATGCCATGGAGAGGACGGGCATCCCCTCGCAGGCAAAACAGCTATACGCGGCCGATTCATTTCCGCTTTACCAAATCATTGCCATGGCGTGCCGAGCGCCGTCGTCCCGGCACGCCGAGGGGCGGGACCGACCGGCGCGCACCCGGTGCGGGGACGCCGGGGACGCCGGGGATGCCCAACCGACACCGCACGCCCGCGCGCGCCGTCCGTACGCACGCCCGCGCACCCATGGCACCTGCGCGCCCGCGCGGTTCGTCCACTGCACCTGCGCGCCCTCGCGGTTCGTCCACGCGGACCGCCGAAGACAGCCACCCCCGGTCCCCGCCGCTCCTGTCCTCCGGCCGTCCGGTCCCTCCGCCGATCCGCCGCCCGCCCGCGCGGGCGGGCGTCCGTCCGTGCCGCGTACGCTCACCGCATGCCCCAGCGCCCCATCGGAACCGTGACCCGCGGGACCACCAACCCCAACCGGCTCCGCCGCATGGACCGCTGGATCGCCGCCGCACACGGAGCCGCCCTGCGGCGCGCGGACTCCCCCGTCGCGGTGGACCTCGGCTACGGGGCGGCCCCCTGGACCGCCGTCGAACTCCTCGCCCGGCTGCGCACCGCAGCGCCGCGCACCCGGGTCGTCGGCGTCGAGATCGACCCGGAGCGGGTCGCGGCGGCGCAGCCGTACGCGCGCGAGGGGCTCACCTTCCGGCACGGCGGCTTCGAGGTGCCGCTCGCCGAACCGCCCGCCCTCATCAGGGCGGCGAACGTGCTGCGCCAGTACGACGAGGGCCAGGTCGCCGAGGTCTGGGAGCGCCTTTGCGCCCGGCTCGCCCCGGGCGGCCTGCTGGTGGAGGGCACCTGCGACGAGATCGGGCGGCGGCACGTGTGGGTGGCGCTCGGGCCGGAGGGCCCGCGCACGGTGACGTTCGCCGCGCGGCTGGGTTCGCTGGAGCGGCCCTCGGACCTCGCCGAGCGGCTCCCCAAGGCGCTGATCCACCGCAACGTGCCGGGCGAACCCGTGCACGCCTTCCTCCGCGACTTCGACCGGGCCTGGGCGGCCGCGGCCCCGTACTCCTCACTCGGCGCGCGTCAGCGGTGGATCGCCGCCGCGCGCTCACTCGAAGCCGACTGGCCGCTGTGCGACGGTGTACGCCGCTGGCGGCAGGGCGAACTCACGGTGGCCTGGGAGGCCCTGCGTCCGGGCGGTGGCCGGGCCTGACGCCCGCGGGGAACCCCGGGGCGCGCCGCCGACATGTGCGCGGGGCGTACGGAGTGCGTCGTACCCGGATCCGCGGGGAAAGCAGTGCCCCGTTCCGCCGGTCCGGCACGTCCTCCCCCGGCCCCCCTGTTGCTTTCCGGGGCGGCGTGGCACGATCGCGAGGTCGTCGGGAGGTTACTGACGGTAAGTCACATGAGCGCTATCGGGCCTTTGCTCCAGGTGCCGGAGGGGGAGTTCGTCCGTGAAACGACGTCACTGTGCGGCAGCCGCACTCACTGCGGTCTGCGCGCTCGCGATGGTCTCCCTGCCGGTCCAGGCATGGGCCTCCCCCGCGCCGATCCCCTCGGCGGCGGCCGCCCCCTCGGCCCGTGCCGGGAAGTCCCTCGCCGAGGTGCGCGAGGAGATCGACCAGCTCTACCGGGAGGCGGGGGCGGCGACCGACGCGTACAACCTCGCCGAGGAGAAGGTCGAGAAGCAGACCGCCGAGCTGGACGAGCTGGGCCGGGCCATCGACGAGGGCCGGCAGAAGATCGCCCGGCTGAAGGACCAGGCCGGCGCCCAGGCCCGGGAGCAGTACCGCAACGCCGGTCTGCCGCCGGGCACCCAGCTCGCCCTCAGCAGTGACCCCCGGCTCTTCCTGTACGGCCTCAACCAGATGCGTCAGAGCCAGCAGGCCTCCGACGCGGTGCTGGCCGACATGACGCGCGCACAGGCCGATTTGGAGCTGTACACCGAGGACGCGCAGGTCAACTGGGAGAAGCTGGAGGCCGGACGCCTCGAACAGGCGCGGGCGAAGAAGGAGATCAACGCCCGGATCGACGAGGCGAAGGCGATCGAAGCGCAGTTGGAGGAGGAAGAGCGCGCCCGCCTCCTCGAACTGGAGAAGCAGGCGCAGGCCGCCGCCCAGTCCTCCTGGCTCAGCTCCGGCGCGCTCCACGACATCAACCGGGCGGCGAGCCCGAGCGGCAGGAACGCCGTGCGGTTCGCCCTCGCCCAGATCGGCAAACCGTACGTCTGGGGGGCCGAGGGACCCGGCTCGTACGACTGCTCCGGCCTGACGTCCCAGGCGTGGGCGGCGGCGAAGCGGCCGATCCCCCGCACCTCGCAGGAGCAGTGGGCCCGGCTCCCGCACATCGCCGTCGGGGACATGCGGCCGGGCGACCTGATCATCTACCACAGCGACGCCACCCACGTCGGGATGTACGTCGGCGACGGCATGGTGGTGCACGCACCGCGCCCCGGGCGAAACGTCACGCTGGCCGGGGCGGGTTCGATGGAGATCCTCGGCGTGGTGCGCCCGGACGCGTAGGCGTCGTCCCCGGGGACGCACCGGCCCTCCCGACCGGCCCCGCGCGCACCGTACGGGCGCGCCGGAGTGAGGAGGACCGCCGCACTCCGGGGCGCGCGCCCCGGCCGGTGCGCGGGCGTGTGACCCACCTCCCCGCACGCGCACGCGCCCGCGTGATGTTTGTCATGGCGTTCCCGCGAGGCCGGGACGGTCCTCCGCGCCGGATCCGTGCCAGGACGCGGCATATGACTGCGCATATGACAGCGGCGCGTCCTCGGGCGCCATTCCGCTCCCGGGCCGCCGACCGCTATGGTCCCGGTCTGGCAGGTCGTCGCTCGTCGTCCCGCCCGCGCCCTCGGGGGGAGGGAAGGAAACCCGGAACCGATGCCCGCACCCGTACCTCAGCAGCGTGCCGTGCCCGCCGCCGAGACCGCCGATGGAGCCGACCTCACCCTGCTGGTGATCCAGGACGACCCCACGGGCACCTTCTCCCTCCCGGATCTCCCCGCGGCGGCGGGCGCCCGGGTCCGGGTCCGTACCGCCCGCAACCTCACCGAGGCGGGGCGGCTCCTCACCGACGACGTCGACTGCATCCTGCTCGACCTCTCGCTGCCTGACGGCGCCGGCGCACGCTCCCTCGCCCCCGCGGGGGCAGCCGACATCCCGGTGCCCGCCGTGAGCGACTCCGCGCGCGCCGAGGAGCTGGCCGTCCTCCTGCACGTGCTGCGGATCGCCCCGCGCCACGCCGTCCTCGCCCTCACCGCAGAGAACGACGCGGAGCTGGCCGCCGAAGCGGTGCGCGTCGGCGCCCAGGACTACCTCTTCCGCGACGAACTCGACGCCCGGCTGCTGAGCCGCGCCATCCGGTACGCCGTGCAGCGCAAGCGGGCGGACATCGCCCAGCACCAGCTGACCGAGTCCCGCCTGCGCGCCCAGGAGAACGCCCGCCTGGAACGCGGCCTGCTGCCCACCCCGCTGCTGGCCGGCTCCGACCTCGGCTTCGCCGCCCGCTACCGCCCCGGCCGCAGCCGCGCGCTGCTGGGCGGCGACTTCTACGACACGGTCCGTACGCCGGACGGCACGGTCCACGCGATGATCGGCGACGTCTGCGGGCACGGCCCGGACGAGGCGGCCCTCGGCGTCGAGCTGCGCATAGCGTGGCGGGCCCTGACGCTGGCCGGCCTCTGCGGGGACGAACTGCTCTCCACGATGCAGCAGGTGCTGGAGCACGAGCGGGAGAGCGAGGAGATCTTCGCGACGCTCTGCACCGTCGACATCGCCCCGGACGGGCGGCGCGCCGGGCTCTGCCTCGCCGGGCACCCGGCGCCGCTGATCTCCCGTGCGGGGCGCGCGGCCCGCCTCCTGCCGTTCGACGACGGCGGACCGGCGCTCGGCCTGCTGCCGCGCGCCCGGTGGCCGCGCCGCCAGGTCGAGCTGGGCGGCGCCTGGCACCTGATGATGTACACGGACGGGCTCATCGAGGGCCGCATCGGCGAGGGCAACCAGCGCCTCGGCCAGGACGGCATGGTCGCGATGGTCGACGAGCAGCTCGGCCGGGGTCTGCGCGGCGAGGAGTTGCTGGACGCCGCCGTCGCCCGGGTGCGCGAGCTGAACGGCGGCGAGCTCACCGACGACGTGGCGGTCCTGCTGCTCTCCCGCGACCGGGACCGCGAGCAGGACCGCGACCGCCGGCGCGACCGGGCCCGCACACACGAACGGGGCAGGATCGCCGTGCGATCCCACCCCGTCCCGTCAGCGGCGGTCACGCCCGCCGCCCCGGCCCTCCCCGTCGTGCCCGGGGTGCCTGTCGTACCGGGAGTGCCTGCTCAGCGCCCGCCGTTGTAGGGGCCGTACGGGCCGTCGCTGCTGGAGCCGCCGCGGCGGTTGCCGCCGCCGGAGACCGCCTTGATCGCCGGGCGCACGTCCACCATGAAGACGATGGAGGCGACCGTCCCCGCGAGGATCAGGAAGAGCATCGGCACGAAGAGGTTCACCGCCACGGCGACGGCCAGGAGGATCACCCAGAACTTCTTGGTCTTCTTGTCGGCCGCACGGTAGGCGTCCTCGCGCGCGAGGGACGCGAAGACCAGGGCCACCACGGCCAGGACGAGCATGAGCAGGTACAGCAGCTGGATGAATGTGCCGAATCCGCTGAGCAACATGGGGTGCACCGCCTCGTAGTGGTTGAGCGCTTTCCGGCGCCTGCCGCAACCGTACCGGGACGACGGACCGGCCACCGGTCACGATGCCCGCCGGTCGGCGGAGCGCTCCCGTCCACGACCGGCGCGCGAGCGCTCCCGTCCGCACCCGGCGCCGGGGCGGACGCCGTCACGGCGCCCGCCCCGTACCGCACCGCTACTTCGCGGGTGGCGTGGACTTCTTCGCCGCCGCCTTGCGCGGCGCGGGCGCCTTCTTCGCCTCGGCCGGCTTGGCGGGGGCCGGGGCGGGAGCAGCGGCGGTGGTCACGGGCTTGACGGCGGCCGGCTGCGCGGCGGCCGGCTTCCCGGCGGCCGGAGCCGGCTTCGCCGCGGGCATGGAGTCCGCCCGCGCGTCCGCCTCCACGACGGCGGCGATCTCGACGATCTCGTCGGCCGCCTCGCCGCGCCACGTCTTCACGCTCTGCTCGCCGCGCTCGGCGACCTTCTCGTACGCCTCACGGGCCCGCACCGCGTACTCGGCGGCCACGCCGATGCCGCGCAGCGCGTAGTCCTGCGCCGTCTCACCGAGCTTGCGCAGGTCGGTGTCGAACAAGCCGATCATCTCGGTGACCTTGGCCTGCACACTGGCCTGCGCCTCCCGCGCCTGCGTGGAGACCTTCTCCTGCACGGCCTTGGGGTCGGTGCCGCGTACCGCCTCGAACCGCTCGGGCGCCTCGGCCCGCAGCTGCTCGATCAGGCCCGGGACCTTGCGCGCCTGCTCGACGGCGAGTTCGGCCGTACCGGCGGCGAAGTAGAGGGGGGTGGGGTCGGTGAGGGTCTTGCGCAGGTCATCGGTGATGGCCATGACTGTGGTCCTCCCGGATCAGTGTTCGTGGTGAGGGTCTGCGGCATCGCTGCCAGGGGGCGTACGGGAATCACCGGCGGCGGTGGTGGAACCGTCCTCCCCGTCGCCGCGGGGCGTATCGGCATCGGCGGGAGCGTCCGTATCGGGGACGAAACCGTTCTCCCGGCGGAACGAGTCGTAGATCTGGAGCAACACGTTCTTCTGCCGCTCGTTGATCGACGGGTCGGCCATGACGACCGCCCGCGTCTCCAGCTCGTCCCGCTCCCGCTCGTCCAGGATCCCGGCCCGTACGTACAGCGTCTCGGCCGAGATCCGCAGTGCCTTGGCGACCTGCTGGAGCACCTCCGCACTGGGCTTGCGCAGGCCGCGCTCGATCTGGCTGAGATACGGATTGGACACCCCGGCGGCATCCGCGAGCTGCCGCAGCGAGAGCTGCGCGCTGCGACGCTGCTCCCGGAGGTACTCGCCCAGATTGCCGACGTTGAGTGATGCCATGAGTCGATGGTGCGACATGAGCGCTAACAATTGCAAGCGGATGCTTGCAAAAGTGTGGCACGTGTCGTGCGGAGGACACCGTCCGGCCGTTCGTACGCCCGTGCCGGCACGACCTTCCGGCGGCGGCACCGGCGCCCTCGGGCCCGGACGGCCGAGGAGCGCACCGGCAGCCTCCTCGTCGCGCTCGCCGCCACCCGGCCGGGCCGGGCCCGGCCCGGCTCGGCCCGATCCTTGAACTCGGTACCGGGGTGGGGGAAGGCGCCGGGTGGCTCCTCAGCGGCATGGACCGCGACGGCGTCCTCTAGGGGGCGGACGTCACGGCACCGCCGAACCACCGGATCAGCGCGCCGGCCAGCTCCCGCTGGTCGTCGCCGACCCAGGCGACGTGGCCGTCCGGCCGCACCAGTACCGCGGGCACGTCCAGTTCGTCGCTGCCGTCGACGACGTGGTCGACGCGGTCCGCCCAGCCGTCGACGGAGAGCCGGCCGGTCCGGTCGAGCAGCAGGCCGCGCCCGGCGTGCATCAGTGCGTAGAGGCGTCCCTGCTTCAGGCCCACGTCCCGCAGCCGCTTGCCGAGGAGGGGATGGCCCTCGCCGACGTCGTAGCGGACGCCGATCGCGGTGACCTTCTCGATCAGGCGGTGGTTCACCTCGTCGATGTCCATCAGCTCCGTCAGGAGCCGGCGCACCGCCCGGGGGCCTGGTTCGGTCGACAGCAGGAGCATCTGCGCGCGGGTGTTGTCGAGCACCTCGGCGGCCACCGGGTGGCGCTCGGCGTGGTAACTGTCCAACAGCCCCTCGGGCGCCCAGCCGTTCACCTCGGCGGCGAGCTTCCAGCCGAGGTTGAAGGCGTCCTGGATGCCGAGGTTGAGTCCCTGTCCGCCGGTCGGCGGGTGGATGTGCGCCGCGTCACCGGCCAGCAGTACCCGGCCGGTCCGGTACCGCTCGGCGAGGCGGGTCGCATCACCGAAGCGGGAGAGCCAGCGCGCGGAGCGCGCACCGAAGTCGGTACCGGCGAAGTGCCGCAGGCGCTGCTTGAACTCCTCCAGGGTCGGCCCGGACGCACGGTCCTCGGCCACCCCCTCGGCCGGCACGATCACCCGGAACACGCCGTCGCCGAGCGGCATCAGCCCGAACCGCAGCTGCGTCTTGCGCACTTCGGCGACGACGGCGCCCACCTCCTCCGGCGTCGCGTCCAGCTCGATCTCCCCCAGCAGGGTTTCGACCCGTGCGGGTTCGCCGGGAAAGCCGACGCCGAGCAGCTTGCGCACCGCGCTGCGACCACCGTCGCAGCCGACGAGGTAGCGCGAGCGCAGTCGGGTACCGTCCGCGAGAACGGCGGTCACCCCCTGGCCGTCCTGCTCCAGCCCCACCACCTCGTGGCCACGCCGGACCTCGGCGCCCAGTTCGGCGGCGTGCTCGGCCAGCAGGCGTTCGGTGGTGACCTGCGGAATGGCGAGTACGTACGAGTGCGCGGTGTCCAGGTGCGCGGGCCAGGCCGTGCCGAGCCCGGCGAAGAAGCCGCCGGAGACGACCTGGCGGCCCAGCCGGAGGAAGCGCTCCAGCAGGCCGCGCTGGTCCATCACCTCGACACTGCGCGCGTGCAGGCCCTGGGAGCGGGACTGCCGGGTCGGCTCGGCCTCCTTCTCCAGCACCACGACCTGGACGCCGTGCAGCCGGAGTTCGGCGGCCAGCATCAGGCCCGTCGGTCCGCCACCGACCACGGTCACATCCGTCATGAACACCCCACTGAATGAGAGAACGACACCGGTCTTCCCGGCCGGACCACCGGCGGTCGCGGCGTGCGGACACACGCCCCGTCGGTGGAGGTGGCGATTCTGCGGTACACCGGGGGCCTTGTGGCAAGCCCCCCGGTGCGCTATACGTTGAGAGTGGCAGGGAGCTCTCTCCCTGCCTCTGTCGTCCCCACCGGGGTCCGGGCAGGCCGCAGGCGTCGGGCACCCGCCACCCGCGCGGCAGAGGACGCCGCTCGGTCGGGGCGGCCCCGCGTCCTCACGCGCCCGCCCACGCCGCCAGCGTCGCGAAGTCCGCGTCCGTCAGACCGACGCGGTGGAGCAGCCGGCGTCCGTGGCAGTGGTCCGCCACCCAGCGCCGGTCGGTCTCCGTGATCTCGTCGTCCACCCAGACGAAGGGACGCCCGGCCGCCAGCTCCACGAGCGTGCGGGTCTTCCAGTGCAGACCACCCCGCCCGTCCTCGTCGTCCACGTCCTCGGGCCAGTCCACGACGGGCAGATCGGGGAGTCCGAGCCACGGCGCGACGACGAGGTTCGCCTCGGCCATCCAGGTCGTCGCCCACACCAACTCACACCCCAGCGCCTCCAGTCGTGGCCCGAACGCGGGGTTGATCCTCGACAGCAGCGGGTTGTCGACGTCCTTCGGCCGGCCGGAGGACGAGCGGTACACCGGGTACCCGTCCGGGTACTCCCGCGCCGTCGCCCCGAAAGGGATGAGGGGGCCGTCGACGTCGAGGAAGAGCAGCGGGCGGAGCTCCGGACCGTTCACGCCCGCACGATAGCCGCCCCGCCCGGTCCGGGCCCGTGAGCCGGACCGGGGAGAGGGCCGCCGCGCTGCTCCGGCTGCCCGGCCGCCCCTCCACCCCTGTCGCCGGCGCCCCGACGAGCCCAGGTGAACACTCGGGGAACGTTGCGGGACGTGCGGGCGGGCACTGCGGGAAACATGTCACCCCTCGGGATTCTGTTCCCATCCGTTCGATGAGTCGGTCGTAGCCTGACGCCGTCCGGTGGCCGCTCCGCCCCGGAGTTCCCTGATGAGGATGGTCGGATACGGATGCGCGGCGCGGACGGCGGATTGTCGATACCCCTACGGCAGCGGGTCACGGGCCGGCTGCAGGATCCCCTTCCCCCGCTCGCCGGGATCGAGGCGGTGACCACCACCGGCCTCCCGCAGCAGGGACCGGGCGGGGGCGGCAGGCACGCAGCCGCCCCCGCCCGGGCGGGCCGTCGGTTGTACGCCATCGACGGTATCCGCCTGGTCGCGGCCCTGATGGTGGCCGTCCACCACTACGCCGGCACCGCCCGCGTCGACCGGCCGGGCAACGTGATCTGGGGTCGCTCGGCCTCCGAGCTGATGCCGACGGTGTTCCGCTTCGCCTCGTACGGCTGGATCGGCGTCGAGATCTTCTTCGTGATCAGCGGCTTCGTGATCTGCATGTCGTGCTGGGGCAGGACCCCGAAGGACTTCTTCGTCTCGCGGGTGATCCGGCTCTACCCCGCCTACTGGGTCGCCATCATCCTCACCACCGGCTTCCTGGCGGCTGTCCCCGGCGTCTGGGAGCGGCTCAGGCTGCGCGAGGTCCTGATCAACTTCACCATGCTGCAGTCGGGTTCCGGGGTCCCCAACGTCGACGGCGTCTACTGGACCCTCTGGTCGGAGCTCCGCTTCTACCTGCTCTTCCTGCTCGTGGTCGCCACCGGACTGACCTACCGCAAAGTCGTGGTGTTCTGCTGCCTGTGGGGCGCCGTCGCGATGCTCGCGCCGGTCTCTCACTTCCCCCTGCTCGTCCTCGTCGCGCAGCCCGACGGCGCCTGGTACTTCATCGCCGGGCTCGCCCTCTACCTGATGCACCGGTTCGGACAGGACCTGCTGCTCTGGGGCATCCTGGCCATGGCCTGGCTGATGGGACAGCTGGAGCTGGGGCACCGTATCGACCTCGTCGAGCACGTCTCCAGCTGGCGCGGCAGCACGGTCGTCTTCACCGCGTTCCTGCTGCTCATGGTGGGCGTCTCCCTCGGCCTCACCGACCGCATCCGCTGGAAGTGGCTGGTCACCGCCGGCACGATGACGTACCCGCTCTACCTCGTGCACTACGCGATCGGCACCACCCTGATCAACCGGCTCCGGGACACCATGGACCCCCGGCTGCTGCTCGTGGCCCTCGTCGCCGGCTTCCTCGTCCTGGCCTACGTCATCCACCGCTTCGTGGAACGCCCGCTCGCCCGGCTGCTGAAGACGGGTCTGAACTCCGCCTTCGTCCGGCTGCGCACCGCCACGAACTGACCGGCTCCCCACCCGAGCCACCGGGTGCCCGGTCAGAACACGTCCGGGCACCACGGCCGGCGGGCCGTACGGAAGGTGTGGTCCGCCGTCGCCGCCGCCCCCGGACGGTTCTCCTCGATCCGGCCCAGGGCCACCAGCCGCTCCACCGACGCGTCACCGAGGCAGAGAGCGGCCAGCTCCTCCACCCCCAGCGTCAGATCGGCGCTCCGGGTGTCCGGCGCGCACACCGCGCCCTGTGGGGAGGCGTCCAGCCGGAAGACGCCTCCCGCGAGACCCGCCGGGTCCCGGACGTCGAGGACGAGCGACGCCTCCTGCCCGTACGTACGCGCGGCGAGCAGGCGCGCGGTGTCGAGCACCCGCACCCACAGCCAGTCGGCCTGGCTGACCACCCGGGCCGCGCGCGGGTCGGGCAGCAGCGAGGGGAGCAGGTCGTCGGGGGCGCGGTAGCCGGTGCGGACCGTGGTGATCCAGTCGATCGAGCAGACGAAGTGCCAGAGCGCCCGTTCGGCGGCCGGGGTGGCCGCGATCAGATCGGCCACGGTCGCCGTGTTCCGCGGCTGCTTGCGGTCGTCCCAGGTGTCGTCGGCGCGGTAGGTGACCAGACCTTCGGGCTCCCCGGAGGCGGACCGGCAGAGGGCGTAGAAGGGCTCGGTCCACTTGTCGGCCGCCGTGACACCCACGCCGGTGAGCAGGTCCCACCAGCGGGCGGGGCGGTCGACGACGCCGTGCCGGTGCGCCGCGAGCCGGGCGTGGATCTCCGGGCCCAGCTTCGTCACGTCCTCCGCCTCCACGAACTCGATCCGGCCGCCGTCGGCCCCGGCCGGTCCCACCGCGGGGACCGGCGCGCGGCGGTCGAGGCCGGAACGGAGGACGTCCACCTCCCACTCGGTGAGCGTGGTGGCGGGGCCGAAGCCGAAGCGGC
Organism: Streptomyces sp. AM 2-1-1; assembly: GCF_029167645.1. Taxonomy (NCBI): domain Bacteria; kingdom Bacillati; phylum Actinomycetota; class Actinomycetes; order Kitasatosporales; family Streptomycetaceae; genus Streptomyces; species Streptomyces sp. AM 2-1-1. The sequence continues at coordinate 3,923,423 of NZ_CP119147.1, read as the reverse complement.
CGTAGATCGGGTACTCGGCGGCGATCAGCGTGGCGGCCACCTCACCCCGCTCCTTCGCCGCCGCGAGGTCCCTCGCCATCATCCGGCGCAGCAGCCCCTGCCGGCGGTGCGTCCCGAGGACCGACACGGCGCTGATGGCGTTGGCCGCCACCCGCGCCCCGCCCGGGACGGTCAGCTCCTGGGCGAACGAGCGGAACGTCGCCACGCACCGGCCGCCCTCGAACGCGCCCTGCGCACGGGCGAGATCGACATGGGCCATCTTCTCCGCCACCTCCTGCGGAGTCTCCGGCACGGTCTGCAGGAACCCCCTCCGTACGGCCCGCAGCCAGGCGGGATAGTCGGTCGCGGTGAGGGTGCGTATGTCCAGGCTCATACGGCCACGCTAAGTGGCCGACCTCGCCGTGTCGCCCGGGTTTCCCGGCCGGGGCCGACCGCCGGGCCGGCCGGCCCCGCCGCCTCAGAACGCCGCCCGCACCTCTCCCACCTCCACCGCACCGCCCGTCAGGGGCGCCCGGCCGACGCGGGCGACGACGGGGGCGTCCACGCCGAGGAGTTCGAGGGCGCGGGCCAGCACCGGGCCGAGCGCGCGGGTCGAGCCGTCTTCGATCTTGAAGGCGAGTGCCCGGCCGTCCGCCAGGGCCAGCGCCTGCACCGCCTCGGCGCCCATCTTGGAGAGGGTGCCCGGCAGCTCCCGCATCAGCCAGGTGTCCGGACGCCGGGTGCCCGCCACGTACTCCGGGTGGGCACGCATGGCGTCCGCCACCCGCCGCTCCGCCGTACCGGGCTCTGCCAGGACGAAGGAGCGGAAGGCCCGCGCCAGACCGGTCAGCCCGATCGCCATCAGGGGTGCGCCGCAGCCGTCCGTACCGACCGAGGCGACCGGTTCGCCCGCCGCCTCCTCGATCACCCGGTGCACCAGGCGCTGGAGCGGGTGCGCCGGGTCGAGGTAGCTCGCCCGGTCCCAGCCGTTGAGCGCACAGACGGCGAGCATCGCCGCGTGCTTGCCCGAGCAGTTCATGGTGATCCGCTCCCGGACCCGCCCGGAGGCGAGGTACGCCTCCGCCTCCACCGGGTCCAGCGGCAGATCGGGCGGGGTCTGCAGGTCGGCGGGGGTCAGCCCGTGCTCGGCCAGCATCGTGGCGACGAGCGCGAGGTGGAAGTCCTCCCCGGAGTGGCTCGCGGCGGCGAGCGCCAGCCGCTCGCCGGAGAGGTCGAGGCCGGCCCGCAGGATCGCGGCGGCCTGCATCGGCTTGTTGGAGGAGCGGGGGAAGACGGGCGCCGCCGGATCGCCGAGGGCGTACTCCACGCTGCCGTCCGCCGCCAGGAGCACGAGCGAACCCCGGTGACGGCCTTCCAGGAAGCCGGACCGCACGACCTCGGCGAGCACCGGAGGAACGGCCGGGTCGGGCCCTTCGGAGCCGGAGGAGGGGACGGGGGCGTCGTTGCTGGTCATGAGGGCCTTCCGGGGGCGGGACCCGCTCCCGGAAGGATCACCTCAGGCGAGCAGATCGTCTACTTGTGCTTCTCCGTCACGGTACCTGCGGGCGATCTCCGCACCGCACTGGTCCGCCGTGCGCTGGAGCTGGTGACGGCGGCGCGAGACCTGCTTCTCGTAACCGACGAGCCGCCCCATCGCGGAGTGCAGCTCCTCGTCCGTACGCGCTTGGAGGTCGGAGAGCTCCACCTCGGCGAGCGTCTCGGCGGCGAGCCGGGCGTACTCGTCGCCGCGCGGTGTCCGGAGGGTGACGTGCCGGGCGGAGGTGCGGTGCCGCGACGGGGCGTCCGCGAGGATCTCCGGAAGCCGGTCCACCACCGGGGACTCCGGGGCCCGACGGCGTGCCAGCTCCGCCCGCAGGATGTCGATCCGCCCCTGGACCAGCCGGCGGACGTAGCTGAGGTCGGCCTCGTCGCGCTGGGCCTCCCGGCGCAGCGTCCGCAGCTCCGGAAGCCGGAGCCCGCCGAAGCCCGCCTGCGGCAGGACCGCGGCCAGCGCTTCGGGAAGCGGATGGCCGGCCCCCTGCTCGGGCACGGAACCCGCCGACGCGGCCAGCGGTGACCGGCCCGGAGCAGCGGTGCCCCCCGCCCCGGGGGCTCCTTCCGGTGCCGGTACGCTCCGCTGCACGGGCGGCCGCATGGTGGTGGGCGTCGTCGGTACGGCACCGGGAGATCGTCCCGTTCCATAGGTACTCATGCTGTTCCGTCCCCTCGGCCGGTGCGTCGGCACACCGACATCGTGCATCGTGCCACCCTGTACGGGGCCGACGCAGGGCTTCTGTACCCGTTCAGCCCAAGATAGGTTGGTCTGTATGCGTGCAGTGGTACAGAGAGTGGACGGCGCGAGCGTCTCCGTGTCCGAGGGCACCGAAGCTGCCCCGGAGACCGGAATCGTCGGCGAGATCATGGGCGAGGGCCTGTGCGTGCTGGTCGGAGTCACGCACGGGGACACCCCGGAGAAGGCGGCACAGCTCGCCCGGAAGCTCTGGTCGGTGCGCATCCTCGAAGGCGAGAAGTCCGCTTCCGACGTGAACGCACCGCTTCTGGTCATTTCGCAGTTCACCCTCTACGGGGACGCCCGGAAGGGGCGCCGGCCCACCTGGAACGCCGCCGCCCCCGGTGAGGTCGCCGAACCGCTGGTCGACGAGGTCGTGGCGCAGTTGCGCGCGCTCGGGGCACGGGTGGAGACGGGCCGGTTCGGAGCGGACATGCGCGTCACGCTCACCAACCACGGCCCGTTCACCGTGCTCATCGAGATCTGAGAACCCGCGCCCCCGCGGCAGGGGCCGCCCCCGGGCTGTCCCGGGGCCGTCCCCCGGGGCTGTCCCCGGGCCGTCCCGGGACTACGGCTCGACGATCGTCTCCTGCGCGGCGGCCGTGTCCCCGGCGAGCAGCTCCGCGTCGACCGCGACGTTCCGCTTGACCAGCGCGAGGGCGATCGGGCCGAGTTCGTGGTGGCGGGCCGACGTGGTGATGAATCCGAGCTGACGGCCCTCCGCCCCGTCCGAGGCCAGCCGGACCGGCGTCCCGTGACCGGGCAGGTGCACCTCGCTGCCGTCGAGGTGGAGGAAGACCAGCCGGCGCGGCGGCTTCCCCAGGTTGTGGACGCGCGCGACGGTCTCCTGCCCCCGGTAGCAGCCCTTCTGCAGATGGACGGCGGTGCCGATCCACCCCAGCTCGTGCGGGATGGTCCGGTGGTCGGTCTCGAAGCCGAGGCGCGGGCGGTGCGCCTCCACGCGCAGTGCCTCGTACGCGAGGATGCCCGCCGCCGGACCCAGCCCGGCGGTGTACGCCTCCAGGTCGGCGCGCGGCAGGAACACGTCCCGGCCGTGCGGCTCCTCGCGCACGGCCACGCCCTCGGGCACCTCGGCGATGGAACCGGCCGGCAGGTGCACGACGGCGAACTCCTCGGTGCGGTCGGCGACCTCCACCCGGTAGAAGAACTTCATCGACTCCAGGTACGCCACCAGGTCCGCCCGGGTCCCCGGTTCGACGTGCATCCACACCGTGGTGCCGTCGTCGACGAGGTACAGGGCGTGCTCGATGTGGCCGTTGGCGGAGAGGATCAGCGCCTCGGTGGCCCGGTTCGGCGCGAGATCGGTGACGTGCTGGGTGAGCAGCAGGTGCAGCCAGCTCAGCCGGTCGTCGCCGGTCACGGTGACGACCCCGCGGTGCGACAGGTCGGCGAACCCGGCACCGTCGGCGAGGGCGCGTTGCTCGCGGAACAGGTCACCGTAGTGCGCGGCGACACCTTCGTCGCGGCCTTCGGCGGGGACGGCGCCGGGCAGGGACAGCAGCGGGCTCTTCATGCGACCAGCGTACGGCGCACGCCCCGGGGACGTGGGGCCGGGAGCCCCGGCCTACGCGCCGGCGTCCTCGCGCTCCGCCACGGCCGTGCAGCGGCGGCACCGGCCGAAGATCGCGAAGTGCTTGAGGTCCGTCTCGAAGCCGAACGTCTCCCGCAGCTTGGCGGTGAAACCGGCCGCCACCTCGGTGTCCGCCTCTATGACGTCCGAGCAGTCGCGGCAGACCAGATGGATGTGGTGGTGGCGGTCGGCCAGGTGGTAGGTCGGGGCGCCGTGGCCGAGGTGGGCGTGGCTGACCAGCCCGAGCTCCTCCAGGAGTTCCAGGGTCCGGTACACCGTGGAGATGTTGACCCCGGACGCGGTCCGGCGCACCTCGCCGAGGATCTCGTCGGGCGTCGCGTGCTCCAGTGCGTCGACCGCCTCCAGCACGAGCTGTCGCTGCGGCGTGAGCCGGTAACCGCGCTGCCGGAGGTCGGTCTTCCAGTCGGTGCTCACCACGGGGCCAGTGTACGGCGCCCGCGCGCGGCGTCCCCTACTTGAAGAAGGCGATGCCGTCGTCGGGGAGGTCGCCGAGGCTCTTCGCCATCTCCTGGACCTCTTCCGCCGTGACGACCTTCTTGAGGTGCGCCGACATGTAGGGGCGCAGCTCGACGTCGGGGGTGGCCTTCTCGCCGACCCACATGAGGTCGCTGTTCACGTAACCGTAGAGGCGCTTGCCACCGCTGTACGGGCCGGAGGCGGCGGTGCGGGCGACGGCGTCGGTGACGACGTCGATCTGCGGCTTCTGCGCGGCCAGATCGCCGTACCAGACCTCGACCACGCCCTGGTCGCGGACCATGACGATCTCGACCTTGCGGTCCGCGTCGATGCGCCAGTAGCCGGACTCGGACTCCAGCGGCCGGACCTTGTTGCCCTCGGCGTCGAGCACCCAGGAGTGCGACACGTATTCGAGGAAGTCGCGGCCGTCGTGGCTGAAGGTGACTTCCTGGCCGAAGTTGCACTTCTCCTCGCCGGGGAAGTCGGCGACGCCCGCGCCGGCCCAGTTGCCCAGCAGGAATGCCAGCGGAACGAGGTCCCGGTGAAGGTCGGACGGAATCGAGATCATGAGCGGCTCAGACGATCTGTGAGGGAGGGGCGGAGGGGGACGAGGGTCAGCGCTGGCCCTGGTAGAGCTTCTTCACGGTCACCGCGGCGAAGGCGAGGACGCCGACGCAGACCAGGACCAGCAGGGTGGAGAAGAATGCCTCAAGCACGGGAGCTCCTCGTAACGAGCGAATGACGGCCATGGCGCCCATACAGGGCCGGGCCCCAGCCTAGTCGGTGAGGGCCCGGCTCTCTCGTTCAGGTCCGTGCGGTGCCGTGCGGCACCGCACGGGCTCTCAGCCCAGCAGCTGGTCCTGGAGGTTCAGCGTCTGCTGGAACGGCACCCTTGCCGCCTCCTCACCGCCGCCGCGGGAGTGCACGACGAGCGCGAGGACGTCCCCGGCGGTGACGTACGCGATGCGGACGTGCTCCTTCCCGTACGGCTCCGTCTCGGTGAAGACGGTGGGCAGGACGGTCTCCGGGAACGTGGTGTCCGGCCAGGACTCGTCGAGCTCCAGCTCGGTGACGCCGGCGGGCAGCACCGGCGCGAAGCCGACCGGGGACAGCTCGTCGGCGGTGTCGGTGGCGAGGGCCACCGAGTTGAACTGGAGCAGGCAGATCCGGGACGAGGTGCCGTCCGGCGGGCGGCACCACCGACGGCTGGACGGTATCGCCGGAATCGGTGTCTTTCGGTTCCAAAGGGCCCCCCATAAGAGACCTGAGGCGCGGGTTCCCTCACCAGCGCACCCAACTGACCCCCGGAGCACCGGAGGAGTCGCACGGCGGACGGTTACAGTTCGGCATATGCCGAAGAAGCTCGTGATCAAGGTGACCGCAGGGGCAGACTCCGCCGAGCGGTGCTCGCAGGCCTTCACGGTGGCGGCCGTCGCCGTCGCCAGCGGGGTGGAGGTCTCGCTCTGGCTGACCGGCGAATCCGCCTGGTTCGCCCTGCCCGGCCGCGCCGCCGACTTCGAGCTCCCGCACGCCGCACCGCTGCCCGACCTCATCGAGTCGATCATGGCGGGCGGCCGGATCACCCTCTGCACCCAGTGCGCGGCACGGCGGGACATCACGGAGCGGGACGTCCTGGAGGGCGTACGGATCGCGGGGGCGCAGGTGTTCGTCCAGGAGGCCATGGCCGACGGCGCCCAGGCGCTCGTCTACTGACGCACCGCCACCCGCCTCCCCGGACGGTCAACGGTCGTGCCGGCGCCGCTTCCTGGCGTCCAGCTCGTCCCACCACGCGTCGGACTCCGGGTCGCCGGACGGGTACTCGTCCCACCAACGGTCCTCGGGGCCGCGCCGGTTGGCGACCATCGCCGCGACCGGCGGGATGACCATGGCGACCACGCACATCCCGACGGCGACCGGCATCGACCACAGGCGCACGACGGCCCAGGCGGACACGAAGAGGACGACGCATCCGCCCATCAGCCAGAAGTAGCCGCGCCGGCGCCGGGCGTACATGACCCCAGGGTAGGCCGGAAGGGCCCGTTCCGGCCGCCCGGACCGCCGCCCGGGCGGTACGGGACCAGGGAGGTCCGGGCCGAGCGGAAGCCCGGGCGGCACCGGAGTCCGGGCGGCACCGGAGCCCGCGCGGCACGGAGCCGGGCAGCACGGAGGGCCGCACCCCTTCAGTCACAGGTGGCGTCCAACCCCCTGGGGTACGGCCCTCCGGCCCTGCCTCGTCGGTACGGCACCGGTTCGCGCCGGCGCCGCACCGATCGGCGGCTCATGTCGTTCAGACGGCGATGGCCACCTCGGAGAGGCCACCGGTCTGCGCGACGACGGTGCGGTCGGCGCTGCCGCCCGGAACCAGCGCGCGGACCGTCCAGGTCCCCTCGGCCGCGTAGAAACGGAACTGTCCGGTCGCCGAGGTCGGGACCTCGGCGGTGAACTCACCGGTCGAGTCCAGCAGACGGACGTAGCCGGTGACGGGCTCGCCGTCGCGGGTCACGCTGCCCTGGATCGTCGTCTCGCCGGGCTTGATGGTCGAGGCGTCGGGGCCGCCGGCCTGTGCTCCACACATGGTGTTCAGTCCTTCTGGGTCGGGAGTCCTGCGAATGGCGGGGTCGCGGCGGTTACTTGTTGGCGCCGAGCTCGATCGGCACGCCGACGAGGGAGCCGTACTCGGTCCACGAACCGTCGTAGTTCTTGACGTTCTCCTGGCCGAGCAGCTCGTGCAGGACGAACCAGGTCAGCGCGGAGCGCTCGCCGATGCGGCAGTACGCGATGGTGTCCTTCGACAGGTCGACCCGCTCACCCTCGTAGAGGGCCTTGAGCTCGTCGTCCGACTTGAAGGTGCCGTCGTCGTTGGCGTTCTTCGACCACGGGATGTTGCGGGCGCCGGGCACGTGGCCGGGGCGCTGCGACTGCTCCTGCGGGAGGTGTGCCGGGGCGAGCAGCTTGCCGCTGAACTCGTCGGGCGAGCGCACGTCGACCAGGTTCAGCGTGCCGATGGCCGCCACGACGTCGTCGCGGTAGGCGCGGATCGACTCGTCCTGGGCCTTGGCCTTGTACTCCGTGGCCGGACGCGCCGGGACGGCGTCGGTCAGGTCGCGGGAGTCGAGCTCCCACTTCTTGCGGCCACCGTCGAGGAGCTTGACGTTCTCGTGGCCGTAGAGCTTGAAGTACCAGTACGCGTAGGACGCGAACCAGTTGTTGTTGCCGCCGTAGAGGATCACCAGCGTGTCGTTGGCGATGCCCTTCTCCGACAGGAGCTTCTCGAAGCCGGCCTGGTCGACGAAGTCACGGCGGACCGGGTCCTGCAGGTCCTTCGTCCAGTCGATCCGGATGGCGTTCCTGATGTGGTTCTTCTCGTAGGCCGAGGTGTCCTCGTCGACCTCGACGATGGCGACCTGCGGGTCGTCGATGTGGGCCTCGACCCAGTCGGCGTCGACCAGTACGTCACTGCGGCTCATGTGTTCTCCTCCGGGGCAGTCTGCGGCGGTGATGTGCGGAGCGAGTGGTGCCGCGGGTACACGCGGACGCCGGGCGTGGGGCGTGTACCGGGGGCACGGGCCGGCCCCGACGGTTCAACGGTCGAGGGGCCGGACGGAAGCGGGACGGGAACGGAACGTCCTGCTCAGGCGGTACGACAGAGCATGGCGGCGACGCGGCACAGGTCTACTGCCCGCCGCTTCGTGAGGTCCGCCTGTCGTTCCATGGGTCCGATCGTAGGGAGCAGGAGGCGGGGATGTCACCGGCATGTCGGATGATGAGACGGTATCGTCCGCGATGCGAGACGACGAGAGCGGCCGACGGCCCCCACCCGGCCCGGGAACAGACCAGGACCGGTGGTCCATCTGCGGGACGGACACCCGGTCTCACCATCCGGTCCCATCCCGCTGCGGGGATCCGCCGGGGTCCGGTCGGGACCCGGCCGGGGTCCCGACCGGGCACCACAGCCCCGGGCGTCCCGGCCCCGCACGCCCCGGCCCCGTGCGTCCCGCTCGTGGGATCAGCCGGTGAGGGCGAGGTCACTGGCCTGCACGGAGATCTCCAGGCCCTCCGGCCGCGCCTCGATCTTCCTCAGCACCACGCCGTCCGGCAGCCCGCCGACACTGCGCTCGAAGTCCGTACGGGTCCGCACCAGCCCTTCCAGGCCGGGGATGCCCTCACCGGGCACCGCGTCCGCGCGGACGCGGACGGTGCGGCCGTCGACGAGGGTGACCGAGGAGATGACGCTGCGGGTGAGGTCGTTGCCGAGGACCTGGACGGTGCCCGTGACCTTGACCTTGCCGTTGTCGGCGTACTGCACGGTGACGCCGTCGTCGGCGGCGGCCGTCAGGTCCGCGTAGCTGACCAGCGCGGTGCCCGTGACGAGACCGGCCCGGGCGCTGGAGTACCCCTCGCCGATGACCACCCGGTCGAGTTCGGCCCGCAGTTCGCTGATCCGGATGGTGCGGTCGCCGCTGCCGGCCCGGATGCCCTTCAGCGTGACGTCGACGCGGTCGAGCTCCCGGCCCGCGATCTGGGTGAGGAAGGGGAAGCCGTGGATCGACACGTCGGTCGAGGCGGCCGTCGCGCCACTGATCTTGACGCGGTCCGCCGCCTCCTTCTCGCCGAAGTGGACGGCGGCGCGGTCGACGGCCACGAACAGGCCCCCCAGCACCACCACGACGATCAGCAGTATTCGCAGTGCGCGCATGCCCGTTCCTCTCTCACTCCCACCGACGGAATCCGGGCCCCCCGAGAGCCGTGGACGGCTACGGAAGGCCCGGAGTGGGCGACGAAGCGGGACACCCGGTCGGTTCCCGGAACGGTCAGCCGATCATCCGGCCGACCAGATAGACGGCGGGTGCCGCGGCGGTCAACGGCAGGGCCACCCCGGCCGTCATGTGGACGAACCGGGACGGGTAGTCGTAGCTGGCCGCCCGCAGGCCCACGAGCGCACAGCCACCCGCCGCGAGGCCGAGCAGGGCCGCGCCCACCCCGCCCGGACCGGCGAGGCCGCCCCCCACCGCGCCCGCCGCCGCGGCCGCGACCACGGAGACGGGACCGGGCAGCGGCAACGCGCGGACCAGTACGGCCACGGCGACCGCGATCCCGCCCACGACCACCGCGTCCGGATCGGCCGCGAGGTGCCCGCCGGCCAGGACGGCCAGGGCCGCCGAGACGACGGTGGCCATCAACCCGTACATCCGCTCGTCGGCCCCCGCGTGGCTCCGCAGCTGGAGCACGAGGGTGAGCAGGACCCAGACGCCGAGCGTCCCGAGGAGAGCGGCCGGTCCGTGCTCCCGACCGGCGGCGAGCAGCGCGACGTCCGCGACGAACCCGCCGAGGAAGGCGAGCGCGATGCCCTGCCGGGCCGGCCACATGCCGTTGAGCCGGAACCATCCGGCCGCGGTGACCGCCTGCAGCAGTACCAGCGGCACGGCCAGCGCGTACGGACCGAGCGCGGCCCCGGCCGCGAGCAGCAGGCCGAGCACGGCGGTCAGGGCGGCGGGCCGCATGCCCGGCGCGATGATCGGCGACCGGCCCTCGGCGCGGGCGCGCTGGGCGTCGGTGATCCGGGTGTTGCCGAGCGTGGTGGGCACGCCGTACCCGTCCGCGCCGGACTGCGGCGCGCCGGGTACGCCCCCCGGCCCCACCGGTACGGACGCGGCGGGCCGCTCCGGAGCGGGCGCGGGCGCCACCGGCACCTCGGGCGGCAGCGGGTACGACCCCGAGTGCCCCGGCGCCCCACCGACCGGCGGCAGGAAGGCGGTCTCCGCCGCGTCGGGCACGACCTGCTGCGGCCCCTGCTGCGGGGCGTACGCCTGGTGCGGCTGCCCGTACGCCTGCTGGGGCTGGAGCGGCTGGTGGTACACCTGCTGCGGCTGCTGCGGCTGCCCGTACGCCTGCTGCGGCTCGCCGTACGCCTGCGCGGGCTGTCGCGGCTCGCCGTACGCCTGCGCGGGCTGCTGCGGCCGCTCGTAGCCGCTGGGCGGGTACTGCGCGTGTGGCTGGGCCGCCTGCGGGGGCCGCCCGTACCCCTGGGGCTGCTGCGGCTGTCCGTACCCCTGGGACTGCTGCTGCGGCTGGCCGTATCCCTGGGGCTGCTGCTGTCCGTACGCCTGCGCCTGCTGCGGCGCGTACTGCTGCGGCTGCCCGTACTGCGGCTGCTGCTGGTCCTGAACCGGCTGCCGGCCCTGCGCGGGCGGCTGGACCACGGGCTGGTACCGGGTGTCCCAGGTCTGCCCCTGCCAGGTCTGCGTGGCGCTCTGGTCGTCGTACCCCGGGGCCTGTCCCGGGGCCTGCTGACCAGCCGTGTACGGGGCGTGGTGGCCGTCCCCGTAGCCCTGCTGCCGCCCCTGCGCCGGGGCTCCGGCCGGGTCGTTCGGGTACGGCCGGTCCGGGTACGCGTGCTCGGGGTACGGGTCGCCGTCGCGGTACGCGTACGGCTCCCGGCCCTGCGGCCGGGGGCCGCCCGGGTCCCTGTTCTGTGCGTTGCTCATCGTCTCCGGTTCACCCTCCTGCGAACGGCGGGAGCACCTCGACCGTGCCGCCCTCGGCAAGGCGTACCGTCTCATGGTTCCGCTTGCCGACCGGATCGCCGTCGACCAGGAACGAGCACCTCATGAGGACCCGCACCAGCTCTCCGGGGTGCCGTCGGCGTGCGGCGTCCAGCGCCTGCGCCAGTGTCGTCGCCGCGTACGGCTCCTCGGCCGTCCCCGCGGCGGCCTTGGCCGCGGCCCAGTAGCGGATCGTGCCCGCCGCCATGGCGGCACCCCTCTCGTCGTCCGTCCGTCGTTCCGTCACACGCTCGTGCGTGTCGCACGCACGAGCCCGCTCGCCCGCGCCGGTCGTCCCGGCGCGCTGTCCATGATGGGTCACCCGCCGACCGCCCAGGCGGCCATCCGCCCGAGCAGCGCCTCGTCGGCCGCGTTCTCGGCGTGTCCCATGCCCCGCTCCAGCCACAGTTCGGCCGCACCCCCGGCCGCGTCCGCCAGCATCCGGGGGTGGTCCAGCGGGAAGTACGGGTCGCGATCGCCGTGCACCACCAGCAGCGGGGCGGGGGCGATCAGCGGGACCGCCTCCACCGGGGAGAGGGGCACCGGGTCCCAGTCCTCGTCGTGGATGCGGGTACCCAGTCCGTACCGTCCCACCAGCCGGCCGGTGGGACGGGTGACCACCCAGTGCAGCCGGCGCATCGACGCGGTGCCCCGGTAGTACCAGCGGGCCGGGGAGCTGACCGAGATCACCCCGTCGACGTGGGCGGGCCCCGCGCCGGGCCCGCCGACCCGGCCGGCGGATTTCACCACCCCCCGAACGGCCCCCTCATTCGCTACGGATTCTTTCGTATACAGAGCGGCCTGCCGCAGGACCACGGAGCCGCCCATGGAGAACCCGACCGTAACGATTCTGCGGTGTCCCAGGGACCGCGCCCAGGCCACCGCGGCGGCCAGATCCAGGACCTCGCGATCCCCCACGGTGGACTTTCCGCCGGACTTTCCGTGCCCCCGAAAGGAGAAGGTCACCACCGCCGCACGCTGCGAGAACACCCCTGCGGCGCGCCGCACCGCCGGCCGGTCGAGAGCCCCGGTGAAACCGTGGGCGACCACGATCGCGGTCTGCTCCCCGACCCCGTCCCCGCCGGACCCGGCACCGGCCGTACACGGTTCGTACACCGCCTCCACCGGCACCCCGTCATCGGTGAGCAATGTGGCCCGGTGCGGGGTTCGCGTGATCAAGGGAACAGAAGAACTCACGAATCGACCCTCGGAGAGTGAACTCATGTGGGCTATTCTGCTGCGAAGAGGATCCGGGCAGAGCAGCCCCCGGATCCTTTTGTGCTTTCCGCGCGTTGTTACGGAGACGTTTCAACAAGCTCAGCGACCCCAGGGCGCGGGGCCGCACCCGTAAAACCTGTATGACGAATGCCGCAGGGCCCCGTCGTACAGGAGCGCAACCGTACGAAGTGATGCCGCATCTCCCCCGGGTCCGACCCGGGAGTGCCCCTCTCGCAGGGAACGAGGAGGACCGACGTAATGGGCGAGCGAAACGTGCACCACGATCGACCGACGACCGAGGCAGGTGAGCGGCGATGAGCTCACTGCTGCTCCTGACGAATGCCCTTCAACCGTCGACGGAGGTGCTCCCCGCCCTCGGTCTTCTGCTCCACAGCGTGCGGGTGGCCCCCGCCGAAGGACCCGCTCTCGTCGACACCCCCGGTGCCGACGTCATCCTGGTCGACGGGCGGCGCGACCTCCCGCAGGTCCGCTCCCTCTGCCAGTTGCTCCGCTCCACCGGGCCCGGCTGTCCGCTGATCCTGGTCGTCACCGAGGGCGGCCTCGCGGCCGTCACCGCCGACTGGGGCATCGACGACGTCCTGCTGGACACGGCGGGACCGGCCGAGGTCGAGGCCCGGCTCCGGCTCGCCACCGGCCGCCAGCAGATCACCGCCGACGACTCCCCCATGGAGATCCGCAACGGTGACCTCTCCGTGGACGAGGCGACCTACAGCGCGAAGCTGAAGGGCCGGGTCCTCGACCTGACCTTCAAGGAGTTCGAACTGCTCAAGTACCTCGCGCAGCACCCTGGCCGGGTCTTCACCCGCGCCCAGCTGCTGCAGGAGGTCTGGGGGTACGACTACTTCGGCGGTACGCGCACGGTCGACGTGCACGTACGGCGACTGCGCGCCAAGCTCGGCCCGGAGCACGAGGCGCTCATCGGGACGGTCCGCAACGTCGGCTACCGCTTCGTCGCCCCGGAGAAGGCCGACCGGTCCGGCGAGAACCGGAAGAAGGCGGCCGCGGACGCGGCGGCCCGGGAGTCCGCCCCCGCGGAGCCGGCCGCTGCGGCGGAGGTCACCGAAGAAGCCGTGGTCGAGCCGGTCAAGAGGTAGTTCCATCCGCGTAGACTGCCGCGCGTGGCCAAGGTGACGCGGGACGATGTGGCACGACTGGCGGGTACGTCGACCGCTGTCGTCAGCTACGTCATCAACAACGGACCCAGGCCGGTCGCCCCGGCCACGCGCGAGCGGGTACTCGCCGCCATCAAGGAGCTGGGCTACCGGCCCGACCGGGTTGCCCAGGCGATGGCGTCGAGGCGGACCGACCTCATAGGGATGATCGTGCCGGACGCCCGGCAGGCGTTCTTCGCGGAGATGGCGCACGCCGTCGAACAGGCCGCCGCCGAGCGCGGGAAGATGGTCCTCGTCGGCAACTCCGACTACCGCGACGAGCGCGAGGTCCACTACCTCCGGGCGTTCCTCGGCATGCGGGTCTCCGGTCTGATCCTGGTCAGCCAGGGCCCCAGCGAGCGGGCCGCCGCCGAGATCGAGGCGTGGGACGCCCGGGTCGTGCTGCTCCACGAGCGGCCCGAGGCGATCGACGACGTCGCGGTGGTCACCGACGACGTCGGCGGCGCCCAACTCGCCACCCGCCACCTGCTGGAACACGGCTACGCCTACGTCGCCTGCCTCGGCGGCATGGAGTCGACCCCGTCCGTCGGCGACCCGGTCGCCGACCACGTCGAGGGGTGGCGCCGGGCGATGCACGAGTCCGGCCGCTCCACCGAGGGCCGCCTCTTCCAGGCCCCGTACAACCGTTACGACGCCTACCAGGTGGCCCTGGGACTCCTCGCCGGCCCCGACCGGCCGCCCGCCATCTTCTGCACCACCGACGACCAGGCCATCGGGGTGCTGCGGGCGGCGCGCGAGCTGCGCATCGACGTGCCCGGTGAGCTGGCGGTCGCGGGCTTCGACGACGTGAAGGAAGCCGGGCTCACCGACCCGCCGCTGACCACGGTCTTCTCGGACCGCCCGGCGATGGCGCGGGCGGCGGTGGACCTGGTGCTGGACGACTCGCTGCGGGTCTCCGGCTCCCGCCGGGAACGCCTGAAGCAGTTCCCGTCCGCCCTGGTGGTCCGCCGCTCCTGCGGCTGCGGGGAACCCTCACCGCACACGCCGTAGCACTCCCGGCACCCCCGGCCGCCGGCGGACGAGAGCCCCGGAAGGGCCTCGAAAACGTGCTCCGCGGGGTTCTGCCGGGCTTCTCAGCGGGGACTCAGCCTCTTCTCATCTTCCCCGGACACGCTTTCCCCATGACTGAGAACCCCCGCCCGAGCGGCGAGTACCCGACGTTTCCCCCGTACGGCAACGACGCGTACGGCACCGAGTCGCACCCCGCGGAAAGCCCCGCCGGGACCCCCGTCACCGCCCCCTCCGGCAGCGGCGCGTACCCGCCTCCCCCGGCGTACGAGCCGGTGCGACCGGTCGCCCTGGACTCCCGGACCACGGTGTGGCCGGGCGGCGGGGACGGCGGCGGCGCAGGGTTCACGGACTTCCCCGGGTACGCCGGTCACCCGGCCCCCGCACCCCTCCCGGCGAGGCCGGCGCGGAAGGCGAGGCGTCCCTACGCACTGCTCGCGGCGGTCGCCATCGCGGCGGCCGCGATCGGCGGCGGCACCGCCACCCTGGTCGGCGAACTCGCCGACGGCGGCACCGGCACCACCAGCGCGAGCAGCGTCGTCAGCGGCACCACCGTCTCCACCGGCAGCGCGGGGACCGTCGCCGGCGTCGCGGCGGCCGTCTCCCCCGCGATCGTCGAGATCGGCGCCACCTCCACGGCGGGTGACTCCACCGGCTCGGGCGTCGTCATCACCTCGGACGGCGAGATCGTCACCAACAACCACGTGATCACCGGCGCCTCGCAGATCGAGGTGACCCTCTCCACCGGCAAGAGCTACACCGCGAAGGTGGTCGGCACCGACGCGGACAAGGACCTCGCCCTCATCAAGCTGGAGAACGCCACCGGCCTCAGGACGGCCACCCTCGGCGACTCCGGCGACGTCGCGGTCGGCGACCAGGTCGTGGCGATCGGTTCGCCCGAGGGCCTGACCGGCACCGTCACCAGCGGCATCATCTCCGCCCTGGACCGGGACGTCACCGTCGCCAAGGAGGAGAGCGGTTCGACCGGCTCCGGCGGCGCGGACGGCTTCGGCGGAGACGGCAGCGGGAACCAGGGCGGCAGCGGCGGACAGCAGTGGCCGTTCGAGTTCGGCGGCCGGCAGTTCAACGGCGACACCGGCTCCAGCACCACCACCTACAAGGCCCTGCAGACCGACGCCTCCCTCAACCCGGGCAACTCCGGCGGCGCGCTGATCAACATGGACGGCGAGATCGTCGGCATCAACTCGGCGATGTACTCCCCCGCCTCGTCGAGCAGCACCGGCAGCTCCGGTGCGGGCAGCGTCGGCCTCGGCTTCGCGATCCCGGTCGACACCGTCAAGGCCGACCTGGACACCCTGCGCGCGGGCGACGGTTCCTGACCGCCTCCGCCGACGGTCGCCGCCGTGTCCCCCGGTCCGCCCGCCCGGCGTGCGAGGCTGAGAACATCCGCACGACACCCCGACCCCGAGGTCCGCACCGAGAAGAGGACGCCGAGCGATGAGCCCCGCCGAAGACGATCCGCAGCGCATCCTGATCGTCGACGACGAACCCGCCGTACGCGAGGCGCTCCGGCGCAGCCTCGCGTTCGAGGGGTACGCCACCGAGGTCGCGGTCGACGGATACGACGCCCTCACCAAGGCCGAGGCGTACCACCCCGACCTCATCGTGCTGGACATCCAGATGCCCCGGATGGACGGCCTCACCGCCGCACGCCGCATCCGGGCCACCGGGACCACCACGCCCATCCTGATGCTCACCGCCCGCGACACCGTGGGCGACCGGGTCACCGGTCTCGACGCGGGCGCCGACGACTACCTCGTCAAGCCCTTCGAACTCGACGAGCTCTTCGCCCGCATCCGCGCCCTGCTGCGCCGCAGCCACTACGCGTCGGCGGCGAACACGGACATCGCCGACGACGACGTGCTCTCCTTCGCCGACCTGCGCATGGACCTCGCCACCCGCGAGGTCACCCGGGGCACCCGCCCCGTCGAGCTGACCCGCACCGAGTTCACCCTGCTGGAGATGTTCCTCGCGCACCCGCGTCAGGTCCTCACCCGTGAACAGATCCTCAAGGCCGTCTGGGGCTTCGACTTCGAGCCCAGCTCCAACTCCCTGGACGTGTACGTGATGTACCTGCGCCGGAAGACCGAGGCCGGTGGCGAACCCCGCCTCGTGCACACCGTGCGCGGGGTGGGGTACGCCCTGCGCTCCGGCGGTGAGGGGTGAGGCGCCTGGTACGCCGGCTCCGCTCCCTGCCGCTCCGGTCCCGCCTCGCCCTGCTGGTCGCCCTCGCGGTGGCCGTCGCGGTCGCGGCGGTCGCGGTGGCCTGCTGGTTCGTCACCAAGCAGCAGCTGGAACACCGCATGGACGAGTCGCTGCGCGGCTCCCGGCTGAGCGACAACTCCGTGGCCGGTCTGGTCGCCTCCTGCAACGGTGGCGGCCAGCAGCAGATGCCGCCCTTCGTCGGGGGCGTCTTCGTCCAGCTCATCGATGCGAGCGGCGCCGTCTGCGCTGCGGACGACTCCGCCGAGCTCCCGGTCACCGACGCCGACATCGCGGTGGCCGAGGGCCGGGAGCGGGATGCCCTGCACACCGAGACCGCCGAGAACGGCGTCCGCATGCGGGTCTACACCTACCACCTGCTGACCCGGCCCCCCACCGACGCGGCGGCCACCATCGGCCGCCCGATGAGCGAAGTGACGGACCCGCTCTCCGCGCTCGCCTGGCTGCTGCTCGCCGTCTCCGGGCTCGGCGTCGTCGGCGCGGGAGCGGCCGGTACGTGGGTCGCCCGCTCAGGCCTGCGCCCGGTGGACGAACTGACCCTGGCCGTCGAGCACGTGGCCCGCACCGAGGACCTGACCGTCCGCATCCCGGTGGAGGGCGAGGACGAGATCGCCCGGCTGTCCCGCTCCTTCAACTCGATGACCGCCTCGCTCGCCACCTCCCGCGACCGCCAGTCGCAGCTGATCGCCGACGCCGGCCACGAACTGCGCACCCCGCTGACCTCGTTGCGGACCAACATCGAGCTGCTGGCCAGGAGCGAGGAGACCGGCCGGGCCATTCCGCCGGACGACCGCAAGGCCCTGATGGCCTCCGTCACCGCCCAGATGACGGAGCTGGCCGCCCTCATCGGCGACCTCCAGGAACTCGCCCGCCCGGACGCCGCCCAGCCCGGACCGCTGGAGGTGGTGGGCCTCCACGACATCACCCGTACCGCTCTGCGACGCGCCCGGCTCCGGGGCCCCGAGCTGACCATCACCGCCGAACTGGCCCCCTGGTACGTACGCGGCGAACCGGCCGCGCTCCAGCGGGCGATCGTCAACGTCCTCGACAACGCGGTGAAGTTCAGCCCGGCCCGGGGCACCATCGACGTCACCCTCGACCGGGGCGAGTTGACGGTACGCGACCACGGGCCCGGCATCCCCGCCGAGGACCTCCCGCACGTCTTCGAACGCTTCTGGCGCTCCCCCTCCGCCCGGCAACTCCCCGGCTCCGGGCTCGGCCTGTCCATCGTGGCCCGCTCGATCCAGCAGTCCGGCGGCGAGGTCTCCCTCCGTCCGGCAGCGGACGGCGACGGCACGGAGGCCGTCATCCGCCTCCCCGGGGCGCCCCAGCCCCCTCCCGGGATCGGCTGCTGACCGCCTCCTCCGCCGCAGCGGAGAGGCCCGCCGGGCCGCACGAGGACGGCGGCACTCTCTCGGTGTCCGCACCGTCACGACGGCCCCGGACGCAGGCGGGACGGAGCCGGCCGGATTCGAACCGGCGTCCTCCCACATGTGGTGAAGGCGCGACAACCGCTGCGCTACGAGCCCCGTCCCACCCGGAATCGTACGGCCCCCCGAACCCCTCCGCCTCCGGGTATCCGGGCGGGGAAGGGCTCGGTGCGTGTCCGGTCCGCGGTCGGTCAGCGGTCGCCGCTCCCGGGCGTCGGGTCCCGGCCCGCGGCCCCACCTGCGGCGTGCGCCGCCGCGCTCCCCGGGCGGGAGCACGGCGGTCAGGATCTCCTCCCTCCGGGCGCGCCCCCTCTCGCATAATGGCCCGATGACGCACACCGAGGACGCCGCGACCGCACATGCCTGGGCTGCACTGGGGGGCCGGAGCGAACTGGTGCCGGGGGTCTCCTACCTGGGAGCCGGAGCGGTCCTGCCGTCCCGGCTGCCGGTACGCGAACTCGCCCGCGCCAGTGTGGGAAGCGCCTCGCTCGCGGCGGCGGAACTCCTCGCGCTCCGCAACGGCATACCGGTCCCGGCCGTACGGGTGGACGAGGCGGCGGTGGCGACCGCGTTCGTCAGCGAACGCCACCTGCGGGTCAATGGCCGCACGCCCACCTCCTTCGCCCCGTTGTCCCGGTTCTGGCGGACGGCCGACGGCTGGGTCCGTACGCACGCCAACTACCCGCACCACCGGGCCCGGTTGATCCGCGCGCTCGGCATCACGGGCTCCGGTCAGGACCGGGCTCTCGTGGACGTGGTCGCGAAGGACCTGGCCGTGCGCCCGTCGCTGGAGGTCCAGGAGACCGTCTACGCCGCGGGTGGCCTCGCGGTGGCCGTGGCCCCCGAACCCGCACCGGCGGGGCTGCCGTTGATCGAGACGGCGCGCGTCGGCGAAGGCGGCTCACGGCCCCTGGCACCCGCCGCCCTTCCGGCCGACGGCGTACGGGTCCTGGACCTCACCCGCACCATCTCCGGCCCCGTCGCCACCCGCACGCTCGCCCTGCTCGGCGCCGATGTGCTGCGGGTGGACGCCCCCTGGCTCCAGGAGGACCGGGACGCGCACGCCGACACCGGGCCGGGCAAGCGCTCGACGCTGCTGGACCTCGCGGCTCCCGCCGACGCGCAGGCCTTCGAGGAGCTTCTCCGGGAGGCGGACGTGGTGGTCACCGGCTACCGGCCCGGCTCGCTCGACCGGCTCGGCCTGAGCCCCGACGCACTCCTCGCCCGGCGCCCCGGACTGATCGTCGCCCAGCTCTGCGCCTGGGGATGGAGTGGTCCGTGGTCGAAGCGGCGCGGCTTCGACAGCCTGGTCCAGGCCGGTACCGGCATCGCCGCCGTCGAGGCGACGGTCGACGGAAGCCCCGGCGCACTGCCCGCGCAGGCACTGGACCACGCGACGGGCTACCTGCTCGCCGCCGCCGTCCTGCGCGCGCTGAGCGACCGCCGCGCCGACGGCGGTGGGCGCCACCTCCGCCTCTCCCTGGCGGGCACCGCGTCCTGGCTGCTGCACGGCATCGACGCCGTCCCCGCCGAAGGCCACGGCTACGACCCCGCCCCCTGGCTCACCGAGACCCCGTCGTCCTACGGACTGCTCTCCCACGCCCTGCCCCCGGTCCAGTACGCCGGTGCC
The DNA here is from genome assembly GCF_029167645.1 of Streptomyces sp. AM 2-1-1. NCBI lineage: Bacteria > Bacillati > Actinomycetota > Actinomycetes > Kitasatosporales > Streptomycetaceae > Streptomyces > Streptomyces sp. AM 2-1-1. Next base: position 3,903,821 of record NZ_CP119147.1, on the reverse strand, counting down.
CCCGGGAGGTGGAGGCAGGCCCCGACCCCCTGGGGCAGTGACCCGGCCCGCTGGGTCTGAAGACGGCACGGACAAAGGGGCGGCGGGCCGGCCTCGGCCCACCGCCCCCGGAGCGTTCCGTGCGGACTACTGCACGATCGTGATCCGGTCCGTGGCCGGCGGGGCCAGCGGGGCGGCCGCCGTGGAGTGGGCCGCGAGGTAGGCGTTGAACAGGTCCAGGTCGGAGGGGCCGACCAGCTTGTTCGTGCCGAGGGCGAGGGCCGGGAAGCCGTCGCCGCCGCCCGCGAGGAACTCGTTCATCGCGACGCGGTAGGTCTTCGCCGGGTCGATCGCCTCGCCGTTCAGCTTGATGCTGCTCGCGGAGACGCGGGCGGCGCCCGCCTTCGTCAGGTCGAGCGTGTAGGTGAGGCCCCGCGAGATCTGGAGGATCTTCGGGCTGGCCTCGTTCAAGCCGCTGACCTGCTGCTGGAGCGCGGCGATCAGGTTGGCGCCGGACAGGTCGACGACGTTCATCATGTTGGTGAACGGCTGCACGGTGAACGACTCGCCGTACGTCACCACCCCGTCGCCCTCGCCGGAGGCGCTGGCGTGGACGAGGTCGGCGCGGATGCCGCCCGGGTTCATGAAGGCGACCTGCGCGCCGCCCTGGTCGGCGGCGGCCAGACCCTCCCGCTGGGCGTCGGCGATCAGGTTGCCGAGCGGCTTCTCCAGGGCGGTGGAGCCGCGGCCGTTGATGTCGGCGCTGATGTAGCCCTGCGGACGGCTCGCGATCGGCGCGGCCAGCGCGTTCCAGCGGGCGATGAGCGCGGTCATGTCGGAGGCCTTGGCCTGGTTGCGGCTGACGACGTGGTTCGCCGACTTCACCGACGTGCGCACGATGTCGTCGGTGCGGCGGTCGTAGGTGAGGGTCGTGTCCGTGTAGAGCTTGCCGAAGGACGCGGCCGAGGTGACCATGCGCGGCTTGCCCGCCGGGTCGGGGATGGTGCAGACGTACGCGGTGTGGGTGTGACCGGTGACGAGGGCGTCGACCTTCGGGCTGATGCCCTTGGCGATGTCCACGATCGGGCCGGAGACACCGGCGCCGGCACCCGCGCTGTCGCAGTCGTAGTTGTACGAGCCGGAGGCCGGGGCCCCGCCCTCGTGGATCAGCGCGACGATCGACTTGACGCCCTGGCGGTCCAGCTCCTTGGCGTACTTGTTGACCGTCTCGATCTCGTCGTGGAACCGGAGTCCCTTGACGCCGTTGGCGGTGACGATGTTCGGCGTACCCTCCAGGGTCACCCCGATGAAGCCGATCTTGACGCCGTTCTTCTTCCACACGTAGTACGGCTTGAGGACCGGCTTGCCGGTCTTCTCGCCGGTGACGTTGGCCGCGAGGTAGGGGAAGTCCGCGCCCTGGAACTTCGTGCCCTTCTCGTAGCAGCCGTCGACCGGGTGGCAGCCGCCGTTCTGGAGGCGGGTCAGCTCGCCGATGCCCTCGTCGAACTCGTGGTTGCCGACCGCCGTGACGTCCAGGTCCAGTCCGTTGAGCGCCTCGATCGTGGGCTCGTCGTGGAAGAGGCCGGAGAGCAGCGGGCTCGCGCCCACCATGTCGCCGCCGGCCGCCGTGACGGAGTACGGGTGCCCCTGGCGGGCGGTGCGCAGCGAGGAGGCGAGGTACTCGACGCCACCCGCGGTCACCGACTTCACGGTGCCGTCGGGCTGGATCTCGGAGACCGTGCCGGACGAGCCGGTCGGCGGCTCCAGATTGCCGTGCAGGTCGTTGAAGGAGAGCAGCTGCACGTCGACCGTGCGGGACGGCTGACCGTGGCCGTGGCCGGAGCCGTTTCCGTGGCCGTTCCCGCGGTCATGGGCGCCGGCCGGCAGCGCGGCGAGCGCGCTCACCGTGGCCACACCGGCCGCCAGGGCCATCAGCCGCCGGGCGGCGCGGTTCTTCTTCACAGTCGCTGACATCGGTCCCCTTGTGAGTGTCCAGCGTGAGGTGCGTGGTGGTGACATGCGTGGTGTTGACATGCGTGTGCCGTGTGTGCCGCAGCCTAGGGTCAACGCGCGTAGCGCGACAGGGTTTCGAGGTTACGAGCTGGTTGCCTTCCGGTGGTGGGTGTCGAGGCCCCGGAGCGCCGCACTCCCGATCAGCGCGCCGCCGCCCAGCTCCACCACGGAGAACGGCGCCTTCGTCGCGCCCCCGTCGACCGTCACCAGCCGCGAGTCCTACGTCCCGTCACCGTCGGCCGCCACGGGGCGCCGGTGGACCGCGGGGAGTTGACCGCGTCCTCGTGGAGCTCGGCCCGCGGAACCGGGAGGTTGTCCGCGCGCCGGCCCCTGAGGCCGTTCTCGCTCCCCCTCACCATGCCGGTTCCCTGTCCGAACCGGTGACCGACGACAATCGGATTCCGGCGGCCCGGGACGGCCCCCGGTGGCCGTCACCCCGCCCGTACCGCCACCGGGCGGGCCGTCCGCCGTACGCTCGTCCGTATGACGACTGACGTACCCCTCCCCGCGCCCGGCCGCGAGATCCAGACGCTGGACGTGCTCGCCCCCGGCCAGGCCGACGCCGTACTCGACCTGCTCGCGGAGGCCGCCCGGACGGACGGCCGGCAGGCGGTCTCCGAACAGGGACGGCTCTACCTCCGGGGCGGCCACCGCCCCGGCGTCCGCCACCTGTTGCTGACCAGCGGCGGCGTCCTGGCCGGGTACGCGCAGCTGGAGGACACCGACCCCGTGGAGGCCCCGGCCGCCGAGCTCGTCGTCCTCCCCGAACAGCGCGGCCTCGGCCACGGGCGGGCCCTGGGCGCCGCCCTGCTCGCAGCCAGCGGCAAGCGGCTGCGGGTGTGGGCGCACGGCGGCGGCCCGGCCGCCCGCCACCTCTCGCAGGTGCTCGGGCTCAGCCTCTTCCGCGAACTGCGCCAGCTCCGGCGCCCCCTGGTCCCGCTCGACGTCCCGGAGCCGGTGCTGCCCGAGGGCGTCACCGTGCGCACCTTCGTGCCCGGCCAGGACGACACCGCCTGGCTCGCGGTGAACAGCGCCGCGTTCGCCCACCACCCGGAGCAGGGCGCCCTCACCCAGCGGGACCTGGACGACCGCAAGGCCGAGTCCTGGTTCGACCCGAAGGGCTTCTTCCTGGCCGAGCGCGACGGTGAGCTCATCGGCTTCCACTGGACGAAGGTGCACGCCGAGGAGCAGCTGGGCGAGGTGTACGTGGTCGGCATCCGGCCCGACGCGCAGGGCGGCGGCCTCGGCAAGGCGCTGACCGCCACCGGACTGCGCCACCTGGCGTCCGAGGGCCTGCCCGTCGCGATGCTGTACGTGGACGCGGACAACGTGGCGGCCGTGACGGTGTACGAGCGGATGGGCTTCACCACCCACGAGGTGGACCTGATGTACCGCACGGAGTCGTAACCCGCTGCCCTGGCGGTCCATCACCTCCTGTGCGCGGCGGCCGGACGGTCCGCAGCGCTGTCGAACCGCCCCGGGGGCGGCGTCACTTGACGCCGCCCCCTCTTTTCCACCAGTCTTTCACTACTTAATTAGTGAAAGGGCGGTGAACGCATGGCAGGGTCCGCAGCGGTCGAGTTCCGCATCGACCGGCGCAGCGGTATCGCCACCTACCTGCAGATCGTGCAGCAGACCAAACAGGCACTCCGATTGGGCGTGCTGGAGCCGGGGGACCGGCTGCCCACCGCGCGCGAGGTCGTCGAAGCGACCGCGATCAACCCGAACACGGTGCTCAAGGCCTACCGCGAGCTGGAACGCGAAGGGCTGGTCGAGGCCCGGCGCGGCCTCGGCACCTTCGTGCGGCGCACCCTGGGCGGCGGCGCGGCGGCCGCGGTGGACACCCCGCTCCGTTCCGCACTCGCCGACTGGGTCGGCCAGGCACGCGACGCAGGTTGGGACCGGGACGACATGAGCGCACTCTTCAGCACGCTTCTGGACAGCGCATTCGAGGGGGAAACGAACGCATGACAGTCGCCGCGATCGAGGCCGACGGCCTCGGCACGACCTACCGGCGCGGGAAGGAGCACTGGGCCCTGCGCCACTGCTCCTTCCGGCTGCCCGCAGGGCGGGTCTCCGCCCTGGTCGGCTCCAACGGGGCCGGCAAGTCCACCCTGCTCGCCCTCGCCGCCGGGCTGCTCCGCCCCGCCGAGGGAACGCTGAGGGTGCTCGGCACCACCCCCGCCGAAGCCCGCGCACGCATCGGGTACGTGGCCCAGGAGAAGCCGCTCTACGGACAGTTGACCGTGGCGGAGACCCTGCGGACGGGCGCCGACCTCAACCCCGGCACCTGGGACGCCAAGGCCGCCGGGCGCTTCGTCGAAGACCTCCCGCGCGGATCCAGGGTGCGCACGCTCTCCGGCGGTTCACGCACCCGCCTCGCTCTCGCGCTCGCCCTCGGCAAGCGGCCCGAACTGCTGCTGCTGGACGAGCCGATGGCCGATCTCGATCCGCTGGTGCGCCACCGGTTGATGGGGCTGCTGATGGCGGATGCCGCCGACCGGGGGACCACCATCGTCATGTCCTCGCACGTTCTCACCGAGCTGGAGGGCGCCTGCGACCACCTCCTCCTCGTCGACGGCGGCCGGATCCGGCTCGCCGGTGGCACCGAGGAGATCCTCGCGGCGCACGCCGTCCTCACCGGGCAGGCCGCCGACCTCGCCCCGCACACGGTGGTCGAGTCGCGCACCACGGGCCGTCAGCTCACCGCACTGGTCAGGCCCGAAGGCCCGGTGGACCGTGACGCCTGGGCGGTCGCCGCCCCTTCCCTGGAGGAACTGCTGCTCGCCCACCTCCGGTCCCCCGACGCCCCGGCCCTGACGATCACCGACTCCGGCCGCGACAGCGCCCGCCACGACGACTCCCGGACGGTGACCGCGCCATGAGCACCCTCGCCCCGCCCCGACCCGCAACCGCCGCCCCAGCCACCTCACCGGGCCTGCGCGGTCCCGCGCGGGCAGTCTTCCGTCAGCACCGGCGCCCGTTCCACCTGCTGGCCCTCCTCACCGTCCTCGCCGTCGCCGGGCTGGTGGCCGTGACGCTGTGGGTCGGCCACGACGCCGACGTCTTCTCCCGCGCCGGCTGCCCGACGGGTGACACGACCCCGACCCTCACCTGCGCGCAGACCGTCCGTGACCACATGGACAGCCAGTTCCTCCTCTACCGCGCACAGCGCTGCGCCGCCCTGATGCTGACGCTCCTGCCCGCCGTGTACGGGGCGTTCATGGCGGGCCCCGCGATCGGACGGGAACTGGAGAGCGGGACCCACCGCCTCGCGTGGACCCAGTCCGTGTCGCCCGCCCGCTGGCTGACCGCGAAGCTGGCCGTCCCCGCGACGGCGGTCGTGGCAGCGACCCTCGTCCTGGGGACCGCGCGAGCCTGGGCCTCGGGAAGAGCGGAGGAGTACTCCGACAGCTGGTACGACGGGCTGCGCAGCGCGACCGGGGTGCTCCCCCTCGCCTACGCGCTCTTCGCCCTGGCCGTCGGCACCCTCGCCGGACTGCTGCTGCGCGTCACTCTCCGGTCCATGGCCGCGGCGCTGGCCGCCCAGGGCATCGCGGTGTACGGGTTCGACGCGGTACGCGCTCACCTCTGGCCGGTCGTGACGGCGACCCATCCCACCGCCTCGACCGGCGGCTTCCAGCGGGACCGGTGGGTGGTGGACACCGGCTACCTCACCCCCACCGGCGAGCGCCTGCCCGCCGGCACCTGCGTCGGCGACTCCGGGGCCGGCGAGGCGTGCCGGGACGCGCTGGGCATCACCGGCCGCTTCGTGGACTACCACCCGGAATCCCACCGCTGGCCGCTCCAGCTCGTCGAGAGCGGCGTCCTGCTCGCCGTCGCGGCCCTGGCCGTGTACACCGCGTACCGGTTGCTGCGCCGCCCGCACGCCTGATCCGGCGCGACCACCGCCGTCCCGTCCGGGCTCCACGGGGGAGAGCACGGACGGGACGCGCGCCGGTACGCACAGGTCACCCGGGAGGGGCGCTCACCGGCCCGCGGGCGCCCCCGCACGTCCCCACCCCGCGTCCCTACCGCTCCCTGCATGTCATGTCGCCGTTACCAGCCATTCAGACTCGCTTGCGACGCTCACGGAATGCAGCCAGCTGTGCCCGCCCCCCGCAACGGAAAGCCTCAGCGCCCTCCCGGACCTTCCGCGATCTTTCCCGGCTCCGACGCGCCCATAGGGCCATTCAGCGGGAAGAATGGGTCCATGAGCCAGCAGCCCAGCGCCGAGGTCCCGGTCCAGCCCGCCCAGTCGACCCCGCCGGCCCAGCCGACGGCCGGCTCGCTCGCCGCACACCGCCCGCCCGCGGTCTCCTCCGGTTCCCGGGGCGCGACGGGCTTCTCCACCTCCGCCGACCTGGACCCCGGCCTCGACGCCGACGCCGACTCCTACGAGCCGCGCCGGGACGGCGGCGGCCTGCCCCCGGACCGCTTCCTGGACCGGGAACGCAGCTGGCTCGCATTCAACGAACGCGTTCTCGAACTGGCCGAGGACCCCACGACGCCCCTCCTCGAACGGGCTAACTTCCTCGCCATCTTCGCGTCGAACCTCGACGAGTTCTTCATGGTCCGGGTCGCCGGACTCAAGCGCCGCATCGCCACCGGCGTCGCCACCCGCTCCGCCTCCGGGCTCCAGCCCCGCGAGGTGCTGGAACAGATCTGGACCCGCTCCCGCGAGCTCATGGCCCGGCACGCCGCCTGCTACCAGCAGGACATCGCCCCGGCCCTCTCCGACGAAGGCATCCAGCTGATCCGCTGGCCCGACCTCACGGAGAAGGAACAGGCCCGCCTCTTCACCTTCTTCCGCCAGCGCGTCTTCCCCGTCCTCACCCCGCTCGCGGTCGACCCGGCGCACCCCTTCCCGTACATCTCCGGCCTCTCGCTCAACCTCGCCGTCGTCGTACGCAACCCGGTCAGCGGCCACCGCCACTTCGCCCGGGTCAAGGTGCCGCCGCTGCTCACCCGGTTCCTGGAGGCGTCCCCGCAGCGCCACGTCCCCATCGAGGACGTCATCGCCGCCCACCTGGAAGAGCTCTTCCCCGGCATGGAGGTGCTCGCCCACCACATGTTCCGGGTCACCCGGAACGAGGACCTGGAGGTCGAGGAGGACGACGCCGAGAACCTCCTCCAGGCCCTGGAGAAGGAACTCATGCGGCGCCGCTTCGGCCCGCCGGTGCGCCTGGAGGTCGAGGAGTCCATCGACCCGTACGTCCTCGACCTGCTCGTCCGCGAGCTGAAGGTCACCGACGCCGAGGTCTACCCGCTCCCCGGCCCGCTCGACCTCACCGGACTCTTCGGCATAGCGTCGCTGGACCGGCAGGAGCTGAAGTACCCCAAGTTCATCGCCGGCACCCACCGCGACCTCGCCGAGGTCGAGTCCGCCTCCGCGCCGGACGTCTTCGCCGCGCTCCGCGAACGGGACGTGCTGCTCCACCACCCGTACGACTCCTTCTCCACCTCCGTCCAGGCGTTCCTGGAGCAGGCCGCGGGCGACCCCGACGTCCTCGCGATCAAGCAGACGCTCTACCGCACCTCCGGCGACTCCCCCATAGTCGACGCCCTGATCGACGCCGCCGAGTCCGGCAAGCAGGTCCTCGTCCTCGTCGAGATCAAGGCACGCTTCGACGAGCAGGCCAACATCAAGTGGGCCCGCAAGCTGGAAGAGGCCGGCTGCCACGTCGTCTACGGCCTCGTCGGGCTGAAGACCCACTGCAAGCTGTCGCTCGTCGTCCGTCAGGAGGGCGACACCCTGCGCCGCTACTCCCACGTCGGCACCGGCAACTACCACCCCAAGACGGCCCGCCTCTACGAGGACATCGGCCTGCTCACCGCGGACCCCCAGGTCGGCGCCGACCTCTCCGACCTCTTCAACCGGCTCTCCGGCTACTCCCGCCGCGAGACCTACCGCCGGCTGCTGGTCGCCCCCAAGTCGCTCCGCGACGGGCTGGTCGCCCGCGTCAACAAGGAGATCGCCCACCACCGCGCCGGACGCCCCGCCTCCGTCCGCTTCAAGGTCAACTCCATGGTCGACGAAGCGATCATCGACGCCTGCTACCGGGCCTCGCAGGCGGGCGTCCCCGTCGACATCTGGGTCCGCGGCATCTGCGCGATCCGCCCCGGCGTCCCGGGCCTCTCCGAGAACATCCGGGTCCGGTCGATACTCGGCCGCTTCCTCGAACACTCCCGGCTCTTCTCCTTCGGCAACGGGGGCGAGCCCGAGGTCTGGTTCGGCAGCGCCGACATGATGCACCGCAACCTCGACCGCCGGATCGAAGCACTGGTCCGGGTCACCGACCCCGCCCACCGGGCCGCACTCAGCCGGCTCCTGGAGACCGGCATGGCCGACACCACCTCGTCGTGGCACCTGGGCCCCGACGGCGAGTGGACCCGCCACTCCACGGACGCGGACGGCCAGCCCCTGCGGCACGTACAGGAAATGCTCATTGATGCACGGAGGCGCAGGCGTGCGACGCCCTGACCAGCAGATGCCCGGTACCGCCACGGCACTGACCGCCGAGGCGCTCCTGGCGCCGTACCTGCGGGCCCAGGCGGCCGACTTCCTGCGGAGTCTGCGCCTGCACCGCGAACAGAGTGCCCCCACGGACTCCGGCCCCCGGGGCGCGGAGGAGGCCGCCCGCGCACTGCGCCGGTCGGCCCGCCGCATCAGCGGCTCGCTGCACACGTTCAGAGGGCTCCTCGACCCCGGCTGGGCCGACCAGCTCCGCGCCGAGCTCGCCTGGCTCTCCGGCACCCTCGCGCGCGAGCACGACTGCTCCACCCGGCTGCTGCGGCTGCTCGAAGCCCTCCACCGGCTCTCCGGCGCCCACCTCCCGGCCGCCCGCACCGGCAAGGCCGGCGCCTCGGGGACCGGTCCCGCCACCGGCGGCGCGGCCACCGACCGGGCCGCCCTGGACGTCGGTGCCGCCCGCGCCGGAGCCCTGCTGGAACGCCAGCTCACCCTGGCCCGCACCCGCGCCCACTCGGCCGCCCTCCAGGCACTCGGCTCCTCCCGCTTCCACGCGGTCGCCGACTCCGTCGCCCTGCTCGCCTCCGAGGTACCGCTGACCCCCGACGCCGGCGCCCCCGCCGCGGAGACCCTCCACGGCCCCGCCGAGCACGCCCGGCAACGCCTCCTCGGCGCGGTCGACGTCCTGCCGGCCGCCGGCGCGGCCGACGTCTACAACGAGGCCCACGACGCGCACTGGCACCAGATCCGGCTGCTGCTCCGGCTGCACCGCTACGCCCGCGAAGTGGTCGCGGGCCGACCCGACCCGGTCCTCACCGGCCCGGAACGCGCCCTCGACCTGCACCGGGAAGCCGCCGAGGCCGCCTCGGCCGCCTCGGCGGCGGCTCGCACCCCGCGCATCGCCCCCGCCACCGCGTACGCCCTGGGCGTGCTCCACGCCGACCAGCGCCACGAGGTGGACGCCGCCCGCTGCGTCTTCCGCGAGACCTGGCCCTACGCCCCGGCCGTGGCGGCGCCATGAGCGCCCCCGGGCCGGTGCTCGCCGCCGGCTGCGTGCTCTGGCGCCGCTCACCCGAGGGCGGCGGGCTGGAGGTGTGCCTCGTCCACCGGCCGCGGTACGACGACTGGTCGCACCCCAAGGGCAAGCTGAAGCGCGGCGAGAACGCACGGGACGCGGCGGTCCGCGAGGTACTGGAGGAGACCGGGCACCACTGCACCCCCGGCACCCCGCTGCCCACCCTGCGGTACGAGGTGAACGGGCACCCCAAGGAGGTCCTCTACTGGGAGGCCCCGGCCACGGGCGGCTCGTTCGTGCCCAACGACGAGGTCGACCGCATCGCCTGGCTCTCCCCCGCCGCCGCACGCGCCCGGCTGACCCGTCCCGCCGACCGGGTCCCCCTCGACGCGCTGATCAGCGCCGCCCGGACCGTGTCCGACCCGGGCGCCTGACCCGGACAGCGGGCCCGTGAGCGGTACGCGACCCGCGTCCCGGCCCGCCGCTCCACCGGCGCCCCTGCCCCGCAGGGCCCCGACGCCCCGCGGCCCCACCCGGCCGTCGGGGCCGCGGGGCGTACCGTCGCGTGCGGCACGCCCCGGGCAACCCCGCACCGCCCGACACGGTTCACCTTCCGTTCACTCCGCCCCGTAGGCGGCTTCACCTGTTCTGCCTAATTTCGGACGTACACGGTGCGAGGCGCTCAGCCAACCCACCACTCCTCATCGCACGCCGTCGTAGAACGTACCGACCACGGCGGCTTCTGGAAGGAAACACCCGAAAGTGAAGCTTCAGCGCAAGAACCGGCTTCGTGCCACCGCGCTCGGTGCCCTCGCCGTCTCCGGCGCCCTGGTCCTCACGGCGTGCGGTTCGGACGACAACACCAGCAACGACACGACGGGCGGCAGCAGCAGCGCGGCCTCGGCCCCCGCCGCCTCGGACATCTCCTGCGACGGCGCGACCGGCCAGCTGCTGGCTTCCGGTTCCAGCGCGCAGAAGAACGCCGTCGACCTCTGGGTCAAGAACTACATGGCCGCCTGTCCCGGCGTCGAGGTCAACTACAAGTCCTCCTCCTCCGGCGAAGGCATCATCGCCTTCAACCAGGGCTCCGTCGGCTTCGCCGGCTCCGACTCCGCGCTCAAGCCGGAAGAGGTCGCCGACTCGAAGAAGATCTGCAAGACCGGTCAGGGCATCAACCTCCCGATGGTCGGCGGTCCGATCGCGATCGGCTTCCACCTCGAAGGTGTCGACAGCCTGACGCTGGACGCCCCCACCCTCGCCAAGATCTTCGACACGAAGATCAAGAAGTGGAACGACGAGGCCATCGCCAAGCTCAACCCGGGCGTCGACCTGCCGGACAAGGCGATCCAGCCCTTCCACCGCTCCGAGGACTCCGGCACCACGCAGAACCTCGGCAAGTACCTCGCCGCCACCGCCGGTGACAACTGGAAGTACGAGCCCGAGAAGAAGTGGCCGGCCCCCGGTGGCCAGGCCGCGAGCGGCTCCTCAGGCGTCGCCACCCAGGTGAAGCAGGTCGACGGCTCGATCGGTTACTTCGAGCTCTCCTACGCCACCTCGCAGTCGATCTCCACCGTCGACATCAACACCGGCGCGGCCGCCCCGGTCAAGGCCTCCTCGGAGAACGCCTCCACCGCCATCGCCGCCGCCAAGATCAAGGGCACCGGCAAGGACCTGGCGCTCGACCTCGACTACACCACCAAGGCCGAGGGCGCCTACCCGATCGTCCTGGTCACGTACGAGGTCGTCTGCGACACCGGCAACAAGGCCGAGACCCTCCCGACGGTCAAGTCCTTCCTGACCTACACCGCTTCGGACGCGGGCCAGAAGGTCCTCACCGAGGCCGGCTACGCCCCGATCCCGGCCGAGATCAACGCGAAGGTCCGCGAGACCATCGCCGCCCTCTCGTAACCACACCTCCGCTCCGGCGGAACCCCGTGCGGTCCGGTCCTCCCAGCCGGACCGGGCCGCACGGACCCGTACGACCGGCTCCCGGTCCGGCGGGCGCCCCGCGCGGGGCGCCCGCCGCCGGCCGCCGCGCAATCCCATCCGGTGCACCGCCGCCAGGGGAGCCCCGCTCCCTCACACAGACCGGAAAGACCATGGCCTCCACCACACCGATAGACAGTCCGCCGGCGCCGCCGGCCCGTCAGGTCCCTCCGGCGAAGTCCACCGGGCGCGCCGGCGACAAAGTCTTCCTGGGGCTCTCCCGGGGTTCGGGCATCCTGCTGCTCGTGATCATGGCGTCCATCGCCGTGTTCCTCACCTACCGCGCCGTACTCGCCGTCTCGAAGGACGAAGGCAACTTCCTCACCACCTTCGACTGGAACCCGGCGGGCGACCCGCCGGTCTTCGGCATCGCGGTCCTGCTCTTCGGCACCGTCGTCAGCTCGATCGTCGCGATGGTCATCGCGGTCCCGATCGCCGTCGGCATCGCCCTCTTCATCTCGCACTACGCGCCGCGCAAGCTGGCCGCGCCGCTCGCCTACGTCGTCGACCTGCTCGCCGCGGTCCCCTCGATCGTCTACGGCATCTGGGGCGCCCTCGTCCTGGTCCCGAACCTGGAGGGGCTCAACCTCTGGCTCGACCAGTTCTTCGGCTGGACCTACCTCTTCGAGAAGACCGAGGTCGGCGTCGCCCGCTCGCTCTTCACCGTCGGCATCCTGCTCGCGATCATGATCCTGCCGATCGTGACCAGCGTCAGCCGCGAGGTCTTCCTCCAGGTCCCGAAGATGAACGAGGAAGCCGCCCTGGCCCTCGGCGCCACCCGCTGGGAGGTCATCCGCCTCTCGGTGCTGCCCTTCGGCCGCTCCGGCGTGATCTCCGCCTCGATGCTCGGCCTCGGCCGCGCCCTCGGCGAGACGATGGCCGTCGCCACCGTCCTGTCGCCGAGCTTCCTCATCTCGTTCCACCTGCTCAACCCGGGCGGCGGCACCTTCGCCCAGAACATCGCCGCGAAGTTCGACGAGGCCAACCAGCTCGGGCGTGACGCCCTGATCGCTTCCGGTCTCGTCCTCTTCGTGCTCACCCTGCTGGTCAACGGCGCGGCCCGGCTCATCATCGCCCGCCGCAAGGAGTACTCGGGGGCCAACGCATGAGCCACGCACCGACCGGCGTCCAGGACCGTCCGACGCCCACGCCCCCGTCCGCCGGCAACCTCAGCCGCCGCGCCCTCCCGCGCTGGGCGCCGCTCGGGTTCGCCGTCGCCGCGATCGTCCTCGGTGTCGGCATCGGCACCGCGGCCGGCCTGGACAGCCGCGTGCAGTGGGGCCTGATCTCCGCCCTGCTCTTCCTCGCGATCTCCTACGTCACCACCACCGCGGTGGAGAACCAGCGCCAGGCGAAGGACCGCCTCGCGACCAGCGTGGTCTGGGTCTGCTTCATCCTCGCGATCATCCCGCTCGCCTCCCTCATCTGGACGACGGTGAGCCGGGGCGCGAAGGTCCTCGACGGCTACTTCCTCTCCCACTCGATGGCCGGGGTGCTCTCCACCGAGGCGGGCGGCGGCGTCTACCACGCGCTGGTCGGCACCCTGGAGCAGGTCGGCATCGCGACCGTCATCTCCGCCCCGATCGGCCTGCTGACCGCCGTCTACCTGGTGGAGTACGGCAAGGGCGCGCTCGCCAAGGCCGTCACCTTCTTCGTCGACGTGATGACGGGCATCCCCTCCATCGTCGCCGGCCTCTTCATCCTGTCGATCATGCTCATGACCGACCTGGGGCCCTCCGGCATGCTGGGCGCGCTCGCCCTGACGATCCTGATGATCCCGGTCGTGGTCCGCTCCACCGAGGAGATGCTCAAGCTCGTCCCCAACGAGCTGCGCGAGGCGTCGCTCGCCCTCGGCATCCCGAAGTGGCGCACCATCCTGAAGGTGGTCCTGCCGACCGCGATCGGCGGCATCACCACGGGCGTCATGCTCGCCATCGCCCGTGTCGCCGGTGAGACCGCGCCGATCATCCTGCTGGTCTTCGGCAGCCAGCTGATCAACACGAACCCCTTCGAAGGTCCGCAGTCGTCGCTCCCCTTCTACATCTGGGAGCAGTACAAGGTCGGCTCCGAGGCGTCGTACGACCGTGCCTGGGGCGCCGCTCTGGTGCTGATCGCCTTCGTCATGATCCTCAATCTGGTGGCCCGCGGCATCGCCCGCTGGAAAGCCCCGCAGCACTGAATATGCGGCTCCGCCGCGTGGCCGGCCGCTGACGCGGCCAACAGAAAGAAGCAGTGATTCAGATGGCCAAGCGCATCGACATCAGCGGCCTCACCGCCTACTACGGCAGCCACAAGGCCATCGAGGACATCTCGATGACCGTGGAACCCCGCTCCGTGACCGCTTTCATCGGCCCGTCCGGCTGCGGCAAGTCCACCTTCCTGCGCACCCTGAACCGGATGCACGAGGTCACCCCCGGGGGCCGCGTCGAGGGCAAGGTGATGCTCGACGACGAGAACCTGTACGGCTCGAACGTCGACCCGGTCACCGTGCGCCGCACGGTCGGCATGGTCTTCCAGCGCCCCAACCCGTTCCCGACCATGTCGATCTTCGACAACGTCGCGGCGGGCCTGCGGCTGAACGGCACGTACCGCAAGAACGAGCTGAACGACGTCGTCGAGAAGTCGCTCCAGGGCGCCAACCTCTGGAACGAGGTCAAGGACCGCCTGAACAAGCCGGGCTCCGGCCTCTCCGGCGGCCAGCAGCAGCGGCTCTGCATCGCCCGCGCCATCGCGGTCGAGCCCGAGGTCCTGCTGATGGACGAGCCCTGCTCGGCGCTCGACCCGATCTCGACCCTCGCGGTCGAGGACCTGATCAGCGAGTTGAAGGAGCGCTTCACGATCGTCATCGTGACGCACAACATGCAGCAGGCGGCGCGCGTCTCCGACCGCACGGCCTTCTTCAACCTCTCCGCGGTCGGCATGCCGGGCCGCCTCATCGAGATAGACGAGACGGAACGGATCTTCTCCAACCCGTCGGTCCAGGCCACCGAGGACTACATCTCGGGCCGCTTCGGATAGACCGGAACCCCCGCCGCCCCGGACACCTCCGGCGGCGGGCCTTCCCCCAGACTGCCTCGCGGTGCTGCATGGCGGTGCCACCGCGAGGCGGAAAAGGGGCCGCCCCCGTTCTCCTGGAGGAGAACGGGGGCGGCCCCACATCCGGAACCCGTCGGTACGGGCGTCCGCGGTCGTCGGCGTCGGCGTCCACGGGGTGAGCGCTCACGGGCCCAGCACGCACGGGCTCAGCGCTCGCGGGCTCAGCGCTCGCGGACCCAGCCGTTACGGGCGTCAGCCGAAGAGCAGGTAGACGACGCCGTAACTCGCCGCGGCGACGAGCGCCGCCGCCGGCATGGTGATGAACCAGCCCAGGATGATGTTCTTGGCGACACCCCAGCGGACCGCGTTGACCCGCTTCGTCGCACCGACACCCATGATCGCGGAGGTGATGACGTGCGTGGTGGAGATCGGGGCGTGGAAGAGGAAGGACGAACCGAACATGATCGACGCGCCGGTCATCTCGGCCGCGAAACCCTGCGGCGGGTCCAGCTCGATGATCTTCCGGCCGAGTGTCCGCATGATGCGCCAGCCGCCCGCGTACGTACCGAGCGAGAGCATCAGCGCACAGACGATCTTGACCCAGACCGGGATCTCGTCGTTCGGGCCCTCGACGTCGGCGATGACCAGGGCCATCACGACGATGCCCATCGTCTTCTGCGCGTCCTGGAGACCGTGACCGAGCGCCATGGCCGCCGCCGAGACCGTCTGCGCGATCCGGAAACCGCGCTTGGCCTTGTGCGGGTTGGACCTCCGGAACATCCACATGATCGCGACCATGAACAGGTAACCGACGACCAGGCCCACGAACGGGGAGAGGAACATCGGGATGACGATCTTCTCCAGCACTCCGTCCCAGTGCACCAGCGTGCCGCCGGCCAGCGCCGCACCGACCATGCCGCCGAAGAGCGCGTGCGAGGAGGAGGACGGCAGGCCGAAGTACCAGGTGACGAGGTTCCAGACGATCGCGCCGACCAGCGCCGCGAAGAGGATGCCCATCCCCTTCTGGCCCTCGGGCGTGGCGATGAGCCCCTCACTGACCGTCTTCGCGACCCCCTGTCCGAGGAACGCGCCGGCCAGGTTCATCACCGCGGCCATCCCCAGGGCCGCCCGCGGGGTCAGCGCGCGGGTGGAGACCGAGGTGGCGATGGCGTTCGCGGAGTCGTGGAAGCCGTTCGTATACGTGAAGCCGAGCGCGACACCGATGGTCACGATCAGCGCAAAGGTGTCCACGAGGTTCAGGACTCCTTGACCGCGATGGTCTCCACGGTGTTGGCGACGTGCTCGAACGCGTCGGCCGCCTCTTCCAGCACGTCCACGATCTGCTTCAGCTTCAGCACCTCCATGGCGTCGTACTTGCCGTTGAAGAGCTGGGCGAGCAGCTTGCGGTGGATCTGGTCCGCCTGGTTCTCCAGCCGGTTGACCTCGATCCAGTACTCGGTGAGGTTGTCCATGGTCCGCAGCCCCGGCATGGCCTCGGCGGTCAGCTCCGCCGCCCTGGCCAGCACCTCGATCTGCTGCTCGACACCCTTGGGGAGCTCCTCGACCTGGTACAGGACGACCAGGTCGACGGCCTCCTCCATGAAGTCCATGATGTCGTCGAGCGAGGACGCGAGGTTGTAGATGTCCTCGCGGTCGAACGGCGTGATGAAGGAGGAGTTCAGCTGGTGGAAGATCGCGTGGGTGGCGTCGTCCCCCGCGTGTTCCGCCGCCCGCATGCGCTCCGCGATCTCGGCCCGGGAGGAAGAATCCGCTCCGAGCAGTTCCATCAGGAGTTTCGAGCCCGTGACGATGTTGTCCGCTGATGCGGAGAACATGTCGTAGAAGCTCGTCTCCCTGGGGGTCAGACGAAAGCGCACGTGGGGTCCTCGGGGTGCTTTGGATTCGGTCAGGCTGATGCTAGGCGCATCATCCGGCCACGGCTAACCGGCGTCATTCAGTGTCGCCCATCGACCCGCGTGATCAGCACGGCCCCCGGGTCACGTTTCGGCTCGATTCGTTACCATATACCCACCCGGGGTATACCGGCCCTTGAGAGTCCTGGGGTCGGCCACCCCGCGTCCGGGCCGGTCGGAGCGGGTACGTCAGCCCGTACGGCCGCCGGCTGGCCCGGACTCGCACACCAACGGGAGGACCCCATGACCGCCACCGAGGCCCCCGGGCCCGCGGGACCCACGCCCCCGGAGACCGCCACGAGCCCGGCCGCGCCCCCGGCGGAGATCGTCACCGACCATGACCGGGGCATCCACGGCTATCACCATCAGAAGGACGAGCACCTCAAGCGGCTGCGCCGGATCGAGGGCCAGATCCGCGGCCTCCAGCGCATGGTCGACGAGGACACCTACTGCATCGACATACTCACCCAGGTCTCGGCGTCCACCAAGGCGCTGCAGTCCTTCGCGCTCCAACTGCTGGAGGAACACCTCCGCCACTGCGTCGCGGACGCCGCCGTCAAGGGCGGCGACGAGATCGACGCGAAGGTCGAGGAGGCCACCAAGGCCATCGCCCGCCTGCTGCGTACCTGAGGTCCGCGTACGGAGAAGCGGGCCGGGGCCCGACGTGCACGCGGGGTGCGCGGGCCCGGGTCGCGGGATCCGGGGCCGGGCCCTCTCCGTCAGGTCCGGCGCTCGGTCCGGAACTCCGTCCGGCGCTCCGTCCGGCGCGGGACGTCGGCCGCGCCGGGGACCTCGCCCGCGTTGAGCACCTCGTCGATGCGGTCCGGGCTGAGCCGGTCCTCGGGGCTGGACGCCGCGGCGATCATCAGCTCGCCGCAGAGCTCGATCTCGGCGAGAGCCACGTATTCCTGCGCGTTCGGAGCGCTGAGCGTCACCACCTGCGTCACCTCTCTCTGCCGTCGCCGGCCCTTGGCGCACAGGCTCCAAGCCTAGGGATCGTCAAGCGCCGCGCGCATGACACGGACGGGCCATTTCGGCCGCTTCCAAGGGGGCCGCTCTCCCCCGCCGAACACCCGTGCACCCGGTCGGCGCCGAGGGAAATCGGCCCGCCGACGACGGAACGAGCGGCGAGAACCAGCCATCGGCGACGGGGGCGCTGCTCCCCCGGCACTGCTCCCGCCACCGTCCGTACCGCCGTCGTCACCCGTGTCTCGGCCGCCTTCGCCACCCGTGTCTTGGCCGCCGTCGCCGCCGCCGCACCGGCTGCCGTCGCCACCGCCGCCTCAGCTCTGCCGGATCTCGCCCGTGTAGAGGTCCGCCCGGTTCGGCAGCTCCACGGTGACCGGTGTCCCGAAGCCGTACAGGAGCATCGTCGAGACGACCGTCACCGCCGGTCCCTCGGCCGCGAAGGTGAAGCGGTGACGGACCTTCCGCAGCCGGCCCTCGTCGTCGAGGTACGCGTCGAAGGGCACCGCGTGCGTACGGAACCCGTCCGCCGCCGCGTTCAGCGCCGCCTTCGACAGCGACGAGGCGGCCCCCGCCGCGCTGCCGATGTCGGCCGTCCCCCGGTAGTGCCGGACCCCGACGCCCGCCAGCTCCGTCCGCCCCACGTACGTCACGCCCCGCGCCCGGCGCAGCAGCTCGGCGGCGGCCATCGGGTCGGTGACCCCGCCGGTGACGAGGTTGCCGTCCGCCAGCACCGTGGTGTCGATCCGCACCCACTTGCCCTCGGGGACGCCCGCGCCCCGGTTCTTCATGTAGAGCGCTCCGGGCGTCAGCAGCTCGGTGATCGGCCGGTGCTCGTCCGATCCGGCCGCGTCCTTCGGCAGCACCACCTTGATGCGGCCGAGCTGCTTGCCGAAGTCGTACGCCCCCTGCCCCCGGATCGTGACCCGCGTGCCACCGGCCGAGGTCTCCATCGAGGTGTTCGTCTCCGCCCCACCGGATGCGGCGAGCACGTCCGCGGCCCGGTCGAGCACCTGGCCGGGCGGCTCGCCCGCAGGAGCGCCCTCGACGGTCCCGCTCCCCCCACCGGAGCAGCCGGCGAGCACCGCGAGCGCCCCCGCCACGGCCAGCGCGCGGACAGCCAGTGCCGCGCCTTCGCACCTGTGCTGCCGCACCACCATCGCCTGCCAATCCCCAACGACCTCACGCCGGAACCGGGCCCTCGCCCGTTCCGCATAACGACGGCCCCCGTCCCCCGTCACGGCGGGCCACCCCGATCGGCGGCGGGCACCCCGGCACCCCTCCCGCCCGGACGGCCCCGCCAGTACCGTGGGCGCGTGCATCAGGAAGCTTTTCCCCCCGTCCGGCGCACCCCGGCGCGCACCGCCCGGCCGGACGGCCCCGCCGCCCCGCCTCCCACCGTTCCCGCTGGTCAGGACCACACCACCAGCACCACCGAGCGGGGCTCGTTCTGCCTCGCCCGCTGTACCTGCGGCTGGTCCGGACCGGCCCGCCGCTCGCGCGACCTGGCCCGAACCGACGCCGAACGTCACCGCACGGCCGCCTGACCGGCCGCGCGCCCCCGATCCCCGGCCTCTGTCCCCCGCCCCTGCCTCCCGTCCCCCCGATCCCACCGCGCCGGGCCCACCGGACCGGCCGGGCGTACCGCGCCGAGCCCACCCGACCGGCCAGGCGTACCGATGTCCCCGTACCGACGTCCGATGTCCCCTTACCGCGTCCTCGTACCGCCGTCCCCCTCCCGGCCGGCGCACCGGACCGCCGCGCACACGGCGGCGCCGGCGTCCCGGTCGGCCGTGTCACCACCGCCCCGGGCCCCGGAGGTCTCCCCGATGAACCAGCCCCGTCCCCCGCGCCCGGTCGTACCCCCGGCCCGGACCGTCCCCGCCCCGGAGACCGCGACCCGGCGGCCCACGGCTCCGCCCTCCGCGGCGTCGCCGTCGGCCCGGCGCACCGTGCTGGTCGCCGGCGCTCTCGCCGCGCTCGCCTCTGCCGCCGCGAGCTGCTCCGCACCGGGCGACCCGGACGACGGCCGCCCCGGCGCACCCCGCCCCTCCGCCGCCTCCCCCCGTCCGCGCACGACGGGGTCTCCCGGCCCGGCCGCCACCCCCACCGGCGGCGCCCCGGCGGACTGGCCCGCGCTCGGCCGCAGCCTCGACGGCTCGCTCGTACGGCCCGACGACGCCGCCTACGCCACCGCCCGCCGGGTCTACAACACCCGCTTCGACACCCAGCGGCCCGCGGCCGTCGCTTACGTACGGCACGAGGACGACATCCGCGAGTGCCTCGCCTTCGCCCGTCGCACCGGCACCCCCGTGGCGATCCGCAGCGGCGGCCACTCCTACACGGGCCGCTCCGGCGGCGACGGACGCCTCGTCGTCGACGTCTCGGCCCTGTCCGGAGTCGACCGGGACGGCACCATCGGCGCGGGTGCCCGGCTCGGTGACGTCTACCGGGGCCTCGGCGCCCACGGCCTCACGATCCCGGGCGGCTCCTGCGCCACCGTCGGGATATCCGGCCTCACCCTCGGCGGCGGCCACGGCGTCGCGTCCCGCGCGTACGGCCTGACCTGCGACAGCCTCACCTCCGCCACCCTGGTCACCGCGGACGGTGCCACCCTGACCGCCGACACCGTCCGGAACCAGGACCTCTTCTGGGCACTGCGCGGCGGGGGCAACGGCGGCTTCGGCGTCGTCACCCGCCTCCGCTTCCGTACCTCCCCCGCCCCGCGGACCGTCGTCTGCGACCTCAGCTGGCCGTGGTCCCGGGCCGGTGCGGTGCTCGCCGCCTGGCAGGAGTGGGGCCCCGACCAACCGGACGAGATCTGGTCCTCCCTCCACCTCTCGGCGAGACCGGGCGGCGCCGAACCGACCGTGACGCTCTCCGCGTTCAGCCTCGGCACCTACGGCGACCTCCAGAACGCGGTGGACCGGCTCGCCGACCGCGCCGGTTCCTCCGCGTCCACCGTCTCCCTGCGCCGGCGCGGCTACGAGGAGGCGATGCTGCTCTACGCCGGCTGCGCGGGCCTCACCGCCGAGGAGTGCCACCTGCCCGGTACGACCCCGGGGCGCACCGCCCGGGGAGCCCTCGGGCGCGAGACGTACGCGGCGGCCTCCGACTTCTTCAGCCGCTCGCTGCCGCCGGAGGGGATCCGCGCCCTCACCGGCCGCGCCGAGGCGTTCAGCCGCCTCGCCGGCGCCGGGGGCTCGGAGGGATCGGTCATCCTCACCGCGCTGGGAGGGGCGGTCAACCGGGTCGCCCGGGACGCGACCGCCTTCGTGCACCGCGACTCGCGGATGCTCGCCCAGTACCTCGCCTCCTGGCCGCCGAACACCGCCGGCAGCGTGGCACAGGGATGGCTGAAAAACACCCATGCGGCGATGCGCCCCCACGCCTCCGGGGAGGCGTACCAGAACTACGCCGACCCCACGCTGACCGACTGGCGTCACGCCTACTTCGGCACCTCGGCCGACCGCCTCGGCAAACTCCGCGGGCGGTACGACCCCGGGCAGCTCTTCGCCGGCCCGCAGACGCCGTGAGGGAGGTGGCGGCGGCGGGGACGGCGGTGGCGGCGGCTGGGTGTGTGATGGCCGTGGCTGGGTCTGGGACGGCCGCGGCTGGGACAGCGGTCCCGTCCGCGCCGACCGCTACGGGAGCCTTGCTCCGTGGCCGTACGCGACAGGGCGCCGGTCCCTGACGGAGACCGACGCCCTGCGGGAAGTCGTCCGGCGCCCTGCTGTGGGTCGCGTGCGCCGTGTGCGCCCGCGTGCCGTGCGTGCCTGTGCCCGACGCTCCGTCAGGCGGCGAGATCCTTGTCGCTCGTTCCGCCGTCGCGGCCCGTCCTCGGCTCGGGAACACCGAGCGCGGAGCCGAGGCCGGCGGCCGGGAGGCCCACCCGCCGGGACCGCACGAGGAAGCCCACCCGCGGTGACCGCGACACCGCGGCCACCAACGGAGTCAGCAGCGCCGTCGCCAGAGGGGCCAGAAGGAGCACCACGGCCGTGCCGAGGGCGAGGCCGCCGATGACGTCGGTCGGGTAGTGCACGCCCATGTAGACGCGGCAGAACCCCTCCGCGAACGCGAGGCCCAGCGCGACCAGGCCGAACTTGCGGCCGGCCACGAAGATCCCGACGGCGACGGCCATCGCCATGGTGGCGTGGTCGCTCACGAAGGAGAAGTCGTTCTTGCCGTCGACGAGGACGTCGAGCCCTTGGTGGTCCTTGAACGGGCGGGGGCGCTCCACGAATCCCCGGATGGGGATGTTGACGAGGAGGGCGATGCCCGCGGCGAGCGGCGCCCAGACGAGCGCCGCGACCCCGGCCACCGAGTCCTCGGCCGTGCCGCGCCGGCGCACGCTCCACCAGCACCACAGGACCACCAGGGCCATGCCGAGCATGATCCCGTACTCACCGACGAACTCCATGACGTGGTCGAGCCAGGTGGGTGCGGACTTGGCCAGCCCGTTGATGTCGTAGAGCAGGCTGACGTCGGGGTTCGACCCATCGAGTGCGAGTCCAGCCATCTGCCGAGGCCCCTTGCCTTGTCTGCTGCCGCGGCGCGCGT
Source organism: Streptomyces sp. AM 2-1-1 (assembly GCF_029167645.1). Classification (NCBI taxonomy): domain Bacteria; kingdom Bacillati; phylum Actinomycetota; class Actinomycetes; order Kitasatosporales; family Streptomycetaceae; genus Streptomyces; species Streptomyces sp. AM 2-1-1. Next base: position 3,881,881 of record NZ_CP119147.1, on the reverse strand, counting down.
CCTTGCGCGCCGCCTGTGGTCGAACCCCCCGCATCCGGTGTGATCCGGTACCGCGTGCGTGCCGGGGCGTCCTGCGACGCGGCACGGCACGGGGCGCCCGCCGCACGGTCAGTGCGCCGGCCGTCCCACCCCCAGGGAACGGCTTACCGGTGGCAACGGTTCCGCCCTCCACCGAATGATCACCATGACGTTATCGAAGAGTGACTCGTCGTCGCAGTTCAGACCCCGGGCCTTCCGCCATGTTCCGGCCACCGCCACCTCCCGGGTCACGTCGGATCCTCAGGCCTGCGGGAGAGCGGTGGGAAGCGCCGCCGCGCCGTCCTTGGTGACCCGCGTCGCGCCGAAGTAGTCGGGACTGTCGATCGAGTCGAACCGGATCACCGCACCGGTGTACGGCGCGTTGATCATGTACCCGCCACCGACGTAGATCCCCACGTGGTGGATGGCCCGCGAATTGGTCAAGTCGTCGGAGAAGAAGACCAGATCACCGGGGAGCAGTTCGTCCCGCGAGGGATGCGCCCCCGCGTTGTACTGGTCGTTGGCGACCCGGGGGAGCTCGATGTCCACGCTCCGGTACGCGGCCTGCGTCAGCCCGGAGCAGTCGAACCGCCCGCCCTGCTCGGCCGTGCCGTTCCCGCCCCAGAGGTACGGGGTGCCCAGTTTCTGCTGCGCGTAGTAGATCGCCCCGGCCGCCTGCTGCGAGGGCGCCACCCGGCCGACCGGCTTCGCGAAGCTCTTCTCCAGGGACCGGATGATCTTCACGTAGTTCTGCGTCTCGGCGATCGCGGGAACCCCGCCGGACCGGATGACCCGGTAGGCGCCCGCGTTGTAGGAGGCGAGCATGTTGTCGGTCGGATCGCCCGGCACGTCCTTCACGTATCCGGCGAGCTCACAGTCGTACGAAGCCGCCGAGGGGATGGCGTCCGCCGGGTCCCACACGTCCCGGTCACCGTCACCGTCGCCGTCGAGGCCGTGCGTCGCCCACGTACCCGGGATGAACTGGGCGATGCCCTGGGCGGCCGCCGCGCTCTGCGCCCGCGGATTCCACCCGCTCTCCTGGTACAGCTGCGCGGCGAGCAGCGCCGGGTTGATCGCGGCGCAGAGCGTGCCCCACTTCTCCACGAGCGGCTGATAGCGCGCGGGCACCGCTCCCTTGGCCAGCCCGACCGCCCCGCCCGCCCCCGCGATGCCCGCGGCGGCGGAGTACGTACCGACCACGAGCAGCCCCACGAAACAGAGGCACAGCCCGATCCCGCCGCCGAGGAACACCCAGTATTTCCGCACCCCTCAACCATCCCCTACCGAGCCGTGGTTCACATGGCCTTTCGAGGGTGTGTACGAGTCAACCGAAGCACACGCACCTCTGACTCCTCCGCAGAGTGCTCCCCCCGACCGACGTCCTCCGCGTTCCGCCCCCAGCGCCCGCCCTCCGCCCCGGCCCCCTGTGGGCGTGGCTCTCCGGGACGGTGCCCGGCAGTGGGCGCCCGCCGGACGGCGTCTCGCGGGACGGTGTTCGCGGGACGGTGTTCGCCGGACGGTGTTCGCGGCTGAGTCTGCCGGACGCCGTCCGAGGGCTGTGTCCCGGGCGGACCTGCGGGACTCGTCCAGGGGAAGCCGCCCGACGCACTGTCAGGACGGCCGCACCGGTGCTCCACCTCTCCGCGACATCCCGCTCAGGAGGCTCCCTCGGACCAGTACGGGGATTCCACATCGGGCCGCGGCAGGGGGTAGACCCCTTCGTACGAGGGTCCGTTCGGTTTCGACGCGGACGCGGCCACCTTCGACTCCCGTACGCACGGGCTGTCCACCTCGAAGAACACCTGCCCCCCGCCCCGTACGCTCACGCTGATGCCGAACCCCTCCGCCTGCGCGTACACCGCGGGGAACTCCTCGTCGGTGTTCACCGCCTTGATCCGGTAGTCGCGCTCGCGCCAGAACGACTCCACCCTGTCCAGGAACTCCTGCCGCCGCTCGGGCGCGACGACCGTCATCACCGTGCGCCGGCGCGTCACGTCGCACGAACCGGTCGTGGTCGGGCCGTGCGCCCACCGGACCGCGGGCTCGATGGCCCCCAGCGTGAGGTCGAGCATGTCGTCGGCGCGCTCGGCGGCACCCTGCATGTCCATCGCGCTCATGGCACTCTCCGTGCTCCCGCTCGTCGCCGTGGCCCCCGTCTCCGCAGCCCTCGGAGCCGTGGTGTTCCCGCTGGGGCTGCTGAGGCCGTTGGGGCCGGAACCGGCCGACCCCGCCTGCTGCCCGCCGCAGCCGACCAGCGCGACACCGAGCGCCAGAAGGGCGCCCGCTGTCCGGACCCTCCGCCTCATCGCTGTTCCTCCATCTTCAGACTGCTGGAATGCCCCGAGACGATCAGGGCGATGCTGTCGGCCGACATGGCGTCCCGCACCGGGTCGAAGTACTGCGAGTGCGCCTCCGCGCTGATGCCGTGCCCGCTGATCAACGGCGGCCCGGGGTCCACCGGAAAGCGGACGGCCCCGAACGCCTTGCTCGCCGGATCCTTCCCGAACCAGAGGTCGTCGTCGCCCGGATCCGCGAGGTCCCCCGCGAAGTAGGCCCCCGCCGGACCGAGGGCCAGCAGTCCCAGCGACCCCACGACCGCCTGGGTCTTCGACGGCAGCTTGGTCACCGGGTCGTTCGCCGCCGCGCCGACGAACACGTGCCGGGCGCCGACCCCCAGATCCACCGCCTGGTCGACGCCCACCCCCGGACTGCCCACGAGGACGATGTCGTCGACGCCGGGGATCCCGCCCTCCCGCTGGGTGGCCGCGCCCACCGTCCGGGAGCCGTAGGAGTGGCCGATCGCGGTGAAGTGCGGGTCCGCGTGGGTGTTCGTCGCCGTCAGCCCGGCCCAGAAATCGCTGTAGGCGGCCCCACCCTTCACCGCCCGCCCGGTGCCCATGATGGCGAAGTACCCGGCAATCCCGTCGCCGTCCGGCAACTGCGGGGCGTCGTACCCCAGCCAGACGACGGCGGCGCTCGACGTCTCGTACCCCTGCGCCCCGATCGCGGTGTCCCGCGCCCGCTTCAGGTCGTTCTGCGCGAACTCCTTGTCCAGCGAGGTGTTCAGCCCCGGCACGTACGCCGACACGTGCTGCGCCAGGTCCGGATTCCCGTACGAGACGATCGCCCGGCCGTTGCCCTCGTCACCGATCCCCAGGAGGAACATCGGTGGCTGCGAGCCCTCCTTCACCTGCCGGTCGATCTCCCTCATCCCCTCCAGCATCCTCTTGGACTTCGTGTCGCCGCGGCCTTCCAGCCGGGTGATCAGGGTCTGGAGGTTCTGCCGGTTGGCTCGGTCCCGGATCGAGGCGGGGATCCCGTCCAGGTTGCCGATCCGTTCCGGTGACACCTCCAGGTACCGCGCACGCTCGGCCGCGCTCAGCCCGTCCCACCACGCCTTGCGCGCCGCCGCCGGGGCGTTCACCGGGATCCGGTCGTTCAGGAACCGCCGTTCGTCCTCGCGGACCGCCGCCGTTACCCGGGATCCGGACCCGGGCAACCCCATCCCCCCGACCCCGACGCCCCCGGACGCCTCGGCCCACGCCCCGATCGCCCCGGCCCAGTCCCCCGACGCCTTCTCGGCCCCGGCACCCCCGGCCCTCCCGGACCACGGGTCGCCGAGCCGGGCGATGCTCTCCCGCGGGTGCCGTACGGCCCTGGCCGCACCTCCGAGATCCCCCAGGAGCCCATCGGTGACCAGGCCATGGAAGAACCCGCCGTGGCTCGGGCGGGGGGTGGGGCTTGCGGGGGTGGTGGGGGCTGCGGGGGTGGTGGGGGAGCCGGATGTGCCGGACGACCCGGATGTGCCCGACGACCCGGATGCGCCGGACGTGCCGGCTGCTTGCGCGTGCTGCGGGGCGGTGCGCTCGGTGGTGGCGCCTTCGGTTGCTGAGCCTTCACCGGTCCCGCCTGCGGTAACGGTGCCCTGATCGCCGTTGGTCGCACCGGTTGCGGTGCCGCCGGCAGTGGTCGCGGCGCTTCCGCCTATGTTCGAGCCCCCGCCGGATGCGGTGGACACCCCGCCGTCCGTGCCGCCTTGCCTTCCACCGTCAGCGCCGGGCCCGCCGGAAGATCCGGCCGTACGGCTCTCGTTCTCTCCTCCGGCGACCACGTCGCCGCCTGCCGAGGAGCATGCGCTCCCGGTCAACTGGCAGATGGCACCGCGTATCTCGCCGGTGAGCTGGGTACCGACGGACGTCGCCGTGATCGCCCCGACCAAGGCCACCACGATCAACACGAGGCCGAGGTACTCCATCGCGCTCTGACCGCTGTCCCGGCGAGCAGCGAAAATACCGCCCACGCTGAAGCGCGGCCCCTTTTCCCGTTCCGCAACAGGCGTCCGGAACCATCCCCGCACCGCCGGCCGACACAGCAGCACCATGACGACTACGGGCAGCACCAGTTGCGGAAGGCCTCCCGTCCCTGCGCCCGCGTGACCCAACGTCGCCAGCGAACCGAGCAGGAGCCAGACCTGCATCCCCAGCAGCCCGAGCCACACTCCGCGCCCGCTGATACGCGCGTAGAGCGAGAGCAGAAAACCGACGGATCCCGGCAGCGCGGCATACAGAAGCCACCCCAGTAGCCGCCCGTCCACCGCATCCACCGAGGACGCCAACGCGAGCACGTTGATCACGCCCAGGACAGTGCTCGCGAAAACCAGTCGTACGAGAACTAAGCAGGCCTGTAACGCCCTTGGTCTGCGGCGTCCACCATCCGCCAGCCGAGTGGCGCCCGTCGCACCACCCCCCGGAACCGCAAGTTCTCGTATGCCAGACACGTGGGGGTCCTCCAGCTCACAAGTACGTGCGGTGGCAGACCAGCCACCGCACGTAGAGGACCACACCCCTGCCGCCCAAGGCATGGGCCCCAGGACCCAAACCGGGACTCAAATAGCTTCCAGGAAAGGTCAGTTGACCGACGAGGCTTTCACGGCGGCCACCACCCGGTCACTGCCTCAGGAGGCCGGCGAACTTCCGGATGTGGCCGACCAGAAGTCGGAGTGAATGTTGGGGCGCGGAATGTTTTCCATGCCCTCGTAACTGGGGGTGTTGGGCTTGCTTTTTGAATCGACGACCTCGGAGTTTTCAACACACGGACTGTCTACGCGGAAAAATGCTTGTCCGGATCCTCCGAATCGCAACACCAAGGTAAAACTCTCCTGCGTCCTCGCATAAATCGCGGGGAACGTTTCATCATTATTGATCGCCGTGATTTCATATCCACTTTTTCGCCAAAACCGATCTACGACCCCCAAAAAACTGCCACGCCTCGCTTCCGAAATGACAGTCATGACTGTCCGCCTGCGCGATACCTCACAACTACCGATGCTTGTGGGACCATGAGTCCAATGAACGGCAGGCTTAATATCTTGGAAAACGGCATCAAGCGCGTTGTCACCGTACTGCGCAGCTTCCTGCATATCCATATCTTGCCGCCACTCTCGGGAGCATGCCGATCCGCACAACGCTACGAGCACCGCGATTAAAATTGCGCATTTCCTACTCATCAACGAGGATCCTTCGTTTTGATCTTCGCGGACTGGCCAGCAGCAATCAGTGCAATATTATCTGCGCTCACGCTATCCAAATCCGGGTCAAAATATTGGGAATGCGAGGCAACGGATCCGAACCCAAGGAAGGACGGACCGTCTGACGTATAGAACCGCCGTGCTCCGAAGGCCCCACTAGCTGGATCCCTACCAAACCATCCTTCGTCAGAATTTGGGTCAGCAACCTTGGCTGCGATGACAGATCCAGTTGGCCCACCGGCAAGGAATCCGACCACACTCGCCGCTACTTCAGTCTTTGAAGGGAACGTGGTTACAAAATCATTATCGGCAGCACCGACGAAGACGTGATCAGCACCCACCGACATGTCACTAGCATGATCCACGCCAACTCCTGGACTGCCTACTAGGACGATGTCGTCGACGCCCGAAATGCCGCCCTCAAGTTGCGAGGCAGCGCCTACGGTCCGAGAACCATACGAGTGGCCAATGGCGGTCAGATGCGGATTATCATTCTCATTCGCAACGAGCATCCCATCCATGAATCCATCCAAAGCAGCTCCACCCTCTGTCGCCGACGCAGATCCCGCCACCTCAAACGAATGGAACCAGTCAGGAGATTGCGGCGCGTCGTAGCCCAGCCAAACAATGACCGAACTAGACCCATCGATTTCTCGCGCCGCAACGGCAGTATCCCTGGCTCTCTTAACATCCGACGTAAAAAACTTTGTGTCCAATGATGTATTTAGCCCGGGCACGTAGGTCGCAACATTCCTCGACGTATCCGGATTTCCATAGGCCACGATCGCGCGCCCGTTCCCCTCGTCGCCAATGCCGAGCAGGTACATCGGCGGGTCGCCCGCCTTGAGCGGCGCCTGCAATTGCTCGTCGATCAAGCGCAGCGCCTCGAGTTTCTCCGCCGCGTCGTGACCGCCCACCCCCTCCAACTTGCCGATCAGCAGCTGGAGGCTGTCCCGGTTGGCGGCGTCGCGTACAAGAGCGGGGATTCCGTCGAGGTTCCCGATGATGTCCGGGTAGGTCGCCAGGTACTCGTCACGAAGCTCCTGCGGGAGGCCGGCCCACCATTCCTTACGCTCGGCGGCCGTCGCCTGGTACGGGATGTGGTCGTTCAGGTAGGCCCGAGCGGCCGCCCGCACGGATGCCATGTCGGCCGCAGCGTCGGTCCACGCCGCGTTCGGGACGTTCAGGCCGTCCTCGGCCTTCAGGTCACGGAGGATGCGCGCGTACCGCACGTCCGCGTCGGCAGCCATCGTCACCGACCTGGCGATCCGGTCGGCGATGCCCTGCGCGGTGGCCGCATGAGGATTGGGAGCGGTGAGGGCACCCGACGGCCCTCTCAGATCAGGGAATCCGCTGCCGGCGACGGTCCTTCCCCCCGGAAGCGGCGTCTCCGCGATCAGGCCGGCCTTCTCCGGGTAGGACACCGAGCCGTCCGGGTGCACGGTGAACTGCAGACCCGCAGCGTCCGCCAACGCCTCGCGGACCGACTTCTGGTGCGCGCGCACCTCGTGCGCGAGGCTGTTGAGCGCCGTGCGTACGAGCCCGGTCTCCGTATAGACGTACTGGAAGTTCCTGGCCAGCTGTCGCAGGCGGTCGAGGGCGGCGTCCGCCGCCTCACCTTCCTGTGTGTCCCGCAGGCCGATGATGATCTGTTGGTCGATCCGGTCGCGCGCCGCGTCCGCTCTGCCGCTGAGGCGGCCCCAGCCGTCGGCCGCGCCGTCCAGCTCCCCGCACGGTACGGAGAGGAGCGCCGACCACGTCAGTTCCCCCTTCACGTGTCACTCCCGCCGAGGAAGTACAGCGCAGAGGGGGGCGTCGGCCCCGAGGCCGGTGGCGACGGGGCGAGGTGCGGTACCGGCGACGGCTGCGCCGGGACGTCCGTCCGCGGGCCGAAGCTCTCCCGCACCGCCTGGTCCGTCGCGCCCTGTTCCCGCGCGACGGCCCGCAACTTGCCGGCGAGGCTTCCGCACTCACCCTGCGCCGTCCCCACGCGACGCACCCAGGACTCACGGACGGCCGCGAGCTCACGCAGTACCGCGAAGTGACCCGCGGATTCGCCGGCCAGCAGCCCTTCGTGCGACTTCTCCAGTTCGGCGCGGGCCGGTGCGAGATGGGTGTGGAGCGCCTCCGCACCACCCGCGGCCCTGACCCATGGGCCGTCGCTGTGCTGCAACCGCGCGTGGCCGGACACAGAGCCTCCCGGCCCCCGGCCCGGCCCTGGCCCATCGGCCGGACCGTCCGTGTCGTGGCCGTGCACCGGCTGCTCGGCCAGGTCTCTCAGTGTCTGCCGCCCCTGCGGCTGTCCGATCACGGACACCGCCCTCACCCCGTTCCTTGATCTCAGATCGTGGAGCGGCAGCACTGTGCCAAATCATGGAAGGGCGACGCGCCGCCCTTCCTCGACCCAACCTGGCGCGGGCCCGGTATCCCGGGGGCGTACACGGGTGGATCCGGCTGCGGTTTCACCCGAATGAAGGGCGGACCGTCAACCCGTACCACCCGAGCGGTGGTGACGGGACGCGCTCACTCCGGTTTCTCTCCGCACACCACCCACAGCAGTTTGCCGCCCTGGCCCGACGGGGCGCCCGGCAGAGCGAGTCCACCCCAGCTGTCCGCACACATCTGTACGAGAGCCAGACCACGGCCCCGCTCGGTGAGCGAGGTCTGCTGCGCCGGTACGTACGCTTCGGGACCCCTGGCGCCTCGGGTGCTTCCGTGCTCCCCCGAGTCCCGGAAGGGGGGCGGGATCTCCGGATTGCTGTCCCAGACGCTGAGCCGGATCCGCCCCTGGCCGGCGCCGCACATCCGCAGCGAGTACGAGCCCCAGGAGTGCTGGTAGGCGTTGGTCGTCAGCTCACTGACCATCAGCTCGGCCGTGTCGGCCAGACCAGTCATCCCGTGTGCCCGCAGCACGACCCGCAGGACCGAGCGGGCGACGCCCGGAGAACGCGGATCGTGCGGCAGTTGAAGGGTGTACGCCCACGGCGGCGATACGGTGGGTGCGTGCATGGAAGTCCCCGTTCGTTCGGTGCGGTTGGCGGGCCCCGTACGGCACCCGACGTCCGAACCGGCCGACCTGCGGGCTCGTCGCGGGCACCTGTCCCACGATCACGGTAGAGGGGCCATGTAATACATTCCCTCCACTCGGGGTAATGCATGCCCTATAACACCCGTACGAGTGACTGGGCGAAGGGAGGCCGATGGCGACCAACTCGACTCCCACGGCACGTCGGCGACGACTCGGCGCGGAGTTGCGCAAGCTCCGTGAGCGCGCCGGCATCACCGCCACGGAGGCCGCTGTCCTGCTCGGCGGCAACCAGGCGCGGATCAGCAACATCGAGGCCGGCCGGTACGGCGTGAGCGCCGACCGGGTCCGGGCCCTGTCACGCCACTACGCGTGCACCGACCGCGCTCTCGTGGAGGCGCTGGCGGCGATGACCGGCGAACGCCGCAGCGGTTGGTGGGAGGAGTACCGGAGCGACCTGCCTGGCGGGCTGCTCGACCTCGCCGAACTCGAACACCACGGCACCGCACTCCGCGCCGCCACCACCTGCACCGTCCCCGACCTGCTGCAGACCGTCGAATACGCCCGGGACTCCCTCGCGCAGGCAGTTCCCGAACTCTCCCCACCCGAAGTCGAGCGCCGGCTCTCCTTCCGCATCAGACGGCAGGAAGTCGTCTTCCGCACGGACGCGGTGCCGTTCCGCGCGGTCATCCACGAGGCCGCCCTGCACATGGGTCTCGGCGGCCCCCGGATCGCCGGCCCGCAACTGCGCCACCTTCTGGCGATGAGCGAGCGGGAGACCGTGACCCTCCGCGTCATCCCCTTCGCCTCCGGCGGTCAGCCGGTGACCGGACAACCCATCACGTACGTAAGGGGATCCGTCCCGGAGCTGGACACCGTGCATCTGGAACAGCCGCACGGCCTGACGCAGCTGGATGCCGAAGCACCTCTCCGGACCTACCGCCACGTGCTGGACCGTCTCGAGTCACTCGCCCTGGACGCATCCGGGAGCCGTGAGCTTCTGCACTCCTTCGCGACCGAGCGCTCGTGACCCAGGTGGACATGACGTTGCGTCACCCCCGTGGCGAACGCGACGGCGTACGACCCGCTCTCGAACAGCGCATCCGAACACGGGCGGCCCGACGAGCGCTGCGATCGCGCCAGAATGCCGCACCCATCCTCATTGCCCATCGTCACGGAGCGTGATACACAGAGTGATCGTGCGGTATCGCCGCCGGTCCGGAGCGCACCGCAGGTCAGGGCGGTGGTTCCGGTCATGTGTGCGAGATCCGGGTAAAGAGACCCGTGAAGGCGTCGTACGACGGCGGTTTCATCAGCGAAGATAGACGGCATGACCCGCACCGGCCGGCGCGGGCGGCGAAGTACCCAACTGGGGCGGTGACTTACATGATCCTGGCAGCTGAAAAGGGCGACATCACCACCATCATCGGCGGAATCGCGCCGAACTGGGGCCCGTTCGGAACGCTGGGCAACGAGGCGCGCATCATGATCGAGGTGGTGATGGCGGTCGCCATCCTGCTCTGCCTCGGTATCGCGATCTGGGGCGCGGCCAAGCAGCGCATCGGCGCGACTGCCCTGCGCGACACCTTCAGCGCGGAACAAGGCAAGGGCCTGATCGTCGCGGGTCTGACCGGCGTCTTCATCATCGGCTCCCTCGGCACCCTCTTCACCATCGTGTACGGCATGGCGGTCTGACGGCCCGTCGGCACCAGGGATGCCGTCGTCCGCCGTCTCCCCACCACCATCCGTCCGTCGCGCCCCCGGCTGAGGTCGAGTCATCCCATGTCGAGTCACCGCACCGCACCCGCGAGGCGCCCAGCAGAGCTACCGTCATATGACGGCAGTCCGCACACGGCTGAGGGGACGTACGCGGCATGAGCTACGACGACGAGCAGGGCTACGGAAGCAGGGACTCCGGCGGCCGGGACGACAGCGCGTACAGCACGCTGGGCGGCACCCGCCAGACGCGCACCCGCCTCCCCGAAGGCAACCCCGGCGCGCCCCACGGCCGGCGGCCCGCCCGCAACTCCCGCTCGCTGGTCATGGCTGTCGGCGTGGTGGTGCTGCTCGTCGCCGCCATCGCGTTCGCGAACCTCGGTGGTGACAAGGGCGACGACGCCGCGCCCACCACCTCCGGCACTTCGGCCGACGGCGGCTCGGACACGACACGAGGCACCGCCCCGACCGCCCCCACCGGCACCGACCCCGTCACCGGCAAGAACGGCACCATCGCCTCGGGCTTCGCCCACGACGAGCAGGGGGCCCAGAGCGCGGCGGCGAACTATGCGGTGGCTCTGGTATCCGCCGACATTCTCAAGCCGGACCGACGAGCGCAGATCATCAGCCAGGTGTTCACCGCCGAGCGCGCCGGGGAGCTGGCGGCCAAGTTCGACCAGTCCTACAACGAGAGCTTTTTGAACAAGCTCGGTCTGGACAAGAGCGGCAATGCGCCCAGTGGCCTCACGTACGTCTCACGAACCGCGCCGGTGGGAACGAAGCTGACCAGCTACGCGGATTCCTCCGCCAGAGTCGAGGTGTGGTGCACGGGCGTCTTCGGCACCGCAGGGGTCAGCTCGACCAACCCGGTAAGCAACGACTGGTTCACCATGACGTTCGAACTTCACTGGGTGGCCGACGAGTGGAAAGTCGACAGCTTCACTCAGAAAGACGGCCCCGCGCCGGTGAATACGGATCGCACCGCCGCGAGCGCCGATGAAATCGCCAAGGCAGTCGAGGAGTACGGAGGGTTCACTTATGCCCGTTAGCTCCCGCCTGGCGGCTAAAGCAGGCATCGCGCTCGCGATTCTTCAAGGGACGCTGCTGACTTTCGCAGCACGTGCTGCCGCAGCACCATCGCCCTCACCCACGCCATCCCCCTCCCCGAGTGGGGACAGTAAGTGCGAGCTCATTGTCGGCCCCGCCAAGGACTACTGCGAAGGCGACACCGGCGCACGCACCACGCCTCCCGACACCACCGACGACCCCCTGGACCCCCTCACCTCCCTCGCCCACGGCTGCGCCGATGCCGCGTCCTACCTCATCGGCCAGCTCAGCAAGGCAGTCGAGGGCACCGCCACCGTCGACTTCACCAACGAGTCCTTCCGCAAGCAGTACGCGATCGTCTTCGCCGCCTCCACCATCCTGACCCTCGTCCTCTGGCTGTTCGCCGTGGCCAAGCGGGCCATCCGCGGTGTCCCCTTCACCACCGCGCTCTCCGAGGCCGTCGGGTACCTCTGGCTCACCGTGCTGGCCTCGGCCTTCACGCCGCTCATCCTGTACGTCGTCGTCTCGGCCACCGACGGGGTCACCGAGGTGATCTCGTCCGCCACGGGCGGCCAGTCCGACGTCTTCTTCGGCTCGTTCGCCGAGGCGCTGGAGAAGGGCGACGGCATGGGCGGCGGCCCGATCATGCTGATCGTCGTCTCCCTCGTCTCCCTCCTCGCCGCCGGCATCCTCTGGCTGGAGCTGGTCATCCGGGCGGCCCTCCTCTACGTCGGTGCGCTGCTGGGCGTGGTGGTGTACGCCGGGCTGGTCGACAAGAACATGTGGGGCCACGTACGCCGCTGGGCGGGCATCATGATCGCGGTGATCATGGTCAAGCCGGTGATCGTGATCGTCCTCGGCCTCGCGGGCGCGCTCTCCGCCGACGACGGCCCCGACGCGCTCTCCGCCGTCGTCTCCGGCCTCTCCATCATCCTGCTCGCCATCTTCGCCTCGGCGATGATCTACCGCTTCGTCCCCGGCTTCGGCGACGAGATTCAGGGTGCGCGCACCAACCGCAAGCAGGCGACCGACGGCTCCCAGGCCGCCGCCCTGGTCAGTTCGCCCGCCGCACTCGTCTCCCAGGGCATCAAGACGCACAGCGGCCGCAACGACCAGAACAGCGGCGGCGGAGGCGGCGGACGCCCCGCCAACCCGGTCAGCGGCGGTGTCGCGGCCCACAGCTCCCGGGGCACCGGGGGCGGAGGGGCCGCCCCCGCACCCCGCAGCGGTTCCGGTCCCACCTCCGGGACCCCCCACAGCAGCCGCTCCCCGCGGGGCGGTTCCGGCAGCACAGGTAATCCGAGCACAGGAGGTGGAGGGCGGTGACGATCCAGTCCCACCCGATCGCGCCCCGCCGCACGTATCTCATCGGCCGCGCCCGGCCGAACGCGATCGTCGGCAAGAACCGCGAGACCGGCGAGATCGCCCTCATCATCGTCGGCGCGTTCCTCGGGATGATGAGCGGTCTCCTCGTCCCGGTGCTCTCGCTGCGCATCGTGCTGCTCACCGGATTCCCGATGCTGGCCCTGGCCGTCGTGTACTTCCCGTACAAGCACCGGACCTTCTACAAGTGGTTCGAGATCAACCGCAGCTTCAAGCGGTCTCTGCGCCGCGGCACCGCCTACCGGTCCTCCGTGATGGAGGCCGGCGTACGGGGCGACGGCCGGGAGGTCGAGGTCGGGCCGCCTCCGGGGATCGGACGGATCAGCTGGCTCTCCGCCCCGTTCGGGCCGGACGAGATGGCTGTCCTCCTGCACGCCGACCGCCGTACCGTGACCGCCGCCATCGAGATCGAGGGCCCCGGTGTGGGGCTGCGCGACAGCGAGGACCAGGAGGCCCTGGTCGACCGCTTCGGGACGCTGCTCAAGCACGTGGCCAACGGCGACGGCTTCGTCACCCGCATCCAGATGCTGGCCCGCACCCTCCCCGCCGACCCGGACGCGCACGCCAAGGACGTGGCCCAGCGGGGCGACCACCACGCGCCGCGCTGGCTCCAGGACTCGTACGACCAGTTGCAGTCGATGGTCTCCACCTCCAGCGAACAGCACCGCGCGTACCTCGTCGCCTGCATGCACCACAGCCGCGAGCTCGGTGCCGAGGCCAACGCGATGGCCCGCGCGGCACGCCCCCAGGGCGGCCGCAAGCTCGACCGCGACAGCGGGCTGGCCGTCGTGATGGCCCGTGAGCTCACCGACATCTGCGCCCGCCTGGCCGAGGCCGACATCCGGGTCCGCCAGCCGCTGGGTCAGAGCCGGCTGGCCTCGCTCGTGCACTCGATGTACGACCCCGACCACCCGATCGACCACATCCAGGCGATGACGAAGCGGAACGCGTGGCCGGCCGAGCTGGACGCGGTCGAGCCGACCTACCTGCAGGCGAAGACCCGGGAGTCCACCACGCGCGCACCGTGGTGCCATGCCACGGCCTGGGTGAAGGAGTGGCCGATGACGCCGGTGGGCGTCAACTTCCTGGCCCCGCTCCTCGTCCACACCCCCGACGTCATCCGTACGGTCGCCGTCACGATGGATCTCGAACCCACCGAGCTCGCGATCGAGCGGATGCTGACCGAGAAGACCAACGACGACGCCGAAGCCAGCCGCCAGGCCAAGATGAACCGCACGGTCGACCCGCGTGACATCGCCGCCCACGGCAGGCTCGACCAGCGCGGTGAGGACCTCGCGAGCGGCGCGGCGGGAGTGAACCTCGTCGGGTACATCACCGTGTCGTCGCGTTCCCCCGAGGCACTCGCGCGGGACAAGCGGACGATCCGGGCCTCGGCCGGCAAGTCGTACCTGAAGCTGGAGTGGTGCGACCGCGAGCATCACCGCGCCTTCGTGAACACCCTGCCGTTCGCGACCGGGATCCGCCGCTGACGCGGGATCCCCGGGCCGGGCGGGCCGGGGGAGAAACCCCGCGCGGGGCTCTCGGTGAGCACCCGGACATCACCGCCACGTTCCAGGAAAGCCACGGACCGCTCCGCGCGACAAGCGCTCCGCACCACCCACCTCCGGGCGACCGGAAGCAGTCGAGAGAGAGGGCAGCCACCTCATGCGCGACCCACTGTCCGCATTGTCGGAAGCCTTCACCGCGTTCCTCTTCGGCAAGGTGGAGACGACCCGCCTCCCCGTACGTACGTCCACGGGCCAGGCCCAGGCCGTCTACCTGCCCACCGCGGCGCCCGGTCTCGGCGACTCGGGAGTGATCATCGGGCGCGAGGTGTACTCCGGCAAGGGGTACATCTACGACCCCTTCCAGTTGTACGGGCAGCAGCTGCCGGCGCCGCACTGGCTGGTGCTCGGCGAGTCCGGCAACGGCAAGTCTGCGCTGGAGAAGACGTACGTCCTCCGTCAGCTCCGCTTCCGCGACCGCCAGGTCGTGGTGCTCGACGCGCAGGGCGAGGACGGGCACGGTGAGTGGAACCTCATCGCCGAGGAGCTGGGGATCACCCCCGTCCGGCTCGACCCCACCGCCGCCCTGAACGGTGGCATCCGGCTCAACCCGCTCGATCCCGCGATCGCGACCACCGGCCAGCTCGCCCTGCTCCGCACGATCATCGAAGTGGCCATGGGCCATGGTCTCGACGAGCGTTCCGGCTTCGCCCTGAAGGTCGCCCACGCCTACGTCAACCTGACCATCACCGACCGCCAGCCGGTCCTGATGGACATCGTCGAGCAACTGCGCCACCCCGAGCCCGAGTCGGCCGAGGCGATGAACGTCGACCTGGACGACGTACGGGCCTGGGGGCTCGACGTCGCGCTCGTCCTGGACCGGCTCGTCGACGGTGACCTGCGCGGCATGTTCGACGGGCCGACGACCGACGGCATCGACCTCGACTCCCCGCTGATCGTCTTCGACCTCTCGCACATCGACCGCAACTCGATCGCCATGCCGATCCTGATGGCGATCGTCGGGGTCTGGCTGGAGCACACCTGGATCAGGCCGGACCGGAAGAAACGCATCTTCCTCGTCGAGGAGGCCTGGCACATCATCAACTCGCCCTTCGTCGCCCAGCTCTTCCAGCGCCTGCTGAAGTTCGGCCGCCGGCTCGGGCTCTCCTTCGTCGCCGTCGTGCACCACCTCAGCGACGTCGTGGACGGCGCGGCGGCGCGTGAGGCGGCGGCGATCCTCAAGATGGCCTCCACCCGGACGATCTACGCCCAGAAGGCCGACGAAGCACGGGCGACGGGCCGGGTCATCGGACTCCCGCGCTGGGCCGTGGAGATCATCCCGACACTGACCCCGGGCATCGCGGTGTGGGACGTCAACGGCAACGTCCAGGTGGTCAAACACCTGATCACCGAGGCGGAACGCCCGCTCGTCTTCACCGACCGCGCGATGACGGAGTCCTCAGCCCACCCCGACGACGACCTGGACGGCCTGCTGCCCGAGTACGCGCGCGAGGCCGAGCGGGAGACGGCACAGCGGGCGGCCCGCATCGAACGGCAACAGCGGCTCGGTGAGACGTCCGAGTCCACGGTGGCCTGAGATGGCGCCGACCTCTCCGGGACCCGGTCCCGGTTTCGGACGGCCGCCCGTCCGGCGCGAGGAGAGAGGCGGTGTTCCCGACGGTCTGCTGATCGGTGGCCTCGCCTTCCTCCTCGGGGCGACGGTGCTGGCCTGGACGGCCGCCGGCCTGGGCGGCCTGCTCGCCCATGGCGCCTGGCCCCGAGGAGTGTCCCTCCCCCGGACCCCCGGCGCCCTCCGCGAGCTCGCGGCCGCACCGCAGGACCTCCCGGGCGCCTGGCCCGCCACCCCACCGGACCAGCTCTCCGGCTACGGCCTCTTCTGGGGCATCCTCATCAGCGAACTGCTGATCCTGGTGGTCCTCGCCGTGTTCCTGCTGGGCGTCGTGACCCGGGGCCGTGCCGTACGCCGTCGCGCCCGCGAGGAGCGCCTGGCCGCCCTCACGCCCCCCGCCCCCGCGCCGTACCCCCCACCGGCCGCTGTCCCCGCACCGGCGTCCGTTGCCTTCACCGCGCCCGGGTACGCGGCCCCGCCCGCGTCCCCGGCGGATCCCGCGCCCCCGTACCCGGTCACACCGCCCCCGCTGCTCCCTTCCCCCCGGACACACGCCACCCCCGCTCTCCTCTACGCCGCTGCCGACGCCCGACGGGAGACCGCCGTCGAGGCCGTACGGAACGCCTCCGGCGGGGCCCTGGTGGTCACGTCCGACCCCGCGGTGTGGGCCGCGACCAAGGACGCCCGCAGCAAGCTCGGGCCCGTCCTCGTCTACGACCCTGGCCACCTCTGCGACACCCCGGCCCGGCTGCACTGGTCGCCCGTCTCCGGCTGTGAACAGCCCGAGGTGGCCGCGGCCCGGGCCGAGGCCCTGCTCGCACCGGTACGGCCGCGGGCCCGCCTCGACGAGGCGACCGCGGACACCGCGCAGACCCTGCTGCAGTGCTGGCTGCACGCCGCGGCCGTGGACGGACGGCCGTTCCGCCAGGTGCACCGCTGGGCACAGGGCGGCAACGCCCAGGACGGCGTACGGCTGCTCCGCACCCACCCGAAGGCGGCGTCCGGTCTCGCCGGTCTGCTCGAGTCGGCCCTCACCGCTCACCCCGAACGCCGCCGCGCCGCACAGGAGCTGACGGCGCGGGCGCTGGGCGCGCTGGGCACGGTCCACATCCGCGAGGCGTGCGCACCGAACCGAACCGATGCCGCCGCGCTGGATTCCTTCGCCACCGAGGGGGGAACCCTCTATGTGGTCGGCGAGTCCATCGAGGACCCCCGCCACCACCCGGGCGCGATGCCCCTGCTCACCGCGCTCGCCTCGCACGTGGTCGAGCACGGCCGCCGCATGGCCGCACGGTCAACCGACGGTCGGCTCGACCCACCACTCACGCTCGTCCTCGACGACGTCGCCGCCGTCGCTCCCCTGCCGTGTCTCCCCGAGCTGCTGAGGACCGGAGAGACCCAGGGTCTCGCCACACTGGCACTCCTGCGGTCTCCCGAACAGGCGGCCGCTCGCTGGCGTACCCCGCTCACCACACCCCCGGTGATCTGAACGCACACGGCCGCCGACCGGATCAGCCCCGCTCCAGGACGTGCTCCAGCTCGAGCGAGGCAGCGCCGTCCGGCCCGGCCGGCCCCGGCACGGTGCTGCCCGTGGGTACGAAGCCGAACCTCCGGTAGAACGCGGCGGCCCGCGGGTTCTCCTCGTGGACGAAGAGCCGCAACCGCGTGAGAAACGGGTCGTGGAGGGCCCAGGACCACTCCACAGCGGTCCGGAAGAGCGCGTCGGTGAGCCCGGTCCCCCGCGCCTGCGGACGTACGAAGACACCGACGAGGTGCCCCTGCACGGCATCCACCGCACCGCCGAAACGGGCAGCCCGATCGGGCCGCTCGACGAGGACCGTGACCGTGCCCGCCCACGTCCCGTCGGCGGCCTCGGCGACGAACTGGGCGGCTTCGTCGCCCTCCGCCCCGCGGGCGGTGCGCTCCTGCCAGAAGACGTCCGGCTGCTCCAGGGCGCTCTCGTACGTCTCCAGGAAGGCGACCGGCGCCGCCGGATCCCGCAGGGCGTCGAGCCGGAGCTCCTTGGCCGACTGCCACTCCGCAGCCCGAACCCGTCGCACCACATCACTACTTCTCATGGACTCATGCTGCCCGCGCGTGCCGGCGCCCTCAACGGGATTCCCGCCGGCGCGGACATTCCCGCGCGGAGGGGAAGGTGCCCGCTGCCGATTCGGCCCTGGAACGCAGAAGACCCCCGTGCCACAAGGCACGGGGGTCTCCCGGAAAAATTGTTCGGCGGCGTCCTACTCTCCCACAGGGTCCCCCCTGCAGTACCATCGGCGCTGAAAGGCTTAGCTTCCGGGTTCGGAATGTAACCGGGCGTTTCCCTAACGCAATGACCACCGAAACACTATGAAATCAACCAACCGGAAAAACACAGCGGATTGTTATTTCAGAACAACACAGTGGACGCGAGCAACTGAGGACAAGCCCTCGGCCTATTAGTACCAGTCAGCTCCACCCGTTACCGGGCTTCCACATCTGGCCTATCAACCCAGTCGTCTACTGGGAGCCTTAACCCCTCAAAGGGGGTGGGAATACTCATCTCGAAGCAGGCTTCCCGCTTAGATGCTTTCAGCGGTTATCCTTTCCGAACGTAGCCAACCAGCCATGCCCTTGGCAGGACAACTGGCACACCAGAGGTTCGTCCGTCCCGGTCCTCTCGTACTAGGGACAGCCCTTCTCAATATTCCTACGCGCACAGCGGATAGGGACCGAACTGTCTCACGACGTTCTAAACCCAGCTCGCGTACCGCTTTAATGGGCGAACAGCCCAACCCTTGGGACCGACTCCAGCCCCAGGATGCGACGAGCCGACATCGAGGTGCCAAACCATCCCGTCGATATGGACTCTTGGGGAAGATCAGCCTGTTATCCCCGGGGTACCTTTTATCCGTTGAGCGACAGCGCTTCCACAAGCCACTGCCGGATCACTAGTCCCGACTTTCGTCCCTGCTCGACCCGTCGGTCTCACAGTCAAGCTCCCTTGTGCACTTACACTCAACACCTGATTACCAACCAGGCTGAGGGAACCTTTGGGCGCCTCCGTTACTCTTTAGGAGGCAACCGCCCCAGTTAAACTACCCATCAGACACTGTCCCTGATCCGGATCACGGACCGAGGTTAGACATCCAGCACGACCAGAGTGGTATTTCAACGGCGACTCCACAACCACTGGCGTGGCCGCTTCAAAGTCTCCCACCTATCCTACACAAGCCGAACCGAACACCAATATCAAACTGTAGTAAAGGTCCCGGGGTCTTTCCGTCCTGCTGCGCGAAACGAGCATCTTTACTCGTAGTGCAATTTCACCGGGCCTATGGTTGAGACAGTCGAGAAGTCGTTACGCCATTCGTGCAGGTCGGAACTTACCCGACAAGGAATTTCGCTACCTTAGGATGGTTATAGTTACCACCGCCGTTTACTGGCGCTTAAGTTCTCAGCTTCGCCGACCCGAAAGTCAGCTAACCGGTCCCCTTAACGTTCCAGCACCGGGCAGGCGTCAGTCCGTATACATCGCCTTACGGCTT